>NZ_JAOTOA010000001.1:0-1161613 GCF_036346535.1 Pseudomonas sp. Z18(2022)
ACTCGACCGCCTGACCCGCGCCGACCATTCGTACGACCTGCAGGAGCGCTTCGTCCACGACCCGGCCGGCAACCTGCTGATGCAAGACCGCGTAGGGCCGAGTGTGATCAAAGGCAACCGCCTGTTGATGCAAGGCGACCGTCATTACGACTACGACGCCTTCGGCAACCTCCTGCGCGAACGTCGGGGCCGAGCCCAGCAACTGGTCACCGAGTACCACTACGACTGCCAGCATCGACTGATCAGTGTCATCCAACCCGACGGCATCCACGCCAGCTACCGCTACGACCCATTCGGTCGGCGCATAGCGAAAACCCTCGAGGGCCAGACGACAGAGTTTTTCTGGCAAGGCGACACGCTGATCGCCGAGCACAGCGCTGATCATCACCAAAGCTATATCTATGAACCCAACAGCTTCCGCCCGTTAGCACTGCTACAAGGCTACGGCCCGGAAGCCGTAAAACCCTTCCACTACCAACTCGACCACCTCGGTACCCCACAAGAACTCACAGCACCCGACGGCGAAATCGTTTGGTCCGCCCACTACCGCGCCTACGGCCAAATCGCGAAGCTGGACGTCAATACCATCACCAACCCACTGCGCTTCCAGGGCCAATACTTTGACCCGGAAAGCGGGCTGCACTACAACCGCCATCGCTACTACAATCCGGACGTTGGTCGCTATCTGACGCCTGATCCGGTGAAACTGGCGGGTGGGCTGAACGGATACCAGTACGTACCCAACCCGACGGGGTGGGTGGATCCGTTGGGGTTGAATACCTGTCCGGGGGCGAACGGTTGTAAACCGGATGTCGGGGTTGGAGATCCGACCGAAAAAACTACGGTTAACGAAGGCCAGCCTGCTTTACCTCGTCTGACGCAGGCCGAACGACGCGCACGAATTGATGAGCTTGGCGAGGCGAATGCATACCGCCGTCTTGATGAACTTGAACAAGCAACACCCGGAGCGCATTTTCTGGAAAAGCATGGGGCGCAGACGTCGCTAGCTTCCCAGTTGGAACGTGTAATGACAGCTAGAAACCCTACTACTGGTGACATTGAGAGATACGTTAGAGGTTCGAATAGGGGGCAACCAAGACTTCCTAGCGCCGCGACTCATTTTGTTAGCCATAGAGACCAACTAAATGCAATTCACCGCGCACAACTCATATTTAAACTCACTAACATATCGACATCCAGCAAACCGATGGACATGAAAAAAATTATTGGTGAGGGATATAAAAAAGACGGCTTCGAGTATGGAAAACAGACAAAAGCAAGAGTAATACTAGACCCGCACGGACAACCCATCACTGCTTACACGGAGTTTTAAATGAAGTTTTCACCAGACCTCCAAATCACCAGAAACCTGCTATTTACCTATTGCATCGAAAACTCGGACGACATAGAAAGAGAAGACTTCATCGTCTCAAAAAACGTCAATGACGACGGAGAACTCTCTGAACTTTTTGACAAACTTACAAAGCCTGTATTTTTTTCATACAAAGTCGATGAAAGGCAGTGGCATATAGACACACTCAAATACTTCTTAAAAACCAATGATAGCTTCGATTCCGTATTCTATCTTTTCGACACTTACTTTGAAGGCGAAATAATTGACAGAAAACAGTTTATGAGAACCTTGCTCCAGTGCCTTGTGCGCTACCAAGTTGAGTTTACTGAAAGACCACCTACATAAGGCATTGCAGACAAACCTATGGGGTAGAAAAACAGTGACAACCTCACTCGTCCAAACCACTGCTTAACCGCCTTTCAATCTTGACAACAATAAAAACGAGGGATACCCTACTTAAGTCAACCCTATGAAATTAGTCCTCTTGGTAAAAACTGAACAAGACCAAACAATGAGCCCTGCATTAACTATATTGCAACAATTTTTAGGTGGCTATTTTAACCAGGACTGGGTCTACGAGCATGACTCCGCAGATGAAGTAATTGACTCTTTTATAAACGAATCAGCCCCCGAGACATTATGTCAAGTAAGACAGGAAATCATTGAACTCCTAGCCGTTCAAAATACAGAGATAGACCTTCAACAAAACCTGTTCTGCGAACAGTACTGTTACTACCACTACCTCCACGAGTGGACATCAGGGCAACTGTGGCTTGAGCATGTCATAAGAAAGCTCGACGCGGCACTGACTGAAAGAACGGAAAAAGGAGGAAAGATTGAGAGAATAAATGGTCCCCTGTACCGCCCACACACTATCTGCTCCCACCTCGTTTCCAGAAAATTCTTCAGCGGCACTTCAAACCGCTGACTAAATGCGCCGAAAACTATACATAGGCATACCCCACGACTCAACAGAGGCAGGGGAATTATCGGAAAAGACAAAAGATATGTAACATTAATGACAACAAAGAAAACTTATCATTTATGCTAAAAAATCAGGACCCCTAAACCGCTTACACGGACTTTTAAAAATTAAATTAAAACCCAAACTTTCGATCATTAGAAGCTTACTATTCACCTACAACATCGAAAACACTAAGAACCTCGAGCGGGAGGAGATAATAGTCTCCAAAGACGTCAATGACGACAAACAACTTGCGGAGTTATTTGACGAGCTAACCAAACCTGAATACATCCTATATGACAATGAAGAACGGCAATGGTATATCGACACACTCGATTACTTCCTGAACACTGGCGAAACTTTCGACTCCGTCTTCTACCTATTTGACACATACTTCGATGACGAAATTTCCGACCAGCGCCAATTTATGAGGGTTTTACTCGGGTGTTTGATCCGATACCAGGCAGAAGCCACGGAAAGTATTAAATAGTCAGAAGCCATTAACGCGGACAACAGCAAAGGGGGGGGACTTTCATAAAGCACTCCCTTCCTCTCTCGCATCCCCCCTAAAATTTCACCCCACCTGCTGCAACCGCCCAGCCCGAAAATCCTTCGGCGACACTTCAAACTGCTTCTTGAACGACCGGCTAAAGTGCGCCGAATCCGTAAACCCCCACTTATACGCAATCGACGTAATCGACTCGCTGCGCAAAAACGGGTTGGTCAAATCATCCGCACTGCGCTTCAACCGCGCTCGCTGGATGTACCGGCACACGCTGTCATCCTGCTCCTCAAACAACCGATACAAATGCCGCACCGAGATGTTCAACCGACTCGCCAACCCCACCGGGCTCAGCCCTGGCTGGGTCAACGATTCATCAATCACTTTCTGCACATAGCTGCGCAGATTGCTGCCCTGCAACCCGCCACAATCATCGCGTTCATCATCCTCTTGCTCAAACGCCGAGCCCAGCAGCGAGACAAACGCCGACTGCAACGCCTGTCCCTCACCCACCGCGCCTTCGCCGTTGAGCGCGTCCTTGCAGAGTTGGTCCATCAGCACGTGCAACATGCGCCCGCAGGCTTTGCTCGAGGAGATTTTGCCGAAGGTCTTGGGCTGGTTGCCAAGCTGTTTGCACACCTCTACGCGGGACAAGGACAGGGACGCGTGTTCGATCAGCCCGAACGGGGTGATGTCGATGGAGCCCACCGAGTCCATCAACAGTAATTCGCCGGGGGCAAGTTGCACGCTCTGGCCGTTTTGGGTGATCTGGCAGTAGCCGCTGCGCTGGCTGACGAGGAAGCAGTTCTGGTCGTCATCGTGGTCGGCGCGGGTTTTCGGGCGCTTGATCAGGCCGGCGTTGGTGCGCAGGTTGGCCAAAGGCAAACCGCCGCGGGAAAAGGTGGTGATGCTGCCGATGAACAGCGAGCGGTTGAAGGCCAGTTCTGTGTCGAAGTGACCGCAAACCGCGCGCAGATCCCGGGTCCAGCGATCCAGCCCGTCTTGCCCAATCTGTTGCATGCTCATGGTTGTTTCCACCTTGGCTTTTTGTTTTTGTCGGGCAATAGTTAACATGTTATCTATATGCGCGCAACAAGTACGTGTCTGCCAAGGTGGTTGCACTATTGATGCCAAATCCCGCGATCAGTGGGCCTGTAATGCGCGCTGGAAACCGCTCAGAGCGTCCAGCAACCAGGCGCGCTGGATGCTGCTCAAGGCGATATAGCGCCGGAACGCCGGCATGCGGTTGACCACCTCGCTGCCGCCCATATGCTCAAGCCGCACGCACCACTGCTGATCCGCCAGGTCGATGCGCAAACGCTTGAAGTCCAGCGGCATCAAGGCCCGATGCAATGCACTGCCCTCCTGCAATTCAGTTTGCAGAACGCCTAATAGCGCCTTGTCTCCCGACCGCTGCCGACAGCGGATTCCGGTGCGTCGAACGGCCCCGGTGTGGTGCAGTTCGAAGCTCGCCGTGCCCTGCTGCGAGGCAGGGATGCGCAGCACGAATTCGGTCATCACCAGGTGCATCAACAGCTGGGATTCGGTGCGCTCCACGATCTCTAATTGCAACCCGAGGTCGCCCAGGGCAACCCGGGCCGTGGTAGGGCCGCACACCTCATAACCGGCCAGGCCAAGGTTACGTCGCAAGTGCTCCAGCGTAACCCCGGGCCGATACCCGGCAGGCGCACGCCGGGCGCTGAACAGCTCAGACAGTTTTTGCAGCATGGCTGACATACCCGTTGTGGGACTGACCCGGCTCATGGGCGAACTCCTTGGCCAACACCTCTTCCACCGAGGCAGGCTTGAATGGATTGACCTTCTGCACCACCAGGGTCCAGAACAGCGCGTACGCCGCCGTGCACCCGAGCATCACGCCAAAGGGAATGTAGATGTCGGCAGGGTTCATGCCCGGCGGGGTGATAAACCACATGCCCAGCAGGATGCCGATGCTCGACAGAATCTGCGGCAGCGGGAAGAACGGCGAACGATAAGCGCGAGGCAGATCCGGCCGGCGAATCCGCAAAATCACCACCGACAACGTCACCAGCAGGTAAGCAAAACTCCAGGCACACACCGCCGCCAGCACCAGGTGCATGATGTTGTCGGTGTTGCCCCCCAGGTACAGCGCGTGCAGGCACGGGATCAGCATCGCCACCAGGATGCACAGCAGCGGCGTCTTGAAGCGCGGGTGCAGGTAGGTGAAGACCTTGGGCAACGCGCCGTCGACCGCCATGCCATACAGAATCCGGGGCACGCCGGCCATCAGGGTGTTGATGGTCGCAGCGCCGGCAAACAGAAAGCCGATGCCCAGCCACATCGGGCCGATGCTGCCCATCACCTGCTCGGCGAATTTCGGGATGGCCATCGGCGTGTCCAGCAGGTGCACGCCGCCCGCCGCGTCGATCAATACGTTTTCCACCTGGCGCTTCATCGCGGCGCCGTAGATGAACATGCACGTGGCCACGCCCAGCAGCCCCAGCACCATCGCCCTGGGCATGACCTTGGCCGAGTTGCGCAGGTCCGGCGCCAGCGGCGTGACGAATTCACAGCCAACGAACATGAACATCGCCATGCCCACCAGCGACAGGATGGTGATCAGGTCGGTGCCCACCAGGGACTCACCGAACCAGCCGTCCAGTTGCACCGCCGGGGCCGCGATCAGGCCCAGCACGCCGAACACCATCAAGGTGGTCCACATGCCGAACGTGAGGATGATCTCCGCCCGGCCGAACGCACTGACACCAAACGCATTCAGCACCCCGAACACGATCACGAAACCCACTCCCAGCAGCCACGAACCGCCGGCGGATTCCGCCAGGGTGTTGAGGTGCTCGAAGTTCACCAGCGCCATCACCCCGGACAGGATGGTTTCGGCGGTGCCGGCAAACACATGCACGATCAGGTACGCCGACAAGGTGCCGGTGATCGCGAAGAACCGGCCCATGCCGCAGTTGATGTAGTCGTAGACCGAACCGGTGGTGGGCAGGATCGAGGCGGCTTCGGCGAAGGTGGTCGCCTGGGCCAGCATCATTACCACCGCGATCAGCATCGCCACCGCGAAGGCGCTGCCGCCGATGCCAAACCCCATGGTCGCGGTGAGGATCACCGGGCTGGCCATGATCAGGCCGATGGTGCTCGCCAGCGCCGTGGGAAAGCCCACCGTGCCGCGTTTCAGGTGTTCGGTGAGCCGGTCGTTGATCGACATGGTGCGGATCCTCAAGAAGCGGATTTTTAGAAGTATTGGCACTCTGCGCCCCGCCCTGGCTGATCGTCTTGCTCCTGGCTGCCGCCGGTTTTGTTGCTGCCTGCCACCGCCCCGCCGCTGGCGGCCTGGGACAATTGCCTGGCACGCAGGGGAAAGACTTGGCCCGGCGGCGCTCGCCTTAATGCTCCCTCAATTCACCTTGCTGGGGACTATAACAATGCAACACACACAACAAATCCGTCACCTGTACAGGGCCATCAGCCTGGGCATCGCCCTGACACTCATCGAGTCATCGGCCCAGGCCTTCGAGCTGTATGCCGATGACGACACCCACGTCACCGGCAACTTCCTGGCGGTGTACGGCCTGTTCAACAGCCGCAAGAACTACGACGGCACCACCGGCGGTTCAACCTGGCGCGAAGGTTTCATCAAGTATGGCTTGAGCATCGACCAGCGCTTCGGCGCCCTGGGCAGCGTGTATGGCACCGCCAATCTGGTCAGCTCCGGTACCTGGGGCGACGGCGATGCGTCCGGCGTGACCACCGGCAGCGAGCGCACCACCAAGTTCGACGAAGCCTTCGCCGGCTGGCGCTCGGGGGAGCTGTTTCCGGCATTGGGCAAGGATGGTGTGGACCTGTCGTTCGGCCGCCAGGTCATCATGCTCGGCGACGGTTTCATCATCAACGACGACGGCCCCAACCTCGGCAAAGGCGTGGACGACGGCAAGTTCAACCGTGGCGGCGCCTACTACATCGCCGCGCGCCATGCCTTCGATCAAACTGCCGTGCTACGCCTGGGTGGCAAGGACGGCGTGCATGGCAGCGTGATGTGGATCAAGTCCGACAACCGCGCCCAGGCCAACACCGAAATGGCCGCCGGGACCCTGGACTACACCGCTGCGCCCGGCACCCTGGGGTTGACCTATATCCATGGCATCAGCGTTGACGACCGTTACGCCAATGACCTGCAAAAACAGCGCGCCGGCATGAACATCTACAGCCTGCGGGGCGCCGGCAATGCCGGGATCGAGAACGCGCACTTTTCCTTTGAATACGCCTGGCAGGACAAGGACGCTGGCCCGGAGAAGGCCTGGTACACCGAGGGTGGTTATAGCTTCGCCGCACTGCCCTGGTCACCGGACCTGACCTACCGCTACAGCCGCTACTCGAAGAACTGGGACGCGATGTTCTCGGGCTTCAACCGAGGCTACGGCACCTGGGTGCAGGGTGAAGTGGCCGGCAATTACTCGGGGCCGTTCAATACCAACACCGAGGTGCAACACGTGGCGTTGAAGGTCAAGCCGCTGGGCAGCGTCACCCTGGGCGCGCTGTTCTTCGACTACAAGACGTTGAGCAAGGGCGGCATGCTCAACCTCGATGGGCGCGAACTGGACCTGTACGCGGAGTGGGCGGTGAACGAACACCTGATCGTCACGCCGCTGCTGGGTTTGTACAAGCCGAACAAGGATGAGAGCAACGGTGGTAATCAGGTGGGTGGCAATGGCACCAATCTCTATAGCCAAGTCACCGTGGCCGTGCCGTTCTAGCGCAAATCCAACGAGCTGATGAAGATCAAATGTAGGAGCTGGCTTGCCTGCGATGGCATCACCGCGGTGTCTCTGATGTACCGAGGTGTCTGCATCGCAGGCAAGCCAGCTCCCACATTCAAGCGGCGTCAGTCCTCTAGAGAGGCGTTCGCCCTACGGTTGCCGCTCTTCGATCCGCGCATACGCCCCCTGGTGATAAAGCAACGGCGCACGACCAAAATCATCAAACGCCACCACCTTGCCGATCATGATCCAGTGATCGCCGCCATCCACCTGCTGGTACTTCTCGCAGTGAAACCGCGCCGAGCAATCGGCGAAGACCGGCGAGCCGCCCTCCCCCGGTTCGAATTCGATTTCGGCAAAACGATCATCCCTGGGCCGGGCAAAGTTGTTCGACAGGTGGATCTGGTCGGCCGCCAGCACGTTGACCGCAAAATGGCTGGCCTGCTCGAATACCTCGTGGCTGTTGGAGCGTTTGTCGATGCTCCACAACACCAGCGGCGGGTCCAGGGACACCGAGTTGAAGCTGTTGGCGGTAACGCCCACCTTGCGCCCGCTGGCGTCAGCGGCAGTGACCACGGTGACGCCAGTGGCAAAGTTGCCCAGGGCCCGGCGAAAGGCACGTGGGTCGAAACTGTTATCAGACATGCAAGACTCCCGGACTGCATCAACGCGCAGTCCTGATTGTTGTGATGGCCGGGTCGGCGTCAAATCATGCTCGGATCAGGCTCAAGCCCCATCAGCTCGCGGCCAAGAATCTGCGCGCACACGTCGTAGTCGGTGTAGGCGTGGGCGCCGGTCATATGGGAATCGCGGAACAGGCGCTGCATCTCGTTGTGCTCGAACCACGCATTGCCACCGGCGGCCTCGAACAAGCGGTCCACCGCCTGGATGCACATCTTGGTGGCGTACGCCTGGTTGGTGCGCCAGAACGCCAGGGTCTCGCGGCTCGGGTAACGGTGCTGTTCGCTGTGTTCGGCGTGTTCCTGCCAGGTCTTTTCCAGGAACGCCCGGGCAGCGGCCACCTGGTGTGTCGACTCGGCCAGGCGCATCAACGCCGGGGTCGCGGCGCCCACCGCCGCACCGGTGTAGGCACGCACGCGGGTCTTGGTTTTTTCGCGGAACACCTCAAGCATGCGCTCGGCCACGCCCAGGCTGACGGTGGAGAAACCACTGGCGAAATACGGCCGGTACGGCGAGTAGAAAATCTTGCTGTCGGGGTACAAACCAAAGCCGGCGGACTTGCCTTCCATCATGTCCCGGGCTTTCTGGATGCGGTGTTCGGGCACCAGCACGTTGTCGATGATCAGGGTCTTGGTGCCGCTGCCTTTCATGCCGGCAGCGAACCAGTCATCGCGAATCTGATAGTCGCTGCGGGGCAGGACCGCGAAGCAATAGTCCTGGGTGCCCTCGGCGTTTTTGCGACGGAAGCCGACAATCGCCCACTCGGCGTGATCGCAACCGCTGCTCCAGCCCATTTCACCGCTGAACAGCACACCGCCTTCAACCTCCTCGGTACGGCCAAACGGCGCGATGCTGCTGCTGGCGGTGGCATTCGGGTTATCGCCCCAGACTTCCTGCTGCAGCTTGGCGGGAAACAGCGCCAGTTGATGGCTGTGGGTGCACAACAGGCTCATGGCCCAGGCGGTGCTGGCACAGGCGCCGGCCAGCAAGGCAATGCAGTCGGCAAATTGCGGCAGGGAGATTTCCATGCCGCCAAAGGGTTTGGGTTGAAAGGCACGGTGCATGCCGATGCTCTTGAGCAGCGCAATGTTCTCGTCGGGGACTTTGCGGTCCTGCTCGGCCTGGAAGGCGTTGGCAGCGATGGTCGGCAGAATCGCCTTGAGGTCTTCGAGGAGCGGGTTTGGCTTTTTCATGGACGGCCCTGCTTATTATTGGATGTCCGGCTGGCGTTCAAACTCAACGAACGGCGCTGGATGTGGGGCCAGTATGGAGCGGGCAACACCCGCGGAAAATGCACCTTCCACAGCCAAGATTGCACTTTCCACAGGCCTGGCAGCCACAGACATATCGCTCGGCAGGCACAGACAAGCCCGGCTCGCCCAGGCTGGTTAACCTCGGGCTTTTGCGAGCAGGAACATCCCATGAGCGATATTGCGCTGCTGCCTGAAGTCCACGCCTTCCTCCGTCGAAACCATGCCTTGTTTATCGACGGCGGCTACGTGCCAAGCCATTCCAGCCAGACCCTGGACGTGATCAACCCGGCCACCGGCGAAGTGATCGCCCAGGTGGCTGACGCCGACCTTGCCGATATCGACGCGGCGGTGGAGTCCGCCCGGCGCGGCTTCCGCCAATGGTCCCAAGCCGCACCGGCGACACGCGGCAACGTGCTGCTGAAACTCGCCGACCTGCTGGAGCAACACCGCGAAGAACTGGCCCAGATCGAAACCTGCCAGTCGGGCAAGATCATCCAGATTTCCCGGGCCTTTGAAGTGGACCAGGCCGCGCACTTCCTGCGCTACTACGCCGGCTGGGCCACCAAGATCAGCGGCCAGACCATCACCCCGTCGCTGCCCTCCTTTGCCGGCGAACGCTACACCGCGTTCACCCTGCGTGAACCGGTGGGCGTGGTGGTGGGCATCGTGCCGTGGAATTTCTCGACCATGATCGCCATCTGGAAACTCGCCTCGGCGCTGGTGACCGGTTGCAGCATCATCATCAAGCCCAGCGAGTTCACCCCGCTGACCATCCTGCGCATCGCCGAACTGGCCATCGACGCCGGCCTGCCGGCGGGCGTGCTGAACGTGTTGACCGGCGGCGGCCACGTGGGCAAAGGCCTGGTGGAGCACGCGGGCACCGACAAGGTCTCGTTTACCGGCTCGGTGCCCACCGGCATCGCCGTGGGCCGCAGCGCCATGGGCGCCGGGTTGACCCGGGCGACCCTGGAACTGGGGGGCAAGAATTCCGCCGGGTTCCTGCGGGATATGGACCTCGACAAGGCCGTCAACGGCATCATCGAAGCCGGCTTCCTGCACTCCGGCCAAATCTGCGCGGCGGCCGAACGCTTCTTCGCCCACCGCTCACAGATCGAGCCGATCATGGACAAGCTGGCGCAACGCCTGAGCCAGCTGAACATCGGCTCGCCCCTGGATGAGCGCACTGAATTCGGCCCGGTGACCAACCGCCAGCACCAACAGAAACTCGAATGGTTTTTTGCCAAGGCCCGCGCCGAGAACAACACGATTGTCCACGGCGGCAAGCTGATCGACCGCCCGGGCTGCTATGTGGAGCCCACCGTGATTCTCGCCAACACTATCAACGACACCCTGCTCAACGAAGAAACCTTCGGCCCGATCGCCACGTTCTTCCCCTACGACACCGAGGAAGAGCTGCTGGAACTGATGAACAACACACCTTACGGCCTGAGCGCCAGCCTCTGGACCAACGACTTGAGCAAGGCCCTGCGCATGGTACCGGCGATCAACGCGGGCACGGTGTGGGTGAACATGCACACGATGCTCGACCCGGCGGTGCCGTTTGGCGGCAACAAGTCTTCGGGAGTGGGCCGTGAGTTTGGCGGGGCCTTTATCGAGGACTACACCGAGCTCAAGTCGGTGATGATTCGCTACTGACCGGCATTCGTCAGGCGCCTGAACGCCATCCACTGTAGGAGCTGGCTTGCCTGCGATGCAGACAACTCGGTTTTTCAGATACACCGAGGTGATGCCATCGCAGGCAAGCCAGCTCCTACAGAAAATCGGGTGCGCCTACCACACCGCAATATGCGAATCCGTCCGGGGCTCGGTACCTCCCCACAGCACACCGCTGGCCGGGTCCCGCAGGATGATCTGCCCGCGCCCGTAGTCCGTCAGGTCGCTGGCGATCTGCACCTGATGCCCGCGCCGGGCCAGGGCGTTGGCCAGGTCCCGGGACGCGCCCTGCTCGATGCCGACCTTCATATCTCCCAGCCATTGCCAGCGCGGTGCGTCGAGGGCCGCCTGGGGGTTGAGGCCGAAGTCCACCAGGTTCATCACCATTTGCACATGGCCCTGGGGCTGCATGTAGCCGCCCATCACGCCGAATGGCCCGAGGGCCTGGCCATTCTGGGTAAGGAACCCGGGGATGATGGTGTGGAAGGTCTTTTTACCCGGTGCCAGGCAGTTGGCGTGGGTCGGATCAAGGCTGAACTCCTGCCCACGGTTCTGCAGCGCGATGCCGCTGTCGGGCAGCACCACGCCGGAGCCGAAGCCGTGGTAGTTGCTCTGGATAAACGAGACCATGTTGCCTTCCGCATCGGCGGTGGCCAGGTACACGGTGCCGCTGGCGTGGGGGTCGCCGGGCTTGGGCGGTTGGGCCTGTTCGCCGATCTGGCTGCGACGCCGGGTGCTGTAGTCATCGCTGAGCAGGTCGGCCACCGCCACGCGCATGTGCGCCGGGTCGGTGATGTAGTGCAGGCCGTCGCTGTAGGCGAGTTTCATCGCCTCCAGTTGGCGGTGCCAGGTTTGCTGGCTGTCACGGTGATCGAAGCTGAAGCCTTCGAGAATCTTCAGGGCCATCAGCGCCACCAGGCCCTGCCCGCTCGGCGGGATTTCCCAGACGTCGACGCCGCGATAATTGATATGGATCGGCTCCACCCACTGTGCGCGGTAGCCGCTGAGGTCGCGGGCCCGCAGGTAGCCGCCGGTGGCCCGGGAATGTGCATCCAGGCGCTCGGCCAGGGCGCCGCGGTACAGGCTTTCGCAGCGGGTATCGGCCAGTTCTTCAAGGGTTCTGGCCTGGGCCGGGTTGCGGAAAAGCTCGCCGGCCTGTGGCGCTCGGCCGTCGATCAGGAAGGTGTCGAACCACGCCTCCAGCACCGGGTCGCGGTGGGGCGTGAATTCCTCCAGAGCGACCTGCCATTGATGGGCAACCACCGGCGACAACGGAAAGCCGTCCCGCGCCAGGCTGATGGCCGGTTGCAGCAACTCGGCAAACGGCAGTTTGCCAAAGCGCTGCGACAACTCGGCCCACGCCGACGGGCAGCCCGGCACCGTCACCGGGGTCCAGCCATACAGCGGCATCTGGGCATGGCCCGCGGCCTTGACCGCCTCGATCGACACCGCCGCCGGCGCGTGCCCGTTGCCGTTCAGGCCATGCAACTGGCCCTTGCACCAGACCAGCGCAAACGCATCGCCCCCCAGGCCGCAGCCGGTGGGCTCTACCACGGTCAGCGCCGCCGCGGTGGCGATGGCGGCGTCGATGGCATTGCCGCCCTTTTGCATGATCTCGATGCCGGCCTGGGCAGCCAGGGGCTGCGAGGCGGCGACCATGCCGCGCCGGGCAAATACGCTCTGGCGCTGGGAGGGATAAGGGTATTCATGGGCAGACATTTTCAACATGGCAAAGGCTCTTCAAAACAAGGATTCATTGGCCGGATTTGACCCGGTTCCATTCCCGGGTCATCAGGCGCTGGATGGCTTCCGGCAGGTCGGCGGAAACGAAGGTGTGGCTGATCACGTCGTCACCGGGATAGATGCCCGGGTTGCCGCTGACTTTCGGGTCCATCAGCGCAGTGGCGTCTTTGTTGGGGTTGGCGTAGCCCACGTAGTCGCTGATGGGCGCGATCACGTCGGGGCGCAGCAGGTAGTTGATCAGGGCGTGGGCGTTGGCCACGTTGCCGGCGTCCTTGGGGATCGCCAGCATGTCGAACCACAGGTTCACGCCTTCCTTGGGAATCAGGTAGCGGATGTCGATATTCTTGCCCGCTTCCTTGGCCCGGCTCCGGGCCTGCATCACGTCGCCGGAATAACCGATGGCCACGCAGATATCACCGTTGGCCAGGTCGGCGGTGTACTTCGACGAGTTGAAGTAGGTCACCGAAGGCCGCAGTTCCATCAGGCGTTTCGAGGCTTGCTTGTAGTCGTCGGGCTTGACGCTGTTGGGGTCCAGGCCGAGGTAGAGCATCACCTGGGGAATGATCTTCACCGGCGCATCGAGAAACGCCACACCGCAGCTTTTGAGCTTGGCCAGGTTGCCGGGTTCGAACACCATCGACCAGGAGTCCAGCAGCGCATCCTTGCCCAGCACCGCACGGACTTTTTCCTCGTTGTAGCCGATGCCCACGGTGCCCCACATATACGGCACGGCGTAGCGGTTGCCGGGGTCGGCGGCTTCCAGGCGTTGCATCAGCCGCGGGTCGAGGTGCTTCCAGTTATCCAGCAAGAAGCGTTGCAGCGGCTGGTAGGCCCCGGCGCGAATCTGCTTGGACAGGAACTGGCTGGACGGCACCACCACGTCATACCCCGAGTGCCCGGAGAGCAGCTTGGCTTCGAGCATCTCGTTGGTGTCGAAGATGTCGTACTGGACCTTGATGGCGCTGTCTTTCTCGAAGTTTTTCAAGGTATCGGGCCCGATGTAGTCGGACCAGTTATAGACCTTCACCACCGGGTCGGCAGCCTGGGTCATAGGGACAATCGCGGCGCAGCACAGGGCCGCGAACAAGCTCGATAAGCGCATGGTGAATTTCCTTGGGAGGGTCATAGCACACGGCTGAGAAAGGCCCGGGTACGGGGATGGCTGGGACGGCTGAAAATCTGTTCCGGCGGCCCTTGTTCGATGAGTTCGCCCTGGTCGAGCACCACCACGCGGTCGGCCACTTCACGGGCAAAGCCCATTTCGTGGGTCACGACCACCATGGTCATGCCCTCCTCGGCCAGCTCTTTCATCACTTGCAGCACTTCGCCCACGGTTTCCGGGTCGAGGGCGCTGGTGGGCTCGTCGAACAACATGGCCTGGGGCTTCATGGCCAGCGCCCGGGCGATCGCCACCCGTTGCTGCTGCCCACCCGAGAGCATCGACGGATAGTGGTCGGCCTTGTCTGCCAGGCCTACACGCTCCAGCAGGCCGCGGGCTTGCTCCAGCGCGGCGGCACGCGGCACCCCGAGCACCTGGATCGGTGCCTCGATGATGTTCTCAAGGGCGGTCATATGGGGGAACAGGTTGAAGCGCTGGAACACCATGCCGATGTCCCGGCGCTGGCGGGCGATGTTGCGTTCCGAGTCCCGCACCATGCTGCCGTCGGCGCGTTCGCGATAGCCCATGGCCCGGCCGTTGACGCGGATGCGCCCGCCCTGGATGTCTTCCAGCAGATTGATGCAGCGGATAAAGGTGGTCTTGCCGGAGCCCGAGGCGCCGATCAGCACCACCACTTCGCCCCGGCGCACTTGCAGGGAAATGCCCTTGAGGATCTGCAACCGGCCGAAGGACTTGTGCACATCCAGCGCCTCGATGATCAACTCTTCACTTTTGTGCGCCATGGTTAGCGTCCCCTCAGCAATTTCAGGGTGCTGCGACCGAACATCCGGCTGGACGCCGGCGGCGGCGATGAGGGCCGATCCGACTGGCCGAAACGCGCCTCCAGCCAACGCTGGAAAAAGCCCCAGAGCGTGGTCAGCAACAGGAAGTAGATGGCGACCACCAGGTACAACTCGAACACCCGGAAGGTGGCCGAGGTGACCATCTGGGTACTGAGCAACAGCTCCTGCACGCCGATCACACTCACCAGGGTGGTGTTCTTGAGCATCACGTTGAACTCGTTGCCCAGCGGCGGGACGATCACCCGGAACGCCTGGGGCAGTACGATGCGGCGCATCAGCTTGGCGAAGCCCATGCCCAGGGAACGTCCGGCTTCGTATTGGCCCTTGTCCACCGCGCCGATGCCCGCCCGGATGATCTCGGCCATATAGGCGCCTTCATTCAGGCCCAGAGCGATGATCGCCGCCTGGATATTCCCGGGAATGACCAGGCCGAACAGGTCGATATCCTCGAAACGGAAAATCCCGCCCGCCGCCAGCGCCGTGTACAAAAACACGATCTGCACCAGCAACGGCGTGCCGCGCATCAGCCACACATAAAAGCGTACCGGCAGGTGCAGCAGCGGGTTCTTCGACAGCCGCAACAACGCCGCCGCCAGCCCCAACGCACAGCCCAGCAGCATCGCCGACACCGCGATCAGGCAGGTCAGCCAGAGCCCGGTGAGGTACACCCCGCTGGGCTGCAGCAGGTACTGCCAGAACACATCCCAATTGAAGTTCATCGCGGGTTTGCCTCAGTCGAGTGTGTCGCTGCTGACATGCCACTTGTTCAGCAACTGGACGTAACTGCCGTCGCTGCGCATGTCGCTCACCACTTGCTGCACCGCGGCGCTGAGCTGCGGGTCATCCTTGCGGATGCCCAAGCCTGTGAGGATCCGGCTGAACGCCGGCACGCCTTCCTGGAACAGCTCCGGGGCCATCGCGGCGTAGTAACCGGCGGTCTCCACGGTGGTGCCATAGGCGTCCACCTGGTTGATGCGCAGGGCCTGGAAGGCATCGGTGTCGGTGTTGTACACCACCAGTTTCATCGGTGGCTTGCCGGCCTTGGCCAGGCTGTCGTTCTGGGCGTCGAGCAGGGTCTTGATGGTGGAGCCGTTAAGCACCGCCACCTTGTGCCCGGACAGGTCATCCAGCGCCTGGATGCCCTTGGGGTTGCCCTTGGGCACCACCACCGACTGGCTGGAATACATGTAGTTGACGATGTCGATCACTTGCCGCCGCTCGGGCTTGTCGAACAGCTGGTCGACGATCATGTCGCACTGCTGGGCCAGCAGCGCCGGTACCAGCCCGGAGAACGGAATCACCCGCCACTGCACCTGCTTGTTCCCCAGGCGCTTGGCGATTTCCAGGCCCAGGTCGACGGTCAGTCCCCGGGGTTTCTGGGCTTCGTCGAAGGACACCAGGGGCGGTGAATCCATCCCTGAGCAATACACCAGTTTGTCGACCTTTTGCAGGCGCTCCGGCACCTGGGGCGCAGCAGTGGCCCATTGTGTGCAAAGGCCCAGGGAGACAGCGACCAGCAAGGCGCGGCGTTTATGCATGACCAGACACTCCACTTCGTTGAACAACGGGGGCAGGACTCAAAGTCAAAACACGGGCGGGTTGAAACCCGCTTCTATTTTTCCGTTTGCAGGAACTGAATCAGCGCCGGCACGGTGCCTTCGATGTGTTCGCGCACCACGGCTTCGGCGCGGTCGGCGTCACCGGCACGGATCGCATCGAGGATCACCGCGTGTTCCTGGCGGGCACTCAGGGGTTTCTCGCCGTGTTGCAGCCATAGCCGCATCGGCGCCTCTACCAGGGAATACAGCGCCGAGATCTGCTTCATCAGCCGCGGGCGGCCGCTGAGGCTGCACAGGTATTCGTGAAAGGCGCGGTGCCGGCTGACCCACTCGGCGCTTTCATCGCGGTAGTCGTCCATCTCGTCCAGCAGCCGCTCCAGCGCGGCCAACTGGCGCTCGCCGATGCGCCCGACCGCCACGCGCACCGCGAGGCCCTCGAGCGCGCTGCGCATCTCGAAGACTTCGTGTAATTCGTCGATATCCAGGCCACTGACGATGGCACCCCGGTTGGGCCGCAAGGTCACCAGGCCCTGGGCATCCAGGCGGCGAAAGGCTTCGCGCACCGGCATGCGGCTCATGCCGATCTCGCTGGCGATGTCTTCGGCGATCAACCGGTCGCCCTTGCGGTAGCGACCACTGCAAATCGCGTCCAGCAAAAAGGCGTAGGCCTCCTCCTCGGCGGTCAGCGGCTGGCGATCAACGTAAGCGGGAGCGAATTGCATGGGCGGCACCTTTTGAATTTTTGTATCCAATTATCCACAAATGCAAAAAAGCAGTTTGCGTGCCAGATTGGCGGTTAAAGGTTTAAGTGATTGATTCAGATGGAGTTGGAGGGCGCCATTTCACGATGCGCAAACGGTGCATCGCAGGAAGCTGCTACCAAATGGCCCAGGGAGCGCGCCATAAATGTGCAGGTCAGTAGCAGGAGCAGCCGGGAGGCTTCTCAAAATACCTGTACAAAATTAATTTTGTGTACAAGTATCAGGTATAGCGTCCGCTGTATCACGCCCGTACAGGGAGAACGCAATGATCCGTCTATTGGAGTGAACCGTGAACCTGCATGCCCTGACCAAACTGGCCACTGACGGCAAGGTACGTGAGATGGAACTGCTCTCCCTGGAAGGCGGTTTCTATCTGGCGCGCGTCCGGCTGGACCACGGCCAGTTCACGCTGCTGGACGCCGCCGCAAAGCCCATGCACTTTCGCTCCGTCAATCACCTGCGTGACGTGTTGCAATCAGTCCCGGCATTCCCCTGCACCCTGGTGCATCAGTGCGTCCATGATGAAATGTGCGGCCGGCGTGAAGGGCCTATCGAGCCACTGCGCACACCGTTTTCCCTGGAAGTGCCCTGGTGATCCCTCCAGTTCGAAATCTGTGCCTGGTGCTGGGCGACCAGTTGTCGTTTGACCTCGCCTCGTTGAAGGGGCTGGATAGCCAGCGCGACGCGGTCTTGATGGTCGAGGTGATGGAGGAAGCCAGCCATGTACCCCACCACCCGCAGAAAATCGTCCTGGTCTTCAGCGCCATGCGCCACTTTGCCCAGGCGTTGCAGCAGCGCGGCATTCGGGTGCAGTACGTCACCCTGGATGACCCGCAAAACACCGGCTCGGTACCGGGCGAGTTAAGGCGCTGGCAATCGCTGATGCAAGCGCGTGAAGTGCACCTGACCGAATGCGGCGACTGGCGCCTGGAGCAATCCCTGAAAGACTGCGGCTTAGCGCTCCAGTGGCACGCCGACAGCCGATTCCTGTGCAGCCGCGACGAGTTCGCTGCCTGGGCAAGCGGCAAAAAACAGCTGCGCATGGAGTTCTTCTACCGGGAGATGCGCCGCAAGAGCCGGCTGTTGCTCAACGGTGACGGGACGCCGGTCGGCGGCGCCTGGAACTTTGATGCAGACAACCGCAAGGCCCTGCCCAAGGGAACCAAGGCGCCCTACCCGGCGCGCTTCAGCTCGGACTCGATCACCCAGGACGTGTTGGCGCTGGTGGCTGAACACTTCAGCAGCCACTACGGCGCTCTCGACACTTTCGATTACCCGGTGACCCACGCCGATGCCCTGGCACTCTGGGATTACTTCCTGGATTACGGCCTGGCGGGCTTCGGCGACTACCAGGACGCCATGGCCAGCGACGAGCCGTTTCTGTTTCACGCCCGTATCAGCGCGGCGCTGAACATCGGCCTGCTGGACCTGCGCCAGCTGTGCAGCGATGTGGAAGCGGCCTATTGGTCGGGCAGCATCGGGCTGAATGCCGCCGAAGGTTTTATCCGCCAACTGATTGGCTGGCGTGAATACGTGCGCGGCGTCTACTGGCTGAAGATGCCGGACTACGCCGCCGGCAATGCCTTCGGCAACAGCCGCCCGCTGCCGGAGTTCTACTGGACGGGCGAGACGCAAATGAACTGCATGCGCCAGGCGATCGGCCAAAGCTTGAAACACGCCTACGCCCATCACATCCAGCGGCTGATGGTCACCGGCAATTTCGCCCTGCTGGCCGGCATCGTGCCCAGCCAGATATGCGAGTGGTACCTGGCGATCTACATGGACGCTTTCGACTGGGTCGAACTGCCCAACACATTGGGCATGGTGATGCATGCCGATGGCGGCTACCTCGGGTCCAAACCGTATTGCGCGAGCGGCCAATATATAAAGCGCATGTCGGACTACTGCCGCGACTGTGCCTACAAAGTCACTGAAAGCACCGCTGAGAATGCCTGCCCGTTCAATTCGCTTTACTGGCACTTCCTGATGCGCCACGGCGACCGGCTGCGGGGCAATCAACGCATGGCCATGCTGTATAAAAATCTCGATCGCATGCCTGAATCCAAACAGGACGCGCTCTGGAACCGGGGCCAGAGGTTGCTGGCCAAGCTGGATGCGGGTGAATCACTCTGACAGGGTGACCCGCTGTTTCCCGGCCCGCTCACCGAGCAGCATCAACCCACCGCCTGTGAGCAGTAGGCCCGCCGCGATAACAATGTAGTCACCGTACACATCCGCGCCTTGCACGAGGTTGAGCGTCTGGGAACACGCCAGGGTGCCGGTCAACGAAGCAATGGCCAGCACCGGCGTCACCGTCGCCGACACCCGGCCCATATACCCCGCCGGCACGGCCTCTTGCAGCATCGGCCCCTGCACCATGGCAAACACCGAAAAGCACAGCCCGCAGCAGAACATCAGCGCCCAGGCCAGGTAAAACGGCGGATGCAACGCGTAGCCCAGGTAGCTCAACCCCAGGCACAGCAGCGCCACGGTAAACGCCCGGCGAATGCTCAAGGCCCTCAACAACGGCCGCACCAGCAAGGCCGCCACCAGCCCGCCGACGGGGAACGCGGCGAGCACCAGGCCATATTCACGCGGGCTCAGGCCCAACGTTTTGAAGGCATACAACGACAGGACGACGTTGTTGATGCCGAGGGAAACCCCGTACAACGCCACACCGGTCAGCAGGGTCCGAATCGACGGGTGCCCCCAGCAAAACCGCAGGCCGTCCAACAGTCCACGCCAGAATGAGGCGCGCTCGACCGGTAATGCGGCGCGCAAGCCCCGGGTGGCCACGATACACAGCGCCGAACAGCTGAACGCCAGCACATTGATCAGCAACGCCCAGATCGGCCCCACCCACACAAACAAGGCCGGGCCCACGGAGGCTGAAAGCACCGAAATGCCGGTCAGGGAAAACATCGTCTTGGCCGACGCTTCCACCCGACGCTCAACGGGAATGATCACTTGCATGATCGCCTGGCGGGATGGGTTGAAGAACTGCGCGGCGCTGCTGTTCAGCACCAGCAACAGCAGTACACCGGCGAATACCTGCATCGGGTCCGGTCCGGACAGCGAATAGATCAGGATAAAGATCAGGAAGTTGATAACCCGGATCGCATCAGCCGTGATCATCACGTAGAGCGCAGGCAGGCGATCGACCCAGGCGCCCGCCAAGGGTGCCACCAGCACCCGCGGAAGCGCCGATGCCGCCACCGCCAGGCCAACGGCGCTCGGCACAAAGGCGCTGTCACGGAACAGGTCGGTCACCAGCCAGACGATGACCGTGCTCTCCAACACAAACTCGCCGAAGGACGAGAGCGCCTGGCCCAGCCATAACAATGAAAAATTGCGGCTGATGAAAAACCCGGCAAACCGGTGTGTCCCCTGCTTCGTCCTGAACACCATCGCTTCCCTGTGCGAAACCCTGTGAAATTTTCCGGCCGCTGCGAATTGTTGTGAAGCCGGCGATAAATGGCCAATTGCCCATGCTAACGTCGGCGCCGATGTCATCCATTCCATTGAGGGAGCAGCGCCGATGTCTACTACCGTAACACCCGCCGGTGGCGGACCGACTACTCAAAAAGCCTCGACGTCGGTATTCGACGACAAGTTGAATATTTCCAAGTCGAGCAAGGTGATCGCTGATTACATGCGCCAGTCGGGCAAGTCGGCGATTACCAAGCAAGAGCTTTCGCAACTGGCCAGCAATGCCTCGGGCAAGGTGCCCGCCGATGTGAGCGCTGCGGCCCAGTATATGGAGCGCCACCCCGACGTGTTCACCGCCATCGAAACCCATGACGTGGCGGGTGCCGATAACCTCTCCGGCGTATGGAACTTCGACTGGGCGGCCAACGGTGGCCTGAACGGCACGGCCACCGATGCGATCGCCAAGATGCAGGACACCTTCGATTTTGCGATTGCCAAGTCGGCGCAGATCACCGAGATCAGCACCGGTAAAAAGGCCGAGCTGGATTCGACCAAGCAGCGGCCGCAGAACTAGGTTTCTGGACGCAACAAAAATCAAATGTGGGAGCTGTCGAGCTTTAGCGAGGCTGCGATAGCGGTGGGCCAGGCAACATCCATGTTGACTGTGCTGACGCCATCGCAGCCTCGCTAAAGCTCGACAGCTCCCACAGGATTTCCTTTGTTCGTTAGAGCGCCGGCCTGCGGTCAGAAGTGAAACGCGACCCCAGTGGTCACGTTGAACGCATCCCCCACATAGAAGTTGGCCGAATCCTGGCCCTTGGCGTCATACGCGGTGTTGGTGGCCGTGGCATAGCGTTTGTTGGTCAGGTTGCGCGCATCGACGAACACTTCCCACTTCTTGCTCGGTGCCTCATAGCCCACCTTCGCGCCCCACAACGTGTAAGACGGCGCACTCAGTGAGTTGGCAAAGTCGACGTAATAGCTGGACGCCGCCCGGGCGTTGAGCTGCGCATAGAAACCGCTGCCCTGGCGATATTCCAATTCAGCCTGGTAGACCTGCCGTGGCAGGCCCGGCAGTTGGTTGTCACCGAACACCGAGTCATTGCGGTAGTGGAAGTCGTTGAAGGTGTAGGCCTGGCGCAGGGTCACCGTGTCGCCATTGCCGCCGTCCCACAGCTGCGCATTCAAGCCGGCTTCGATGCCCTGGTGAATGGTCGCGCTGCCGTTGGAGGTGGCCACCAGTTGGTCCTGGGTAGCGGTTGCCTGGCGCACCACCACCGACAGCAATTCTTTCTGCACCCACGAACGGTAGACCGTCAGGCTCCCGTCGAAAATACCGTGGCTGCCGCGAATCCCGAACTCCACGGTGTTGGCTTTTTGTGGCCGCACATCGCGGATATACGGCGTGCCGGTGCTGCCCAACTGCCAGGTCACCGGTGGGTCCACCGAGCGGCTGACGTTGCCGAACACTTCGAATTCCGGGGTCAGCTGATAACGCAGGCCGATGCGCGGCGCGACGTCGGTCTCGTCGTATTCCACGCCACTGGGGAACGCGCTGGTATTGGTGCTGGTGCTGTATTCGATCTGTGCCTTGCGCTTGATATCAATCAGCGACAGCCCGGTGGACAGCCACGTACGGTCATTCAGTTGCAGTTCGTTGCCGAGGGAAAACACCGTGTCCCGGGAGCCGGTGTAGTTGGTTTTCTGCTGGGTGATGCCGGTGGCCTTGCTGTGGGATTTCACATCGGCCAGGTACGCCAGGGTGTTGCTGAAGGTCACGCTGCTGTCGCTGCGCAGGCCGAAGAAGGTGTCGGCGGTGCGCAGGTAGCGCAGGGTCAGGTTGACGTCCTGGGAGCGCCATTCCTGGGGCGTTGGCGAATAACGCCAGCCGTTGTCCAGCGGGTAGTCGTTGTAGCCCAGGCCGACTTCGAGCTTGGCATTGTCGTCAAAGGTGTAGGTGGTGGTGCTGCCCAGCAGGGTCGAGCCGTCCTTCTTGCGCCCGATGGGCACGAGGTTGCTCGTGGGGTCGTGCTTGAGCTGGTATTTGGTCAGGGTGTTGCCCTGGCTGAGGGTTTCTTCCTTGTAGCGAATGTAGAAGCGCGTCTCCAGTTGCGGGCTGAACACGTGGCCGAAGTTGGCGACGATCCCCTGCCCTTTGTTCGGCGTGTTGTCCTGATAACCGTCACGCTCGTTGTGCTGGATGCTGACGTAGTAGTCGTTGTCGCCGTCCACGCCGCCGGTGCTCAGTTGCTGC
The DNA here is from genome assembly GCF_036346535.1 of Pseudomonas sp. Z18(2022). Classification (NCBI taxonomy): domain Bacteria; kingdom Pseudomonadati; phylum Pseudomonadota; class Gammaproteobacteria; order Pseudomonadales; family Pseudomonadaceae; genus Pseudomonas; species Pseudomonas sp. Z18(2022). Next base: position 22,894 of record NZ_JAOTOA010000001.1, read on the forward strand.
TTGCGGTAGCCGAAACTGCCGGCTTCGAAGCGTGCGTAGTTGCCCGGATCGGTGCGGCCGGTCTTGCTCACGAAGTTGATCGCGCCACCCAGTGACAACGCCGAATAACGGAAGGCGTTGGCGCCATAGAGCACCTCGGTGTGGTCCACGGAGGCCATGTCCAGCATGTCTTCCTGGGTGCCGCCCGGGCCGGTCAACGGCAGGCCGTCGTAGAGAAATTTGATCCCCAGCACATAGCCTTGGTAGAAGGTGTTGAGGCCCGAACCACGGATCGAAATCTTGTTGGCGCCCGAGCCGCTGGTGGCCTGGGCGAAGACCCCCGGCTGCAACGCCAGCACGTCTTCGGCATTCGCCGCCCGGCCCTGCTCGATCTTGCGGTTGTCGATCACCGCGGTTTTGCCGGGCACCTTGGCCAGTTGCTTCTCGGCTTTTTGCGCTTCGGTGGCTTCGGCGCCGGTGACCACCACCGTGGCCAGGGTGGGGTCTGTCTGGGCGGCAACAGCCGCACCGTGTATCAGCATCAACAGCACGCCAAGGCTGGACGCGGTGGCCAGTGACTCAAAACGACGAGCGCGTGGTTCAAACAGTTGCCGCATGGACTCAATACTCCTGGGGTCTCTAATTAGTTGGAGCATCTATTCGTATAGTCGCGCTCTGTTTTCAACTTTGCAGGGTTCGTGCCACGTCAAAACATCAATAAACGCTGGCCCAGCGCGTAATTTAACCGCCATTGGCGCAACACTTTGCTGGTGAAATGTTCGATTCACAACAACGCTTAAAAAACACATTCAATTATATGTTTAATCGATAAAAGCATAACCAAAGCCCCGCCCCACAAGCCTCGGACCCAACTGTGCAAATCCCAACAGCGGACCAACAAAAGTTGCATATCCGACACTCTTCGTTCTTGCACACCCATAAGAAAGCGCAAGTTATCGGCCCACTATTACTTGGTATGAGTCTTGCTCCATCCAACATTCAGGGAAATTAATTAAATGGGGTATTCACGTGACGGCCAACTTACTCTGCACCCGCAGGACGCCGCTGGAGATTGCCCGTGACCTGGCGAGCGAATTCGCCCGCACCGCCGTCGACCGCGACGCCAGCGGCGGCACGCCCAAAGCCGAGCGCGACAAGCTGCGCGGCAGCGGCCTGTTGTCCCTGAGCATTCCCGGGCAATTCGGCGGGCTGGACGCCAACTGGTCGGAAACCTTCGAAGTGGTGCGCGAATTCGCCCGGGTCGACAGCTCCATCGCCCACGTATTCGGTTTTCATCACCTGATGCTCGCCACCGTCCGGTTGTTCGCCACGCCCGCACAGTGGCAAACCTGGTTCAGCCTGACGGCCAGCAACAACTGGTTCTGGGGCAACACCCTGAACCCGCTGGACACCCGCACGGTGGTCAAGCGCCACACCGGCTGGAGGGAATTCTCGGGGCAGAAGAACTTCTGCTCCGGGGCCAACGACTCGGAAATGCTGATCGCCTCGGCCATCGACGAAAGCGCCGGCGGCAAGTTGCTGATCGCGGCCATTCCCAGTGCCCGCAGCGGGATCATCCTGCACAACGACTGGAACAACATGGGCCAGCGCCAGACCGACAGCGGCAGCGTGACCTTCAAGCGCGTACGTGTGGAAGAGTCCGACCTGCTGCTGGACCCGGGCCCGCTGAGCACGCCATTTGCCTGCCTGCGCCCGCTGATTGCGCAACTGCACTTCGCGAATATCTTCCTCGGCATCGCCGAAGGCGCGTTCGAAGAGGCGCGCCAGTACACCCTGGAAGAAGCCCGCCCGTGGTTCCGCTCCAGCGCCAGCCACAGCACCCAGGACCCTTACATCCTCAGTCATTACGGCGACTTCTGGGTGGCGCTGCAAAGCACCCGCCTGTTGGTGGAGCGCGCCGGCCAGGTGCTGGACGCGGCATGGGCCAAGGGGCCGGCACTGACCAGCGAGGAACGCGGGGAAGCGGCCATTGCCATCGCCACCGCCAAAGTCGCTGCCAGCCGCAACGGCCTGGAGTTGTGTAGCAAGGTCTTCGAGGTTACCGGCGCACGGGCGACCAACGCCTCGGTGGCCCTCGACAGGCACTGGCGCAACCTGCGCACCCAGAGCCTGCATGACCCGCTGGACTACAAGCTTCATGAACTGGGCGAATGGGCACTGAACGGTACCCCGCCCATCCCGACTTTTTATTCATAGGGATTACCATGCAACTGCTGACCTTACCGCCCTCGCCCGCCCTTGCCACCTCCATCCGCGCCACCGCACAGGTGTTTGAAGACCCCAGGTCCAAGGCCTTGCTCAAGCATGTGCAACAAGTCGCGCCGAGCGAAGCCAGCGTGCTGATCATCGGCGAAACCGGCACCGGCAAAGAGCTGGTGGCGCGGCATATCCACAACCTCAGCGGCCGCAAGGAACAGCCGTTCGTGGCGGTGAATTGCGGCGCGTTCTCCGAATCCCTGGTGGAAGCCGAACTGTTCGGCCACGAGAAAGGCGCGTTCACCGGCGCCCTCGGCGCCAAGGCCGGCTGGTTTGAAGAGGCCAACGGCGGCACGCTGTTCCTCGATGAAATCGGCGACCTGCCGATGTCGATCCAGGTCAAGCTGCTGCGGGTGTTGCAGGAACGTGAAGTGGTGCGCCTGGGTTCGCGCAAAAGCATTCCGATCAATGTGCGGGTGTTGGCCGCCACCAACGTGCAGCTGGAAAAAGCCATCAACGCCGGGCATTTTCGCGAGGACCTGTTCTACCGCCTGAACGTGGTCAACCTGGAACTCAGCCCGCTGCGGGACCGCCCCGGCGATATCCTGCCGCTGGTGCAGTACTTCATCGACACCTACACCCGCCGCCTGGGGTATGGCGAGGTCATCCTGAGCAAGGACGCCGAGCAACGGCTGGCCACCTACAGTTGGCCGGGGAACATCCGCGAACTGGAAAACGTCATCCACCACACCTTGCTGATCTGCCGCGACGGCGTGATCCAGGCCGATGACCTGCGCATGTCCAACCTGCGTATCGAACGCCAGGAAGACAGCACCACCGCCCATGACCTGCTCGAGCAGGCCTTCCAGCGGCTGTTCGAGGAGCAGATCGACAACCTCCACGAACAGGTCGAGCGCAGCCTGCTGACCGCCGCCTACCGGCTGTGCCACCACAACCAGGTGCACACCGCCGAGTTGCTGGGGTTGAGCCGCAACGTGACCCGCACCTTACTGATCAATCTGGGTGAGCTGAAGGTCAACAAGCGCCGGCCCCTGGCCAACGCCAAGGATGACCGGGTGCTGCACCTGTCGATCTGAACCCCACAGGCGGCGTACTCGGTACGCCGCCTGATCACAGCACCGCTTCGTCCAGGGCATCGCTGAACTGGCGACTCCACAACCGCGCGTATTGCCCGCCCTGGCGCAGCAGTTGTTCGTGGCTGCCGTCCTCGACCACCCGACCATTGTCGAACACCAGGATCCGGTCCAGATGGGCCACGGTGGACAGCCGGTGGGCGACCACCAGCACGGTCTTGTCTTCCATGATTTCGTCGAGCTTGTCCTGGATAAAGCGCTCGGTGATGGAGTCCAGGCTCGAGGTGGCTTCATCCATCACCAGGATCGGCGCGTTCTTCAGCAACACCCGGGCGATCGCAATGCGCTGGCGCTGGCCGCCGGACAACTTGACCCCGCGCTCGCCCACCAACGACTCGTAGCCGTGTTCCATGCTGTCGATGAATTCACTGGCGCCGGCGCGGTGAATGGCCTCGGCGACTTCGTCCATCGAGGCATCCAGGCGGCCGTAATGAATATTTTCGCGAATGCTGCGGTGGAACAGGCCGGGCTCCTGGGGAATCAGGCCGATCTGCTGGTGCAGCGAATGCTGGGTCACATCGCGCACGTCCTTGCCGTCCACCAGCACCTGGCCTTGCTGCACGTCGTAGAGGCGCAGCAGCAGGCTCAGCAGCGTCGACTTGCCGGAGCCCGAAGCGCCCACCAGGCCGACTTTCTGGCCGGCGGGGATGACGATATTCAACTGCTCGAAAATCGGCCGGCCGCTGCCATAGCTGAAGCCCACGTCGCGAAACTCGATATCCCCGCGCTTGACCTGCAACGTCTTGGCACCGGGTTGGTCGATGACTTCGTGGGGGCGAATCAGGGTGCGCACGCCGTTGGCGATATTGCCGGTGGCTTCGAAGAATTCAAGAAAGCGCCGCGACAGGTTGCCCACGTCACTGATGATCAACAGCGACAAGCTGGTAGACATCACAAACGCGGCGATATCGATGCGGTGACTGCGCCACAGGTACAGGGCAAGCAGCAACAGCCCCAGCTTGAGCACCACGCCACAACTGGTCTGGAACCAGCGGATGCGCTCCATGTAGCCGAGTGAGCGGTAAGCGGCGGTCACCTCCTTGTCGAGGAAGGTGCCCAGGTAACTGTGCTCGAACGCATGCCGGGCAAACAGGCGGATATTGGCCAGGTTGGACACTGCATCCACCACCTTGCCGGTGCTGGTGCTGCGGGCGGCCGAATACTGTTGAGCAAGGGGATGACTGCGCCGCGCCAGCAGGTAACAGATGGCGATAAACGCCAGCGACCAGCCGGCCATGAACAGCGCCAACAGCGGCGAAGCCGTCCACAGCAGCGCTGTCGCCAGGCTCAGCGTTACCAGCAGCGGGATCAGGTCGAACAGCAGGATGCTCAGGGTCTGGTTTACGCCAAGCGTCACCTCGGACACCCGGTGCGCCAGGGCGCCTGCGAACTCGTTGCTGATAAAACGGTGGGAGTGCTGTTGCAGATAGGCGAAGACCACGTGGGTGACTGTGCGCCGCTGCAACGGCAACACATGGATGTGGCAGCCTGCCGCTGCACGGGTGAATAACACCTCGCACACCAGCAGCACCGCAAACAGCGTCAACGGCCAGCGCAGCACCTCAAACGCCCGCTCCGCGTCCAGCCCGTTGCTGACGGTGCGGGTGATCTGCCCGAGGCCCCAGGGAATCAGGATCGAACACACCACGGCGGCAATCTGCAGCAGCAGAATCGCCAGGTACCACCCTTTGAAATGACCGATGAAATGCCGCACAAAGGCCGCCGGGGTCGACGGCAAGTGCTGGACATCCCAGGTGCGAAACGATGAAAAAGACGAGCTCATGGCCTATGGCATTCCTGAATGACGCCTGTGGCCGCGCAGCTTTCAGGCAAAAATGGCACCGTTGGTGCTTGATGGTCAGCAAATGGAACAGACAACCGAATCACCTGTGGCAGGGGGCTTGCTGTGGCAGGGAGCTGCTGTAGCAGGGAGCTTGCTGTGGAGAGGAGCTTGCTGTGGCGAGGAGCTTGCTGTGGCGAGGGAGCTTGCTCCCGCTGGGCTGCGCAGCGGCCCCAAAATCCTGGGAGCGCTTCGCACTCCAGCGGGAGCAAGCTCCCTCGCCACAGCAAGCCCCTCGCCACAGCAAGCCCCTCTCCACAGCAAGCTCCCTCTCCACAGCAACCTCCCTCTCCACAGCAGCTCCCTCTCCACAGCAAGCGTACTCACCACAGCAACCTCCCTCACCACAGGTTCAGTGTTACGTTTGCGATTGGTAGCGAATTTCCTCCAGCTCACGACCGCCCCGGGTGAGGGTCCGGCTTGATTCGGCCTGCGCTATCCAACCGGCGTTTTGGTAAAAACGCACTGCCCGCCGGTTTTCAGCCAGCACCCACAACGTCGCCGTCTCCAGGCCCTGGCTCGCAAGATGCTCCAGGCCCCTGAGCCACAGCGCCCTGCCCACCCCGGTCCCCCAATGCTCGGCCAGCACATACACCGCCTGCACTTCACCGGTTTTTCCAGAATCCGCATCCTCATCACGGCTCGGGCTCACCGCAATCCAGCCCACCACACGCCCCTCGACCTCCGCGACAAATACAGCCTCGTTTGCCTGCTCGATCGACTGCCGCCAAAAGGCTTCGCGCCTGGGCTGTGTCGCTTCCAGCGAAGCCAGGTAATCCGCCGGCATCAGCTCACGATAAGCCTCCTGCCAACTGCGAATATGCACCCAGGCAATGTCACCTGCATCTTCGATACGTGCCGTGCGAATCATCCAGTACCCTCTGCGCGTTTTGCATAAATCGCCGAGCCCGCCTGCGGCGACAGCCTGCGATAAACCAACCCCGATAATGCACACAGCAATCCGGCACCCGCCATGATCCAGGCGATATCGCCCTGCTCCACCGTGGCATGCCCACGCACGGCCATGATCAAGCCGAGCAAGGCCGCCGCGATGCCCACCGACAGACTCAAGGTCAGTTGAATGGTCATCGCCGACAGGCTGCTGGCGCGGCTGGACTGCTCCGGCGGCACGTCGGCGTAGGTCAGCGCCCCCAGGGTGCTGAATTGCAGCGAGCGAATGATCCCGCTGCCAAATAACACCAGTATTACAATCCAGTAAGGCGTTGATACCTCGAACAAGCTGCACGCCAGGATGGTTGCACCTGTGAGCACGGCGTTACTGATCAAGGTACGCCGGAAACCGAAGCGGCTGACGATGCGTACCGCCAGCATCTTCATCAGCAACGCACCCACGCCACCGGCAACACTCAACAGCCCGGCCTGCAACGGGTTAAGCCCGAAACACAGCTGAAACAGCAGCACCAGCAAAAACGGCTGTGACGCACTGCCGATGCGCATCAGGTTGCCGCCCCAGAAACTCACCGCAAACGTCGGGATTTTCAGCAGTGAAAAATCGATCAACGGGTGCGCCGTGCGCCGCGCATGCCGGACATACAGCCAGGCACTGAACAGCCCGCCTCCAATCAGCAGCAATGCCCACTGTCGCGGCAACAGGCCGTGGCCCAGCACCTCGAAACCGAACACCAGACCACCCAGCGCCACACCGCTGAGCAACAGGCCGGGAACGTCCAATGGCTGGCCGGGCGCCCCGGAATAATCCGGGATGTAGCGCAGCACCAGGATCACCCCGAGCACGCCAATCGGCAGGTTGATCAGGAAGATCCAGTGCCACGACAACACCGTCACCAGCAGCCCGCCCAGCGGCGGCCCGAGCAACGGCCCCACCAGCGCCGCCACCGTGAGGTACGACATGGCGCGCAGCAGGTTTTCCCGTGCCGACCAGCGCAGCAGGATCACCTGCCCCACCGGCACCATCATCGCCCCCGAAGCGCCCTGGGCCAGACGCGCCAGGGACAATTGCAGCAGCGAGCCCGAGCAGGCACACGCCACCGACGCCAGGGTGAACAGCACAATCGCGCTGATAAATACCCGGCGCGGCCCGAAGCGGTCGGCCGCCCAGCCGCTGACCGGCACAAACAGCGCCACCGCCAGCAGGTACAGCGACACCACCAGGTTCATGCGCACGCTGGGTTCGCCGAAATCCTGGGCCATCTGCGGCAGCGCCGTGAGCACCGCCGTGGCGTCGATCAGTTCCATGAACAGCGCACAGCCGATGATCATCGGTACCCGTCGCGCGTGCCCGGTGCCCACCTCGCCCAAAGGGTGTGAAAGGTCGAGGGCTTTGTTCAAAACAGCCCCGAGGTCGGTGGCGGCGTGCCCTTGAGCTGCCAGGCGCCCACGGCCGCGGCCTTCCAGTGCCGGGGATTGTGGTTGGCCACGGTGCGCGCGTTGCGCCAGTGCCGGTCGAGGTTATGGGCACGGCCGGTAGTGGACGCGCCACCCACGTCGAACACCAGCTCTGCAGCCTTGAGTGCCGATTCGGCCGCGATGTATTGCGCTTGCGCCACATCCACTGCGGCCTGGTCGACGGCCACCGCATCCAGGTCGGCAGCCCAGGCGCGGTCGATGGAGTCGGCCGCGTGCAACACCACCGCTTCGGCGGTAAAAGCCCGGGCCGACACGTCGCCCACACTCAGCTCTACATACGGGTCATCCACCGAGCGCGTGGCGCTGCTGTGCTTGATGGGCCGCGCATGTTCCTTGGCGAAGGTCACCGCGTCATTCAGCGCATTGCGTGCGATACCCGCCTGCACGGCCGCGAGGAACACCTGCAGAAACGGCGTGACAATCGTGCGCTTGCCTTCCTCGACCGTGCGAGTGCGGATCTCGCTGGCCAACACCTGCACGTCATGCAGATGGGTGGTGCCGCTGGCGGTCAGGCGCTGGCCCATGGCATCGAAATCATCCAGCAGCTCAAGGCCCTGGCGGTCCCGGGGCAGGATGAAAGAGACAGGCTGGTCATTCTCGTCCAGGGCGACGGCACTGACCCAATCGGCGTACAACGAACCGGTGCTGTAGTACTTGCTGCCGGACGCGCGAAAGTGCTCGCCGTCACGCACGATGCGCGCGCTGATGGAACCGTTGGCGCCGCCGACTTCCCAACCGGCATTGCCGATCACGGCGCCTTGCAGATAGCGTGCGAACCAACGCTCGCGCTCCTCCTCCGCCCCTTCGGCGCGGGACGCCAGCAGGCCTTCGACAAACCCGAAACCGGGGCGCAATGCCTGGGCCACGTTGGAGTCGGCCGAGGCGATGCGAATCAGCAAGGCAATCACGTCCTTGACCGAACCGCCAGCGCCGCCAAAACGCTTGGGAATCCGCACGGTAAACAGCCCGGCCTGGGCGATCTGCGCCACCGCCTCATACGGCAGCTGGCGGTCGCGTTCGCGTTGCGCGGCACCGGCGGCGATCTGCGGCAGGATGCGGTCGGCGCGGGCGTTCAGTTCGGCCACCGTCACAACCGGCGGCTTGGGTACAGCAGACAACTTGCTCATGGCACTTCCTTGATTCAGGTCTAGATGGCGATTTTCCACAGGCGCGATTCATCAAACAGCCAGCCGGGGTGTTCCGGCTCCAGGGCCGGCACTACCAGCTTCGTACCGCTGCCGGGCAGGCGCGGGACTGCGCCCAACAGGCGCCGGGTGTATTCATGTTGAGGGGATTCAAACAACGTCTCGACGCTGGCGCTTTCCACCACCTGGCCGTGGCGCATCACAAGCACCTCGTCGCTGACGTGGCGAATCACGCCGAGGTCGTGGGAGATAAACAGGTAGGCCAGGCCCAGCGAGGCTTGCAGGTCGGCCAGCAGGTCCAGCACCTGGGCCTGCACCGACACGTCCAGCGCCGACACCGGCTCGTCGCAGATAATCACTTTGGGGTTGCTGGCGATTGCCCGGGCTATCGCCACGCGCTGGCGCTGGCCGCCCGACAGTTGCAACGGTCGGCGCTCGGCCAATTGCGGCGCCAGGCGTACCTGGTCGAGCAACTGTGTCACGCGGGCCGCCTGTTGCTCGGCGTCGATACCGGCAACGTCCAGCGCGTCACTGAGGATCTGCCCGACCGTCCAGCGCGGGTCGAACGAACTCAGCGGGTCCTGATAGATCACGCTGATGTCGCGGCGATGCAAACGCCGGGGCTTCTCCTCGACCCGTTCGGCGCCTGCCGCTGCCCACGGCTGATCAAGAAAACGCACCTCGCCGGCATCCGGTTGCAGCAGGCCGAGGGCGATGCGCGCCACGGTGGTTTTGCCCGAGCCGGATTCACCGACGATGCCCAGGGTGCGGCCGGCGCGCAGCTCGAAGCTGACGCCGTCCACCACCTGGCGTGACTGTTGATCGGGGCCGACATACCGTTTGCCCAGGCCCGAGGCCTTGAGCAACACCGGCGAATCCGCCCCCGGCCGTGGTTGCGCCGCAGCGTTGCTGCGCTCCGGCGACAGGCGCGTGCCACGGGCATGTTCGGCGGGCACTGCATCCAGCAGCGAGCGCGTGTAGGCGTGGCGCGGGTTGAGCAGCACCTGATCCATCGGGCCCTGCTCCACCACTTCACCGTGGCGCAAAACGAGTACCTCATCCGCCAGTTGCGCGACCACCGCCAGGTCATGGCTGATGATCAGCAGCGAATCACCACGTGCCTTGATCTGCTGCAACACCTGCAGGATCTGCGCCTGCACCGTGGCATCCAGTGCAGTGGTCGGTTCATCGGCAATCACCAGGCCCGGGTTCAACGCCAGGGCACTGGCGATCAGCGCACGCTGGCGCAGGCCGCCGGAGAGTTGATCGGGGCGCTGGCGGGCGCGCAGTTGCGGCTCGGGCACGCCCACCAGGTCCAGCAGTTCGATCACCCGTTCGCCACGGCTGCGGCGGTCGCCCCAGCGGTGGGTCTCCAGCACTTCGAGAATTTCCTTGCCCACCGGCCGCAACGGGTCGAGGGACACCAGCGCGTCCTGCAGCACAAAGCCGATGCCGTTGCCACGCAAACGGCGCCAGCCGCGCTCCGACAGGCTGAGCAAATCCACCCCGGCGTAGCTCAAGGTGCGCGCCGTGACCTTGGCGCCTGCACCTGCAAGGCCGATCAGGCTGCGGGCGGTGACGCTCTTGCCCGAACCGGACTCACCCACCAGCGCCAGGGTCTTGCCCGGCTCCAGGGTGAAAGACAGGTTGCGCACCACCGACTGCCCGGCAAACTCGATGGACAGCCCTTCAACGATCAAGCGTTTCTGGTCGCTCATGAAAGACGGCCCTCCAGGCGTTGTTGCAGGTAACGGCCAGTGACCGTGGTCGACAAGGTGGTGAGTACGATGAACAGGCCGGGGAAGAACGTCAGCCACCAGGCGTTGGCGATAAAGTCGCGGCCCATGGACAACATGGTCCCCCACTCCGGCGCCGGCGGGCGGGCGCCCAGGCCGAGAAAGCTCAGGGCCGAGGCCCAGACAATCGCCTGGCCCACGCCCATGGTCAGGGTCACGATCAACGGGCGCATGGCGTTGGGCAGCAACTGGCGCAGGATGATCCGCAGCGGCGGATGCCCGAGCGCGCGGGCGGCTTCGATGTAGCCTGCGTTGCGCACCGCCAGCACCTGGCCCCGCACCATGCGGGCGTAACCCGGTGCACTGCCCAGCCCGGTGGCGACGATCAGCGGGCCGATGCCGCTGCCGAAGATCGCCACGAACAGCAACGCCAGGATCAGGCTCGGGAACGCAAACAGCACTTCCAGCAACCAGCCCACGCCACGGTCTACCCGGGCGCCGCCCAGCCCGCCCAGCAGGCCGAGCACGATGGCGATGCTCATGGCAATCGCGGTGGCAGCAAGCCCGATGAACAGCGACTGGCGGGTGCCGTAGATTACCCGGGAAAAGATATCCCGCCCCGACTGATCGGTGCCGAACCAGTGGGCCCAGCTCGGCGGATGAAACGCCTCGCGGGGCACGATGGCCAGCGGGTCGCTGTAGGCGAACAACTGCGGCACCAGCGCCGCGGCAATCACCAGCAGCAGAAAGGTAATCGCCAACAGCGGGCCGGGCCGCAGCGTGCGGGTGGTGCGCTGAGTCCGCAGCGCGGGCAGCGGTGTTTCGAGGGTCAGGCCGCTCATGCCGCAATCTCCTGTTGGCGAGGATCGACCCACAGGTACAGGAGGTCGACCAGAATGTTGGCGAGCACGTAACCGGCAGCGACCACCAGGCTGATGCCGATGGTCAGCGGCAGGTCCTGTGCCTGCACCGCCTGGTACAGCTGACGGCCAAGGCCCTTGCGGGAAAAGATCACTTCAATCACCACCGCGCCACTGATCAGCGCGCCGATGGCCCAGCCCGACAGCGAAATCCCCGGCAACACGGCGTGGCGCAGCGCGTGTTTGAAGCGCACGTTGAAGTCACTCAGGCCACGGGTGCGGGCGGTCAGGATAAAGGGTTGGTCGAGGGTCAAATCCAGGGATTCACGGGTGACCTGGGCGATAAACCCCGCCAGCGGAATCGCCAGGGCGAACGACGGCAACACCAGGGTGCGCCAGCCATCGCTGCCGGCCGGCGGGAACAGCCGCAGGCCGAAGGCGAACACCGCCAGCAGCAGAATCCCCAGCCAGAAATGCGGCAGCGCGGCGGCCAGGGTTTCGGCGAGCGAGGCCAGGCTGGCTACCCAGCGGCGGCGCCCGGCCGTCAGTACCGTCAGCGCCAGCACCAGAACCCAGGCCAGGGCGAGAGAGGTCAGGGTCAGTTCCAGGGTCGGCCAGGATTGTTCGGCGAGGACGCGCGTCACCGGCAGGTGCTGGGAATAGGAAACCCCTAAATCACCCTGCACCAACCGCCCGAGGTAAAGCGCATATTGCACCGCGAGGGGCTTGTCCAGGCCATATTCGCGAGTGGCTTCGGCGATGGTTTCCGGGCTGGGGTTGCCGCTCGGCCCCCCGAGGATCGCCAACACCGGATCACCGGGCATCAGGCGCAGGGCAAAGAAGGTCAGCGTGGCCACCGCCCAGAGCACCAGCACTCCGCCGGCAAGGCGCCACAGCGCACGTTTGCCGAGCCGGGCCAGGCGCTCGCGCCGTGGGTTGGCAAGTGATGGACTGCTCATTTGTTCACCCATGCGTCATAGAGATAGGTCACCGCCAGCGACGGCTCCAGCCGCACGCCCTGGGTGGTCTTGTAGATACCCAGCCGCGTGCTTTGCGGGTAGGTGGTCAGTTGCAGGTACTGGCTGGAAGCGATTTTCTGCGCCTGGTAATACAGGGCCCGTCGCTGCTCGCTGTCCTGGGTGGTGAGGGCCTGCTGGATCAACGTGTCGAAGGCCGGGTCACTGAACCCGGCGGTGTTCTGGTGGTAGCCACCGACGCCCGCCGGGCGGATGAATTCACTGCCGAAAATGATCCGCAGCACGTCGGCGGTGTTGGTGTTCCAGTAGCCGAGGCGAATGTCGTAGTCCCAGTCGGCCTGGCGCTGGGTGGCCTGCACGTCACTCATCTGGTCGACGATCAGATCGAAGCCGGCCTGCCGGGTGGTGGCTTGTACCTGCTCCCACAGGGTGTATTCCGAGGGTGGCGTGCGGTTGCCCATCACCACGTGGACTTGCAGGCGCTTGCCATCCTTGGTGCGGTAGCCCTCGCTGTCGCGTTGGGTCCAGCCGGCCTGGTCGAGCAACTGCGCGGCCCGGGCCGGGTCGTAATCCTGGGCGTGCTGGAACTCCGGGCTGTAGAAGCGCGTGGCCGGGCTCAACGGGCCGCCGGCGCGGGGGAATTCGTTGAAGTACACACTCTTCAGCGCGCCCTCGATGTCGGAACTGCGCACGAAGGCTTCGCGCACCCGCAGGTCATCGAACGGCGCACGGGTGATATTCAGCGTGCCGTTTGTGGGGTTGCCGGGGCGCTGGGCGATCACCAGGGTCAGGTCCGGGTTACGCCGCGCGGCCTCGTGGGATTCGGGCGGCAACGCTTCGATCACGTCGACCTCGCCGGCCTGCAACGAAGCGAAGCGCACGGAAGGTTCCTGGATGAACTTCCAGACGATCCGGTCGAGCCACGCCGGGCCCTGGTGTTTGGCGGTGGGCGGGGCCCAGTTGTAGTCGGGGTTGCGCACCAGTTCGACCTGGCTTTGGCGGTCCCAGCGCACGACCTTGAACGGGCCACTGCCCACCGGGCTTTCGCAGTTCACGTCGCGGGAGCGCAGCAGTGCCGTGGGGGATTCGATGCCGAGGAAGCCTTGGGCCAACACTTCCAGGAACGCCGCGTAAGGCGTGGCCAGGTGCACCACTGCGGTGTATTCGTCGAGCACGTCGGTGCTGCGGTATTGGCGGATGTAGCCGCCGGCGGTGCTGGACTGGGTCTTGGGGTTGGCCATGTGGTCGAGGTTGGCCTTGACGGCGGCGGCGTTGAACGGGGTGCCGTCGGTGAAGTGCACGTCGTTGCGCAGGTGGAAGGTGTAGGTCAGGCCGTCCGGGGACACTTCCCAGGTTTTGGCGAGCCAGGGGCCGATGCGGCCGTCGGTGTCCATTGAGACCAGGGAGTCCAGGTACTGCTGGGCGACGAATACCTGGGGCATGTCGCCGGCCACGTGGGGGTCGAGGCAGGTGGGTTCGCGGTCGGTGGCGTAGACCAGGGTGCCGCCCTTTACCGGTTGGTCACTGCGTGTGGCGGTGGGGCCGCTTTGGCCGCAGCCCAGGAGCAGGCCGCAGAGTGTGGCGGTGCCGATAAGGAACAGCGGGCTGGATCGTCGCGGGTAAGGGGCGGGTTCTTGCATGATTGGTGAGGCCTGAAGTCCGGGGATTGGGTCATTGCACAAGGCATGCCGGGTTTTTTGGCCTGTAAACAGGGGGGATTGGGGGGCTGGGGGATTGCGGAAAACGACAATGTGTGTGGGAAGTGTTGGTCAGGCAACAGCTCGGCCTTGGTGGGAGTACATATCCGTTATTTAGGTAACGGCTGATATTGGTTCCGCTCTTACAGCGGCTCACTTTTGAAAAGCGCAAAAGTAAGCAAAACGCTCTTGCCCCACCACTCGGCACCTCGCTTGGGCTCGGTGTGCCCTCTCTCCGGTAGCACGAAGCGGGCCGCCGCGACGGGGCGTCCCTGCCCCGTCGCGGCTAAACCGGCGTCCTGCCGGTTTACCCGCTCCGTACTACCTGCGTTCGGCCAGCGTGGTTTAACGGGGCGCCTAAGATCAAGATCAAAAGCAGATCAAGAACACAGCGGCCTACAGGCCGGCTTGAGTGTGGTGAAGCAAAGGCAAGATCAACATCAAAAGCCAGAGCGGGCACGGTCAAACATGTGGGAGCTGGCTTGCCTGCGATGCAGACACCTTGGTGCATCAGGTACACCCAGTTGATGCCATCGCAGGCAAGCCAGCTCCCACAGAAAAGCAGCTCTGCTTTCGCTCTGGATCTTGCTTTTAACACTCAGGTCGGCTTTCAGGCCGCCGTGCTGTTGATCTTGATCTTGCTTTTGATCTGACTGCCCCATTCAGCCCGAGGCCGAACGCAGGGATTGAGGAGCGGGTAAACCGGCAGGACGCCGGTTTAGCCGCGACGGGGCAGGGACGCCCCGTCGCGGCGGCCCGCGGAGCAAGCCCGGAGTGAGGGAACGCCGAGCCTAGGCGAGGCGCCGACAGGCGGGGCAGAGCGTTTTGGTTACTTTGCCGCTTTTGCAAAGTGACTCGCTGTAAGAGCGAAACCATAAGTAGCCGTTACCTAAATAACGGATATGTACTCTCAAAACCGCAACGGCAAAGCAGGCTGAAGCAACGCCGCCGGATCCCGATAACGCGCGCCAAAATGATCATGCGGCAACCGCGCCCGCCCAGCCCCGAACAACCGCTCCCGCAGCGTCTCCCCCTCGTTGTACCGCTCACGAAACCGCCCCCGACGACGCAACTCCGGCACCACCAATTCGATAAAATCCCGCGCCGTCTCAAACGACAAATACTGCCGCAGGTTAATCCCGTCGATCCCATCCTCATCCAGCCATTTCTCAATGGCGTCCGCCACCACCGTCGGCGTACCCGCCACAAAAAACCGCTCGCGATTAAAACCACCAAGCTGCGCCAATACCGCCCCAACGGTGGAGTCCGCTTTGTACCGACTCAAACTCTCCCACCCCTTGACCTGCAGACTCACCAGATCACTGATCAACGTATCGCGCGGATACGCCGTCAAATCGATCGCAGACTGCCCATGAGCCAGCGACGCCTCGACACTCACCAGCTTGCGATAACTGTCGAGCTTGGCACTGACCTCCTCATCGGTCCGCCCGACGATCACCCCGGCCATGACGATAAACTTCACCCCCGCCGGATCGCGATCATGCTCCACCGCCTTCTGCCGCATGGCCTGGATATTCGCACGCACCTCCGGCGCATCACTTCCACCGGTGAACACCACTTCAGCATGCCGCCCCGCAAACTCGATGCCGGCAGGCGACCCGGTGGCCTGGAACAGCACCGGCGTACGCTGCCGCGAAGGCTGGCACAGGTGCGGCCCGGCAACCTTGAAGTGCTCACCCACGTGGTTGATGTAGCGCACCTTGTCCGGATCGGTATAGATCCGCCGCTCGCGGTCGACGATCACCGCATCGTCGTCCCACGAGCCCTCCCAAAGTTTGTACAACACGTCGAGGTACTCGTCGGCGATCTCGTAGCGGTGATCGTGAACCACCTCGGTGTCGTGCCCGAAATTGCGCGCCGCATTCGGCAGGTACGAGGTGACGATGTTCCAGCCCACGCGGCCCTTGGTCAGGTGATCAAGGGTGCTCATGCGCCGCGCAAAGGCAAACGGCGGTTCGTACGTGGTGGAAAAGGTCGCGCCGAAACCAAGGTTTTTGGTCACCCCGGCCATCGCCGGAATCACCAGCAACGGATCGTTGCTGGGGATCTGCATGCCTTCACGCAAGGACGTTTCGGGGCCGTCGCGAAAGCGGTCGTAAGTGCCGATCACGTCAGCCAGGAACACCCCGTCGAAGGTGCCGTATTCCAGCAATTGCGCAAGCTCGGTCCAGTAGTCCAGGTCGTTGAAGCGGTGCCGGTTGTTGTCCGGGTGTACCCACAAACCATGGACGATGTGGCTGACGCAGTTCATCTCAAACAAATTCACGTGCAGTTGCTTGGGCACCAGGAGCACTCCTTCGTAGATGCTTTTTCCAGGACGTCAGATCGCTACGTTCAGGTAGAACGGGACTGGCGTGTAGTCGGTTTCAAGGGTCGGAATCGCGTCGATCAGCGCGCGGGTATAGGCGTGGGCCGGGCGGTCGAACACGGCGCGTACCGAGCCGGACTCCACCACTTCGCCGGCCTTCATCACCAGCACGCGCTCGCTGACGTGGTTGATCACGCCAAGGTCGTGGGAGATGAACAGGCAGGCCAGGCCGAGGCGGCGCTTGAGGTCGTCGAGCAGCTCCAGAATCTGTGCCTGTACCGACACGTCCAGCGCCGACACCGGCTCATCGCAGATCAGGATCTGCGGCTCGCAAGCCAGGGCCCGGGCAATCGCGATGCGCTGGCGCTGGCCGCCGGAGAGTTCGATGGGCCGGCGCGACAAGGCGCTGGCATCGAGGCGCACCAGGTCCAGCAGTTCCAGGGCGCGGTCGCGCCGGGCATGCCGCGGTACACCGGCCACCACCAGCGCTTCGAACAGCACACGTTGCACGGTGTAGCGCGGGTCGAAGGAGCTGAGCGGGTCCTGGAACACCACTTGCACTGCACGCCGGGCTTCGCGTTTTTGCTTGGCGTCGAGGTCGGACCAGCGCTGGCCCTTGATCCATACCTCGCCGGCATCGGCGGTTTCCAGGCCGAGTATCAGGCGGGTCAAGGTGGTCTTGCCGCAGCCCGATTCGCCCACCACCCCCAGCGTCTCGCCACGACGCAGTTGCAACGACACCTGGTTCAGCACCGTGCGGGTTTTGCCGTCGGGGCCGACAAAGGTCTTGGACAGCTCGCGCGCTTCCAGCAGTACTTCGCCCTGGGGCGCAGGCTCGGGTTCAACCGCCGTGAGCAGTCGGCGGGTGGGCTGGAAGTGCACGGCCTTGGCGGCCCGCAGCAGCAGTTGCGTATACGGATGACGCGGGTCTTGCAGGACCTGTTCGGTGCTGCCCTCCTCCACGATCACCCCGTGGCGCATCACGGCCACGCGGTCGGCCAGGCGCGAGACCACCGACAGGTCGTGGCTGACCATCAGCAGTGCGTTGTGTTCGCCGCGCAGGCTTTCCAGCAACGCGATGACCTGAGCCTGCACCGTGGCGTCCAGTGCGGTAGTGGGTTCATCGGCAATGATCAGCCGTGGGTTGCAGGCAATGGCCGAGGCGATCAGTGCACGCTGGCGCAAACCGCCGGAGAGCTGCCAGGGGTATTGGCTGGCGCGCAGTTCGGGTTCCGGCACGCCGACATCCCGCAACAGCTCCAGCACCCGCAGGCGGCGCGCTTCCAGGCCCAATGCGGTGTGCAGGTGCAACGGTTCTTCAATCTCGGCACCCACGCGGCGCAGCGGGTCCAGCGCGCCGAGGGCATCCTGCATCACAAAGCCGATGCTGGCGCCGCGCAGCTGTTGCCAGGCCCGCTCGTTGAGCTGGCGCAGGTCGATGCCCTGGAAAGCCAGCTTGGCGGCCTGCACGTGGGCGTCCTTGCCGGTGAGGCCGGCCAGGGTGCGGGCGGTGACGCTTTTGCCGGAGCCCGACTCCCCCACCAGCGCCAGGCATTCGCCGCGATGCAACTGCAGGCTGACACCGTGCAATACCGGTTCGGCCTGACCGAAACGTACGGTCAAGTCGCGGATGTCGACCAGTGGGCCGAGGGTATGGATATTCATCGTCATAGGGGCTTTCCTTCGCTGCGGCGCAACAGTTCGCGGCCGATGGCACTGATGGAAACAACGGTCAGGGTGATGATCAGGGCGGGCCAGGCCACCAGCCACGGCGCATTGGCCAGGAAGCTGCGCCCGATGGCCAGCATGCCGCCCCACTCCGGCGCGGGCGGCGGTGCGCCGAAGCCAAGAAAACTCAAGGCGGCACCGGCGGTGATCGCACCGCCGATGCCGATGGTGGCGAGGATCAGCACCGGTTTGAACGCATTTGGCAGGATGTGCCGCAGCACCACCGCCAGCTGCGATTGGCCGAGGGTGACGGCGGATTCGACGTAGCCGGCGTTGCGCACCGTGAGGGTTTGCGCCCGCACCAGCCGCGCATACCGCGGCACGCCGGCGATGCCCACGGCAAGGATCAGGTTGGCGGTGCCCTGGCCGAAAAACGTGATGATCACCAGCGCCAGCAACAGGTCGGGAAACGACAGCAGCACGTCGATCCCGCGCATCAAGGCGCCGTCCAGCCAGCGCGGGCCGAGGCCGGCGATCAGCCCGAGCAAGGTGCCCCAGGCCAGCCCCAGCGCGGTGGCGGCCAGGCCCATGAACAGCGACGAGCGCACGCCGTAAATCAAGCGGCTGAGCACGTCACGCCCATTCTCATCGGTGCCCAGCCAATGCACGTTGCTCGGTGCCTGGAACGCCAGGCGCGCCGAGGCATCCAGCGGGTCATACGGGGCCAGCCACTGTGGAAAAACAGCGGCCAGCAGCAACAGCCCGACAAATACTCCGGCGAGCAACAGCCCGGGCCGCAGTTGGGTAAACCCGGCAAGACGCAACGGGTGATTGCCGCTCAACGTTTCAATGCTTTGCGTCATGCCAGGCTCCTGGTACTAGGGCGCGGGGTTGGGAATGCGCTGGTGGATGGCCTGGATCTGCGCCTTGATCTCGTCGCTGAGGCTCACGTCCAGCGCGCCGAGGTTGTCGCGCAATTGCGCCAGGCTGGTTTGCCCGGTGAGCGCGCTGGTGACGAAGGGTTTGTCGATGATGAATGCGAGAGCCAACTGGGCCGGGGTCAGACCGTGTTGCCGGGCAATTTCCACGTAGCCGGTGATGGCTTCCTGGGCCGAGGCGCTGTCATAACGGTTGAAGGTGCGGTACACCGCCGACAATCGCGAGCCCTCGGGGCGTGCCCCGCCCAGGTACTTGCCGGTGAGCGCACCGAAGGCCAGCGGCGAGTACGCCAGCAGGCCGACGCCTTCGCGGTGGCTGAACTCCGAGAGCCCGCCCTCGTACAGGCGGTTAAGCAAGCTGTAGGGGTTTTGCACGCTGGCAATGCGCGGCAGGCCAAGGCGTTCGCTTTGCTTGAGAAACTCGGCGACGCCCCACGGGGTTTCGTTGGAGACGCCGATGTGCCGCACCTTGCCGGCCTTGACCTGATCGGCCAGCACCGCCAGGGTTTCCTCGATAGCCACGCTCTGGTTGTCTGCCTGATACGGGTATTCGCGCTGGCCGAAGATGTTGGTGGTGCGGTCGGGCCAGTGCAGTTGGTAGAGGTCGAGGTAGTCGGTGTTCAGGCGTTTGAGGCTGCCGTCCAGGGCTTCGACGATGTTGCGCCGGTCGTGGTGGCTGAGGCCGTCGCGGATGTGCTGCTGGCTGCTGGGGTCACGGGCCGGGCCGGCAATTTTGCTCGCCAGGATCACCTCGTCACGTCGACCACTGGCCGCCAGCCAACTGCCGATATAGCGCTCGGTGGTGCGCCAGGTTTCGGCCTTGGTGGGCGTGGGGTACATCTCGGCGGTGTCGATGAAGTTGATGCCTTCGGCCAGCGCCAGATCAATCTGCTGATGGGCATCGGTTTCGGTGTTCTGGTGGCCCCAGGTCATGGTGCCCAGGCCCAGCACGCTGACTTGGATATCGCTGTTGCCCAGTTGGCGGTAACGCATGGGTGATCCTTTTTTATTCAAGGGTTGGAGGCTCATACCGCACTCGCTTCGTCGCGGGCGGCCTGCTGCTCGGCGTCGGCGGCTTGCAGGCTGCGCCACGCGGCGTTGGGGGTGACGTCGTTGAGGTAGTAATTGCCCAGCGCCCGCTCGCGAAAAATCGCCGGGTTGTGGGAGGCCAGGGTGCGGGCGTTGCGCCAGTGGCGGTCGAAACGGCGCGACTCGCTGGTGGCAGAGGCGCCGCCGACTTCGAACAGCAGCGTGGTGGCTTCCAGCACTTGTTCCAGCACAATCTGCTGGGCTTGAAAGGCGCGGATCTCGGCCTCGGTGTAATGCTGTTCGCTGGCGTAGCCGCCCTGCTCCGCGTCGTGCACTTGCTGCAGCACCTCGGCAACGGCCAGCACCTGAGTGCGGGCCGCGTAAGCCAGGCTCGACAGGCGACCGATCACCCGCTGCACCAGCGGGTCATCCTTGGGACTCGATTGCCCCGGCACGCCAAACGCACGGGTGCGGCCTTTGACGAATTCGGTGGCGTCGCGCAGCACCGCGTTGGCGATGCCGGCCAGGGTCGCCAGGTGGAACAGTTGGTAGAAGGCACTCAGGTAGGACTCGGCACGCAGCTCGTCTTTCTTGAAGCGCCGCACGATGTGCCGGGCCGGTACGTCGACCGCCTTGAAGCGGGTGGTGCCGCTGCCGGTGAGGCGCTGGCCGAAGCCGTCCCAGTCGTCCTCGACAGTCACACCCGGCGCATCGGTACGCACCGCAAGGCTGACAAAGTCCTCGCCATCCAGGGCCACGGCGGCAATCCAGTTGGCGTACAGCGTGCCGGTGCAGTAGTACTTCTCACCGTCCAGCTGCCAGCCGGAGTCGACTGCGCTGAGGGTCACCGAGTTGCGGGTGGTGTCGGTGCGCTCGGCCATGGCGGCGCCCCACAGTTCGCCGTCGACGACTTTGGCGAACCAGTAATCCTGGGACTCGCTGTCGCGGCTGGACAGCCGGCCTTCAACGAAACCGAAATGCGCACGCACGATCTGCGGCAGGTTTGAATCCGCCTCCCCCAGTTCAATCAACAGGCGAAACAACTGCGGCAGGCTGGCACCCAGGCCGCCCTGGGCCTGCGGCACGCGCAGGGCACCAAAGCCGGCTTCCCGCAGCCATGCCACCGCATCGTGGGCCAGCTCGCGCTGCTGCTCGCGGGCGACGGCGGTGTCGGCTATCCGTGCAAATACGTCGGCGAAACGCTGGTGCAAGTCGGCATAACTCACTTCAGCGGGGATCGAAGCACTCATGGTTTTTCCTTCTTCAAAGGCACTCACGCTTGATTGGCCCGGGGGTCGATCCAGCGGTTGATCAAATCGACAGCCAGGTTCACCAGCACGTACACCGTGGCGGCGAGCAAGGTCACGCCCAACACCATCGGCACGTCTTTGTTGCTGGTGGCGTCGAGCATCAAGCGCCCGATGCCCTGGCGTGCAAACAGCAATTCCACCACCACCGCGCCGCCCAGCAGGCTGGCGAACACGAACCCGGCCAGCGTTACCAATGGCACCAGCGCGTGGCGCAAGGCGTGACGCAGGCGCACGGCGGTTTCGGACATGCCGCGTGCACGGGCCATGGCGATAAAGGGTTGTTCGAGGGTGTCTTCCAGAGACTGGCGCAGCAGCTGGGTCAGCACCGCCGCCACCGGCAAGGCCAGCGCAACGGAGGGCAGGATCAACGAGCGCCAGCCCACCGAACCGGACGGCGGCAACCAGTGCCAATGAAACGAAAACACCAGCAACAGCAGCATGCCGATCACGAACGAAGGCGCCGACGACAGCACCAGCTCGCTGCCTGAAGCAACCGAGCGAACCCAGCGCGAACGGTTGGCAGTGAGGATCGCGCACACCAGCGCCAACACCACCGCCAGCAGCGCGGCGCTAAGGGACAATTGAATGGTTGCGCCGATCTGCTCGGCAATCGCCTGCTGCACCGGGATGCGCAGGCGGTAGGACTCGCCCAGGTCGCCGTGAGCCAGACGCAGCAGATAATTGCCGTATTGCACGATCAGCGGTTGGTCCAGGCCGTACTCGGCCCGCACCCGCGCCAACAGCTCCGGGGTGGGCATCGCATCCGGGCCACCGAGGATCGCCAGCGCGGTGTCACCGCCGCTGAAGTTGACGGCCAGAAAGGTCAGCGTCGCCGCGCCCCACAGCACGCCGATGCCCGCCAGCAGGCGCCAGGCGATGGATTTGAACAGGCTCATGGTTGCCCCCGGTCCAGCCAGATGCTGGTGAAGAACGGTACGTTGTGGGAGGTATCGAAAATCACGCCCTGGACTTGTCGGCCATAGGCGGTGAGTACCTGGGCTTCCACCGAAGGCACCGACGGCACGGTTTCAGTCAGGCGCTTTTGTGCTTCGCCGTAGAGCGCCTGCAACTCAACCGGATCGCGGGATTGGCGAGCGGCGCTGAGCACTCGATCCAACTGCGCATCACGGAAGCGCCCAACGTTCTGGCCAATCCTTTTATCGGTGCTGATGGACTCGCTGTGATAAAGCACGAACATGCCGTCGGGTGTGTTGGTGTGCCAGTAACCGTCCGCCATCGCCTGGAACTTCCCGGCATAGCGCCGCTCGATCACCCGGGTCAGCGGCAGCATCTCGACGGTCATCTCAAAGCCGACTTTTTTCAGGTCGGCCTGGATGGCCACCGAAACGCCGCCGGGAAAGGCCGGGCTGCTGTAGGCCAACAAGGTCGCCTTCAGGCGCTGCCCGGCCTTGGTCCGATAGCCCTGGGCGTCGCGCCCTGTCCAGCCGGCGTCGTCGAGCAAGGTATTGGCCGCCTTGACGTCGTAGGCCAGGGCCTCTTTGTTGGGTTGATAAAACCGGGTATTCGCCGCCAGGAAATCGGCTTTGGCGATGTATTCGCCGAAGCCGGAAATCCACGCCAGACCTTCGCGGTCGACGGCTTTGGCCACGGCGCGACGTACTCGCACGTCGTCGAAGGGTGCCTGCTCAACGTTGAACACGATGCCGCGGCTGGGGTTGCCCTTGCGAATCCGACTGCGCATCACCAGGTTGGGGTTGGCGCGGATGGCGGCGGCGTTCTGGGCTGGGGCGTCGAGGGCGAAATCCGACTGGCCGGACTCAAGTGCAGTGAAACGAATCATGGCTTCGGGGACGTAGCTCAACTCGATACGGTCCAGGTATGCCTCACCCTTGTGACGGGTCACCGGCGGCGCCCAGTTGTAGCCGGGGCGCTTGATGAACACTGCGCCCTGGTCACGGGTGTAGCTCTGCAACGTAAACGGACCGCTGCCGATGGGATGTTCGGCGATGGTCTTCGGCGCCTCGCGGATCTGCCTGGGGGAGATCATGCTCAGCCAGGACTGCGCCAGGACGTCGAGGAAAGGCGTATAGGGTTCGCGCAAATGGGCTTCGAAGGTGTAGTCGTCGATGACCTTGCCATCCAGATACGGCGCGATATAGGCCGCTGCCAACGGGGACTTGGTTGCCGGATCGCGCATGTGCTCCAGGTTGGTTTGCAGCGCCTGGGCGTTGAATTTCTCGCCGTCGCTGAAGGTCACGTCATCGCGCAGGTGAAAGGTGTAGGTCTTGCCGTCGTCGGAGATGTCCCAGGAGCGGGCCAGCCAGGGGCTGATATTGCCCTGCTCGTCCTGGTACACCAGGCAATCGAAGAGAATCCGGCCCATCCACTGGATATTGCCGTTAGACAGTGCATGAACATCGAAACTGCCGGCGTCGGAGGCGGCTGAGACTCGCAAAGTTCCACCGCTACGCCCCGGTGACGACTCATGAAAGTCCGTCGCCGAATAAGTCACTACACCGTTGGTGACCGTGCCATCAGCCGCAGACGTTTCATGTTTCGGTGCCGCAGCCGGCGAACAGGCATTGATCGCCAGGGACAGTGAAAGAACCGCCGAAAGTTTCAGGATGGTTGTCAATGACGCTTCCTTTGAGGAACTCTGAAAGTTTGCAACTACACGGTGTAATGCAGTGAGCATGCCAGTCTTCAAGAAATGCCTTTTTGACCAACAAACAAGCGCATACCCCTTACAAACAGGGCTTTTCGCTACCAAATACTTATATGTTTATACCCGCAATATCACACTGGGTTGTTGGTTGCCTTACACACTGCTTATCAACTGTTGCGTTCGCGACAGTTACAGTAAACCGGTTAAAAAAGTTGACTGTTGAGAATTAAACATCGATTCAAAACAAAGTGTCCGGTAGAACACTTCACCCCCACTAAACCACCGTATTCCTTGATAAATAGCGTTGGCACAGAAACTGCTCAGAGCGAAACAGGCATGACTATTCGAATAGAAAGCTGGGGCTCATTTATCTATTCACAAGGAACACGCTTAATGGATCCAATCTTTCGGGGAGAGTTGCAAAAGTTGACACTTGCCGTGCGGCAGGCAACTTGGCTGGCCATGTTGGGACTGGGCTCGGCCCTGGCATTTTCCGCCAGCGTACAAGCCGATGACGAAGTCACGCCCGCCACCGGGACGCGGCTGAAAACAGTGACGGTAGAGGCACAAAAAATCACGCCCGTTGAGGCGGCAAAAAGTCAGTTGTCCGAAGTGCCAGGCGGTACCAGCGTGGTCGACAGCGAACAAGTGGCCAAGGGACGGACCGCCACTTTGCAGGACACCCTCGCCTATCAGCCGGGCGTGTTCGTGCAGTCCACCGGCGGCAACGACGCCGCCAAGATCTCCATCCGCGGATCGGGCGCCAACACCTCGCCGGGGTACTTCCGTGAGGGCATCAAGTTCCTGTTCGACGGCCTGCCGATCACCGGGCCGGGCGGTACACCCTACGAATTCCTCAACGGCTCGGGGGTGAACTACACCGAAATCCTGCGCGGTGCCAACGCCTTCCAGTACGGCGCGCTGAGCCTTGGCGGCGCCATCAACTTCGTCAACCAGACCGGCTACACCGCGCCCGGCCTGCGAGTGCGGGCGGAAACCGGAAGCTACGGCTACAACAAACAAAGCCTGAGCGTCGGTGGCGTGGAAGGTGCGTTCGATTACTACCTGAATGCCGACAACTACCGCAGCGACGGTTACCGCGACTACAGCCTGTCGAAAAGCCAGGGCGTGGTGGCCAACTTTGGCTACCGCTTCAGCCCGCAACTCGAAACCCGAGTGATGCTGCGTTACCGCGACGAGTTCCACAACGACCCGAGCGCCACCACCCTGGATGCGGTCAAGCACCACTCCGACCGCGCCAGTGACACCGCCGAAAGCAGCGGCGCCGGCAGCCGTCGCCCGGGTAGCGTATGGGCCGGCAGCAAGACCACCTACACCTTCGACGACGACGCCACCCTGTCGGTGGGTTTCGTCTACTACCAGTACGCCCACAACAACAGCCCGAACAGCCCGAGCAACCCCAGCTACTGGGACTGGCATGACCTGAGCGCGGTGATCAACTACGACCGCCGCGACACCCTGTTCGGCCACGAAAGCCGCTCCAGCCTGGCCTTCACCTCCACCGAACACCTCAAGGGCCAGGTCGACTCCACCTTCGCCAACAAACAGACGCGCAAGTTCGTCGACTACAGCTCCTCGTTCGATCACGTGTTCTCCGTGGGCAACGACCTGGAACTGGTGGACGGCCTGTGGCTGACCAGTGGCGTGTCAGCGATCAACGTACGCCGCCATGCCGACGTCAAGGAAGCGCTGGTGGCCAACACCACCACTTACCCGAGCGACGTGACCTACGACAACTGGAGCCTGGCACCGCGGCTGGGCGTGCGTTATGAGTTCACCCCGCAACTGCAAGTGTTTGCCAACGTCAGCCGCTCGGTCGATCCACCGGCGTCGTGGGAATACTCCGGCTCCGGGCCGACCACGCCGTACGTACGGCCGCTGGTGGAGCAAAAAGCCAACACCGTGGAAATCGGCATCAAGGGTTCGTCGGGCATCTTCGACGGCAGCCTGGCGCTCTACCGTTCGTGGGTGAAAGATGAATTGCTCAACGTGCAGATCATCCCGGCCACCTCCACTGCCGCGGCGATCACCGGTGCCTTCAACGCCACACCGACGATCCACCAAGGCATCGAGGCCGGCTTGAATACGCGCCTGTGGGAGAACACCTCGGGTGAAAAGGTCACCCTGCGCCAGGTGTACACCTACAACGACTTCTACTACCGGCACGACCCGACCTTCGGCGACAACCAGTTGCCGGGGATTCCGAAGCATATCTACCAGGGCGAGCTGCAGTATCAGCACCCGGCGGGCTTCTATACCGGGGTGAATGTGCAATCGGCGTCGCGTACGGCGGTGGATTATGCGAACAGTTTCTATGCGCCCTCCTACACCATCTTCGGGGCGAACGTGGGGTATGAGACGCCGAGCAAGGACTGGAAGGTGTCGCTGGACGTGAAGAACCTGACCAACCAGAAGTACGTGACGGCAGTGCAGCCGTTGTATGACGCGAAGGGCCAGGATACGGCGTCGTTGTATCCGGGGGATGGGATTGGGGCTTATGTGGCGGTGGAAATGAGGTACTAGGTCGGAAATGATCAAGCATCGGCGGCTGGGGTTAGTCGTAGCCCCAGCCGCCGAGCCCATCACCGAAAAAGAACTCAGCCGATATCGACATTCATGGCGATGTCCCAGGTGCCGGCGCCGTTTTTGGCCAGGCCGATCATCATCAGGCCAAGCCACTCGAGCGACTGGGCCATCTGCAGGCCGCCGACATCCAACGGACGCAGCCCGAGACTCTCGAGGAAGGTCGAGACGCGCGCCTTGGCGTCCACATCGTCCGCCGCGATGAACGCATCGAGGCGTTCACCCTTGGCAAGTACGTGGCCGAAGAGCGTATTGAACGCCTTGACGACATGCGCGGTGGCCGGGGCGACCTTGGCGATCTCCTGCGCGCCGGAGCTGCCCTGGGAAGTAACGAGACCCGAGAGATCGGGAGCGACCGGGTTGGTGATGTCGATGATCACCTTACCGTCGAGCGCTTTCCCGAAGTCGGCCAGTACCGCGAGCGCATGGGTGTACGGTACGGCGAGAATGACGATGTCGCCCGCCGGAGTGGCGCCGTAAGTCCCGGTGATCGCTCCGGATGCGAGCTTGTCGGCAAGCGCCTGGGCCTTGCCGGGATCGCGGCTGACCACCTCGACGGTGTGTCCGGCCTTGGCGATGCGGCCGCCGACCGCTGTGGCCATGCCTCCCGAACCGATGATGCTGATAGTGCTCATGTGCAGTCTCCGTTTGAAATCGGGTAGTTTTCCAGCATGTGCCCTCATCCCATCAGCCGGCCGGGAAGTAATGACCGTTATCCAGGTCGGCGAAGAGTCCGGGCTGGGTCGGTTCCCAGCCAAGCAGCCGGCGCGTGATGGCATTCGATGTCGGGGTGTCCAGCGTGACCAGATTCGCAAGGAACCCGAAGTATCCGGGCAGCATCAGCACGTCCGCGGGGATAGGCACGGCCGGCAGATTCAAGCGGCTGGCGATGGCTTCGGCGATTTGACGGTATGGGATAGCGACCTCGGCGATTGCATGCCAGCTTCTGCCCGCTGCGCCTTTTTCCAGCGCCAGGCGAAATACGGTGGCGAGGTCGCGGGCATGCACGGTCCCCCAACGGTTGGCACCGTCTCCGGGGTAGCCGACGACGCCCTTTTCCTTGGCCAGCCCGATCAACAACGCAAGAAAGCCGGCGTTATCGGTGGAGCTGTGCATGATCTCCGGGATCCGCACGATAGAAGACCGTATGCCCTTTTCGGCGAGACCGATCACCGTGGTTTCCACGATGTTGCGAACCCGCAGGGTGTTCTTGTACGGATCGCCGCCAGGAAGGGGCGGATCCTCCTCGGTGGCTGGCCGGCCCAAGCCCTCCCACCCGGGCGAGCCGACGCTACCAGACACGACCAACGGCTTTGCGCTCCCGGCCAATGCTTCGCCATAGGCGAGCATGATCTCAAGCTCGGCGGCCGCAACGGCGTTAATCCCGCCGGTTGGAATCAGATCCTGCCGATGCGCGAGGTGAATGACGCCGTCCGAGGCTGCGGCCGCTTCCTTCAGCCCGTCGAGATCCTCGAGATTGCCGCGACGCACCTTGGCGCCGAGCGCAGCAGCCTGCGCCGCGGCCGTGTCGGACCGAGCGAGGGCCGTGACCTCATGGCCGGCAGCGATAAGATCGGAGATGACGTATGGACCGGAATGGCCGGTGCCGCCGGTAACAAAAACATGCATGTGCGTGTTCCTCGTGAGTGATGGGGTGCGCGAAAGGTGTTGGGGACTCAACGTAGGAATCATGCTGGCCGCATCACTTGTAAAAAGCAAGTGATCTGGCGAATCTTACTTGCGCCACGCAAGTGATGCTAAGATGCGGCCATGAAAAAAACTCTCAAAGAAGACTTTCGGTCCCATTGCGCGGTGAACTACGGCGTGGAGATTTTTGGCGACCGGTGGTCGCTCTTGATCATTCGCGACATCGTTTTTGTGGGAAAGAAAACGTATGGCGATTTCCTGAAATCGGAAGAGGGAATCGCGACCAATGTGCTGGCTTCCCGATTGGCCTTTCTGGAGGAGCAAGGGGTTCTCTCCAAGGCCCCCAGCCCCGACGACAGGCGCAAGGACTTTTACACGTTGACCGAGAAGGGCCTGGACCTCATTCCCATTGTGATCAACATCGTGCTCTGGAGCGCGAAGCATGACTCGAAGTCGTACGTGCGGCGCAGCGAGGAGTTTTTTGCTCGATTAAGTCAAGACCCGATGCAGGTGAGCGAGGAAGTGAAGGCGCTGGTCCGCAATGGCGGGTGCATCTTTCCTGAGAGCGGGGGATGAACAAGGCGGCTGATGCCGCCCTGTCTATCGGCGAGGACCTGAGGTCGTCTCGCATCAAAATGTGCGATCACTGATCCCTCAATCGAACTTGACCAAGTCCTTGAAGATCAACTGACCCCAGCTGTTTCCGCGCGCCTGCACAAGCAGCCCGCCGTCCGAAAGCCCGCCAAGCTTGATCGGCGAAAAACCTAGATTTTCCGCGAGCGCACCAATCTCCGCTGCGGCGCCGTCATCGTCACTCGCCAGGAACACGACTCTCCTGCCACCCTGTACGGCCGGGTCCTGGTCTAGAACGGCAGCGGCCAGATGGTTGAAGCCCTTGACCAGTCTCGCACCCGTGAAGGCCTGCGCGACGACCCTGGAGGAAGGCTGTCCTCCCAGTTCCTGAGTGGGCACGCCGTAGGCATTGGTCACATCGATGAGGGTCTTGCCCTTCCAGGTCGGCAGTGTCTTTGCGACATCCGGGTGAGACTCAAAACGAACAGCCAAAAAGACGGTATCCGCCTCGAGGGCTTGCGCCAGTGTTTTTGGAATAACCCCGGGGCCGATCGCGGCCGCTTCGGCTGCAAAACTTTTCGGATCGCGCGTGGTTGCAACGGATACTTCGATGCCTTTGCGGGCAAATGCCTTGACAAGCGCCTGGCCGAGTTTGCCGAAGCCGATAATGGCGTAACTCATAAAAATCTCCTTTGGTCAGATTTGCGCCAGGCCGCCGTCGACGGCGAGCTCACTGGCAGTCATGAAGCTGCTGTCCCGGGACGCAAGAAACGCGGCTGCCGCTCCGATTTCCGCCGGATCGGCCATGCGCTGGAGCGGATTCATCGAGGCGAAGACCTTCATGCCTTCTTCGCCCAGCGCTGCCTTCGCGAGTTCGGTCGCAGTCGGCCCGGGCGACAACACATTGACCCGGATACCCGTGCCCTTCAGATCTTCCGCCCACGTGCGCGCGAGGTTGCGCACGGCCGCCTTGCTTGCGCTGTAGACGCTGAATGCCGGGGCGCCCGTGGTGCCGGCGCTGGATCCGGTCAGGATGATCGAACCGCCCTGCCCCATCAGCGGCAGCGCCTTCTGGACCGTGAAGATCAGGCCCTTCACGTTGGTCTCGAAGGTTTCGTCAATGTGCCCGGCGGTGAGCTTGCCGAGCGCAAGCGGGCTACCCGCCCCGGCATTGGCGAAGACGATGTCGAGGGTTCCGCGCTCGGCCTTCACTGCCGCGTAGAGTCGGTCGAGGTCGGCCTGATCGGAGACCGAGCCCTTCACCGCGCGGGCATTAGGCCCCAGCTCGGCCACGGCGGCATCGAGCGCTTCCTGGCGGCGGCCAAAGATGAAGACAAAGGCACCCTCGTCGATGAAGCGTTTTGCTGCGGCGAGGCCGATGCCCGTAGCGCCGCCGGTGATCACGGCGGTCTTTCCATTCAGTCTGGTCATGACGTGCATCCTTCGTTGGCGTTGTACCCAAGCAGGAAATTGCTTGCTTGAGACGAGGATGCAGCGCTGCTAACCTAAGGACAAGTATGCACCTTTTGGTAAGTATCAAAAATGACGACAACATCTGAAATCTGCGACACCGGCTGCGGGCTCAACGCCACGCTGCGCATCATCTCGGGCAAGTGGAAACCGCTGGTCCTGTTTTTCCTGCGCGGAGGCCCGAAACGCTATGGCGAGCTCAAGCGTTTGATCCCTGGCGTCAGCGACAAGGTACTGATCCAGCAGTTGAAGGACCTGGAAGCCGATCAGGTGCTTGCACGGACCGACTACAAGGAAGTGCCCCCGCGCGTGGACTACACGCTGACCCCGCTTGGCCTTAGCCTGGCGGATGCGATCATCCCGCTGTGCACATGGGGAACCGAGAACGCGGCGCAAATGGCAGACATCTTTGCCAGGCGCGACGCGTTGGCCTAGGGAAGAGCCGGCTGTTTTGTGGGGGGTAAAATGCAGGCAAATAAAAAGGCCGCGAGATAAATCTCGCGGCCTTTTCAAATTATATGGTCGGGACGGAGTGATTCGAACACTCGACCCCTAGCACCCCATTCAGTTGATCACTATTCATCCTTGACTCGCCTTGCTCCTCTATAGAATCATAAAGCCCAATGATATATAGGCTTTCAGCCACTCACGTTTCCAACGACCTCTATCCTGATCTACCCTTAGCTGACGAATCGGTGGGAGTAAATGTGGGAGTAAACCTATCAGGAGGTTGATTATGGCCAAGCTCACTGCCAAGGAATTGGAAGCACTGACGGAGCAGGATGTCGGAATCATCATACGCGATGAAGGCAGTCTTGCCGGCAGGGTAGCACTCCGCAAAAAAGGCATCGCCATCCCCTTTTACTTCCAGTTTCGCTGGGAAGGGATTTACACCCGCTTTTCGTGCGGCACCTGGCCAAACAAGTCGTTAACCGACATCCGCAAAGAGCGCAACGAAGCGCGAGACCTAGTAGGCAAAGGGATCAATCCAAATGAGAACAAGCGCGCAGAGAAGGTCAAACTAAAAGCGGAGCTGGCGGCAAACCTCGCAGAAGCCGATCACCAGAAATCAATGGAGTTAACGCTGCTAGACCTAGCAGGTGAATGGCTTCGCGATGGTGTGGCACGAAAGGATGGTAATGCCGAGCTACGGAGAAAGTTCGCGAAAGATCTTTACCCCGCCGCGGGCTCAAAAGTCATCAGTACAATCACTGAGCATGATCTGCGAGCCCTGGTGCGTTCCGTCATGGCTCGCGGCGCTACTCGTCAGGCCATCAGTCTTTTTTCGGATATCGTCCAGATGTTTGGGTGGGCCCAGAAACGTAAGCCATGGCGAGCACTGCTAGTCGACGGAAATCCAGCAGACTTGGTCGAAATCGATAAGCTTATACCCAGTGACTACCAGGAAGAACGTACGCGAACCCTCTCAGCCACCGAACTTCAAGAGCTGCACCAACGCTTTCAAAAAATGACCTGCGATTATGCGGCTCTACCTGTCGGCGAGAAGTACGATGGAATTCGCCCTCTGAAACCTGAGTCTCAACTTGCGCTTTGGATCTGCTTGGGAACGTTATGCAGAATCGGTGAATTGCTTCAGGCCGAATGGCAGAGTGTCGATCTGGAGAACCATACGTGGTTCATTCCAAGCTCTAACGTCAAAGGCAGCCGGCGCAAAAAACAAGACCATCATGTTTTCCTCTCACCCTTTGCCCTGCACTTCTTTCAGAATCTGAAAACTTTGACTGGACATAGCCAATGGTGCTTTCCGAACAAGCAGAGGGATGGGCATGTGGACGTGAAAGTGGTGAGCAAGCAAGTGGGTGACCGCCAGGCCCGATTCAAAAATCGCAAAGCGCTCTCACGACGTCGCCATGACGATACGCTGGTACTTGCCGACGGCCAGAACGGTGACTGGACGCCTCATGACCTGCGTCGCACAGGCGCGACCATGATGCAGGGTTTAGGTGTCAGCCTGGACATTATCGATCGCTGCCAAAACCACGTACTGGCTGGCTCACGGGTAAGACGCCACTACCTGCATCATGATTATGCCGAGGAAAAAAAACGCGCTTGGAACTTGTTGGGTGATCGACTCAGCGAAGTGCTGTCCTCTCCCTACGAATATCCGCCAACCGAGCCACCGCATGACCGAACAAGCGATGAACATCCCTAACAGATATTGCGAAGCCAATGCCTGAGCATCAAGCCTGCGCTCAATATGGGTTCAAATAAGCTGCGCGCATAATAGCTCTGTAGCTTCATTTGATCCGCAAGGAACGCCTTGGGATTCTCATCGACACGCCCCTTCCACTGCGTCGGAAAGGCTAACAAAACCACGACTGCCTCATCTGCAAGATGAGCACAGACAGTATCTATCGCATTCAATCCCAGATCATGCCCTCTGTACGAAGCGTCAATACACAAGTGATCAATAATGAGCAGACGCTCTATGTCAGAACCTATCCAACGCGCAACGGTAGGTTTGAAACGCCGCGTACGCCGTGAGATCAGCTCACAAAAATGAGCCACTCCCGCGTTTAAACTATCAAGCACTTCCCAAGGATCTTCGCCGTCGTAATAAGACTTTGCCAACTCTGCGATGTAAACAGACATTCTTCCGACCGGTTGATCAAGGCTTTCACCTGAAAAAACGGCGCCCTCGTAGTGAACGAGATAGTCAGAGGGCTCCCCGTATCGAGGCCCGATATCCAGTTTGAGTTCCAGCCGAACCTGGCTGAAGTCGATTACCTCATCAGTGATCTCATCGCTATCCACTCACTTCTCCTAATGGGCAACGACCTCCTTCCACGATGGCAGCGTGCAGCTACGCGGCAGAAAAAACTTCTACACGTAGGCTTCCCAGTAAGCCTGCTGACGTAATGGCTGCATAGACGGGTGGGTAACGTTGTAGAACGCCTGAGACAAGGGCGTTCCATTCACAAGCTGTAGTTTGGACTTACGTTCGGCCTCCACGACTAAGCCTTCGTAGATCCGTACAAATTTGTAAGCCAGTGGCTGCCCCGTTCCGTCTCCAAGCAACGCGAAAAAGTCCAGCTTGGCTTTATGCGCAAGCCGCCCGACGACGATCGTATCCACGTATTGAAAGACGGCCTCTTCATCACCGTATTTCACCCGGGCGGCGATAGGCGTCAGTATCGGATCGACCGAGTGAATGCCAATATGTTTATCGATCAATCGGCGAAGAATGCTTAAGGCACTCTTTTCAGCGTCCGCTCGGAAACGAAAAAAAGCGTCGTCACTATAATTTCTCTGAACCTCGTCGCTTAGCGGGTTGCTGCTAACTTTGAGCGCTTCAAGATTGTGAATATGCCGCATATTGATCAGTGTCAAGAGCACACCCAGTGAAATTAATCCTAAGCCGATCGCTGTAGAGGGATCGGAGATTTTGACATCGAAGTATTTGACAACCAAGGGAGTCAGCAGGTTGTTCCACCAGGGCGCTGCACCGAGTGCTGCAATACCCGCTGCCAGCAGCCCCATCGCTATTTTGTACACGGGATTGCCTCGAATAATGCGAAGCACCTCTAGCACAAACTCTTTGTTCTTCATTTATAACGGACTCCATTCCAATGCTGATAAGGCACTGAAACTGTGCTGACAAACGCCGATTGTAACCAATAGCCTTCGAGGCGTCGCGTTTGTTGCTCCAGTGGCATTGAATCTGTTTGATCACCCCATCACACGCTTTAGCGTTTGGCACTCAGCCAAGCCGTTACCCTGCCCGGCCACCCGGTCGGAGTTTGAACAGGCGATTGGCTGTGCTCATACCGAACGCCACCCACGTTGCCGTCAGCATAAAGAGAATCGCGCTGATGAGAGCGAAGCCCGCGGCAGAGACTCCTTGAGCCTCAAGGTAGAAAAAAGCGACCATCAGTGCGGTATAAACAAGCAAGCCAACCAAGGCAACGTAGATCGGAAAATTGCCATAGGTGTTATCGACGTTGCCATGAGCCATTCGCTGAAAACGCTGACCATCTTCCGAAATCCGAACGAACTCTCGGGCAGCAAGATAATGTCTCATCGCTGCAAAAGCATGGTCGTCATAATCAAGAGCAAGTCGTAGGGCACGTGGATCAAGGTTAATGCGTTTATTGAACGCCTCTCGCACATCCATGACCAACACCATAGGATGAACCGTGCGCCATTCGCCGGAATGCACCAGATCGCGCAAGCGCTGCGTGCGTTGGTGAGAGATACTGGCCACGTTGTGGCTCCAGTTTACGAATAAGGTTAATAGCCCGATTATGAGTGGCACAACTACAGCCTGCCAAACTTGAAAATCCATCAAAGACCCCATAAATATTGATCTGAACAGTGGTTCAGCCTCTCGCAACAACGAATTTAATAAGACATTTAAGCGAGATGGCATCGAGGTGTGATTAATAACACTAAGAGTGCTCTACAACGTTTTCTGATCTCGAGATCTGCTCCCTGGCAGCCCTTCGCCATGCTTTTTGGTTGAGTATTGCCAGAAACCGGAGTCGAACTCAGGATTGTCGCGCGCTGAAGGTTCGCATCCATCCCCGAGGCCGACGAACAATGACTGGTCGCACTTCGAGAATGCCAGGCGCACGTCAAGACTGTCTCGCGTATGGTTTGACAGCATGCGATAAACTATACAAATTTGATTTCGTCGTACCGGTTGAGGCAAATGGATCTACGTCTCGTTGGGCTTGCAGTGCTAATGACCACCTCTTGGGTGACGGTCGTGTCGCTAACCATTTACGTAATGGCGAAGTAGAAGAAACAAAGCCCCGGAGGTTCGCGGCTCCAGGGCTTCTATTTTCGTCTCCATCCCTTAATGGCTGACGAACGTAGCCTGAAGATTACCAGCGGCCGTTGAATAATTCATTACTACTATAGAATATTGTGTTCAGTCGACGGGACGCCGTGGAGGGTGGTTTGCTATAAAATACTACCTAGCGCTAGGCCGGCTTCACTGGCCTTAAAGCCTCCGAAATGCCGTTAGGATTTTAAGCGGCTGCCCGCCGAAAGCCGAGCGGCACGTGGCCTATGCATCGATCAAGCCCATACTGCTGCAGCGTGCCTGCTTGATTAGTATCGAGGACTTGGTGAGGTCGCATCGGGCGAAAAGAAAACTCAGCGGGCCTACGCCTGAGTCGAAAAACCTATCCTCCTTCCTACTTTCTACTTTCGCTTCTTAAGACGCAGGTGGCTCCCAATACTCGACTAGTGGAGTTCGGTGACATGGAGTAGCGAAAGCAAACGGTGAAAGTCACCCTCGGATTATGACGGCTTTTTGTGATCGCCCTTGGCCGGCTCTACCTGTCGTGAGCGGCAGAGACTGGCCGAATTCTGCCAATGCTGATCGGCAGCTGAGGGTCGACAGCTGCCAGTAATATAGGCGGCAGATGGAAACGCCGACATTCGCCGGTATCTGCTGGCCCTTACCTCTTGAGGTCTCACCCCAGCGACGCTTTACAACAGAATCTGGTCACCCTGATAGAATCGATCAGGTTATAAATGGCATGAATACAGAATTGATAGAAGATGAGATGCGCCGGGCGCTATTCGGTGATCCTGAGCCCTCTGCGCCGGCAATTCATCCAAACGCGCAGGACACTGTCTCGGATGTTGTGATCGTGCAACCGGTAAAGGCAGCGAAGAAAAAAAAAAGTCTCAAAAGGCTTCACGCCCAGGCTGAGAGTCACGCTACGGGTGGGAAATGAACTTGAAGGCAAGATGCACGAAATGGTACATGAGGCCGATACGCTGAGCTCCCTACTTGCAGAACAAGAAGCTACTAATACGGCCAGAAAAAATTCAGGTTTGTGGAAGTCGTATCGGTCAAGTCGATGTAAGTGGGTACTTTCCCATGGCTCACTCTCCTGGGCATTAAACCGCATTCGGTTCCCGCAGATTACCCAACAGGCTCGTATCGAATGAGTCCACAAAGATTAGCCATACCCCGATCTGGATTCAACATCATCACTCCAGACCGCTCTCAATGTTAATTGGTCGCCAGCCCAGGCCACATAAATGAAGGTGTCGACAGGCAGATATCGGCCAGCAGCGGTCATGCAATATTTGGGAAGGAGCTATTCAGTTTCTTGCCGTTAATAATCAGCGATGCCCCAGTGCTCTTTTTTGGTCAGTTGCCGGTACTCCTCTTGGAATGGCTATGGCACATTTAAAAGCTTGGCGACGTCATCCTTCAGATCAGGCGCAAGCTGCGCAGGCGCATTGCTGTATGGCATTGGGCTGACCGCCCACTCAGTAGGATCCTTCCAGCTAGCAGCGGACGTTTGCCCCTCGCCATAGAGCAGCCTAGGGAAAGGATGAACGTTCGCTTTCTGTGCAACCCAGCATTCCTGCACATCTTTAGCGCATATCCGCGCTCCCCAACTAACTGCTGAAACCTTCTATCATCTACCAAACGCGGACTGGCGGACGCTGGCATGGGTCATGCATTCAGACACGGAACCTTGTATACATGAATGAACACACCCATGACTGCTCTCGATATTTCTGCTGTTCAAATGTCGCTGCGATCTCGCCAAACGACATTGACCACTTCTCTGAGGCACCTGCTCGCCGGAATAGATGCGGACGCCCAACCAGAAGTCTGGATTCATCGCGAACCATTAGCCTGTTTATTGGAGAGAGCAGCGGCGCTGGAATGCCTGGCTACAGAGCTAGGGGATGCTTTGTACGAAAAGCTGCCGCTGTTCGGTGTGCCTTTTGCGGTCAAAGATAATTTCGACGTAGCCGGCCTTCCCACTACCGCAGGCTGCCCGGCTTTTGCGTATCAAGCTCAGACCAGTGCACATGTGGTGCAGCGGTTGATGGATGCTGGCGCGATCCTGATAGGCAAGACCAACCTCGACCAGTTCGCAACAGGCCTGGTGGGAGTTCGCTCGCCCTACGGCGCAGTACGCAACGCGCACGACCCGGCCTATGTCAGCGGGGGTTCCAGCTCGGGTTCCGCCGTTGCTGTGGCACGGGGTTACGTCTGTTTTGCCTTGGGTACAGACACTGCGGGGTCCGGCAGAGTGCCGGCAGGATTCAACGCCATCGTTGGGCTGAAACCCAGCCTCGGGCTCTTTAGCAGCCGGGGAATGGTGCCCGCCTACCGCACCCTGGATTGCCCATCGATTTTTGCCAACGACGTGGCGCAAGCCTGGCAGGTCGCACAGGTAATGGCGGATTTCGATCCCATGGATCCGGGCAGCATCGCTGTACCAGCGCTAGCGGTGCAACGGCGCGGGCGGCGGGTCGCTGTTCCAGAGCAATGTGAATTTTTCGGGGACGAGCAAGCGGCCGCAGCCTTTGCTAAAGCCTTGGCCTCCCTTAGCTGCGACCCGCTTGTAAGCATAACGCGTGTTCCGTTTGACGTTTTTGCGGAAGCCGCCGCCCTGCTCTATCAAGGGCCATGGGTCGCCGAACGGCGGGCTGCAGTAGAGGCGTTTTTCGAGAGTTCCTCACAGGAGATCCACCCAGTTGTACGCGGCATTTTGCAGAGCTCCGATCAGTATGATGCCGTGGACAGTTTTAACGCTCGGTATCGCTTGGCGCAGCTCACTCGCTCGGCCATGGAGCTGCTGGCCGACGTTGACGTGCTGGTTGTCCCGACCGCCCCCTGTATGCCGACCATTGAGGCTGTATTGAACAACCCGCTGGAGCTCAACTCGCAGCTGGGCTACTACACCAACTTTGTGAATTTGATGGGCATGAGCGCGATAGCTATCCCGTCGCATAGCCGTGGTGATGGCTTACCGGCCGGCATCACCCTGATCGGCCCGGCCGGCGCCGACCAGCGGCTGGCCGAGATCGCAGCTGGCTGGCAAGCCCATTTTGGTTCTACGGATCAGCGCGACATCGTCGCTATGGCCCCCCTCGCCTTTAACAGTCCCACCGTACAGGTCGCGGTAGTGGGCGCTCACCTGCAAGGGCAGCCGCTAAATTGGCAGCTACTGGAAAACGGCGCCCGGCTGAACAGCCTTACCACCACCAGCTTCGACTACCGGCTGTACGCACTTTCCGACACGACACCGGCAAAGCCCGGCCTTGTTCGGGTACGTCAACAAGGCGCCGCCATTGAGGTGGAGGTATGGGAAATGCCGCTTAGCCAGTTCGGCGCATTCGTTGCCGGGATTCCAGCACCACTGGGTATTGGCTCGTTGCAGTTGGCTGATGGCCGATGGGTCAAAGGCTTTATCTGCGAGCCCAGAGGGCTTGAAGGTGCGCTGGATATCACCGAGTTCAAAGGCTGGCGCGCCTATCGCGCCGCACATACCACTTCTTCCAAGAATCCTTGATCAGGGGTAGCACCAATGTCCAATGTGGATCGTCGCAGCTTTATCAAATTGGCCGGGATCATTGGCCTCAGCGCAGCGTTGCCATTCAGCCGCGCCTACTCGGCCGATGCACCCTTGATAGTGGGTTTTATTTACGTGGGTGCACGGGATGACTTTGGCTACAACCAAGCCCATGCACAGGCGGCTGCCATCATCAAGACGTTGCCCAACGTCAAGGTGATCGAAGAAGAAAATGTTCCAGAAACCGTGGCAGTACAGAAAACAATGGAGGCCATGATCCGCCAGGACGGCGCCACCTTGATATTCCCAACCTCTTTCGGCTACTTCGATCCGCATGTGATCAAGGTCGCAAAAAAATACCCGGAGGCGCGTTTTGCCCACTGCGGGGGTCTTTGGCAGAAAGACCGCGATCCCATGAATGCTGGCAGCTTTTTCGGCTACATCGATGAAGCCCAGTACCTCAACGGCGTTGTCGCAGGACACATGAGCAAATCAAAGAAACTCGGGTTCGTCGCTGCCAAACCAGTACCCCAAGTGCTGCGCAACCTCAACGCCTTCGCAATAGGTGCGCGTTCGGTCGACCCAAGCATTGTGACCACTGTGATCTTTACCGGTGACTGGTCGTTGCCGGTGAAGGAAGCTGAAGCAGCCAACAGCCTCATAGACCAAGGCTGCGATGTGCTTACCTGCCATGTAGACGGCCCCAAGGTGATAGTTGAGACCGCCGAGAAGCGCGGTGCCATGACCTGTGGCTATCATGCCAGCCAAGCTGCCTTGGCCCCTAAGGGCTATCTGACCGGTGCTGAATGGAATTGGGAAACACCTTATCGAGCTCATATCGCCAGCCTCCAGAGCGGCGCGCCAATGATCAACTTCCTACGCGGAGGTCTTAAGGAAGGGTTCGTCAAGACTTCTGCGTACGGCCCGGCCGTGAGCGCGCAGGCCAAGCAACAAGCGGACGGCATCAAAGCGGAGATGCTGGGTGGGAGCTTCGCCATCTTCAAAGGACCGCTCAAGGACAACAAAGGCAACGTAGTGATCGCCGATGGCCTTGTGCAAGGCCAGACCGACATCGCCCTGGAAAGCATGAACTACCTCGTCGAAGGTGTTCTCGGCCAGCTCTAAGGAACGTCCATGATTGCCTTGTGTATACTTCGCCGCATCGCGAGCGCCGTGCTGCCCGGGCTTCCCACGCTATTGGCAGTGGCGTCTTCATGCGTTCTCTTTTTGTTGTTTCTCGCAGTCCAGGGAACGCCCGCATGGCAAGCATTGCAGCTGGTCGGCGAAGGCGCGTTCGGCTCCTGGTTTGCCCTGGAAAACACGCTGCAACGGGCGGCACCACTGATGCTCACCGCGCTCTGTGTGGCTTTACCGGCGCGGGCTGGGCTGATCATCATTGGCGGTGAAGGCGCGCTGGTGCTCGGTGGCCTCGCCGCTGCCGTCACACCCTTGTGGTTGCCGCCGCTAGCCCCTTGGCTGATGCTTGGATGCATGGCGGTAACCGCAATGCTTGCCGGAGCACTATGGATCGGCCTCAGTGGCTGGATGCGCCAAAGTCGGGGCGTCAACGAAACCATCAGCAGTCTGCTGCTTTCGTACATCGCCTTGGCACTGTTCAGGCAGCTGGTAGAAGGGCCGCTGCGGGATCCGGCAAGTCTCAATAAGCCCTCTACCCCTCCCTTGGACGATCCCTATCTTGTCGGCACCATCAGCGACAGCTTTGAAGTGCACTGGGGACTGGTGGCGGGCGTGGTTGCCTGTGTGCTGGCGTACGTACTTGTCCGACACAGCGTCAAGGGTTTCGCCCTCGCTGTGGTTGGCGGCAATGTACGTACGGCGTTAATGATTGGCCTGCCGGTGGATCGTCTGATCCTCTTGAGCTGCTTGCTAGGAGGGGCAGCAGCTGGTCTGGCCGGTATGTTCGAGGTCACCGCGGTACAAGGCAGTGCCAATGCTGCGCTGATCGCCGGCTATGGGACCAGCGGCATTCTTGTGGCCTTCGCGGCACGCCATCATCCGCTGGCGATCATTCTGTGCGCGATTCTGCTTGGCGGTCTGGAAGCCAGTGGAGGTCTGCTCCAGCGGCGCTTGGGATTACCGGATGCCACAACGTTGATTCTTGAAGGTTTGCTATTCACCAACCTGTTGCTCTGGGAAGCGTTGAGCGGCCGTCTGGCTGCCTGGCGGGTGAAGCTTGCGCCAGCTCCGGTTCCCGTCGAAAAAGGATCGCTGCAACATGGCTGATATTGACCTAAGCACATTTGTACTAGCGCTGGTGGCCGGTGCCATCCGCGTTGGTACGCCCTTTCTGTTTGTCAGTCTGGGTGAATGTCTGACTGAGAAGAGTGGCCGTATCAATCTGGGGCTTGAAGGCATTCTTGTAACGGGGGCGATGTCCGGCTACGCCGTCGCCTGCATGAGCGATTCAGCCTGGCTAGGGGTAGGCGCAGCTGCGGGTGTAGGGCTCCTGCTAGGCCTTTTGCACGGCATAGCTTGCTCCCTGCCCAGGGTTAACGATATTGCATTCGGGATCGCCTTGATTCTGTTGGGCACTGGGTTGGCGTTCTTTCTGGGCAAAGCTTTTATCCAACCCCAGGCCCCGATGTTGCCATCGTTGGCGTTAGGCGGCTGGAGTAGCGAGGAACGCGTGCGATCGGCGCTGAATATCAACGTGCTGTTCTTCGCCGGTGTAGTCCTCGCCTTCGTGTTGCACTGGGGACTGCGAAGCACCCGGTGGGGCCTGATGCTGCGCCTGGTAGGTGACCACGCCGAAGCTGCTCAAGCGCTGGGCTATCGGCCACTCGCAGTGCGCATTGTGGCCACGGCCATAGGCGGTGCGCTGGCCGGGGTCGGTGGCTCTTACCTGTCGTTGTACTACCCCGGCAGTTGGAACGAAGGGCTTTCCAGCGGCCAAGGGCTGATGGCCGTAGCGCTAGTGATTTTTGCCCGCTGGCGGCCTCTGGCGTGCCTATGGGCGTCGCTCCTATTCGGAGCCGCCGGAGCCATCGGCCCGGCGTTGCAAGCGGTAGGTATCAGTAGTGGTTACTACCTGTTCGCAGCGGCACCTTATGCATTGACCCTGGTGGTGATGTACGCCACCTGCCGAAAAGGCCGAACCTTGAACGGCGCCCCTGGCGAACTAAGCCTGACACGCTGAACCTACCTTTCTTACAGGAGATATGACATGGCCAGTGGTCTTGGTGGCTTGAATAAATCGCCCAATGGCGTGGTTATCGGTTTGGCGCAACTTGCCCTACCCGACCCACATACGCGTGAAGCTCTGTGGGTGCAAACGCAAAAAGTAGTCGGCATGGTTGCCAAAGCGCGACGCAGTAACCCTGGCATGGACCTCATCGTATTCCCTGAATACTCGTTGCACGGCCTGTCCATGAGCACCGCTGCCGACATCATGTGCGACCTGGACGGCGTTGAGGTCGAGGCGCTGCGTCAGGCTTGTCGTGACCATCATATCTGGGGCTGCTTTTCGATCATGGAAGCCAATCCCCACGGAAACCCGTTCAACAGTGGATTGATCGTCGACGACCTTGGAGAAATCCGCCTGTACTACCGCAAACTGCACCCTTGGGTCCCGGTGGAGCCGTGGGAGCCCGGTGACTTGGGCATACCTGTGTGCAAAGGCCCCCGTGGCAGCACGCTGGCCTTGATCATCTGCCATGACGGCATGTTGCCGGAAATGGCTCGCGAGTGTGCCTACAAAGGCGCTGACATCATGCTACGCACCGCCGGCTACACAGCACCCATTCGCCACTCGTGGAAAATCACCAACCAGACCAATGCTTTTACTAACTTGATGCAAACTGCCAGCGTGTGCATGTGTGGTTCGGACGGCACGTTCGATTCCATGGGCGAGGCGATGTTCGTCGATTTTGACGGCACGCTCATGGCAGAGGGCGGCGGCCGCGCCGATGAGATCGTCTGTTGTGAAATGCGCCCCGACCTGGTCCGCGAGGCCCGTCTGCACTGGGGGGTGGAAAATAACATCTATCAGTTCGGCCACCGTGGGTATGTGGCGGTAAAAGGCGGTGCCCAGGATTGCCCTTACACCTACATGCACGACCTTGCAAAGGGCCAATATCGCCTGCCTTGGGAAGCGGACGTTGCGCACACCGACGGCCGCGCCTGCGGTTTCGCTGCACCCGATCGCGACTTCACGCCGACCCCGAGCACCTG
Organism: Pseudomonas sp. Z18(2022); assembly: GCF_036346535.1. Classification (NCBI taxonomy): domain Bacteria; kingdom Pseudomonadati; phylum Pseudomonadota; class Gammaproteobacteria; order Pseudomonadales; family Pseudomonadaceae; genus Pseudomonas; species Pseudomonas sp. Z18(2022). The sequence continues at coordinate 65,572 of NZ_JAOTOA010000001.1, forward strand.
GAAGGAATGACCTCATGAGCGAACGCTATCTGCCCACCGAGCCTTACCCTTGGCCATGGAACGGACAACTGCACGCGCACAACACGGCGCTCATCGTGATCGATATGCAGACGGATTTCTGCGGTGTCGGTGGTTATGTGGACACCATGGGCTACGACCTCGCGCTGACCCGCGCGCCCATCGCGCCACTTAAGGCCCTGCTGGCTCTGATGCGCCCCTTGGGCTTCACCATCATTCATACCCGCGAGGGCCATCGCCCAGACCTCAGCGACTTGCCCGCCAATAAGCGCTGGCGTTCGCAGCGTATCGGTGCGGGGATCGGCGATCCCGGCCCATGCGGCAAGATTCTGGTGCGGGGCGAACCGGGCTGGGAGCTCATCGAAGAGCTCGCGCCAGTGCCGGGCGAGATCGTTATCGACAAGCCTGGGAAAGGCTCCTTCTACGCCACCGATCTGGAACTGGTGCTGCGCACCCGAGGCATCGAGAACCTGATCCTTACCGGCATTACGACCGACGTATGCGTTCACACCACTCTGCGCGACGCCAATGATCGGGGTTTCGAATGCCTGCTGCTGGAAGATTGCTGCGGTGCCACTGACCCGGCTAACCATATCGCGGCCTTGAGCATGATCAAGATGCAAGGCGGCGTGTTCGGCGCCGTTGGCCATTCTTCGATGCTCAGCAACCTGCTAAGAGGATGACAATGCGCGCGTTGAGTCTCGAAACAATCGGTGCCAGCAAAAGCTTCGGGTCCTTCCGGGCGCTGGACGATGTGTCTTTCAAAGTGCGCGCAGGCACGGTGCACGCGTTATTGGGTGAGAACGGCGCGGGCAAAAGCACCTTGGTCAAGGGCATTATCGGCTACGCCCCGCTGCAGTCGGGCAGTATCCTGGTCAACAATCGCGAGCATGCCATCGGAAAACCCCGTGACTCGCACCAGTTGCAGATCGGGATGGTGTATCAACACTTCACCGTCGCACCCGGTCTGAACGTCGCGGAAAATCTCGTACTGTCCCGTGGCGACTTGCCGTGGCGTATCAATTGGGCCGCCGAGTACGACCGTTTGCAGGCATTCATGGCGCGCATGCCGTTTCGTCTGGATATTCAGCGGCCAGTCAGTGGCCTGGCGGCTGGTGAGAAACAAAAGCTGGAAATTCTCAAGCAGCTGTATCTGGAGCGTCGGTTAGTGATCCTTGACGAGCCGACTTCGGTACTCACGCCCCAGGAGGCCGACGAGGTACTAGGGTTGATGCAGCAAATGGCCCGAGACGGCGAGCTGACCGTGCTGATGATCACTCACAAGTTCCGCGAGGTCAGCACCTACGCTGACGACGTCACCGTATTACGCAAGGGGCGCTGGGTGGCGAGCAGCGTCGTCGCCGATACGACTACCCAGGAAATGGCCACTTGGATGGTGGGCCATGCGCAAACCGGGATTGTTGGCCGCGAGCGCCCCACGCTGCCAGTGCAAGCCCCGCAACTACAAATTGTTGGATTGGACGTGCCGGGCGACAGAGCGACGTTGGCTGTGAAGGGTATGAACCTGGCAGTCAGGCCCGGTGAAATCGTCGGCATTGCCGGTATTTCTGGCAACGGTCAACGCGAACTGACGGAGGCGCTGCTGGGGCAGCGCCCATTCAGCGCCGGACGTGTCGTTATTGACGGCCAGCCATACCACGCCAAGCGCGAGCAGATGCAACGCCTACGCGTATTCAGCCTGCCCGAGGAGCCTTTGCGCAACGCGTGCATCGCCGGACTCAGCGTTGCTGACAACCTGGCCCTGCGCAACTTCGACCACGCTCCGCTGTGTCGCCATGGATGGCGTATCGACCGAGCTGCGGTGGCGGCCCAGGCACGCCGCCTGATCGAGCGCTTCCAGGTCACTCCCAAGGACCCGGATCGCCCAATCGGTACGCTGTCTGGTGGTAATGTGCAGCGCGCGGTGCTGGCCCGTGAACTTACTGATGACATTGCCGTACTGATCGTCTCCAATCCGGTATTCGGTCTGGACTTTGCATCCGTGGCCTTGATCCACCAACGTCTGATCGACGCTCGCAACCATGGCGCGGCAGTGTTGCTGCTGAGCGAAGACCTGGATGAATTATTGGTGCTTGCAGACCGCATAGCCGTGATCCACGACGGCGCGCTGGTGTTTGAAACTTCTGCATTAACCGCTGACCGCACTGAACTTGGCCGACATATGGCGGGTGCCGAACAGCCTCATCAGGAGCCCGCATGATTAACGTCAGTGCCCGTCCGAGCAATTTCACCTTCGACCCCCACTGCACCGCCCTTGTGATCATCGACATGCAACGCGATTTCCTCGAGCCCGGTGGTTTTGGCAGCGCATTAAGCAACGATGTTCTGCCACTGCAGGCGATAGTCCCTGCGGTCCAGCGCCTATTGTCGCTCGCGCGCAGGTATTCCCTGACAGTCGTGCACACCCGTGAGTCGCACAGCCCCGACCTCTCCGACTGCCCAGCTGTAAAGCTCGAACACGGCCTGCCAGGTCTGCGCATCGGTGATCCTGGCCCCATGGGTCGAATACTGGTACGCGGCGAACCGGGCAACCAGCTTATTGAGCAGTTGACGCCCTTACACTCCGAGTGGGTAATTGACAAACCGGGCAAAGGTATGTTCTTCGCCACCGAGGTGCACGAACGCCTAATCGGGGCAGGGATCACCCACCTGATATTCGCCGGGGTGACTACTGAAGTCTGTGTGCAGACCAGCATGCGTGAGGCCAATGATCGAGGCTACCGCAACCTGCTAATTGAGGACGCGACCCAGAGCTATTTTCCCGATTTCAAACGGGCGACCATCGATATGATAACGGCCCAAGGGGGGATAGTCGGTCGGGTGGCTCAACTTGCCGAGCTTGAGCATTCACTGAACACAAGGAGCCCACTCTGATGGAGATTAATCTTCCCCATGTGGTGACCGCGGTCACACGCGCATTCGTCGATTACGAGCGTGCATTGCTGGCCAACGACCTGGCCACACTGGATGCCTATTTCTGGAACTCGGAGCACACTGTCCGTTACGGCGTAGCGGAGAATCTCCACGGCGCCGATACCATTGCCCGCTATCGACGCCACTGCCAGCCCGTCGGCCCAGGACGGCAGTTGTTGCGTACAGTGGTCAGCACCTTCGGCGAGGATTTCGCCACGGTAAGTACTGAGTTTCAAGATGGCTCTAATTCACGTCTGGGCCGGCAAATGCAGACATGGGTACGCCTGGATGGTGGTTGGAAAGTCGTCGCGGCACATGTCAGCATCGACCTCAGTAGTTTGGAGTCAATTCCGTGAACGCCCCGCATACCGCAAACGCACTTGCAGAAGACGTGTACCGCCGACTGAAACAAGAAATCTTCGAATTCTACCTTCTGCCGTCCGATCGCTTCACCGAGACGCAATTAGCCGACCGGTACCAAGTTTCACGCACCCCGGTGCGGGACGCACTGTATCGCTTGCAACGTGAAGGCTACCTAGACGTAGAGTTTCGCCGGGGATGGTCGGTCAAGCCACTGAACTTCACCCAAATTGACCAGCTTTACGACTTGCGCATCGTGCTCGAGTGCGCAGCGGTAGAGCGCATTTGCGTGTCTGCCGAGGTTCACCCTGAACTTTCTATCTTGCGAGACCAATGGCTGGTTGACCGTAGCCTGTGGCAAACGGACATGCAGACCGTTGCTGACCTTGATGAACAGTTCCATACCCAACTTGTTGCCGCCTCGGGCAACCTAGAGATGACCCGCGTGCACCAAGAGGTCACCGAGCGCATCCGTATCGTCCGACGCCTGGACTTCTTCAAGAGCGCGCGGATTGAGCACACTTACTTGGAACACGCGGCAATTCTTATTGCACTTCAAGCGCGTAAGCGTGACGAAGCACTGTTACTCCTACGCTCTCATGTAGAGCTAAGTAAGCTGGAGGTCCGAAAGTTGACAATTTCAATGCTAAGCGACGCTCGGCGGCAGCATAAGGCGTGAGTAACTGCTCGGACTTCAAGAAATGACCTTAGTGACCCTTTACGTCCAAGCTGCTCCAACTTCGCGCTAAAACTTAACATCACCATCTCGCGCCAATCCAGATCAACGGATACATTCGCCGCTCAAAGCGTACCCCTGGCAGCTATCGGCCAAAAGTAGACGTTTGGCGTAGGGAAAAAATAAAGGCAGCGCCCGCTTTCGCGAGCGACGCCTTCATCAACTGCCCGCTAATCAGGCCTTCTTGTCCGCGTCATCCAGAGCCTTTTCAGCGTTGAACCCGTCGAAGTTATCGAACACGCCAAGAAAGCCCGGCACGGTCACTTCTCGCGCCCAGTCGCGCTGTAGTTCGCAATACATTTGCACCCGGCTGATAAGCTTCGCGCCCGCCTGTTCCATTCTGCGCAACGCCGCCTCGTGCGCGGCGAGCGATGTGCCGCCGACCGCATCGATCGGCACATAAACCTCATAACCTTCCTGGATCGCGTCGAGCACCGGGAATGTCAGGCACGCTTCGGTCCAGAGCGCAGTCATGATGAGTTTCTTGCGCCCGAGCGCCTTGACTGCCTGCTTGAGTTCCGTGTCCTCCCAACTGTTGATCGATGTGCGGTCATAGGTCGGCAGATGGCCGAGCACCTTTTGCAGCTCCTGAATCGGCGGTTTGTTGCGGCCGGTAGCGACATTGACCGTCGAGTGGATGATCGGAAGGTTGTAGTTGACTGCCGCCTTCGCGACGCTGGTTATATTGAAGACGAGTTCATCACGCGGCATCGAGCGGATCGAAGAAACCTGAACAGGCTGATAATCGATGATGATCAACGCCGAATTCTCCGGGGTTAGTAGCTGATCGGTATGGGGGTTGCGGAGAGTCTCGCTTGCCATTGGCAAATCCTTTTCATGGGTGACGCACGTTTGTTAATAAGGCCGGAGCCTGTGCGACTGATGGATTCCGAGACACGTGCGAATGATGCCATGCCTGGAAAATCCATTGTGCTGTTCCCATGTTCGATGCAGTAGTAGCATTGCGCGACGTGCTGTGTCTCGAAAAGGGGAACGCAAGAATGGATATCGAAGAATTACAGACCTTCGTGGAAGTGGCTGATGCCGGGGGCATTTCGCAGGCTGCACTGCGTCTTGGCGTGTCGAAATCGATCGTCAGCCGCCGCCTGGCTCGGCTTGAAACCGAATTGGGTGTGCAACTGCTGGCACGCTCCACTCGCGGGGCGGCGCTTACCGAGGCCGGTGCGATGTTCCGGGACTACGCCGCCAGGGTATGCACCGAGATCGACATCGCCAAGGAAACGATCCTGCCCGCTGGCGTCCTCCGCGGCCGCTTGCGCGTGGCCGTCCCGCTGTCGTTCGGCCCGACCCACTTCGCCCCGATGCTGGCGGAAATGGCACGTCGTCATCCGGAGCTGCACATTCAGACCTGTTACAGCGATCGCTTCGTTGACCTCATTGCCGAGGGATACGATTGCGCCATCCGGGTGGGCTATCTGCAGGACTCCAATCTGATCGCAAGACGGATTGGCCCGGTCTACGGCAAGCTCGTCGCGAGCCCCGACTACATCAGCGCGCACGGCGAACCCGAGACACCGGATGAACTGAGTGCTCATCAGGCGCTCATGCAGGGCACCGAAGCCTGGCAATTCATGGATGGCGACAAAATCATCACGGTTCGTCCGCAAGGGCGCTTCAAGGCCGACAACGGCACCGCCCTCGTCGCTGCCGCGACCGCAGGCCTCGGTGTCGCCTACCTGCCCGACTGCCTCACCCATGAACGCGTGGCATCCGGCGCACTGGTGCCGATCATGACAAACCATCCACCCCCTCCGGCCGGTGCCTACATCATCCGCCCGCCTGGTCCGCATCCAGCGCGGAAAATACGTGTGCTCACTGAACTGCTGATCGAGTTCTTCGGCGAAACTCCGCACCTGGCGGTGCAGCCGCTGTCACATCAAGATGATGCGCTGGCGTGAAGCTGAGCAAAGCAGGAGCGACAGACATTCCCCTGTTGGTGCCGACACCGAATTGACCCAGTTGCCGAGATGTCACTGATCCTGCGTGAATCCTTGCGAACTGTTGTCAGCGCTAAATTTGGGCCGATTGGAGTTAGGTCAGTCCTGCCTCAGCACGTTGGTCAATTCGGCATTGGCATCAACATACGGGGGTAACTTACCGAGGCTCCTACGGTATCGGAGAGGAAACCAGAGAGTATGATCAACCTGGTTTCATGGCTCGCCCCGGCTAGCGCTGATCGACTCTCTCCTTCAAGCTGCCGGGCATCAGACCTTACCGATTCCATTATGGACTGCAGCTCTTCAAGCAGCGGTGCGCAGTGACACTTCAGGTAGGGCGGCTATCGTCGCTCTTCTAGCCTCCCAAATGTGTATCTGCCAAGCGCCGAATGGGTTGAACGAACGCTACATCCGCCCCCGCGAAAACATCCTTGCCATTCAGACTGGCGAAACACAGACCGGTCTTCATCTCTATTGCTGCCAAAGGCACTTGGGAGGTCTGGAAGTCTTCAAGGTCTCTAGCAATGCCCGTGTCCAGGTACTTGCGCTGACTCATCACATACGCGATGGCTGTCAACTCCCCCGTCTGCTCGCTGATGAAAGCGACCACTTTCCAGAAGTCAGTGGGGATTTTCACTTCAAATCGCACCGGGTCGTCTTCACGAAAGAATGGCCCGGTAAACACGGATACTTTCTTCTCATCCCCTTGGGCATTAACTAGGATGTAGTCCTCCAGATCCCCCCACAGGCCGTCATTAAACGGCTGCCATTGGGGACAGGCATTGGTGACGAAGAAGGTATCGATATTCGCTTGCTGGGCGATCTCAAACGTTCCCCAGTTCGGATCTTTGCGGCGTGTCATGTGTCCACGAGAGAAGCGCTTGTCTTCTACTTTCCCGTAAACCTCTTTCAGAATTTGATATTGCTTGCCAATACGTCCGTCGTAAGACCAGACGCTGTGCCGGGGCACGTTCTTGCTCTCAGCACCATTTATGTTGCAGGCTGAATAAATGGGCAAACGCCGGGATGTCGACTGTACAGTGCTGAAGTGCTGGTATTTGAGTTCAAACGAACCATCCGTCAACGTCGCCACATCGGCGAGACGATCAGCGTCCGTGAACATCGGCAACTCAACAGTCGACGGCACTCCCAAAAAATCGATGGCATACCCCGTACGCCCCTCGAAATAAGAAGCAGGCTTGGGAGTCAAGACGACCCCCTGGATTCCAGCCCAAGTGCTTGCGACTAACTCAACGTTTTGATCGGACATGATCCCTCCCTGGAACATCGCATCCGCTCTTGGATGCAACGGGTCGTTATTTCATCCCAAGCACTTTTTCGCGAAGTGTGCTCCAGTTCGTACCCGGTCTACGAATCTCGGCGTAGGACGGGAAAGTCACTTGCCACTGGGATTCACCAGCAATGATAGACAACTGCCGTTCATCGACTTGAGCCTCGAAAAGGTCAGTTGCCCTGCAGACAAAGTCTGCGCCCTGCAGCTTCTGACGCAGGCGTGACTCCGCCTCCTTTCTCATTGAAGGGGGGCCTTTGTAAGTCAATACGACGCTAGTCATTTCAGTACTCCGAAACCTTCGTAGTCGTTACTCCAACCGACTTTCCTTGTCGCCCCAAACAGCATTTGGATGATGGCGTCAGCACGCGCTGGGCCACGTGCCATTGCAAGGATATCAGGATGCTTCGACAGCAGGCGGGCCGCCATACCAGTGGTGAACGGCGTCGCCATTGAGGTACCTGACATATTAGCATATAGCCCCTTGGGGAACGTCGAGACGACAGATACCCCTACACCGATGAAATCCGTCTCTCTCCCGTAATTAGAGAACTGGGCAACGAATTCATTCCCTCGCCTTACAGAACTTTCATGATTCACATCCGGTGAGTCGAGGGGAAATGTCCCGTCTCGCCCTAGCGCCCCTACTGCTAACGTATGGGTATAGCGGGCCGGGTAGCGAATCACAGGCTCTCCATCGTTGCCCGTTGCCGCAAAAACAACCATGCCAGCGTTGCGTGCCTGCTCAAGGAAATCAGGCACCTCTGGCATGGCTTCAAGACTGCCCATGCTGATATTCACCAGATCACACCCGTCCGCTATCGCTTTCTCAATGGCGGCAGCAATTTCAATAGACCTGGCTCGCCCCCGATTTCCAGTCTTCGGGCAGACACGGTACGAAAATAGACGACAAGCGGGGGCAATTCCGTATACCTCAGTTCCTAGCAGTTTTTTCGCCGCAATGGTACCGGCGACGTGCGTACCGTGCCCAAGGCCGTTATCAAGGTAATCAGCAGAGTTCTCGCCCGGCACCAGACACGCGCCTCCAGCCACCTCCAAAGCTTCGTGCGGGCCCACACCACTATCAATGACACCAACGCTCACGTTTGCGCCCGCGTTTTCTTCATAAGGCGCATAACGGTTCATCAGACCAAAACTATAGGGGATCAGTGCCTGCAACTGAACGTTCACCCGCTTTGGCGCTGCAGTTCGCTCGAAACCGGAAACGAACACTGACCAATAGGTGTGCTCAGGCTCGACAATGATGAGTTCGATTTTGGGGTATGTGAGAGGAATCGAAAAAAGAGCAATGCCATTGCTATCGGACTCGACACTGATGTGGGCCCCGCTCCAGTCCACCAGCGCGCGCACATTGACTTTCGATACTGGATTGCCCCCCGTATCAGTGAGGCGTACTTCAAAGTGCTTGCCCCTCGTCCCTTCGGTGACGTGAATTGCGAAGGTATCCAGTTCATCCCCCATTGGTCGAATGTACTGTGGATAGAGCCATGTGGCGGAAGTAACTTTCAGCCCGGGTGAGTTGATACGCACCGACATTAGAGCAGACATATTTGCTTTAACAGCCATCGAGCCATCGAACTGATGAAGCAAAGCCATCTTGGGAGCCGCCCGCCTTCCGAGGTTAGCGATGCCTAAGGCTACGTTGCCCACTCCAAGAACCGAAGCCGACTGAACCTCAGGGCTCCCTGCGGCGCCTTCATCAGACAGTCGCACCACAACGACGTCATCCGAGAACTTTTCCTCTTCAATGGCACGCGTTTTACGAAGGTGCCTCACCAACTGCTCAAGTCGACCGAGCTGTTCGCTATCGACAAAATCAACTTTTCCACTGAGAACGTCGAGCTCATGCAGGACCCTTGGCTTGGCCTTTCTGGCTTTAGGCTTGGCAGGCATGTCACGAACCTCCTTTTCGTCAGATCTGAAATTAGATGATCTGAGCCTAGCACGCACCTTTTCACAAACCCACTTGCCGACGTAACGCGGACTCAATTTCAATTTAGAGCCTTGAACGGGCGACCATAGGGCTTTGAGCTACTGCGGCGGCACCCAGGCCCTCTGATCAGCAGTGCCATGTTTACGGAGAAATTACTGCATTGCATCCGAGACGGGACGCTCAATATGGAAGCAGCCTCGGAAGCGCCATCATCAAGGGGGTCTTTCCATAGACTGTGGGCAAACAGACGATGGCAGGGTCGTCCTGTACGGAGAAATGCGCTAAAACGGCGTGCAATGCACCCAACTGTCCAGGTCTAAATCCATGATTGGGAATACGCTGCTGTTGAAGCAGGTTCAGCGTCCCCGCTTGCTCAACAAAAAATTCGCCACCGCAATCCCTCCTTTGGATCCGATTGAAGACCATTGGTCAGACCGCGCTTCTAGGCCTCACGTGACGATTAAAAAGGCTAAAGGTCGGCAGTCCTACGCACTCACCATCAGAAACCGGCCCTCCATGCCTTGGGCGCAGTAAATGGAACCTGGTTCATGCCCGGCGAAGAACGCAACTAGGTAGAGGACGCGCATAGCAGGGCTATTGTGGTAGAGAACGGCCGTAAGGGGTTCGGCGACCAATTCATAATGCCCTACTACTGCGAAAGTTCCGGCCTCGTTGGGCACGATCCGGGCAGCCCGATCAGCACCATCACTACGCTTGACCGGTGCACTTGGTACGCGGCGATGAAATTACGAGCGAGGACTTGGGGGCACAGTCATTCCCACCCACCACCTGGCACTTGACAACTGGCCAGCAATGCGTTGCCTCCCATAGCTGGACAGCGAGTTATCAATGCCTTGCTATGAACCGCCTGATCGAAGATTCCAATTGTGCAATGTACTTTTCCGGGAAGGCCACAGCTTACTTCGATGCAAGTAATCTTAGCGAAATGATGCTTATCGCCTGAAACGTCCTTCGGTCCTGATAAGCGATAATGCGTCTTTTGCTTGGTGCATATTTCTCGACAAAAGGCAAACGTGAACTACTTTCATACTGTGAGTATCTGCTCACTTAAACAAATCATAAAAGAACAGGGAGCCTTTATGAAAAAAATTTATGTGATTTTCTCCATAATAGCTTTGTCGGTTTCCACCCAAGCTTCTGCTTGTGACTCGCCAAAGTGGTGCACCCGCGTCCCAAATGCAACGAACAATTGGTCGTCAGCAAGCTACCAATGCGGATGTAACGACGTTAAGCCTATCGATAACAATCCGAAATTGGGAGAACAAAAAACCAAAGATATAATTGGGGGCGCCGATCACAGCAATGACGACACCATTGATCCTACCGCGAGATAATTAACTTTAAATAGTTCGGCAATTGCAGGCGGCTGACTTCAGCCGCCACACCTACAAAAGAAAGTCCCCATTTAAACCAAATAGACTTCCAAAATAACCATATCACTCAGTCACTTTATCGACACCGATCGAGCATCACCTTACATAATGCATGGTCGATATTTGAATAGTAAAAACCGAACGGCAAATCGGGGGACATTGGCCCCATAAAAATCTTGCTCCTATCTCCTCCGATAGAGGCGAAGATTCCACCCAGATCCAGTCATTTTGTAGGGGTAAAAACAACCAAAAATAAAAAAGGGTCGCTAGATAAAATCTCGCCCCCCTTGAATTATATGGTCGGGACGGAGTGATTCTAACACTCGCCCCCTAGCACCCCATCTCCTTTTTCATACTTCTTGAAAGCTTCCAAAATTTTACTCTGATTTTTCTAAGCTAGTATTTACCTGAGCTCCAGCGGTGTACTGCTCTACGAGAGCCCAGCAACGTCCATCAAGAGTCGACGTTTTTGTGGGGGTAAAATTTTATGGCCAAAATCACGATCAAAGAACTCGAGTCACTGACTGCCAACGATGCCGGCCGAATCCTCCGGAAGGTTGCGCGTAAAGACGGCAATGCCGAGCTGCAGCGCAGTTTTAACAAGGACCTTTATCCGGCACTCGGCAAGACGTCAGCCAGTAGTGTGTCCGAGCACGATATTTGGGCCCTGATCCGAGCGGTCCTCAGCCGCGGCGCTCACCGGCAAGCCATCAGTTTCTTCGCCGACCTCACCCAGATGTTCAACTGGGCCAGAAAGCGCCAACCCTGGCGGGCCTTATTGGTCGAGGGCGATCCGACTGAGCTGGTCGACATCACCCCGCTGATCCCTGCCGACTATGAGGCCGAACGAAGCCGCATCCTTTCGCCGGCTGAGCTGTTGGAACTGCATACCCGCTTACAACAAATGACCGCCGATTACAACGCCCTCCCCGCCGGCCAAAAATACAAGGATAATCGGCCGTTAGAAAAAGAAACCCAACTCGCGCTCTGGATCAGCCTGGGCACGCTATGCCGAATTGGCGAGTTGCTGCAGGCCGAATGGAAAAATGTCGATCTAGACCAGCAGACCTGGTTCCTCCCCAGCGAAAATGTCAAAGGCACCCGTGGCAAAAAACAAGACCACCATGTCTTCCTCTCCCCCTTCGCCCTGCATTTCTTTCAGGAACTCAAAACCCTCACGAGCGACTCTCGCTGGTGTTTTCCCAACAAACAGGATGATCAGCATGTTGACGTGAAAGTGGTAAGCAAACAGGTGGGCGATCGTCAGGCCCAGTTCAAAAACCGCAAGGGCCTCTCACGACGGCGTCATGACGACACCCTGGTCCTGGCCGATGGCCAAAACGGCGACTGGACTCCACATGACCTACGCCGTACAGGAGCAACCTTGAAGCAGGCCTTGGGGGTCAGCCTGGACGTCATCGATCGCTGCCAAAACCATGTGCTGGCGGGCTCGCGCGTCAGGCGCCACTACCTGCACCACGATTATGCCGAAGAGAAGAAGCGGCCTTGGAACCTGTTGGGCGATCGGCTCAGTGCCGTGTTGTCCTCACCTACGAGCACCCACCAACCGAGTCGATGATGTCTTTTCCAGCGTACGCGGCGACAGAGACGCGGACACCGTCATAGGTCGGTTGCCCCCAGCGCACTCAGGGATTTAACATCCGCGGCAATCGGTATTGTGACCTTAAATCCGCGATGAGCAAAGGTGACCGACTGCATATACACATTCGTGAGCTTCACCGTTGCGGAACTGTTCAAAAAAATATAGCAAACGCCCATGGTAAAATTGGTCCACGACATTGTTGTTTCCGACGTCGCCATCGCCAAGGCTTGCCGCAAAGCCGGCGTCCCTCTCCCTGGGCGTGGCCACTAGGCCAAATCGAAAAAGCAGCGACAACGCAAACCCAAGCCTCCCAAGGTCGAGGGCAAGATCGGATTCCAAGTGCTCGACCGGATACCCCACCCGCCAAGACTGGCACTGATTCAAACTCACCTAGCCATGGTTGCTTGCTGACTCCGTGGTGGCCGCGAGAGGCCAGGCCTATGAATGGATGAATTCATAAGCCCGGCCTCCCCCCCTCTGATGTAAGCCGCCTCGTACGTCAGTTGCCCCAGCCAACCACGCCCTTGATCTCCAGGAAGTCGTGAATACCCCAGCCAGCATACTCGCGACCATTACCGGACTGCTTGTAACCACCGAAGGGCGCAAAGGTATCCCAGCTCGGATAGTTCAGATAGACCGAGCCGGCGCGCATGCGCCCCGCCACTGCGCGGGCATGTTGGATATCACTTGATTGCACATAGGCAGCCAGGCCGTAGACGGTGTCGTTGGCGATTTCGATGGCCTGCTCTTCGCTGTCGTATGGAATGATCGCCAGCACCGGGCCGAAGATTTCCTCGCGAGCAATGGTCATCTGCGCCGTCACGTTGCCGAAAACTGTGGGCCGCACGTAGTAGCCCTTCTCCAAGCCATCCGGACGCCCCAAACCACCCGTCACCAACGTGGCGCCCTCCTCGATGCCAATGGCGATCAGGCCCTGGATCTTGGCGAACTGCGCCTCGCTGATCACCGGACCGAGGTGAGTGCTGGCGTCAAGTGGGCTGCCCGTCACCATCTGCTCGGCGGTCTGCCGGGCAATCTGCAGGGCGCGCGCGTGCTGCGAAGCCGGTACCAACATGCGGGTGGGCGCATCGCACGATTGCCCGGAGTTGGAGAAGCAGCCTTGCACGCCCTTGGCCACCGCAATGTCGAAGTCAGCATCCTCCAGCAGGATGTTCGCCGATTTCCCGCCCAGCTCCTGGGCGACGCGCTTGACCGTATCGGCCGCCGCCTTCGCCACCATGATCCCGGCGCGGGTCGAGCCGGTGAACGAAACCATATCAACCTTGGGGTGGCTTGCCATGTACTGGCCAACGTCGGGACCTGTACCGTTGAGCAAGTTGAACACCCCGGCCGGTACGCCCGCTTCGTGGAGGATTTGCGTGAAGATGATCCCGGTCAGCGGTGCGATCTCGCTGGGCTTGAGCACCACGGTACAGCCCGCAGCGATGGCTGGCGCGACCTTGCAGACGATCTGGTTCAGCGGCCAGTTCCAGGGCGTGATCAGGGCGCATACGCCAATCGCTTCACGCACGACCCGAGTGCTGCCGTGCGATTCGCTGAACTGGAATTTTTCCAGCGCGCTGATGGTCGACTCAAGGTGCGCACGACCACTCCAGATCTGCGCATCACGGGCGAAATGCAATGGCGCGCCCATTTCCTGGCTGACGGCCTTGACCAGGTCTTCGTAACGCAGGTTGTACACCCGCAGAATTTCCTTGAGCAGTGCCAGACGCTCGCCGACGCTGGTCACCGAGAAGGCCGGGAATGCCTTGGCAGCGGCCGCTACGGCCTTGTCCACATCCGCCGCATTACCCACCGCGATGTTGATAAAGGCCTGTTCGGTGGAGGGATCGATAACTTCCAGGGTATTGCCGGACAGGGCATAGGTCCATTGGCCATCGATGTAGAACTTGAGCGCGTTGTTCATGTGTTTTCTCGCCTCGACTGGGTCGCTGGGCGAGGACTATTGGGTCCTCGCCACCGTTGAAGGGATTGCGCAGGTTCAGCTGTTGCTGGGGAACGCAAACTGAGCCGCCTCATGGCTGGCACGGCGTGGCCAGCGCTGGGTGATGGCTTTCTTGCGGGTGTAGAAACGCACCCCGTCCGGGCCATAGGCGTGCAGGTCGCCAAACAGCGAACGCTTCCAACCGCCAAAGCTGTGGTAGCTCACCGGAACCGGCAAGGGCACGTTGACGCCGACCATGCCCACTTCGATCTCATCGCAGAACAGGCGCGCCGCTTCACCGTCCCGTGTGAAGATGCAGGTGCCGTTGCCATACTCGTGATCGTTGATCAGTTGCATGGCCTCTTCCAGGCTGCCAACGCGGACAATGCACAGCACCGGGCCGAAAATTTCGTCGGTGTAGATGCTCATCTGCGCGGTCACCTGATCGAACAGCGTGCCGCCGACGAAAAAGCCGTTTTCATGGCCGGCCACCACCAGGTCACGGCCGTCCACCAACAGGCTAGCGCCCTGGGCAACCCCGGCGTCGATATAGCCCTTGACCTTGTCACGCGCTGCACCGGTCACGAGTGGGCCCATGTCCAGGCCACAGGAAGTACCGGCACCGACTTTGAGTGCACGCACCTGCGGCACCAGTTTTGCCACCAACGCGTCAGCAACCGCATCGCCGACACACACTGCCACCGAGAGCGCCATGCAGCGTTCACCGCACGAGCCATACGCCGCGCCCATCAACGCACCAACAGCGCTGTCCAGGTCCGCATCAGGCATCAGCACCGCATGGTTCTTTGCCCCACCCAGGGCCTGCACACGTTTGCCGCGCTTGGTGCCTTCGCTGTAGATGTACTCGGCAATCGGGGTGGAACCGACAAAACTCAGCGCTTTGACATGGGGAGACTCGATCAGGCCATCGACTGCTTCCTTGTCGCCATGCACCACGCTCATCACGCCCTTGGGAAGGCCCGCTTCGATCAGTAACTCGGCGATATAAAGGGTCGAGCTGGGGTCGCGCTCAGAAGGTTTGAGGATAAAGCAGTTACCGCAGACGATGGCCAGTGGGTACATCCAAAGCGGCACCATGGCCGGAAAGTTGAACGGCGTGATGCCCGCCACCACGCCCACCGGTTGCAAGTCGGTCCAGGCGTCGATATGGGGCCCGACGTTACGGCTGTAATCGCCTTTCAGCAGCTCCGGTGCGCCGCAGGCGAACTCGACGTTTTCGATACCGCGCTTTAGTTCGCCCAGCGCATCTTCCGGGGTCTTGCCGTGCTCCTCGCT
Organism: Pseudomonas sp. Z18(2022); assembly: GCF_036346535.1. NCBI lineage: Bacteria > Pseudomonadati > Pseudomonadota > Gammaproteobacteria > Pseudomonadales > Pseudomonadaceae > Pseudomonas > Pseudomonas sp. Z18(2022). Next base: position 81,061 of record NZ_JAOTOA010000001.1, read on the forward strand.
GATCAACTGCGAGATCCTGGCTTCGTTCTGTTCCAGTAGTTGCTTGAAGCGGTACATCACCTGCGCACGTTTGGCTGGCGAGGTGTTGCGCCAAGCGGGAAATGCGGCGCGGGCGGCGTCGATGGCTTGCTGCAAGGTGGCGCCGTCGGCCAGTGCCACTTGTTTGGTCACTGCGCCGGTGGACGGGTTGTAGACATCTGCGGTGCGCCCCGTGCCTTGCACGCGAACACCGTTGATCAGATGGGGAACGATACTGCTCATAAAACTCTCCAGTCCCGGACAGGTACATCCCGCCGGCAGCTATGAATGGCTAATGCCCGTGTGGCGGATGCAAGGCAGTTCAGGCTTTGACGGCCGCCTGCAAGGCAATTTCCACCAGAATATTGTCCGCTGCCATGTTGGCCTCGACGGTCGCTCGCGCCGGCAGCGCGTCCTGCGGCACCCACTCGCGCCAGACGGCGTTCATCGCCGCGAAGTCCTGGACCGCATGTTTGAGCCAGATCTGCGCAAACAGGATGTGCGACTTGTCGGAGCCGGCCTCGGCCAGCAGCGCATCGATGCGCGCCAGCACCTGGGCGGTCTGCCCGGCGACGTCCTGGGTACGGTCGGCAGGCACCTGACCGGTGATGTAGACGATGCCGTTGTGCACCAGCGCGTGGCTGAGCAGACCGGGGTTGGGTTGTAGTCGGGTGATGGTCATCGTGGTGACTCCTGCTAAGAAAGTGGGTTGAATCAGGCGATTTGCAGCACCGTGCGGCCGACCAGTTGGCCCTTGCGCATGCGTGCGAAGATGTCGTTGATATCGTCCAAGCGTTCGAGGTTGATCTGTGCCTTGACCAGACCACGGGCCGCGAATGAGACCGCCTCGTTCAAGTCGTGGCGGGTCCCGATGTTGGAACCGGTGATCGACAGCTCCCAACCGCTGATGCTGGAAATGGAAGCGCGCACCGTGTCGGCATCGCCACCTGGCAGGCCAATAAACACTGCCGTACCACCGGGGCGCAGCATCTTCACCGACTGCTCGAACGCAGCGTTGGCGGTGGCGGTCACCAGCACGGCGTGGACGCCGCCGGGAATCTGTTGCCTGAGGGTCTCGACCGGGTTGTCGAGTGCGTTGATCAGGCACTCGGCGCCATAGCTGCGAGCCAGTTCAAGCTTGTCGTCGGCCACATCGATGGCCGCCACGCGCAGCCCCATAGCAATGGCGTACTGCACCGCCACATGGCCTAATCCACCGATACCCATGACCGCCACCCACTGCCCCGGCCGGGCACGCGAACGCATCAGGCCACGGTAGGTGGTCACGCCAGCGCAGAGAATGGGCGCTAGGGCGTACAGGTCCACATCAGGCTCGATAGTGGCAACGAATGCTGCCGGCGCCACCATATACTCGGCGTAGCCACCCTGCTTGCTGTAGCCGGTGGATTCACGATGCTCGCAGATGGTTTCCATTCCACCGAGACAGAACTCGCAGGTGCCACAAGCGCTGTACATCCAGGGCATGCCGACCGCGGTGCCGATCGCGGGCTCGCTGACACCTTCGCCATGGGCGGCCACATGACCGGTAATTTCATGGCCGGGAATCAGCGGCAGCGTGGGCAAGGCCGACCAGTCGCCGTCGATGGCATGCAGGTCGCTGTGGCATACGCCGCAGGCGACGATACGAATCAGTATTTCGCCGGGGCCGGGTTGAGGAATCGGTACCTGTTCAATACGCAACGGTTCGCCGACGGCATGCAGAACGGCTGCCTTCATGGTTTGACTCATCGCTCTCTCCTGAAACATCCGCCCAATTTTCGGGCAATTGGACACCTATACCGCGGGCCAGCGCCGGCGGCAGGGTGTGTGGGTCGTAAGAATTCCCCGGGGCGTCAGCCCACGGGGCGTAAACTGCGCGTTGCGCTGGCGATGTTGCGCGCAGTGTTGATCACCTTGGGCGCCAGGTGTTTGCGCGCGTCCTCCAGGTTCCAGCGGCTGAACGGCACCGAGATGTTGACGGCCCCCAGGGGGTAGCCATCGGCATTGACCACCGCCGCGGCGACGCTGATGTCCCCCGCGAAATATTCTTCCTGGGCATAGGCATAGCATTCACGACGCGCCTCGGCGACGATCGCGCGCAACTGGTCCAGCTCGGTGATGGTGCTGGCGGTATAGCCCTGGCGTTCGGAGGCAATCAGAATGGCATCCGTCTCCGCCTCCGGCAGTGCGGCCAGATACGCGCGCCCTGCCGAGGTGCAGTACATCGGCAGATGACGGCCCAGCGGCATATGAATGGCAATCTGCTTGTGGCTGGGGAAACGCGCGACGTAGAGCATGTCCAGGCCGCAGGGTTCGAGCAGGTTGCAGCTCTCCTCGACATCGCGGTTGAGCTCATGCAGGTAGGGGTTGGCGCGTTCGATCAGCTCACTGGTTTGCAGATAGCCGGTGCCAAGGTCGAGAGACTTGGGCGCGAGGCGAAACCGTTTGGTGACGGGTTCCTTGTACAGGTAACCCAGCGCCTCGAGAGTAAAGGTCGAACGTTGCACGGTGCTTTTGTTCAGACCGGTGGCTTCAGCCAGTTCAATCAGGCTCATGCTCGGACGCCCGGCACGGAATGCCGTCAGGATCGATAGTCCCTTGGACAAAGCAGTAATGAAGAGTGGCGAGTCTTCTAGGGAACTCATGGGGTTATCCTTGTTGTTGCCGCGACAGGCGCGTGCATAACGATGCTGTTCATTCTGTGTTTCATTCGAAATGACTCAAGACAATGCCCGGTTCCACGACCGGCTTGTTGCATTCAAACCTGTTCACTGCAAAGGGGCGCATGCGCTCATCCACTTCGCCGCTGACAATGGCCTTGGCCAGAAATTCACCCGCTGCCGGTGCACCGGCGTGGCCATAACACCAGCCCGCGCTGACGAATAAACCCGCCAGGTCCTGGTGGGCCCCCAGTAGCGGCCCAAAATCCTTGGAGATATGCACCAGACCCGCCCATTGGCGCAAGATGCGCGCGTGCCCCAATTGCGGAAACATCTCCAGATACGCTCGCGCCGTCGCCGCCATTACCGGTACGTCGGCGTTCAGCGTGTGCTGCGGTCGTTCGGCAACTTCGGCACCGCCCACCACTTCGCCGCGTGCGGTCTGGTGCATGTAGCAGAGTCGATCCAGCAGCGCTACGGCAGGACCGATCAGTGCACGGGTCGGCTCCAGCGCCATGGCTTCCAGGCGCATCGGATAACCTTCCAGTGGCACGCCCGCCAGTTGCGCCAGGCGATTGCTCTCGGCACCGCCGGCCAGCACCACGGTGTCGCTTGCAATCCAATGCGCCCCCACCCAAACCCCGCAGACACGCCCGGCGCTTTGGTCGATGGCGGTGACTTCGGTGCGGTAACGAATATCCACCCCACGCGCTGCACAGGCTTGCCGATAGGCATACATGGCAGCATGGTGCGGCGCCACACCGCTGTCGGGCAGGTGCAGGGCCGCGCTCACCCGTCCATGGGCCAACGCCGGAAGCACCTTGCGCAGTTGTGCGGGGGTGAGCAAGCTTGAGGTGATGCCACAGGCCTTGTGCACTTCAAGCGTGCGATTCAGTAGCGCCGCCGTGGCACTGCTCTCGCCCACCATGGTGTAACCCCGGCGAGAGTACATGACATTTGCGCCCAGGCGCTTGGACAATCCCTGCCACAGGTGGCAGGAATGGTCAAAGAAGCGCGTCCACTCGGGCGAACTGAACGCACCGCGAATCAGTGTGCCGTTACGGCCCGACGCGCCGCCCTGCCAGTAACCGGCGTCCAGCACGAGAATGTCGCGCACGCCCAGCTCGGCCAGATTGAATGCCAGTGACAGGCCCTGAATACCGGCCCCGACAATGATGATCGATGCCTTCCCAGGCAAACGGTTGACGTTATTCATTGCAAAGGCTCAACTACATGGGCCAGGCCGGCCGCCTGAGCAACACTCAGAGCACGGCGTGGCGGACGCAGCGTCGGCCGGGCCAACACAGCCAGGGCGATGCCGCTACGGGCACTGACCAACGCCCGCAGCGAATCCCAGCAGGGTTGCCCCTGACAGGGTCCCATGCCACAGGAGGTCAGGCGCTTGATCACTTCCAGGTCGGTAATGCCCTGTGCCAGCAAGGCCTCGACCTCATGGTCAGACACATCGAAGCACGGGCACAACAACGCCTTGTGGCGAGAGCGCGCGGCCACCGGCAGCACCTGGTCGGCCTCCATGACCGACCCCGTTTCACGCAGGCGGCTCTGGCGTTGCTCGCGCAGTTGCAGCAAACCTTCTGCGCGGCTTTGGAAGGTCAGGCTGGCATCGGCCAGCCAGGGCCCGGCATGCACCACGGCGTCACAGGCGACCGACTTTGCGAACAGCGCCGCCGTCACCCGGCTGCGCCCCACCACCCGGCGCAAATCGTCAACCGGTCGCGCGGCGACCACCGTGACGCCCAGTTCGCGCAAGCGACTGGCCAAAGCCTCCTGGTCGCCATTGCCGACCACCACGACCCGCGCCCCCGGAGCCACCGCTTGTTCATGGGTCATGATCAACGCCGTGCGCGCATCCATCACTCCGGGCAACCATATCCCTGGAATGACCGGCGGGCAGGCACGGCGGCCGCTAGCCAGGATCACCTCCTCCGCTTCCAGGGCCAATGCACCTTGCGTCGGGTCATGGGGCGCCGCGAGCAGCAGCTCGCCTTCCCTGTAGGCGCCGAACACTTCCACGCCACTCACCAGTTGCACCCGCTCGTCCAGTGTTGGTCGAGGGTGGCCCGCCGCCTGGGCATAACGGGCCAACGATTGACCGCGCGTCACCAGTACCACGCTGCGTCCTGCGGTCGCTGCGTCATTAGCTGCGGCACAACCGGCAGGCCCACCACCGATGACCAATACATCCGCACTCATATGCCGCGCCGTCGGCACAGTCACTTCGCCTGTGCCTTCAGCCGGTTTGGCCACACCCGCGAGGAAAGCCAGGATAGTCTCCCAGCGCTGGAACAGTGCCGTACCGCTGGGCACCAGGTTGGAGTGTTCGAAACCGCCTTGAATCCAGCTGGCAGGAATCAGTCGCGACAGACGCAGCAGATCGAACCCCGGAACTGGCCAGCAGTTCTGCATTTCCACCCGTGCACCGGGCGTCACCGGCAACAGATCCAGACGCACATTCGGCACACCATTCACTCGGGCCAGAACGCCCGTGACATAGCTGCCGGAATAGCCCAGCGGTCGATGGGATTTGCGACTCCAGGCCAGCGTGCGGATGCCATTGGCCAACAACGCCGTCGCCATGCTTTCCCCCTGGCGCCCCTGCACGACACGACCGTTCCAGAAGAACTCGACCACCTCCGTGCTGGCACGCTCAAGGCGCAGATTGGCGTTGCTCATACCGCATTCCTCTTGGCCTTGCGCTGCGCCATGATGCTGATGCACAGCATGATGATCGACAGCAGGGTCATCAGCGTCGCAACCACGGCGATCAAGGGGTCGATCTCGGAGCGCAGCGAACTGAACATCCGCTTGGTCAGGGTAGAGCTGTCACCGCCACTGATAAATAGCGAGATCACCGCTTCGTCCAGGGAAATGGCAAAGGCGAACATCGCGGCGGCAATCACGGAAAACCGGATCTGTGGCAACGTCACATCAAAGAACGCCCGCAGCCGACTGGCGCCGAGGATACAGGCAGCCTGTTCCTGGGTCATGTCGTAGCTGCGCAGCCCCGCACTGACATTGATCACCACATAGGGCAAGGCCAGCAGCGTATGCGCCAGCACCAGGCCAGAGATGGTGTTGTTCAGGTCGAAGCGCGCGTAGACGAAAAACAGGCCAATAGCGATAAAGATCGTTGGCACGATCATCGGTGCCAGCATCAGGCCGCGCAGCACGCCCGAGAGGCGTGACTGGGTGACATGCAGCGAATACGCTGCCGCCGTGCCCAGGGTGGTGGCCAGCAGCATGGTCAGCGTGGCGGTGATGAGCGACACCTTGGTTGCCGTGCGCCACTCCAACGACGCGAAGTAACTGAAGAATGGCTCGATGCTGAACGACTTGGGCGGAAAGCTCAGGTACCGCGCATCGGACAGCGACATCGGTATCACGATCAGCGTCGGCAGCACCAGGAACAGCATGGTCACCAGTACCAGCAGGTACAGCCAGGAGGCGCGCACCGCCCCTGTCAGGTTCTGTTTAAATCGGCTCATGGTCTCACTCGCTGCGCCGGCCGAGGCCCGCGCTCTTCTTGACGATATACAACATAAGCAAGGTGGCTACCAACAGCACCACACCCAGCGACGACGCAGCGCCCCAGTTAGCGTACATCGACACGTCACTCTCGATCCGCATCGAAATCATCTGCACCTTGCCACCGCCCAACAATGCCGGGGTGACGTAGAACCCGAGGGTGATCACGAACACCAACGTTGCCCCGGCAGCCAGACCCGGCAGCGAAAGCGGAAGAAACACATCGCGAAAGGCACGCGATGGCGATGCACCAAAGGCCGCAGCGGCCTGGTTGAAGATCGGGTCGATGCTCTTCATCGACGCGAACAGCGGCAAAATCATGAAAGGCAACATGATGTGCACCATTCCGATTACCGTACCTGTCAGGTTATGCACCAGCGGCAAAGGGACGTCAGTAATGCCCAGGCTCATGAGCAGGTCATTGGCCATACCGCGGCGCTGCAGGATGATCAACCAGGCATAGGTACGTACCAGCAGTGAGGTCCACAGCGATACCAACAGTAGGCCCATCGCCAGGTTGGCCAGCCAGCGCGGCCCCTTGATCATGAAATACGCATAGGGGTAGCCGATCAGCACGCAGGCGACGGTGACGATGATGCTGATCTTGAAGGTCTGCACAAAGGTCAGCACATAGATTGGTTCCAGCAGCCGGGTGTAGTTCTCCACCGTCAGCTGGCCATTGGCATCGAAGAGCGAAAGCCAGAACAACCATCCGATTGGCAGCACGAACGTCAGCAGTACCAGCAGCAGCGCCGGCAGCCCCGAGCCGAACAGGTACCAGCGATTGCGTCGTTCTGCGCTACGCAGCTCGCGCGCATTGCGCGCACCCGGTTCGGCGCGGCTCATTGCTCGTCTCCCACCACCAGCGTGTCTTGCAGATGCAGCCCCAACACCACAGCCTCGCCACGAGTCGGCAGGCGGTTGCTGGCAGAGCTGCGGGTTGGCCGGCGAATGGCCACGGCCATACCCGCACCCAGGTCGATCTGCACCAGTTGGCTTTCGCCCTGGAAAATGACATCGGTGACATGGCCGTGCAGCAGGTTGCAATCGCCGGCATCGGCCGTCACGAATTGCAGCTTTTCCGGACGCACCACCAAGCTCGGGTTTTTCAACCCGGCGGTGACGCTTGCTGCGCGCAAGGGGCGGCCCTGAAACTGGACCTGGCCGTCCTGCAGCGTGACAGGCAGGCAGGAGGACTCGCCGACGAATTCGGCGACAAACCGGTTCGACGGGCGCTCGTAAAGATTAATCGGCGTGTCGACCTGACGAATCCTTCCCTTGCTCATCACCGCGATGCGGTCCGACATTGTCAGTGCTTCGCGCTGATCATGGGTCACGTAGACCACGGTCATACCCAGGCGCTCGTGCAGGCGGCGCAGTTCCAGCTGCATGGTTTCGCGCAAGCGCTTGTCGAGGGCCGAAAGGGGCTCATCCATCAGTAGAATCTTTGGTTCAAATACGATGGCGCGGGCCAGGGCGATACGCTGACGCTGGCCGCCGGACATTTCGGTGATGCCGCGTTCAATCAGATGATTCAGCTCCACAGTGGCCAGCGCCTGTTCGACCCGTTGGCGGATGTCGGCACGACTGTAGCCGCGCAGCTTCAGCGGATAGGCCACATTCTGAAACACGTTCATGTGGGGGAACAGCGCATAGCTCTGGAACATCATGCCGACATCGCGCTTGTGCGGAGGCTCGAAGATCATCTCACGGCCGCTAAAGCGAATACTGCCGGCATCGGGGCGGACGAACCCGGCCAACGCCATCAACAGCGTGGTCTTGCCGGAGCCGGAGGAGCCTAGCAAGGACAGGAACTCGCCGCTCTTGATCGACAGCGAGACATCATCCAGCGCAGCAAAGTTATCGTAGGTCTTGGTCAGGTTCTCGATGTCGATGGACATCGAAAGTTTAGGGTCTTCAGACATGCTCACACTCGGCACAAATCGGACGCTTTGCGTCCTTTTTATCGTAGATCGGGCGCCATGGGCGCCCCACCCCACTTCTCAAACCACCCGCAACAGATCAGTTGGCAAGGAACAAGGCGAACCGCTGGCGAACGGTTTCCTGATTCTTGACCCACCATTCGGGAGACACCGCGACCACCTTATCGATGTTCTGCGGCGACGTCGGCAGGCGCGCAGCCAATTGCTCGGTAATGATTGGTAGCTCGTAGGCCTTGGCATTCACTGGCGAGTACGGAATCAGCGTGGCCAGGGTCGCCTGACTTTCAGGTTTCATTATCTGGGCAATCAGCTTCATCGCCAGCGCCTTGTTCGGTGCCCCCCTGGGAACGATCAGGCAATCATGGCTCAACAGCGCACCGTCGAAACTGTAATCGACTGCTTCGCCGCTGGCCTTGACTTCACTGACCCGGCCGTTCCAGATCGCCAGGAAGTCCACTTCACGACTGCGCAACAACTGCGCCGAGTCGGCACCGGCGCTCCACCAGTTGACCACCTGGGGCTTGATACGCGTGAGCACCTTGATCGCGCGCTCGACATCCAGCGGATACAGGTCCTTGGGCGCCACACCATCACCCAGCAAGGCCGCTTCCATGGTGAGCCAGGGCTGACGGTACAGGGCGCGTGCGCCCTTGACCTGCGGGTCGAAGAATTGCTGCCAGTTCTTCGCCACGGGGGCTCCGCTGTCTTCAGCCCAAGCCACCACCGTGGCGTACGCATGACTGGCAATCCAGTGGCTACTGACCACTGTCTTGTCGACATGCGTGGCATCGATCACCGAATAGTCCAGCGGCTCGACCAGCCCTTCCTGTTGGGCCTGGGCGCACTCGGTACTGCCCAACTCAACCACATCCCACTTCGGCTTGCCCGACATCACCTGCGCACGAACGGCGGCCAGGCCATCCATGTTGTCTTCCTTGATCGTGACACCCAGCGCCTTCGCGGCGGGCTCGAGATAAGCTTTGCGCTCCGCGTCCTGCAACGCACCGCCCCAACCGGAGAAGGTCAGGCTATCCGCCAGCACAGAGGAACTTGCACCCACTGCCAACACCGCTGCAACTGCACCCTGCAGGAAGTTTTTCTTGATGATATTCATAGGTATGGCCTTATCAATTCTGGATGAACAGGTCAAATCGACGCTGGACTTCAGCTTGGTGCGCCTGCCACCAGACCGGATCGAAGAATATAACTTTGTCAATGTTGGCCGGGGCAGTCGGCAAGGTGGCAGCCATCGCGGCGGGAATAATGCCGGTATCGTAGGCCTTTACGTTGATGGGCGGATTTGGAATCAAGGTCACCAGGTTCGCCTGGCTATGGGGCTTCATGATTTCAGCCACCAGTTTCATCGCCAACTCCTTGTTCGGTGCACCCTTTGGCACGACCACACAGTCGTAGTCGACCAACGCATGGTCATAGGTGTAGTCGACGGCATCACCGGAATGCTTCAGCTCGTCAACCCGGGACGCCCAAATCGCCAACGCATCCACTTCGCGGCTACGCAGCAACTGTGCAGAATCGGTACCGCTGCGCCACCAGTTGACCACTTGCGGCTTGATGCGCTCCAGAACCTTGAAGGCACGATCAACATCCAGCGGGTAAAGTGCCTTGGGCGATACACCATCGGCAATCAGTGCCAGTTCGAGCGTGGTATAGGGTTGCCGGTACATGGCTCGCGAAGCTTTTACTTCGGGGTCAAAAAAGGCTTTCCAGGTTTTCGGCGTGTTCTCGCCCGCATCGTTCGCCCAGGCCAGCACGGTGGAATAGGCGTTACTGGCAATCCAGTTCTTGCCGTAGAAATTCGCGGCAACGCCATCAGTACTGATTACCGAGTAATCCAGCGGTTCGGTCAGCCCTTGCTCCTGCGCCATCACGCAATCATTTGAGGCCAGTTCGACCACGTCCCACTTCGGCTTGCCCGACATCACCTGGGCGCGCACCGCAGCCAGGCCATCCATGTTGTCTTCCTGAATCTTGACCCCCAACGCAGCTTCCGCCGGTTTGAGATAAGCCTTGCGTTCAGCGTCCTGCAACGCCCCTCCCCAACCAGCAAAGGTGACAGCACCTGACGCCTGCGCCTGGGCAACGGAACACAAGGACATGGCAAACGCCACACCCGCCATTCGTTTATTGATTGATCGCATTTTCAACTCCTGAGCTTATTGTAGTTAGACAGTTGAATCGAACGCCGGGCGTTGCTGCCCACCTGCTAGTTGTTATATCGGGAGACGTTTTCCGCCATCCTCTCTTGTCTATTTTTGAAGCCGCCACACGTGTCTGTTTATTGCGCATCCTTGAAACGATACCAGGCGTACGCCAGCCGTTGCCCCAAGCGCAGGAACGGCTGAAACGGAAAACGATTGGGACTCTTGTGGAGAAAATCGATTGCGGTGGGCCTTGAATCACCCATCACCATTTGAGCCAGGCGCTTGCCGGTCTGCACGGAAAAAGACACGCCGCTACCGGCGTAACCGCCGCCGGAAAACACGTTGTCCAGGCCCGGCACCTTACAAATGAACGGCAACGAGTTTTCGCTGACCGCGACCCAGCCGCCCCAGTTGTAATCCACCGCTATGCCCCGCAATACCGGAAATTTGCGGCACAGTGCGTCATGCAGGTTTTGTCGGTGCTGGGGGTTTTCTGCGTCGCGACCGGTGATGGCGCTGCGCCCGCCAAACAGAATGCGATCATCCGGTAAGCGGCGGTAATACGAGAGCAGATTGCGCGTATCAAACATGCACTCACTGCCGACCAGGCTCTGTTGTTTCTCGTCAGAGGTTAAAGGACGCGTCACGATGATTTGCGAGTGAACCGGGAGCACCCGTCCGGCGGTGGCCTTGTTCAGCGCCCCGGAGGTATAGCCATTCGTGGCCACCACCACCTGGCGTGCGGTCACCACCCCGCCCGGCGTCACCAGACGATGGCGGCCGTTGTCGCTGCGCCAATCGATCACGGGCGAGGCGGTATGCACCTTGACCCCGGCAGCGCGAGCCATGCGATGGATACCCCAGGCCAGCTTCAGCGGATGCATCGAAAAACCGTCGGGCATGTAGAGCCCACCGAATGACTCGGCGCCGCCATGCACGACACTCACTTGCGCGTCACTGACAAACTTTGCACCGTACTTCAATACGTCGTTATAAAGACCCACTTCACGCTTGAGCCCGTCCACATGGCTTGCATGGCTGGCGACCTTATAGACGCCATCCGGTTGCACGTCGCAATCGATCTGACCTTGGCGAATCAGAGCACGCACGGTGTTCAGACCCGCTGACATTTCCTCGAAATAGGCTTTTGCCCCGCTTGCGCCATAGCGCTGGATCAGCTCCGCCAGAGGCACACGACCACCTGAAATCCGAGCAAAACTGCCATTGCGACCACTGCACCCCCACGCAACCTGATTCGCCTCCAGTACCACTGCGCGAATTCCATGCTCACGGGCCAAATGCAGCGCACAACTCAGGCCCGTATAGCCGGCACCAATGATCGCCACCTCGACCTCCATAGCCCCGCTGACCGGGCCATCATCCAGGGGAGCAGCACCTGCGGTATCCGCCCAATAGGATGCTGAATGTGGCATTCCGACGCCAGGATGAGCGTTGACCAGAGGATCGTACAATTTATTCTCCGTATCGCTGTGCGATTCACAAATATCACTTAACTGAAATACTCATGCATTTAATGATTCATGTCAAACTATTATCGGATCTAATGAATCGACTTAAACGCTTATGGAGGCTTGGTTATTAAGGAATGAGCGCGTGCAGCAGCCCGTCCTGGCGACGAATGTCTGTCTGAACACTTTCGGCTACCTACCTTTCGGCCGCTGGGCACCATCCAAGCTACGGGACAATGTATGAAAACTGTCGGCGCAAACCGCCTGTAGAACTGGCAAGCGCTTTCAGAGTTTTTTCTCGACACCGAGATCACCGATCTCGACCTTTGACTATGTCGCTCGCGTGATCTTGGAAACAGGCTATTCGCCCCAGGAAATTCACAGCATCCTGTGGATTAAAGTTTTCCCGGCACTAGGCTCTGTACGAAATCCTGTGAAACCCAACCAGCGCGTCTAGGGATCCGAGATTTTGTAGAGTCTTCAGCCATCTACGGAAAGGAATTCTGTGAGGGCAAAGCGTTATGGACTCTCGGATGAGGCATGGGATGTGGTCGCTGATCTTTTCATCGAAACCCATAGCAGAGGCAGGCCGCGGCTCAGTGATCGCCTGATGCTCGATGGCGTGCTGTGGGTTCTCTTCTCTGGTGCAGCGTGGCGGGACATGCCAGAGCGCTTCGGGCCTTGGTCAACGGTGTACCAACGGTTTCGAGATTGGCGAAACCGGGGAACCTTCGATCAGATGCTCAAGCGGTTGCACCTCAAGCTCAACGATCAAGGCTTGATCGACCTGCAAACCTGGATGATTGATTCAACAGCTGTGCGAGCAACCCGGGCCTCATCAGGTGCCGGAAAAAAAGGGGGCCTGATGAACCTGCCGATCACGCTCTAGGCCGCAGTCGCGGTGGCCTGAAGACCAAAATCCACATGCTTTGCGACGCCAAAGTACACCGTTGCGTTTCCTCCTGTCTGGCGGTCAAGCCAGTGATATCAACTACGCCCAGCCACTGTTGGAGGATGTCAGCATTCCAACGAGCTAACGAGCCAACGTGGTCATCCTCGCAAACACTGTCAGTGGTTGCTCGCCGACAAGGGCTACGACGCCGATGCGCTACGCCGCTACTGCGACCGGTATCGCATGCAACCTGTCATCCCGCTGCGCTCAATGAAGCGCAAACCCAAACCCGGTTTGCCCAGGTTGTTTGACCGACAAAAATACCGACAACGCAACATCATTGAGAGCATGTTTGGCTGGCTGAAAGAGAACCGCCGAATCGTGACACGCTTCGACAAGCTTGCGAAAAGTTACGTCGCAATGGTCTCGCTGGCTTGCGCCAGCCAGCCAGTGCCATACTGGAAGCTGTCAGAAATCGGTCTTCGTGATTGCTCCAACACCAAATGCGAGCGGGGGCAAATGAGGGAGCATAGCAAGCAACCCTCGGCCTGAAACTATCGAAATAGAGCCTCATTCAGATGTTTCTTGGCGACCATGAGAGTCTTTAGGCGTCGTCTGGCAGGCTGTTCGACTGATCATTTTTGCCTTTCCACAAACCATGGAGTTCCATTCACTTCCAGTGGATTACTACATTGGGGGCATATTTGAGGGCATGATTTACATAGCTATCTGTATAGGTATACGGGGCCACGGTTACAACGGAAATACCGCGCTGATCATGGTGCCACCCTGGCCACGATTGCTGGCGGTAATAGCGCCACCATGGGCCTGGCAAATCGCACGGGCGATGGAGAGACCTAATCCGCTGCCGCCCGAGTAACGCGCCCTCGAACGCTCCGCACGCCAGAAGCGATCAAATACGCTGTCCAAGTGCTGCGCCTCGATACCGGGGCCGCGGTCCCCGATCTCAATCACCACTCGATCTTCGTCCTGCCGCGCCATGATGCTCAGCTCGCCGCCTCCTGCCGCGTAGCGCAGCAGGTTATCAATCAGGATATTCAGCACCTGGCCCAAGCGATCGCGATCAGCATGGATACGAAACCCATCGGCAATACTCACGTGCATACGCACACAGGCGTCATCCAATTGCGGCTGGAACCAGGCCAATCGTTCGCTCACCAGGGCCGCGAGGGAAAAGTCGCTGCGTTCCAGCACCAACCGACCCGCCCTGGCCATCGACAACAGGTGCAAGTCATCCACCAACTTTCTGAGTTGATCGAGCTGACGCTTGACCATGCCCAATTGTGCTACATCGCTGGGGAACACCTCATCGAGCATGCCCTGCACGCGCCCCATGGCGGCATTCAGGGGCGTGCGCAGTTCATGGGCGATGACCGCGCTTGACTCGCGCACATCCCGCTCGTAACGCTCCAGTTGCGTGGTCATGCTGTTGAAGTCGCTGATCAGGCGTTGCAGTTCGTCGGGCGTGTGTCGGTGAATCGGCAGACGCGTGAAGAAGTCTCCACCGGCAACCTGCCGTGCCCCTTGGGCTATCGCCGAGAACTGGCTGGACAAGGGGCGCGAAAACCACAAGCCACAGACGATGATGATCGGGATGGCCGCCAACACCAGGCAGGCCAGGATCAGCCAGTCACGGTTGGCAATTTCCGGCTGGAAAAATTCCACCGGGTAGTATTCGGCTACCAGTTGGCGCAAGCGTGTCTCGTTGAGTTGCGGCTCGGCGCGCAGGTGCAGCAATTCCTCACGCGCTTGCGGCGGCAGGCGCTGCAAGAAATACCAGTCCGAAAGCTTGAAGTTGACCCACATGCACAGGGCAATCACCACCACGGCGCCGATCGCCAATAGGCTCATGCGCATACCGACCCAGCGCCACAGCGGTTTGTCGTTGACCCGAGATTTCTCAGACATGCGGGTTACCTGAACCGATAGCCAATGGAGCGTACGGTCACCAGTACCCCGGCGATGCCATGGGTTTCCAACTTGCGTCGCAGGTTGTGAATATGGGCGTCAACGACCCGGGCCAGGGCTTCGCTCTCCGGTAGGCAGATTTCCAGCAACTCATCACGGGTGAACGCCTTGGACGGTGTCTTGAGCAACGTGACCAGCAGCTTGAACTCCGTCGGCGTCAGGTCCAGCAACTGCGTTGGCGCCCCGCGGTGCTCAATGGCCGCCGTGAAGGCAGTGAGGTCAACGCGCAGGTTTTCATGGCGCAGCAGTTGCTCAACCGGTTGGCTGCCCAGGGTACGTCGCAATACCGCATGCACCCGTGCCACCACTTCCCGCGAGCTGTAGGGTTTGACCACGTAGTCATCCGCGCCATAACGCAAGGCGCCGAGTTTTTCCGGCTCGTCGCCCATGGCCGTGACCATGATCACCGGCGTATCACTGCTGCGGCGCACGGCGGACAACACTTCAGTGCCACTCAAGCGGGGCAGCATCACGTCCAGCAGGATCAGGTCGGGCTGCCAGCTTTTGTGCAAGTCCAGACCACGCTGACCGTCTTCGGCCAAGGCCACCTCAAAGCCATCCCGGCGCAGATAGGCTTCGAGAATATTGGCGCTGTCGGCATCGTCTTCGACAATGAGGATACGTTTTCCTGACACAAAGAAGCCTCTTGATGAAACCTTGATAATTCACGAACGGTTTATTGAAAGTCCGCTGCCAGTATTGCCCTACGCCCGACTTTCGCGAACCGATCCTATGCCGACCACTGCACCGCTGTCCAAGCCTATCAAGCTGCCTGAACACCTTGGCGCGGTTTTGCTGCTGTCCGGCATGCTGGCCGGCTGTTCACTGGCGCCGACCTATCACACGCCTGCGTTGCCGTTACCGAACAGCCTGCAAGGCACATGGGTCGCGGACGCCCCCTCCTCCACGATCAACGACGTAGAAGCGCTCAGCGAAGAAGAGAAACAGCTGCTGGGCAGCCTGGACTCATCGGCGCAGTTGCTGCACCTGGTTGAGCAGGCCCTGGACTACAACCGTGACCTGCGCCTGGCGTTGCTGCGTGTCGAGCAAGCCCGCGCCCAGTTCGGTATTTCCCGCGCCGATCGCCTGCCCACCGTGGCCTTAGGCCTGCAACGCAACCGCCAGCACCTGCACGACAAGGCCGCCGACGAACGCTATGGGCAGGACATCGCGGTGGCGTCCGTGGGTATTTCGGACTTTGAGCTGGATTTTTTCGGACGCTTGCGCAGCCTGTCCGAAGCGGCGCGACATGATTACCTGGCCACGCGCTACGGTACCCAGGCCGCTCGTAAGGCGCTGATCGTCGAAGTGGCGCGGCTATATTTGCAGCAACGCTTGCAGGCCGACGTTAGGGCCGACACCCAGTCCATTCTCGACAACCAGAACCAGCTGCTGAGCGTGCTCGACGGTCAGCAAAAAGCAGGTCTAGTGGCGCAGGACACGGTTGACACTCAGCGCATGCAGGTCCGTCGTTCCGCGCTGCAACTTGAGGATGCGAGCGCTGAACATGCGCGTGCGCAACAGGCGTTGTCGTGGGTCACAGGGTATCAAGTCGCCCCTCTGGCAGGGGCGGCACAAAGCCCAGTCATCAATCTCAACCCGCCGTCATGGCTGGTCGATCTGCCGTCACAGCGGCTTTTGCAGCGCTTCGATGTGCGCCAATGCGAGGAAGCCCTGCGCGCCGCGAATGCCAACATCGGCGCCGCGCGAGCAGCGTTCTTCCCCTCGATCACCTTGAGCACCGGCGCGGGCATCGCCAGCCCGCGCTTGAGCAACTTGTTTTCATCCGGCAGCGGCGCCTGGCTGTTCACCCCGCAACTGAACCTTCCGCTATTCGACGGTGGCCGCAACCAGGCCAACCTGGATCTCGCGACCGCTCGCCAACAATCAGCCGTCGCCCAATACGAAAAGACCGTGCAGGACGCCTTCCGCGAAATCGCCGACCTGTTGACTCAACGTCAGCAAGCGTTGGCCAACGCCACCACGCAAATTGATCTGGCGGCATTGACCGCATTGAAGGCCAAGCGTCTGGACCAACAGATTGCCTCCGGTGCGGCTGCACGCTCAGAACACCCGGCCGCCTCAATTCGTCTGGCTGAATCCGCCATCGAATTACGCAAGGCCACCTACCAGTTGTTGTTCAACCGCCTGGCGCTGTATCGCGCGCTGTCCGGCGCACCGTTATTTTCCTCCGCTGAAAGGGTTTCACCATGAAACTGACCACTCCCCCTACCCGCACCGTGCTGTGGGGCGCCGCCTTGGTGGCCTGCACGCTCGCAACCCCAGCACAGGCGGCCGACGCCAACCCCGCAGCCGACAAAACCACCGCCACCTTGGGCCTTGGCATGGGTGTCACGCCGCGCTACATGGGTGCCAACCGCTACCGCGCGCTCGTGCTGCCGATGTTCAGCATCCAGCGCGGCGTGCTGTTCGCCGACACCACCCGTGGTGTCGGCCTGCAATTTCAATCCGACAGCGGCTTTGGCGCCAGCGCGGCGATCAACTACGACCTGGGCCGTAAGGAAAAGGACAGCACCAGCCGCCCGGGCGACCGCGAGCTGAACGGCATGGGTGATGTCAGCGGCGCCACCGTCGCCGACTTCACCCTCAGCCAGCAACTGCTTGACTGGCTGTCGGTCAGTGGCGAAGCCGAACTGCGCATGGCCGGCGAACATCGCGGTAACCGCTACCGATTCGGCCTGGAAGGCATTCTATTCCACACAGGCAGCGACACCCTGGCCCTGGACATCGACGCCCATGCAGGTGATGGCCGCTACAACCAGACCTTCTTCGGCGTCACCCAGGCACAGAGCCAACGCTCACTGTACGGGCGATACGACGCCGACGCCGGGATCTATGCCTACTCCGCCGCCTTGAACTGGCAGCACAGCCTGGACGCGCACTGGTCGACGCTGGTCAGCCTGACGCTGACCCAGTACGCCGACCAGGCCCGTAACAGCCCGCTGGTCCGACGTGAAAGCGCCGGCCTGGGCATGTTCGCCATCAACTACACCTTCTGATAACGAGGCGCCAGGCATGCAGGGTTTTGCTCAGTTGTTCCGTCCTTGGGGCCGTCCCCTGCTGCTCGGCGTTGCCTGCCTCATGGTGGCGGCCTGTTCGCGCGAGGAAGCGGTGTCGCAGCCAGCCGTAAGGTCGGTGAAAATCACCACCGTACACGCCGCAGAGGCCGACGCTGCGCCATTGACCGGTGTGGTGCGCCAACGCCAACGCGCAGCCCTGGCCTTCGAAGGCGCGGGCCGATTGGTGACGTTAAACGTCGACGTCGGCGATACCGTAAAACAAGGTCAGGTACTGGCAAGCCTGGACACTGCAGCCGTGCGGTTACGTCTGAAACAATCGCAGGCGGACTTGTTCGCCAGCGTGGCGCAAACCGGCGAGCGCAAGCGCAACAAGGTCCGCCAGCAACAGCTGTTTACCCAGGGCAGTGTCGCGGCCAGCGCTGTGGAGCAAGCTGAAGCGGCGTGGCAAGCGGCCGTCGCGCAGCAGACCGCCGATGAAGCGGCGCTGGACCTGGTACGGCGCGATCAGCGCCAGGGCCAACTGATTGCGCCGTTTGACGGCCGCGTCGTGGCAAGACCCGCGCAGTTGTACAGCGAGTTGTCGCCCGGCCAAGTGGTGATGGAGCTGGAGGCCAGCGGCGCGTTGCAGGTCATCGTGCAAATCCCGGTGGAACAGGCCGCGGGCCTCAAGCCTGGGGACCACGCCGTCGCAGCCGACCCGGCAGCACCCGGCTCAACCCTGCCGTTGGTGCTCGAAGGCTTGTCGGCGCGGGCGCAGAACGGCCTGTTGCAAAGCGCGCGTTTCCGCCTGAACGCCCGCGACCTCGCACTCCCCAGCGGCGTAAACCTCAACGTGCGATTGGCGCCCCCTGCCGCGCCCGCGTTGTCGATTCCAGCCCAGGCCCTGCGCATGGGCGGCGACGCCAGCCAGGTACAGGTGTTTGTCTATGACCCGACCCAGGGCAAGGTCGCCCTGCGTGACATTACGATCGGCCTGATCGACCAGGGCCGTGTCGCCATCGACAACGGCCTCAAGGACGGCGAGCAAGTGGTCGTCACCGGCGTCGCGTTTCTCAGTGATGGTCAGCCCGTCAACCTGCTAGTGCCTTCCAGTCGCCTGAGCACAATCGAATGATCAACCTGACCCGATACGCCTTGGGCGCAAGCCGTCTGACGCTATTCACCGCGCTGTTGATCCTGATCGCAGGCGTGGCAACGTTCTTGAGTTTCCCGACCCAGGAAGAACCCTCGGTGACCATCCGCGATGCGCTGGTGAGCATCCAGTTCCCCGGTCTGCCCAGCGAACGCGCCGAAGAGCTGCTGGCGCGGCCAACGGAAGAAAAACTGCGCGAGCTGTCGCAGATCAAAAATATCGTGACCACCGTTCACCCCGGCAGCGTGGTGATCCAGGTGACGGCGCGCGACGAAATCAAGGATCTGGGGGTGCTGTGGCAACAAGTGCGCAACAAGGTCGCCGAAGCCGGCGCCGGCTTTCCACCGGGCACCCAAGGGCCGTTTGTCGACGATAATTTCGGGCGCGTCGCCGTCGCATCCATCGCGGTTACCGCGCCCGGCTACAGCATGAGTGAGATGCGCGGGCCGCTGAAGCGCCTGCGCGACCAGTTGGGCGGGCTACCCGGCATCGGCCAAGTGACGCTGCACGGCATGCAGGACCAGCAGTTGTCGATCGACTTCAACTCTCAGCGCCTGGCGGGGCTGGGCTTGTCTCCCCAGCAACTGTTCCAGCAATTGCAGCAACAGAATGTGTTGGCCCCCGGGGGTATCGCCAACATTGGCGGGCAGATCACCACCCTGACCGTAACCGGTGAAGTGCTCAGCGTGGAGCAACTGCGCCAGCTGCCGATCCAACTGCCCGGTGTAGACGGCACCACGCAATCGGTAGCACTCGGCGCCATCGCGCAGATCTCGGTGATGGCTGCCGACCCTCCACAGACCGCTGCGGTGTATCAAGGCCAGGACGCGGTGGTGCTGGCTGTGTCCATGGCTGCGGGACAGAACATCCATCAGTTCGGCACAGCCCTGCGCGCTCGTTTGGCACAGTTGGAACAGCAACTTCCGCTGGGCTTTACCGCCCATGTAGTGACGTTCCAGGCCGATGTGGTCGATCAGCAGATGGCCAAGATGAAGCACGTAATGATCGAGACGGTGGTCATCGTCATGGCCGTGGTCATGTTGTTCCTAGGCTGGCGAACCGGGCTGGTGGTCGGCGCCATTGTGCCGCTGACCATCCTAGGCACATTGATCGCCATGCGCATGCTCGGGGTTGAGCTGCAAACCGTGTCCATCGCCGCGATTATCCTCGCCCTGGGCCTGCTGGTGGACAACGGCATTGTGATTGCCGAGGACATAGAGCGCCGACTGCATGCCGGTGAGGATCGACGCCAAGCCTGCGAGGATGCCGGGCGTACCCTGGCGATTCCGTTGCTGACCTCCTCACTGGTGATTGTGCTGGCCTTCTCGCCGTTCTTTCTCGGCCAGACCAGCACCAATGAATATCTGCGCTCATTGGCCATCGTGCTAACACTGACGCTGCTCGGCTCATGGCTGTTGAGCGTCACCGTCACGCCGTTGCTGTGCCTGTATTTTGCCAAGGTCCCACGCCATAAGGCACCCGAGGACAGCTACGACAACGGCTTTTACCGAGGCTATCGGGCCGTCATTCGCCAGGTGCTGCTGCACAAGGTGCTGTTTCTGATTGCGATGCTGGTGCTACTGGCCGCCGCCGTTTTCGAGTTGATGCGCGTGCCCTATGACTTTCTGCCTCAGTCGGACCGCATGCAGTTCCAGGTGCCCATCACCCTAGAGCCCGGTAGCGGTTCGCGCAAAACCTTGCAAAGCGTGCGCGAGATCAGCCTGTGGTTAGGCAAGGAGCCTCAGGTGGTCGACAGCATCGGCTACGTGGGCGATGGCGGGCCGCGCATCGTGCTGGGCCTAAACCCGCCCTTGCCCGCGTCGGAAACCGCTTACTTCACCGTCAGCGTCAAGGCCGGAACGGATATCGATGCCGTGATTGCCAATATGCGTCGCTATCTGCTCAAGCAACACCCCGAGCTGCGTGCCGAACCCAAGCGGTTTTCCCTGGGCACTACCGAGGCCGGTAGCGCCATCTATCGCGTGATTGGCCCGGACGAGAACGTCATACGTACGCTGGCCGGCCAGATCGAACAGGCCCTGCGTAACATGCCGGGCACACTGGATGTGCGCAATGACTGGAGCACGCGCCTGGCGCGCTATACCGTCGAGGTCGACGAACACAGTGCGCGCCGCGCAGGGGTGGACACCCAAGCCATTGCCCAGGCCTTGCAACTGCACTTCGGCGGCATCCAGGTTTCGTCGTTGCAGGACAACGAAACCCGCGTGCCCCTGGTGGTACGTGAACTCGCTTCGGCCAACCATGACGCTCCCGATTTGCGCGGCATTCTGGTCTACCCGGCCGACGGTTCGACGCCTTTGCCGCTGACGGCCATCGCACGCATCGTCGCGTCCAGTGAGCCCTCCACCCTGATACGCCGCAATCAGGAACGCTGCATCACCGTGGTCGGGCACAACCCGTTGCTGACCGCAACCTCCATCGTCGAACAACTGGTGCCACAGGTGGCTGCACTGGCATTGCCACCGGGCTACCGCATTGAGCTGGGGGGCGAAATCGAAGACTCGGCAGAGGCCAACCAGGCGCTGTTGCAATACCTGCCCCACGCGCTGATCGCCATGCTGCTGTTGTTCGTCTGGCAATTCAATTCGTTGCGCAAGGTGCTGATCGTCGTCTCTGCCATTCCCTTCGTATTGATCGGCGTTGCGGTGGCGCTGCTGATCACAGGCTACCCGTTCGGCTTCATGGCCACGTTCGGCCTGTTGTCCTTGGCGGGGATTATCGTCAACAACGCGGTGTTGCTGCTGGAACGGATTGAGGCGGAACTCCACGATGGCCTGCCGGTGTACGAGGCGGTGGTGAATGCTGCCGTGAAACGCCTGCGCCCCATCGTCATGACCAAGCTGACCTGCATTATCGGGTTGATCCCGCTGATGCTCTTCGCCGGCCCACTGTGGGAAGGCATGGCGATCACGCTGATGGGTGGCCTGGCGCTGGGCACATTGGTGACCCTTGGGTTGATTCCGGTGCTCTATGTAGTGCTGTTCAATAAAAAATCGGCCGCCTCCCTTGCTCAATAGTCACGCGAAACATGGGAAAAAATCGCTACACATTCCTATGATTTATAGGTGATACGTTCAAACAGGCATCGTTATCATGACCCGCTAATACCTTTGCCCGTTCAACAGCGAACACCATCGAAGCGAGAAGCGCGTCCATGAGTCTCAATACCTGCAGGGTGATGCATTTTTTGCGCAATGCCGCGATCAGGCTCGGCGGGCAAGAAAAGCCGGCGGCCCACCTGAAGGCACAAAAAATGCCTGTTCGGCACCTGTTCAGCGCAGGCAGTCCTCACGCGCATTTGTGCATCTGGTGATGCGAGCCAACTGACAGGGTATGCTCGACCGGAGAGGGTCTTTGTTGAGCTGGAAGAGGCCAAAGACCGCTGCCCCAGTGCCTATTTATGAGAGGTTGAGCATGAAACTGACAGATTTTGAGGTCCTTAGCTTCGACTGCTACGGCACACTGATTGATTGGGAAAGTGGCATCTTCAATGCCTTGAAGCCGCTGGTGGTCCGTTCGGGAAAAAAACTTACTCGCGATCAGATTCTTGAGGTGTTCGGTCGGCACGAGTCGCCGCAGCAAAAAGCAACACCGACGGCACTCTACTCAGATATTTTGCGCAAAGTGTACGACCGCATTGCGAAAGAATGGAACGTCGAGATCAATCAACAAGAGCGCGAGGCGTTTGGAACTTCTGTCCAGCACTGGCCACCTTTCCCTGACTCGATCAAGGCACTCAACTACTTCAAGCAATTCCACAAGCTTGCCATCCTATCCAACATTGACCGCGGCGAATTCGAATTCAGCAAAGAGAAACTGGGCGTTGAATTCGACTGCGTCGTCACGGCTCAAGACGTTGGCTCTTATAAACCCGACCCCAGAAACTTTGCTTACTTGATGGACGCCCTGGGGAAAATGGGCTTTGAAAAAACATCCATCCTCCATGTGGCCGAAAGCCTGTATCACGACCACGTGCCGGCCAACGCGGCTGGGCTGGCCAGCTCGTGGATTCATCGTCGTCACGGCAAAGAAGGCTTTGGCGCGATCCATGTTCCCGCGACTGAAGCCACCTACAACTTCCGTTTTATCAGTTTGGCAAAAATGGTTGAGAGCCATAAAAAACTGATATTAGAAAAGACCGACAACGTGATTGTCTGACTCCCCTACTATCTGCAGCGAGTGATATGTCGAGCCGTAACCCCTCTTCTTCTTTTTATCTTATGGCTGCGGCCGGTGCGATTCTGATCTGGAGCACCCTGGCAGTCAGCGTGACGTTCTGCAACACGCTAAATCCAATGTTTATCACGGGAGCCGCGTTGTCGGTGGGCGGCATTATTGGATTGCCCTGGCTACGCTTCTGGAAAATGCCCAAGCGATTGTTGGCGGTCGGTACTGCTTGCATGCTCGGTTATCACGTTATCTATTTCTACGCGCTGCAGTTGGCCGACCCGATTGGCGTGAGCCTTATCCATTATCTATGGCCGATATTGATCGTATTACTGGGTCCACTCTTCGTCCAAAACGGGAAGGCCTCATTGCGTTGCCTGCTTGCGGGAGTGGCAGGCTTCGTTGGGGCCTTGGTCAGTTGCCGACCAGGGCAGCTTGATGACTTGAGCAACCTGGCAGGCTACGGGCTCGCGTTTTTATCTGCAGTGGTCTGGGCGGCGTACTCCCTGACATCAAAGAGGTACCCAGAGGTCAAAAGTGCCTCTGTTGGCTTGTTTTGCATGATCTCCGGGCTGGCCTGCCTGACTCTGTATCTAAGCAGTGCGCCTTGGCCCACATTGACCACGAATGAGAGCCTGGCGCTGCTGTATATGGGCGTAGGCCCCATGGGCGGCGCTTTTTATCTGTGGGACTTTGCAATGAAGAAGGCGGACCACCAGACAGTCGCCGTTTTAAGCTACGCGACGCCCGTTTTATCCACGGCCTTTTTAGCCTTCTATTTAGGCCAAGGCATGGAGGTATCCATCTGGATAGGTGCCGCATTGGTAGCGCTATCGATGGCCATGGCAGCAGGCGGCAGTACTGCGCCCCAAAACCATCAAAGCACCAGTGCCTGGTTTAAGCGCTACAGCAAAGGGCCAACCGTTCCATCAGGATCTGACGCTCAGCTTTAGTAACCACCCTATACCGAACCCAAGCGTTTTTTACTCGTCATGCTCCAAGCGATACATCTCTGCAGCGACTTGAATTTGAAACCGCGATTCCGGGTTTTCCAGGGAGATGTCGAGCAACTTCTCAATACGGGCCAAACGGTAGCGTAAGGTACTGATATGTACCTCCAGCACCTTTGCAGTATTGGCTAACTGAAAACCTTCGCTGGATAAGGCACAGACTGTTTCCAGCAGCATGGTGCCGTTCTTTCGATTGGCCAGAGGTTCGATCAGCCGCTGAAGCAGCATCCCACGCGCTTTTTTGTCGCCCATCAGGGCCCGTGGAAACAAAACTTCGTTGAACACATGAAGACGCCCTGGCCGCAGCAAGGGCACCAATGCCGCCACATCTTCAGCTCCTTGAGCCATGCCTGAAACACCTCGATGGACGCGACTGACAGCCATCGCCCCACCTTCGTGACGCAACTGCTTCCAGATCGTTTCGGGCGCGAGCGTCGCCGGAATAATAAAGCTGATCTGGTTCAGCGACACTGAAATCAACGGCGAAATGCTGCTGGCTATCATCAGATTAAACACGCGCGCGGTTTTTTCCTTTCTCCGCTTGAAGCCTTCCAGACTCAGCGGAATAGGTTCGTCCAACAGCACCAGGCAGATCCTGTAATCGCGGGTTTCGCTCCACCCCGACACCAGGGCTCGCTCAATCGCGCTGGGTGTCTCTGGAAACTTACCCTCCAGCAGCCCCGCCACCAGTGCATGGCCCAGCCGAGTCTCTTGGTCCAGCAACTCTCGCTGGTGGGAAAGATGCAGCGCAGCAATGACCGCCGAGTGCTCAAGCGCTCGGGAATGCAGCTCCTCAAATTGATCCTTGGGGCTTTCAAGCCAAACGATGCCGGCAACCTCCCCTTGCAGCCATATCGCGCAGCCAAGCCTGAAACGAGGCCGGCTATCCGAGAGGTTGATCGATAAGGTCTGCGACTCATCAAAGCGGTGTTCCAGAGGGCGTTCGGCGATAAATTTTGTAATCAGATCGCGTTCAAACTGCTCGTTCGTATCGATGTCATGCTCGCTCAAAATATCCCCGGAAGCCGAGACGACCAGGGCGGACACCTCCAGGGCACTGGCCAACGCGCTGCCCAGGCTATCAAGGTTGTCGGCCTCGATGGCGGCCTTGGTCAACTTGCGATGGATCAAATCCGAGCGCTGAATGATTTCGGTCTGCAGGTTGATGATCTTGGCCAGGATCTCTTGCGTAATTGCACTGAAGGGCACCTCCCATGGCAGCTCCAACAGTGGAAAGTTGCACTGTTCGGCTTCAGCGATGGTGGCTTGCGAGAAATGCTCGCGGAAATGCGGCACCGCAAGCACTACGCCAGCGAGCCCCAGATCGTTGAGTGTTCGCACCAGCCCCCGGCTTTCTTCATCGTCCTGAGGCCAGTTGTAGCCGGTGGTAAGCAACACGTCTCCCACCTTCAACCACTGCGTGATATCAGGGTGATCGATAATGTGGACCCAGGCGATTTGCCGATCCAGGCCATTGGCTCCCGCCACGACGGTGGCCTGCCGCAGGATGGTCTGCTCTAGTGCGGTAGATAGTTTCATTACTTGTCCACAAGTGGAGGGCCGACCGAGGTGTGCCAATAAACACGATCACGGGTGTATCGAGCGTTTCACTTTAAACCGCATGTAGCAGCACTATTACCTACTTAGAGTAGGTCAAAATCAAATAAACATCCTACTTTACACACTATCCATGCTGTTTTCCCTCACCTCATGTGTGCCGATGACCGCCGCCCGCGGATTGGCGGAACACCGCTCGACAGGCGCCAGGACTAAAACCCACCATCTTCATGCACAAAGCAGGATAAACCCTGAATAACCTGCTGCCTTTTGTAGGTGGTTTGGCCATTTAACAGTTCCTATGATTGTAAAACGTGAACACGGGTCCCCACCGCAGGGAGCATCGGTGCAAGCTCACTTTAAAATGTCAGGAGCGATGTATGACGCCATACGAAGCGTTTTCCAGTGTCGACATGCGAGTCGGCCAAGTAACCAAAGTTGAAATAAACGATAAGGCAAAGAAACCTGCCTACAAGTTCTGGATCGACTTTGGTGAATTGGGTGTAAAAACCACGAGCGCGCAATACACCCGTCTTTATTCAGCAGAAGAGCTGGTGGGTGAATATGTCGTTTGCGTGGTTAACCTGGGCACTCGAAACATCGCTGGCTTTGCCTCAGAAGTACTGATGCTGGGTGCGGAAACAACGCCTGGCGATGTGGTTTTTCTTAAACCGGAACGCCCGATCACACCTGGCCAAAAAATCTTTTAAACGTCCACCGACGCCGAACGGCATCGGCCTATGAAGTTGGTCTCGAATAACGCTACGTCATACCGATGGGTATATTGAGAGGAAAGGCAATGAAACTCACTGATTTCACCACACTGTCGTTCGATTGCTACGGCACCCTGATTGATTGGGAAAGCGGTATCGTAAACGGCCTCCAGCCGCTGGCTGATCGCAGCGGCAAAGGGCTGGATCGCGAGCAGATTCTGGAAGTGTTTGGCCGCCATGAATCGCCGCAACAAACGCTGACCCCAGGCGCTTTGTACCCGACCATTCTGGGCGCGGTGTATGACCGCATTGCCACCGAATGGGAGCTTGAACCCATCGCCGCCGAACGCGAAAAGTTCGCCACGTCGGTCAAGGACTGGCCTGCATTCCCTGACTCGGCAGAAGCCCTGCGGTACCTGAAACAGCATTACAAACTGGTGATTCTGTCCAACATCGACCGTACCGAATTCAAGTTCAGTGAAGCGAAGCTGGGTGTTGAGTTCGATCACATTGTGACAGCTCAGGATGTGGGCTCCTACAAACCGAACCCCAACAACTTCACCTACATGATTGATCTGTTGGCCGAGGCCGGCATTGCAAAAGACGATATCCTGCATACCGCAGAAAGCCTGTATCACGACCATGTTCCAGGCAAAGTTGCCGGCTTGGCGGGTGCATGGATTCATCGTCGTCATGGCAAGGAAGGTTTCGGCGCAACGCATGTACCGGCGACCGAAGCCAAGTACGACTTCCGTTTTATCAGCATGGCAGACATGGTCGAAGCTCATAAGAAACTGGTGAGCTGACAGTCACGTGCTATTGGCTGATGCCACCTGAGTGTGGCATCAGCTTTCGCCTGCCGGGTGACCATTAACCCGCCGGTACCTTATTTATTACTTCTTTTGGATCGCAGTACTGGGCTGTCTGAAAGAACGTTGCCGCTCGTTTCGTATTAACGGCGCCAGATGATAACGCTTGGCCAGCGCTTCTGTGAGCGCTGAATAACTAACGGAATTTTTAGAATGAGTGACATTAATTCAAACCCGGTTTTGGCCGCACGAGAAACCCACGTGTCTCGCGGTGTAGCGTCCGCACACCCAATCGTTATCAGCCGTGCAGCCGGCAGTTATGTCTGGGATACGGATGGCAAAAAATACTTGGATTTCGTGGGTGGGATTGGCGTACTGAACGTCGGGCACAACCACCCCGCGGTCGTTGATGCGATCAAGAAACAAATCGACAGTTTTACCCACGTCTGCTTTCAAGTTGGGGCTTATGAACCTTATGTGGAACTCGCGGGCAAACTGAATGCACTGGTAGGCGCTGGAGCGCCCTACAAGTCAGTGTTCCTCACGACAGGCGCTGAAGCCGTTGAAAACGCCATCAAAATCGCACGCAGCCACACACGCCGCTCCGGGGTGATCGCGTTTCGCGGTGGTTTCCATGGTCGCACGCTGCTGGGGATCTCGCTGACCGGATTCAGCCAACCGTACAAGCAGAACTTCGGCCCTTTCGCACCTGACGTTCATCACGCGACTTACCCGAATGAGTATCGCGGTGTTTCGACCGAACAGGCACTCGCCTCACTTCAGGACATTTTCGATACGCAGATTTTGCCCGAGCGCGTTGCGGCCATCATCATTGAGCCGGTGCTCGGCGACGGCGGTTTCGTGGCAGCCCCACCCGCTTTCATGAAAGCACTGCGTGAACTGACCACACGTCACGGCATTGTGCTCATCTGCGATGAAATCCAAACGGGCTTTGGCCGCACCGGCAAGATGTTCGGGTTTGAGCACTCAGGCATCCAGCCGGACCTGGTCACCGTTGCCAAAAGCCTGGCTGGCGGGATCCCCTTGTCGGGAGTAGTGGGTAAAGCCGAGATCATGGACGCCCCTGCGCCTGGCGGCTTGGGCGGCACCTACGGCGGCAATCCACTGGGCTGCGCGGCTGGCCTGGCGGTGCTGTCCATTTTCGAAAACGAGCATCTGCTGGAACGCAGCCAAGGCATTGGCCAACAGTTGATGACAGGGTTCGAAAAACTGAAAGCCCGCCTGCCACAGATCGGTGATGTACGCACCCTGGGAGCGATGGCTGCGGTTGAGTTTGTCACCGACAGAGCCAGCAAGGCGCCGGACGGTGAGATCGCACAAAAAGTCATCGAGCAGGCGCGGTTGCGCGGGCTGTTGCTGATCAAATGCGGGATTCACCGAAACATCGTGCGCTTCCTGTGCCCTCTCAATACCTCCGAGAGTGATGTCGAGGACGCATTGACCCTGTTTGAGCTGGCGCTGGAGGCCAGCCTTTGATTCATCGCCCTCTGCGAGACGGCAAATGAATCAGCAAAAGTCGCCTCGGTTGGCGACTTTTGCATTGCAGCATACGCCGAGAGTGGTGTTCATTAGAGAGGCGAATGGAGATGCACGATCTAAACAGGCTTGACCGCATAGATATTTCCATTCTTGCCCAACTGCAGAAGGACAGCTCATTGACCAATGCGGCCCTGGCTGAAAGAGTCAACCTTTCGCCGAGCCCGTGCTACATCCGGGTCAAACGCCTGGAAAAAAGTGGCTACATCTTGCGATATTCCGCAACCCTGAACATCGCAAAGATAGCCGACTCACTGACTATCTATTCTGAAATCGAACTGGACCAGCATCGTAAAGAGAGCTTTCAGCGATTCGAAGTCGCCATTGGCAAGTATCCCGAGGTGCAGGAATGCTACATGGTGACCGGTAAAATAGACTATGTATTGAAGTTCACTTGCAAAAGCGTGGTTGAATATCAAGCCATCATGGATGAGCTATTGCAAAGCGATTGCGGCGTTGCACGATTTCATACGTTCTTTGTGACTAAAACAGTATTTCGCAGGGAAGGTGTCGATTTACAGGCACTTCTGTAGTCCAGAAATGCCTGACAATGCTACCGATGCGCGTAAGCGCCCATAGCGCTCACCGTGCGCTTCCACAGCTCTATGTAGGCATCTTCGGTCATATAGGCGGCATGCGGGGTCAAGGTTACATCTTCTCTGTCACACCATAGGTCATTCGCCCCAATCGGCTCTTGCCAGTAGACGTCTAGCGCGGCGTGCCCGACATGACCTGAGTGCAGCGCTTGAGCAAGGTCGTCCTGATTGATCAACCCGGCGCGAGCGGTGTTGATTAACAGTGCTCCCGGGTTAAGCAAGCGCAGGCGCGCGCTATTGAGAAAGCCTGCGGTCTGATCATTAAGTGCCACGTGCAGTGACACGACCTCTGCCCCGGTAAGCACCCGCTCTAAGTCCGGCTCAAAATGGGCTGTATCCACCGGCGTACGATTCCACACTGAAACACACATGCCCAGCGCACTTGCCATTTCGGCGTAGCAGCGGCCGACCTCTCCGAAACCAATCACTGCGACCTTGCGACCTTTAAGCTGCATGCCGCCCCGTGGTCGCCAAACGCCGCGAACCATGTCCTTTACCATTGGCCCTAACTTGCGCGCCGCAGCAAACGTCAACGCCATGGCATGCTCAGCGACTGCCGTACTGCCATATCCAGGTGTGGTACTCACGGCAATGTTGTTGGCCTTCGCCCATTCCAGTGGAAGGTATGTGCCGGCGCCCGTGCCCATGAAAACGATCGCTTTTAGATGAGGGCATGCAGCCAGCGTCTGTGCCGTGATCACAGTGTGTTCAACCAGCATGACCTCGGCGGTTTGACACAACGCAAGGACATCCGCAGCAGTCGGCTCACCGACATGTATATAAGTCCCCTCCGGAATAACCAAGCGACCTGTCTCAAACAGCGCGTTAAGCTCGTGCGTACAATCAACCAATACAACCTTCATGACATAGCCTCCGTTAGTCGTCAACACAGACTAAGCCAGCGCCTTTTAAAAAATAACTTTAATGCTTCATTGAAAAGAGAATTTGCATCGTTACGAGTGATGTTTCGAATAAAAAATAATAAGCCGATGCTCATAATCAAGTGGCAGTGCAGCGGGTGACTATTGCCAGGCAGTACATGCAATGAGCCAGGGACTACTTCGTCACGGCCAAACGATAACGATGTTTATATTCAAAAGGTCTGATTATGAAAGTGTTGGTGCTGGGTGCAGGTCTTGCCGGGATTCCTTCAGCTTACTATTTGGCCCGGGACGGTCATGAAGTCACTGTGATTGATCGCCAGTCCGCGCCGGCCATGGAGACAAGCTTTGCCAACGGAAGCCTGCTTTGCCAGGGTCACTCGTACCCGTGGGCTAGTCCGGCGGCGCCACGCATCATGCTCAAATCTTTTTTCCGAAATGACCAGGCGTTGCGCATTGCGCCCAAGATCGACCCAAGACTGTGGTCCTGGCTCATCAAGTTTCTCTGCGAATGCCCAAGAGCGCGTGCAGATAAGCACGCAGCCACCCGCCTGAGATTGGCCGCCTATTCTCAGGCGGTCATGAAAGAGGTGGTGAGCGATACCCAAATCGAGTTCCATCACATCGATAAGGGCCTTCTGTATGTCTATCGAACGCACCATTCGATGGAAGAAGGCTTGCGCCAAATGCGCTTTCTGGAACAAGCAGGATTGAACATTGAGGTGGTGTCCGGAGCGCGTGTCGCTGAGCTTGAGCCCGCACTCAAACCTGTCGCCGATAAACTGGTGGGAGGCGTTTACGTACCGTCTGATGGAACGGGCGACGCCCGGCTGTTCACGGCCGAATTAGCTCGCGTGTGTGCGGAACGTGGCGTCAAGTTCATGTTCAACACCCAAGTACTGGGCCTTGATATCGACAACAGAAAAGTGCGCGCAGTCAGCACGTCTAAGGGGTTGATCGCTGCAGACGCTATTGTCGTCGCCATGGGGTCTTACTCATCCATTCTATTGCGCAAGCACGGCGTAAACATTGATGTATTCCCCGTCAAAGGCTACTCCATGACTGTTCCTATCGAGCGGCCCGAAGAAGCCCCGACGATGGGCGGGCTCGACGAAGATAATCTTTTGGCATTTTCCGTACTGGGAGATCGCTTGCGCCTGACCGCAACAGCGGAGTTCAGCGGCTATGACATGAGCATTTCGCGCGACGACTTTCGCTACATGACACAGGCCGCAAAAGACCTGTTCCCAACCATTGGCGATTACAGCAAGGCAGAACTGTGGTGCGGCCTGCGCCCCGCCACACCGGACGGCAACCCGCTATTTGGTGCAACACCGATCAGCAACCTTTTCCTCAATACAGGTCATGGCTCCCAAGGGTGGACCATGTCCTGCGGCAGCGGGAAGGTGACTGCCGACCTCATCGGGGGTCGTACACCAGACCTGGATATAAGCGCAATGCTGTATCAGTAGCCCCTCCCTTACTGCCTGTCATAGGAGAGAACTGCCGTTCTTTCCTATGCCGTATTTGTAGTTCGAATTCACCGCGCTCTTTACTCTAAAGATGAGTCGACTTGGAGGTTTGCCATGCCATTAACCTTAATCGAAACCTGTCGCAAACATACCGATGATGAAATAGAGCAGTTGTTGCAGGCGATCTATGAGGCGCAGCTAAATGCATTCAATGCGCCCGCCTCAGATCGGCAGTTGCGTTATGTCGAACACAACCCTAAGCAATTTTTTACGCCGCCAGACAGCTCGAAGAACTTTACCCTTATTACGATCCAACTGTTTTCCGGGCGTACAGATGTCGCCAAACAAATGCTGTACCAAGAGATCATCAAACGCCTCGGCGCCTTAGGCATACACGAGATTGATATTTTTATCAGTTTGATTGAATCGCCCCGCGAAAACTGGTGTATCCGAAATGGTCGGCCTGCGCCGTAGCGACTTTTTCTCGCAGTATCAAGCACGCTATACGGCGCGATTGAACTGTCATTATGTTATGGAGGTAACATGTCTTTCGCTCTTGAAAATACCGAATTATTGCTCCAGATGAACTTCATCGACGGCGCATGGTGCGATGCCCGCAGCAAGAACATACTGCCGGTAATCAACCCGGCCACGGGCGACGTGTACGCCACTGTTCCCGACAGTGATGAAGTTGACGCCAAGGCTGCCGTCGACGCGGCGGCGGCGGCGTTCACGAACTGGAAAAGGGTTCCTGCGAAACAACGTGCCAACATCCTCAAGCGTTGGAACGACTTGATCCTGGCGAACGCCCAGGACCTGGGGAAAATCATTTCCTCGGAACAGGGCAAGCCGCTGGCAGAAGGTGTAGGAGAGGTCGCTTACGCGGCCAGTTACGTTGAGTGGTTCGCCGAGGAGGCGACACGTTCCAATGGAGAGATCATCCCTTCTCCAGCGACCGGACGGCGTATGGCTGCGCATAAAGAGCCCGTGGGCGTCATCGCGGCGATCACCCCCTGGAATTTCCCTGCTGCGATGATCGCTCGCAAAATCGCGCCAGCCTTGGCAGCAGGCTGTACGGTGGTGTGCAAACCTGCGGCAGAAACCCCTTTGACGTCGCTGGCACTGGTCAAGCTGGCCGAATTGGCCGGCGTTCCTCCTGGCGTCTTGAACATCGTTGTGACGTCGAAATCCAAGGAAGTCGCTGATGTCTGGTTGAATGACCCGAGGGTTCGCAAGATTACCTTCACCGGCTCCACTCCGGTCGGTAAGCACCTGGCGCGGGCGTCTGCCGATACCCTTAAAAAGCTGTCATTGGAATTGGGCGGCAACGCCCCCTTCATCGTCTTTGATGATGCCGTGATTGATGACGCCATCGAGGGCCTGATGGTTGCCAAGTTCCGAAACGGCGGTCAGACCTGCGTATGCCCCAATCGCATTTATGTGCAGGACGGCGTTTACGACGCGTTCGTAGACAAACTGACTACACGCGTTGCCGCGCTGGTAGTTGGCCCTGCGACAAACCCCGCTTCGCAGATTGGCCCGATGATCAATGCCAAAGCCATTGAAAAAATCGAGAGTCATGTGGCGGATGCCGTCAGTCGCGGGGCGCGAGTGGCAACCGGCGGCAAGCGAATCCAGTCGAAGGACTGCGTGAGTGATACCTACTATGCGCCGACTGTGTTGGTCGATGTCGATAAGTCCTCAAGGTGCTTCCAGGAGGAAACCTTCGGCCCAGTCGCGCCGGTCACCCGATTCACCACCGAGGCTGAAGTGCTGCTGTGGGCCAACGATTCACCCTTCGGCCTGGCCTCGTACTTCTACACGACAGACCTGCGCCGAGTCACCCGAGTGGCCGAAGCACTCGAGTGTGGAATTGTAGGGATCAACGAAGGTGCCCTGGCGGCCGAAGCAGCGCCTTTTGGTGGTGTGAAAGACTCGGGCTATGGCCGCGAGGGCTCCACCCATGGCCTGGAAGAGTACATGCATATCAAATACACCTGCCAAGGCGGGCTGGATTGATTTACCACACTTGAAGGGCGCATTACCGGCTGCCGTGCCACGGGGTCGGTAATGACTGGCCTCTATTCGATAACACCTCTATTTGCGCCCTCCCCCTGCTGTGCCGGTTGTTTCCTGCCCTCCACGCGGAACGGCCTTAAGTCCCACCTGGAAGCCCGTGCACAGCCTGTTTGATCTCATCCATCCATTAGTCATTGGAGTTTATATGCACGACGTAGATCGCCTGGTGCGCCAGGATCGTCATTGGGTTCACCCGGTCACCGCATTGCTGGAACACGAAGCGATGGGGCCCTGTATATGGAAGTCGGCCGAAGGTATCCATCTGACCGATATTCACGGCAAACGGGTACAGGATGCCTTCTCCGGTTTGTGGTGCGTGAATGCCGGCTATGGGCAGCAATCCATTGTGCGGGCGGCCCAGCAACAGCTGGAGACGCTGCCCTACGCCACGGGTTATTTTCATTTCGCCAGCGAGCCGGCCATACAGCTCGCAGCCCGGCTCGCAGCGATAGCACCTAAAGGCCTGGATCGGGTGGTGTTCGGCCAGGGTGGATCGGATGCAGTCGACACGGCGATTCGCCTGGTTCGTTACTATTTCAATGCCACTGGCCGGCCGCAAAAGAAGCAGTTCATCGGGTTGCAGCGCGGCTACCACGGCACTTCGTCCAATGGCAGCGGGTTGACCGCATTGCCCTTGTTCCACCGCTATTTCGATGTGCCCACCCAGGAACAGCATCACATACCCTCCCCTTACACCTATCGGCATCCAGCAGGCCCGGACGAGAGCCAGGTGCTGCGCAGCATGGTCAAGGCGCTGGAAGACAAAGTCGCTGAGATCGGCGCGCAGAACGTTGCGGCCTTCATCTGCGAACCCATTCAAGGTTCAGGTGGAGTAATCGTTCCGCCGACCGGCTTTTTAAGGGCGATGCGTGACGCGTGTGATCGCTTGGATATCCTGCTCATCGTCGACGAAGTAATCACCGGGTTCGGGCGTACAGGCCCGATGTTCGCCTGCGAGTCGGAAGGGGTCAGCCCGGATTTGATGACACTCGCCAAGGGCCTGACCTCCGGTTATGCGCCGATGGGCGCAACCTTGATTGGCGAGGAAATCTACACCGCCATTGCCGCGGCCGGCAGTGACGGAACAGCATTGGGGCATGGTCAAACCTACGCAGGACACCCGGTCAGTGCCGCCATCGCGAACGCAACGCTCGACCTCTATCTCGACGGTGGTCTTCTGCAGAATGGCCAGGACGTTGGCGCTTACTTTCAACGCAAGCTCAAGCAACTGGAGTCATTGGCTTGCGTGGGTGAAGTGCGCGGACGTGGCATGTTGGCGGCCTTGGAATTCGTGGTCGATAAACAGAGCAAATCAAAGCCTCCGGCTGCTCTGCAATTCGGGCAGAAAGTCCTTAAGCGCGCGTTTGCAGAAGGTTTGGTATTCAGAGCCTTCTCCGACGACATCCTGGGGTTTGCACCATCGCTGAACTACACCACGGCCGATGTCGATACGCTCATCGACATCTTGAAACATGCGATCGAGAAGACGGCTGCTGACACGCTCTAGGGAACGGAACAGCAACACACAAAAAAGCCCAGACCATAACGGCCTGGGCTTTTTCATATGACCACGGCGTTAGCGTGGCGCTTCCTGGACGACCCGGTCAGGTACCCACGCCTGGGACGGGCTGCCTCGTTTAACCAGCAGACCGGTAATCACCACCAAGGCTGCCAACCCTGCAGTGGCAAGGACTTCGCCTTGATGCGCCGGCAGAGTGAGCATCACGCCCAGCGCGCCAACGATGAACACAATCACCGCCCAGGTCAGCCCAGGGTACAACCACATTCTGAAACTGATGCGGTGCCCATGGGCAATCAGTTTCTTACGCATGCGCAACTGGGAGACTGCAATCACCAGGTAAACCAGCAGCGCAACCGCGCCGGAGGTGGCCAACAGGAAGGAGAACAGGCGCTCCGGCGCGAAGTAGTTGATGATCGTAGTGACGCAGCCAATGGCGGTACTTGCAATGACCGCCTGGCGCGGCACTTTGGCGAGCGTCGTCGTTTTCAGGAACGCTGGCGCCTCACCGCGCTTGGCCAACGAAAACAGCATTCGCGACGCGGTGTAGATAGCGGAGTTGAGACAGCTGGCAACAGCGACCAATACTACGATATCGACAATAAACTTGGCGTTCGGAATTTGCAGA
This sequence comes from Pseudomonas sp. Z18(2022), assembly GCF_036346535.1. Lineage (NCBI taxonomy): Bacteria > Pseudomonadati > Pseudomonadota > Gammaproteobacteria > Pseudomonadales > Pseudomonadaceae > Pseudomonas > Pseudomonas sp. Z18(2022). The sequence continues at coordinate 116,922 of NZ_JAOTOA010000001.1, forward strand.
TACTCAAGTGCGCGCTGGTACGAGCCCACAAGAGCCAGGGCCGGATCATTCCAAGGGACAATCGACACAATCATGAAGATCGAGACGATGTAGAACAAACCGATACGCCAGATCACCGAGTTGGTGGCCCGCGCAATTTGCTTGCTGGGGTTATGAGATTCCGCCGCCGCGATGGTGACGATCTCAGTGCCCATGAAGCTGAACATAGTGGTGAGCAAGGCCCCCAGTACGGGGGCATATCCATTTGGCGCGAACCCACCGTTGTTGTTGATCAGTGTACCGATACCACTGACCGTAATATTAGGAAGCCCACCCACCAGTGCGATGGCGCAAACCACGATGAACGCGATGATCGCCAGCACTTTCGCCAGGGCAAACCAGAACTCGAACTCGCCGTACCGCGCCACACTGTAGAGATTGGTCAGGGTGAGCCCGCAGGTGATCGAAAGCGCAAAGATCCACGTATCAATACCAGGAAACCAACTGTGCAGGATCGCTGCGGCAGCAATGGCTTCAAGGGGAATCACTAGCACCCAGAACCACCAGTAAAGCCAGCCGATGGTAAATCCCGCCCAAGGCCCAATGGCGCGATTTGCATAGGTTGAAAAAGATCCGGTATCCGGCGACGCTACGGCCATCTCGCCGAGCATTCTCATGACCAGCACCACGAGCGTGCCGGCAGCCAGGTACGAGAGCAGCACCGCAGGCCCTGCGGCCGCAATGGCATGACCCGAACCGACAAAAAGCCCGGCACCGATGACGCCCGCAATCGATAACATCGTGACATGCCGCTGTTTCAGACCAGGGGCAAGCGAAGAGCCGGCCTGTCCTCCGGACTCGAGGGTTGTTTGTATCTTTGACATAGATTCACCGTTTTTTTTATTAGGCAGGTTGTGAAATTCCGGGTGCACGAAGACACCCTATTATTGTTTTATAGTTCTCCAAATATTCGAACTTGGTTTCACTCAGGCGATGACATGGTCGCGTTCCATGACCTGTTCCTGCTCCCGTTTCGGCGCTTCAATAGTGGCTCGCAATCTATCGGCGAGGCACTCGGCAATGTCCCACTGCACCTCCTCGGCTCGACCGGTCAACCAAGTCAGTTGGTTATGAATAAGCACAGGGATAACACCCAGATCCGCCAGGGTTCTTATCGTGGAAAGTGCGTGCAAAAGTTGACGATCAGTTCCATCACGGCAACGTTCCACCACCAGTTGCGCACTCAGGATATTGGACTCACTGAACACCGCGACCCACTGTGCAATCAGCCGAGTTTGTTCAATTAGCGCAGCGGGAGCCCCCCCCATGCAATAGATCGCCGCCCCCGGTTCAGCCTGTATAACGACTACAGGTTTTACCCCACGCGCCAACATCTTCAATAATGTTTCAATAACCTGACGAAAAAGGGCCGGTTGCAACTCGTGGCGATTAGTTAGTTCACCCTGAGTTATCTTGAGGATCGCGAATTCGCTCACACGTCATCTTCCTATCGGTGGCTGTACTCTTTCAGCGATGTGCAGAAGTTGGCGATAGCGCTACAGCTTTGCTCAAGTGATGCGTCGTCCAGTGCATAAGCGATCCGGATAAAGGGTGACAATCCGAAGGCCGCACCATGTACGACGGCTACATGGGCTTCTTCAAGCAGCGCGTAGGCCACGTCTTCATCGGTGTTCAGAAGCCGACCACCCGGCGTCATCTTGCCCAGCAACCCTTCACAATCGGCAAACGCATAGAAGGCACCGGCAGGTGATGAGCACGACAAACCAGGTGTTGCGTTGAGCAACCGCACCATCAGGTCCCGACGGCGCTCAAACACGCCACGAGAGCGCGCAATGAAATCCTTCGGCCCGTTCAGCGCCGCCAATGCCGCATATTGGGAGATGGTGCACGCACCGGATGTCTGCTGACTCTGGAGTTTCTCCATGGCCTCGATCAGCCACCTGGGCCCAGTGGCAAAACCAATCCTCCAGCCCGTCATCGCATAGGCTTTCGACACGCCATTCATCGTCAATACGCGTGGCTGCAAGCGTGACTCTACTTGAGCCAGCGTAAAAAACGGCCTGGCGTCGAATATCAGGTGTTCATAGATATCATCGGACAGGATTAAAACCCCTGGGTAATCCAGCAAGGTTTCAGCCAGCGCTTTTAGTTCTTCTTTGCTGTACACCGCACCGGTCGGGTTTGACGGTGAATTCAATATCAACCACTTCGTTGCCGGCGTAATAGCTGCCCTCAACAAGGCCGGCGTCAACTTGAATCCGGTGTCAGGGGGGCACGGCACAATGATAGGCGTGGCGCCACCCAGGCACACCATTTCGGGATAGCTGACCCAGTAAGGTGCGGGAATAATAACCTCATCGCCTTCATTCAGCGTGCAGGCCAGCGCATTGAAGATAACGTGCTTGCCACCATTACCAACAATCGTATCTTTCCAGCCTACGTCCAACTCATTTTCAACACGAAACTTGTTTGCAACCGCCTCGCGCAGTGCCTGCATACCGGCAACGGCCGTGTAACCTGTGAAACCGGCATTGATCGCGTCAATCGCGGCATTGCTGATAGAGGCCGGTGTATCAAAGTCCGGTTCACCTGCACTGAGCGAAATAATAGTCTTGCCCTGTGATCTAAGTTCCGCCACGCGAGCGATCATCCCGTAAGTCGCCGATGGTTGAGCGCGCGCCAGGTGTTTATTTAGAAATGTCGGCTTCGTCTCAGTCATGGTCGAGTCTTTCCTATGTAAACGACGAGGTGCCCTCGCACGATCAAAGTCGATGGCACCGCAGCGCAGAAACCAAATGCGGTACAGCTCATAGAATCAACAATCGCGGGCTTTAATTCTTCAAACTCCGCAGGTGAATAAGCGAAGACGGCATCCTATTCGGGATAGGACGCTTCAGCGCAGAATCATCGCCAGGTACTCCGCCAGGTGCATCGGTTGTCGGCCACTGACGTTGCGTATTTGTCCCCTGCAGCTGAACCCGTCAGCCACCACTCGGGCGTCCTCGGGCAATTTGTCCAGGTGCGGTTTGAACTCCTGTTCACCGATTATCTTGGCGATGGGCGCACTTTTCAGGTGGTAGCCGTAGGCTCCGGCGACCCCGCAACAGCCTGCCGGGATGATCCCGCCCTTATCACCCAATTGCTTGAGGACCGATTGCTCAGCGCTCAGCCCCCCGCACGACTTCTGATGGCAATGCCCATGGATGCGAACGTCTTCCTCGATTCTGGGCAATTCAATAGCGTGGTTTTGAATCAGCTCGCTCAGCGTGACCAACGATTTAGTCAATTGCTTTGCCCGGGTGTCATCCGGGAAAAGCCCGGGCATTTCATCCCTGAACACAGACAGGCAACTGGGCTCAAGCACAACAATCGAAATACCTTCGCGCAGCGGTTTGTCCAACTGCGTCAAGATCGCTTCCAGATTGGCTTTGGCCTGATCGAGCATCCCCACATCGTAGTAAGGCCGCCCACAGCAGATATGCCGCTGCATGAGCTTGACGCGAAAACCCAGTTTCTCCAGCACCTCGACCCCGGCCTCCAGCACCGTCGGTGTGAACCCGTTATTGAAACTGTCGACCCAGAGCAGGACATCCGTTGCCGAGACATCGTCCTTATGTTCACGCAAACGCCTGGCGGTCTTGCCTGCCCTGAAACTCTGGCCCGCGATCCTGGGAAACTTGACACTCGGCGCCAGGCCAAACAACGCCCCTGCAGCCCTGAACAGCGGGTTGCCCATGGCGTAATTGAGGACGGGTGAGACCTTCGTCGCGACGGGCAGCCACTCGCCAATGCGACCAATCATGGCGTCCATCAGTGATCGAGAATTCTTCTGGTAGTGTCGATACAGGAATTCAGTTTTATAACGTGCAATGTCGACATTGGTCGGGCAATCCGACTTGCAGCCCTTGCAACTGAGGCACAGGTCAAGGGAGTCCTTGATGTCCTTGTTGTTCCAGTCATCCTGGATCACATCGCCCTTGAGCAATTCGAAAAATAAACGGGCGCGGCCCCGCGTAGAGTAACGCTCTTCTTTGGTTGCGCGGTAGCTGGGGCACATCGTCCCGCCTTCCGGCGAGCGGCACTTGCCCATGCCGATGCACCGCTCGGTCTCCCTGGCAAACCCTTTGTCGCCCAGCCGCGCGTCGTACGTGAACAGGCTGCTGACCTCCCTGCGCGTGTAGTCCGGCCCCATGCGCAGGTTGGCGTCCACCGGCATGGCGTGGATCAGCTTGCCGGGGTTCATTTTATTCAGGGGGTCCCAGATTGCCTTGAAATCAGCGAGTGCCTGCATGATGGTTTTGCCGTACATGATGTGCAGATACTCCCCCTTGGCCTGGCCATCGCCATGCTCACCGGACAGCGATCCGCCATAGCGCACTACCAGATGGGCGGCCTCATCCAGAAAAGCCCGCCAGGTATCAATGCCATTTTGGGATTTGAGGTCGAAGGTGATACGCGAATGGATACAGCCGTCACCGAAGTGGCCATACAAGTTGGTCTTGTAGCCGTAGTTGGCAACGATCCGGGAAAATTCGCGTAAATACTGGCCCAGCAAATGCGGCTCGACGGCGGCATCTTCCCAGCCAACTGTCGGATCGGGCTCGTTTGGATCGAGCCCCAGGGATGTCGCGGATGCACCGGTCTCACGGATGGTCCAGATTCGGTTCATCAACGCCGCATCCGTGACCAATCGCACACTGGGACGCCCTGGCAATGAATCAGCGATATCCCGAGCCCTGGTCGCCGCAGCCAGTACATCCGCGTCATTGGTGGCACCGAACTCCACCATCAGCCAAGCATTTCCCGCCGGAAGCTCTGCAATATCGTCGACCTTCATGCCCCGCTCAAGCAACCCGCCGATGATGCCATCGTCCAGCCCTTCCATGGCGATGGGTTCCAGCGGGAGCAACTGGGGTACAGAGTCAGCCGCCAGGAAAATATCCTCGAAGCCAAACACGACCAGCAGGCGATGGGTGGGGTTCTTGACCAGTAACGTCTCAGCTTGCAGTACCGTCACGCAGGTGCCTTCCACGCCAACGAGGGCCCGCGCAATGTTGAAGCCATTTTCCGGCAACAATTGATCGAGGTTATAACCCGAGACCCTGCGCTTGATCGTCGGGAAAATCCCGCGAATGTCGTCGCCGTACTGATCAGCCAGTGCCTTGAGCCCACGTACAATTTCCGCACGCCTGCCGCCTGCGGCCAGGTGCTCCTGATATTGCGCCTCGTCTGTCGGGCCTACCCAGAAGCGCTCACCGTCGTAAGTGAGGATCTCCAGGCGTTCCACGTTTTCGACCGTTTTTCCGGCCATGACCGAATGCGCACCACAGGAGTTGTTGCCGATCATGCCGCCCAAGGTACAGCGGCTGTGGGTGGCCGGATCCGGACCGAAGGTCAAGCCGTGTTTGGCCGCGGCGGTTTTGAGCTGATCACAGATAACGCCTGGCTCTACGCGGGCAATCCTCTTTTGGGAATCAATATCGATGATGCGGTTCAGGTATTTTGACGTATCGATGATGACCGCAGCGTTCACCGATTGGCCACACATCGAGGTGCCCGCCCCGCGAGGCAGCAGTGGCAGGTTTGCCTCCCGGCAAAGGCGCATTGCGGTAATGACATCCTCAATGGACCGGGGCACTACAACGCCGATGGGCAACTGGCGGTAGTTGGATGCCTCCGAGGCATACACTGCGCGTGTGGCGGCATCGAAGCGAATGTCCGCAGTGGTTTGCGCCTCCAATTGTGATCGAAGCTTCATCAGCACGTTCAGGTCAATGATGGATGCGGCGGTACTGGAGGTCATAAGGTTGCCTATTGTTGTGTCAGCGGCTACGCACTGGGTGACGACTGGTGCTGCGCCGGCGTAGGCCGGCGCCTTCAGCGATGATTCATCCTATGCATTGCCGGGCGGCGGCTCCACGGCTGAAAAGTAGGAAAGAAATAACCTTCTCTACTGCGCCAAGTGTGAGCCCGGCCGATCGCATAACGCAGCCCGCCCAGCAACGAACAGGCGTTATTTGGGCTGGCGATACCCCAGCATGACGCCAAGGAAGCTGAAAGCAGCGGCGAACATCACATAAAAGGCGGGTGCGGTTGCGGTGCCCGTCGTTTGAATCAACCACGTCAAAATCAGCGAAGCGAAACCTCCAAACGTCATGACCGCCAGGTTGTAGGCCACCGACAGCCCGGTAGAAAGCACTTTGGTCGGGAACGTTTCAGACAACGCCGCCAATATCGGCCCCGTGTAGGTCGCGATCAACAGCCCGAACACCGCCTGGAAAATGCACAGCGTCTGCAATGACGGCTGCGAAACGATCATATTGAACAGCGGCCAGGCCAACACCAGCATCGCAGCAGACGCGCCGCCCAGTAGCCATTTGCGCCCCACTTTGTCCGACAACCAGCCGGTAATCGGTGAGCAGATCGAGATCACTGTCCCGCCGACAATCGCAGCCATGAAGGACGCTGATTGCGGCAGTTGCAGGACCCTCACCGAGTAGGTCGGCATATAGAACAGAATGACGTAAATGCACACCGTCCAGAGCACCACCATGGCGAAACTGGCAAAGGCCTGCTTGGGGTACTCCCGAATCACGTCCTTGAAGGGCGTCTCGGATTTGTCACCCGCCTCCAGAAATGCAGGCGACTCATCCAGGTTGCGGCGAATAAAATAACCAATAGGGCCAATCAACAAGCCGAATAGAAACGGAATGCGCCAGCCCCAGCTCTCGACCTGCTCCGGGCTCAGGTTGAGGGTAATGCCTGTGCCGAAACAGGCCCCCACCAGCACGGCAAAACCGATACTGGTCTGGATCCAGCTGGAGTAGTAGGCCTTTTTGCCCGCCGGAGCGTGTTCGGTCAGGTACGCCGTGGCGGTCCCCATTTCGCCGCCCGCGGAAATCCCCTGCAGCAGCCTGGCAAATACGATGATGCAGGGCGCCGCCATGCCGATTTGCGAGTAAGTAGGTGCCAGCCCGATAAGGGCTGTGCCTATCCCCATCAGAATGATCGTCAGGGACAGCGCGCCTTTTCTTCCGTAACGGTCCGAATAGATGCCGATGAGCACTCCGCCTATGGGGCGCACCAGGAAGCCGACGCCGAAGGTGGCGGCAGAGAGCATCAGCGAGGTGACGTCATTGCCGGTGGGGAAAAAAAGCTTGCCGATGGTGATGGCAAAGAAGCCATACACCATAAAGTCAAACCACTCAAAACCATTGCCCAATACGGTGGCCACGATGGCCTTGCGGCGCATCGATCCGTGTGCCTGGGAATGGAATGCTAGCGGTGCTGTAGTCATAACGCCTCCGAGCTTTCAGCTATTCGCGCAAGTGAAAAAGCCGTGCCCATCTTGTTGTTGGGGGGGGGTATGCATTTGGCCCACTTGGGCGACACCTGCGTCACCTGAGCCAAGTAGGAAAAAAAACTGCTGCAATAGCACCTGAAATAGGAGAACCCGCCAGCGGCGCGAATCTATGCTGACAACACGCTCTAATGACGTGCCTCAATAACAATCTGAGCCCGCCCCCTCCCCATGCACAGCGTGGGCTGAAAGGGCGAGGCGCCGGGAGGATTCAGTGAAAGACCTTGTAACCCCCGCCATCGAAGTCGGCGAAGAGATGGTCGCAGGCTTTGCGAAAAAAGGGCTTGGCCAAGTCGTACCTGCCACGACCAATGATCGGGGGCACGGCCCCTTCCAGCGCCTCGTGTTGCGTGGGGCCACCGTGATTGACGGTACAGGCGCCCCGCCCTGGGGGCCTGCCGACGTTGTGATCGAAGGTGAGCGCATTGTTGAAATCGCGGCCGTTGGCGTGCCCGGACTGCCCATCAACCCCATGAGACGGCCCGCCAGTGGCGACCATGAAATCAATTGCACCGGCAAGTTCATCACCCCGGGCTTTGTCGATTGCCATGCGCATGTCGGCACGCCATTTCATGGCGAAAATGGCCAAATGCTTCCCGCCGATTACGCCTACAAGCTGTGGCTGGCTCATGGTGTAACGTCGGTGCGCGAAGCCGGGTGCATGAACGGACTGGCATGGACCTGTGAGCAAAAGCTGGCGTCTTCGCAAAACCGCATTGCAGCGCCGCATCTGTATGCCTATGTCTATTTTCCGGCGGTGAATGATTACCTGAAAGCGATCCATACACCCGAACAAGGCCGTGAATGGCTGCGCCAGGTAAAGGACAAAGGGGCTGACGGCGTGAAGTTCTTCGGCGCCTCCCCCGCGGTCATGGAAGCGGCCCTCGACGAAGCGCAGAAACTGGGCTTGCGCACGTGCTGCCACCACGCCCAGCTATCGGTCGGCCGAATGAATGCGTTGCGCACCGCCAAGTGGGGCCTGACCAGTACCGAGCACTCCTATGGGTTGCCGGAAGCGTTATTGGAGGGGCGCACGCTGGCCCTTATCGACGACGACTACAACTACAACGACGAGTACTTACGCTTCGCCACGGCCGGACAAACTTTCCTCCATGCGGCCAAGCCGGGTAGCTCGAAATGGAACCAGGTGTTGGAGGCGTTTCTTGAGGCCGGCCATACATTCGTCCCCACCATGAATGTATACGATGCCAATCGCGACCTGATGCGTGCGCGGCGTGCGGAATGGCATGACCAATACACCGACAGCACCACCTGGAATTATTTTCAGCCGCAACGTGGCGGGCACGGCGCCTATTTCTATCGATGGTCGGTCAAGAATGAGCTTGAGTGGAAGGAAAGCTTCACGATCTGGATGCAGTTTCTGAACGAGTTCAAAAACAGAGGTGGGCGTGTCTGCCCGGGCAGTGACTCCGGATTCATGTTCCAGATCTACGGCTTTGGTTTCATTCGGGAGTTGGAGCTGTTCCAAGAGGCCGGCTTCACCCCCCAGGAGGTCTTGCGCGCAGCCACTCTGCACGGCGCTGAGCTGCTAGGAATCGACAACGAAACCGGTACGCTGGAACCTGGAAAGAGAGCGGATATCCTTATCCTGAATCAAAATCCGATGACGGATTTCAAACTGCTTTATGGCACCGGTGCATTGCGGCTGAACGACAGCACCCGCTCACTGGAACAGAATCGTGCCCTTGAAACCACGATAAAAGCCGGGGTCCTGTTTGAGGTGACCGATCTCCTGGCTGACGTGCGTGACATGGTCGCACGCACCTGGAAGAGAGAAAGCCGTGATGAACGCTGACGCTCACAGCACGCCATGGGAACTCACCCAGTTCATCATTCTTGCGGGCCCGCTGGGCAGCGGTAAAACAACCCTGCTTGAAACGGTCATCACCGCCCCAAACATGGCGAGCTCGACGGCGGTGATCATCAATGAAGCCGGTGCTATCAACATTGACGGGGCCATTTTGGCCGACTCCGCCCAAGGCCTGCCGATGGCGACGCTGAGCAACGGCTGCGTTTGTTGCTCGCTGACCAATGACCTGGTGTTTACGGTAGAAGAACTTATCGCTAGCCGGGCCAGATCTGGCTCGCCCCCCTTGGCGCGTATCATCCTGGAGTGCAGCGGGCTTTCAAAGCCAGGACCCGTTATGCGCTCATTGGCCGGACTGGCAGAACTGCGTATGCGCGTCAGTGTCGTTTCAACTCTCGATTGCAGCCGTGACATAGGTTCTAGCATTGATGCGCAAGCAGAGTTGGCACAGTTGGCAGCCGCACAGGTGATCGTACTGACAAAGGGAGATCTGGTTTCAAATACAGTAAGCGCTCATCGCGTTGAATCCGTCAAACGGCTGAATCCGTTCGCCACCGTCATCAATGAAATCGAACCACACAAACGAATGAATTGGGCCCGTATCAGCGGACCCACCGAGCGGCATGTTCAGTCCTTCATCTCACGGCCAATAGACTCGCAAAGGGTTCAGCATCCGCGCATCCAGGTTCTTCATGCACAGCTGGACAAGCCGGAATGGGAAGATGTACAGGATTGGTTGGAAAACATTGCCAGCGTGCTGGGCGAGCGGCTTTTGAGGATAAAGGCGCTGGTGAATGACCCAAAGGGCATCGCGGTTTTACTCCAGAGCGTCGGTACGACATTCTCAGCAGCGCGACGCTTGTCGGCCCCAGCGACGGAGCGCACATCCGTCGTGTTCATCGTTTGTGATGGTGATGTTGCGTTGCTTTCCGGTGTCGGCACGCATCTGAGCGTAGAGTGGGCCTCATGAGCGGCAGACTGCTTCATCCACCGGCCGGCCAGACACTTCGTCTGGCGGCCTATCTTCCAGCATCTGTCAGAACGGTATTTTTCCCGTCAGTATTTCCCACCACATTCGCCAATCCCCAGCAAAACTCTTCAAGGGGTGCTTGAAAGTGGCCGGTCGGTTTTTCTCGAAGAAAAAATGCCCGACCCAGGCAAATGTGTAAGCCTCAATAAATGCCAGCACCAGCAACCACCACACACCGGTTACTACGCCCACCACCAGCAGGACGACTGCAAGAGTCGATCCGATAAAATGCAGTCGACGTGACGTTCTATTCAGGTGTTCACTCAGATAGAACCTGTAGAACTCATCGACTGCTTCGCCCTTCTCTGCTCTGTTCATATTACTGCCCCTTCGCTCATTTCAGGCGCCAGCCTTCACCATCTCTGGTTATCAACCCTCGCTGCTCGAGCGACACGACGTAGTTGCGATGGCCCTTTTCGCTCTTGCGCCGGAACAAGGGCAATATGTACGGTAAAATTCCCGGCACCAGCATGGCTAACCGCGCAGTCCAGGATTCACTGGGACGAACGAACAGTTCCAGCCGAGGTTTTTCCAGCGCTTTGATGACGGTTTTAGCCACGTCTGCGGGCATTTGAGGCGGGTCCATAAACTGCATCTTGTTGCCATTTTCAATGGCCTCACGCATCAGCATCGGCGTTTCCGTCGCGGACGGATTCACAATGGTGAATTTTACGCCTAAGCGTTTGCCATCCAACCCCAAGCAAAGCATGGCGCCACGCAGGCCAAATTTTGTTGCCGAATAAATGCATGTTTCCGGCATGGGAAATAATCCCCCTAAGGAAACAATTGAAATAACCCGTCCGTCACTGGCTTGTTGCAACAAGGGTAGAAACGCCTGACACAGTTCCAAAGGAACCATCATATTGAGCTGGACTTCACGCGCAATCGATACAATTGGCCTGGTTTCGAATGGAATATTGCTTAATATCCCGGCGTTATTGACCAGCAGATCGAGGCGACCGATCTCCCTACTCACATAGTTCACCAGCCCCCCAAGCGCTTCACGATCGGTAAGGTCCGCCTGATAGGTCAATGCCTGGGACCCGAGGGCAGTGGCGGCCTCGGCCAGGCGCACTGCATCAATATCGACCAGCACGCATTTGACACCGCGGGCGATCAGCGCCGCCGCGATCGCCCGCCCCAACCCACCGGCGCCTCCCGTAATCAGCGCTGTCCAGCCCGTAAATGACGTATTACTTGCCATGCAGACTCTCCCCCAGCACTTCATGAACCACAGGAGCAGCGCTCTTTGGAAAAGGCTGATCGAGCTTGATGGCTGCATACATATCTTCAGTCAAGCGCGGCCAATGCATGCGTGTGCGTAGCGTCTCCAGGTAAGCAGTGAAGGACCGAGCATCCAGATAAACCGCATGCCGGTCAGATTGAACAAACTGAATCCCGCCACTGAGGTCCGGCTCGTCGCTCTGAATCAATTGATCGAATTGGCGCGCGGTGTCGAGCCCATCCAGCTGCGCCCGAAAATACGCAGCCAGGGTGAGCGCCTGGGTATCGAAAAGCTTGAAAGCACTGGAGTTCTGGTCGAGGTAACCGATGGCGCAGAGGTTACGGTGAGTGCGGCTGAACATCGACAGATAAAGCAGGGGCCTGCCATGCTTCCATTCGAAAAACTGCGCAGCGCATTCAGCGCCCCATTTGAACCCTGTGGCACAAAGAATCAAGTCGATTTTTTCGCGTGCACCATCTGAAAAAATGACGACATCACCCTCCAGCCGGTCGATGTTTTTACGCACCGCAATATTGCCGTGCTGAAGATGATGCAGCAGTTGCGAGTTCACGATCGGGTGGGTCTCGAACAAACGATGATCAGGCTTCGGTAAGCCCCATCGTGTCAGGTCTCCCACAAGCAGCTTCAATAAGAACTTGAAGACAGGCCTGGCCAGCCACAAAGGGAGGTGCGGCCCATTTTCACCAAACACATCGGCAGGTACACCAAACACATGCTTGGGAATGAAATAGTAACCACGGCGCATGCTGATAAAGGCTTGTTTTGCGTGAATGGCGGCCTCGCAGGAAATGTCCGCGCCAGAATTTCCCGCGCCCACCACCAACACGTTCTTGCCTTGGAATTCCGATCCGGATTGAAACGAGTTGGAATGACGTATTTCCCCATTGAACTCACCACGAAACGCTGGCAGGTTGGGCTTCCAGTTTGTCCCGGTCGCTAACACGATCCAACGGTATCGCCGTGTAGAACCATCACTCAGGCTGACGGACCAGTGCCCGTCAGGATCCTTTCTAATCAGGGTCACCGTTGTACTGAACTGAATAGACTCACGCAGCCCGAATGCTGCAGCGAAGCTCCTGAGATAGTGCGCGATTTGACGGTGGGAGGGGTATTCCGGAAAGTCCCTGGGCATTGGAAACCCGACGAATCCCGACAGATCCCTGGACGAGATAAAATGCGCCGAATCGTACATCGGTGTACCGACATTGGTGATATCCCAAATCCCTCCAACATCCGAATGCCGCTCGAACTGGTCATACGTAATTTTCTTTGCTTTGAGTGCGCGTGCGGCACTCAGCCCACCAGGCCCGGCGCCAATAATGCAGGCGCTATTTCCTCGGTCGATAATCGCTGCGTCTTGTTCTAATTTCATAGCGCTTTCCTTGGATATCCAGTTCAGTGTTGAACCGAAATCTAAAGGGAAGTCGATGCTTTCGATGAGCCTTTCGCGGCCATTCAGGGGACCATGGAGGACAGATAAGCTGCGCGCACAGGAAATCACCCGCTATGCCCGCAATAGCAGAAAGGGAGGTGCTAGATTACTGACCGAAAGGTATCGTCTACAGACTCATTCTGATGGAGAGCGTGTGATCTATGTTAGAACCCGCAGCCGCTGCCCAGCACTGGAAGCAGCATCCCCAACAAAATGAAGCGGTGGTGGTTCCCAACGTCGCGCGGGCGTTGTTCAGCCTGTTAATGGAAAGCGGGCTCTCGACAGAGCGCATTTGTCGCGGGCTCGGGTTCGGTTATGCCGAACTGCTTGATCTGGACATGCGCTTGTCTTATCGGCAAACCCGAATGCTGATTACTCGAACGCAGCGAGTGGTCAAGGACCCTGCGCTGGGCCTATCTACCGGCGCGCGTCAGACCCCGGTGTCGTGGGGGTTGGCGGGCCTGGCCATGCTGACCTGTAAAACGCTGGGTGAAGCCATCACCTACGGTCTCGAACACCAAGGTGATACCGGAGCGTTACTGGAGCACCGTGCCTGCGTCCATCCCAATGAGTTCATCATTGAGGTCAAACCCAAAGTGTTTGATCTGGAAATTGAGCCCTTCTTGATCGAAGAGGCCTTTGCGAGCGCGGTGTCCGTGGTAAGGCGGCTTGTCGGGCCAGCCTTCAACCCTCTCAGGGTAGAGTTGTCGTACGCTCGCCCGAATTATGCCCAGGCCTATCGGCGCGAATTTCGTTGCCCGATAAAATTCATGGCCGGGAAAAATCGCTTGATCTGCGAAGCCCATTGGTTGAACGCACGCCTGCCGGATTATGACGACATGGCGTGTGGACCATTGCGGGCGAAATTGGATCAGCTGATGAACAGAGGCGATTCACGAAATGATTTGATCGAAACCCTCTCCAGTCATATCCGCCTCAACCTCGACGATCCTGAAGCGCTACAGACCTTTTCCAAGGCGCTCAACATGAGTGAGCGTACCCTGCGTCGTCGCCTGACGGACCTGGGCGTGACGTACAGCGGGCTGCTGGATCGAGTCAGGCACGAGCGTGCTTGTGACTTACTGCAAAACACCCGTATGTCGATAGCTGACATTGCGCACATCATTGGCTTTAGCGACGCACGGGGCTTCAGGCGCGCCTTCAAACGCTGGACGGGTGCGTTGCCGAATACGCAGCGCACCACCTGATGTCAGACTTTATGCCGAGGTATTCTTGAAGGCGATCACGGGTGAAGATGCGCTGCTGTCATTGGCCAGCACGGGCAACTCTCGACGCAATACCCAGAGCGTGATCGGTTTGGGCAGAACTCTGGCCAAACGGATCAGCCACCTCATCGGCCAAGGAAACAAGTAGTCCCAGCGCTGGCTGCGCATCGCGTAGAGCATGTGATCGACGGCTGCCGCTTCGGAAATTTCCAGCGGTGCTGGCATGCCATCGTTTGCGGTTTGCGCGGTGGCGACAAAACCTGGGTAGAGCGATAGAAAGCGAATACCTCTGTTACCAAACTCAATGCGACATGTATCAATCAACAGGCGCAGTGCGCCCTTAGCGGCGCTATATGGCCCCTGCAACGTCACCCCCAGGAACCCCGCCAGTGAATTGGTGTGCACGACAAAACCATGCCCCTGGCGACTCATATGCTCCAGGGCGGGGAACAGATAATTGACCACCACATCATAGTTCGAGCGCATATACGAAGTGACGTCGGACGCATTCATCTCACGCATATCCAACGCAGGTGCGCCGCCGGCATTGAGTACGACCACATCCAGACGACCGTACAGCTCGACAATTTCACCCACCAGATCGGCCGCCGCATGCTCATCCAAGGCGTCCACTGCCGAGACCATGCATTTGCCACCCTGGAGCGTTATTTCCAGTTGCAGGTCATTCAACAGCTCCTTGCGCCGGGCCGTGGCCACAACCCAGGCGCCTTCCTGCGCCAGACGCACCGCCAGTGCGCGCCCCATGCCTGAGGACGCCCCCACCACCAAGACCACTTTGCGTGCAAAGCTGACGCGCTTGCTTGCCGGGCACCGGCGAAGCAAGCCGACCAACGTCAATGCAATCAGCGAGAACACAGCACTGACCAACAGCACGTACTCGGCGTTCTCCCCCACCACCCATTGTGACGCCATCAAAGGCCCGAAAGCGCACCCCAACAGCTGCATGCCCGGCACCAACGCGGCAACTCGCCCCGAAGGATCAAGTTGCAGAGCAATACGTACCTGGAAGGGTGTCAGCATCAGCCAGACCAGGCCAAACGCGCCGCACAGCACCAGAAATACCCTGACGCCCATATCCGCAGAAAAATACATACCCAGCGCGATGCCGCCCAACAACAAGGCGGCGACGGCCAACAACGAAAAGTCCGAGACCCGGCGTACCAGGACGATCCCCAGGCAGCCGCCCAATACCTGCATGAGCAAGGTACCGGAGATCAGCAATTGTGCGTTTTGCGCATCAAGCCCCACGTATTTGCTTAACGGCTCAAGATAAGCCCAAAGCCCACCAATCGCGCTGAGCTGCATGAAGACCAGCCCGAGCAATAACAGGTGATTAAGACCCCAACCGAACCCGGCATCATCCGTTCGCTGTGCTTGCTGATTGGCCAGCCGAATGGGTTGCCACCGGACCAACAACAAAGAAGCTGCCGTCAGCGTACCCATGAACACAAAACCATAAGAGGAGGTGCTCTGAATAGGCAGGACCCAATACGCCAACACCGCAGCCACCAAGGCCTGGCCAAGGGTTTGCACCACCATGAACAGCCCCGCCACGCGGTCAGGTGCCGGGCCTTGGACGATCAGGTTCACGGTGCCCCATAACAGCAAACCTTCGGCCAGGCCGGCCAAGGCCCGCGCCACTGCCAGTGGGCCATCCCCGGTGGTATTGGCCGTAACCAGGTCCATACCCGATGCCGCCAGGATAGCGACGACGGTAAGCTGGCGTAGGCTGAACACGGAGCGCAATAAATCGCCCAGGACGACACCCAGCCCCAACGAGAGAATTTCGCCCATTGCAACCAAGCCGACGCCCTCAAGTGACAGGCGGTTTTGCGCCAGCAACTCTCCCAGCAACAAGGGTTGCAGCCCCACCATCAGCACGGCGATCGAGCCCAGCGCCAAGGCGACACTCAGGTGTTTACGGGAAACAGCGGACGACATGTGCATGGCGTTACACCTCTTGAAGGGTTTTCAGTAACCACGGTTCTCGGGCGGAATCTCGCCTCGGGCAAAACATTGCGTTGCACGTTGCTCATCTTTCATCAGTCGGCTGTTGGCAACTCGCACTACCCACCAAGGCAGCAGTGTCATCTTGGCACCGGAGGCCTTGGCGAGGGTGAACGCCTTGGCGCACTTTTCAAACAGCTGCGCATTCATCGCCATCCGGGTACCGGTGGTGCCCAGGGTCGCGGGCACGCCCTTGATCAACACAGCATTGCCGCCCCGCTGCAAGGTACCGGGAATGTCGTGGACTGACGCCGCCGGCGCACCCATGTGGCCAATATGCCGTGCCTGCTCATCAAACAGAATGGGCATGACCCCGCCAAAGTCTGCCAAGCGCTGGGCGAAGTCCCCTCCGCCCAGCAAAATGGCGCCGACGTCACTCCGGGCACGGTAGATCGCGTGGTGGGTCTGGCTGTCACCCAGCACATGCACCGGCCAATCGACATGAGTGGGGGCCAAGTCATCCAACTGGCCCCACCACATGCTTTGCTCGCCCGGTATGCGCAAGGAAAAACTGCTCCCTTCCTGCACCAGACCCACCAGCCGTTGCCGGATTTCCAGCCATTGTTGCCGCAGTACAGCCTGCATCACGCTCACCTCACACCAGTTGAAAAACGGCGTCGAATCGCTCGAGCGCGTCGTCGATGACGTCGTCGGTATCAGCCAGGCTGGTATAGATCCGACTGCCGGCCAGCGTGATCAGCCCGTGGGCCGTATAAGCAGCCCCCATTTCTTCCATCATGTGCTTGCGCGACTTGGCTTCGTTACGTGCACGCAGCAACTTGAGCGGGTTGCTGGTATCCAGCAACAACACGCCTGAGGTTTGCAGATGCACGATCGAGCCCATGTTATAGGCCACATACGGTAAGCCACGGCGGTTAATGATTTCGTCCAGCCCCTTGCGCATACGGTCACCCGCGCGTCCCGCCAACGCCGGCGCATTCAGTTTGCGCGCCTCGATCAAGGCGTAGTAGCCCGCCACGCAGGACAACGGGTTGGCCGACAATGTGCCGCCGACAAAGGCCCGTCGTGCAGAGGTGCCGATACCGCCGGCGAGCAGTTGCATGACATCCCTGCGTCCACCAATTGCACCCGCCATCGGGTAGCCACCGGTCAGGCATTTACCCAGTACGGTGATGTCCGGCATCACGTTGAAATAACCTTGCGCACCACCCAATCCCGCACGAAAACCGGTGACCACTTCGTCGAAGATCAGCAACGTGTCGAACTCGTCGCACAGCTTGCGCAGTTGGCGGTTGAAGTCCGGGTGCACCGGACGCGTGCCGCTTTCCGGGCCAAAGGGTTCCACCATGATCGCCGCCGTGCCGCCGCGCAGGCGATTGATCTGCAAGCGCCGACGCAACGCGTCCAGGTTATTCGGCGGGCTCTCCTGAGTGTGCGCCGTGGCGCCACGTGGAATACCGACGGCCTCCATACGGCCGGTGCCCGGCAAGCGCATGCCATACACCAACTGGTCACTCCAGCCGTGATAAGCACCACCGATCTTTATCACCCATTTCTTGCGAGTGTAAGCACGCGCCAGACGCACCGCCGCCATGACGGCCTCGGTGCCGGAACCCAACAGGCGCACCATATCGACGCCGGGCATCACTTCGCAGACCAACTGCGCCAACTTCACCTCATATTCATGGAGCAGGCCGGTGACCGGACCGCACTCATCGAGTACCCGATTGACTTGCTCACGAATGGCCGGATGGCTGGAGCCCAACAGGGTTGGTCCACCGGCCTGCAGAAAATCGATATAGCGGTTGCCGTCCACATCGGTCAGGTGCGCGCCTTTGGCCTGGGCGATGGCGAGAGGGAATGGGTGGTTGAATGCCAGGTTGTGCTGTACGCCTCCCGGTATAAATTTTTTCGCCTCCTCAGCCAGCCGCCTCGACCCCTGGCAACGCTCGTCGAAGTAACCCATCACCTTGCTTAGTGCTTCGCGCTTCAATGGGCGAATCGGTTGTTTGACCAGCGCATCGAACCGTCGATAGAGCGAGTCGACATCAGGCCATTGCGAAACCGCTGAGTCTGCCGCAGCAGGCAATGTGATGGGATCAAGAGGCTTGTTCATGATGGAGTCTCGGAAGAAGGGTGAGCATCGACAGCGCTGGAACGCACCAGGGCCTCGACCAGGCGTGCCACGGCGGCAGGTGACTGTGATTTATGACGGGACTGTTCGGTGATTTGGCGTAACAGGTAGTCACGGCAAAAGGTCTCGAGGTCCTCGAGGCGCAACAGAGTTGTCTCGACATCCGGGCCACAGCACAACACCCCGTGGTTGCGCATCAGGTACGCGTTGTAATCCCAACGAATGGCCCGGCCGAACTTGCCGGCCAGCCAGCTGGACCCTGAAGGCGCGTACCCGACCAGGGGAATGTGTTTACCCAAGGAATCCCACAGTTCAGGGTTGGGCACATCCATGGGTTCACCGAGCAAGGTGCAAGCACTGGCTACGGGCTGATGCGTGTGGATGCTGCACTGCACATCCGGGCGCGCCCGCAGGATTTTTGCATGTAGCCCGCTTTCAACCGTTGGGGCACGGTCACCGGAGAGCTGCGCCAGATCCTTGAGGCGCAGCACGCAGACATCCTCGGGGAGCATGGTGAAATAGTCAGTCGCAGACGGCGTGACAGCGATGTGCTGCGCGTCGATGCGCAACGCGAGATTGCCGCCCGTGGCCGCAAAAAAGCCGCGGTGACACAGATGCTGCGAGAGCTCGACAATTTGTTCTTGGACATGACTCATGAGGCCGTCTCCTGTATGGGGTTCAGTCGCCGGTAAAGCGGCGCAAGGCGCTTACGCACCTCCTGGAACGTGGCGAATTGATCGTCGTACAGCGCGCGGGTCACGCGGGACGGCTCAAACAGGCGATGGGGGCGCTTGAGGCTGGATAGGTCGTGGAACTGCAGCTTGCCCAACGCCACCGCCGCAATGAACGCCGCCCCGCGTGCATTGGTCTGGATGGCGTTCTGCGGCTGCTGGATAACGCGCCCACAGACGTCAGCCATGATCTGGCACCACACATCCGATTGGGCACCGCCACCGGTGGCCACGATCACATCGCTGGGCTGGCCGAGAAAACGCGCGAACGGCTCGAACATCCAGCGCGTATTGAGGGCGACTCCCTCCATGAAGGCGCGGATGATGTCCTCCCGCGAGTGCTCCAGCTTCAGATTGAACAGACCGGCGCGCAGGCTTGGATCACTGATTGGTGAGCGCTCACCACACAGCCAGGGTGTGTAGATCAACCCTCTCGACCCCGGTGGCACGCGTGCGGCGATACGGTCAAGCAAGGCATAGACGTCCGGCTGCTGTTCATCACTGAGCAGCTCATCCGGGTGGTACAGCACCTTGTCGCGCAGGAATGAAAGGTTTGCGCCCGCCGCCGACTGCATGGCCATCGCCAGGTAGCGACCGTTGACGGCACTGGGTACCGCAGCTATGTGGTGACGCACGCTGGTTTTCTTGAAAGGGACGTGAGCCCCCACCCACGACGAGGTGCCCAGATAGAGGTGCGGAGCAAAATCGCTGACGCTGGCGCCGACGGCCACCGCCGAGGTGTCGACGGCACCCGCCACCACTTGCGTAGTGCGCGCCAGTCCGAGAGTCTCAGCAAGCTCCGGGCGCAGCGTGCCGATAACTTCGGTGGAGCGGACAAGCTCAGGCAGTTTGCCGGCCTCTATTCCCAGTGCCTTGACCAGCCCGTCGTCGTAGCGGATGCGGTGAGGGTCGCGGTTATCGGTGATCCATGCGGTCAACATCGAGTCGCTGGTTGCACAATAGCGACCCGACAGCCGTAGGTTCATATAGTCGAGCACGTTGAGAAACTTGTAGGTCCGTTCATAGCGCTGCGGCTCGTGATCGACGATATAGGCCATGTGCCCGGCGGCATCCATGCCGGACAACGAGGCCACGCCACCGGTCAGGCGTAATGAACGCCAGAGCTTGAGCGGTCCATAGCCAGCCAGGCTGAACCGCCCTCCTCCCATGCGTTTTTTCACCGCGCCGGCCCCTCGTTTGTCCAGCCACAACATGGCACGTCCAATGGCCACGCCGTCCCGATCTACACACACAGTGCCTTCGCCCTGTGTCGAGCAACACACCGCGATCACCTGGCGCCGCCGGACTGGATCGGCGCTGAGCAGTTCGTTGGCGCCACGCAGGAAAGCATTCCACCAATCCTGCGGTTCCTGTTCGACGCTCAACCCGCTCACATGCAGCGGCACACTGTGAAACGCCCACGCCCGGATATCGCCTTCCAGTGAAACCAGGGCACATTTGCAACCGGAGGTGCCGAGGTCCACAGCGAGGATGAGTTGCTCCAGACCGGTGGCCGCCTGAGGCGTCCGGGATAAGAAAAGCGAAGTCATAGAGGTTTACTCAAAAAGTACGCGAAATCGATGCGACCCAACGGTTGTCATCCGTGGCACGCACATGCCCGTCGTCCTCGACCATGTACAGTTCACGCGCCTTGGTCTTGACCGCTATCCAATCGATGCCCCAGTCGAATCCCAACCAGCGGTGACTCAGGCCGATGTCATAGTCGGCCGCATCCGCCTCGGAAAAATTGACAAGTTGCTGGTAGCCAGCGTGCAGCTTCAGCGTGGTGTTCATCCCCAGCGCATATTTGTAGTCCAGGTCATAGAGCATGCTGCCCCGGGAGTTACGGTCGCCCTTGGCGTAGCATTCCAAGCCCTTCGTGGGATCGTCACGAAACTGCAACTGGGCGCCGCACACGCCGCCGGTGTTGGCACCACGGTAGGTTTTGGACAGCACCCGAGCGACTCGACCTTCCAACGCACCGTAGCCAATTTCCAATACCGCGAACTGGCTGTTGTAGTTGGTCGTGCGCTCATCGGTGGGGGTGAAGGTTTCAAAGTCAAATTTGTTCGGCGCCTTGAACTGCGCCCCGGGGAACATTTCCGCGGCCAGGCCCAGGCCGTAATGCCACGCCTCCGGATCGCCGAACCGATAACCGCCCGCCAGTAAAACGCCCACTCCGTCGCCATCAATAAATTGTTTTTTGCTGACGGTGGTGAACTCGGCAAGCGCGACCAGGCCACTTTCATGGGCAACCTGAACGGTGACGCGTGCGCCTGGATGGTTCAACGAATCCGAAACGCCGCGGGTCCTGACATCGGATACAGCCTTGGCTGTGACATCAATGGCATAGCTGGCCATTTCGTCGGCGAATGCCAAGGACGGGCTGACGATAGGCCACAGCAAAGCAGCCATCAGACAATGGTGTGTCGTTGCACGCATGAGACTCTCCTACAAGAAAGGTCGGATTTACAAAGTGCAAACCGGTGCAGGAGGCAGTGAGGCAACACGTTCGAATTGCTCTGTCTTGCCGAGTATCTCGGTACCGACAAAAGCCCGGACATTGAGGAGCCCCTCTTTGACCCGAACGACGCCTTTGTATTTTTTATGATCGCGGGGATCAAACACCCAACCATCGCGCCATGCTTCCTGGTCGAAACGATCCAGTTGCATGATCTGTACGCCGCAATCGCTGGCGGTGGAGGCCATGTCCTTGACCCAGACCACCTTTCCACACAGCGCGCCGGGTTTATCGACGCAATCGTCGACTTTGACCACCGCATCCTTTTCCGAGGTAAGCCATAGACCTTTGGCTTCCTGTGGACCCGCCGCCGCATAACCGATGGAAGAGCACGCCAGTGCCAGTGAAAGGAACAGCCATTGCCGAGCGTTCATAGTCATCACCTGTATTTTTTGTTTTAAGAGACCGTCACACTAGCGACGCATCGGTTATGATAGTCATCGCTACACGATAGTTATAACTACCATTTTCTAGCTCAGCAACATTTTTTTTCATTTTGATAAGCTGACTCTTCAACCTTTCTTTGCTAGGTGCCTATGGCCAAGCCCAACACTGCCAGCGCCCGCGCCGTTACCGCCGGGAAAACGCAAGACCAAAAGAAATCGCCTGCACAGCAGCGCAGCACCGAGACCTACGAGCGGATCCTGGTCGCGACCGCGCAGACCCTGTGTGATGTGGGTATCGAACGTCTGTCCACCAACCTGGTTTGCGAATGTGCAGGGCTGACGCCGCCGGCGTTGTACCGCTACTTTCCGAACAAATACGCGCTACTGAGCGTGCTGGGTGAGCGCCTGCTGGAAAAACAGAACGGCCTGATCGACCACTGGATTACCCCGCAATTGTTGTCCGGGCCGCCCGAGGATCTGGAATCGGCGCTGGCCGAACTGATCCTGGAAACCTACCGGGTCACCGACGCCACCTTGGGCGGTATGTGGATTCTCAAGGGGCTACGCGCGGTACCGGCGCTGGAGCATGTGAGGATCGACTCCCACCGGCAGGTCTCAAGCGCACAGGCAGAAATCCTCGCGCAGGTGTTCCCACAGGCAGATCCACAGCAACTCGCCACCGCCGCCAGGGTTGCGGTAGAGATGATCCACGCAACGATCGAGTTGTTGTTTGATGAGTCCCTGGACCCCAAGAGCGTGTGTGCCATGGTTGCCTCGATGATTATCAGTCATCTGGACCGGTTGACCCCGGCTCCAAACGTGTAAAGAGAGAGGAGCCAACATGGCCGGTGCGGACCCGTTTCCCGGCCGGATCGCACCTTCAACAGCAGCCATGTGCCCTTTACCCTCTCAGCAGCGAGACCCCGCGTCACCTCACTTACCGCTGAACTCATTGGGTCCTTCATGCGCCGTGTCGAAAATCCCCCGCCGCCCCCTGTTCACAATTACGCCCACTACCATCAGGCGCTGGCTGGGGTGCAGCTACCCGCCGCCTTCATCGATCTGGATGCACTCATCGTAAACCTGCAGCGCCTGGGCAAACGCGCCGGGGGCTTGCCCGTGCGGCTGGTGACCAAATCCATACGCTCGGTGGAGATGATTCGCACGATCATGGCCGCGGGGCCATTTATGCAGGGCCTGCTGTGCTACTCCGCCGCCGAGGCCGCCTGGCTGGCCGGCTTGGGGTTTGACGACATCGTCGTGGCTTACCCGACGGTCGATGAGCGCAGTCTGGTAAAAGTCGCCTGCCAATTGCGCCGTGGACGCTCGATTACCTTGATGGTCGATAACCGGGCCCAGGTACAGGCGATCAACGAGATAGCCGTGACAGAAGGTGTGGTCATGCCGTTGGCGATCGATCTGGATATGTCATCGGCTTTTCCTGGGCTGTACTTTGGCGTGCACCGTTCGCCGATCAATGACGTGGGGAGTGCGCTCCAGCTGGCCGCTAATATCGCCTCGTGCCAGGGTGTCGTACTGCGGGGGCTGATGGGCTATGAAGGGCAAATTGCCGGGTTGATGGACGCGGTGCCAGGCCAAGCCGTCAAGAATGGAATCATCCGTTTTCTCAAGCGCCGCTCCATTGCCGAAGTCAATAAACGCCGTGAGCAAGTCGTGCAGGCATTGCGTAAGGCCGGCCATACGCTGCAGTTCGTGAACGGCGGCGGCACTGGCAGTTTTGAAAGCACCCGACTCGACCCTTCGGTTACCGAGTTGGCGGCCGGCTCCGGCCTGTACGCACCGACCTTGTTCGACCATTACCAAGCCTTCGAACTGACGCCCGCTGCCGGTTTTGCCTTGCCGGTGACACGCACCCAGGCTCCCGGCGTGATGGTGTGCTCAGGCGGCGGTTACATCGCCTCCGGGCCGGCGGGTAAGGACCGATTGCCCCGGCCCTGGCTGCCCAGCGGCTGCCGCTTGATCGACAACGAAGCCGCCGGCGAAGTACAGACCCCCCTGCTGCATACCCTGGCGCAAGCGTTGAACATCGGTGACCCGGTGCTGTTTCGTCACGCCAAGGCGGGCGAACTGTGTGAGCGTTTCGATGAACTGTTGGTAATCAGCAACGGGCGCGTGGTGGACCGTGTACCGACTTACCGCGGCGAGGGCAAAAACTTCTCCTGATGGCCCACGCGTTTCTCACCACTCCTCTTCCTGCACTTTGCCCAAGGATACCGTCATGAATCAGCCTCTCAGCAACCTGCCCTCTTCGCTTGAGCCCGTGCCGTTACTCAGTGAACTGTTCACGGCCCAACAAGACGCCGTGCATGCCCAGGGAGCCCCCACCTACGAGCAGCGTATCGCTGCCCTGGACGCCGTGTTGCGCCTGGTCAGCGATCACCACGACCAACTGCTGGAAGCGGTGTGTGCGGATTTCGGCAACCGTTCGTTCGCCGAGACCCAACTCAGTGAGCTGATGCCCATCGTCAACGGCATCAAGCATATTCGCTCGCACCTCAAAGCCTGGATGCGCCCCAGCAAACGCAAAGTGGGCATTGCCTTCAAGCCCGCCACGGCACGGGTGATCTATCAACCCTTGGGCGTAGTCGGCATTCTGGCGCCATGGAATTACCCGCTGACACTGACCCTTGCACCGCTGGTGGAAGCGCTGGCAGCGGGCAATCGGGTGATGATCAAACCATCGGAACTGACGCCGCGTACCGCCCTGTTGCTGCAATACTTGCTGGCCCAAACCTTTCCCGCCGACCAGGTCAGCGTGGTCATCGGCGACGCGCAAGTGGCCAGCCGTTTTAGCGAACTACCGTTTGATCACTTGTTGTTTACCGGTTCTACACAGGTCGGGCGTCTGGTAATGGCGGCTGCGGCGCGCAACCTGACCCCGGTGACCTTGGAATTGGGAGGCAAATCGCCGGTGGTACTCGCTGCGGATTTTCCACTGAAGAAAGCCGCGCGGATGATCGCCATCGGCAAGCTATTCAACGCCGGTCAAACCTGCGTCGCCCCCGACTATGTGCTGGTGCCGCGCCATTTGGTCGAGCACTTTGCCACCGAATGGGTAGCGGCGGCCAAGCAGCTGTATCCCACCATTGACGGCAACAAAGACTACACCTCGATTATCTCGCGGCGTCACTACGAACGCCTGTTGAATCTGGTCGATCAGGCCATCGTGGCCGGGGCCAAGGTGTGGCAGGACAAGGCGTTCGACCAGAGCACCGAGCGCAAAGTCCCCCCAACCTTGCTGACCGACGTGCCCTTGAACACCGATATCATGCGCGAGGAAATTTTTGGCCCACTGTTGCCGGTAATCGCCTATGACACACTTGACGAGGCGCTCGCCTTCATCAATGCGCGGCCCAAACCGTTGGCGCTGTATTGCTTCTCCAATGATCGAACCAGCATCGCGCATGTGTTGCAGCAAACTCGTTCAGGCGGTGTGACCATCAATGGCACCATGCTGCATGCAACCCAGGACGACCTTCCCTTCGGCGGCGTCGGTGAAAGCGGCACAGGCGCCTATCACGGCTATGAAGGGTTCGTGCGCCTGTCGCATGCACGGGGCGTATTCAAGCTAAGCCCCTTCAATATGTCTGACAAAGTCTCGGCACCCTATGGGCGGCTGACCCGCCTGGTAGTCCGCCTGATGCTGGGCAAGTAGGCGCACAACGAGGAGCACTACATGCTTGCCCCCCTATGGCACACCGCGGATTTACCGGTCAACCTGCTGCGCAGCCTGGCGGATCTCATTGCGCAATTAGGCCTGGACCCCAGCCGGCTGTGCATGGGGCTGGGTTTCAATGTCGCAGACCTGGCCAACCCGCAAAGCCGGGTCTCGATTCGTCAAGCCTGCCTGATGATCAAACGCGCCCTGGAGATGACTAACGGCCGCGACCGAGGACTGGGTCTGGACATGAGCGCGACCGAGTCCATCACCTCCATGGGCCTGGTAGGTTACGCCATGCTGACCAGCGCCACCCTCGGCAGTGCGATAGCCCTGGGCATCGACCTGCAGAAGCAGACCGGCGCGCTGTTGAGCTTTGAGCACCTCGAATCTCCTGGGCATATCACGCTCCAAGTCACGTGCCCATTTCATGAGCCCGACATTCTGACCTTTCTCGTTGAAGAAGCCTTCGGGATGCTGCTGAATATCGCCCGCGCGCTGGCGGGCCCGATGTTCAGCCCATCGTCGATCGAGCTGAGTTACCCAAGGCCCGCCTACGCCGATCACTATGAACACTTGTTTAGATGCCCGGTGCACTTTGATCGCAAGGACAATCTATTTGTCTGCGCCAATCACTGGGCGAATACCCCCATCGGCACCCACGATGCGCTGAGCAATCGACAAGTCGTTGAGCTACTGGAGATGAGTGCTGATCGAGGCGGTGAACTTGAGTTCATCGAGTCCGTCGAGCGCATTCTGCGTCGTGATCTACGTACAGCTGTCAGCCTGTCAGCAGTTGCCTCACAACTGTGTATGAGCGAGCGAACCCTGCGCCGCCGCCTCGCCCAGAACGACATGTCCTATCAGGCCATCCTGGATGACCTGCGCAAACAACGGGCCCTGGCGCTGCTGGGCAATGTGCGCCTGACCCTGGATGAGGTTGCCTACGAGGTGGGTTTCAGCGACGCGCAGAACTTCCGCAAGGCGTTCAAGCGCTGGACCGGCCAGGGTCCACGGCAAACGCGCGCTTGAACATTTCAATTAGTCACGCGGCTTTTGGCTGAAGGCTTCAAGCCTGAAGCCATGCCAAGCGATTGCCAGCAGGCGCAAACGCCGCGGCCCATACAGCGCCTGGATGAAGCGTTCGAACAGTTGGAATTTGCGCGGTGTGTAGGGGTACCAATTGGCTTCGATCTTGCTCCCGGCCTTGTCGATCAGTATGGCTTTACTGCGAGTGAACCCCAGCAACCCTTCCGGCCCACGCAGTTTTCCGAATCCACTTTTCTTCGCCCCACCGAACGGCAGGCCTGGGTTGCCTTCGCTCATGTTGACGTTGTTGATCGAAACACCACCGACCTCAAGTGCACCGGCCATCCGCAGCGCGCGCTGCGCATCGGCGCTGAACACACTGGCGCACAGGCCGTAATGGGTGTCGTTGGCCAACTCGATGGCGTGGGATTCGCTGGTAAAGGCCATGATCGGCAATACCGGCCCGAACGTTTCCTCGTTCCAGACCCGCATGTCCGACGTGACACGGTCCAGAATGATTGGCCGCACTGTCAGGGAATTCGCATCGGGTATGACACCAAATCGCAGGCGAGCACCGCGATCGAGGGCGTCTTGAACATGTTCGATGACCTTGTCGCGCTGAAAGCCGACGGTCATACGCCCGACGTCGGCGTCGCCGTTATCGCCACAGCGTACTACGACCTTTTCCGCCGCCTGGACCAGACTGTCGACGAAACGATCCAGCACGCTGTGTTCTACCAATAAACGCTCCACACCACTGCAGGATTGTCCGGCATTCGTGAAACCGCCCCACAACGCACCCGCCACCGAACGCGCTATTGGCGCGTCGGCAAACACAATCATCGGATCTTTACCGCCCAGCTCCAGCTCAACGGGGATCAGCTCGCGACCGGCCTGGGCCATGATCTTGCTGCCGGTGGGGCCGCTGCCGGTAAAAAAGATCTTCGCCGGCTGTTGGTCGATCAACGCCGAGCCCAGGCTGCCGTTGCCGTACACCACCTGGACCAGGGCCTGGAGTATCGGAGAGCATGCAAGGACCTGTTCGACCAGGCCTTTGCAGGGGGCGTGTTCGGAGGGTTTGTAGACCACCGCATTGCCCGTCGCAATCGCTGCTGCAATACCAGTAATCGCGTTATGGAACGGGTAGTTCCAGGGACAGATGATCAGCACTACACCCAGGGGTTCATGCAGCAGCAACGATTGCTTGCCCAACAATGTAATTGGCGTCTTGACCTTTTCAGGTTTCAGCAACCGTTCGGCATTATTCTCCAACCAATTGAGCCAATCGAGGGTGCCAAGGATTTCCGCGATCAATGCATCTGTTCGACATTTGCCAACCTCCTGCATGACCCGCGCGATGATCATTGAGCGGTGGGCCAGAATCGCGTGTTTGAGCTTGGACAACTCGGCCAGACGCGCCTGGATCGACAGCTGTGAATGAGCACGCAAGGCCGTGCGGGCGTTTTCGAATGCGACCCGGGAAATCGCAGCCTCATATGACAGCACATTGTCGTGCGGGCGGGATTCGAATTCATTATGCGGGGTCATTCAACGCTCCTCGGGATCATCGGCCAGCTGCCAAGATAACGGGCTGTCGGGCACTGAGGCAGGGTTGATACGGACGAAAAAGGGTTCAAACCGGCTATATCTCGATACCGACCTACGAGACCCAGATACCTTATGTATGTCCAGGATGTCTAATGCGAAACGAAACTAACAAACCGTTGAACGGACTCTAGGACTGGCAGCTTGGCCAACGCACTGTTAGGCGTGGGGCTGCAACCAGTAAATGAAGGCGCCGAGGTCGCCGTCGTTCCCAAACCGAGTAATTCCAACTGGGTAGTTCCGTCGCATGGTAAGGGTGAAAGCATTGCAGAAGAAAATGCCCGATGATAGTAGGATGATCGGACCGATTGGCTGCTGTCGCGCCAAGACGTTCTCCTACTATTGCGGGCCCGAGTCAACGGAATTCGAATCCATCAACTCGCTCATCAATTGAAGGTTCGCCTTGATGGCCTCGATGTCCATGAAATGCCCTCTAGCAAAGCCCATAAAATGACCAATGACGAAATCCTTGAGTGGTTTGTTGAAGCTGATCGATGATCCGATGTACATCATCGCTGCTGCGATTCGATACTCGGTGGTGCCCTTGTCATAGGCTGCCAAAAAGAACCTCATTCCATAGATAAAAACGTGTGAGGTGTAAATTATCCAGGGTGTATCAGCATTGCTTGGATAATAACGCCGTCAACTGAGCACACTTCTCTCGCACGCCCACTAGCAGCCCTACATATGAAACTGCTTCACCAGCCGATTCAATTCGACCGCAAGTTTTGCAAGTTCAGATGTTGCAATAGCTGTCTGACTAGATCCCTCTGAAGCTTGATTTGACAGGTCTCGAATGCTAACCAGGCTGCGATCCACCTCCCTGGCAACTTGGGCCTGCTCTTCCGACGCCGTTGCAATCAAAACATTACGTTCGGTGATATTATCAATGGATTCGGTGATTTCCACCAATGCACTCCCTGCGCCTTGAGCAGTGTCAAGAGTTCTCTGAGCTTGGGCGTTAGTATGAGTCATTGCCGAAACAGCCGCTCCAGTTCCTTTCTGAATCGAACTGATCATCTGTTCAATCTCACTGGTTGATTGCTGGGTACGGTGAGCTAAAGCCCTCACTTCATCCGCCACTACTGCGAAGCCTCGACCCGCCTCGCCGGCACGAGCAGCTTCGATTGCAGCATTCAAAGCAAGAAGATTCGTCTGCTCGGCGATAGCCCGTATCACATCCAGAACTTTGCTGATGTCTGCTGCCATAACAGCGAGCCCTTGTACCTCTATGGATGCGTCTTCAACATTTGCAACCATCAAGCTGATGGCTTGAACGGTTTCATCTACGCGTGCACGACCTGCCAATGCGGCGGAATTGGACCGATTGGCTGCTTCAGAGGCTGCTGAGGCATTTCTTGCTACTTCTTCTACAGCTGCGCTCATCTCAGTGACGGCAGTAGCCGCCATCTCGACCTCTTTATACTGTCGCAGCATTCCTTTATTAGCATCCTCAGTGACAGCATGCATTTCTTCAGAAGTCGACGCTAGTTGGTTAGACGAATCAGATATCAAAGAAAGCGTACTTCGCAGACCATGCTGCATAGCTTTCAGAGCCTGCATGAGCCTGGAAACTTCATCGTTTCCTTGCACTTCGATGACCTCGCTGAGATCGTTTTTGGCAATACGCTCAGCGATAGCCAGTGACTGATTAACCGGGCTAGTAACGCTGCGGGTGTACATTAGAGCGAGAGTAATTGCAGACAATATGCTGACCAAGATAAAGCTGCCAACAATCATTTGTGACTGCTCGTAGATAAGAGTGGCTTCCTCGCTTGCCTTTTTAGCTTTGTTGTTGTTCAGTGCAATCAGTTTTTCTATATCGCGCTCCACAGTATCTGCCGATTGCTTCATTGCCTCGTTGGACAATTTGACAGCTTCATCCAAACTGCCAGAAGCAATAAACGACAGATACTGATCCTGTAATTTCTGATAATCGGCATAGCTCCGGGACAGCTCACCAAAAAACTGCTTTCCCATAGGAGTCACTATGAGCGGCTCAAGCTTCGAAAGCAGTTCCTGGACGCCTGCTCGGGCTTTCCTTACGTCCTCAAGTGCTTGAGTTTTACGATTTTCTGGCTCTACAGGATTACGCAACCGCGCGTTGCTGCCTCTAATACTTACAAACTCCCTGTCAATCATTCCCAGCAGGGATATGCTAGGCACTACATTGGTTTCTACGAATTTTTCAGAAGCGTTCAAACTCGCGGTTTGCTTGAGGGCGATGATCCCCAACGCAATAATCAGCATGCAGAAGAATCCGAAGCACAGCGCCGAGCGTGGAGCAAGGTTGAGCTTGCGCAATTTCATAGTGAAATCTCCCGTGGTTTTACCTGTCTCGACGCTTCCGAACAAGCCTGAAGCGCCGTTCGTCACCCCAAGTGACGCAGTCAATGAACGCGAGTTTCCGAAGGCAAAAAACATGTATCTGAATGTAACAGCGCATTCGGCCTGCGTCGTAGGTGCCGCCAGTAAGCATACGCCGCATCGCAGGACGGATAATTCAAGGAGTTTGTTACTCCTTGAATGCTTCAACCGTTACTTCACCCCTGCACTCCTTAGCGCAGAAGGCGTGAAATCAGCCGCCGAATTCTTGCGGTCGAATTGTACGAAGGTTTTTTCCTCGTTACTCATGCCAGACACGATGTACCGACCGGCGACAACGTCGTAAAGAGCCTCGAAGGTGGAAGCGGGAATTTGCCGGGAGAAGTACGGAATAAGCATCGATTGGCCGACGCGCCACAGTTGACCACGGCCGTCGTACAAATCGGACATCGCGATCATCCAGGAATCTTCGTCGACATAGAAACGACGTTTGGCATAGATGTTTCGCTCGCCGGATTTAAGGGTCGCTTCAACGACCCAGACACGATGCAGTTCGTAACGGGCCAGCTCCTGATTAGTGTGGCCTGGATTGAGGATATCAGCGTATTTGACGGTGGTCTGCGCCAGCTTGAAGTTGTTGTACGGGATGTACTTTTCCTGTTTGCCGATCAATTTCCAATCGTAACGATCGGGCGCGCCGTTAAACATATCGAAGTTATCGGAAGTGCGTAGCCCATCCGAGGCCGTGCCTGGTCCGTCATAAGAAACCTGTGGCGCTTTACGGACGCGGCGTTGGCCGGCGTTGTAAATCCACGCCTGACGCGGTTGCGCAATTTGATCGATGGAATCCTGTACCAGCAATACAGTACCCGCCAGGCGTGCGGGTGCTGTCACTTCTTGCTTGAAGAACAGCAACACGTTTGCAGAATCTGCCGGGCTCATTCCCGACATTTGATCAGGAAACGCGACCTCCTCCTGGAACCCAACAAGGCTGTACGCACCATTAGCCTGCGGGGCTGCCTGTACGTATTGCCGGCTCAGGTTGCCGCCACGATAACGGGTGATATGGTTCCAAATCACTTCTAGACCGTTGGACGGAATAGGGAACGGGTAAAAACGGCTGTCTGTGAAGCCTTTGAGCGCGTTCCCGTCTGCAGACAGAGTGGTCTTTGCAGCACTGACTTTTGCTGCCGCTTCCACTTTAGCCGGCACTGACATGGAGCGATGAGTCACATACACAGGAATAGTGTAGGTATCCGGGTACCGCGTGAACATCGCCATCTGCCCCTCAGAGAGCTTCGCCTTGTACTGCTCGACATTCTTTGCAGTGATAACAAACAACGGTTTTTCACCGGCGTACGGATCACCGAGAAAACCGTTTGCCGTCACCGCGGCTGCATCCGTTTTTAATCCTCCGGTATAGGCAGGGATTGAACCATCGGCATTGCCGGCCATTTCTGCACCCAATGGCGTCAATGTAGTACCCAACTTCGCGACCTGATCGGCACTTACGGCAGCCATTACATTGACAGCCATCAAACTCAGGATCAGTACGCCGGATTGAATCACGGTCTTGAAAATCATAATGGTTGCTCCTGATTTAGAAGTTCATGCCAAAGCTCAGGGCCAGGAAATCTCGATCGGTGTTGACGTTGTAGTTACCGCCGAAGAAATTCGTGTAGCTCAGGCTCGCGGTGTAGGTATTCAGATAATCGGCGTCAACACCTAAACTCGTCGCCTTGACCCCTTCATTGAAGGTAGGACCCGTGCCCTTGACGTCCTGCGACCAGGCGATATTGGGCTTGAGATTGATGCCCGCAAATACGCTCGAGTAATCCCAGATTGCGCGTGCGCGATAGCCCCACGAGGTGGAGGTGTAATAACCACCATCGCCGTATTGCACGCTGTTCACGATTGATTCCGGAGCGCCAAAGATAGAGTCGCGCCCCATGCGCTCATCGATTTTGTTGGAAATCCCGCCTACACGTGTCAAGCCAACTTCGCCAATCAATGTCAGTCGTTCAGCTCCCATGACTTGGTCAAAGAAGTGCGTCAGCGTGGTTTGTGCTTGAGTGACCTCCTTGCGACTGTAGCCATGAGTCACCGCATTGGCTTGACCGAGCGCGCCCGCCACACCGCCCGTGGCGAGGGCGTCGGTGACGCTGTTACCTAGGCGACTGGTCACGTCAACCGTGTTGATCTGTAGCGGCATGTTCGGCCGATAGCTGATTTCCCCGCTCCAGGCTGTTCCCGTAGGCAGCGTGGTGGAAAAGCTCAAACCGTAGAGCCGGATGTCCTCCGGGTACTCCATGAAGTAGCTGCCGCGACCGAGAATAATCGGTGAAGCCAACGCCGCAGTCGCCGGGTTACTCGCGGCTCCAAGTGCGGCGGCTAGTCCTGCCGCGTTGGCGTTTTTTACGCTGAAGATCGGCGCACGACTGTGATAATTCATGGCATAAGCGGCGTATTCGGTGCTGTCTCCGAGCCAGCGTAATGCTAACCCCCACTGCCCCGAATTCCGCGCGTCACGGTCTGAGCTGCGCGGAATTATCAACCCCTCTTGGGAAACGCCGACGCCGCGCGCATTCAGGTAGGCTCGGGTACCCGGCTGGTTAAGAGCCGAGACGGTAGCTGGATCAAGAATTGTGAAGTTATTTCGGCAGCCGTCGGCAGCCACGTCTGAGTTTGAGAAGAAGGTGCCGCAGTTGTCGACGACCGTCTGATCCCACTCAAGCTGATAGAACGCCTCAGTGGACAAATGATCCGTCAGTCCTTGAGACACATACAGCATGTTGACCGGTATCAACCCTTCCTTGATCTCGGCCCCTGGGCGTCTAAAGGCGGACACATCTATAGGGTTGATTGAGTTGATGCTATTGCCAATAAACGTGCTCTCCCCCCAACTTACCACCTGCTTACCCACGCGTATGCTGCCGGGTTTTTCATCGAGTTGATAATTGTAATAGGCGAAGGCATCCAGCAGCTCAAAGCCGGAAGACTTAGCAGCTTCCTTGCGACCCGAATTGCTGACGGGCTTGAACTCGCGACTTTCGTCCTGCAGTTCAAAGTCGTACCAATATTTACCGCGGGTAAATACACCGAAGTCGTTGTACTTCAGCTCCAGGTCATGGACGCCTTTGAAAATCTTGGAGAACGTCTCACCCTTTTTGAAATTCAGATGGCCGTCGTCGGTGTTCTGCGTTGCACCGTGGCCACCGTTCACCCTGCCAATCAGGTTTTGAGAGGGGCTCTGAGTACTCCAACTGGCACCTACAGACAGCGATGAGTCGAATTGCCCCTGGATCTCACCTATGTCGAAGGCTACAGCGCGTGCTTCGACACTGATCGCAAGCCCAACTGCCAGCGAAAGAATATGACGACGAACATGGGGTGTATTTCTTATTATTTTCATGTGGATGCTCCTAAATTGATCATCACGCAGGCAAACACTCAGTTGATGCCGGATACCCTGGGACGGCGCGCTTGCACTCATTTGAACTCTGCTCGCGGGTTAGAAGCCGTTTTCAGACTCGAATGCCTGTACGCGGTAGGGTGAGGTGTATTCGTTGGCAAGTGAGCCATGGATAAACCTTGCGCCTTGGCGGAGTCAGCAAGGAAGTGGCGCGACGCCGCCAAAATGGCGAGTGAAGTGAGGAAAAGAGCCAAGGGCACGACCGTAATCAAGGCGGTTTGCAACCCAAGAGCTTTCATCGCCTCGGTTACCTCGGGGGCTCCCACTGCTCGCGCGGCGCTTGTGGCAAACCGATCAGACAATAGCCCTGTGACCAAGGTGCCAAAACCTGCACCCAGAACATATTGGAAGAAGAAGAAAATCGACATAGCGGTGCCGCGCAAACGCGGCTCCACGACGTCCTGGACGGACGGCAGAACCGTCACAAAATACATGAACCATAAAAGCCAGCCTCCACCGATCAGCGCCGTTAGCACTACGAGGTTGCCTGAAGGCTGCGCCAGTCCACACCAAACCAACGGCGCCGATATAATCAGGCAGATCGCACCTAGGCGAAGTCGTCCTTTTGCAAAGGTTTTATGCAGCCGGTCAGCGACAGGCCCCCCAATGAGCAGACCAACCAGCCCTGTCAAACCGAAAACAATGGCCCCCACGATACCGGCCTCAGCGACAGTGGCCTGGTGGTAACGAATCAACAAAGACGGCAGAAACGTATTCAATGCATAAGCGGCAAAATTGAACAGTGCGCCTGAAACGGTTAGCCACCACAGCGTTCTAATCCCCAGGACTTTGCGAAAGGGCTGCGTGACGGGCGCATTACTCACCACATAGGTTTCCTGAGAGCCTCGCACAGGTTCGGCACGAAACAGCAAAAATACCGCGACCAGCACGCCGGGGACCGCAGCTGCGTAAAACGGCGCTCGCCAACCGTAGTGATTGGCCAGCCAACCTCCCAACGCAAAGGCCACCAGTGTGCCCAGTGGCAGCCCCAGCATGAACACGCCCAGTGCTCGAGATCTTTTTTCAGCAGGGTATAAATCACCGATCATGGAGTTTGCTACGGGGGCGCAAGTGGCCTCACCGACACCAACGCCGAGGCGTATCAGAAACATGCTGGTGAAGTTGGTTGCCGCCCCGCTGGCAGCCGTCATGGCGGACCACACGAACACGCCCCCCGACAACAGCCAGGTGCGTCGTACACGATCGGTCAACCGACCAATCGGTACGCCAGCGACGGCATACACCAGGGTAAATGCCGTTGCCAGAAGACCGAGCATCGTGTCGTCCAGCAAGAACTCCTTACGAATGGGTTCGAGTACAACGGCCGGTATAACGCGGTCAAAGAAATTCAGGAAGTTGACCAGTAACAACGCAAATAACGTTGTCCGGGTAGCGCTCGCGCGATCCATGTTGCCTCCACTACGCCGATCGAAGCCGACGTTTTGTTGTTGTTTTTAAACATCTTTTCTGCGGATTAAAATCCGTCGAGATGTTCGAGGTGCGTTAGTAAAGTGACACCGAAAGGAATGGGTACTCCGAGTGAAAACGATCACGCAGTTCGCGCTTTAGGACCTTGCCTATCGCGCTCAACGGCAGTTGATCTATTGCCTGCGCGCCGGAAAGACGTTGCGTTTTACCCACGCGCCCGTTCACCCAGCTCACCACTTCGTCAACTGAGAAAGAATTTGTTTTCCCCACAAAGAACGCATAAGGCGTCTCTCCCCAGGCTGAGGAAGGCACCCCAATGACTGCGCAATCATCGATCTCGGGATGTTGGCGGATCACCGCCTCTATATCCGGTGGATAGACGTTGAATCCACCACTGATAATCATGTCCTTGGAACGACCTAACAGGATCAGAAAGCCGTCGTCATCGAATCGGCCCAGATCACCATGACGGAAATACTGTCGGCCTTGTCCGTCGGTCCAGATCGCTTTACGGGTCGTGTCTGCCTGGCCGTGATAACCGGACATCATGGCTGCCGAACGCCCCACCACTTCGCCGACTTCGCCAGCTGCAACCTCGTTACCTTGCTCGTCAATCAAGCAAATGTCACAGCCAGGCGCCGGGCGTCCTACAGTGTGAAGTTTCGCGGGAAATTGGTTGGCCATCAGCAAGCACGTCCCACCGCCTTCGGTCATGCCATACACCTCAACCAGCAGTCCAGGCCAGCGACGCACAACCTCCCTTTTGAGCTGTTCGGAGAACGGCGCGCTGGTACAAGACTTGAACCGAAAGCTCGTAAGATCGAACGTATCGAAATCGGGCAAGTTCATGATGCGTTGGTATTGAACAGGAACGAGCATTGTGTGCGTTGCCTGTAACCTTTGCGCTTCGGCCAAAAATTCATGTGCATCGAACTTACCCAGCAGCACCGCAGTACCACCGTAAGCAAGGGTGGGCAACAAGCTGATGAGCGTCGAGTTTGAGTACAACGGCGTGGCGACCAGGGTCACCGCCTGATCGAATTGGGCAACGCCATAGCCCGAGATCTGAGCCCAGCGCATGCCGTGCGTATGGACAATCCCTTTCGGAACGCCAGTGGTGCCTGACGAGTAGATGATATTGAAAGAGTGCTGCGGCTCAATCGTAACCGGCGCGGGCTCAACACCTTCAGCAGGCAGCCAGCTTTCCAGTCGTTCCAAATCCACTACTTGAATGTCGAATTGAATGTCGAGCGCAGGCAGGAGCGCCTTCGCCTCGGCATCGACCAATACCACCGCCGCCGCAGAGTCTTTGATCATTGCCAAGATTTGTTCGGCGCTGCCGGACGGCGCGATGGGCGCGGGCACGCAACCGGCCTTGATAGCGCCCAGAAAGATGAGAGTCGCTTGCACTGTGGTTGCAGAAACGATGGCTACCGAGCGCCCTTGAGTCACGCCGTCCCGTTGCAGAGCAGCAGCAATACGTCCTGTTGTGGCGTTGAGCTCGTGGTAGGAGATCGTAGTGCTGCCTTGTACGATCGCGCACTTTTGCGCTTGTTCGCTGGCATGAATTGCAATCAACTCTGGCACGTGAGCAAACGTGCGAGCAGCTAGCTGGAGCGCACCCATAACTTAAATCCTTTATTTTTATAATCTGCACTATCTCCTTGGTAAAGGTGCATGACTAGACGCGGTAAAGAAACACGGCGTTCCATTTATGAAACGCCGGAAACATGCAAGTTCTTTAAATCTTCAGATGTGGAAAGCACTCGTCTGCCAACGGCTGCAACTCCAGGCGTTGCCGCTGGATAATGCTATCGACGAAGTCCAAAAATGCGCTGAGTTTGGGCACCATCGCCACACGGTCGGTATATAACGCATAAAGCGTGGGCGGATCGTAGATCTCAAACTCCGGAAAGATATGCACCAGTTCTCCGCTGCGCAGATCATGAATGGCGCTCGCGGCGGCAATGGGAGCGATGACGTTACCGTGCCTCACAAGCTCCAGTATCTGCGAATGGTCGGTGGAGGCAAATCGTCTCCATGTTGGCAGCAGGTAACGCTCTTCACCCCGCACGAGTTCAAGTTTCGGCACATACGCGGGTAAACGACCGGGCTCAGCCACATTCGAGTCAAGGTAGAAGTTACCGATTATTGGATGGCCTGAAAGGTCATCGGGTGAAGCAGGCATACCCTTTATCTGTACGTAGGCTCTGCTCGCGACGAGTATCGTCCTAACCTCGACGATTTTGCGCGCGATCAGCCGTGAGTCCGATAGCCAGCCCGAGTGGATCACCACATCAAGACTGTTCGGCTCAGGCAGCAGCCGCTCCCCCACCCGAATGCGCACGTCAATACTGGGGTACATGTCCAGAAATTCGTAAAGATAGGGGGTTAACAGGCTTCTCGCGATGTCGCTGGAACAGCCAATCCTGAGGGTACCCGCAGGATCACCGCGATGCGCAGCTATCTCGGCGTCCACATCCTCCATTTCTTCTCGCATACGTACGCAACGAAGATGCAGAATTTTACCGACCTCAGTCAGCACGCTGCGCCGAGTGCTGCGTTCGATGAGTTTGACGTGATAAAGCTCTTCCAGACGAGAGACCGCCCGACTTACTGTGGCCTTGGGCATGCCCAAGGCCCGAGCGGCACCTGACACAGATTCCAGTTCCCCAACCATCGCAAAAATGATGAATGCATCGCCCTTTTCCATGGTTGCTCCCAATACTATTCGCGCACGTTCAAAAACCATTGGTTGTATGTGACCGGTGAAAGACGGTTTATTAAATCCAGTGTTGAACATTTGGTCAGGAATAATCAATGTCAGCCGCGCTATTGGTGAGCCACGGCGCAGTTCTTTCAGGCTTATTCGCGAACTGCTTTGCGCTTTGCGAGCAAACCAGCGATCCCTCCGACAGAGCCAAAGAAAAAAATCCCCAGCAGCAGCGAAGTGAACATTTCCAGCATGGTGATACCGACATGCACGAATGGTATCGACCCAATGGTGAGCAACAGCATGGTTGCTATGTGAAGACAACCTTCACTTTGCCCACAAGTCGCAGGTACACCACTGCCAGCGTTAGCACAAAAGCCGCTGAAGCCGCTTGATCAGGGGGGGTAGGTAGAGTGAGAAGAGCGCGATGGAATACGATGCCAACAAGCCAGTCAAAG
This sequence comes from Pseudomonas sp. Z18(2022), assembly GCF_036346535.1. Classification (NCBI taxonomy): domain Bacteria; kingdom Pseudomonadati; phylum Pseudomonadota; class Gammaproteobacteria; order Pseudomonadales; family Pseudomonadaceae; genus Pseudomonas; species Pseudomonas sp. Z18(2022). The sequence goes on from NZ_JAOTOA010000001.1 coordinate 155,514, forward strand.
CGCCGAACACCGCAGAAAACAATCGGTCCAGCCGTGCGTCTTCGATCCCCAACCAATAGAACATGAACAGTAAACCGACCTAAAAATTCTTGACCCCCAGTGAGGTGCATATCCCAAAAAAACACAGGATCAACACCGCAAAGATGCAGAGGACCGCTAAGCCTCTGAGCGGTGGGAGTGCTGCGGATGAGTTTTCTTCGGGTAGCGACACTGCAGTCGTCCTGTAGGCGAGGTGGCCGAATACAGCTTGCGTGGGACAGCTGTGGTGAGTCGAGCTTAGAGCGCTGCAGTTTCCGTCTGACGGAAACCCGCGCACCGGCAATTCAAAAGCGTATCTCTGCGCGTTCAATAGCCGCGTGCAAGTGAGTGGTGAGCGGTTCGTAGCCCATCGCGCGGTCGCGCAGGAAGTAGACGGGATCGCCGCTCAAACGGAATCCCTGTTGCTTCAAATCGATTTTCTTAACTTTAAACGTGGCTGTAGTTTCCTGCTGGGCCTGCAGCTTAATAAACAGCGGCACCGCATAAGCTGGCAGACTTTTGCTCACGTGCTTGTAGAAGTCAGCTAGGCAAAACGCGACACTGGGCTCCAAGGTCAGCGCCAACATGCCAGCACGCCCATCGGCGTGAGGAACCTGCACGCCATACACCACCGCATCAGCCACGCCGGGGTAACGCTGCACAACTCCCTCGACTTCAGTGGTCGCCACGTTTTCCCCCTTCCAGCGGAAGGTGTCTCCCACGCGATCGACAAATGCCACATGGCGAAACCCCTGATCCCTCATCAGGTCCCCGGTGTTGAACCACGTGTCGCCGGGGCTGAAGACATTTCGTAATAGCTTGGCCTCAGAGGCTTGGTTGTCTGTGTAGCCGTCAAAGGGTACGGCGTCAGACACTTCGCAAAGCAGCAATCCAGTCCCGCCTTTCTCCACGCGCTCCAAGTAGCCACCCTCCCCGCGTATCGGGCTTTCGGCCTCAGGGTCAAAGCGAACGATGGCATAACTCATCGGGCAAAACCCGGCTGTTCGTTTCAGGTTCAGCAGATTCACAAAACCCAGGTTGTTTTCGCTTGCACCATAAAACTCACAAATGTGCCGGACACCAAACCGTTGTTGAAACGCCTCCCAAATATCCGGACGCATGCCATTGCCGATGATTACGCTCAGGCGGTTGTCACGGTCGTTTTGCCTAGGGGGGGAATTGAGCAGGTAACGGCAAAGCTCACCGACGTAAATGAAACTCGTGGCGCCAACTGTGCGAATATCATTCCAGAACCGAGAGGCGCTGAACTTGCGAGAAATAGCGATGGCGCAGCCGCTATTGATCACTGAACTCAATGCCACCGTTAGGGCATTGTTGTGGTACAGCGGCAGAGGGCAGTACATGATATCCCGGCGCGTAAGGCGCATCGCCAGCTGCCCCATCCCGATACCCGCTTTGTACCACCGCAAATGCGTCATGGCGGCGGCTTTGGGCATGCCTGTCGTGCCTGAGGTGAAGATGTAGTAGCATTTTTGCTTGAGCTTTACCTGGCGCGTTTCCGGCAAGTTATGCATTGCGCGCTCAGCGCTATCCCGTTCCAGGTCGGCGTAGCCCGCAGGTAATTGTCCAATGCCACTCCAGAATACCGTCACCCCACCCTCCAACGTGGCGCGCTGCGGGTCAAAGGACTCAAAGCATTCTTCACCAATGACCACCAGGCGCGGCTGCATCAGGTCAAGGCTGTGGTTGAGCACGTCTCCCCGCTGATGGTGGTTCAGCATCCCGGCAATGGCGCCGAGTTTATTGGCCGCCAGCACACAGGCGAGCAATTCCGGCCTATTTTCAAACATGAGAGCCACACAATCGCCGTTTCTCACACCCTTGGCCTTGAATGACTGAGCCAGTCGATTGACCCAGCCATTGAACTGCTCATAGCTCCAAGTCTTGCGCTCGAACAATAGGAATGGCCGGCTCGGCTGCTGCTCGGCCCTCGTCTCGAAAATACGTCCGATAGACGCGAGCTGTTCGCCATCAGCCTTGGCGAGCGCCCTTTGACTGACTAGCATTCGGCCAAAATGGGGGGCTAATCGAAACCCCGCCGCCGCCACATCCATTAGCGAAAACGTGTTGTCGTGATTCATATGTGTTTTCTTATTCTCGTTCGGTTGCACGATTCAGGCGCCGATGAGGCCCTGGCCACAAACACGCAGGGTGCTACCCGTCACTCCATAAGCTTGGGGCGAACATAGAAACGTGATCATCTCGGCAGCATCGCGCGGCGCGCCGCTTTGTTTGAGCGAATTGAGACGACGCCCGATTTCCCGGGTCGCGAACGGCATGGCGTCCGTCATCGGTGTTTCAATAAAGCCAGGCGCAATGGCGTTGATACAGATATTGCGCTCAGACAGCCCTAGGGCTTGTGCACGCACGTACCCGATCAACGCAGCTTTGGTAGCGGCGTAGTTGGTCTGGCCAAAATTGCCGGCAACTCCGCTGATCGATGACAGACACACCACTCGCCCCTGGTCACGTAAAACACGCTCGCCGATCAACACTTCGTCGACGGCAACAATGGCCGCCAGGTTTACGGCAACGACCTGATCCCAAAGATGCTCTTTCATATTCGCCAATGTGCGATCTCGCGTGATGCCCGCGTTGTGCACAACGATATCGACGCCGCCGAACCGCTCCATCAGAAAGTCTGCCAGGCGTCGTGGTGCCTCGGAGGACGCAATGTCCAACCCCAGCGGCGTAGCACCTATCTCCTTGCAACGTTGCTCCAGCTCCAGAGTCATGGCGGGCACGTCGAGGCAGACCAGGGTCGCGCCTTCTTGAGCAAGGCGCTGTGCCGTTGCCAGGCCGATGCCCCTAGCGCTGCCCGTCACCAGTGCAACTTTCCCGGCGAGCACTTGTTCCGTCGGCAGGTGCTCAGGCGTTGCGACCAGCGTACGAATATGCACGGCCTGGCCGGTCACATAAGTGGTTTGTTTGGCGCAGAAAAACCGTACGACGCCTTCCAGCCGTTCAGCACCGGTGACCCCGACATACACTAGATTAACGGTGATGCCTTTTTTACCCACCTCTTTGCTCAAAGATCGGCTGAAGCCTTCAATCCCTCGAGCAACCGCAGCCGCAACCGGCGAATCGAGCGAATCCGGATCAGTTGCAACGATCAACACACGGGCGTTAACGGCAAGCTTGCGCAGACGCGGATTCAGGCTGTCGTAGAGGAACCGATACTGCGCCGGCGTGCGACATCCGCTGGCGTCTAGCACCACAACATCCAGCGTCTGATCCGCCGCAACGAGCACGTCGCAAAGATCGGCGCCAGCTTTCTGCAGCGAGCCGCGCAGAACCCGGGTGTTCTCACTTTCCTCACAGGCTCCCAGCCAGGCGATTTTGCCGGCTAAGGGCCTGGTAGCATAAGCACCCAGTTCACGGGCGAGCGGCACCGGGTTTGGCAAGCCCAAGGCACGTGCCAGCCAAGCCGACAAAGGGTTTGCATGAAGCTGCATCAGCAAATCGGACATAGTGCACCTGTTGTTATTTTTCGATGATTGCGGTGACGGCCTGACCACCCGCCGCACAAATGGAAATGAGGCCACGGCCACCGCCGTTCTCATGGATGGTTTTGGCGAGCGTGCCGACGATGCGCCCACCGGTCGCGGCAAAAGGGTGCCCTGTAGCCACCGAGCCGCCCTTGACGTTGAGCCTGGAGCGATCAATTACTCCCAGCCCCTTTTCCAGCCCCAGGCGCTCGCGGCAAAACTCATCAGACTCCATCGCCGCCAGGGTGCAGAGAACGACCGCCGCAAACGCCTCGTGAATTTCATAGAAATCGAAATCCTGCAGCGCAAGTCCGGTCTTCTTCAGCATCCGCGGCATAGCATAGGCACCTGCCATCAGCAGGCCTTCACGCTCGTCGATGTAATCAACGGCAGCGACTTCACCGGCACGTATATAAGCCAGAATCGGCAACCCCCTCGCCTGCGCCCATTCCTCCGAAGCCAGCAGTACCGCAGACGCGCCATCGGTAAAGGGCGTGGCGTTGGCCGCAGTGATCGTGCCCCCACTACCGAATGCCGGCGAGAGCTTGCCTAGCTTCTCCAACGTAGAGTCACCACGCATATTGTTGTCTTGAGAGAGGCCGTGGTACGGCATGATCAAATCGTCAAAAAAGCCTTCGCTGTAAGCCTTGGCGAGGTTGCGATGACTGGCGAAGGCCAGCGCATCCTGATCGGCGCGTGAGATTCCGTAGCGCTTAGCGGTAATCTGCGCGTGCTCGCCCATGCTCAGCCCGGTGCGATGTTCACCCTTACCGGGTAGTTCAGGAATTAGGTGAGATGGCCGCAGCAATTTGAGCCCAAGACACAGCTTGTCACCCTGGGTTTTGGCAGCGTTGAGTTTGACCAATGCTCGCTGCAAGTTGCGATTGGCACCGATCGGAATATCCGAGGTGGTGTCCGTGCCGCAGGCAATACCTGCATCAATCTGCCCCAGGGCAATCTTATTGGCCACCAGAATCGCCGCCTCAAGACCGGTACCACACGCCTGCTGAACGTCAAACGCTGGTGTGTGCGGGTGCAAACCACTGCCCAGCACCGCCTCACGCACAAGGTTCCAATCACGCGAATGTTTTTGCACCGCTCCACCGACGACCTCCCCCAGTTGGACATTCTGCAGGTCGAACTTCTTCACAAGCCCACGAAGCGTGTCCGTCAGCATCGTCAGATTGTTCAGCTCGGCATAGGCCGTATTCGAACGGGCAAAGGGAATACGGCATGAGCCCACGATGGCAACTCTACGAGGCGAACCGATAAGCATAATGTGCAAGCTCCTGGGTACAGGCATGTAGTTATTGGAGTTTGATAACGGGGCCAGTCCCTGTGTCCGGCAACCGCTCATACAACGTGTATCGCTGCACCTTCGCGTCCGGAAAAACGACCGAATCCGCACAACGGCACGCGGCAATAATACACACATGAACCCTATTGTACACTTACGTTTATTTATATTGCCGGCGGACTTTTTTCCTGAAAGGTGAACGAACATCTATCATTATCGCGCTTGAGCGCCCGGACCACCCTAAATATACGAATCTGTACATTTGCACAAAGCTCAGTATTGTTGACTCAAATAATGCGTCCGCGAACACCCCACAATCAGAGAAAAGCCTTTATTAACATCCTCATCAACGGTGCAAGCTCAGGGTTAGGTTCAGGCATGGCGCACGCATTTACCGCACAACGACACAACCTTGCGCTGTGCGCGCGTCGCCTTGACCAGTTGACTGAGCTTCGCGAGCAACTGCTGCGTGACTTCCCCGCCATTCATGTGTCTATCCAGGTTCTGGACGTCACTGACTACCTGCAGGTGTTTGAGGTGTTTCACGAGTTCAATAAAGAGTTTTCAAGTATTGATCGGATCATTGTCAATGCGGGACTGGGAAAGGGACCGTCACTGGGCACCGGGTGCTTCGATGCCAACCTGGCAACTGCTAACACAAACTTCGTGGATACCCTCGCGCAATGCGAGGCAGCTATGGAGATTTTCCGCGCGCAAGGGCGTGGGCACTTGGTAACTGTTGCATCGGTGGCAGCCATCCGCGGACAAAAAAACGCAAGCCTGACGTATGCCGCTACTAAGGCCGGTCTTGCTTCAATGTCAGAAGGACTACGCCTGGAATGCCGTGACACGGCCATTTACGTGACCACCCTGTTTCCGGGGTTTATCAGCACGGAAATCACCAAGTACAGTGGGAAGAAACCTTTTCAAGTAGACTTGACCACGGGCTGTAAGGCGATGGTTCGAGCCATCGAACGAAAGCCGGCCACCGCTTGCGTGCCTTCATGTCCATGGACTCCGATCAGTTTCATATTGAAGTGACTTCCAGACAGTCTTCTCGCCAAGCTCTGAAGGCCTCGCTCCGCTGGAGCCGACAAGCTGCAACGGGGTGGGCCAAGCGTTTTTAGCTGCTTATCTTTTTTAAAAGTTCAATGCGTTGACATACGCCGTACTCATCTGGATGGGCAAATACTGATGACCGCCAAAACAACCCCGAAGCCGAGCAGCAAAAAGGTCTCGACCGTTCGAGCGGAGGAAATGGAAGACCCCTTGCTGGTGCCACGAGTATTACCGCGCGGGCTCAATAGCCTGCCACGTGACATCGTGCTTTTGTCTCAACGTAGTCGGCTGGTCGAAGCCATCGCCCACTTTGTCGCCGCCAAGGGTTATCCCAATACCAGCGTGGCCGACATCATTGCCAGAGCCGGCGTGTCACGGACAACCTTTTATCAGCAGTTCCAGGATAAGGAAGATTGTTATTTCTCTTGCTTTGAGCGGTTGAGTGAGTCCCATCTCAAACGCGTGACCAACGCAATGCACTCAGATGGAACACCAAAGGAACGTCTGATCGCCAGCGTCGGCGCCTATCTTGAGCACCTGTCAGAAGACGGCGAATTCGCGTTGGCCTTTTTTGCCGAGGCTTCAAGCGCCGGCGACCGGGTTCGCGCGCGCAGTCTTGAAATCAAGACAGAGCAAAAGAACAACTTGATACGCTGGCATCAGGACTTGCGCAAAAGCCACCCAGAACTCATCGCCCCGCCCTCAGCCGTCTTCGATTTGGTCATCGATGGCAGCGATGCATTTCTGGTTCGCTGGGTTCGGAATGGGTTCCAATTAAGCGTGCGAGAAGCGAAACGCGACATCTGCTATTTCCTGTTTGCCAGTCTGGGTCTGCAGGAATGGGCCAAAGAAGTCCTCGCAGTGTAAATACCTCCGGCCGTTCAGCTTTTTTGCAACAAGCGCCGCGAGCAAAAGGGCCGATAGTCGCTCTATGCCACTTCGAACAAAGCCGCGGCGCCCATTCCTCCGCCGATGCACATGGTGACCACGACGTACTTTACCCGTCTGCGTTTGCCTTCGATCAGCGCATGTCCAGTCATGCGCGATCCGCTCACGCCATAAGGGTGGCCGAGAGCAGTAGCGCCTCCATTCACGTTAAGACGATCATCGGGATACCGAGCTTGTCCTGACAGTACAGCACCTGCACCGCGAATGCTTCGTTCAGCTCCCGCAGATTGATATCGTCGACGGTGAGCCCGTGACGCTTGAGCAGTTTGGGAATGGCAAACACCGGACCAATGCCCATCTCGTCCGGCTCACAACCTGCAACGGCAAAACCCCTTAACACACCTAGGGGCTGAAGGTTGCGCTTGGCCGCCTCTACAGAGCTTATGACCAGGCAAGCCGACACGCCATCGGAGAACTGGCTGGCGTTACTCACGGAGATGACACCGCCTGACGACGCCGAGGAGATTTTCTCGACCGCCTCCACGGCTGTGTCAGGTTGTATATCTTCAACGAGGGAAGTGGTGACCAGTTTGCTGATGATCGTACCCGTTGTGCTCTCACGCGCAGCCATCAGCGTTTTGATCGAAGCGATCTCATACCCTTCCCCAGGGAGAGGTGGAGCGCAGTATGGGATGGGCGTTTAGCAACCAACAACAGCATCTATTTCTTATTTTCTGCAACACAAAAAAACAAATATTTTGTATTAAACCATATGACTTATATATATAAATATAAATTAACCTCTACGTCTTCCAGTACAATTTCGAACAAGCCTACCCGTTTTACCGAGCTTTGAATGCCGCCATTTCCTGGAGCAGCATCGTGAGCAAGCGACTCGAACCAATACTCAACTGCCGGCCAAGACGACTGATCAAATGAACACGCGGGCTGGCAAAAATCTCGTTGTGTAAAGGAAGGGTACAAAGCCGTCCCACCGCCACCTCTTCGTCCACCACGAAGGTGGGCAGGAGCGTCACCCCGCCTTGCATCGAGTAACGCTTAAGCATGGCAATGGTATTGCAGGTCAAGGTCGGGCGTAGCATCACACCCAGGTGGTGCTCAGCGAGCGTGATAATCTGTCTAATACCAAATGAGACACCTGGTAAAGCCAATCGGTACGCATCCAAACCCGCAAGCGAAATCGGGCGATCCGATTGAGCCAAAGGGTGCTGGGGATTAACAACCACGCAGACCGGCTGAGGCTGCGAGGCGTGCGAGCGTATTTTCGGATCCGCGGCCGGGTTGAATACCAGGCCTAAATGCGCTTCGTCCTCTACTACCTGCCGTATTACTTCGTTGCTGCCGCACACATTCACCTGAATCTCGACGTTTGGATAAAGCGTGGAGAAATTGCTCAGTGGGCCTGCCAGTCCATCAATGAAGCCCTCCCCCACCGCCAGTACGACAGATCCGCTTTGTAGGCCTCTCAACGCTTGAAGGGAGTCGAGTAACAGTTCCTGGTGTGTCAGGCGTTGACGGTAGTACCCCAAAACTCGGTCGCCTGCCTCAGTCGGTTTCACGCCTCGCCGATGCCGCTCAAGCAGTGGCGCACCCAGCTCCTGTTCGAGCTGGCCTATCTGCCGACTGACTGCAGACGGGGCGACATTCAGATAATCCGCCGCAGCTCGTACGCTGCCGAGCCTTACCGCCTCAAAGAAATAAAGGATTCGACGATCCTGCACCAAGCTCATAAATCTCCTGTGTTGCGATATAGGCAACAAAACTTCGAATTTATGAATATTGCTGGAGCGTCTGCCGCGTGTCCATACTCGATCCATCAGCAACAGGAGATGGATATGAGCTCTCTTTGGCAGCGCCTTCGTGATCAAGCCCACCAATTGACCGAGCGCAACCCGGTACTACGCGACTACGCGACAAGCCATCTGTTGGCCTATTCCACCTTCGAGGCTGCGCTGGCAGCGAACCTCGCACGTCAGATGCAAGCTCAAGCAAACACCTTGGCGTTGGAAAGCTGGTTCAAGTCGATCATCGACTCCACGCCCTCCATCGGGCAGGCAGCGGCTGCGGATATCAATCATCTTGAAGTTGTGAATCCTGCCTGCCCCGATCACCTCACGGCTTTTCTGACGTTCCGTGGCATCCAGGCCGTCCAGACCTATCGCATTGCCCACGCGCTTTGGACTGACGGTGATGTGCAAAGCGCAGTGCTGGTGCAGAACTGGGCGGCAAACACCTGGAGCATTGACATCCATCCGGCGGCACGCCTCGGCAGAGCCCTGTTCGTTGACCATGGCATTGGCCTCGTCATTGGTGAGACCGCTGTAGTTGAGGATGAAGTCAGCCTTTGGCACGGCGTCACCCTCGGCAGCACGCTCAGCGAAGCAGGCGACCGCCACCCGAAGATCCGCCGAGGCGCACTGATTTGCGCGGGAGCGACCGTTCTCGGGAACATCGAAGTGGGTGCTAACGCCATCGTGGCGGCTAACTCTACGGTGCTCAAACCCGTAGCTGCCGGAACAGTCGTGGCTGGATCACCCGCCAAGGTTGTCGGTAACGCCCCGGCATCACTTGCCACTCTTACAACAAAAACCAAAGGCTAATCCGGAGCTACCACCATGACAGCCGTTGCTCAATTCCCGCAGGGTATCGATCACCCTCTGGTTACCGTGCGTAATCATGCGCAGGCTTTGGAGCTTTACCGCCGGATGGGGTTCGCGCCTTCTCCTGTCAGTTACCACCCTTGGGGAAGCGTTACGTCGCTGATGATGTTCCCGAGTAATTTTATCGAATTGATTGGCGTTGAAGACCCGTCAAAATTCGACACTAACTCGGTGAACGGCTTCTGTTTCGGACGTCAGCTGGGTCAGTTTCTTGACCGAGGCGAGGAAGGCGTGTCCTTGGTGGCACTGCACAGCAAAGACGCCGACGCTGACCACGCTCGCATGATCGAATCAGGGCTTGAAAGCCAAGGCCGGATTGATTTTCGCCGCAGAATGACACTGCCCGATGGTCACCACGATGAAGCCGTTGTTTCCCTGGCGCTCTTCATTGACCCGCAACTCCCTGACGCATCCAACTTTATCTGTCACCAGCATCGCCCTGAACTCATTTGGGTTCGAGGGTGGCAGAACCATCCAAACGGTGCAGACGGGATTCTCGCGATTACCTACCTGGCAGATCACACGCTGCTGGAGCCTCGCTGGCGCGCCATCTACGGCGACGCCGTGAAATACAACGGTTCGGTCCTGGAAGCAGATACCCAATGTGGCGTCTTGCGTGCCATTGACGCTGCGACGGCGGCCCAGGAATTTCCTGGTATCGAGCTGCCCAAGGTGGCTCAAGAACGACCTCATGCGATTTCTATTCGCCTGCACACCACAAGCCTCACCACCTTGCGTTCGATCCTCGAACATAACGAGGTCCCGCATCGTGAAGTCCCGGGATGCGTGTTCGTACAACCCCAGGCAGCAGGCAACGTCATCCTCGAATTCGTACAGAACAATTAACTGAGACTGTTGAAATGACTATGAAAGTAGGCGTCATTGGTTTGGGCAATATGGGCGGTGGCATGGCTGCCACGCTCGCCAGCAAAGGCTTTGACGTGAGCGGGTTTGACCTTTCCGAGGCCGCGTACGTCCATGCCAGGGAAAAAGGCGTCAAGCCGATTACTGATCGCAATCAGTTGATCAAAGAGTCGGATATTTTGATCCTGTCGCTGCCCAAGGCCGAGCATGTGGAAGCCGTCTGCCTTGGAAAAGGCGGCATCCTCGAGTTTGGCCGTGAAGGCTTGATAGTTGTCGACACCACCACATCAACACCTGAGGCCAGCCGCAAAGTTGCTGCCGCACTTGCAAGTATCGGTATCGCCTTCATCGATGCGCCGGTCTCGGGCGGACCTAAAGGCGCCGCTGCCGGAACCATGTCGATGGTTATCGGCGCAGAAGATGCGGATCTGGCCCGCGCCATGCCGGTGCTGGAAGGTATGAGCGGCACTCGCGTTCATGTCGGTAAATGTGGCGCTGGCAACGTGGCGAAAATCGCCAATAACATGCTGACTGCCTGTCACCTCATCAGCACCGCAGAAAGCGTCTCGATGGCCGCTAAGGCCGGTGTTGAACCTGAAAAGCTTCTCCAGGGCTTGAATGCGGGTTCGGGGCGAAGCGGTGCTACGCAAATCATGTTCCCTACCTGGGTTCTGAACAAAGCTTATGACTCTGGGTTCACCATGGGCTTGATGCGCAAAGACGTAGGCCTCGCCAGCGATCTGGCCGACAGCCTCGACCTAGATCTGCCTCTGTCGCGGATCGTCGCCCTCCTCTGGAAAGCCAGTAGTGAGTCGCTGCCCGATAACGAAGATTTCTGCGCGATTGTCCAGCGCACCGATGCCAAGCTTTATGGCCGTGGAGAATAATGAATGAGCACTCAAAAAATCCTCGAACTGATGCGCCCATTCTGGGGTGATCGCAGCGTGGTCGGCAGCTATGTCGGCGGTGAGTTTATCGATGGTCACGGTACCCTTGTTGAAGTGCGTAACGCCCACGATGACAGCGTCTCGCTTACCTATCCGGATGCTGATGACTCGCTGATCGCGCACACGGAAAAAGTCGCCAAGGCAGCCCAGGCTGAGTGGTGGGCGCTCACTGCACAGGCACGTGGTCGCACGATGTATCAGATCGGCGCGCTTATTCGGGACAACACCGACAGCCTCGCGCAGATCGAATCGCTGACGGGCAACAAACCAATCCGTGACGCCAGGGTTGAGGTGTCCAAGGTCGCGGAAATGTTCGAATACTACGCAGGTTGGACAGACAAACTGCACGGCGAAGTCATCCCTGTTCCGACCTCGCATTTGAATTATGTGACCTACGAACCGCTGGGCACAGTGCTGCAAATCACGCCGTGGAATGCGCCCATTTTCACTTGCGGTTGGCAGATTGCTCCGGCTATTGCCGCTGGCAATGCGGTCATCCTCAAGCCGTCTGAGTTGACTGCCTTGTCGTCGCTGATGGTTGGTGTATTGATCGAGCGTGCCAGCGTGCCTAAAGGCTTGGTTAACATCATCGCGGGTTTCGGTCACACCATCGGCCAAGGCTTCATCGCTAAGGCAGATATCCGCAAAGTGGTATTTGTGGGCTCTCCAGCGACAGGCCGGCACATTGCCGTAGCCGCGGCACAACGTTGCATCCCGACGGTGCTGGAGCTGGGCGGCAAGTCGGCAAACATCGTGTTCGAGGACGCTGATCTGGAAGTCGCGTTGCGCGGCGCACAGGCAGCGATCTTCTCAGGTGCTGGTCAGAGTTGCGTATCAGGATCTCGCTTGCTGGTTCAAGAATCGATCTTTGAGAAATTCACCCAAGCGCTCGCCCAGGCGGCGAAGAACTTCAAGGTCGGCGATCCGAGTGATCCTGAAACCCAGATCGGCCCGATTAACAACGCCAAGCAGTACAACCACGTAAAAACCATGGTCGAAGGCGCGTTGAAAGATGGCGCGAAACTCGTCGGCCAGGATGCAGATCCCATTCCGGACAGACCTGGATACTACATCAATCCAACCGTATTGGCAGGCACCAACGACCTTTACTGCGCGCAGGAAGAGATCTTCGGGCCGGTAGTGGTCGCAATTGCGTTCAAAGACGAAGCGGATGCAATCCGCATCGCCAACGACAGTCGATTCGGATTGGCCGGCGGGGTCTGGACGCGCGATGTCGGTCGGGCACACCGCATAGCCAGGCAAGTCCGCGCAGGTACCTTCTGGATTAACGGCTACAAGACTATTCACGTCAGCTCACCCTTCGGCGGCTACGGCGAGAGCGGTTACGGTCGGTCTTCCGGGCTCGATGCTCTACGCGAATACAGCGAAGTCAAAAGCGTTTGGGTCGAGACCGCTGCTAAACCTGCCGCAAGCTTCGGCTACGGCGCGAGCCTGGAGTAACGGCGATGTCGATCTCTAAAGTATTGATAGAAGATGCCATCGGCTGGCGTCGTGATTTTCACGCAGCCCCCGAACTCGGTTACAACGAACTGAAGACTTCTGAGCGTGTTGCGCAGCTTCTTGAAGGCTTTGGAATCGAAGTCAATCGCGGGCTTGGCGGTACAGGCGTCATTGGCACTCTGAGCAATGGACAGGGGCCCACTATCGGCATTCGAGCCGACATGGATGCCCTACCCATTCAGGAGTTGGGTCAGTGCACGCACAAGTCGACTCATCAAGGCTGCATGCACGCCTGCGGTCATGATGGTCACACGGCGATACTGCTGGCTACAGCCCGTCACTTAAGTGAAACCCGAAATTTTAGCGGAACTGTCCACTTTGTTTTCCAACCTGCCGAGGAAGGTCTCGCGGGGGCGAAGAAAATGATTGAGGATGGATTGTTCGAGCAATTTCCCATGGATGCTATCTATGGGCTGCATAACTGGCCGGGAGCCCCGGCTGGGCAGGTGGTAATCAACCCCGGCCCTATGATGGCGTCGCTCGATACTTTTGAAATCACGCTGACGGGCAAAGGCTGTCACGCAGCTATGCCGGACAAGGGGGCAGATCCGATCGTCGCGGCGGCAGAGTTGATCCTGGCCTTGCAAACAATCCCGTCTCGACGGCTTTCACCGCTCGACAGTGCGGTGATCAGCGTTACCCAAATCAATGCCGGTGAAGCAATCAATGTCATCCCTGAAACGGCCGTTCTCAAAGGGACAGTGCGTTGCTTGCAGTCCCCGGTTCGTGACAAGGTTCAAGCGCTGATCGGTCAGTTCGTAGAACAGTTGCCGGGTGCGTTCGGCATCAAGGGAGCAATGGTTTTTCACGTCGGATACCCAGTCACCGAGAACCATATTGAAGCCGCATCCATCGTTCGTCGGGCGGCGGTCGCGGCAGTTGGAGAGTCAAATGTTCAGTGGGGGTGTAGCCCTTCAATGGCCTCGGAAGACTTCTCTTTCATGCTTCAAGCTTGTCCTGGAGCTTACTTATGGATGGGGGTAGATGGAGAGAAGCCCTCCGCTGCACTGCATAACCCCTACTACGACTTTAATGACCAGGTTATCGAGCCTGGGGTAGCCGTTTGGATTCAACTGGTAGAGCAGTCACTACCGATAACCTAACGGATCGCTGATCCCTCACTTATCGTAAATTCGGCCTCAAACCGACATAAAAACAAGAAGACGACCATGCCAAATAATAAAAACAAATACAGCCCCTGCTGGGTGCCCTGACGCCCCGCTCTTGTTTCTGCCCTCCCAATTTCGAAGTTGAACACTACGCCAGCAATCCAGGCCAAGGCCCGCCTGCGCGTGGCGTTAGCACTAACTCGCCACACACACGAGAGCACTGCAATGAAACGAGAAAACAAGCTGTTAAAACTGACTTCAACCGTAGCGTGCCTGACCCTCGGTACTGTATTTGCAATCACTGCCAATGCGGGCGCTACGCTTGATAACGTCAAAAAGAAAGGGTTCGTGCAATGTGGCATTAGCGACGGACTTCCTGGCTTTTCATATGCCGACGCCAAAGGAGACTTTCATGGTTTTGACGTTGATGTCTGTCGTGCTGTAGCCGCCGCGGTATTCGGCGACGCGAAGAAGGTCAAGTACACCCAGTTGACCGCCAAAGAGCGTTTCACCGCACTCCAATCGGGTGAAGTCGACATGCTGTCCCGAAGCACAACATGGACGTCATCTCGGGACGGCGCTATGGGCATCCAGTTTACGAATGTCGCCTACTACGATGGACAGGGGTTTCTAGTAAACAAAAAGCTTGGCGTAAAAAGTGCGAAGGAGTTGGACGGGGCTACCTTTTGCATTCAGGCGGGCACTGTAACCGAGCTGAATCTGTCGGATTACTTTCGTAGCAACGGCATGAAATACACCCCGATCACCTTTGATACCTCTGATGAGAGTTTCAAGGCTCTGGAGTCGGGGCGTTGTGATGTGCTGACGACCGATCAATCGCAGCTTTACGGCCAACGTCTGAAACTCGCTACGCCGGATGACTTCATTGTTCTCCCTGACGTGATTTCAAAAGAACCATTGACTCCGGCGGTACGCAGAGGCGATGAAGATTGGTTCACCGTGGTGCGATGGTCACTCGCCGCCATGCTCAATGCCGAAGAGATGGGTATTACCTCGCAGAACGTTGCCGACATGATCAAGTCTTCCAAGAATCCCGACATTGCGCGCTTGCTCGGAACAGAAGGTGCACTGGGCAAAGATCTAAATCTGCCCAATGACTGGGCGACGAAGATTATTGCTCAGGTTGGCAACTACGGTGAGTCCTTTGAGCGCAATCTGGGGACAGGCAGTGACATGAAGATCAAACGCGGCCTGAACGCGCTATGGAGCCAAGGCGGCCTGCAATACGCCCCGCCGGTACGCTGACCTCCACTTGCCCGGCAGGTGTTTGCCGGGCACTGTCCCTTCACCTGATTTTCAGGGGCGCTTCATGCCCACTCATATCCCTTCTTCGCCCGGTTTCTCTTTGAACAACCCAGCCAAAATAGCTTGGATCTTTCAGCTTCTGACGGTCATTGCGGTCATCGGATTCGGCTGGGTGCTCTATGACGATACCCATACGAATCTGGTGCATCGCAGCATCACAACCCGCTTTTCTTTTCTGCAAAATACCGCCGGTTTGGTCATCGCTCAACATTGGATTGACTACAGATAGTCCAATACCTACGCGCGCGTGTTCCTGATCGGTCTCATCAATACCTTTCAGGTTTCCGTCACCGGAGTCATCCAGGCCACGATACTAGGTTTTATCTTCGGCATTGCGCGACTTTAGCCAAACTGGATGATTAACAAACTTGCAACCGTCTACGTAGAAGTACTTCGCAACATTCCCCCCAATGCTTCAAATCCTGTTCTGGTATTTCGCCGTCTTCCTCACAATAACTCATCCGCGTAATGCTCACGGCTTTATGAACGTGGACTTCAGCAGCCGCCGCGGCTTAAACATGCCGGCATCCATGCCTACGGACGGTACATGGCCTTTTTGGCCTGCGTAGCAATACGCGGTAATGGCATCCGCCATGATGTGCAAGTGGGCAAACCGCCGATTTGAGGCAACCGGTGTGTCGGTTCACATGTTTTGGATATCCTGGCGCTCATTTTCGTGACACCTGCCTTCAGCCTCCTGATCTGGGGTGCTCCAGTACTCTGGGAAACATCTGAGATCAAGAGTTTCAATTTCGTCGATGACTAGGTGCTCATTCCTGAACCACTGCCACTGCCACTGCCACTGGCGCTTGCGCTCCCGATGTACACGGCCGCATTTATTGCGGAATAGTCCGCTCCGGCATCAAATCAGTGAGCCATGGGCAATCCGAGGCAGCTCGCTAATTGGCGCTGCGCCCAGGGCCGATGCTCTCAAAGGTCATTATTCCGCAGGCCATGCGGGTGATCATCCCTCAGCTCACCAGCCAGTACTTCAACTTGGTAAAAAACTCTTCTCTGGCAGCCGGTATTGGCCACCCCGAAATGGTGACTTTGTTGCTGGCACAGCTCTCAACCAAACGGGCTAGGCGATTGAAGTCATCGCCATCACGATGAGTGTTTACCTGGACGCCTCCAGCTCAATGCATCAATGCTGATGAACATCTACAACAAGCGCACTGCGCGGATTGAGCGATAAGGGTTAGCCCATGAGCGGACATACCTTTAAACCGGATATGCCGCCTCCCAATACCAGCATCGGTTCCATTGAGTAGATGCGCGCAAATCTTTTCTCGAGCAGGCTTAACCCCCTGTTGACACTGGTCCAGGTTTACCTGGTTCGGCTAGTGTTATCACCACTGCTGAGCTGGGCATTTTCGACGCCAATTGGGTAGGTTCTACGCGAGAGGACTGCGCCAAAGAAGAGGCCTGCAGGGTATCTACTCAACAACACTTTGGCCAGTTTATGTATGGGTACTACCCGTCTCACTTGGACTCGAACAAAGCGGGTTCACACAGCAGATCAAAAGACTTGAATCAGCTATGAATGTCGGACTCTTCATTCGAGGCAATAGTGGAATCACTTTGAGTGCTCCCGGCGAGGCGTTTCTGGCCAGAACGAGACTGATATTGCGAAAGTACGATTACGCTCAGATTGAAGCCAAGAGCAGCGGTGAAGATGTCTTGGGTGAACTACCTCTTCCGAAGCCTTATCTGGGACTCTACTGCCTGTCCTGAGGATTTTTTGAGCAGTACAAGGCGTCTCCATGCACATTACAAGTAGACCATCCAACGGACTGCTGTCGCGAGTGAGGGAGACCAGCCTCGATTTCGCAATCCCACTTGTCGCCACCACGGTGCACATGAGTGACCTGATGCAAATCCCGCTGGACCTGGCCCATCCAGCGGTCATCCGCCGCGCAGGCCACCCACTCGTAAACTGCACCATCCTACTGGAACTGCGAGAAGCAGAATGGGTGGGCACTGGCCCATATGCTCGCTAAGGCTCACCATTAAACCGGCTGTATGACCTATTCGAGGCCGAAGGGTACGATCAACCAAATGTCATTATGCAAATCGAATCATTATTCGATTAACTCAGTTTGTTGCTCGAGAGCGAACTGCTATTCCTTGCACCATCATTCGTTCTCGATACTGCCGGTTTTCGCGAGCACCTTGCACAGATCCAAATAAAACAAGCTATTCCCACTACCAATCTGAGTCTCGTCCAGAGACGCGACGTTCCCTTGCCCCACAAGCGACGACGTTGAGCGCTATGGACAGTCTCGCTCGCGAGCATGCGCAGAATAGCGCGCATAATATACATTGCCGCTGATGCGCGAAGACGAATCCCATAAAAGGTCCAAAAAGGCCTTGTTGCCCCAAACCCTGAAATCCTAATGAGATTGACCTGGCTAATGTAAAGGGGGCGAAAGTGGCAAAGGTATCATTAACGGGGCGTCAATGTGATTTCATACACCCTCTTACACTCATATCACGCGCTGAAAATAAAAGTTGATTCAACGCCTGTCAATGATGCTATTACGTGATACCAGTCAGCAGAAAGACTGATTGGTTTACGCCCGATCACATACAGCCTTATATCTATCCCGGCGACAGTTGTGGTTGCGCGAACTGACATCGTTGCGAAATAACTATAGGGGCGCCCCGAAATACTGAAGCCCAAGATAAATTCATTAAGATCAAAAAATTAACTGCTTATTCTTTGAATAACCACAGAGCATCTTTCTTAAAAGCCAATAAACATTGGGAATGTAGCAAAATTACGGAGCAAATTTTCCGAACCTCTTAAAATTGATACCATCATCCGATTGCGAAACTCTGATCACTTACGGTACCTCTGAAAATTGTTTCGCCCGGAAGCCTTTGCGCCATAGAGGGCCTGATCTGCCGATCCGATTAAAACTTGCAATTGATCCAACTCCGAACCAGCTGCCGTGGCAATTCCAATACTCACACTTACACGCCCCAACGGGCTGGCTTTGTGAGAAATATTTTCTTGCTTCAACCGGTCCAAGATGTGTTGCGCTACTGCATCTGCACTATTACTGTTGGTATTGGGCATAATAACCCCCATTTCTTCTCCACCGTACCGCGCCACCAAATCCGTAGGCCACCGTATGCAATTCTCTATGACTCTGCTAACTGTCTGCAGACAAGTGTCGCCGGCAACATGCCCAAAGGAATCATTGAATAGCTTGAAATAATCGATATCGATCATCAGCAATGTCAACGATGTACCGTCTCGCTGTGCTCGTCGTGCCTCCTTGGTAAGGGTCTCATCAAAGCAGCGCCGATTCGCCAGACCAGTCAATGCATCCCTCATCGCCAACCATTCTAGTTGCCGATTCGAGCCTAGCAATTGCTGCTGAGCGACCAGCAACTCTCCTTCGACTTTGGTCCTCCGACGGATATCCAGGATCAAAAACCAACCGATCATGCAGGTTAGTCCCAACATGCTAGTCACCACGCCTATTGACAGTAGTGCTTCCAGTCGCCACGTAGCCAATGCTTCTCTTTTGCCAAGCGCTACCGTGGTCACCAGTGGAAACTTGTCACTTTTACGGAAGGCATAGAGCCGCTCAACACCATCTAGGCTGGAGGTGAACGATGCGGTACCGACCGATTCATCCACAAGATACTTTGCATACATCGGCAACTTCGAAAATTTGCGTCCCATATCCTGCTCGCGGAAGGGATAGCGAACCAACAGCGTACCATCGGTATAGGATAACCCGATGGCCCCCTCCTGCCCCACATCGATCTGTCCGAAAAGCCGCAGGAAAGTTTCCACCCCCAATGTCACCGCTACCACCCCAGCAAACTCTCCCCGAGCGTCATTGAAACGTCGACTAACAGTGATCACCCATAACTGATTGAACCGGCTACGTATCGGCGGCCCTATGTATAGCTCCCGGGATGGATCGTCGCGGTGATGAGTAAAATAGGCGCGGTCACTGCTGTTGACGCCGGTTGGAATAGGCTGATTAGAAGACATCAGCCAGCGTCCCTGACTGTCATAGATAGCGACGCCGCTCAGTTGCGGCATCAAGCGCTGTTGTCGACTCACTAAAGAACTTAGTCGCTGGATCTGAACAGGACCGCTACCCTCGGTTTCCAAACGCTCAACAAGCCCTACCAAGAGCAACGAGCTTTGCCGAACGATACCTTCGGAATAGGTAGCGAGCGCCTGGGCAAGGTTCAATCCATGGACGTCTACCTCCTTCAGTACCCGATCTCGAGAAGCCAGCACCTTCCAGATGGTCAGCGACGCGAGGAAACAACAGATAACCAACAGCAAGAGCATTACGAGGCGGATTTCACTCTTCACTTCAGTACCTTTTGGAAAGCCCGGCTTCCCCCCCTAGCTATTATTAGTTAGCAATGAAGCAGGCTGACACCCTCGGTGTGCGTAAGGATACAAGCAGAACAGCAGGGGTGCAGCAATAGAATAGGGCGTCTCGAGACAATTAAAAGAGGACTGATAAGTTACGTTAACTCGCTGGTCCGCAACAGAGCCCCTCCTCATATTTTCGCCACGACATGCCGTCCACGCCCACCGCTACATCGCGGCGCAGGGAATAGAAACTCTGCACCAATAACTGCGGTGTGATGTGGTGCGGCAATGCCATGAACTGCATGCCCTTGTTCCTTCGGACAGCTTCACATCCACCTTCAAGTCCCATCGATGCGCAACGGATCCGGCTCAGCGTCCGGCGCGCGGGATGCCTGTTGTGCTTCCCTTGGCTGCGTCCCTTTTCTCCACTATCTCCGAAGGATCAGGTCCTTTGTTCGATGGCTTCTCAAGTACTACAAATGTATCCGACTCCTCAGCGACGTGGACAGTAGGGTTACGGTAGCCTTCCACTGGCCGGTGCTTGCACACCGAGCTGTGCTGAGTTCTCACAGCTTCAGCCACCCGCTTGAGTTCTGTTCGCAAACGACGCAGTTCTGCGTGCTGATCATCGTAAGCGCCCGGTGAACACACCTTCAGAATCCCAGCATTAAGGACGAAGGTGTCATCTTTATTGCGGACGCGATCACCCTTATCGCCAGGATTTCCATGCGCCAACGAAGCGCCAATCCATACCCATTCAAAGCCCGGTCGCTCAGAGATGCCTGCAACTGGGCTCCACCGTTTCCAGCATCGACCTCAGCCACGGCATAAACGCCAACGTGATCCGCAAGTGGCTGCCGACTTACCGCGACCAAGCCTCTACAACCCTGCCGGCATTCGTACCGTGAATAGCTGCAGCGAACTGATGAATCGGTGGTGATCGTATAGCCGCTGGGTGACAAATCCATTACTGTCAAATGGCCAGCCTCAGATCCAAACGGCCGCGTGCGCTTTATTCGTAGCCTCTCGCAATGATCCGTAACTTCTTCTGCTCCTGGAACGGCAAGCTAGTCTGTGATGACTTCGCCGACTACAAAGCCAGCTTCGAGCGGGGCATCACTTAAATCGGCTGCATGGCCCATGCGCGCCGCAAGTTCTTCGACCTGCACGTGGCAAATAAAAGTCAGTTGGCGGAGCAGGCGCTTAACTCGATTGGCAGGCTGTACGAAGTCGAGCGACACGCCAAGGAAATGAGCGACGAAGACGGCTAGCGAGTAGGTCAAGAAACAGCGGTGCCTATCGCTGAAAAACTGCATGAGTGGAGCTGGCCCAACGCGAACTTGTGCCCGAGGGTACGACCACAGCCAAGGCCCTTGATTACAGCCTAAAACGCTGGGTAGCACTGACGCTCTACCTGCAAGATGGTACTGTGCCCATCGACAACAACCAGATCGAGAACTTGATCCGGCCATGGGCGCTTGGGCGTTCCAATTGGTTATTTTCCAGGTCGCCTCGCAGCGGCAAACGGGCGGTGGCGATCATGAGGTTGATCCCATCGGCATGTATGAATGGGCATGATCTGTCTGCTTATCTGAAAGATAGACTGACGCGCCTCGTCGGTCAGGACAAATCCGCCGTGTTCTTCAGCATTCCACCAACTCAACAAAAAGCTGACCACCACGCAGCCTTGCTCGTTGTCGCACTAAGCGATGGTCAACAGCTGTTCCAGGGCGTGATGGGGATGTGGATCAAGGACAGCATTAACAGGATCGTTTCCTTATCGAGCTAGCGGCAGTAGCTATGCGAAACCACTTTAGGGGGGCTGATAGAACAGGCTAGGAGGTAATGGTCCCTGCGCACAAAAAAGGCCCTTACACCTAGTCGAAGTGTGGGAGCCTTTAAACATAAGCGGCGATATGTCGATTGGGGACATTTGCTCTTTTATCGGAAAGCCAGTTCATACAGCCGCTTTTTCGAATGCCACTTGAAACACGTTGCCCAAATTGTCAGTGTCGAGCCGAGACAGCTTCCCATGAGCCTCAAGGCTCCACAGCAGAGCGCGGGTGGAGTACTCAAGCCTGATTGCTTCGATTCGAGAAGATGCCGCAGCAATCTCAGCAAGAAGAGAAAGGGCTTCTCGAGCGGCTGTGTGAAGGTCGTTTCTCTGCTAGATTATACATCGCCCTTCGTGCTCACCGTTGTGCAACGATGGAATGACGACTGTACGCTTATATGTACAAAGTGCTACCGCCCTTTTCTCGTTTTAAAGTACATGATTTTAAAACGCATCAGCGCCACTCCCTATTTAGGCGAATTAGGCGGCATGGAGCGCATTCCCGTTAATATATACAAAAGGTCAACGTCGATCTGAGCCAAGCGGGCGAGGTATAGCACACTACAACCCTACCGCTGGTGCCTTTCGGACAATCCAGCCGTTTCCTAACACCGCTTGGCTAAGCTACTACTGCTGATAACGCTTCATTTGCATCGTAGAGGACTCTATGTCTTGCATGAACGTAGCAGCTGCTGGTGCTTTCTTAAAACTTGCCATTGAAGCATTTGCGTCTTGAACTGAACGCCAGTGAACGATTACGAGCCATTCACCAGCGTCACTCCAGGCGCTCTCCCGTGACTTGAAGCCTGGCTGCTTAGAAACGTGGGTGACTTCCACTTTCTTATCTATGACTTTAAATTGATCTGGAGTAACACCAGGCTTTAGTTTAAATGTAACAACTTCGACAACATCTCCCACCGGAGCTGCCTGCACACTAAAAGCCCCTAACACCAATATAAAAACAGCAGTGCCCAGTGAAAAAAATCTTAAGAAATTTAGTCTCATCAATCAATCCCTCAATTCAAAAACTTGCCTGCGAGCAAGTCAAGCACAAAGCCACTCTACAGGCTATATATTTTCAAGATGCACATTAATCCATCATAGATGGTAGTCCAGATAACGAGAGCCGAATTGAGCACGTCTTAGACTGCACCCTAACTGATTTCCACAACCCGCTAAGCTGACTGTCGCCAAGCTGGACTACCTCAGTTGTCAACTTAGCTTTGTAGCAAGTTCCGCAATGCGTTTACCAAGGAGCCTGGCAGTTTCAAGATCACCGGCTCGAGGCGCTTCATCTGGCGAGGCATCTGACGGAGAGATAGCGAGAGCACCTCCGAAGCCACCACTCCAATTCAGGTCTGCCGGACCGTGAGCCTTAGTGTTGGACGGCATCAATCCAGTGCCGATCCAGATCTGGCCGTGCTGTTGGGACAAAGTCCAGAAATATTGCAGAGTGCTGAATTTGTCGCCATTGGTCGATGCCGAGTTGGTGAACCCCCCAGCAACTTTGTCTTTCCACCCCTGAGTAAACCAAGCTTTGGAGGACGCATCTGCGAATTTTTTGAACTGCCAAGCGGGGCCGCCCATGTAGGTAGGACTGCCATATATGATCGCGGCAGCCGCACCAATTTCCTCCCACCCCCCCTCAGGCAGATCACCATTGGCATCGATTGCATACAACGCGGCATCTGCGACGGACAATGCCCCTTCGAGTACTGCTTCGGCTTGTTTTGCGGTATGCCCATAACCACTGTAAAAGACGATGGCAACAGTTGGCATGAAAGACTCCTTCTCGAAATTTTAAAGGGTTGCAGCTACACGGAGATTCGTCATAGCGTCAAAGGTATCCCTTTTGCACTTGGTCTCTGCGCGCATCGCAGATACTATAACGGAGCACCTAGCGCTGAGAAGGAGGCACCTCGTGGTTACCTGGTAACTATTCGGAAACCGATATTTCCAAACCTTCTCTTCCCCTCTGAACAGGCAGCAGCGATCGCCGAGGCAGCGGGCTCCCCCAAAACCCTCGCTAAACAATAGCGATTATTTGTGAAGCCATACTAATGAAATGGAACCCGTACTCAGCAAATTGCCCTACCCGAATTGTGTTGGATTGCATTGCTGACAAATGGGCAGTGCTTATTATCGGACTACTTAAGATAGAAAAATTGCGCTTTAACGCTTTATTGAAAAAAATTGAGGGTATGTCGCGCAAGGTTCTTTCACAAACACTAAAACGATTGGAGCGAGACGGACTCCTCACACGGACCGCATATCCAACGGTGCCTGTTTCCGTTGAGTACGCGCTGACGCCTTTGGGGGTCAGCCTAGCAGAATCACTCGAGCATATATTGTTGTGGTCAGAGAGAAACATCAATGCTGTGCTGATTGCGCAACAAGCCTATGACGCAAGCAAGAGCAATTAAGGAATGTCCACCCTAGGTGTAGAATGTAGAATATGGTTCTCAAGAACATACACAACTGCACAACCAATATAATCATGTGGACGACACTAACTGCATCTACTTCGGCGACGCGGCAATTATACCCCATGAAAAGCTTACGGCTTTTCTGCACAGGGTACTCAAGCTGTATTGCGGCGCTAAGGACCAGCTGAGGTATCGATTGTTTTCGAGAAGAAACCTATTTTGAAGTCATTCCTACCAAGATCGGTGGCTGGAGGGCCCAGATGCACCGCCTATACTATTATACTAGCCGAGTTGAAGGGTTCGTCTTCAATCGCGAGGCTGACAATGCACCTACTTATCCAGATCTGGCTGAGTGGTGAGAATCGGCATGCCCCCCTCCTAAACCATTGAGTAAGGATGCATGCTTGGAAAAAATCTGTTAGTCGCAACACCTTTTACAGGACGTCGCGCCGAACTCTATTTCCGTCGAATGCTAAAATTGGTTAGTCAGCACCGCGCTTAATATATATTAGTCAGACTACAGTGACACCTAACCTAATAGCATTCCGCCTCAGATACGTATTGTTTGATATTGTACAGCTCTTATAAATTATACAGTCCGCTGGCGACACAGCCCAATTTTAAATCACAACCTCAGCAGGATGTCGCCGCTAAGATACGAAAAGCCAAAATAGACTTCCCGACATAAAATAGAACTCTCAACCTTCGCAAAACTGCTTTAACTAATTTCGGATACAGCAGAACTTGGAGGTTTGCCTCGTGCCCATTTGAAAAACTTTAGAAAAAAACTAGCCCTGAGAGGCCCAAGCTGTCGGACACCTGATTTACGTTCGTAGATGTATAAATCAGATTAACCTCGGCGCCGATGATGCTAACGCCGACTGACTACTTGCAAAGCAGATTGTAGCATTTGGCAATTACCATCCCCACATAGCGAGCCTCTCGAAACTAACAGGCCAAGCTTGTTCCGAATACCAGCACTGAAGTGCGCCGACCCGATACAAAAACAACACCAATGCCCGACCCTTACCCTCCGTCGAAAAGTAAACACCCATAAATACTTCTCTTAAGAAAATAATGATCCAGGCTTAAGCAAGGCCCGTAAAATCAGACCGAGCATATATGCATCTTATTGTTTTATAAAGATTTTTATTTTACCCGAAAGTTTTTATAAACTTGGCATACGAATTGATACAGCACTGACCTGCCGACAAGGCGAATAACAAAAATAAGGAAACATCGATCATGGCAATGCTCCGTCTCAATGCTTTGCGCTTCGCATGCCTGTCCTCGCTTGCAATGCTCACCAGCCAGGCTGTCACTGCCACGGAAGGTGGTGGTTCTACTGCGCCGATGGGCTCGGATAACTGGGCAGTTGCTGCAATCCCCCCTCCAGGCCTCTACGCTCAGGTCTTCGCCAGTCACTATCGAGCCGATTCTCTTCGCGACAATCGAGGGGATAAGGTGCCAGTGGATTTTTCGGTAACGGCAGACTCCGTTTCGCCACGACTGATATGGGTCACCGATCAAAAAGTGCTAGGGGGATCGCTGGCGTTCCACTCGATCATGCCGTTGGTGGACATGAAGGTTGATCTCAACGGCCAATCCCAAAGCAAACGGGGTCTAGGCGATATGTACTTTGGGTCGGCCCTAGGCTTTCATCACAGCGACAAGCTGCACTCACTGGTTGCTCTCGACGTGATCGCCCCGACCGGCGATTACGACCGCCACGATCTGGCTAATATCGGCCGAAACTATTGGGTAGTCGAACCGGTCGTCGCCGCCTCGTACATCGACCCTGCGGGCCTGAACGCCGATATCAAGATGATGTACGACTTCAACATGGAGAACCGTGCCACTGACTACCGCTCCGGGCAGGAATTCCATTTCGACTATTCCGTCGGCTGGGCGGTCTCACCGAGTTGGGTGGTCGGCGTGGGCGGTTACTTCTATCGCCAGACCACCGATGACCGCGTCGATGGCGACCAGCTCTCGGACAACAAGGGCCGGGCATTCGCCATCGGACCTTCGATCAAGTACGACAGCGGCAAGGGCTGGTTCCTCAGCGCCAAATGGCAACAGGAAAGCAGCGTGCGCAACCGCGCCGAAGGCGATGCCTATTGGCTGAAGCTGGTCTTCCCGATCTGACCTCAGCGTCTACCTGAACCCCCGATTCCAGGCCGCAAGCTAGACCTTGCGCGCCTTAAGGCCAGGTCCTGAGCACTCGTCTGCCCGGCCACTCCTGTGCCCTTTGCCTTGTGGAGCACTCTATGAAAACCATTCTTTCAAAAACCTGGCTGCACTATCTGTCCCTTTTTGGTCTGATGTACGGCTACCAGGCATTGGCAGCTGAACCAATACTTTGCGGTCCGACTGGTGCCGCGCCGGCAAGCGGCACGCCAATCCTCGTAGGCGCCATCGTCGGCAAAACCGGCCCAGATGACTTCAGCTCGGCAGCCGCCGCCGCGCGCGCCTATTTTAAATGCGTCAACGAGAACGGCGGGATCGGTGGACGACCTATCGAGTACACCATCGAAGACGACAAGTGGAACCCGGAGACAGCCGCCCAGGCCGCTTCCAAGCTGGTCAAGGACCGTAAAGTGGTAGCCCTGGTCGGCAGCGGCAGCTTTATCGAAATGTCGGTAAACGCCAAGCTCTATGAACAGGAAAAAGTCATTTCCATGGCCTCCGGCTGTGCGGTTCGCGAGTGCTTCGAGGCGCGCAATATCGCCACCACTAACCAGGGCCCTCTACCGAGTAACCTGGGCGCGGTGCAGTGGTCTGTGCGCAAACAAGGCAGCAAGCGCGTCGCATGCATCGGACTGAATATCCCAAGCAATGGCGTCTGGTCCTGCGACGCGGTCAACGACTGGCTCAAGCAACGGGGCCTGGAAGGCATCTCTGTGGTCTTCGACCCGGCCGCAGCGGATTTCACAGGAGTAGTCCTCGAAGCAATGGCCGCCAACCCGGACACCATCCTGCTCAACCTGCCCGCAGGTGCCGGGTTGGGAGTGCTCAAAGCCGCCCAAGAACAGAACCTGCGTGACCAATACAAATGGATTGCTGCTACTCCACTCTACGACAGCAAAATCCCGGCAGCTTTGGGTGACTACTGGGACGGTCACCTAGCAGTGCAAATCGAGTTAACCCGCCTCGACGGCCAAGGCCCTGATGCCAAACGTTGGCGCGCATTGATGGCCAAGTATGGGGTCGGTGATAGCCGTGCGAGCAACCGGATCGACACGTTCTCTCAGGCGGGTTTCGTCTCGGCGAACATCTTCGTCGAAACCTTGCGCAAAATGGATCCCAACCAGATCGACCGCGCTTCGGTCAGCGAGGCCCTCCGCGGCGTTAAGGACTACCGCACTGACTTGCTCTGCGCGCCCTGGACTTTTGGCACCGGGGACAAACACATGGCCAACCATGCAGGAATGATGGTTCAGGTCAAAGACCTGGGCTACAGCGATCTCGAAGGCTGCTTCGAAGTCGAAATTCCGGCGATCTATCGTCAGGATGAACTGGGACAAGGCGCGTGAATAGCTATCTGATCTTTCTAATGGCGGGCCTGGCAATCGGCTCGATCTATGCCCTGTCCGGCGTGGGACTGGTGCTGCTTTACCGGGCCACTGGGGTCCTCAACCTGGCCTATGGCGCTATTGGAGCGGCGGCGGCGCTGATAAGTTGGCAACTAGGCCAGTGGGGCGGATTCGCGCCGCTCTGCTGGCTGGCCGGGATCGTGGTCGCCGGGTTGATTTCCCTGGGCTATGGCCTGCTGATTTCACCACGCCTGGAACACCGCGAACCGGTGATCAAGGCCATGGCCACCCTCGGCGTGCTCCTGATTTTGCTGGGACTGCTGTATAGCCTGTGGCCCGCAAACCCGCGCAGGCTGGACCTGCCCAGTGACACCATTGCATTCAATCTTATGGGCGTGCGCCTGACCCTGACCCGGCTACTGGCGTTTATCGCCACCCTAGTGCTAACCGCCGCCATCACGCTGTTTCTCGCCCGAACCCGGATTGGCTTACACATGCGGGCCTTGGCCAGCCACCGGCAGCTCTCAGCCATCGTCGGGATCCGAGTGATACGAGTCGAGGTGCTGGCATGGTCCATCAGCGGCGTGATGGCCGGCATCAGTGGAATCTTGCTGGGGGCGCTAGTCAGGCTGGACGCCGGCGCGCTGACCTTCCTGGTCATCCCAGCACTGGCGGCGGCGATCATTGGGCGCCTGCAGTCCCTGTCGCTGACCCTCGTCGCCGGCCTGCTCATCGGCGTGGTCGAGTCTCTGTGTACCCTGCTTTCAACGCTGTCGCCCTACCGCTCCGCGACGCCGTTCGTCCTCGCGGTGTTGGCGATTTTTTGGTTGCAACGAAATAACCGTTTGCTGTTCGCCAGCCATCAATAAGGGGCCTGGAATGATGACTCACACACTGCAAAACCACGCCGTGACACGCCCCGCCGATTCACGCCAGGCTCTCAAATGGCTGGCCTTCGGCGCATTGGCATTGTTGCTGGTGTTCGTACCCGAAGTCCTGAGCGCCTACTGGCTGCGTGTCGCCACCACCGCGGCAATCTATACCCTAGCCGCCGCCTCCTTGAGCCTGTTGTATGCCCGCTTAGGCTTGGTTTCACTGGCTCAGGTGGCACTGGTCGGCGTCGGTGGCTGGGTATCATTGCGCGTCGCCCACAGCGGCCACTGGCCCTATGAGCTGAGTCTACTGGCTGGCGGGATCGCCGCCGGTATCACGGGCATGCTGGTCGGCTTGCCCGCCCTACGGCTGCGTGGCCTCTATCTGGCTCTAATCACACTAATGGCCGCCGCAGGCTTCAGTGTGTTGATAACCGCCGTGCAGTTTCCCAATGGTGGTGAGGGCTTGCGCGGCTTCAACCCGGCGGGCGGAATGTTGATGGCCCGGCCCTGGCTTGGGCAGAGCGACATCGGCATGTTCCGCTACTGCGTGATCGTGGCTGGCCTGGGGTTCCTGCTGATCGAATGGCACCAGCGCAGCCGCCCCGGGCGAGCCTGGGCACTGATCCGCAAGGGAGAGGCCTGTGCCATGGCGGCCGGGATCAATGTCTCGCTGTACAAGAGTTGGGCTTTTTGCCTGGCGGGGTTTCTCGCGGGGATCGCTGGCGCGTTGCTCGCGGCTAGCTTGGGCACACTGGATGCGCGCTCCTTTCCGGCCAGCGAATCGATCATGCTCGCGGCCCTGAGTATTGTCGGTGGGGCCTACAGCATTCTGGGTGCGATCATCACTGGGGTCTTGTATCGAGTGTTTCCAGCCTTTCTCGACAACCTTGGACTGGCGGGCGATTTGTCATATGTGATCTTCGGCATCGCCCTGCTGCACACACTCATCACCGCCCCCCAAGGCATTGCAGGGCAATTGCTCGCACAATTGCGGCACTGGAGGGCACGCCCATGATTGAGCTCAATAACCTGTCGGTTTGGTTTGGCGGTGTCCAGGCGCTCAAGAGTATCAGTGTCACTATCGACGCCCCTCTGGTCGGTATTATCGGACCCAATGGCGCGGGCAAAACTACCCTGCTCAACGTACTGAGCGGTTTCGTCACCCCGCGTACCGGCACCCTGAGGGCATTCGGCAGCGACCTCCGCGCTATGCCCCCGCACCTTCGGGCACGCTGGGGCCTGCGCCGCTCCTTTCAGAGGGAACTGGTAGTCGAAGACTTGAGCGTACTCGATAACATTCGCGCCATGCTCGACGCCTTGCCCGGAAGCCACACCGAAAAACGCCGCCAAATCGACGACGTGCTGGAATTCACTGGCCTCACCGCCCAGGCCGATATCCTAGGTGCGCGCCTCAATGGCTTCGAACGGCGCCGCGTGGAACTGGCCAAAACCCTCGCCGGCCAGCCGCGCATCGTCTTGCTCGACGAGCCCGGCGGAGGTCTGAGCGGCGAAGAGATGGCCGAACTGCAACGAATCGTATTAGGTATCGGCCCGCGCTTCTCGGCCACCACCCTGATGATCGACCACGACGTCGAACTGATCGCCAACACCTGCGTCAACACTCTGGTGCTGGACTTCGGCACCTTGATCGCCTACGGACCAACCACCCAGGTGCTTCAAGACCCAAGGGTAAAAGCCGCCTACCTGGGCGACGAGGAACTGCAATGACTGATTCGCTGATTATCCGCGGTCTGAGCCTCGCGCGCGGCGGGAAGCGTGTACTCGACCGCGTAAGCATGAGCATCGAACCAGGTCGCATCACTGCTGTACTTGGCCCGAATGGCGCCGGTAAAAGTAGCTTGGTCATGGGCATCGCCGGGGCATTGCCATTGCTCGACGGCGCGGTGTGCCTGGGCGAACAGTCGCTAACCGGCATGTCCGCCGAACGCATCCGCCGTGCGGGCGTCGCCGCCGTTCCCGAAGGTCACCTTGTGTTTGCCGGACTGAGCGTGCTGGACAATCTCAAGGCTGCGGGCAACCTGCTCTCCAACGCAGAACTGGCTAACGCACTAGAGGAAGTCTTCGAGGTTTTTCCTGAGCTAGCCCAGTGCCGTACCCAGGCCGCCCAAACCCTCTCCGGTGGCCAGCAGCAGATGGTAGCCCTGGCTCATGCACTGATGGCTCGGCCACGGTTCATCCTGGTGGACGAGATGTCTCTGGGATTGGCACCGGTGATCGTTAAACGCCTGGAGGGGGTCATTGAATTGCTGGCCCAAAACGGCACAGGGATCATGCTGATCGAGCAGTTCACGCAGGTCGCCTTGCGCCTCGCGGATTACGTCTATGTGATGAATCAGGGTCGCGTTGTTCTGGAAGGCGATCCCCAGCGCTTCAATGATGCCCCACAGGCTCTGCAAAGGGCCTATCTAGCTCACGGTAACCAGGTGGATCAACCATGACGCCCATATTAAGCACAATCAAGGCTCGTCTAAGTGCATTACTGGTGTTGTTGAATCTGCTGCTTATCCTGCTCGGCGGATGGAGCCTGTACAGTCTTGAACAAGCCAGTACTAAACTGGAAGATATGTACAGCGCCAAGCTGCTGAATATTGAAAGCCTGGGAAGGATGCTGGAAATCAACAGCTCCGCGCGATTTCCCATCTTGCTAGGCGCGATTGAGCGCGACGAATCTAAAACCCAGCGCATCGTTGATAGCATTATACCTTTGCGAAACGAAGTCATTGAACTCTGGACGCGCTATCAAGCTATGCCCAAAAGCCCTCAAGAGCAGGCATTACTAGGAGAGCTGGAAAAAACCCGCAGTGTTTTTCTCGAAAGGATGGACAAAGCAGTACAGGCCTTCCTGGCAAATGACTTTGATCGCACCCTCACACTATTGAGCGGTCCAGTCGACAGTGCCTTCTTGGCTCAACGAGAAGTATTTCGTCACTTGTTCCAACTGCAATCGGCGAGTGCCCTGGAGGCCTATCAGGCGTCACTTGAAAGCAAGCGTACCGCCATGCGCGCGACCTTACTGACCGTACTCGCCAGCATGCTTATTTGCCTGGGTGCGGGGTTTTGGCTGATTCGTTCGATCTCTGGACCGCTGGGGGCAGCCGGGCAATTAGCTAAAAACATCTCGGCAGGTAATTTAGACCAGGAGACGACTGTTGGTGCTACAGGCGAACTAGGCGTTCTGCTCAAAGTTCTGGGGGGAATGCAAAATACCCTCCGGTCGGCAATTCAGCGGATTGCCCAGGCATCCACCCAGCTTAACGGGGCCGTCACAGAGCTCGGCGGCCTGACCGAAGACGGCGCGCGCCAACTCAACGCGCAGAATGCTGAATTGCAGCAAGCCGCCACCGCCGTCAACCAGATGAGCGCCAGTGCCGAGCAGGTGGCGCGCCATGCCCAAGACACAGCAGGTGCCACCCAGTCATTGCAGACGGCCGCACGGCAAGGCCATGAACGAGCGTTGGCGTCGGTGGCGGCGATCGGGAGGATGTGCGGCGATTTGAGCGACATGCAAAATCTTATGGAAGGCCTATCGGGCCAAGTCGAAGGAATTCATAAGGTGCTGGACGTAATCCGCGGTATAGCCGAGCAGACCAACCTGCTGGCCCTCAACGCGGCGATCGAGGCGGCCAGAGCAGGCGATTCTGGGCGTGGCTTTGCGGTGGTTGCCGATGAAGTACGGGCGCTGGCCTTACGCACCCAATCCTCGACTGTGGAAATCGAACGAATGATCGAGGGTGTCAGCAGCGAGACTCAGCGCGCCTTGTCATCCGTCAAGCAAGCCAATGCCCAAGCCGAAGACTCTCGGAGCACTTGCGAGTCGGCCCAGCGGGCGCTGGAAGATATCGGTACCTCGGTGGCGCAAATAAACCAGCGCAATCAAGAGATTGCCAGCGCCGCCGACGAGCAAGCGCATGTTACCCGCGAAATAGACCGCAGCCTGTTGAACATTCGCGGACTGGCCGAAGACAGTGCGACCAATGCCGACAGTATCTCCCAGGCTAACCATCGCCTAGCCCTCCTGCAAGGCGATTTGCGGGAGCTCGTCAGTCAGTTCCGAACCTGAGTCTAGCGGCCCTTGACCCGGTAGCTCAGTTGCGCCCGGGTCATCCCCAGCATTTGCGCGGCCAACGTATAGTTGCCATGGCTTCGCTGCATAGCGGTGCCGACCAGCAAGCTCTCTATTTCCTCCAGAGAGGTACCCAATGTGGTTTGATCACCACGGAGGAAAGCGCGTAGGTGTGTTAACGGTTGCTCACCACCGACCTCCGCCACAGCCTTCAGAGGCCTCACCGTAGCGACGGAAGGTAACTGTACCAAAGGGGCCATCACCAACTGTCCCTGGGCGTTGAGGCCAATAGCATCGCTGATAGGGTTGCGCCCCCCCTGGGACAAATGATGGATATCCATCAGTTCGTTGTCCTGCGCACTGATGACGCCGCGTTCGATCAAGTTTTGCAATTCACGGATATTTCCCGGAAACGGATGAGCCAACAACGCATTGACCAAACGGCTGGTGAAGCCGGTGACCGAACGTCCGTGGCGCTTGCAGAACTTACGCAGGAAATAGTTCATCAGCAGCGGGATATCATCGCGCCGCTCACGCAGGGGCGGCAAATGGATCGGGTAGACATTCAGTCGGTAATACAGGTCTTCACGAAAGCGTCCGGCCTTGACCTCTTCCAGCAGATCGAGGTTAGTCGCCGCCACCACTCGAACATCGACTGAAATTGCCTTACTGCCGCCAACGCGTTCAATTTCCCTCTCCTGCAAGACCCGCAGTAATTTGCCTTGGGAGGACAGGCTGAGGGTGGCGATTTCATCGAGGAACAGCGTACCGCCATCGGCACGCTCGAAACGACCGCTGCGTGAACGGTCGGCACCGGTGAAGGCGCCGCGCTCGACGCCGAACAGTTCCGACTCCACCAGATTCTCTGGCAGGGTCGCACAATTGAGCGCTACGAAGGGCTTCCCGCTACGCGCGCCGATGGTGTAGAGCATGTGGGCAAACAGCTCCTTGCCCACACCCGACTCGCCGGTGAACAACACGGTAGCCTGGGTCGAGGCAACCCGACGCAGCATATGGCAAGCAGCGGTGAATGCCGAGGACACTCCAACCATATGTTTATCGGAGTCCTCGACGTCGCTCGCCGGCGGTTCGCTGGCCGTATTTGTGTCTTCGTAGGCGCTGCGGCTTAGAAAGTCTTCAGCGTTGAAGTGATTCAGATCGCTCTGCACGTCCGGCCATTGCTCGGCCGGCTTACCAATGATCCGACACTGGCTCTGACCAGTGGAGCGGCACTCGACTTCGCGATAGACAATCAACCGACCCAACAACGATGACGCGTAACCGCTGGCGTAGCCGATCTGCATCCAACAGGCAGACTCACTGCCGATACCGTGAGCAGCGATGTGGCTATCGTCTTCAATAGAGTTATGCCATAAAAATTCGGCATAGAAATGACCCTGCGCATTATCGAACTCAAAACGAATCACTTCGTTTTTTACCAAGCCCTCAAGTGCGTGCAACCGCGGCCCTGCGGAAAACAGAGCCGCGTGATCGCCATCGGGCCAACGCTCACGGACCAACTGCGCATCACGAGTACCGGCCATCCAGCCAAGGCGTGTAAACAGCCCACGCGTCTTATCGAGGCCAATAGTTTCCGTTAGTTCACTGCGCAGGGCACCCAACGCCGAACTATGCATCAGCATCACACGCTGGCCGCACATCCAAATGCTCCCGTCCTCCGGCGAAAACGCCACAGTTTCAGCAAGCTGCTCTAAAGTAGGAGTGTGGCCTAGAGTAAGGTGATCCTGAGGGTCAGTAAGCAAATCAGGAATGAGTGGTTGGAAGCCTTTGAATACACCTGAATTATTATTTTTTGGCTGAGTCATCACGGCGTTCCTGATGCTTGCCACGTCAAATCGAGCGCAACAAACAAGGTGGATGGATGGGATCAATCATCCCATCCATCACAACCATTGCCTAGTTGGCAAAACACTGACCGTCCGTTAATCGAACAGTCTTGAACCGCCTAGATTACAAGCCGGAACTGGAAGCCAATAGGTGTGAATGCATCCCACCGTCTACTGCCAAATTAGTACCTCGCATCCAGATTGAGCCATCACCGAGCAGAAATGCCACCACCGGTGCAATATCCGCGGCTCGGCCCGGACGGTCCATAGTCTTCATGTCCTCCTCGGCCCGAGCGCCCAATGTCTCGATGAAGTCCTTGAGAATCGGCGTGTCCACCGGCCCAGGGCTGACCGCGTTCATCCGGATTCCACGCTCGCGCCAAGTCCAGCGGTTCTGCAAAGTCCAGGTGATCAGCGCCTCCTTCGAGAAAAAATAGCTACGTGGTCCGACGATCCCGTGCTGTTCACAGAAGGCTGTCGTGTCAGCGAAGCTCAAACCTTCGGCGGCCTTGATGGTCGCCACAGCATCCGGCCAGCCCACCCCCGCCAGCGAGGCCAGGTTGACGATGGAAGCATTGTTCGCAAGCTTTGGCAGCAACCCCAGGGTAAGGTACTTGAGGCCAATCAGGTTGACCTTGAGCACTCGGTCAGCGCTTTGGGTTGGCGGCAATCCGGCGATATTGGCCAGGCCATCTATCCCCTCGGGCAACTGGGCGAGTAAGGCGTCGATCGAGTCCTGAGAGGACAGGTCGACCTGGATGAATTGATCGACCTCAACCTTCGGCGGATTGATGTCCACGCCAATTACGCGAGCACCTTGTTGGCGGGCTACGCGTGCGGTCTCTTCGCCAATACCCGAAGCAACACCGGTAATGAGCAGCGTTTTGTTCTTCAACATGCAAAATTCTCCCGGCGGGGCTTAGAAAGGGTAATGACGTGGGCTGTGCTGAACACTGATCCAGTGGTCAGTGGTGAACTCTTCAATAGCCCATTCGCCATTGAAGCGTCCCAACCCGGAGTTTTTCTCTCCGCCGAACGGCGCATGAGCCTCGTCATTCACCGGGATGTCGTTGACGTGAGTCATACCTGCCTTTATCTGGCGAGCAAAACGAACGCCGCGCTCCAGGCTGCTCGTGAACACCGCGCTGGACAGCCCATACTCGCTGTCGTTGGCCAGCTCCAAGGCGTGGCCTTCATCCCGGGCACGCAGGATGCCGACCATAGGACCGAAGATTTCTTCCCGAGCTATTTCCATATCAGGGGTGACATCGGCGAATACGTGAGGCGGCAGCAATTGGCCAACCACTTCCCCTTCCACCACTACCCGCGCACCCTCTTCCTTGGCACGACCTATCTTCGCCACCAGCCCCTGCAACTGCTTGGCATTGATGATCGGCCCGATCACAGTGTCGGCTTCATGGGGATCACCGACCTTGAGCGTGCTCACGCGCTGGGCGTAGCGTACGACAAAAGCGTCGTACAAGCCGTCTTCGACGATGATCCGGTTGATCGCCATGCAGATCTGCCCCTGGTGCAGAAACTTGCCCATGACTGCGGCATTCACCGCCTGTTCGAGATCGGCATCCGCCAGTACTACGAACGGGCTGTTGCCGCCCAGCTCCAGCGCCACGTGCTTGAGGTGTTTGCCACCGCTGGCCAGACGCCCGATGTTCAGCCCCACGGGTGTCGAACCGGTGAAGGAAATGAATTTCGGCACTTCATGCACCACGAAGGAATCGCCGATCTTGGCACCCGAGCCAACCACCACACTGAGTAATCCTGCCGGAAGCCCCGCCTCTTCATAGATTCGCGCCAGGAGCAGGCCCCCGGTGACAGGAGTATCGCTTGCCGGCTTGATGACTACCGCATTTCCCAGGGCCAGCGCTGGGGCCACCGAACGCTGGCTCAAATGCAGAGGGAAATTCCAGGGGCTGATGACCCCCACTACACCCAAGGGCGCGCGGTAGACCCTATTCTCTTTGCCTGGAATGTTGGACGGCAGGATCCGACCATGGACGCGGGCCGGGAAAGATGCCGACTCCAGGGTAATGCCCCGTGCCGCCCCCCACTCAATTTGTGCCTTGACCCGGGTGCTGCCAGACTCGCGAATGATCCAGTCGATGATTTCTTCGCGGCGCTGGTCGAAAATCTGGACCACTCGGTGCATCACCGCCGCCCGTTCGGCCGGGCTGACGGCGGCCCATTTCTGTTGTGCCTCCGCAGCTTTGTGATAGGCCTCATCGAGGTCTTCGCGGTCTGCTTGGACAATCTCGGTCAACAAGCTGCCATAGAATGGATCATTAACCTGCAGTACCGCGCTATCGCGACCATCGCGCCAGACACCAGCAATGAATTGTTGATTGAAGACAGGATACTTATCGACAAAGTTGGTCATGAAAAACCTCTTATTGGTATAGCCCCGGACTTGGGGTGCGTACTCGGAAAGTCCAGCGGCCCTGCTGCCCATACAATTCACATGCCAAACCGAGAAAATCCTGAGCGACACTTCTAGAGCCCATTGAACCGGGCGCTTTGTACGGACCAGA
This sequence comes from Pseudomonas sp. Z18(2022), assembly GCF_036346535.1. Lineage (NCBI taxonomy): Bacteria > Pseudomonadati > Pseudomonadota > Gammaproteobacteria > Pseudomonadales > Pseudomonadaceae > Pseudomonas > Pseudomonas sp. Z18(2022). The sequence continues at coordinate 192,235 of NZ_JAOTOA010000001.1, forward strand.
AACATAAGAGAGTTTTTGTGCGCCTCCACCCTGCCATCTGACTGATAATTTTATGAATGAAATTCTCAAACGGATACGCCAACGTCCCGATATACCTTTCCTTCAATCGGTAACTCATTTGCGCACGGCCCATCCTCAGCAACTGCGCGGCAACGGTAATGTTTCTCTGGGATTTTTCCAGGACCAACTCGACCGCTAGGCCCTCGATGTCCTTGAGCGAGGTACCCAACCCGATCAACGCTGGCAGACTGGTCAGAAAGAGATCTTGGCCTTCCACAAGCAGAACCGTCTGATCATCTCGCAAGCATTGAAGGTTCGCCGCGATAGACTCGCCACCTCCCCTCCTAGGACAGCACCACCGACTGCAGCGTGCCTGCAGGTGTCGCCAGAAGGCGCGATAGCAAAAGATGCTTTCATCTGTCCGACTCAACAGTGCCCAACTCCAAGCATTATGGACGATTAGGGAATCAAGACGCCCCAGCTTCAGAAAACCCGAATACGTGGCACTGGTATTAAGAGATTGGGGCAAAACACAAAAGTCGGGCGCTAATCTCGCCCCACAAGCAGCATGGATGCCATATTGCGCAGCTGTCGCCTCACAAATTTATTGGGGTCTGTATAGGGGGCAGCCTCCAGATTGATGTGGCAGTCCAACAGTGCGTGAAGCTCCTCGCACAGTTTCCCCAGCCCTTCGCTACTCAAGCCGATGTCGCCCGCACACTGGACTATCAATAGCTGCAGTTGAAGCATTCGACTTCGACGAATTTCTAAGACGGCTGAAGCCTGAGCAAAATTCAGGTGGTGCGATTCAGATCGTGCCAGCTGCGCCAAACTCTTGTTTTGTGAGACATAGATCGACACTTTGTCCCACAACAGAGCGATCATCTGCACTGCGCTCTCGCACCGCCTCAGTCTTTTGTTTTTGAAGACATGTAGCAGATCGAGCTCATATTCGCTAATAAGCTCATAGAGCAGCGCTTGCTTGCTTTCAATGTGGTTGTACAGCGATCCAGCTTGGATACCAACTGCAGCAGCCAGACTGCGCATACCCAAACCCTTATAACCGGTTTGACAGAACAGATCGCTGGCCGCTGTTCGGATTTTGTCGAACGTCGCTGATTTTTCAACTGTGGCAGTCCCCATGACTCAGCCCCTTGCGCTCAATGCAGCAGAGACTTTCGACCCCGAGGTTCGCCCTAACACCTGTGAGATAGCTCGCCCTGCATAGGCGACCTGCTCAAGATCAACGCCGGTTTCAATGCCTAATCCATTGAGCAGGTAAACCACATCCTCTGTCGCGACGTTACCAGAGGCACCCGTCGCGTAAGGGCAGCCACCCAGACCTGCAATAGAACAATCGAAAACCGCAATGCCCTCCTGAAGACTAGCGTAGATGTTAGCAAGAGCTTGCCCATAGGTATCGTGAAAATGACCCGCTAGATGCTCACGCGGTACCTTGCCTCCTACTACCTCAATCAGGGTACGGGTAGCAGAAGCAGTGCCTACGCCGATCGTGTCTCCGAGTGAAATCTCGTAGCAGCCCATGGTGTACAAGTCCCGGGCAACAACCATCACCTGCTCAGGATCAATCATGCCCTCGTAAGGGCAACCGAGGGCACAGGAGACATACCCCCTAACCCGGACACCATGCAGACGAGCGGCATCCATAATTGGGACGAAACGGGAAAGGCTTTCGGCAATTGAGCAGTTAATGTTCCGCTGCGAGAAAGACTCCGAAGCGGCTGCAAATACCGCTACCTCTGTTACACCGGCCGCCATCGCAGCCTCGAATCCGCGCCTGTTGGGGGTGAGCGCCGCATACGTGATGCCGGGCTTACGCCCGATGCCGGCAAACACCTCAGCACTACCTGCCATCTGCGGCACCCACTTGGGCGAGACAAAGCTACCCACCTCGATGTGTTCAAGCCCTGCCGCTGACAGATCATCCACGAGCCGGATCTTCTGACTCACCTCGATTGGATTACGCTCGTTCTGCAAACCGTCACGAGGGCCGACTTCAACAATGCGCACATGGGAGGGCATGTTCATGGCGCAATCTCCACATCAACCAGAACGATACCCTCGCTGATCAGCTCGCCTTCTTGACAGTACACAGCAGTAACTTTGCCAGTCTCTGGAGCTCGGATGGTATGCTCCATCTTCATCGCTTCCAGTACCGCCAGAGCCGCACCGGCTTCCACTTCCTGGCCAACCTCAACCAAAACTCGAACGATGCTGCCGTTCATGGGTGCCGTCAGACCGCCCTGATGTCCGTTGGAGACTTCGGCCTCGGCGATTGGGTCGAAACGACTGACAGCATGCCACTCAACTCCCCATCGCACATACGCTGTGTGACCTTTGCGAACGACGCCAAAATTGCGAGGCAAGCTCGAGCCATGCTGCTGTAGGTCGACGCTACGCTTAACGCCGCCGGATACCAACTGCAGGCGCACGGTCGCAGACAAAACCGATCGCCAAGACGTGTTTATTGCCCAGGGAGAGTTTGTATCATCCAACCTTGCGCTTACAGGATCTGTAGCAATGAGCGCCTGAGCAGCTCGTTGCCAGAACGCTTCCGGCAACTCCACGATCGCTGGTAGAAGGTCCTCATGATGGCGCTCAATGAAGCCGGTATCTAAGTCTTCGGCCGCAAACGCCTCGTGACTGAGGATGCGCTGAAGCAACGCGAGATTGGTCTTGAATCCGCCGACGACCGTTTCGCCCAGCATCGACAGCAGGCGCTGCCTTGCTTCTTCACGATCTTCACCCCAAGCAATCAGCTTGGCTACCATGGGGTCATAGAATGGGGAGACCTCGTCCCCTTCCTCGACACCGCTGTCCACTCTACGCCCTGGGCCTGTTGCAGGTTCGCGGTAAAGCTCCAGATGACCGCTAGCAGGCAGAAATCCTGCCTCTGGATCTTCCGCATAGAGGCGTACTTCGATGGCGTGTCCACGAAGCGGCACCTGTTCTTGGGTAATGGGCAGTGGCTCTCCACGCGCAACTCGAATCTGCCAGGCAACCAAATCAAGGCCTGTGATAGCCTCGGTCACAGGGTGCTCAACCTGCAAGCGCGTGTTCATCTCCATGAAGAAAAAATCGCCACGCTCATCAAGCAAGAACTCTACGGTTCCCGCGCCTACGTAACCGATAGCCTGGGCCGCTCTAACAGCTGACTCACCCATAGCTCGACGTAGCTCTGAGGGCAGCCCTGGGGCAGGCGCCTCCTCGACAACCTTCTGATGACGGCGCTGAATCGAACAGTCGCGCTCATGAAGGTATAAGCAGTTGCCATGCTGATCAGCGAAAACCTGAATCTCGACGTGGCGCGGTTTGAGGACATATTTTTCCACCAGCATACGCGAGTCGCCAAAGGCAGACTGGGCTTCGCGTTGGGCAGCAGATAAAGCCTCGACGAGTTCACTATCGCGCTCGACCACCTTCATGCCTTTACCACCACCTCCCGCAATGGCTTTCAAGAGCACCGGGTAACCAATACTCTCGGCAGCTTCACGGAAGGTCTGCAGATCCTGCGCATCGCCATGGTAGCCAGGCACAAGCGGCACCCCAGCCTTTTCCATGAGTGCCTTGGCAGCGGATTTGCTACCCATGGCGTCGATCGCACTTGCAGGTGGGCCCAGGAAAATAAGACCTGCCTCCTCAAGCTTGCGCGCGAACGTAGCGTTCTCCGACAAAAATCCATAACCCGGGTGAACCGCCTGTGCGCCCTTAGAAAGGGCAGCGTCGATGATCTTGTCCATCAACAGATAGCTATCGCTAGGCTTGGCGCCGCCGAGGTTGACTGCAACGTCTGCTTCCCTAACGTGTAGGGCACGCTGGTCGATGTCACTGTGCACTGCGACAGTCGTAAGCCCCAGCGCCTTCGCAGTGCGCATGATTCGGCAGGCGATCTCACCACGGTTCGCAACGAGGACAGTGGAGATTGTTGTTTTTTTCATGTCATTTTGCTCAATCAATGGTGCGTCTGTGCGGTTCAAACCCACGCCGGTTTGCGTTCCTGGAGGAAAGCACTGAGTCCCTCTTGGCCCTCATCACTGACCCGAATTCCTGCAATGACTTTCTCGGTACGCTGCCTTAACTCTTCGCTAAGATCACCGCTACCAACATCTTGTAGAAGCGCTTTACAGACGCGCATCGCCTGAGGGCTGTTCTGCAATAACAAGTCGATCCATTGCTCAACAGCATCGTCCAGTTGAATCGCCTCATAGGTTGCAGCGAGCAAGCCGATGTCACGAGCCCGTTCGCCAGTGAACCGTTCCCCGGTGAGCGCATAGCGTCGGGAAGCTCGTTCTCCGATGGCTTGAACCACATATGGGCTGATTACACCTGGCACCAGGCCGATTCGAACCTCAGAAAGACTAAACACGGCATCAGAGGTACCAATTGCCATATCGCAGCAGGCGGTCAGACCAACCGCCCCGCCGAATGCACCGCCATGCACGACCGCTACTGTCGGGAACGGCAAGTGACTGAGCAGGCTCATCAGCTCTCCAAGCTCATGGGCATCCTTCAAATTAGCGGCATAATCCAAGGCCGCCGAGGCCTGCATCCAGGTCAAATCGGCACCTGCACTAAAATGCTTACCACGCCCTCTCAAAACTAGAAAACGCACAGCCTCGTTATCCTTCAAATGCTGAAATACGCTAATTAATTCAGCGATCATCTCGGCGTTGAGCGCGTTATTTTTTTCGGGGCGGTTCAACCAGATAGTTGCGATGCCCTTTGGGCTGACTTGAAGTTCAATTGTGCTGAATGTGTTCATGGGACAGTCCTCAATAGGAAATCCTGAAAAATTGAAGCCACTCACGTCGCATAGACTCCGGGGTGAATACGCCAAACGAACCAGGGCTTACCTGATTACATCCGGAAAACACCAAATCGGGTCGCTTCGATCGGAGCGTTCAAACTGGCAGACAGCGCCAACGCCAACACTTCTCGAGTTTGCGCAGGGTCAATAACGCCGTCATCCCAAAGACGAGCACTTGAGTAGTAGGCATGCGCTTGGTGTTCGTATTGCGCAATGACAGGCTGCTTCAGACTTTCCTCATCTTCGGCCGAGAACTCTTGACCGGCGCGTCGTGCTTGCTCCTGTTTGACTTGCACCAAAACGCCAGCGGCTTGATGGGCACCCATTACGCCGATCTTGGCGTTAGGCCACATCCACAGGAAACGTGGGTCGTAAGCTCGCCCACACATGCCATAGTTCCCTGCGCCGAAACTGCCACCGATGATCACCGTGAATTTCGGAACCTGTGCACACGCTACAGCTGTAACAAGTTTCGCGCCGTGCTTGGCGATACCACCTGCCTCATATTTTTGTCCGACCATGAACCCTGTAATGTTCTGCAAGAACACCAGTGGAATTCCCCGTTGACAGGCGAGCTCGATGAAATGAGCCCCCTTCTGCGCTGCCTCCGCAAAAAGAATACCGTTGTTAGCTAAGATGGCGACCGGGTAGCCATTGATTCGAGCGAAACCGCACACCAACGTGGTACCGAACAGCGCTTTGAACTCATCAAGCTGCGAGCCATCGACGACTCGAGCGATGACCTCGCGGACATCAAACGGCTGCTTGGGATCAACGGGGATGACGCCGTACAGTTCGTCCGGGGAGTAACGCGGAGCGATGGATGCTATCGCTTCCAACTGACCAAGTTTGCGCCAATTGAGGTTCGCCACACATCGCCGGGCGAGAGCCAAAGCATGACTATCATTGTCGGCATAATGGTCAGCTACGCCCGAGGTCTTACAATGGACGTCTGCTCCACCCAACTCTTCTGCAGTGACCACCTCCCCCGTTGCGGCCTTCACAAGGGGTGGGCCCGCGAGAAAAATGGTCGCCTGATTGCGAACCATGATGGTCTCATCACTCATAGCGGGAACATAGGCTCCGCCGGCCGTGCATGAGCCCAACACCACAGCAATCTGAGGTATGCCTTGCGCGCTCATATTCGCTTGGTTGAAGAAAATGCGCCCGAAATGCTCCCTGTCCGGAAACACCTCATCTTGGCGAGGAAGGTTCGCACCGCCTGAGTCCACCAGGTAGATGCATGGCAACCGATTTTGCTGAGCAATAGCTTGGGCGCGAAGGTGCTTTTTTACGGTTAGAGGATAGTAACTACCGCCCTTTACGGTTGCGTCGTTGGCAATGATCATGCACTCCACGCCTACTACGCGACCAATCCCCGCAATGACCCCCGCTGCCGGGACATGCTCGCCGTAAACCTCGTATGCCACCAGTTGTCCTATTTCCAGGAACGGAGAGCCGGGATCGAGCAATTCGTCGATCCGATCTCGTGGCAACAGTTTGCCGCGAGAAACATGGCGCTCCTGAGCTTTGCGTCCGCCACCTTGGTGCACTTCAGCCAGCAGCATGCGCAAATCCTCAACCTGGGACAGGATCGCTTCACGGTTAGCCACGTATTCGGCGGAACGGGTATTGAGTTGGGTAGTGAGCGTGCTCATTGTTGCCCCTTCTTGTTCTAATCTGCTCGTAGCGCAAGTGCAGCCCACTCTGGACTGCGACTATTCAGATACTCGGTTGCTAGGTTCAACGCGTCTCGTTGAACAGCTCACGGCCAATCAACATGCGCCGGATTTCGCTGGTACCTGCGCCGATTTCGTAGAGCTTGGCATCACGCCAAAGACGCCCGACCGGAAACTCATTGATGTACCCATTGCCGCCAAGAATTTGAATCGCCTCGCCGCAGAGCCATGTCGCTTTTTCTGCTGCATACAGAATTACGCCTGCACAGTCTTTGCGCACTTGCCGGGCATGACCTGAACCTAATGCATCGAGGTGTTTGCCGACGGAATAGAGATAGGATCGGCAGGCTTGCTGGGTTGTGTACATGTCTGCGATCTTGCCTTGAATCAACTGGAACTCACCGATGCTTTGGCCAAACTGCTTGCGGTCATGGATATACGGAACAACCACATCCATGGCCGACTGCATCAATCCAAGCGGCCCACCGCTGAGTACTGCGCGCTCGTAGTCGAGCCCACTCATGAGCACTCGTACACCTTCGCCCACACCACCCAAGATGTTTTCTTCCGGAACTTCAACATCTTGAAAAACCAATTCGCCCGTATGCGATCCGCGCATTCCAAGCTTGTCCAGCTTCTGCGCTACAGAGAACCCTGGTGCTCCTTTTTCAAGGATGAACGCCGTCATTCCCTTAGCACCTGCAGCGATGTCTGTTTTCGCGTAAAGCACTAACACGTCACAATCAGGGCCATTGGTAATCCACATTTTCGTGCCATTGAGCACGTACCGATCGCCTTTTTTCTCTGCTCGTAACTTCATTGACACTACGTCGGAACCAGCATTTGGCTCACTCATCGCAAGTGCGCCAATGTGCTCGCCAGTGACAAGCTTCGGCAAAAACTTATCCTTCTGCGTGTCAGTACCATTGCGGTGAATTTGGTTAACACACAGGTTCGAATGAGCACCATAAGAAAGGCCTATGCCGCCTGCCGCTCGAGAGATTTCCTCCATGGCGATCATGTGAGCCAAGTAACCCATGCCCGATCCGCCATACCGCTCATCGACGGTCAAACCCAAAAGGCCCATATCGCCAAATTTGCGCCACAAATCCATAGGAAACTGATCGTCACGATCCGCAGCCTCTGCACGAGGAGCAATCTCCTTCGCAGCAAAACCCGCGACCGAGTCCCGCAACATATCTATCTCTTCACCAAGGAAAAAATTCAGGCTAGGCAACTGATTCATCTCAGCATTTCGCTCTTTTAGTTATTTAATAGAGCCGACCTGATGAGCCGGCTATATGGGCTTCAGCTAAAACTCGAATGCGCGGTTGAAGTTAAAGCTGCTTCAACGCGATCTTTGAATTTCGATTAGATGTGGCATCGATGAAGCCAGGAGCAGTCCAACGGGACATCAGGGTTTTCAGGCGATCTTTGGCGCTCACCATGTACCGATCCTTTACGGGGCCGTAACCTCTTACTGCGTCGGGTAACTCAGCAAGCTCGATGGCCAAACTAAACTTCTGCGATGAAAGATCCGACTCCAATACATCAAGGAGGAGCTCATACTCCTTCAACCAGGCAAGCTCGACTTTTCGCTCATGCGTCCGAGCAAATGGATCTACCCAAGAGTTACGAATTCGGCGAACACTGGAGAGCAATTTGAACGCGCGAAGCATCCACGCACCGTAACCAGATTTTTTACCGCCACTGAACAGCGGTGGTGCGAGATGGAACTGGAGACGGAAGTCACCTTCGAACTGAGCATTGACTTTGTCCAGGAACTCAGGCCGGCTGTAAAGGCGAGCTACTTCAAACTCATCCTTGATCGCCATGACCTTAAAGTAATTGCGCGCCACAGCGTCAGTCAGTGCGCCGACTTGCCCCATCACACGCGACTCTAGGGCCTTGAACGTTTGAACCCGGCGATAAAAACGCTCCGCATACTTGGCATCTTGATATTGAGTCAGAAATTCGACCCGACGCTGCACTACCTCATCCAACGATTGAGACAGCTGTTCACTCACAGGAGCTGAATTTTTACGAGCGATCATCTCTTTCACTCGTGTCAGGTCGACAGCGGCGCGACGTCCCCACATAAATGCCGCTTTATTAGACGCTACAGCAGTACCATTGAGCTCCACTGCTTGTAGCAGTGATTGCTGACTCACTGGCAGCCAACCCATCTGACAGGCATAGCCAAGCATGAACATATTGGTGGCAATCGAATCCCCCATCAAAGCGGTGGCCACTTCGCTGGCTTCGATGAATACAGCCCTGTTCGAGCCTAAGGCATCATTGATCTGAGCTTGCAGTTGGTCCGCGCAAAAGTCGGGTTCAGGGTGCTTCAGAAGATCCCCGGTTTCGGCTTGTCCCGCATAGGTTCGTACGAATGCACTGGTAATGCTTTCCTCTACGTTGACCACCGCATGAGTAACGTTCTGTCGTAGTTTGACCAGGGTTTCACTATTGGCGCTCACCACAAGATCGCAACCAAGAAGTAGCTTCGCTTCGCCTTCTGCAATGCGAGGGGCATGAAGGTCAGCTTGCTTGTCCGCGATCCGAATGTGCGACCATACCGCTCCACCTTTTTGTGCCATCCCCGCCATATCGAGGTTCAGAACGCCTTTGCCCTCGACGTACGCAGCCATACCGAGCAGCGCACCGATGGTCACAACACCAGTACCACCGACACCAGTGATCAGAATGTCGTAGGGCTGCTCCACGGACGTAACCTGTGGCTCCGGTAACATCCACAAATCCTTAGCGGACTCTTCGAGTGCGGCAGGCTTTTTCAGCTTACCGCCTTCTACGGTTACAAAGCTGGGGCAGAATCCATCTAGACAGGTGAAATCCTTGTTGCAAGATGACTGGTCGATCTTTCGCTTGTTGCCGAACTCCGTCTCAACGTTAGTAACCGACATACAGTTCGATTTACTGCTGCAATCGCCGCATCCCTCACAAACAGCTTCGTTGATGACAACGCGACGAGCGGGGTCTGGGAATTGCTTACGTTTGCGACGTCTACGTTTTTCAGCAGCGCACGTTTGGTCGTAGATGATGGCCGAAACGCCCCGAAACTCTCGCAATTCCTTTTGAATCTCATCCATGCGATCACGACGAAAAACAGGAACGCCAGGTGCGAGGTCGGTAACTTGCTCGTACCGTTCTGGTTGATCCGTGACGACGACAATCCGGCCTACTCCTTCCGCTGCTAGCTGACGGCTGATCTGCGGAACAGTAAGCGTGCCATCAACGGGTTGCCCACCGGTCATCGCGACGGCATCGTTGTAGAGAATTTTGTAGGTGATCGCGACTTTGGCAGCTACTGCCGCACGGATCGCCAAAATGCCGGAGTGGAAATATGTACCGTCACCTAAGTTGGCGAATACATGAGGTGTTTTGGTAAAAGGCGCCTGTCCGATCCAGGCCACACCCTCCCCCCCCATCTGACTGAACGTGCCATTCTGCGGATAGATCCACTTCGCCATGTAGTGACAACCGATACCAGCCAAAGCACGGCTGTTCTCGGGCACTTTGGTAGAAGTGTTATGTGGGCAACCCGAACAGTAATGCGGTACTCGCTCAACCAATGTGGCGTAATGAGATCGGCCAGCTTCCTGAGCCTCCAGAACGGCGAGGCAAACCTGCAGCTCGCCGCTGGAAACGTGGCCAAGGATCCGCTTGGCAAGCGCCCGCGCGATCATCGCAGGCGTGAGCTCGCCAATAGCAGGCAATAGCCAGTCTGCGTGTGGAAGTGTCCATTCACCCTTATCCGCAAATTTGCCGACGATGCGAGGTCTGACGTCCTCACGCCAGTTGTACAATTCTTCCTTCAGTTGGTACTCGATTAAGTGGCGCTTTTCTTCAACCACCACGATCTCTTCAAGACCCTCGGCAAACTGACGAACCCCTTCAGCGTCCAGCGGCCAGACCATACCGACTTTGTAGACTCGCAGCCCCAATTGTCGAGCACGATCATCATCGATACCGAGCATCTTCAACGCCTGGCAGACGTCGAGATACGACTTGCCTGAGGTGATGATGCCGACCTTCGCCTTTGGAGAATCCATTATCAGGCGATCAAGACCATTCTTTCGAGCGTAAGCAACAGCTGCATAAAGCTTATGCTCAAAAAGCCTCTGTTCCTGTTCCAGCGGAGGATCGGGCCAGCGAATATTCAAACCGCCATCAGGGATGGGAAAGTCTGGCAGCAGCGTTTTTACCCGTTCATGGCTAACATCCACGATCGCGGCACTTTCCACAGTGTCCGCGACAGCTTTTAGAGCGACCCAGCATCCGCTGAAGCGCGACAGGGCGAATCCGTGAATACCAAAATCCAGGTACTCTTGCACCCCTGACGGCGCGAGCACCGGCATCATCACCGCTTTGAAAATATGCTCGGTTTGGTGGGGTAGAGACGAGGATTTGGCGCCGTGGTCGTCGCCAGCGATGGCAAGAACACCGCCGAATTGCGAGGTGCCTGCAGCGTTCGCATGTCGAAAGACATCACCGCATCGATCGACACCAGGCCCTTTGCCATACCAGATGCCGAAGACGCCATCGTATTGCGCGCCTTCAAACATATTGACCTGTTGAGTGCCCCACAGTGATGTCGCCGCTAAGTCCTCGTTCAAGCCAGGCTGAAAGGTGACGTGGTGCTTCTTCAGATGATCCTTAGCCTTCCACAAGGTTTGGTCATAGGTACCAAGCGGCGATCCGCGATAGCCGGAGATAAATCCAGCCGTGTTTAAGCCAGAAGCAAGGTCACGTTGCCGCTGCATTAGCGGCAGTCGAACCAACGCCTGCACACCAGTCATTAAAACCTGACCCGACTCCTGAACGTACTTGTCCTCCAACGACGGAACCTTCGCACTCATGGGCTAATCCTCATCTTTTATTTTTATGTCGAGCACTGAAGGATCTCAGTGAGCGACTTTGAGGTAGATTATTCAGCGACGGTGATATCGTATATTTATAAAAATTGACACGAGGTATAAATAAAACAGATGGCAAATCCACGAGACCTCACCCTTCGCCAACTTAGATACTTCAAGTCAGCAGCAGAAACTGGCCAGTTCTCACAAGCGGCGATGAACAACCATGTATCTCAGTCCGCCATTACCACCGCCATTGGGCAGCTTGAGGCGTCGCTTGGGGTCAACTTATTTGAACGCCTTTCCCATGGCGTGAGGCTGACTCTGGAGGGCCATCGATTTCTCGAAAAAGCACAAACCATTCTCTATGCCGTTCAGGATGCGATGGTCGAACCATTGGCGACGACAAGATCCCTTTCAGGTGTCGTGAGGATTGGAGCAAGCTACACCGTTCTGGGCTATTACCTACCGACGCTACTGGCCAGATTTCGGCGCAGTTATCCTGAGATTGTTTTCGACCTTCATGACCTGGATCGAGTGTCCATAGAACGCGGCGTCAAATCGGGCACACTGGATCTGGGAATTATCATCAGCTCGAACTCCGAACAGTCCTTACCACTCGACAAGGTCGTACTTATGCGATCAAGGCGACAGGTCTGGCTCGCGACCGATCACGAACTCATGGCGAAAGAGTCGATCAGCCTGCAAGACATTCGATCTTTCCCCTACCTTTTATTAACCGTGGATGAGGGAGAACGTTCGGCTATGCGTTATTGGAAGGAGGGAGGAATGATGCCGGAAATAGCCTTGCGTACCGGATCTATGGAGGCATTACGGGGTTTTGTCGCAAATGGCTTTGGCGTCACCATACTGTCGGACATGGTCTACCGAGCTTGGTCTCTGGAGGGAAGAAGATTGGAGACCAGACCTATTTCAGATTCGATACCAGACATGGAACTCGGTCTAATCTGGGATGACGCTGCGCTGAAATCCGCGCCCGCCAAGGCCCTGCACCAATTCCTGCTTTATGCCGGGCATGCGGCGGCCGGTTAACACCGCTTTAGAAAATCGACGAACTGTCGGCAGAACGGTAACAAGAGTTCATACCCACGACTAACGATCTGGAATCGGCGAGCATCACAGCTAGGTAATAATTCGCTACGTTGCGACTAAAAAGTTTGACGTATCAATTCCTCAAGGATGCTGTGGACATGCTCCGCAGCCTCCGTTTCATCCTCTAGACGAGAGATACTTAGGTAGATATGACGCACCATGCGTCGATCTTCGATCATCCGTCCGTCCACCTCACCGTTGTTGATGCTCTCTTGAACCGCACTTTTTGGCAAGATCGCACCACCAAGACCTTTGCTCACGGCCAGCAAAAGCAAATGCGGTGAATTAATCTCTGCGACCACATTCGGGACCATCTTTTCCTTTTTCCAGATGCGTTCCAAAGTTTCTCTCACACCATTTGGACGACTTAATAACAAGAGTTTATGGCTCATCACGTCGGATAGTGCAATGGCGTCAGCGTCGGGCAGGCTTCCATGAGGAGCAACAAAAAGCATGGGTTCCGTCGCGATTTTTGTCATGATCATGCCCCCATCCGCACTGTTATCAAACAGTACAGCCATGTCTAGGCTGCCCTTGGCTAACAAGTTGGCCAAAAAAGAACTCGGCCCCTCGATTACCTCCAATTGGATCGCAGGGCAATTGCTGGTGACCATGACCAGTAGCTCTATGCCGATTCTCGATGAAATAGTCCAAGGTAGGCCAATTTTAACCGGCCCTGCTGGGCCAGTTTCGGCTTGGCTGGCTATAAGACGAGCCGTTTCGACTTGCTTCAGAATCAATTGCGCCTGACGCAGGACGGCTTTGCCCGTCGCTGTCGGTGTAACCCCCTTTACGCTACGTAGCAACAACTTCGCACCCAATTCTACTTCAAGATTTATTAACTGTTGGCTCAGCGCAGGTTGGGCGATGTGCAGTAATTTCGCAGCTCTGGAGAAGCTTCCCTCTTCAACGATGCTGATGAAATAGCTCAATTGTCGAAGGTTCATGGTGGTTGCCTGTTAACGAATAACGGTTTGGACAGGGTAAAGGAAAAAACGATAGTAGCATCGTTAAAGCGTATTTTTAGTGATGACATGAAGTGGCTAACCTTGGCTTGACCAATAAAAAGGAGGCCACCCATGAGTGGGCATATAAAGCTGGAGCGAGCTGGGAACGTCGCTAGGTTGGTGCTGGATAACCCAGGGAAACACAATGCGATGAATCGGAGAATGTGGGTCGAGCTCAGCGATCACATGTCCGACCTCTCAAATGATACTGATCTGAGATGCATCATTCTGACCGGGGCGGGCGATAAGGCTTTCGGCAGTGGTGGTGATATCGACGAGTTTGAAACCGAGCGCGGAACGCGTGCTCAAGCTGAAGCGTTCGGTGCGGATTGCCACAAGGCCATGTCAGCCGTTATGTCTTCCCCTGTTCCTACGTTGGCGGCCATCAAGGGTATATGCGTCGGCGGGGGACTTGAATTAGCGGCTCACTGCGACTTGCGTATTGCTCGATCTGACAGCCGCTTTGCTATCCCGATCGCTCGCTTGGGAGCGGTACTCGCTTATCCGGAAATGCAAGGCCTTCTGCGTCTGGTCAGTTCCTCTACAGCGCTGGAATTGCTCTTGGAAGCCCGAACAATGGATGCCAATGAAGCAATGCTCAAAGGTCTGGTTAATCGCGTGATTTCTGCCGAAGTTTTTGATGAGGAGCTGGAAAAGACAGTCGAGCGCATCGTTAACAACGCCCCGATGTCCGCCCGTACCCACAAGCGCTTTATCGAACGGCTACGGTCTGCACATCTGGAACTTAGCGTTGATGAACTGGCTGAGGGCTATGTCTGTTTCGACAGCAAAGATTATGCGGTCGGCTATCGCTCCTTCCTGGCCAAAACCCGTGCGCAATTTCAAGGAAACTGAGATGAACGAGAATGTACGCAAAGGACCATTGGCAGGCCTTCGAGTAATTGAAATGGCGCATGTGATGTCTGGCCCGGTGGGCGGTTTGTTTTTAGCCGATATGGGAGCGGATGTGATCAAGGTGGAGAAGGTTGCCGGGGGGGACGATACCCGTCGGACGGTACCACCGGCCATCAACGGTGAAGCAGCCTCTTTTATGATTCTGAATCGGAACAAACGAGGCATTGCCGTCGACGCGAAGCAACCTAAAGGACAGGAAGTGCTGCGGAAATTGATGGCCGGTGCCGATGTTGTGCTCGAGAACTATCGCCCCGGGGCCATGAAGAGAATGGGTCTGGCTTACGAGGATCTAAAGCGGCTCAATCCAGGTTTGATCTATTGCACCATAAGTGGATTTGGCAACGATGGGCCATATGCGCAAAGGGCAGGTTACGATCTTATATCCCAAGGCATGTCAGGTCTTATGAGCTTGACCGGCGAAGGCCCGGGGCGTGCTCCGGTCAAGGTGGGCGTTCCTGTCGGTGATGTGACCGCGGGCATTCTCGCAGCAACGGGGATTCTTGCTGCCTACATTGAAAAGTTGCGTACGGGCAAGGGACAGTACGTTGATACTTCTTTGCTCGAGGCGTCCATGATCCACACCTACTGGCCGGCAGCGCTCGCTTTCGCCACAGGTAAATCGGCAGGTCCGATGGGTTCTGCTCATCCTGTTGCGGCACCCTATCAAGCTTTTCGCACCGCAGATGGCTGGATAAATATTGGGGCCATTGGCAATTCTAATTGGGACCGGATTGCTCGAGTGCTGAACATGCCTTCGCTGCACACTGACGTGCGCTTTCAAGACAACGGTGGACGGATGGATAACCTACCGGTCCTCGTCGACCTGATTGAGACCGCATTATCGTCGCGCAGCACAGACGAATGGGTAACCAGTTTCGAGAGTGCTGGAGTGCCGGCGGGCCCTGTGCGGAACATGATGCAGGTATTGGAAGATCCGCACACTCTGGCGCGCAAAATGGTTATTGAGGTAGAACATCCCATCGCCGGGAACATAAAGGCGCTGGGTTGCCCGATAAAGTTCTCCAATCCCGACGGTGTCACCCGGCGCGGCGCGCCCTTGTTAGGAGAGCACACCGAACAAGTTTTGAAGGAGGTTGGTTTCAGCACTGTGCAGATCAACGAACTGCGCGAACAACGCGTAGTGCATGCGCTGCTGGGATAGCTGTGCCGCAAACCGACTTACTCAAACGACAAGACCGGTGACGACATGTTGAGTACAGCTGCGAATATTGAAGACTTGCGCCTGATGGCGCAACGGAACTTGCCCCGAATGGTGTTCGACTATATCGACGGGGCAGCGGGATCCGAGCTAACCGCCAAACGTAATCGTCAAGCGCTGGATGACGTGATACTGCTGCAGGACGTCATGCTTGACCTTTCGAAACGAACCACGGCAATCGAGCTATTCGGCCAGACAATCGCTATGCCAATGATCATTGGCCCTACTGGACTAAACGGGGCTTATTGGCGCAAGGGTGATATATGCCTTGCAAGGGCTGCCAAAGACGCGCAGATACCCTTTGTGATGAGCACTGTAGCGACTGCCGACCTCAAGCAATTAACTGCGGCAGCCGGCCCAATGCGCTGGTTTCAACTGTACATGCTCAAGGATCGCAGTATGGCTGAGACATTGCTCGATCGAATTGCAGACAGTGGTTTCCATGTGCTGGAACTGACAATCGATACACCACTGCCAGGGCGACGCGACCGTGATATCAGGAATAGCTTCACCGTTCCGTTTCGATGGACAGTGAGTAACTTTCTGAATGCGGCGATTCACCCTCGGTGGGCATTTTCAATGCTGTTGGAGGGAGCGCCAACACTGAAGTTATTCACCGAAATCGTTGGTCATGTTCCTCCCGGCAAAACCATCAGTGAGATGGTTCAGCAGCAATTCAGCTGTAGCTTCACCTGGAAGGATATCGAATGGCTGCGTGCCCATTGGCAAGGAAAACTAGTGCTCAAGGGTATCAGTTCTGCCGCGCACGTACGCCGCAGTCTTGCGGCAGGCGTGGACGGAGTGGTTGTGTCAAATCATGGAGGACGTCAGCTCGATGGAAGCCGCGCTAGTATCGAGTGTCTTCCTGAAGTGGCGGAGGCCGCAGCAGGCCGCTGCACTGTTTTGATAGACAGTGGCTTTCGTAGTGGTACCGACGTCGCTAGGGCCATTGCATTAGGAGCTGATGCCGTTCAACTCGGCCGCGCGACATTGTTCGGACTTGCAGCAGCGGGCCAAGTCGGCGTGATGCACGCTTTGAACATTCTCGCAGCAGAGTTTGACAAGGCCATGGCATTGAGCGGCGCTACAAGCCCGGCAGATTTACGGGGACGTACACTATCGCCGCCGCACCTGCATATAGCCGCTCCGCCCTCTCAATCGTTCACTTCGCCTCGTTGACCAGACTGTAACCTTTGCATCGAAGATGCGCTCTATTACAACAATAAAAATGGAGTCCAACATGAGTATGACAAGTACGTTGATTTTAAGCGGCGACGACCTTGAAGAACTGAAGCTTTTCAGACGAGTAACGTGGCGCATTATGCCTTTGGCCATCGTGTGCTTTTTCTTCTCCTATTTCGACAGAATTAATATCAGTTTCGCAAAACCGCAGATGCAGGCCGAACTCGGCCTTAGCGATGCGGCGTACGGACTGGCGGCAAGTATATTTTTCGTTGGCTATGTGTTGTTCGAAGTGCCCAGCAGCCTGGGCCTCAAACGCTACGGTGCCCCGGCCTGGATTTGCCGCATCATGGTTTCCTGGGGACTGGCCACCGCCGCGCTAATGTTTGCATATAACCAATACACGCTTTATTTCCTGCGCTTTCTGATTGGGGTCATGGAAGCGGGTTTCGGCCCCGCCATCCTTTTTTACCTCGCCTGCTGGTTTCCGAAGAAAAAAATCGCCAGCATCAACGGCCTGTTTTTTCTTGCTGTGCCGCTGTCTGGCGCGTTAGGGGCGCCTATCGCCGGCGTAATTCTTGAAAAAATGAATGGCGTTTTAGGTCTGGCTGGCTGGCACTGGTTGTTTCTATTATCTGGTCTTCCGTGCGCCATGATGGGTTTTATCACGCTTTGGAAACTTGATCGGGATATCCAGTCTGCGAAATGGCTTAGTTCATATGAAAAAACAAAACTGCAAAAGATTGTCGACGATGATCGGAAAGTTATCAACCTAAAACATACATCGATGTGGCGAGTGCTACTCTCTCGCGAAGTTACAATATTTGCTGCACTTTACTTCGTCATAAAATTGGCTGCCTATGGCCTTAACTTCTGGATGCCTAACCTCATATCAAAATCTGGTGTGCATGACTTGCTAACGGTCGGTTTTTTAACAGCCCTGCCATACGCTGTGGCATTTGTTGGGATGATTGTCGTAACACGATATTCAGATCGAACAGGCAATCGACGCACGCCCATATGGTGCTGCATGTTGGTGGCAAGTTTGGGTTATTTTCTGGCTTGCATTTTTTCGGACAACCCGGTTGTGTTGATGAGCGCCCTGGTACTGGCAACCGCCGGGTCATTTATTGTGGTACCCATCTTCTGGACACTACCCCAGAGCAACTTCAACGGTTTAGCAATCGCGAGCGGCATCGCTGCGATCAACTCTGTGGGACAATTGAGCGGTATCGTCGCACCGCTATGGGTGGGCTATATCAACGACCTGACGGGCAATGCTTATATGGGGATGATCTCTATCGCTCCGGTATTGCTTGTAGGGGTATACATCGTCATACGGTTTGTTCCTAAGCAGGTCTGAGCAGAAAGTTTTTAAGAAACATGCTGATAAAAAATGGCCCTCAGAGGGTATTGCCAGTTAATTCCAAATTGACTGGCATTTCATACCCGAGCGGGGCGGATACTACTTATCCGTCCAGCAGAACCATCTACCCAGCCCTGCAAAGCCAAGATATGGTGTGCACCTGAGTTTAAGTGGCACCGGTTCTAACCTTTTACGCCAAGCGCAAAGAAATCCATTGCGCGTTAGTCTGTGCCCTGCGGCACCAGCTGGATTCCTACTCTGGCAAAATCGGCGACTTGACTTACACCCTTAATCTCGACCAGTTAAATCCTGAACAACTGCGTGTTCTGGCCACGCAGCTGATGCCACGCGTCGAGACGATGGACAACCAAAGTCACCGTCACACAACGGTCAACGAGAAACTGACCTATGAGATTGCGCAGTTCAAATGTTACAAGTTTGCCAAGCACAGAAAACAACTAAGCATAGGGATAGGTTGAAGTAGTCATGTGTTTCTGGCTGACTTAGGCCGCCGCTGATTTTGAAAGTGCTGAGTCGACCCCAAACGCTAAGGTCACCTGCCCAATCCTGTGTTTTTAGTCGCTGCGACCACCTCGCGACGGCTATCCCCCACATTACAGGCGCGCCTCGCCTGCATTGCTCAGTAAATGTCGGCTGGCCATCCACAGGTTCGACAGCGGAAAAAGCGTCACTAGCTGTGCCGTTTTTTTGGTCTGGTCACGAAAACGCGTATTCACATAACCGAAGTGGCGCTTGTTCACCCGGAAGGGGTGCTCGACCTTCGCCCTCACCTGCGTCTTGGCTTTTTTGATCTTGCGCTTGGCTTTATATAGGATGCTGCGCTTGGCCGGTATCTGGTAGGTACTAAGCCGGGCGAGAATCTGCCAGATGACCTGGTGACCTGGTGACCTTCATGCTAGGGACGTTTCTCCACACCGGTATAACCAGCGTCGGACACACGACGTTTTCGTCGCCGTGTAGCAGCATATCGACCTGCGTGACATCGGCCGCATTGGCCGCCTTATCCACCATGCTATGCACCTGGCCTGACTCATCCACCCCAATATGAGTCTTCATGCCAAAGTACCACTGATTGCCTTTCTTGGCCTGGTGCATTTCCGGGTCACGCTTGCTGTCCTGTTTTTTAGTCGAACTCGGCGCATGAATCAGCGTGGAATCGACGATGCTGCCCTAGCGCAGCGATACTCAGATAGCCATTTAACACGCCCAAAATCTCTGCTGCCAACTCGTGCTTTTCCAGCAGGCGACGGAAGTTGAGGATGATGGTTTCGTCGGGTATGCGCTCTAGGTCTGGCGACGTAGCGAGCGAATCATATTGACAAGCTTCTGCCGCATATATGGAACCGGCTGGCCGCATAAGACGGGATGTCGGGACGCATGCCCTGCAGATTCAGGCTCGCTGGACACATTGCTAGCTCGGTGCGCACCATAGTTTCGTTGAAATTTGTCACCTACTGTTTCGAATACTCTCTAATGTGCGCAGGCAAATTTTCACCAAAGGGGAGTAAGCAGCACGACTGCGAATAATCTCAGTGTCTGCATTGCCATAACCAAACCTATGTCGCAGTTCGATTCGATAGCAATAATCGATAGTGAATCTAGACCCCCAGTGCTGGTAGCGAGAAATGCCGATAGGTAATCGCGCTCCAGCAGTACCGCGAACAGCCAGGCCGAAAGTCCACAAAGCGTGATAAGGGCCAATTCCGCAGCAAGCATGATCGGTAGTTTGCGCATAACGTACAAAAGTGTTGTCCGATCAAAACGCAAACCCACATAACAACCAATGGTCGCATATGCCAACTCCATCAAGAGTTCCGGTAACTTAATTATCAGGATTCCCGTTAATTGCAACACTACAGCAAATATTTGCGGGCACAGCATCAACCCTGCCGGAACACGTAGCCCAATCACCACCCCGACTACCACTAGGACGAGACTGAGCGAAACGTTGAGCCAATAGCCGGACGTGACAGGCTCTTCCGATATGGGCTGTACGATCTCCGCTGAACCAGCTAATTGATGGCTGATCAAAGCACTTATTGCGACAACACATATCAGCCTTACGTATTGCATTGTGGCTACAAGGCGTGAGTCCGCGCCATCATTATCGGGGCCGCACCTGGAGTGCGTCCCCCATAAAGCACTATAGGCTGCAAGACCACCAAGCCACGTTAGTAACAACCCCGCCAGCAAACTTAAAAGCACCGTATGCATGGTCACGGCAAGCATAAATGGCCATTCTTGAACTAACTATGCAAGGACCCCAGCTTTTACTGAATGGCCTACCAACATACCAACTAGGCCAATGGAAAGCTGATAGGCGCGTACTGGAATGATCGTGGCGCTGCCCATTACTCCAAACGCGATACCTGAGAACATAGGTCCAAGGAAAAACTCTGCTGGTAAATTAATTACCCGAAACAGTTCACCCAACATCCCGGCACCCAACACAAGTGGTGCCCACTGTAGCGATACCGGACGCGACGAGAGCCATTCCCCCTTATCATACATTGCACCGGAAAAGACATAGATTGGGGTGCGTTCGCAGCAAAGTATAAAAGCCTGTGTGTGCCATTTTATCCCCTCGCAAGATCCTGGCAATACTGGGCCGGACACATCCTGGCTAAACAGGAAACGACTCACCAGTCCATCGAGCCCGCGCGAAGCTGCGAAAGTTCAGCACTGGCAATTGCCGTTTGATTTGAACTAAACGCTGCCCGATATCTCTAGCCTGCATAGCAAGGTCTTCCACATCTTTTTATGTGGACTGCGAAATGATTGCCATCGCATTAACAGCGATGGCGGTCGCATCAAGTAAACGAGTTCACTTTTCCGTAGGTTGTTCAAAAGGGATTTCCCGCAAACTGCGTGTGAGAAAGTCACCATAGATTATCTGCAGACCAAGGAGCCTTATGAGATTCCTCATCATTTTGTTGGCTAAAAAGCGAGGGTGTAGCCCAAGATGATTCGGTTTTCATCCGCCGCATCGGCGAAGTTCGAGCGCATGGTTGCGTTACGCCAACGTAGCGATACGTTTTTGAACGTGCCTGACTGGATGACGTAGCTCAGGTCCGTCGTTCGTTCCCACTCTCCGCCTTCCCCGCCCGAGGCCCGTAAGGCTCTGGCCTTAACGCTGCTGATATTCGCCGGATCGACTTGATCGCCTTTCACATAACGCAGGTTGAAGGCCAGCCCGGGAATTCCGAGCGCAGCGAAATCGTAGTCATATCGCGTCATCCAGGCCCGTTCATTGGCCAGGGCGAAGGTGCTGACCTGCTGTTCACTGAACAGATAGGTATCAGTCCCGCCGACGTAGGCGTAAGCCGTATCTCCGCTGACTTTCTGGTAGCCGCCGCTAAAAGTGTGTCCTTTGATCGAATAGCCAAAGTTGGTGCTTAAGGTTCGGTTATCGACCTTCCCAAGCAAGTCTCGACCTTGTTCCTTGGCGGAAAAGTAACGCCACTCGGTGAACACCTCACCGGGTCCCACCCAGATCCTGTACTTGAACCCCGCAAAGTGTCGCCGAAACAGGTCCTCCAACTGACTGGTGTGCAAGCTCAGCGTCAAATTTTTCAGCAGTTGATAATCGACCCCTAAATAATACAACCGATCACTGGTGACCGTTGTTGAGTAAGCCCCCTGCTGCGCCATGGCCGTCAGGTCTTCGTAATCGGTAGAATCACGAAGCTTGGTTGAATCCACTTCCAGTGCCGTGAAGGTGAATTTTTCCAGATCCTTACTCACCAATTGAGCGCCGTTGAACCATTGCGGGAACAGCCGACTGTAGTTGGACGCCAGCAACGGCAATTGAGGGCTGAGACCACCCACTCGGGCTTCTGTCTCGGACATCTTGGCCTTGAACGTGGCAACCGCCTTTGAATAGTCGTCGACGGCGCGTTTGTCCGCCCCCCGTGGTAACAACCCGGTGCCTGAACGGTCCGGACTCGAATCTAGCTTGACTCCCAACATACCAACGGCATCCAGGCCAAAGCCTACGGCGCCCGGCGTGAAACCCGATTGCAACTTCAACATGAGGCCTTGCGCCCATTCGCCGCGCCGGGATTGAGTAGCCGAGTCACCATGAAAATCACGATCAAAATAGAAGTTACGCAACTCCAGACTGCCTTTTCCATCGTCTACAAAACCTGCATGAACCGTCGAATGAAAGGCGCAACAAAGCGTCGCGAGCATCAGCGATGCTCGCGGGGTGGTGAATGAAGCCATATCCATACCTGTTTTATTGTTGTTATCAGGAGAGTACGTCGATTGAAAACTACCTCAGTGTTTCGGATTTTTTACATAGCGCATGAGCACAAAGCATCCGACCAGGATCACTGGAACGATGGACAACATACCCATGTAACTGATCCCAGAGACATCATTGATCTTACCCACCATCACCGGTGCGACCATGCCGCTAAGCTGGCCGATGGAGTTGATGGCCGCGGTGCCACTGGCAACCGCGAGACCTGAAAACGTCGATTGAGGGATTGTCCAGAAAAGTGGAATAGCGATGAACGTGCCAGACGTAGCCAGGATAAGAGCCGACATCATGGCCCAGGGCGAAGTGGAAAACAGGCAGGCCAACAGGTATCCCACGGCCGCTGCCAGCAAGCACATCACCAAGTACTTCTTGCGTTCGCCGGTGCGATCCGAGAGCCGGGTCAGCCAAATCATGCCAACACACGCAATGATGTAAGGCAGCGATGACAGCATGCCGACCCAAAGAACGCTTTGTACACCAGACGATTTGATCAGGCTCGGCATCCAGAAATTAAGGCCATAGGAAGCCGTTTTGATCACGAAGTAGATCAGCGCCATGATTGCCACTTCGCGCGTCAGTAACACTCGCCACAACGACCCCAATACCGGCTTTTGCCTGGCTTTGTCATGAGCCAAATTGGCGGTGAGCAGATCTTTCTCTGCCCGTGTCAGCCACTTGGCAGACTCGATGTCACGATCGAGTTTCCACAACACCAGCACTCCCAGCACCACACACGGTAAACCTGACATCAGGAACAGCCAATGCCAACCCGCTAGGCCAAGCACGCCATCCATTGTGCCCAACAATATACCGGCGGCCGGCCCACCCAATGCTCCTGCCAGAGGGACCGACAAAAACCAGAGGCCGTTCATCTTTGCCAAGTGCTTTTTCGGGAACCAGCACGCCAGGTAGAACAGAATCGCCGGGCCAAAACCGGCCTCCATGACCCCAATCAGAAAGCGCAAGAAGTAGAGCGTGTACTGGGTGTAAGCGAACATCATCGCCGCCGTGGCCAGCCCCCAGGAAACCATGATCCGGCAAATCCAGGCCGGTGCGCCGTAGCGCTTTAGACCCAGGCTGCTAGGCACTTCGAACAACACATAGCCAATGAAAAACATACTCGCGGCCAGACCATACGCCGCATCGGTCAAGCCTAACTCATGTTGCATCTGGGTCTTGGCGAAGCTGATGTTGATCCGGTCAAAATAGGAAAACAGAAAACAAATAATGGCCAGCGGCATGATGCGCCAAGCCACACGCCGATAGAGCAATAGCTCGTTGATCGTTTCTTCGCTGCGCGAAAGCGCGATTTCGCCAGTCATGGCAACCATGATGTTTCTCCATTGTTGTAATTATTGGAGAGAGGCAACGCCCTTAGGACCTTGCTCAACGGGTTTAGCTGATTCGAATCAATTTTTCCCTGTAAACCTGCCCCTTGACGACATAGTCCTGGGCGTTACGCCGCATATCCACGATGGCTTCGGGCGTCAGCTCTCGCACCACCTTGGCAGGTGCTCCGAGAATCAGGGAGTTGTCTGGGAACACCTTACCTTCGGTGACAATCGCGCCGGCACCGACCAGGCAGTTCTTGCCGATGACCGCGCCATTGAGCACCACTGCCTGAATCCCGATCAGCGCTCCATCACCGATGGTGCAGCCATGCAACATGGCCTGGTGGCCGATGGTGACGCCATTGCCCACCGTCAGCGCAAATCCGGGGTCGGCGTGCAAGACCGCGCCTTCCTGTACGTTGCTGTGCTGACCGATTCGAATCGGCTCGTTGTCACCGCGCAGAACCGCGTGGGGCCAGACACTGACACCCTCCTCCAGCGTGACATTGCCAATGACAGTAGCGTCTTCGGCGACGAAGGTTTCGGCATGGATGACGGGGATCAGCGTATCGTATTGATAGATAGCCATGGCAGCACCTCCTCAGACCTGAGCGTCG
Organism: Pseudomonas sp. Z18(2022); assembly: GCF_036346535.1. Classification (NCBI taxonomy): domain Bacteria; kingdom Pseudomonadati; phylum Pseudomonadota; class Gammaproteobacteria; order Pseudomonadales; family Pseudomonadaceae; genus Pseudomonas; species Pseudomonas sp. Z18(2022). The sequence goes on from NZ_JAOTOA010000001.1 coordinate 216,654, forward strand.
ATTTTCAGAACACCGGCCGCACACAACTCGGCAATGTGGTCGTCGCTGTAGCCGAGTTCGCGCATAACCTTATGGGTGTGCTCGCCAATACGCGCAATCGACTGGCGCGGTTGCAGGCGCTCACCATCGAGTGACAACGGCAGCAGCGGCATGGGGGTGAACGATCCGTCCTCAAGTTCCAGATTCGCCAGACCACCGCTTTGCAACAGGTGCGGATCCTCGAACAGCTCTTCCGGGCGACGTATTGGTGCAAAGGGAACGCTATGAGCTTCAAACTCCAAGGCCAGCGCTTGAGCATCCATCGTGGCAAATATCTCGGCCAGGAGAGGCAGGAGCCGTGGTCGCTGCATCACTCGATCATTGTTGGTAGCGAGGGTTTGATCATCGAGTAACGCGGTCTGACCGAGCAGTTGACACAGTGCATTCCACTGACCTTCGCCGGTGGCCGCGACGAACATCTGCTCACCGTTCGCGAAGTCAAACACGTCGTAGATCGCCCAGGCATTGATGCGGTTCGGCATCGGTGCGGCCGCCTGACCAGTGACCACAAACTGCTGCATGTGCTGAGCGGCAAGCAGTACGCAGTTTTCGTAAAGCGCGCTCTGAACCTCACGACCGACACCAGTGGCGTTGCGGTCGTTGAGCGCGGCCAGCACGCCGATGGCACCGAACATTCCGCCCATGATGTCATTCACCGAACTGCCGGCCCGCAAGGGCCTGCCAACGGGGCCGGTCATATAGGCCAGGCCCGCCATCATCTGCACCACTTCATCCAGGGCGAGGCGATTGTCGTAAGGCCCATTGAGAAAGCCTTTGTGCGAGGCATAGATGATGCGCGGATTACGCTCACGCATCGCTGCGTAACCGAAGCCCAGTTCCTGCATGCGCCCGGGTTTGAAGTTCTCGATAAACACGTCGGCGGTGTCGATGAGCTCCAGCACTGCATCGCGCCCTTGCGGCGTGTTGACGTCGATGGCGATGCATTGTTTGTTGCGGTTGAAGGTGCGAAAGAAACCAGCACCGGCACCCAGCAGACGGCGAGTGCCGTCGCCGCGGGTCGGTTCGATCTTGATGACCTCAGCGCCGAGATCACCCAGGATCATCCCGCAGGTCGGGCCCATCACCATGTGAGAAATTTCGACGACACGAATGCCGTCCAATGGAAGTCTAGACATTATTGTTCTCCTCGATCGGACCGGCTCAAGCGCGGATGGCGGCTGACGTGTAATTGAGTGGCAGACCGGCGCGCGCGATGCAGCCGTACAGGGTTTCATCCGGCAACGCGGCGCGAAGCACTTCCCGCGATTCGATCAGTGCAGCCAGATCGATGCCGGTGTCGTAGCCCATGCTTTGCAGCATGAACACAAGGTCTTCGGTCACCGTATTACCGGAAGCACCCGGGGCGAACGGGCAACCACCTAGACCAGCCAGAGAAGCATCCAGCTCGGTAATGCCTTGCTGTACAGCGACCAGACTATTAGCCAACGCAAGACCGCGGGTATCATGAAAGTGCGCGGACTTGAGCTTGTCACCGGCGATGGCTCGAACCGCCTGTAACGTAGTCGCCACCTGAGCGGGATTGGCATATCCGGTGGTATCTGCGAGCGAAACCAGATCGCAACCGGCCTCAAGTACGTGTCGAATTAATTCGCACAAGTCGCTCAACGGCACATCGCCCTGGCGGGTACAACCGAACGCGACGGACATCCCAGCAATCACTTGAACGTCGTGCAAGCCCAGCTCTGACCGCAACTGGCACATCCGCGCCAGCTCTTCGACCATTTCCAGCGGCGTACGACGAACATTGGCCAGGCTATGGGCCACGCTGACAGATACGGGGGCAATGATGCGGTGGGCACCTGACTCAAGCGCATCCTTGGCACCACGCAGATTGGGGGCCAAAACAGTGACGATAAGATCAGGGTAACTGAGGGCGTGGTTAACCACTTCCTTGGCATCGGCCATTTGCGGCAGCAGCTTGGCAGGCACGAAGGAAGCAACTTCCATATGGCGTACACCTGCCGCGTAAGCGGCATCAATCCATAGGCGCTTGGACACAGTGGGCATGATGGTTTGGAGGCTTTGCAAACCGTCGCGCATGCCGACTTCGTTGATCGTTATTATTGTCATGAAGTTCTCTCACAGGCGGAAGCTCAGCTCCAGACTAGAGAGAGGCCGGGACCTCGAAAAGACGTCATTTACGGCCTTATCCATCGTCAGACGCGATGGATAGGATCAGGACGGCGCTTAACGTGATGGGGCGCGCAACAGCAGATGATCCAGCAGGCGCCGCGCGGAAAGCGACAGCGCATCATGATCCCGCACGCAGATCACGAACTCACCCAACGCCCAATCGTCCGTCAGCGGAATGATGCGCAGGTCGAAGAGTTCGGCGTATCGCACCACGGCCTCAAGTGGGAACACTGCCAGGCCCAGTCCGAACTGAGCCAGCCGGAACGCTGCATCGAATGACGACACATAGGAGCGGAAACGCAACTCCCGGCCATGCTTCTCTGCATCTTCGCGCATGGTGGTATTGAGTGTGGCAAACACCGACAACCCTAGATGATCAAAATCCAAGGTCTCCGAGAACGCGATGCTAGTGCGATCGGCCAAGGGATGATCCGCTCCCACCACGACTGCCAGATGGTCCTGGCGGTAAGGCAGAAACTCCAGATCGCCCACGGCCGTCGACCGCCTGCATATGCCCAGGTCAGCGTTGCCCTCCGCCACTCCACGAACCACATCGGGGCTGAAACGCTCTTCGATGTCGGCCTGGATTCTCGGGTTGTCCATCATGAAATCGGACAGTTCCTCCGGCAAAAACTCCATGATCGACGACACATTCGCCAATACCCGGACATGTCCGCGAGCTCCTTCGGCGTACTCGCTGAGTTCGCTGTCCAGCTTTTCCATCGCTCGCGTCAACGATCGGGCATGCCGCAACAAAGCCTGACCGGCAGGTGTGGGTTCAACCCCGCGTTTGCTGCGTTTGAGCAGCGGCGTACCGAAGCGGGCCTCAATGTCGGAGATCCGCTTGCTAACCGCCGACGGTGCAATAAATGCCCGCTCGCTGGCCCGTGCGATGGTGCCTTCCTCGCAGACTAGAATAAACAGGTGTAGGGAGAAATGATCCAAAGGCTGCATCTATGCCCACCCCTCAAGCCGCAGCGTGGCACGCACCAGTCGTTGCTCTTCGCCTTCGATTTCCTTGAGGTTTTCGCAGATGCTCTGAATATGCGCAATGGCCGCCTTGCGCGCCTGTTCCGGCATACGGCTGGTGACGGCGTTGTAGAGGCGCGCGTGGTGACGGTCGATCTGCTTTTTTTGCGTTTCGCGGTGATAGAGATTATTGACCGAGGCGAACACCGTGTTCAGCAGTAAGTCAGTCAGCGAACGCAAGGTCTGCACCAACACCGGATTGTGCGAAGCCTCGCAAATCGCAAGGTGAAACGCATGGTCGAGTCGGGCGTGGGCAGACGCATCCAGCGAACGGCTGTGGGCATCGAGCAATGCTTCATAGGCGCGGGTGATCAGGACAAAATCAGCGTCCGTACCGCGTAGGGCCGCCAGGCGTGCGGACTCGCCCTCCAGCAGGCTGCGCACCTCGAACAAATCATAAAGCGTTCGTGGCTGCGAGCTGAACAAATGCATCAGCGGCGATGCGGCACCATGCCCTGACAGGTCGGCCACGAATGAGCCCTTGCCCTGTTCCGTCTCGATAATCCCGCGAGCGCGCAACAGCTTCAGGCCTTCGCGAAGTGCAGTGCGGGAGACACCGAGTTTTTCAGTCAGGCGCCGCTCCGACGGCAACAACTGCCCGGTTTTGAGTACCCCGTCGACGATCAGGCGTTCTATTCGCTCACAGACCACGTCTGCAACTTGTGGATTACGGGTCACCGCGGTGCTGTCCATCGAACTCTCCAACTGGTATGACCAGCCTCAACATCAAAACCGTACAGACTCAAACACAAACATAACAAGCTGTTTAAGCTTGTTTTTTTTAAAACAATAAGAAACTGCCTAGTAAAAAACTGGTTCGACCAGCCAAACAACGCATAGACAGTAGAACGCCTCGGGCCAATGATGCAAGTCAGCTGCATACGCAAACAGACCTCTTATAAAAACAAGCGAGTGTCGTGCACCGATGAACATTCTCTACGACGAACGCGTTGACGGTGTCCTGCCTGACGTCGACAAAAATGCACTGCTGCAAGCCCTGCACGCGCAATGGCCGGATCTGGAAGTCCTGCATCAGCAGGAAGAACTCAAGCCGTACGAGTGCGACGGACTTTCAGCGTATCGCACCACGCCCATGCTGGTGGTGCTGCCGCGAACCATCGACCAGGTTCAAGGCGTGCTTCGCCTCTGTCATGAAAATAAAGTGTCAGTCGTTGCTCGCGGCGCCGGGACCGGTTTATCTGGCGGCGCATTGCCACTGGAAAAAGGCGTGCTGCTGGTGATGGCGCGCTTCAACAACATCCTCCACATCGACGCCGCCGCTCGCACTGCTCGCGTCCAGCCGGGCGTTCGTAACCTGGCGATCTCCCAGGCTGCCGCGCCGTGTGGCTTGTACTACGCGCCGGACCCTTCTTCGCAGATTGCCTGTTCCATTGGCGGCAACGTGGCGGAAAACGCTGGTGGCGTGCATTGCCTGAAGTACGGTTTGACCGTGCACAACCTGCTCAAGGTCGACATCCTCACCGTCGACGGCGTACACCTGACGCTGGGCTCGGAAGCGCTCGATTCACCGGGTTTCGATCTGCTCGCGCTGTTCACCGGTTCTGAGGGCATGCTCGGGGTAATCATCGAAGTGACGGTCAAATTGCTGCCAAAACCGCAAACCGCCAAGGTGCTGCTGGCGGCGTTCGACTCCGTGGAAAAGGCCGGTCGTGCGGTCGGCGACATTATTGCCGCTGGCATCATTCCGGGCGGTCTGGAAATGATGGACAACCTGGCCATTCGCGCCGCCGAAGACTTTATCCATGCCGGCTATCCGGTCGATGCCGAAGCCATTCTGCTGTGCGAACTCGATGGTGTTGAAGCCGACGTTCACGATGACTGCGACCGCGTGCGCCAGGTGCTGGAACAGGCCGGCGCCACCGAAGTGCGCCAGGCCAGGGATGAAGCTGAACGCGTGCGTTTCTGGGCCGGGCGCAAGAATGCCTTCCCGGCGGTGGGTCGGCTCTCACCGGATTATTACTGCATGGACGGGACGATCCCGCGTCGCGAACTGCCCGGCGTGCTGCACGCGATTGCCGCGTTGTCGGCCGAATACGACCTGCGAGTCGCCAACGTTTTCCACGCCGGTGACGGCAACATGCACCCGCTGATTCTGTTCGATGCCAATCAGCCGGGTGAACTCGATCGCGCCGAAGCCCTGGGCGGCAAGATCCTCGAATTGTGCGTGAAGGTCGGCGGCAGCATTACCGGCGAGCACGGCGTGGGCCGCGAGAAAATCAATCAGATGTGTGCGCAGTTCAATAGCGATGAGTTGACCGTGTTCCATGCCGTCAAAGCCGCGTTCGATCCGAGCGGTTTGCTCAACCCCGGCAAGAACATTCCCACCCTGCACCGCTGCGCCGAGTTTGGCGCGATGCACGTCCACATGGGTCAGATGCCCTTCCCTGAACTGGAGCGTTTCTGATGCGCAGCGAACACGATATCGATGACAGCGGCGCACTGCTGGAACAGGTTAACCAGGCACTGCAAAACGCCACGCCGTTGCGCATCCAGGGTTCCAACAGCAAGGCGTTCCTGGGGCGCATTGTCCCGGGTGAAGTGCTCGACACGCGCATCCATCGGGGCATCGTCAGCTACGACCCGACTGAACTGGTGATCACTGCCCGCTGCGGCACGCCCTTGGCAGAATTGTCCGCAGAGCTGGACGCGGCGCAGCAGATGCTGCCCTGCGAACCGCCGTCCTTCGGTGACGACGCGACAGTGGGCGGGATGATCGCCTGTGGGCTCTCGGGACCACGCCGCCCGTGGTCAGGCTCGGTTCGCGACTTCGTTCTCGGGACACGGGTCATCACCGGGCACGGCAAGCATTTGCGCTTCGGCGGCGAGGTCATGAAAAACGTCGCCGGTTACGATCTGTCGCGGTTGATGGCCGGCAGCTATGGCTCCCTTGGCTTGATCACCGAAGTCTCGCTCAAGGTTCTGCCTAAGCCGCGTCAATGCTTGAGCATCAGCCTGGACATCGACAGCGATCGCGCCTTGTTGCGCCTGGCGGAATGGGGCCAGCAGCCGTTGCCGATCAGCGCCGCGTGTCATGACGGTCAACGCCTGCACTTGCGGCTTGAAGGTGGTGAAGGCTCGGTGGCAGCCGCCCACGACCGTTTGGGCGGCGAGTTGCTGGACGCGTCGTTCTGGGCCGACCTTAACGAACAGCGCTTGAGTTTCTTCGATGAGGATCAACCGCTTTGGCGTCTGTCCTTGCCGAATAACACCGCGAAACTGTCCCTGCCCGGTCGTCAACTGATCGACTGGGGCGGTGCTCAGCGCTGGCTCAAATCCAACGCCGAAGCCGCCTTCATCCGCAAGGTTGTCGAAGCCGTCGGCGGGCATGTGACCTGCTACAGCCACGGTTTGATCGACAGTCCGTTCCAACCGTTGCCGGCGGCACTGATGCGCTACCACCAGAACCTCAAGCAACAACTCGATCCCCGAGGCATTTTCAACCCCGGACGCCTGTACGCGGAGCTTTGACCCATGCAGACCACCCTGAGCGAACACGCCCGCCAACTGCCCCGCGCCGAAGAAGCCGAAAGCATTCTGCGTACTTGCGTGCACTGCGGTTTCTGCAACGCCACCTGCCCGACCTATCAACTGCTCGGCGATGAACTGGATGGCCCGAGGGGCCGCATTTACCTGATCAAACAAGTGCTGGAGGGCAACGAGGTCACTCAGAAAACCCAGCAGCACCTGGATCGGTGCCTGTCGTGCCGCAATTGCGAAACCACCTGCCCCTCAGGCGTTGACTACCACAACTTGCTGGACATTGGCCGCGCGGTGGTCGATGCGGCGGTGCCGCGTTCACTTGGCCAGCGGCTGTTGCGCGAGGGGTTACGGGCAGTCGTACCCAATCCGGGACTGTTCAAAGGGTTGGTCGGCAGCGGCCAGGTGTTCCGTGCCTTACTGCCCAACACCCTGCACGTGAAATTGCCGCGAAACGTGCATCCGGCGAAGCCACGCCCGACTACCCGCCACACTCGACACGTGCTGATGCTCGAAGGTTGCGTGCAGCCGAGCCTGTCTCCCAACACCAATGCGGCTGCGGCCCGGGTACTGGATCGCCTGGGGATCAGCGTGACGTCAGCCAGTGAAGCCGGTTGCTGCGGCGCCGTGGACTATCACCTCGACGCTCAGGGTGCCGGCCTTGATCGCGCCCGCCGCAACATTAATGCGTGGTGGCCGAGCATTGAAAAAGGTGCTGAAGCGATTGTGCAAACTGCCAGCGGTTGTGGCGCGTTTATCAAAGACTATGGGCACCTGCTCAGCGGCGACCCTGCGTATGCCGAGAAGGCGAAAAAAGTCAGTGCGCTGGCCAGGGACCTGGTTGAAGTACTGCGTGACGAGCCGCTGGAAAAGCTCGGCGTACACAGCGGCCAGCGTCTGGCGTTCCATTGCCCCTGCACCTTGCAGCACGCGCAGAAACTCGGCGGCGCCGTTGAGGCGATTCTGACGAGTCTGGGCTTTAATCTCACCGCGGTTCCCGATAGCCACCTGTGCTGCGGCTCGGCGGGCACCTATTCGATCACTCAACCCGAACTGTCGCGACAACTGCGCGACAACAAGCTCAATGCGCTGGAAAGCGGACACCCCGAAGTCATTGTCACGGCCAATATCGGCTGTCAGTCGCATCTCGCCGGTGCGGGCCGAACCCCTGTCCGGCACTGGATCGAACTGGTCGAAGCCGCCCTGCCTTAACCGAGCCCTGGAGAATCCACATGAAAAACAAAGCCCTACTGAGCCAGACCGAAGTCAGCCAAATCCTCGCCGCCGCACGCACCGAAGCGCAGAACAATCAATGGGCCGTGACCATCACGATTGTCGATGATGGCGGCCATCCTTTGGCCCTTGAACGCCTCGACGGTTGCGCCCCGATTGGCGCCTATATCGCCACCGAAAAGGCCCGCACCTCGGCGCTTGGTCGGCGTGAATCAAAAGGCTATGAGGAAATGGTCAACGGTGGTCGCCATGCGTTTTTGTCGGCGCCGTTGCTGACCTCCCTTGAAGGTGGCGTGCCGATCATCGTCGATGGTCAGGTGATCGGCGCGGTCGGCGTGTCCGGGGTCAAGGCCGAACAGGATGCACAGGTGGCCAAGGCCGGCGCGCAATGCCTGAAATGAACTGAACGTGACGCTGTCAGCGCTCGATAAACAACGTGTAATGGAGATACAAAAGTGACCGATTTCGTTAACTGCCATGGCCTTAAGGTTGCGCCTGTCCTGCAGCGTTTCGTTGATTCGGACGTGCTGCCGGGAACCGGCCTGGATTCGCAAACGTTTTGGGGGGGGATCGCCGCACTGGTGCATGAACTAGCGCCGGTCAACCGCGCGTTATTGGCTGAACGGGACCGCCTGCAAATCGAACTCGATACCTGGCACCGAGCACACCCAGGCCCAGTGACCAACATGGCGGCGTACCGCGACTTCCTGAGCGGGATCGGTTACCTGCACGCACAACCCGAGAACGTCAACGTCAGCACCCGTAACGTCGATACCGAGATCAGTGTGCAGGCGGGACCGCAACTGGTTGTCCCCGCAGTCAATGCACGTTACGCGCTGAATGCGGCCAACGCCCGTTGGGGTTCGTTGTACGACGCCCTGTATGGCACCGACGTAATTTCCGAGGATAGCGGCGCTGAGCCGAGTCGGGCTTATAACCCTGTGCGTGGGGCGAAAGTCATCGCGTTTGCGCGGGCATTTCTCGATCAGGCGTTCCCGTTGAGCAGTGGCTCCCATACAGCCGTTTCGCGTTACGGCATTGAAGGGGCTGCGCTGCAAGTTACCCTGAACGATGGCAGTCAAACCGGCTTGGCGAATGCCGCGCAGTACATCGGCTACCAAGGCTCGCTCGCTGATCCCACGGCCATTCTGCTGAAAAATAACGATCTGCACGTCGAGATTCAGGTCGATCGGCAGAGCGACATCGGCCAGGCTGACGCTGCCGGCGTCAAGGATTTGCTGATCGAAGCAGCCCTCTCGACCATCATCGATTGCGAAGATTCGGTGGCAGCCGTCGACGCCGACGACAAGGTACAGGTGTACCGCAACTGGCTGGGCCTGATGAAGGGCGACCTCAAGGAAGACCTGGAGAAAAACGGTAAAACTATCACTCGACGGTTGAACGCAGATCGCGAATACACCGCCGCTGATGGCAGTTCACTGACGCTACACGGGCGTTCGCTGCTGTTCATCCGCAACGTCGGGCACCTGATGACCAGCCCGGCGATTCTCGACAATGGCGGACTGGAAATCCCGGAAGGCATTCTCGACGGCGTCATCACCAGCCTGATTGCCCTGCATGACCTGCAACGCCGGGGCAACTCCCGGGCCGGCAGCGTCTATATCGTCAAACCGAAAATGCACGGCCCCGCCGAAGTGGCCTTCGCCGAGCAGTTGTTCAGCCGCATCGAAGACCTGTTGCAGCTCGAACGTCACACCCTGAAAATGGGCATCATGGACGAGGAGCGGCGCACCAGCGTCAACCTCAAGGCCTGCATTGCGGCGGCGTCCTCACGGGTTGCGTTTATCAATACCGGTTTCCTCGATCGCACCGGCGACGAGATGCACACTGCCATGGAAGCGGGCCCAATGTTGCGCAAGGGCGACATGAAAAGCACCGCGTGGATCGAGGCCTACGAGCGCAACAACGTGCTCGTAGGTCTGGACTGCGGATTACGCGGGCGGGCGCAGATCGGTAAGGGCATGTGGGCCATGCCGGATCGTATGGCCGACATGCTCCAACAGAAAGTCGTCCACCCAAAGGCGGGTGCCAACACGGCGTGGGTGCCCTCGCCGACCGCCGCTACCCTGCACGCTTTGCATTACCACCAGGTCAACGTGCGTTCAGTGCAAACGTCCCTTGAAACGACAGACTTCAGTGGCGTAAGCCCGGCATTACTGGACGGCTTGCTCAGCGTGCCGGTCGTCACCATCCCGTCATGGACAGCCGAGGAGATTCGTCAGGAAGTCGAAAACAATGCACAAGGCTTGCTGGGGTATGTGGTGCGTTGGGTCGAGCAAGGCATCGGCTGCTCGAAGGTGCCCGACATCCATAACATAGGCCTGATGGAAGACCGCGCGACCTTGCGCATTTCCAGTCAGCACATGGCGAACTGGCTGCGACATGGTGTGATCACCCGGGATCAGACCCTCGAAATTTTGCAACGCATGGCGCGGGTCGTTGATGGACAGAACGAGGGTGATCCGCTCTACACGCCCATGGCACCAGACTTCGAGCAATCCATTGCCTTTCAAGCGGCCTGCGCGCTAGTGCTCGAGGGCTGCGCACAACCCAATGGCTACACCGAACCATTACTGCAGAGATTCCGACACTCATTCAAACAATCAAAGACCTAAATAGAGAACCGTTTAAATTTGGATCCCATGCCCATGATTTCCCGTGCCCCCTTGAACGAGCCCCACGAAAGACAGGACACCGTTTCCCCCTTACGAGAAGGGATAGGCAAACGGGTTTGTTTATGACTAACAGCAACGATAAGGGTGGCGAGCTGCTCGGCCAGGAGCGACCGCCCCGCTGGAGCCTAGAGCAAAAGCTGAACATTGTTCGAGAGAACCTTGAGCCAGGGCAAAATGTGTGGGTCGTCGCTCGGCGTAACGGCATCAATGCCAATGAGTTATTCCTGTGGCGCAAGCTGTATCAGGACGGCAACCTGTAGCCGATCAGCGCGGGAGACGCGTGGTGCCGGCCTTCGAACTGAGCGATGCGCTCAAGCAGATCCTTGAACTACACCGGATGTTAGGCAAGAACACAATGGAAGCGAATATCCTCAAAGAAGCCGTGGAGATCGCCCGGTGCCGAAAGTGGATTGCACACTCACCCTTGTTGTCGGGGTGAAGCTGGGCAGCGAATGTCTCGGTGTGGCGCGCTCACAATTAACGGAACGGTTCGAATCAAGCAATCGGTATTGCCAAAGGCACGGCGAAGCTGGCCTGTCAACGACGCTGAGTTAGTGGCCGAATCCAGCAACAGCTCAGCGAACTGTCCAGCTACGGCTACCGTCGTGTCTGGGGATTGCTGCGGCGTACACGCGAACCCCAGTCGCTGCCCGCAAGCAACGTGAAACGGGTTTACCGGGTGATGCATGATCACAACTTGCGGCTTGAACGCCGGATCAAACAACCCGACGTGCCACATCGGCACTAAGGCCGTATTGCGGTGAAAACCAGCGATACTCGTGGATACTCGGACGGTTCTTGAATTCCGTTGCGGGCACGGCGCCAAACCTAGCGCGACCATCGCTCTGGACTGCTGTGATTGCGAAGCCATAGGTTGGGTCGCCAGCCCAACAGGCTACAGCGGCGATAATATCCGCTATTTGATGTTGGAAAGCGTAGAGAAGTGCTTCGGTGATCAACTGCCTGCAACACCGGTGCAGTGGCTCAGCGATAACGGTTCGGCCTAGAGCGCCGAACAGACGCGGCTGCTTGCTCGACAGATCGGCTTACAGCCGGCGACCACACCGGTAGTAATGGCAGGCAGAGAGCTTCGTAAAGACGATCAAGTGTGATTACATGGCGTACATGCCCAAGTCGAATCGAGACACGGCGCTGCGTAACTTGGCAATTACCTTCGAACATTACAATGAGCAGCATCCGCTCAGCGCCTTGAACTACCATTCACCGAGGGAGCCTAGGCGCTTGGCAGAGGCATCAATTTAACGGGGAGTTGGTGTTCGGTTTTGAAGGGGCAAGTCCAATCTTCACAGATCATCTAAGTAGGCACATTTCCGCTTTCTAAGGGAGGACACGTAGCCTGCTTCTGTTTGAGCGACAGCCGAACTCCGATGTGCTCTTACGCTTACAGAAAAGCTACTGACTCTGGGACCGCTTCAGACTTAAAGAACTGTCCACATCCAAGCTAAAACGGCCCCCTCAGTCAATGGTCCCATGAACCCACGGCTCCATCATGCACCCCGTTGTCTTCACAACTTAAATTTTAAACAGGCTGCCGGGGAAAAACACGGAGGAGCTCAGGCTTTACCTTAACTGATCCAATTTGTTAATGATGCTTCGAACAAGCAATGACGCGCTCAATGAGCCAGCGACCTGCTGGTCCAGGAGGAGCGTCCACTCGATAGACGGCAGACATCAACATGCTCACGCCACCAGCAGGTTCTTCCTCGATATGAAGCCGCACCAGTTGGCCACTGTCGAGGTCTGTCTGTACCGTGTGCAACGGCATGCCTCCCCAACCTAGGCCATTGAGCAGGAACGCGCGCTTGGCGAAGAGGTCGGCAAGTTTCCAGGTCTTGGGTGAGAACACGCCGAAGTCACGACCTTTCGACAATTCGGACCGGTCGGTCAACACGAGTTGGATATGCTTGGCGAGTTCACTGTGGGGAATTGGGCCTTGCAGAGCGGCCAAGGGGTGATCAGCCGCAGCCACCATGGCAAAGGCAATGTTCACCAGGGGCTCAGTGATGATTCCTGGCGGAGTCACCGGCAGGAATCCGACGATTCCGACGCTGGCCTGCCGGTCAAGCACAGGTTGGAACGTGGCCCCCAGCGCTTCCACATAAACGCGCAGCGGCACAGCCGGGAACTGCTCACGAAACTCCTTGGCCACCCCAGCAAGCGCCTCGATCGGAAAGAATACATCAACAACAACCGAAAGTTCGGGCTCCAGACCGGCTGCCATGCCCTTGGCTCGCGATTTAATGGCATCGACACTGGCCACCACGTCGCGTGCCTGCACAAGAAGCGCAGTGCCAGCGGAAGTCAATTGCGGATAACGACCGACGCGATCAAATAACGAGACCCCCAACTGTTGCTCCAGCCCTCGCACCAGTTCGCTGATCGCTGATTGTGCGCGGCCTAACCGACGCCCTGCAGCGGAGAAGCTGCCCTCATCCACGGCGGCGACGAATGTTCGCAGTTGGTCCAGCGATACACCGTCAAGCATATGACCTCCAAATGTATCTGATATTCAGATCCAATCCATAAGAATATACCGTCTATTCAGATGCATTATGCAATGAAATCATGCTGGCGCGTCTACAGCCAATTAGCAACCTCCCTTTTTTTCGATTGGAGCGCCAGCATGACCAGCATTCTTCACATCAGTGCCAGTATCTTGGGCGACTACTCCGCCAGCCGAGACCTCACAGCCGAAATCGTCGCCAAACAGGTTGCACTGTACCCCGGCGCCTCCGTTGTTGTCCGTGATCTGGTCGATGACGCGTTGCTGCATCTTAGTCCCGCCCACCTCGCCGTCTTCCAAGGCGCCGTGCCGGCCTCCCCCGAATTAGGTCAGGACATCGCCCAAGGCGGCGCCTACATCGATGAACTATTCGCCGCCGATGTCATCGTCATTGGTGCGCCGATGTATAACTTTTCCATCCCGAGCCAGCTCAAGGGCTGGCTGGATCGCGTGCTGGTCGCTGGACGAACGTTTCACTACACGGTGAATGGTCCTGAGGGCCTGCTTCCTAAAGGCAAGAAGGTGTTCATCGCTTCGACCCGCGGCGGTATTTATAGCGGTGCAAGCCCACTGGCCGCACTGGATCACCAAGAGAGCCTGCTGACCGCTGCGCTGAACTTCATTGGCTTAAGCGAAGTGACCATCGTTCGTGCCGAAGGCCTCGCGCTCGGCGATGAAGCCAAAGCTACAGCCCTAAGTCAGGCCAAAGCTGAAATTGATGCAATCCGAGCCTAAACGTTTGCCCTTCCTAAATCACGAGCATGAACTTATGAACACAAGCTTGACGGCCGTTTCAGCATCAACCAGTACAAAACTTCGAATTGCATCATGGGTGTTGCAACTAATTGCGGCAGCCGCTTTTCTCGCAGCCGGGACGGCCAAGCTCGCAGGCGTTCCGATGATGGTGGGCATTTTTGACCAGATTGGTATTGGGCAATGGTTCCGTATCGCCACTGGGCTCGTTGAGATAGCGGGAGCGTTGGCGCTGCTAGCTCCAGCGTCTGCAGCTTTTGGTGGATTGTTGCTAGCTATTACGATGCTTTTTGGTATTGCGACTCACATTTTCATTATCGGGGGTAACCCAACCCCAGCCATTGTCCTCCTGTTGATTACGTCCGCAATTGCCTACCTGCGCCGGCAAAGCATTACTAGGCTGCTCAAGCGCAGCTAAATCTATTTCTGTCTTCACCACATTGGCAACGACGAATGCCCCATTAAGGAAACTATATGGAGATCGGTATCCACAGCTTTGCAGCGCTACTTCCCGATGCAGCTAGCGGGCGCGTGCCCAGCCCAGCGCAACGGCTCGCAGCTTTGCTTGATGAAATTGCGCTCGCCGACGACGTTGGTATTGATGTATTCGGTATCGGCGAGCATCACCGTCCGGACTACGTCGATGCCTCGCCGGCGGTGATCTTGGCTGCGGCTGCCTCCCGTACGTGCAGGATCAAGTTAACCAGCGCCGTGTCCGTGCTTAGCACGGCCGATCCGGTCCGGCTATTCCAGGATTTCTCCACGCTGGATTTGCTCTCGCAGGGCCGCGCTGAGATCACCGTAGGCCGAGGTTCCTTCGCCGAGGCCTATCCACTGTTCGGGCACGCTCGGGATGACTACGACGCGCTCTTCACCGAAAAGTTGGGGCTGCTGCAGCGACTCCGCAGCCAGACGCATGTTACTTGGTCGGGAAAGTTCCGCCACGCACTGACCGGCCAGGGTATCTATCCTCGGCCAATGCAGGACGTGCTGCCGGTCTGGGTGGGCGTGGGCGGGACACCGCAATCGTTCGCTCGCGCCGGTACCGCCGGACTGCCGTTGATGGTGGCGATCATCGGAGCTGACGTAGCGCGCTTCCGTCCCTTAATAGATATGTATCGCCGGGCCGGACTCCAGGCCGGTCACCCGTTAGAAAAACTGAAGGTAGGCGTACATGTCACCGGTTTTTTGGCCGATACGCCCAGCGCTGCCCAGAACGCATTCTACCCTGGATGGCTACATGCGTTCACGCAGGTTGGCAAGGAGCGCGGATGGGGTCCCGTCACACGTGCACAGTTCGATGCAGCCTGCAGTCCGTCGGGCGCCTTTCTAATCGGTGATTCGACGACAGTCATCGCCAAGGCCCACGCCATTTCGGACACGCTTGGTGGCATCGACCGACTGGCATTCCAGATGAGCGCGGCCAATGCTGGGCCGCAGGTGATGGCTCGTTCGATAGAACTGATCGGGACGGAGGTCGCACCCGCGCTCCGTGATTCAGCCAGTAGCAAAATCACCTCCGCGACTTGATGGAATATTTGTCATGACACATTCCCACGATAACGCAAGCCCCCTCCGGACTATTCAGTTCCGCACGCCAGGCCATCGCCTGGGCCCAATTACCCGGCTCATGAGCCCGAGCGACTTGGGCGAGCATCTCAAGCCGTTCGTTTTCCTGGACTTGTTCGAATTCTCACATTCGGGTGATCGCGGCTTCGTGCCTCATCCACACTCAGGCATTGCCACACTCACAGCGTTCTTCGAAGGACACATGACATACGGCGATACCACCGGCAAGCGCGGGGCTATGGCCAACGAATCGGTGGAGTGGATGCGAGCGGGCAGCGGCGTCTGGCACGCGGGCGAACCTTCGCCTGGGAGCCTTATGCGAGGCTTCCAGCTGTGGGTAGCATTGCCTCCGCATCTGGAGCTTGCCCCTGCGGAAAGCCTCTACTTCGAGGCCGATCGCATCGAGCGCGATGGTCCAGCCCGCATCCTACTCGGCAATTACCAGGGCAAGGAGAGCCCGATCCCTGCGCCGGCGTCGATTACCTACCTGCACGTGAGACTGGCCGATGGTGAACGATGGTCCTACCACCCAGCGCCTGATCACGAAATCGCTTGGCTGGCGACGAATGCTGGAAAGCTGGAGACAGGTGGGCTCGTGCTCGAACGGGAACTGGCAGTGTTCGCTGAAGGGCGTGGCGCTATCGACATCGTCGCGCAAGGCAAAGCCGAATTCGTAATCGGGTCTGCGGCTAAACATCCCTATCCTCTTGTAAATGGCTCCTCATCCGTCCACACCAGCGCGGCTGCCCTGGCCGAAGGTGAGCGCACGATCGCGAGCCTGCAGCGCAGCCCCGCGTTTGCGGCACTTGCATCGCGCTGAACCTCTCGTAACTCCATCAAGAAGGAAGCAGCATGGACAAGAAATCAGTTCTCGTTATCGGTGGCGGCGCAGCAGGACATCAGATTGCCTATCAACTGCGCGATATTGCCGACACCACTTTGGTTGACCCCAAGACCTACTGGGAAGTCCCCATGGCCGTTCCACGCCTACTGGTGGAACCGGACGCTCTGGCCGCACGGATACCGTACGCCAGCTTTATCGGTTCTGCTCAGCATTTACAGGGGCGGGTCACGGCGCTGAATGACGCTAGTGCCAAAGTAGCTCTAGCGGATGGTAGTCAGCAAACCCTCTCCTTCGACTATGCGGTAATTGCCACCGGTTCAGCGTCGTTAGACCCTATTATTAAGGCGCAGGCACCCACTGAATTACAGAGAGCCGCAGAGCTTCTGGCATTGAACAAGCGGTTACGCACCGCGCGCGCTGTCGTGGTTGTTGGTGCAGGCCCAGTCGGCGTGGAGACCGCTGCTGAGTTGCGCGAAAGCTTGCCAAATGTTGAGGTGACGCTCGTCCACGGCGAAGGTCGTGTACTCGACAAAGCGCCAAGCAAGTTTGCTGGCTGGGCGGAAAAGTACTTGCGTATTAAGGGTGTCAATCTGGTGCTCGGTGAAACCGTCACGACACCGTCGGTAAGCAAGCAACCCGGGGATGGCAAAGTGATCACCAGCACCGGCCGAATCCTACCGGCAGACGCGATTATCTGGGCAGCGGGGATCCGTCCGGCAACCGCTTTTGTCGCCGACTCCTGGCCGGATGCGGTTCAAGCCAACGGCCTGGTCAAAGTCGACTCATACCTGCGTGTAGCCAGTCATCCAACGGTCTTCGCTGTAGGCGATGTGACCAACCTACCTGAGAACAGGCTGGCGATCGTTGCAGGGCTTCACGTCAAGTCTGTAGTAGGTAACCTCAAGCGCCTGATCGCGGCCGAAACACCTTCGCAAACCAAACTGAAGCCTTACAAGCCAGCTTTGCCGGGCAAGGGCTCCGGAAAACTGATGATCGTCTCTTTGGGGCGCACTGACGGCTTAACGTCAGTGCCGTTCGGGCAATTCCGCATATCGTTCCTGGCTCGCAAAATCAAATCGCATGACCTCCTTGTGGGCATGTCGCGTAAAGCTCTAGATCTCAGGTAACCGAACCAGCAAGCACACCAAGTAATAACATTGAAGCAGGCGTACGAAATAAAACGTGTGCACCAAGTAAGAATGGAACCTCTCCATCTGAGTTATTTGTAGGCGTAACAGAAAACGTCACTCTGCTCGTGCAGCGCTTGCAGGTCGAACAGTCACCTAGCGTTGCAATGACTCGTCTCATTTTTTGGTACTGAATCCTGGTCACTTCCTAACCCGCCAATCGGCGCCAGGAGTGACCTTCATGCCCCCACCTTAATTGCTGGAACACCTCAACCACTGGTCGAACGCCGCATCATGCGTCGCGACGAGGTGGAGCGGAAAACCGGCTTCAAACGTGCGCATATCTACAAGAAGGTAAGTTCCCGCCAGCCAAATGCATTGGATTGAGTGCGGTAGGCTGGGACTCACAGGAAATCGAGCAGTGGATCGTTGAGCACCTAGGGGCCAGCATGCTTAAAGGCCTGCGTTGCAGGAAATGTCTAGCTAGCGTTCAGGATGTCAGAAGCTTCGGGATACGTATTTTCTCACCTCTACACCTGCGCCTCTTGACTTAATTCTCAGCGAGCAACAATATGGACATAACACAATAACGATCTTGTTTCATTTTTTACGCTTGATCTCCAGCGAGGAGAATCGATAATGAGAAATATGTCCAATAAATCGGATCGGCTGCTGCGGTGGGCTGAACCGAGAGACGTATCACCCCTTGGGGCCGGCATTGGAAAGCCTCCCAAAGCGGGCGCCTATGGGAACGAAAGAGGACTTCCCCTGTGTTGAAAATCTGGGTTACGACCCGCAGCGGAGAAGAGACAGCCATAGAGGCCAAGCCGGGGCGTTCCGTGATGGAAACCATGCGGGACCAAGGCGTTGATGAAATGCGGGCGCTATGCGGAGGCTGTTGCGCGTGCGCAACCTGCCATGTCTTCGTCGACGAAGCGTTTGTGGATCGCCTCCCTGTGCTCGGCGAGGACGAGAACGCTCTGCTTGAGAGTTCGAGCTATCGAAACGCCAGGTCGCGCTTGTCATGCCAGCTCCAATTCGAGGAACAGTTCGACGGATTGCGAGTAACGCTCGCACCCGAAGACTGATGCCCCGTGCTAACCGAACGCTAAGGAAACAATTTCCATGACTATCACCTACGACGTATTGATTGTCGGCTCCGGCCATGCCGGCGCACAAGCGGCGATAGCTTTGAGGCAACTCAAGTTTGAAGGTTCGATAGCCATCGTTGGCGACGATCCCGAGATCCCCTACGAGCGGCCACCGTTGTCGAAGGACTATCTTGTCGGTATCAAATCCTTTGACCGCATCCTAATTCGGCCGGAGGCATTCTGGGTCGATCGGGGGGTGGACTTGTTGCGCGGTCTTCGAGTCGTCTCGATCGATCCATCGGCGCACCGCGTAACAACCGACGATTGCGGCGTAATCGGTTACCGCCAACTGGTCTGGGCCACTGGCGGTCAAGCGCGAAAACTCCAATGCCCTGGGTATGATCTCGCCGGCGTCCACACCATACGCTCGCGTGACGACGTGGACAATCTGCATGCCGAGATCGACACAACGATGCGGGTGGTAGTGGTCGGCGGCGGCTATATCGGACTGGAATGTGCCGCATCGCTCTCAAAAATGGGCAAGCAGGTGACAGTGCTGGAAGCGCTCGACCGGGTACTAGCACGGGTCGCCGGCGAACCCTTGTCACGGTTCTATGAGGCAGAGCACCGCGCCCACGGCGTTGATATCCGGCTGAACGAGCAGGTTGAGTGCATAGAGGGACGCGCTGGCCGCGCCATCGGCGTGAGGCTCGCCAGCGGTGAGGTGTTTGCGACGGATATGGTCATCGTCGGCATCGGTATTGTCCCTTCAGTCGAGCCTCTGCGAGCGGCCGGTGCTGCAAGCGGCAACGGCATCGCAGTCGGCGAGTACGGACAGACCTCGTTGCCGGACGTATTCGCAATCGGCGATTGCGCGCTGCATACCAACGTGTTCACCGACTACTCGGAAATACGGCTCGAATCGGTACAGAACGCCCACGATATGGCTCTATGCGTTGCCAAGGCGATCATCGGTAATCCCGAACCGTACCGCGCCGTGCCTTGGTTTTGGTCCATCCAGTACGACCTGCATCTGCAGACGGTAGGCCTGTCCACCGGATACGAACAGGTAGTATTGCGGGGCAACCCTGAAGACCGTTCGTTCTCGCTGGTGTATCTGAAAGCGGGTCGAGTGGTGGCGCTGGATTGTGTGAACGCCGCCAAAGATTACGTGCAGGGAAAAGCGCTCGTCGTAGGTCGTGTGGCAGCCAAAACACAGGACTTGAGCGATGTATCGATCCCACTGAAGACGCTCGTTGGGACGCTTTCGGACGTCACCTCGGAATGAGCTATAACAAAGCCGCGCACATTGCCAACGCCGTCTTGAATTGGAGGTGGTTACCTCGAAGTCAAATTTGTAACTTGCATCCAGGTCAAACTTTGCTGCCTAACGTTCGGCAATGACCCTGCAACACACTCAAAAGAGGCCAACATTGACATGAAGCTATTGAAAATGAAAAAGGAGGATCAACTGCGCGGCGCAATGGTACTCGGCAATGAGACACAAGCTTCGGGAGAGCACCTATGAGCAGCTTCACCATTGAAGCTTTTCTGTACGACCTCGCATACAAGGCAGGTCACATGCAGCGTTTCAAGACCGAGGCGCAAAGCCTCTTCGACGAGTACTTCATGTCGCAACAGGACCGTTCGGACATCTTGAACTGGGAAGTGCGTGCGATGCACGAACGTGGCGTCAGTCCGATGCTGCTGCTGCTGTGCTACACGGCCGTCTACGGCATCGAGAAGCGCGACGAATACCTAGTCAAGATGGGCATGACGGAAGAGCCTGCGGTCCTGGCGACTTCTGCTGCCCTCGCACACAACCCAACATAAACACGCGCAAGGAGCTTTAGAAGCATGGCAACTATCGTTTCGGGATTCATCGTACCGCACGTACCATTGATGTGTGTAATGCCGGATGCGCCCTCCGCAGAGCAGCGTCAGGTCTGCTGGGACGCCTTCGCAACCATCGGGCGCCGCCTGACCGAGCTAGAGGTCGACACCGTCATCGTGGTCGGTGACGACCACTACACGCTATTTGGTCCGCAGTGCATCCCTTCGGTATTGATCGGCATCGGCGACCTGTATGGGCCGGTAGAGCCCTGGCTCACCGTTCCACGCAGCCGTATCGCCAACAATGAGCCGCTGGCCCAGCACATCATGCGTTACGGCCACCGCAACGGCGTCGATTGGGCGGTCGCGAAATCACTGACGGTGGACCACTCAGTGTTCGTGCCATACCACCATGTGATTCGTCCGCTGGAGCGCGTCCGGATGATCCCGGTCTACTTGAACACCGGCGTCGACCCCTTGATCGACAGCCGTCGCTGCTACCAGATTGGACGTTCGATAGCGGACGCGGTCGACGCATGGAGTGGCAACGAACGGGTTGCGGTGTTCGCCAGCGGCGGCATCGCTCACTGGCCTGGCAATGCGCAGATGAATCAGCTCAATGAGGTCTGGGACAGGCTGGTGATCAAGCACCTCGAATCCGGCGACGTCGAGGCGCTCGCAGTCATCTCCGACGAAGACATTTTCAATGCGGGCGGTAACGGCGGCTGGGAGATCAAGAACTACCTCTGTATGCTCGGCGCGTTTGGCAACTGCACCGGCAAGCTCATCGCCTACGAGGCGGTCCATGAGTGGCTTGGCAGCTGCGCTTACATGGAAATGGGGCGTTTAACCTAACGCACTTGATCGGTGACCTTACACACATCCTTTTTCCCGAAGTCGAAGTCGACGACTGACACTTTGCTGAGGGCGACACCCGCCCCCCCTTGACAAATACACGCTGCTGATCGAGAACTTGCTTGACCTCACGTATCTTCAGTTCCTGCATGGCGCCGAACTCTCCGACATTGCTGACGAATTCGCCCGATACCATCGCATTGACCAACGCTTCCTTACGACCACAGCATTGAAGGTCGCCGCCTGCGGAAAACATCTCATAGGCAGGGTCATATCCGTTGTTGTTGATCTGGCTGATCGGCCAGGGTCACCGTCGATTTGAAGGGGTTGACCAGAAGGCTACGGTCATTCTTGTCAGGTTCGTAAAACATCGGCTCATTCCTGAAGTGCACAGTCAGGGCGTCTAGGGCACTTCGATCACAAGATCCATAAAATTATAATTTGTCCATATTTAGCATAGAGAACACTTATTATAACTGCTATTATAGTGCCTGATCGACGAGAACTCACCCCGGGCTGGACCTGGGTCATGATAAGAATCCACGCAGCACAGCGTGGGAAACTGCTTTTGGAGGATTTTGATGAAGCTGCTAACCGTTTGTGTAGGGGATACCTTTCATCCCAGCGTAGCTGTCGGCGATGATGTGCTCGACCTTGTTGTCGCGCGTGAAGTGATTGCCCTCGCCAGCGATGTTCCCGATCGGATGACCGCCTTGCTGGCCGGAGGGGCCGATACCCTGTCGTTGATCGCGCGCATCGTAGCCCTCGTCGCCGATCCTGAGACGCGCGAACACCTTGTGTCGGCCGCTGCCTTGGTACCCTTTAGCAAGATCATTCTAGGACCGGTCGTACCCGATCCGGATCTCGTGCTTTCAGGGTCGATGAACTCGCACGGACACCTGAATGAAATGGGCGACCAGCCGCCTAGCTACCCCTGCGCCTTCCACAAAGTGAGAAGCGCCCTTTCCGCTTCGGGCTCGGCTATCGTGCCGCCCCCCGGTCATGGCCATATGCTGGACTGGGAAGGAGAGCTTTGTCTCGTCATTGGCGCACGTTGCCACCGCGTTTCGGTAGAGGAAGCGCTCGACTATGTCGTCGGCTACACACTCATGAATGACGTTTCGGCGCGCGAATATGTGATCCCGTTCGTTACCGCCAAGGGCCCTGCACCCACCGCTCAGGCATGGGAACGCAATGTGCTCGGCAAGAACTATCCTACATTCTCACCGATCGGACCGGTGATCGTAACCAAGGACGAGCTCTCGTCGCCGTTTACATATCACATGGAGACCCTGGTAAACGGTGAAATCATGCAGTCCTCTACTCAGGAAGATCTGGTGTTCGGGCCGGCCGAGATGGTGTCGTATTTCTCGCAGTTTTATGTTTTCGCGCCAGGCGACATTATCAGCATGGGCTCGCCTCCGGGTGTCGGCATGGCACGTAAGCCACAAGTCTTCCTGAAGGAAGGCGATACTGTAGAGGTACGGGTCGCATCTATCGGCTCTCTGATTAATACCGTGGCATCCGAAGGTGTCGCTCAGTTCTAAATCCGAACGCGGGTTGGAGGTGAAGCATCACCCCATTCATCTCTGGGAGGAGATATAGTGGCCTATTTGAGAAACTGCTGGTACATCGCGGGACACGCTGAAGAAGCAACCGATAAGCCATTCGCACGAACCTTGCTCAATGAGCCGGTGCTGATCTATCGCACCTCGGACGGCAATGTGGTCGCGATGGACAATCGTTGCCCCCACCGCATGGCGCCCCTCAACCAGGGAAAAGTTATCGAGGACACGATCCAGTGCCCCTATCACGGACTGCGTTTCGACGGCACGGGCGCCTGTGTCTCCATGCCTCTGGGCGGAGTGGCTCCGCCCCGCGCCAAGCTGAAGACCTATCCGATCGTCGATAACCACAGGCTGTTGTGGATCTGGATGGGTGAAGCCGATAGGGCTGATCCCACACTGATTCCAAACTATTCCGACCGCAACGACGACAGTATGGGCTGGTTCACTGGCGTTCTTCATTGCAAGGCGAACTATCAACTGATGGTCGACAATCTGCTTGACCTGACCCACGCAGAGTTTTTGCATCCCTTCCTGTCTTCGGACGGCTGGGCGGGGCGCAATGAACAGAAGGTGACCCAGCAAGGCGATCAGATCACAATCGTCAACATCGCAGAAAACGACAACATTCTGCCCATCATGGCGCAGCTCAAGCCTTCGCTTGGGACGATCGGCAAAACGATCCAAGTCGAACGGTGGGATGCGCCCTCGCTGATCCGACTCCAGGTGGATTACTACAGTGGCGATGACTGTATTCTGCTTCCCAGCGCCCACATGCTTACCCCGGAGACGGAGACCAGCACACACTATTTCATTCGCGGCGGCCAACCCCTCGATCCTGCGAACGGCGAACTTACACAGGCGATGCGCGATGGAGTTCTGTCGATTTTCCAGAACGAGGATATTCCAATCATCGAGGCGCAACAAAGGCTTCTAGGGGATAGGGATTTAATGGAACATGATCCCGCGATCCTCAAAACGGACCTCGGACCGATCCGAGCCCGGAGACATCTGGCGAAATTGATCCGGCAAGAACAGCAGAGTCCGGATGTGCCTGCGGTTGCCGCCGAATAAAGCCGTATCGTCATGATCGTGAAGTTCGCGATTCGCTTTGGCACGTTGACAACAACGATGGCATAACCTCCGATCGGTGGTTTGCCGTCGTGACAACCTGACCTCAGCATCGACCCGCACCTGTCTGACCACGGGAGGGCTTCATCGGCGACAGCACATCTGTGGGTGCGTACCGCGCAGCAACGACCTATTTCACGACGCTGCTGGCTTTTGGAGGTCAC
Organism: Pseudomonas sp. Z18(2022); assembly: GCF_036346535.1. NCBI lineage: Bacteria > Pseudomonadati > Pseudomonadota > Gammaproteobacteria > Pseudomonadales > Pseudomonadaceae > Pseudomonas > Pseudomonas sp. Z18(2022). Next base: position 240,759 of record NZ_JAOTOA010000001.1, read on the forward strand.
CGAAGTCCGCCGCATGGCCCACATACGGCGCAAGTTCTTCGATCTGCATGTGGCCAATCAGACCCTGTGGCCGCCGAGGTGTGGCAAAGGATTGCCGAGCTTTACGAGATGGAGGACGCGGCGGGAACCTCGACACATAAACAGCGACAACAATTGCGCGCCAAGAAACAGACCCAAGTTGCAAATGCTGCACGATTGGTTGCAGTCGACTCATTAAGGTGTGACCAACGACGGCTGGCCGGACAAATCCATGGATAACAGCCTTAAGCGGCGTCCGGACGCTGTCGCGGTGAGCGGTGAGTTACACATTGGATGTCAATCTCGTCGATAACGTCATTCGACCGATCGCTCGGCAAAAATGGTTGATTGCGCTCGCGCTGACGAACAGCGCCTCCTCCGGTACCCCGCCGAAATAGGCTAAGGCCTCACGCAAACCGTTCAGCCAGGCATCGCTAACCTAGCGAGCACCAAAGCGGCGCGGCTGTAGACAATCGCGGCGACGAAGGCCTCGAGTGGGTCGCGGCCCTGCTGGCCCCAAGTGTCGAAGCGCATTGCCGGGTCGTGAAGCGGGCGCTTGAACAGCGCCAACCAGGATTTGAGCCGGCTGGCGCCACCGGCATAGCCTTGCGCCTGGATTTCGCGAAGCAGTACCGTCGGCTGAATCCAATGCGACCGGGCTGCGTCTAGGAGCTCTCGAAGAGACGCGCTGAAGACGTCGAGCCTGCCCCGGTGCGTTGCCCACATCGAATAACGCGTTTGCGACGCTTCACCGCGCAGATACCCGCGAATGGTGTTACGCGAGAACCCGAGAAAGGGTGCGATAGTTTTGATGGCCACTCCCTGACGGGCCAATACCCTGATTTCCACTGACTGCGCCTGGGCCAACACCAGGGCAGCTAAAAAGCCATTTTGATCGCCCAAGGGTCATATTAGCCTCGGCGCCAGGGGGCGGTTTTACATTGGCAGTGACAAGAATACGCCGCTTGACTTAATGCTTAGCGAGCATCAATATGGACAAAACACAATAAAGGTCTAGTATCATTTTTGAATCTTGACCTCCAGCAAGGAGAATCGATGATGAACAACATGTCTAATAAAGCTGCCGTTATTCGCCTTCATGAAAACTCTGTATTCTCAAAAGTGGCCGCATTGATTTCTGAAATTGCCACCAGAGCTACAGAAATAGAGAAAAACTGCGCTGTGCCTATGGACCTCCTAGAAAAAGTAGAGGCAACAGGTGCTTTTCGTATGGCGCTTAGCGCACATTACGGTGGCGGGCAAATGTCGGTGTCCGAAGTTTGCGAAGTCATCGAGAAGATCGCCGCCGTAGACGCGTCCGTGGCATGGCATTTAATGATTGCTATCGGCTCGCAGTACTTCACTGCTCGCTTACCTCGCGAGACATTGGATACGTACTACGCCGCCGGGCCGGACACTTGGTCCAAAGGTGCGCTGGCCCCAAAGGGCCTTGCTGTCCCGGTTGAAGGAGGGTATAGGCTCTCCGGGCGCTGGCCGCTTGCGAGTGGGGCGAGGGAGTTCAAGTGGGTCAGCGTCGGATTCTTCATCCGAGACGAAAATGGGTTGCGCAAAGGTGCGGACGGTAAACAACCGGATTTCCGTATTGGCTTGGTCTCCCATGAGCATGTGAAGGTCATCCCAACCTGGGATGCAGTCGGCCTACGTGGCACCCGAAGTGATGACTTGGAGATGCATGACGTATTCATCGCCGAGGACAGGCAAGGCCCGCTCTGGGGTCCCTCGAACATAGATGCACCGTTATACCGAATCCGCCTCCCCGTTGCGACGGACTCTTACCATGGCGCCGTTCTGATTGGTGCGGTAAAGGCGGCCCTCGTTGAATTGGCAACCAATTCACTAGACCGCAAACCGGCATTCAACCCGGCAGTGCTGATGCGAGATGAACCGGTATTTAAATCACGCTTTGGAGAGCTTGCCGTCCGATTCGACGCTTTGGAAGCGCTCTACCGGCAATGTATTGCGACTCTAGATATGTGCGCGGCGCAAGAGCGCGACGTGACAGAGCAAGAAGCGGCCAAGCTTGGCGCTGCGAACGCCCTGCTGCACCACGAGTGCCCGCGCATTATGGACGAAATAATTGATCTCTCTGGCAGTGGCTCAATATATATGACGAACATCCAGCAGCGGCGCTGGCGAGATGTTCGGTGTGTTGCGCAACACCAGTCCGGAAACATCTCGCTCTACGCGGCCTACGCGGAAAGCTTGGTAGACACTTCCCTCCAGCAGTCCCAAGTGGGCTGAGAAAGACTGTTTCTGCGATATCGATCCAACGGTTGATTTATATCGCAGACTGACGCTTTGTCTCACCATGAGCGGCGCGTCGGAATGCACTCACATGTTTGTCCAGCGAGAAACGGTCATGAAAACCAACAATCAACACGATGTAGATAGGCGGCCATTTATTGTCGGCGTCGGCGGCACAGCTACCGCGGGGTCTTCCACCGAACAAGCACTCAAGCTGGCACTCAAGGCAGCACAATCGGCGGGGGCCAAAATTCAGTTGTTCGGAGGTGAGTTTCTTGCCCAATTACCGCATTACCTAACACCGGCTTCGGTAGGATGCCCGGCTGGACAGCAGTTAATCGAGGCCATACGCAATGCCGACGGCATCATCTTGGCCAGCCCCGGCTATCACGGCACAATCTCAGGCCTAGTCAAGAACGCTATCGATTATGTCGAAGAGACTGCAAAAGACTCGCGCGCCTATTTCGACGGAATCCCCGTAGGACTCATTGCTACGGCTTATGGTTGGCAGGCGACCACAAGCACTATAGCCACTTTGCGCTCGATCGTTCACGCCTTGCGCGGCTGGCCAACGCCCTTGGGCGCGGCGATCAACACGTCCGGCGGCATCTTTCGCGAAGGCGCTTGTAGCGACGCCGCAGCCTCACGACAACTTGAGCTCGTTGGTCAGCAAGTTGCCGAACTAGCTCATCTGCGCTTGAGCGCTCCCCAGTTGCTGCAAGCCGTTTCGAACTGAACGTTAACGGCATTGATCGGCCCTGTTCCATCATTAGTCCAGCGCCGTAACTGCCAGAACATTCTCTCTGCTTTTTATCCAAGCTCTGTACCTGCAGAGCAGGAGTTTGAATCAAATGATGTCTAAAGAAGAGATGCAGCGTCGTTGGTCGCTCACGCGCGCAGTAATGCGCGAAGATGGTCTGGACTGGATCGTATGCACACTGGGCCACCCTTTCGGTTATGCCAAATGGCTAGCCGGACGTGTTGGGCTTGCTGGCACCCTAGTGGCTTTCCCAGTCAAGGGAGATCTTATACTCGCAACTCATGGCGATGCTGTACACCATCGGCCTTATGATTCCGAGGGCGTACGCCATATTGCGACCTGCGCGCAACCTAACCTGTTGGCCAATACTCATGCAGCAGCATTGATTGATCAAATACGCGATTGCGCCCCTAAAAGAATCGGCTTCGTCGGCCTGGGCTACTTGTCTGCCGCTACCTACGCGACTTTCCTAAAATTATTGCCGGACGTTGACTTCGTCGACGCCACTGACAGCCTTGCTGCGATCAAAGCGGTCAAAAGCGATGAGGAGTTGGTTCACATGCGAGCTGCAGCCGCCTTGCATGATCAAGCGGTGGAATTAGTTCGCGCTAATGTTCGCCCAGGCTTGGCACCTAAGCAGATTATCGAGGTTGTGCGCAGTTTTATGTGCACACAGGGCAGCGCGTCTCAAACGTTCATGGCCGGCTCCGCCCCACCAGGGCAACCCTGCAAGTACGCAGGCCCGCAGGACCGGGTCATGGAAAAAGGTGATCAGTTCGCGATGCTGATCGAATGCAGCGACTCCGAAGGCTACTATAGCGAGGCAATGCCAACGTTGTGCATCGGCGAAATTCCCGCCCCGCTCGCCCGAGCCCATGCTGACGTGCTGGAAATCCAGAGCACTCTGGTCTCCATGTTGCGGCCGGGAATCCAAGTCAGTGAGTTACTGAGGGTCAATGATGAGTTCATGGTTCGCAAGGGCTATCCACCCGAGCAGCGATTGTTAGGCCATGCACAGGGCCTTGATCTCGTCGAGCGACCTGCTGCGACGCCATCTGGCGAAAATCTGGTTATTCAAAAAGATATGGTGTTTTCGGTGCACCCGACCGTGCATGCCGAGCAGGCTTGGGGTTTCCCGGTCAACCTGAGTTTTCTAATCACCAACGGTAAGGCTGAACCGATGTTAAAGACCTCTAACACTATTTTCGTGGTTTAACTATGGACAGTCGTGTATTCATTTGTAGCGACAGCGTCCAATGGCAGTTGCTTGATGCTCTGGAGGCTAAGCTGCTATCAGATGGTGTCGACGTGGTGCGCGGACCATCCGATGCAGAAGGTCGAAGAACTTACAGCAGCGAGGACCTGGCACTGCTGAGCAATGTGGACGTCGCAGTCATGACTATACGCCATGACTGTAACCGCGATCTACTGGCGAGTTCTCCTCGCCTACGTGGACTATGCTTCCCGACGACGGGCGTAGAGTCGGTGGACATAGTTGCCGCCAATGAACTCAATATCGCCATTGCCCACGGTGCCACGCAAGGAAACGTCATCGGCATTGCAGAGGCAACCATCATGCTTGCCCTTAACCTTCTATATGACTTGCGTGACTCTGAATGGCGAATGCGCGAAGGTTTGAAAAAGCCACACTATCCGAAGGCGACGGCACTGTTCGGTAAGACTGTGGGCTTTGTTGGTTTCGGTAGAATTGCACAAGCAATGGCATCACGGCTCTACGCCTTTGGCACAACAATGCTTACATACTCCCCGCGCTTGAATCCGGATCGCTTAACCTTTGGCGTCAAGGCAGTGGATCTTGACACACTGATGCGCGAAAGTGATGTCGTGTTCGTTCTAGTAAGCATCACACCGCAAAGCACCCAACTAATTGGCCGCCATGAATTGAGCCTCATGAAACCTTCTGCGTTTCTTGTAAACACTGCTAGAGGGGAAGCGATCGATGAAGCCGCGTTAGAGGAGGTGCTGGAAAACAAGCGGATCGCAGGTGCCGCATTAGACACCTTTGCTTCCGAGCCGCTTTCGCGTGACAGTCCGTTACTGGCGTTTGATAACGTCATTTTGACACCACACATGGTTGGTCAAACCAAAGATGCTCGAGAAGAATTTCTACCCGCTATGCATGAGAACGTCATACGAATGTTGCGTGGCCAGGTGCCTCGATACTTGAAGAACACTGAGGTATCTGCTGCTTGGCTCGAAAAATGGAATAAGTGCTAGTTGGACCGTTACCGTTAGCATGAACACGCGCAAAGACCTGTGGCGCTCTGGCACGAGATCAACCTCTGGATGTGGAACCGTCGCCAATCGCCGGTCCACATCACACTAGTTAGAGCATAACCCCCGCAGGCAGCGGTAATTCAAAGCGATGAACTGCATCTCTTTCGCGCTCCAGAGCGCGCAGAAACGAAGGGCGTTGTTCTACGCGCTCACGATGACGAGTTAATCCAGCGTAATTGTTCAACTCAAACCCAAACTGGGCGGCTGTACTGTATAGCCAACATAGATTGACATCTACAATCGACCAGGCATCCCCATACCACCAGCGGTTTTCACAAACCCGTTGTTCGATGAGGCAGGCAGCCGCGCTAAACTGCGTAAGGGCGTCAGCCTTGATTTGCGCCGTATCATTTGCGGCGTAGGCGCTTGGACGGAAAATCCGATGGACCATCGGGTGCAACGAACTCGCGCACCACGAAAGGTCCGCCAAACTCAACGCTTGCGCTATAGAATCAGAACAGGGAAGCAGTCTTGCTTCGGGCGAGGTATTAGCAAGGTAGTGCAGGATAGCTGGCGTCTCGGTCAGGAATACATCCCCTACTTTCAACATCGGTACCTTACTCTTTGGGTTCATCGCGACATAAGCATGACCGTATTGTTCGCCACGCATAAGCGCGACGCCGTGATCCTGATAAGGTTTACCTATTTCCTCCAGCGCATTCAGAGATATACGCGAGCAAGCACCCGGCATATGGAAAAGCGTCAGCATGGTCATTGATCGTCCTTTGGCTTCGTGTCGATGAGATCGTCATCCGCCGCAGTAAATGCCTGCAGATGCAAACGGTTAAGAGTTACCTCCCAGATTTAACAAATGAAATAGTACGCGCTCGGTACTCTCCAGATCATGCTCCGGGCAACGAAGCTGCAAGATAGCGACATTGCTGCTATCTCCGCCCCGTGGTATATTGCATCCAACACATCTAAAGTACAAATAGTAATTATGGACAAAGATCATAATTCAGACAGGCGTCATTCGATCGCTTTTCCAAAGCGATAGATGTACCTGACCTGATCAGAGCTGTCTGATCCCGTGACCTTCCTTCAGATTGATTTAGAGGAAATTTTTTTGACACTGCAAAAAAATTTGGACCGCTCAGAACCGGATTTGTACCAGCTCCTCGCGCAGGCTCGTTTAGGAGGAGAAGTACTGGGTCGTCGCGAAAGACACAAGCTCGACAAGCTTGAGCGCATTTCCAATGCAACGCATCTGTTGTTTTCGCGTGAAGGGTACGAACGAACAACGCTCAGGGAGATCGCCAAAGAGGCGGACGTCGCGTTAGGCACCCTTTCCTTGTATGCGCGTGACAAGCGGGACTTGGTATTGTTGATATTCAATCGGGTCATACCACCTCTGATTGAGCAAGGCCGGACAAACAGCCGCCGACCTAGGACCCTGACCAACAAGATGGTTGCTTTCTTTGAGCCGTTTTATCAAGCGTATGCCAAAGAGACGCCCCTGTATCGCATCGTTCTCGGGCAATTGCTGAGCGGCACGGAAAGCGTGCATGCACGGGAAAACGACGCAATCCGCACAGAGATGATTGCTTATTTGGCAAAAATGATCGGTGGCTTAGCACCGGACTCGAGCAATGAGCTGTCCGGCCACCTTACGCTGCAGGCTAGATCGTTCTACTACCTGTATTTTGCATCCGTGCGCGTTTGGCTCAGCCAGGACAACCCCGTTCCCGATCAGGGCTTGCGTGACCTACGCGATCTTTTTGCGTTACATATTTCGGGGATCCCCAACGCGTCCTGATCCTCCGTGCAAATGCATCTCTGCAGCATCAATACTTCGACCTTACAAAAGCGTCGATGTCCGCCCTTCTCTCCTATGACCAATCGGTAGCCGCAGGTAATAACTCGCGGCTATCGCTCACGAGTCTTGTCATCGCGATACCCCAGACATGCTAACTACCGTTAGTCGGTAGGCGAGCTGCACACCATACGGCAGAACTCTGCGACTCCCCTTATTCACGCCTGTTTCTCACAGAAGCGAACTTTTAAGAAAATATAAACATACACGAATCATTTATGGACAAAACCTATAAATATACCTCATTATGTCAACTCTGCTATTCCCCCTTAACCCTTGGCGCTGAGCGTGGGGCAAAGCTTTCGGCTTGCGGTCGAGCAACGCCCCCCCACATAGGCGCCCCTACAAAGATCTTTACTGGAGGCTGACAATGAAAGACGGAATGCTAATACTGGAGCCGCCACAGATCATGATTAATCCGGCGGCAGCGGCAGGTCAAAAAAAGGTAGTAGTTTCCTTTGCGAGCCAGCCAAAACTAGTGCCTGGCCGCAGGTCATGGGTCACATACAGGGAGTTGGGTGTCACCGATGCCTCGCACGGCGAAATGCGCGCTCAGGTTATTCAATCCGAGGGCGGCGGTGATACGAAATCAACAGGTTGGCACCTACACCATTGCGATATGCAGTTTTTGTATGTGATGAGTGGCGCAATCAATATCGCATTTACGCCAGAACACGTCGTTCGTCTTGCGCAGGGCGATTCAATCATGATTCCTGGGGGAACGGTACATACGGAACTTGGGGAGCCTGGCGGAGTTAATGTACTTGAGCTGTCTTTGCCAGCGGACATGGGCACCGTATCATGCACCCCGCCGTGGGCCGAAATTGATGTTGACCTTTCCAAAGCAATCAGCCACTAGTCGTTCCTTCAATCGTCGCCTTGAAAGCCTGGCGACGGTTACGCTTCGTCGCAATAGGGCATTTTTAGCACATGCGCTGTACCTGATTATGGTGCTTTAGTGAGGTCTATCTGTATCCGTCCGGCCAAGTCATCTATCCAGCCCCGCAAAGCCAAGACATGGTGCGCACTTAAATCTAAGTGAGCACCGTGTCTATCCCTTTAAGCGGATATTTCATGCAGCCAACACGCAGCCCCTACTCCAAATCCTTCAAAGCACAGATCATTCAAGAGTGTGGCCGGCCCAGCTATTCAATTACTAGCATCGCTCTCTCCCCTCACCAACTATCACCACGCGGAGAGTTCTGTCCTCCAGTGACGGGGCAGGATAACCATCGTGAGTACGCAGATACTTATCGATAGGGGACAATCAGCCTTTTGCTGAATGTAGCGGAGATATGGTTTTAGGGTTTAGATAAACGCTAAACTTGCTCTCGCCCATAAGATCTAGTTTCGCGGGCACCTCTTGAAGTGAAAGACTCAGGGGCGAAGGTCAGTACCTTCCCCCCAGCCGATGAGTTGGAGCTTAACGTCGACGCTGAGGATTGAGTCCTAGCAATTCGTCGATCTGCAAGTGTAGCGTAATCCCCATATAAATTCCGCTGGACGGGTTACCCTGTCCAAACGGGTCTAGATAGGCGCTAGTACCCCACGTTTTATAAATGAATGGCATCGCCACGAGACTGTCGGTCAAGACAAAATTTGCATCGATGCCTAACGAATATTCATTACGACCCGGTGAGTAACTTCCACCGCTGTTCGAGACCTCGTGCGCATCTTCGAGAAACTTTTGCTTACGGGATGTCAGTTGCACCCAGTTCATGTTTAAAGAATAGGTGTCAAGGGGTCGGCTATGAAACGGCGAAGACAGAAGTACGCCAGCATTGACTTGGGTGGCAAGCCCCGTACCGACTTTGTCGTTGAGGTTGTGCGCCACACTCCCATAAAGACTCACTGAGGTTGGCATAGTCATGTCTAGCTTCTCAGCATCTTCGCGCCATATCGCTTTCTTGACACTTACATAGAAACCGGACGCATTTGAGCGCTCCCGCACCGGGACCGTGGGATTGAGGACTTTAGAATCGCCATTAACGGTGTAATAAGGATCGGTCTGAGTGCCATTATTTCTAAACAACATGACCTCGTAGGATTGGGGGTAGGCTTCTTCCTTCATTGACGTTTGGTACAGAAGGTTAGCTAAGTAGATCGTGCTTTCCTTACCGCCCAAACCGTCTTTCGCAGACTCCCAGCCATTGGTGTTCTGGGCTAGCGGATAATAACGCCAGGCACCCAACTGGGCACGAAACCGAGAGTTGTAGTTGTAAGCTACGCGCGCGCCCCAGTTCGAATAGGCAGGTGCATTGATTCCCCCATATTGCAAAAGCGTATTGACGCAGCCCAATATATTATTACAAACCGGCAAGCCGAAATAATCGCCCGCGTTGCTTTTTCCGGCCTCCAGCGTCAACGTGTCATCTAGAAGTTTTTGCTCATAGGTAAATTTTACTAAGTGACTAACCCGAGGAAGATAAGGCGTTGACCCACCCGCTACGATACCTGTGCCTCCCAGTAGAGGATAATCCGGATTATTCACAAACGGCGCATACCACTGATCGAAGTGGATGGTGCCTCCCGGTATGCCCGCTATTTTCGACATATCCAGGTGTCCACCCAGCGAGAATATTGTCACTCCCGAATATTGGCCCTTGTCCCGACCTGCGCTGGGATTTTCCAGAGCGAACTGCGTGATGCTAAAGCTTGGGCTGATCCCTCGATCATTGAGCCAGTTACCTTGGTCCTCAAGCATCTTTTTCGCAGCCAACCGCATAGGTGCCTCCACCTTTGTAGCATCTTCCTTTTTTATTTGTGACGCCGACTGGACCGAGGCATCAATGTTTTCTGCATGAATCTGCAGGGATAAGCACGCCACGCCGATCAGCCCAAAGAGCTGTTTGGTATCCATCTTCACACCTCATTATTTTTATTGTGAGTGCATTTTTTGGCTATCGATTTCCCGTTAACCTGCGATTATCTTTTACAGCCGGCTCAAATTAAATCGACAACGTATCTCGCCACAACCAAATCAATCACGCCAACCCTTCGAATAAAGATTAACCTCATACATGATCACGCGACATACATTTACCCAAACGAACAGATTTTGAGGAACTTATGTAAAACTTTACAGGCAATTAGTTGATGGCAACAGCATCCTATTACCTGGAATATATATAACCGGCTTTTACTTCCCCCACCGCACCCTCCGAAAATTAAACGTTGCCTTGGCGGTAATGGTCATTAGGAAGTCGGCATCAATGACTGTAAGTCGGCCAATAATTTACAAGATCTCATTTGGGGTTTCGTCTCATTATTTGCGCCAACTCTGCCCAATGAGCCACGTCCATGGTATCGAAAATTATGATGCTGTAGTCGCCCGACTAGTTGCTCACTGTTGATGTAATGGTGGGGCCGATGACATCGCCACGATGGCTGGCGATCAATTCCTAGAGTCGTACTGCTCTCGGCGCACAGAGAACCCTGAGAGCAATACGGCTACCGGAAAGCCTAGTTGCTTTTCCGTGGACTCATGCACTCTCGCTTTGCGCTTCGACATCGCGATCTCGCGCACGATTGGCCAGATACATGCGGACCAGGTCGTGACTGACTGTCTCGGCTCGTGCGAAGTAATCTTCGTACTCCCGAGTGTTGCAAGAGAACTCTAGGTGCAAACCGTTGGGATCTTCTACGTACAGTGAATGACAAAAACCATGATCCATTTCAAAAGTTTTATAGCCGGCTTTTTCCAGGCGATCTTTGATGTATGCGATCGCCTCTGAATCGTCGACCTTGACCGAGAAATGGTGGTCGAAAATCGTCAGCTCCGGGAATGGCCGCTTGCTGTGAATAGGCACGGCTTCAAAGAAAGCAATCATGCTCCCATCGCCCATTTCGAAGAAGATATGCAAAAACGGGGTCGGTGTAGGATCGTTGGGGTGCAAATCACCCTCGTCCACCAAGGCCAGCACCATCTTGAGCTCTAGTATATCTTCATAGAAGTGACGCGTAGCTTCTACGTCTTTTGTAAAGAAGGCGTGGTGATGCAAGCGCTTGATACGTGTATTCGCCCTGCGCCTCTCGGCCATTTCAAAAGCCTGAGGTGGTGCTACGAGGTTTACGATACCTGCCAGTTGGTCGTGTTCGAGAGACATGGTTGACTCCTATTTTTTTAGATTTGTTGGTCGTTGGAGCTGTCAATTGGTTTAGTTAAGAGATCCGCAGTTGTTGCGCAGCAAAACTGGCAACCTCATAGGTTGGGGCTACCCAGATATTCGAATCTTCTCGCACGCGATCAAGCAAACGCTTTAGCACATCAAGTTTTTCGGCACTGTGGGCCAGAAAGTGTGGATGAAAAATCAACGTACGCTGTCCGCCCTCCTCCAGCACCCGCTCCAGGGTGTGGTCCAGGTGTTCCTGCCATTGACCGAGCGTATAGGCCTGCTCCGAATCGCCCTGCTGACGACGCAGAAACGCGACGATGTCCTCTAACATGTAGACATCAACCCCTTGCCATTCGAACGGTAAAGAAAGCAGATGACCCACTGGTCTTATGCCCGCAGACCCGCTATTGGAGCAGTATTCAAGTCCAACGCTCTGAAACTCATCCCAAGCCTCTGGGGGAATAGCTCCACCAGGCGGTCGAAAGCCTTTGGGATGAATCCCAATAGCGCGCAAGGCTTCCATTGACTGCCGCAAAAGAGTAATCCGACGGCTCGAATCACACTTGGCCCAATTTTCATGGCGCCAGCCGTGGATACCGATTTCATGACCGTTGTTTTGCCATAACCGCAATGCATCAGGATAGAGCTCCGCATTCATCGCCTCTACGAAATAGGTAGCGCGGATCTCACCTAAGGCATCTATCAAGGTCGGTAACCAGGCAGCAGTGTAATGACGGCCTAAAGGTGCGCCGTCCCAAGATCCCAATTCGAGGTCGGCAGCCTCCCCGAAGTTGTCGAACGTGATGGACAATGCGCAACGTTTGCCGTCTGGTCCCCAACCCTGCTTTGGAAAAAAAATGTCAGACATAATCGTGCTCTCTCTCAACGTGACAGGTGTATCGCTATTCAAACAGAATCGTCCCGAGGTGACTTCGCAAGCTTGAGCCGTTTTCAGTTCGACCATTGGCGTTCAGCTTCACACAGCGCCACAGATGTCCACTTGTCCACTCATCCCTGCAATTCTACAAAGATAATCATACAAAAAATGGTGTTCGTCCATATTTAGTATATGTTTTTTATGGCGTGTCACTGAAGCAAGCTTCAGTCGTCTCGAATGCTTTCGCGGTTGTCCTGTTTCAAGCGCTCTCGCAATGTCGGGTCGGCGTAGTGCCATCGGGCTAGAGTCACTTTCATATTCAACGAGTTAAGTCTGGATGAGATCCCCCTAACAGCCTGTTGGTCTTAATCGCCGTAATCCAGGATAATCCGGGCACAGTCCAGCCGATGACCACCGAACGAACCGCTTTTGCCTGATCAACCGCAGGACTGACTACCTGCTCTCACCATCGCTAGTGACTGGCTGCCAGAAGATCACCTCGCCCGTTTCATTCTCGAAGCCGTCGAACGGCTCGACCTAAGCACGCGCGCCCGGCTTTGTGGCGGACACGGCAGCGCCGTCTGTCACACCGAGGTGCTGCTCAGTCTGCTGGTCTATGACTAGGCGATCGGCACTTTTTGAGCCGCAAGATTGAGCGTGCTACGTACTACTTCGCTCGCCTTTCGCTATCTCGCAACCGACAGCCCCCCCGATCACGACACCCTTCCCAACGTTCGCCGACGTTTCCTCGACGAGTTGGCCGACATCTTCCTTCAGGTGCTGGAGCTAGTAGAAAGCTGCCGATCAGACAGGACTCTTCGTTGGCATCGATCTAATGGGCGAGATAAAACGCCGGCAAGATCGATTGGTCGCCATGGCTGCGGCTAAGGCCAGGATCAAGATGCGCGCTTCGACCAGGATCAGCCCATCTATCAGGAAACTAGGCCAACGCGCGAGGAGTACGGCCAAAACCGGCAAGAAACCCGGCGGTAAGCCGCCCAACGCACCAGTGGAAGGGCCTACGGCGCACGACCAAATTAACCTCACCGACGAAGACTGGCGCCTCATGCGGGTGTCCGGCGGAGGCTTTGAACGGTGCTGAGGTGGATACCTGCACGCTACTCATAGTGGCGCAGAGCCTCACTCAAGAAGGCAACGACAAGCAACAAGTTGAGTGGAACTCATGGCGCTATCGGCCTCGTTAGGTCAGGTGTAGGCGCTACTCGGGGACTGAGGCGACAGCCGCGAAAGCAACATCGCCACCTGCGAAGTGCGCCGAACTCGAACCCTACCTGGTGGTGGCGCGCGAAGACCACCGCTCCGGCTGGCGGGCATGCTTCGCGGAACCGAAGCCGCTCGATGCCAAGGCCCAGCAACGCATGTCGCACAAGCTCACGACTTAGCGGGACGCCATCTCTATGCCGTACGCAAACAGACGTTGGAGCCGGTCTTCAGCATCATCAAATCAGTGATGGGTTTTCGTCAGTCTCTGCTAAGGGTCAAGGAAGAGGTGGGCGGGGAATGGAGCCTGGTCTGTCTGGACTGGAATTTGAATCGCATGGCCGCTATGCGCCAAAAATCCGTCCAAGACGGGTAAGAATGGACTAAATCAGATCGCACCCAGGAAGCGCAGGACATAAATGACTGTAAATACGTAAATACGTAAATACGTAAATACGTAAATACGTAAATAGCGAGGCAAATTGCTTGTCTTCGCTATTGATACCCCTCTCATGAGTTCAAGTCAGACAGGCTACTAGGAGATTGTCAATAACGGCTAGCGCCCGATACCAAACCGGCCTCGATCTTACCTACTAACCCTTGTATGGCCCCCAGATAGCGGCGAACCGCTTCTTCGATGGGCATCGCCTTAGCGATGTACACCAGATTCAAACAACCCATTACTCGCTGCTCATGCAGGATCGGCGCGGCAATTGCGGCAATTTTTCGTTCCTGCCCCCAATGAGCGTGGTTCTCCCCATAGCCTTTGTTCAAGGTATGCTCGACCAATCTCTCGATAAAGCGCTGGTCTCGGGCCAGCACCGATTGCTCGTCGTCCCGACTGACCATGATTTCGATCAATTCCTCACGCTCGGCGACTGGGCAAAAGGCGAAGTATGCCCTCCCCGTCGCCGTCATCAGTAACGGCAACCGCCGGCCCACCATCGAGCGATGGAACGACAGCCGACTGAAGCGGTGGGTAGTTTCGCGAATGACCATGGCGTCGCCGTCCAGCGTGCACAGGTCGGTGGGCCACGCGACCTGCTGCAGCAACTCACCGAGTAAGGGGGCTGCAATGGAAGAGATCCATTGTTCATCGCGAAATCCCTCACTCAGCTCGCGCACTTTTAACGTCAATCGATAACTGTCATCCGACTCACTACGCCGTACATAACCTTCAGACTGCAACGTCTCCAATAGCCTGCGCACGGTGGTGCGATGCAAGCCACTCTGCTCTGCCAGTTGCGCGGTACTGGCGCCGCCGTCGAAGCGGTTCAAGGCATTGATCAGTGTCAGACCGCGCATCAGACCCCGCACGGCTTTGTATTCGGTCTCGCTCATGGATAGACCCTTTATTGTCTTAAATCAACCACGTGCATCTAGTGCACCCTAACAAGGTTTGTCGTTGTCGAACAGCCATGTGATTTCCATACTGCGACTAACAATAAACTCAAAAGCGCTGTACGGAGATGACCATGAATTCCGCACCCACTTCCTCCGCTTTGGACCTGACTACCGACGTCGCCATTGTCGGTGCCGGCCCTGTCGGTTTGATGATTGCCAATTACCTGGGCCAATGTGGCGTGAGCGTCACCGTTGTGGAAAAGCTCGACAGCCTGATCGATTATCCCCGCGCCATTGGTCTGGACGATGAAAGCCTGCGTACTTTCCAGGCTGTCGGTCTGGCCGAAAGTGTCCTGCCGCATACCACGCCCTGGCACGCCATGCGTTTCCTGACATCCAAGGGTCGCTGCTTTGCCGACATACAGCCCAAGACCGATGAGTTCGGTTGGTCGCGGCGCAATGCTTTCATCCAGCCCCTGGCCGACCGTGTGCTGTTCGAAGGCTTGCAGCGTTTTGCCAACGTCAAGGTTCTGTTCAGCCGTGAGCTCGACAGCTTTGAACAAAGCGACAGCGCTGTGGTGCTCAACCTCAAGGATCAGAACGGCCGCAGCGAACGCTTGCATGCCCGGTATCTGATTGGTTGCGACGGCGGTAACAGCCTTGTGCGACGCAGCCTGAACATCAGTTTCGAGGGCAAGACAGCGCCGAATCAGTGGATCGTCGTAGACATTGCCAACGACCCATTGAGCACCCCCCATGTTTACCTTTGCTGCGACCCTGTGCGCCCTTACGTTTCCGCCGCCCTGCCCCACGCCGTACGTCGCTTCGAATTCATGGTCATGCCCGGCGAAACCGAAGCCGAGCTAAGCAAGCCCGAGAACATGCGCAAACTGCTGGCAAAAGTTCTGCCGAATCCGGACAACATCGAATTAATCCGTAGCCGCGTCTATACCCACAACGCCCGCCTGGCCGGTCGATTCCGTGAGGGCCGGGTTCTACTGGCTGGCGATGCGGCGCACATCATGCCCGTATGGCAGGGTCAAGGTTACAACAGCGGCATGCGCGACGCCTCTAACCTAGCCTGGAAGCTGTCGCTGGTCATCAAAGGCCTGGCGGCCGACAGCTTGCTCGACAGCTATGAATTGGAACGCCGTGATCACGCCAAGGCGATGATCGACCTATCGGTGATGGCCGGCCATGTGTTGGCACCACCCAAACGCTGGCAAGGCGTCTTGCGTGATGGCGTGTCGTGGGCGCTCAACTACCTACCGCCCGTCAAACGCTACTTCGTGGAGATGCGCTTCAAACCGATGCCGCAATACACCCAAGGCGCCTTGATCTTACCCAGCGAAAGACGCTCCCCCGTGGGCAAGATGTTCATTCAGCCTCGGGTACTGACCGAAGCAGGCGATACGGTATTGCTGGATGAAGTGATCGGCGAGCACTTCGCGATCATCGCCTGGGGCTGCGACCCGACCTGGGGCCTGACGGCTGCACAGATAGAACAATGGCAAGCTCTGGGCACACGCTTTATCCAGGTGTTGCCAGACGTTCAGCTCGAAGCCGCCAGTGACGTTAGCCAAGGTGTGATTCGCATCGGCGACAGCACCGGCCGTCTCAAGGAATGGTTCGCCCGTGGTTCGGCGTCCATAGCCCTGGTGCGCCCGGACCGCTTCCTTGCCGGGCTGGCCATTCCACAAACCGTCAGCCAAATCTGCGATCAATTGGCCCTGGCCATCAAGGCATTGCCGCAACCTGCCGCGGCGATCATTGCCAGCAAGGTGGCCTGAGATGAGCGCCTATCTGCACTGCTTGTCCCACACGCCGCTGGTGGGTTACGTCGACCCCACGCCTGACGTGCTGGCCGAAGTCGACGGCATGATCGCCGACGCCCGTGAGCGCATCGCCCGCTTAGATCCGGAGCTGATCGTGCTCTTCGGCCCCGACCACTACAACGGTTTTTTCTACGACGTAATGCCGGCCTTCTGCATCGGCATGGCAGCCCAAGCCATCGGCGACTTCGATACGGCCGCCGGTCCCTTGGACGTGCCCAAAGCGCTGGCCGAATCCTGCGCGCAGGCGGTCCTCAATGCGGGTGTCGACGCTGCCGTTTCCTATCGTATGCAGGTCGATCACGCGTTCGCCCAGCCGCTGGAATTGTTGCTTGGCGGTTTGCAAAGCTGCCCGGTGATTCCGGTGTTCATCAACTCAGTGGCCGTGCCTTTGCCCGGTTTCAAGCGTGCGCGCCTGCTCGGTGAAGCGATCGGCCGGTGGGCGCTGACGCTGAACAAGCGCGTGCTGTTTCTGGCCTCAGGCGGTTTATCCCACCAGCCTCCGGTTCCGGAACTGGCGCGGGTCGATGCGCGCATGGCCGATCGCCTGATGGGCAGCGGCCGCAACTTGCCTGCCGATGAACGCCAGGCGCGTCAGCAGCGTGTCATTCAGGCAGCCCTGGACTTCGTTGAAGACCAACACAGCCTGCACCCGCTCAACCCTACGTGGGACCGGCAGTTTCTTGACACCCTCGAACAGGGTCGACTGAGCGACCTCGATGCGCTGGGCAATGACGAGCTGTCGGCATTGGCCGGCAAGTCCACCCACGAAGTGAAAACCTGGGTCGCTGCCTTTGCTGCACTGTCCGCTTTCGGCCCCTATCAGACCGAGGGCCGCTACTACCGTCCGATTCCCGAATGGATCGCAGGCTTCGCCGCCCTTGGCGCCCAGCCGCTGAACAACAACCACTGAATCCGAGGAACTGTCATGACTGCCACTGCATTCACCGAAGCGTCCACCAGCCGTTTTGCCCGTATCAAGGAAGGTGAACTAGACCTGCAACTGCATTACAACGACGTGGGTCAAGGTGCCGACACCGTGGTCATGCTCCACGGGTCCGGACCCGGTGCAAGCGGTTGGGCCAACTTTCACCGCAACATCGAACCGCTGGTGAACGCCGGTTACCGCGTAATCCTCATGGACTGCCCAGGCTGGAGCAAAAGCGACCCGATCGTTTGTGACGGCTCGCGCTCGGACCTCAACGCCCAGGCCCTCAAGGGTTTGGTCGATGTGCTGGATCTGGACCGCGTGCACATCATCGGCAACTCCATGGGCGGCCACAGCACTGTAGCGTTTGCCCTCGCCTACCCGGAGCGCATCGGCAAACTGGTCTTGATGGGCGGCGGCACTGGTGGCCCTAGCGCCTTCGTCCCGCAGCCTACCGAAGGGATCAAGCTGATTGGCGCGCTGTACCGCGAGCCGACCATCGAAAACCTGAAGAAGATGATGAACGTCTTCGTTTTCGATGCCAGCAGCATGACCGACGAACTGTTCCAGACCCGCCTGGACAACATCCTCGCGCGCCGCGATCACCTGGAAAACTTCGTCAAGAGCAGCACCCTCAACCCCAAACAATTTCCGGATTTCAGCCACCGCCTGCACGAAATCAAGGCCCGGACCCTGATCGTCTGGGGCCGCGAAGACCGCTTCGTGCCCATGGACACCGGTCTGCGCCTGCTGGCCGGCCTGCCCGACGCACAGCTGCACGTATTCAACCGCTGCGGTCACTGGGCCCAGTGGGAACACGCCGAGACGTTCAACCGCATGGTCCTGGACTTCCTGACCCACTGATCACCGAGGCCAACATGAACCCTATTCAAAACACGTTGGAACAACTCGCTGCGGATCTGCGTCAGGCCGAAGCCCGCAACGAGGCCATTGCACCACTGCGCGAAGAGATCGGCGAAGACAACGCCGAGGCGGCTTACACCATTCAACGGCTCAACGTCGCCCACGGCGTGGCCAGCGGGCGGCGCGTGGTCGGACGCAAGATCGGCCTGACCAACCCCAAGGTGCAACAGCAACTGGGCGTCAATCAGCCGGACTTCGGCACCCTGTTCGCCGATATGTGCTACGGCGATAACGAAAGCGTGCCGGTAGGTCGCGTACTGCAACCGAAGATCGAGGCGGAAATCGCCTTGATCCTAGAACGCGATCTGCCCCGCGCCGACACCACTTTCACCGACGTGATGGCGGCCACCGGCTGGGTCGTCCCGGCACTGGAAATCGTGGGCAGTCGGGTCCAGGACTGGAACATCCGCTTCGTCGATACCGTTGCGGACAACGCCTCCAGTGGTTGCTTCGTATTGGGTGGCCCGGCTCGACGTATCGATGGACTTGAACTGCGCCAGGCCAGTATGCGCATGACCCGCAATGGTGAAGAGGTCTCCAGCGGCAGTGGCGCCGAATGCCTTGGTCATCCACTCAATGCGGCCGTCTGGCTGGCTTGCACCATGGCTCGCTTGGGCGATCCGCTGCGGGCGGGCGACATCATTCTCACCGGCGCACTCGGACCGATGGTGGCGGTAGCCGCCGGTGACCGTTTCGAAGCCGAGATCGAAGGCATCGGTCGGGTGGGTGTGGAGTTCACTACCGATTGATCGGCAACTTGCGTGCAATAGAGGTCATAACAATGAACAAACTCAAAGTCGCCATCGTCGGCTCCGGCAACATCGGCACCGACCTGATGATCAAGATCCTACGTAACGCCAAGCATCTACAAATGGCAGTCATGGTCGGCATCGACCCGGCCTCCGACGGTCTGGCGCGTGCACAACGCCTCGGTGTGGATACCACCCATGAAGGCGTTGAAGGCCTGACCCGCATGGACGTCTTCAAGGACATCGTGTTCGTCTTCGATGCCACCTCGGCGGGCGCCCATGTGAAGAACGACGCCTTCCTGCGCTCGATCAAACCCGGCATCCGCCTGATCGATCTGACACCCGCCGCCATCGGCCCGTACTGTGTGCCGGTGGTCAACCTCGAGCAAAACCTCGATCAGCTCAACGTCAACATGGTCACTTGCGGTGGCCAGGCAACCATCCCCATGGTCGCGGCCGTATCGCGAGTGACCAAGGTGCATTACGCCGAAATCGTCGCCTCGATCGCCAGTAAGTCCGCGGGTCCTGGCACCCGTGCCAACATCGACGAATTCACAGAAACCACCTCCAAGGCTATCGAAGTGATCGGCCTTGCGGCCAAGGGCAAGGCGATCATCGTGATGAATCCGGCCGAACCGCCGTTGATGATGCGCGACACGGTGTTTGTGCTGTCCGAAGCCGCCGATCAGGCGCTGGTCGAAGCCTCTATAGTGGAGATGGCAGCCGCCGTACAGGCTTATGTGCCGGGCTATCGCCTGAAGCAAAAAGTGCAGTTCGACGTCATCCCTGAAGACGCACCATTGAACATTCCAGGCTTTGGAAAATTTTCTGGCCTGAAGACCTCGGTGTTCCTCGAAGTCGAAGGCGCCGCCCATTACCTGCCGGCTTACGCCGGCAATCTCGACATCATGACCTCCGCTGCCTTGGCCACCGCCGAGCGCATGGCGCAGTCGATGCTGAACGTCTGAGGAGACCGACATGACTTTCAACCCCGGCAAAAAAATCTACATCTCCGACGTGACCCTGCGTGACGGCAGCCATGCCATTCGTCATCAGTATTCGATCCAGAACGTGCAAGACATTGCTCGAGCGCTGGATAAGGCCAAGGTCGACTCGATCGAAGTCGCTCACGGTGACGGTCTGCAAGGTTCAAGCTTCAACTATGGCTTTGCGGCGCACACCGATCTGGAGTGGATCGAAGCCGCGGCCGATGTGATCAGCCACGCCAAGATCACCACTTTATTGCTGCCTGGCATCGGCACCGTGCATGACCTGAAAGCGGCTTACAACGCCGGTGCCCGGGTGGTGCGCATCGCCACCCATTGCACCGAAGCGGATGTCTCGAAACAACACATCGAATACGCCCGTGAACTGGGCATGGACACCGTCGGCTTTTTGATGATGAGCCACATGATCCCGGCCGAGCATCTGGCGCTACAAGCCAAGCGGATGGAAAGCTACGGCGCGACCTGCGTGTACATGGCCGACTCCGGTGGGGCAATGAACATGCAGGACATCCGCGACCGCTTCCGTGCTTTCAAAGCTCTACTCAAACCGGAAACCGAAACTGGCATGCACGCTCACCACAACCTGAGCCTTGGTGTGGCCAACTCCATCACCGCCGTCGAGGAAGGTTGCGACCGTATCGACGCCAGCCTCGCCGGCATGGGTGCCGGGGCCGGTAACGCACCACTGGAAGTGTTCATCGCCGCGGCCGAGCGACTGGGCTGGAACCACGGAACCGACCTTTACACGCTGATGGACGCCGCCGATGACATCGTTCGTCCGCTGCAGGATCGTCCGGTTCGAGTCGACCGCGAGACGCTCGCGCTGGGTTATGCCGGCGTCTACTCAAGCTTCCTGCGCCACGCCGAAATCGCCGCGGCCAAGTACGGCCTCAAGACCCTAGACATCCTCGTCGAACTGGGCAAACGCCGAATGGTTGGTGGCCAGGAAGACATGATCGTCGATGTGGCGCTGGACCTACTTAAACGCTGACAGTGTGCAATATACCGGCTGGCCGCCCACTGTAGAGGTGAGCAGAACCTGTTTTGCACATTACAAAATAAAACGGGTACCACCATAACGCTAAACCTGTTAATCCGCCGCATATGCGGTGGAAAGCCAATATCCCTTACTCCGCAACAACTCGGCCGGACTGATCGGCGATAGTATCGTGAGCCTTTGGGATGACGTTCTGAAGAACAAACAGGAAGAAAAGCAACTCGAACACAACTTCCGCGTCTTCAAGCAGAACCGCCTCAAGGCGCACATCGAGCGGCATTTGGCCGATAGGGAGCTGACGATCGAACGTATCGCCAATGCCGAGCAGTACTCGGTACACAGCTTGCATCGCGCGTTCCTGGATGAACTCGGTTGCAGCATCAGCGAATACATCTGAGCACCAGGCACGAGATGCCATGGATGGTTGCCAAAATGCTCTGAAAGATTCGGTGGGCGCCTCACGGCAAGTTGGCGAGTTTCTGACGCGAATCAGCAATAGCATTCAGGATATTAATGAAATGAACCAACACCTTGCTTTGGCTGCGCAAGAGCAAAGTACTGTCGCGAAAACGGTGAACGGAAACATGATCACCATTCACCGACGGAGTCTCCAACCATTTCAATTACTTGGCTAACGGAACACGAATTCCGAACAAACAAAGTCAGTTACCGCACCACAGAGTAAGTTATTTTAAAGTGTAGCGACAAATAGATTATGGAGAGGAGCATCACAGAACGGACATTCCTCCTAAAACTAACCATGTGTAAAAATCCGAATACCAGAGATGCAGACTTGAACATTCATCACAACTTAAGGCACACCAATTTAAGTCAAGGGACAGTCGCAGCACGGAAGCCCAGGTAGTATAGGCCACTAGACGTACTTAGCGGATCTGCCCCTCAAATATGAGGCTGCTTCTATGTACGAACCCAATAGCTGCAACGCTTTAGCGAAGGTTTTTTATCGCCCCATTGAAGCTGCTATACGCTGGTGCAATCTCATGGATCATGAAACCCAAATACTTGAGTCTGCATCGGACGACCCTGCGCTGCTGTTGAGAAACTTTCCCCAATGGCCGTGTCTCTATGCAAATACCGAAAAAATTTTCGACGCTATCCTCCATGGTGAGCTCGCCTATGGCTGCTTCGGCGTTCCGGTTGCCATTGGCACTCCCGTCGATAGCAGCCAGCTAACCGTGCGCCATACTGAACTCAGACTTTGGATGGCACGCTACTACCCTGACCAGCGACCAAATTTTCTTTTCGAACAGCCCCACAAACAACAAGGAATTATCAGTATTGGCACATACTTGGCATTACAAGCTGATCGAGATTCCCTGCAATTGCAAATTAAAAAAATAGAAGCGTCTTATCAGCAACTAATCAATGAACTTGAGGCAATAGGAATAGAAAGGGAAAATATCCATCAATTGGTCCAGGCTAATAGTAAACTCAGTGACCGAAGTGAAATCGGCTACCTGAAAATCATCGGGGCATTGCTTGAACTCATTTTAGGGAGCTCCCCATCGGGTAAGCCTCACTCAGTATTCAATAGTCAATCTTCCATTGTCGACTCTATAACTGCACATTACAGCGGGGTTACAGGACTGAGCAAGCGCTCGCTGGACGAAAAATTTGCGGCTGGCAGACGTAGCCTTGCCCAGGCTAAAAGGTGAGGATTGCACTGCAATGGGTACGATTGCAATGCAATGACTCTCCCCCATTTCTGCTATTCAATTCAGGTCACCTTCCCACCATGCGCCAACCGGCGCCAGGAGTGACCAGCATGTCCAGCCAATCTTCATCCATCGTTGAAGCACCTCAACCTCAGGTCGAACGACACATCATGCGGCGTGACGAGGTGGAGCGCAAAACCGGCTTCAAGCGTGCGCACCTCTATAACCTGATGAAGGAAGGTAAATTCCCACAGGCTAAACGCATTGGATTGCGTGCAGTCGGCTGGGACTCGCTGGAGATCGAACGGTGGATCGTTGAGCGCCTGGGCCAGCAGGCCTGATGCCATGCGAGTGGTATCGGTGGTTTCCACCAAAGGTGGGGTAGGCAAAACCACAGTAGCCGCCAACCTGGGTGGTCTGCTGGCAGATGCTGGTCTACGCGTTCTGCTGCTCGATCTGGATAGCCAACCCACCCTTTCCAGCTACTACGCCTTGAGCCAGAAGGCTGATGCAGGTGCGTACGAGCTCATCGCACTCAACCTAACAACGCCTACCCAGATTATTTCCAGGGCAGTGATCACAGGACTCGATCTGATCCTCTCCAACGACGATCAAGGCCGACTGAGCACCTTGCTGCTGCATGCCCCTGATGGACGCTTACGACTGCGCCATTTACTCGACAATTTCCGTCTCAACTATGACCTGCTTTTGATCGACACTCAGGGCGCCCGTAGTGTGCTGTTGGAGATGGCCATCCTCGCCTCCGATCTCGCCCTCTCTCCCATCACCCCGGAAATGCTCGCCGCCCGCGAACTGCGCCGCGGTACCTTGAGGCTGATGAGTGAACTCGAGCCGTTCCGTCACCTGGGCATTCCACCGCCCCCTTTGCGATTGCTACTGAACCAGGCGAATACCATTCGAGTGGACACACGGATGATCATCCGTGGCCTGCGCGAGACCTTCGCTGGGGATAACACCATCTCAGTTCTAGACACCGTAGTTCCAGACCGAGTGGCTTATCTCAATGCCGCCTCCCTTGGCCTACCAGTCCACCGAATCGAGACGCATCGCTCACGTGAACGACGCTCGCCATCCGCGATGGAAACCATGCAAGCGCTGGCCATTGAGTTATTTCCCGAATGGCGCGAAGCGATCTCTACGGTGAGCAGATGCGCGGAGGTTCAATGAGAGGAATCACCAACTGGCATTTCTCACCCAGTCATTGGGTTTGTTCGATCTTGTAGCCAACAGTTTTTGGCAAGGAGTCTTTTGATGTTGGATCAACTGCCCATCATCGTTCAACCATCCATTCGCCTCCACCACCCACCTTGCGAGGAGTACTGCACCGTGGTCTTTCGCTTGCAGGGTGGGCGCTCGGCCATGGGGTGGTTCCTCACAGAACTTTCCCAACACTTCGAAGGTTCGGGCACTGCCGAGATCGTCAAGTTCGAGGTCGGTGACCATTTGCGTAACCGGCGTTAACTGAGGTTGTTACCAATGAAGAAGCTCAGTCAGGGGCAGATCACCGACAAGCTGAACCAGGAGCACTTCCCTCGAGGGCCTGAACTGGGGCAGTTGTCCGATCCACTTACTGACACGCCTATGCTGGTCACGCTGGAGCAGTTACGGCCCTACGAACACAACCCGCGCTTCATCCGTAATCCGCTGTATGACGATATCAAGGCCTCGATCCGGGAACGCGGGCTGGATCAACCACCGCCGATTACCCGCCGCTCGGGAGAAACTTATTTCATCATCCGCAACGGCGGCAATACGCGCTTGGCGATTCTCGGCGAGCTGTGGCAGGAAACCCGCGACGAACGCTTCTTTCGGATTCATTGCCTGTTCCGACCTTGGAGCAATGAAATCACCGCCCTACTCGGCCATCTGGCTGAAAGCGATCTGCACGGCCAACTCACCTTCATCGAACGGGCTCTGGCGGTAGCCAAGCTCAAAACCATGCTCGAAGCAGAGGGAGCGGTGCTCTCACAACGTGAGCTGGCACGACGCCTTGCCGCAGGAGGCTATCCAATTTCGCAGTCCCACATCAGCCGGATGCTGGACACCCTTGAACACCTACTACCCGCCATTCCACAAACCCTGTATGCCGGATTGGGCAAGCCCCAGGTCGAACGCCTGATCGCTCTGCGTAGCCAGGCAGAACGAACCTGGAACCGTTATCCAACAGACATCGTTGCGTTTACCGAGTTTTGGCTCGAAACCCTGGGTTACTTCGATGCCGACCCTGAGTCCTTCGATCTTGAGCAAATCCAGGATGAACTGCTCGAACGCATGAGCCGCTTACTCAGACAGTCCTACCGTATGTTGGCCCTAGAGCTGAGTGACACCCAACAGGTCATCTCGACGTCAGGCCCTGTCGTCACCACGCCCTCCGAGAACAGCCATCTGCCGAGAGTCAATAAAGCCGCGGCCGAACCTCCACCCTCCGAGTCCCGTCCCCAATCAACTGAGACCAGGGCCCAGACCGAAACAGCGCGAGAGGAACTGCTCACACCGCCAGAAACGAATGACGTATCAGCGGTCAGCCCTCCGTCGCGTGTTCAACAGATTCGCGAACAGATCGATCGCGAGATTTCAATCGAAGCAGCACCGAGAGTAGAGGCCTGCGCGATCGAAGACATCTGGACCATCGCACCCACACTGGACAGCCCCGAACAACTGCGTTCAGCCATCGCCGGGCTGGCGCGGGAAATGGCAGCCTATGCCGGACATCCCGAGAGCATCATCGATCAACAGCTTGGCTTGGGTTTTGCCCTAGATATGGAGCGGGTAGATCTTGCGACACCTAGCGCGACCGGTGTTAACCTGCTACTCCTGGCCCTGTTGCGCGCTCAAGACGAGGTGAACTGGGAGGATCGCAAGCAACTGCCCTCAGCCCTGTTCGGCCAGCTGTTGTTGGGGGTCTATCAACTTCCGCTGACAGATCGTCCCGCCGTGGATATGGGACTGGAACGACTGCCCGACAGCCTGTTAATCAAACTGTATCGCCTGATCCGCCTGGCCCGGCGTCTGATCGACTTAACGCTTACCCCTGAAGACGACTCACCGAAGGAGTTGCCATGAACCTGTCCTTCAATGTGCTCAACCAGGCCATGCTGACTCAGGTACTGCATGAGCTGCGCCTAGGTAATCTGCAACGCTGTAAGGCACTCGGACTGAGTGAAGACGACATCTACCTGTTGCAATCCTTACCGCCAACCACGCTGTCGCGCCTGGCCCATGCCACCGTCCCCTGGGTTGAGGTCAAGATTGACTCGCCGGTGCTGCACCGGTTGATTGAGCAAACCGAACGCGACGAGCAGAACGAGCGATTGATCAACCGGGCGCTCAAGCTCGGTGCCAGCAGCACCATCATGTATCAGTGCTTCGGCTTGGCGCATTCGGAAACCGCCCTGCGCCGACGTCTGCTCAAGATAGAAACCCGAAAGGGCCGCCCTCTGCATTTGAGCGAAGCGCAGGAACATGCGCTCTGGCAGCGATGGTGCCAATTACGCACGCAGCACGGTACCGAGGATCAGCTCGATGCCATGATGATGCTGGCCGAAGAACAGCAGATCAGCTTGACCATCGTCTGGCAGCAGATTGACCAGTACAGCTCCGAAACATGAACAGTGCCCCTTCCAGCCGCTGGCAGCGAGTCCTGCAGCAATGCGCCCAGCAGCTGAGTGAACGCTGGCCCGCACGCCCGACCACCGAACAACCTTCCAACCAAACTTTGCAGGCAGGCTTTCTGTTCAGTGGCCAAGCTCACGAAGTCGTGCCTCGTCGGCTGCTGTTGGATTTTCGGTTAACGCCGTTGGAGCGTAATGCCTGGCAAGTGTTTCGGCTCATGCTGCAAGACCAGGGCGTGGTCACACCGCGTTATGAGGATTTGCAGCCTTACCTATCAAGCGTGCCCTACGGGGCGTCCGCCTCCCGTGAAACCATTGCTCGCGTCTTGACCATGCTCAGGCTCACGCGCTGGCTCAGCTTGGTGAGTCGCGGACGCGATCAGCTCAGCGGGCGTCTTCAAGGTTCTCTGTACGTTCTGCACGATGAGCCGTTAACCCCCGCCGAAGCCATGGAGCTGGATCAAGACTACCTAGAACTGGTCGGACATTGCCTCAGTCATAACACCAAGTCTGTGCGTATTGTCGCAAAGCACATTTGGGAAGAAATCCGCCAAGACACGGATATCGATCAGGGTCGACTACCGACGCGGCTCGACAGCTGGGGCGAGCACTGGACGCAGCAAGGATTGGATCAAGCAACCGATGACGCTTTACACGATTCCGAACCGGGAGAAAATGCCCTAGTTCGGAATCGTGCAAGCCCTCGTTCGGATTCCGAACCGAGTCTGAACGCCAGTCTTTCCGGCACCGTTCGGAATCCGAACGCCGACTGTACTGTATTAAAAGAAAGTATTTGTACAGTACCGCGCGCGACCCCAGCGTTGGATAACCCGCGCTGGCCCGCTGCGCTGCACCTGAGTCCAAACGAGCGTCAGGCCGTCGCCGTCGCGCTGAACAAGCTCAAACCAGTGGATCGGCAGGCGGTGCTCAACGAAGCGGAGGCACGCTGTGTGGCCGGTGGAATCCGCAAGCCAGCGGCGTATCTGATGGGTCTGATCCAGCGTGCGCTGAAAGGTGACTTTCATCCTTGGGCAGGTCAGGCCAAACCGTCACCCATTGCAGAGCCGCCGGCACCAACTCCCTCGCGCCCCATTCGAAAACAGGGCGAACCCGCATCCGCCCTCGCCCAAGCGTGCCTGAATGAGCTGCGCCAACTGCGAGGCAAACGCGGTGGACGTCAGTAGATTTGATGCCACTGGCATCAAATCCATGGTGTTCCACTCTACGAACACATCGGACCAAACTGTGAAACTCTTAGGGAAAGCCGGTCCACCCTTCACTGACGTCTCCTTAGTTAGCCCTCTTAAACCAAACCGAACAGACCGCATTCAACTTTTCGGCTGTCCTTAACCCTCATCTGTCGCAACGTTTCCGTCCAAGCCTATGCGAGGACCACACCGTGGCCGATCACTATCAACTCAACCTAGGTTCATTGCGCAGCAGCATCACCCTGACCCTGCACACTCACCACGCCGCCCGTATCTGGCAAGGTCGAACCGCACGCGAAGGCGTCCACTCGATCATGGGTATGGCTGGCTACATCAGTGTCACCAACCTGATCAAACAAACCGCGGCCCAGGACGACCCCTATGCCGATTGGGCCATCGTGCAACTCGAAGAAAAGCTGATGCAGGCCAAAGCTGGGATGCTGGAATTGACCCAACAGCTGGATCGGATCAGACAGGATCTTCCAACACAGATCGACATGAGCGACAACCTCAATATTCATCCCGTCACTTTGCCGTTGTACATCGGCAGCCAGTTGGGTTTTCTAGCAGTCTACCTGCTGACCGATTACGACACTCTGGTGCGCCGAACTCTGTTGTCTCATCACACCGCCCTGATCGGCCGCGTCGACATGGAAGCCTGGATCGACGACGGTGCGCACCTCCTGCGCAGCCTATTCGGCCAGGCCCAGCGCTATCGGCATGCCGGCGTCACCCGCGTTGACATGGCGGCGAACAACGCCCGCGCCATTGCGGCCATCGAGAAGATGGGTTTGCCCCCGATGGACATCCTGGAGGGTCATCGCCGCTCCCAGTTCGCGCCGCCAATCACTCGCCGTGGTGCGGTGGCAGTGGATGACGCCGACGCGTTGGCAGAAGACGTGGGAGCGTCGTCTGCGACAGTGAATGAGCCGGAGGACGAAGCATGAATCCCATGATCCCGGCTCAACCAATGCCCTTCGATGCGTTAACACCAGATACCTATCGACAGCTCGAACACGCTGCCTCCCTAAAAGGCCTTTTGAAACCTTTTAAGGGTAAGGGGGAGTTGGAACAGCTGGCGCAGGTCGCGAGGGAAATCGAGGCGCAGTTATGTCACTTGATGGAGGCTGTGGTGCAGCAGGCCGGACAACCTCCTTACTCACTGCTGGATATCCGACTGGTACTACAGAACACCGGCGCAGGCAGCACCTTTTTGCGTTGGCGCACCCGTGACTTCGCCCGTATGGGGGTTGCGGTCTGGGAACGCCAGGTCTGCAACAACGCCCTGCCGCAGGCCGTACGCGAGAGATTGCACCGTTTCGAATGCGATCGCATTGCACTGAACCTGCAGATGAGCGTGGTGCATTCGCTCTACCGCCAGGCCATGACCTGCGCGATCAACATGGCCAGTGCCGAACGGCTGCTACGCCAATTCACACCCGCAGTGGAGGTATCACGATGAGTACTTTTTTCGTTGGCGAAGGCAATATCGGCAGTGCGCCAGAGTTCCAAGAATTTCCATCAGGTAATGACGAGCCGCGGCGCTTGCTACGGCTGAATGTGTACTTCGACAACCCCATCCCACGCGAGGGGAGCTATGAAGATCGAGGCGGTTATTGGGCGCCGGTTGAGCTCTGGCACCGTGAGGCTGAACACTGGAGCACGCTGTTCCAGAAAGGCATGCGTGTGTTGGTCGAAGGCCGTACGGTGCGCGATGAGTGGGAGGACAGCGAGGACAATGCGCGGGTGACCTTCAAGATCGAGGCCCGTCGAGTCGGTATTCTGCCTCACCGGGTACACGGCGTGCTCATGCGCGAGCGCTCCAGTGAACCGACGGCCTCTCAAAATACAGTGCCGACCAGTTCACCGGCGTCGAAATCCAAGAAACGCAGGGGACCGCCTACGTCTGACAGACAGACTCAGGCATAAAAATTGCGCCTTTGCGCGAAGTTGCTGACCCGTCATTACACGCTGCTCGTGAAGCTCCATACTGCCGGTCAGTTGCAATGGGCTAGCAGCCTCGACCATTCAAGGCTGCCCTCTCCGACTAATATGAGGAACCTGCCATTCAGGTTTCTCATATCTCGCCCCTGCTACTACGAATAACGCTGCTCCGAACTCAATCTGGAGCAGTTCTATGCGTCTCTTCCTCTGCGAGAAACCGTCCCAAGGTCGGGACATTGCCAAAGTACTCGGAGCCACCCGGCGCGGGGATGGTTGCCTGATCGGCGCCGACTCCATCGTCACCTGGTGTATCGGCCACTTGCTGGAGACCGCCCCACCTGAAGCTTATGATGCTCAGTACAAGTCCTGGTCGCTAGATCACCTACCGATCATTCCCGTGCAGTGGCGGGTCGAGGTCAAACCCAAGACTGCCGCGCAGTTCAAAATTATCAAGCGCCTGCTGAGTGATGCCCCAAGTGTAGTCATTGCGACCGACGCCGATCGAGAAGGTGAAATGATTGCCCGCGAATTGCTGGAGCTTTGCAGGTATCGAGGCCCCGTTCAGCGCCTCTGGTTGTCCGCCCTCAACGAGGCCTCCATTCGCAAAGCTCTGTCCTCGCTGAAGTCTGGCCACGAGACCTTCCCGCTGTATCACTCAGCCCTCTCCCGTAGCCGCGCCGACTGGCTGATCGGCATGAACCTCAGCCGTTTATTTACCCTTCTTGGTCGGCGGGCAGGCTACGGCGGCGTTTTGTCAGTGGGACGCGTCCAGACACCCACTTTACGTCTGGTGGTCGATCGGGATCGTGCGATTGCCAGTTTCGTCCCGGTACCTTACTGGAACGTTGAAGTGCATCTATCGTCGATGGGTCAGCAATTTATCGCATCGTGGTTACCGCCATCTTTAGGACGGGACGAGGCGGGTCGCTGCCTGCAGCAGGCGCTTGCCAGTCCGGCCGTCCAAGCGATCTCTATCAGTAAGACCGCCACAGTGCTCTCGCTGCAGACTGAGCACTCCCGCGAACCGCCGCCCCTGCCCTTCGACTTGAGCACACTGCAAGAAGTCTGCTCACGCAAGCTGGGACTCGGCGCTCAGGAAACCCTTAACATCGCCCAAACCCTGTATGAAACCCACAAAGCCACCACCTACCCCCGCAGCGATTGTCGCTATTTGCCGGAGAGTATGTTCAACGAGGCACCCACGGTACTCGATGCGCTGCTCAAAACGGATCCTGCACTCAGAACTGCATTTGGGAGCCTGGATCGATCATTACGCTCCCGCGTATGGAACGATACCAAGGTCACCGCGCACCACGGCATCATCCCCACAACCGAGCCGGCAAACCTGGTGCGGATGTCTGAACAAGAACGCCAAGTCTACGAACTGATTCGTAGCCACTACCTCGTGCAATTTCTGCCGCATCATGAGTTCGATCGAACCGAGGTAGAGCTGGAGTGCGGCGAAGAGCGTTTGATCGCTGTTGGCAAACAGATCCTGGTCCAGGGCTGGAAAGGCTTACTCTGCGAAAACACCGAGGAGGATGAGCCCAGTCACAGGTCCCAAGTCTTACCCGTCTTGCAACAGGGCACGCAGTGCGCAGTAAGCGACGTCGAACTCAAGTCTATGTACACAACAGCTCCCAAACCGCTGACCGAGGGCGATCTGATCAAGGCCATGAAAAATGTGGCCAAGCTGGTCAACGACCCACGCCTGAAACAGAAACTTCGGGACACTACCGGTATCGGTACTGAAGCCACACGAGCCGGCATTATCAAAGGATTGATTGATCGCGGTTATTTGCTGAAGAAAAAACACGCGTTAATGGCCTCCGCCGCGGCCCATACCCTGATCGAGGCGGTACCGGCAGCAGTCGCAGATCCGGGTATGACCGCAATCTGGGAACAGGCGCTGGACGAAATCGAAGCGGGACGCGTGACCCTGGAGGAGTTCGTTGCCAAGCAGGCGAACTGGATTGCGCAGTTGGTCGCACACTACCGCTCGCTCACTTTGGCAATAGCGGTCGAGATAAGCCCGGGCTGCCCCAAGTGCAACGC
This sequence comes from Pseudomonas sp. Z18(2022), assembly GCF_036346535.1. Taxonomy (NCBI): domain Bacteria; kingdom Pseudomonadati; phylum Pseudomonadota; class Gammaproteobacteria; order Pseudomonadales; family Pseudomonadaceae; genus Pseudomonas; species Pseudomonas sp. Z18(2022). The sequence goes on from NZ_JAOTOA010000001.1 coordinate 272,422, forward strand.
GTCAATGCTCAGGCGAAAGGGAAAATCAGGACCGTTCTGGTCATGCTCCCACTACCCGGATTGCAAGGGCACTGTGTCAATCAGTAAAGCGACGCGTCGCTCATGATGTGCCATGAGACGATCATCATGAGAACGGTGAGTTCTCTGCCTTGACGTCGTCCCACCCTCTCTGCTGTAGTGCCTCAGGATCATCGCCAACGGCGACCCAAGACCGATTTGCTCCGGGTAGCTCGGTCGGACTCCTAGAGTTCGGAGCCTTCTTTTCTGCGGAATTTACTTCCCGTTTTATGCTCGACCTGATCGTGGTGGCGGATGACCGCTGTTGCCTCAACCCGGCAATAGCGGTCATCCGCTTCGGCGATCATATTCAGCCCCGGAGCCCGCCGGGGAAACACCGGGCACCTTTTGTGCGCGGATGCGTGCCAGCAGGTTCCGACCCAGGCCACGACAAGGGTCGGTTGGCGAATCATGGCGCAGTTCAAGCAAGTGTTGCGAGGAGCTTGTGACTGCGTAAGACCGTCAAAGGTGGCTTTTCTGTTCCCCGCCTGGCGCCTCGTCAGGCCTACTCTTCATTTTTTTCATTCCAGTGACTGCTACCGTATTCTAGGCGTAAAAAATCGGGTGGCAGCGCCTTGACGCTCCCCTGTGACAGGCTTATATAAAGGGCGTGGTTCGCTGTCGTTGACAGCCCAGCCCAGGTAGCCAGAACCTTCAAGGCTACGCCACGTTCGTGGTGGTTTACCTCAGTGCGATCAGCGTTCGGAAGCTCGCACGGTTACCGCTTCAGCGGTGATGAATGCCTACTACCCCATGCCTGTGGCTTACCACTGCGGACATTTCTCTGCTGCGGCAGTATTCCCCCAAACGCATCGTTCTGATCTCCATCGCTTGCCGGTGGCGAGTCGTTCATCGCTCGACTTCACCTTACCCACCCTGACGGGGGCTCACTTCCCCGCCAGGGATCGTGCGTCACCGTTTTCCATTGAAACAGGAGAACCACCATGGCCAACGCCAATCAATCCCATGAAGCGACCACCTACTTCAATCTGCACACCGTCGGTATCGGCTACCTTAACCGTGTGCGTGAAGTGCAAGTGCGCCGTGGCCAACCGTTCATGGCGTGCGATATCGCAGCCCTGCACGGAGCCACCGATGCGGTCGAGTACACCCGCTTCGACTGCAAAGTCGCTGGGGGTGAAGCTGAACGCTTGATTCGTCTCTATATGGACGCCGTCAACGCCGAGAAAAAGGTCTTGCTGTCGTTCCGTATCGGCGACCTGTGGATCGATCCATTTCTTTACGAGAAAGGCGCGAAACAAGGCCAACCGGGCGCCAGCCTGAAAGGTCGTCTTCTGTTCATTGACTGGATCAAGGTCAATGGCGTATTCGAGTACAAAGCGCCCGCCAGGCAGGAAGCAACAGCACCTGCTGAGCAAGCGCCTAATAGTGAACCATCCTCTACGTCGGCCGATGCCGATGCTAAGGAATCCGAAAACTCAACAGAGGCTCAGGTCCAACCTGAATCTCCACCTGCTCCCCGCACGGCACGCCGCGATGCCACCCGTAACGTTCAGTCCGCCTGAACCGTCCACGATGCTACACATCAAGGCGCTCTTTTGAGCGCCTTTTCTTCAATCAGCATAGGGGACCAATATGGAATCCTTCTGGCTTTGCGACGACTGCCTGTTCGCAGCGGCTTACGAGGACTACAGCACGCTATCGCTTTACTACACGACGGATGAAACCGTGAAACGCTTCGCCAGTACTCATCATGGTCTGATGCGGTTGATGCCCATCAGTGCCGACTTCGATTCCGAAGCCGGCTGGGGGGTAGAAGCCTTTTCCCTATTGCCCTGCGACGGTTGTGGTTCGCCCCTAAACGGTCAACGCCACCGATTCACGCGGCTGTAAACAACGCGCCATCGGCTAACACCCGCGCCTCTTTATCCACCTTGGGGACACCACTCCTCTCGGGTGTGTACCCCTGATTGTTCCCTTCGGAGGTACCACCATGAGCACCCAACTCACACTGATTGAGACCTCGAACTTCGAGGCTAATAGTGTCATTCACGAAAACCAGCTGATCGACCAAGCGTTGGCTATTTTGGATCGTCGGTTGTTCACCTGCGGCCCTGTCCTGACCTCTCCCGATACCGTAGCGGCTTACCTAAAACTGCAGCTTGTACAACAAGAGCATGAAGTTTTCGGTGTGGTTTTTCTCGATGCCCAACACCGGGTACTGGCGTTCGAAGTCCTCTTTCACGGCAGCATTGACGGGGCCAGCGTTTACCCCCGCCAAGTCGTTAAACGCTCCCTTGCGCACAACGCTGCTGCTGCCATTTTTGCTCACAACCACCCCTCAGGTTGCTCGGCGCCCAGTCAGGCAGATCGCGTCTTGACCGCACGATTGAAGGAAGCCTTGGCCTTGATCGAAGTGTGCGTACTGGACCACTTCATCGTGGGTGAAGGTAGCCCTCTCTCCTTTGCCAAACATGGCTGGCTGTAACCCCTCACAGGCGCCTTCGGGCGCCCTTTTCCATTCTCATTTTGGAGAATCCTGATGAATTCCATATACCAAGCAACAGCTCTGCCACTGGCTTCAAACCCCTTTGCTCGCGGTTACGACCACCTGCACATCGAACGGCTGCTAATGATCACCTACGAAGACGATTACCCTCCCTGTTTTCGACCCGTCCACGCCTCACAGGCGCATCTGCCCGACAATGCGCTGCACCTGTTCGCATGCCAGTTCAATGACGATTTCGCCTTGATCAGCGAAGGCCAATCCATTTCGGACGATTTGGATGAACGCTGCCAGTCCACCGGCCTAGTGCGCCAAGTGATCTACGCTGTGATGGGCGAAATGCTCAACGAGCGGCATCACCTCGGTGATCTGTACTCCCTGGAAGAGGCACAAGCCATGGTCCATCGCTTGAGCTTCGAAACGGGACGCTACAGTCGAGCCTGGGAGATCAGTACCGCACACCTTCCTGAAGAAGCGATGCTTTATCTGGAAGGGTGGGTCAGTCACTCCGCTCCGAGGCGAACCGGCCTCTTGTTCGAACTTTTCACACTGCATGATTGCTCAGGCATAGGTTGCAAACTGATCGGCACGCCATGGACGGACGAGAACTTGCTGAACATTGAGGGCAATCGTTATTCGAGCTTGAGACAAGAACAACTCGACGCAGGCACACCGGAAGCCTTGGTCAACGTACTGTATTTGGCGGCATTGGCGGATGTGCGATTGTTGATCTTCGACCCCGACGCTGCCGTCTTGGATGGGCTCGCCATTTTTGATGAGTAACAACGTGTTCAGTTTTAACACGACCCGCCTTGAATCGACTTTCTCACTGAATCGCTCCTTCACCTCATGTCAGGTTCTGCACTGAATCTGACATGAGGCTTTTTCCATGGAGCGTTTTTTCACGCCTGTCTGCCTGCTGGGTTTGCTGAGCGCCTGCACCGCGCCAATCCCCAATACATTGCCGACCGATCCAGAAATCGACAGTGGCTCCAATCGGGCCCTGCACTCGAGGGGCACAGCCGAAGAAAGCCATCCGCCAGAACTCCACTATGGCCGCTATACGCTGGTCAGCACCGAGCCCACCACGGAACAACGCGATCTTCTTGCCCAAATCATTGACGTGAGCATCCCGTCCAGCCTGAACCCTTCTGTGCTGGATGCATTGCAGTACGTATTGCAGCGTTCGGGCTATTCGCTCTGCCCCGTTACCGCGTCCGTGAGGGTGCTGTTTACTCGGCCCCTGCCCGCAGCCCATTACCGGCTCGGCCCGATCTCTTTGCGTCGCGCGCTGCAAGTGCTGGCTGGCCCCGCCTGGCAACTCACGACCGACGAAGTCAGCCGTTCGGTCTGCTTCGAACAGCAGAAAACGGAGGCCGGCGTCGCGCTGATCACACCCGTCTCGCCCCATCTGTTGGAGGCACGCCCATGAGAGCCTCGACGTTTCAAACCCTCATCATTGGGCTGCTTTGCTTGGCGGTCGCAGGCCTGAGCGGTGGTTTGTATAACCAGTATCAACGCGTGGCCGAACTGCAGAGCACGAACACTCAACACCTACAAACCCTGGACACCCTGCAACATGATTCAAGCGCCCTCAAGGATGCCCAGGAGAAGCTGCAGTACGCGCTGAAAGACCTGAAGCAGATGGTCGATACTGGTGAGCAACAGGCCAATACCCTCGATCCGATGTTGGATCAGTGGGCGCAAGAGATACAGGAACTGCGTGATGGTCTCGCAGCCCGCGCCACCCAGGCAGACCTGACAGCGCTGCGCGCACGCCTTGAACAGGTCGAGCAGCAGCTCCTGGAGCACAAGACCCAGCCATCACCCCCATCGCCGACGCCTTCTGCGACCAAACCGAAAAAGACCGCTCGCCCCAAACCCACCCCGCTCTCGCCACCGTTCTCGGTTTTGAACGTCGAGTCTCGCGGTGGTGAGCGTTTTCTAGCGGTCGCTCCTCATGACAGTCGCTCGCTTATGGATGTTCGGCTGCTGCATAGCGGCGAGCAGCTCGGCGCCTGGCACCTGAAAGTGCTGGGGCCGAACGCAGTCATCTTCGCAGTGGCCTCTCAGCCAGACCAGACCGTGCACCTCCCTTGAGAAGCGATCATGAACAGAGCGCTATTGCCCACCGTTGCCTGTCTCGCTTCGCTACTGGCCATGGGCGTTGCGATGGGTAACCCCGTCACGACACCGTCACGGATCCAGGACACACAGTCCGCTCCGCTGGGGCGCTCTCACTCTGAACAGGCGGCAAGCTGGGGACTGACGGAGCAGGAGTGGACGCGCTTCGAACAGATCCAAGCCGGTCCACGCGGTTTCTGGAGCCCGAACCTCGATCCGTTGACCGCACTTGGGGTTGAGGCCCAGACAGACCAAGAGCGCCAGCGCTATGCCGAATTACAGGTAGCGCTGGAAGCCAAACGCGCCGAGCGCGAGTTGGCCTATCAAAACGCTTACACCGCGGCCTGGGCCAAGCTGTTTCCCGGACTGCTGCCGATCCAGGGCATGGCATCCCCGGCCCCTGCCAACTCGGCGGTCGCGCCGCGCCAAGCCCTGTTTGTGGAGGACCACTGCCCGGCGTGCACCGCCGAAGCGCAGCGTCTGCAAAGCAGTAATACGGCGTTCGATGTCTACCTGGTGGGCAGCCAAGGCGAGGATGAACGCGTCCGTAGCTGGGCTCGGCAAGCAGACATCGATCCGGCCAAGGTGCAACGCCGGCAGATCACCCTGAACCATGACCGTGGTCGCTGGTTCAGCCTAGGTGCTCCGGGGCCATTGCCTGCCACATTTCAACAGGTGAGTGGTCAATGGCAACGCCTCGACTGAGTGGTATTGCGCTCCTAATGACGGCGCTCGCCGGCCAGGCTGACGAACTTCCGCCTCCCGCTTACCAACTGGCGGCGCATGACGCCGACATCCCATCTACGGTGCTGTTCGCGATTGCCTTGCAGGAGAGTGGTATCCGCGTCCGTGGTCGACTACTGCCCTGGCCGTGGACCCTGAACATCGCCGGAACACCCTACCGCTTCGCCACTCGCCAGGCCGCCTGTCACGCCTTACTTCAGGCGCTCGCTCTGCATGACGCCAAGCGGGTCGATGTCGGTCTTGGACAAACCAACCTGGGTTACCACGGGCAACGTTTTTCCAGTCCCTGCGAAGCCTTCGATCCCTACCGAAATCTCGCCGTGACCGCCGCGCTGCTGCACGAGCATCACGCCGCCACCGGTGATTGGGTGTTAGCTGCCGGACGCTATCACCGCCCGGCAGGAGGAGCGCCCGCCGCGCGTTACCGCGCAGGTTTTTCCCGGCAACTCGAACGACTGATGGTTTCCTTCAAACAGAGCACGCCGCCATGAAGCGCGTACCTCTTACCTGTTATTTCCTCCTGCACTTGGCACCTTTCGTCCAGCCGGAACTGACCGTAGCCGGGGATCAGCCTAGCGACTTCACTCGACCCCATTTTCAAGCTGCCAGGCCGCCCATCAACAACAAGACTCAGTCTGATCGGGCCATGCATGCGGACCTGTCCACGTTTGCCAATGAAGCCTGGATACTGCCCGTCCGAAGCTCTCACTTGAGCCCCGGCCAGATCACGTCCCGCGCCCTGAACATGCCAGGCTTGCGGCCATTTTTTCTGGTCGGTGAGGATTCCCAATCACTGGCTTGGTTGCGTCAACGTGCGGCTGAACTGCAGGAAATGGGCGCGGCCGGCCTCGCCGTCGAAGTGACCGATACTGAAGCCCTGGCCCGGATTCGAGCAGCCGCTCCGGGCATCACCATCCTGCCGGTCAACGGCAACGACATCGCCACCCGTCTGCTGATTGAGCACTACCCAGTCTTGATCACCGCCACCTCACTGGAACAGTGAGTCCAGGTCATGGCCGAGCATGCAATGGAGTCCAAGCTCCGGCCAGCGGTGGAGCTGTATACCGTAGCGATCTGCATCGCCGCTACAGTGCTGTGCGTGTACTCGCCCTGGGCCGTGGCCCTGTCACCCGAGATCGGTCTGGTTGCGGCGTTGGCCTATACCCTGTTCGGCCTGATCCGCCTGCGCCAAGCCTGGGAAGTGCTGCGTTATCGGCGCAATATCCGCCGGCTGCCCCGCTACGAGCTGACCAGTCGGCAGATTCCGGTCAGCCGCAAACGTCTGTTCATGGGCCGCGGCTTTCGCTGGACCCGTCTGCACACCCAGCGCTTGGTCGAGGCCCAGGATCCGGCTGTCGCTCACTATGTCGACCACCCGACCCGTTACCGCCTGGCCCGTGGACTCGAACGTCGCCTGGAACATGCACCGTTTCCGTTCTCGACACTGGCCCGTGTCACGGCTTGGAACAGCGCCTTCAATCCGATGCGCCCTTTACCCCCGGTCGGTGGCTCGCCGCTGTTGCATGGGGTCGAGCCCGACGAAACGGAAGTCAGTTTGCCGCTGGGCGAACGGGTCGGACACACCCTGGTGCTCGGCACGACCCGTGTCGGCAAGACACGACTCGCCGAGGTGTACATCACCCAGGACATTCACCGCATCGAACATGAGGTGGTCATCGTCTTCGATCCGAAGGGCGATGCCGACTTGCTCAAACGGATGTACGTTGAAGCCAAGCGGGCCGGTCGGGATAAGGAGTTCTATGTTTTCCATCTGGGCTGGCCGGAAATATCCGCTCGTTACAACGCCGTGGGACGCTTTGGGCGTATCTCGGAAGTGGCGTCACGCATCGCCGGGCAGCTCAGCGGCGAAGGTAACTCCGCGGCCTTTCGCGAGTTTGCCTGGCGTTTCGTCAACATCATCGCCCGTGCCCTGATCGAGTTAGGCCGGCGTCCGGACTACCTGCAGATCCAACGGCACGTGGTCAACATCGACGCACTGTTCATCGAGTACGCCCAGCAGTTTTTCGCCAAGACCGATCCAAAAGCCTGGGAGGTGATCGTCCAGCTGGAAGGCAAGCTCAACGAGAAAAACATTCCCAGGCATATGGTGGGACGCGAAAAGCGCGTGGTGGCCATCGAGCAGTACCTGGCGGCCAAACGGGTATTTGATCCGGTACTGGACGGACTGCGTTCCGCAGTGCGCTACGACCGTACTTACTTCGACAAAATTGTTGCCTCGCTACTGCCGCTGCTGGAGAAACTCACCACCGGCAAGACCGCCCAGTTACTGGCCCCCAACTACACCGACCTGGATGACCCGCGGCCGATCTTCGACTGGATGCAGATCATCCGTAAGCGAGGCATTGTTTACGTCGGCCTGGATGCACTGACCGACGCCGAGGTGGCCGCTGCGGTGGGCAACTCCATGTTCGCCGACCTGGTTTCGGTCGCGGGGCACATCTACAAACATGGCATTGACCATGGCCTGCCCGCATCGAGCAGCAGCAGTGACAAGCTGCCGATCAACCTCCACGCTGACGAGTTCAACGAGTTAATGGGTGATGAGTTCATTCCGCTGATCAACAAGGGTGGCGGTGCCGGTATCCAGGTAACCGCCTACACCCAAACCCTCAGCGATATCGAAGCGCGCATTGGTAATCGCGCCAAGGCCGGCCAGGTCATTGGTAATTTCAATACCTTGCAGATGCTCCGTGTACGCGAGACCGCCACCGCGGAGCTGCTCACCCAGCAGTTGCCCAAGGTCAACGTGCTGACCAAGACCCTGGTGTCGGGTGCGACTGACACCTCCGACCCTGAGGCCAATACCGACTTCACCTCGTCCTCACAGGACCGTGTCAGCAGCACCAGCGTGCCGTTAATCGAGCCTGCTCACATCGTCAGTTTGCCCAAGGGACAGATGTTTTCCTTCCAGGCCGGTGGCCAGCTCTGGAAAGTCCGCATGCCGTTGCCCAAACCCTCCAACGACGACGCCATACCCAAGGACCTACAGGAACTCACTCAACGGATGCGGGCGGCCTACAACGCGCAGGCGGGACAGTGGTGGAGCGCAAGCGGTGGCGGCCCGACTACCAACTTCGATCTAGATCAGGTGGGGTAGCCCTAACCCACCACAGGTTTCGATTCAGCAGAAAACGATCCAGGAGACGTATTGCCCACATCAACTCTGCAGTGCGCAACGGAGTGAACGATGGCGACTTCCGTCCAGAACACGCCGCCACAACCGGTCCAGCGTCCGGGATTAATCGTCTCGGCGATTGGCTTGGTTTTACGCATTATCGGTTTACTGATCGCCTCGTTGCTGTTTTCGATCCTCATCGAGTTCGTCGGCCTACTGCTGTTCTGGGGTGATCAGGGTTGGCGGCACAGCCAAGCTATGTTGACGAACGAACTGGGCTGGCTGAGTGAACACTTCAAATCCTCACTGATCCTCCAGCAGCCCGGACAGACGATTGTCCAATGGCTGGATTTTCTCAATGAGAGGTTGTTGGTCAAGACTGGCTTTGCGGATTTTGCCCGGCAGGCGCGGGTGTCGGGCCAGGGCAACGGATTCTGGAGCTGGGCGAATCAGCTCTACGTGAGCATTGAGGATTTCGTACTGGCGGCGGTGTATGTGACCTTTACCTTCGTAGTGCGCCTAACCGTCTTGGTTCTGGCCACACCGCTATTTTTGTTGGCTGCGTTCACCGGTTTTGTCGATGGTTTGATGCGCCGCGACCTGCGCAAGTTTGGAGCCGGGCGAGAAAGCAGTTTTGTCTATCACCGAGCTAAACGAGCAGTGATACCCCTGCTGATCGTGCCCTGGGTCATTTACCTGTCCCTGCCCTTTTCACTCAATCCTATAGCTATTCTTTTGCCTTGCGCAGTAATACTTGGAGCAACAGTAGCGATCACCGCGACGACGTTCAAAAAATATCTCTGAGTGCGTTCGTCAGAGGGCGAGTGTCAACATAACACTGATAAACGAACACCCTACTTTATGGTTGTCGCTCCCGGGGGATAGGAATAATCATCCTGGTAGGCTCGCACCAAAAGGGGAGCGGCCAATGGCGTTAAGCTAAAAGCTTCAACGTCTTGAAGACATGATCGAAGGTTGCCCTAGTCAATTTGGGTGCTAGAGCGACCACAAGACGGTAGAGTCAAGTAACCTCGTCTTTTCAACGACGCTTCGCCTTCGCTAGCTCAGCGATCAGAAAATCCCTGAAGGCGCAAACCGCCGCCGGTAGATTGCGCCCAGCCATGCTTTGCAGTTCGATGCGTCGTGCATGCATGCCTTCATCAAGGATTGGCAAGCATTGCAACTGCTTGTCCGCCACCTGTTTGTGCAAGGTCATTTCGCTGGCCAGGCTGATGCCGCCCTCTTCACGGACGAAACTGTAGAGCGCGGCAACGTAATTAGTGGTCAAGACCGGATCGAACAACAACCCCTGTACGCCGCAACAGATGTCGAAGAGTTGCCGTATCGTAGTGTCGGCCTTGGGTAACGCAATGGGCCAGGGTTGCAACTCGGCGAGGTTGACAGACTCCCGCCCGGCCAAGGGATGGGCATTGGAGACCACGGCAAAAATTGCCCCGCTCAGGACATGTTCGACCTTGATTTCCTTTTGCGGCGTCAGGCTGAACGTCATTGCCAGATCGGCTTCACCGGAGCGAACCTTCTCGGTCGCTTCAGCGGGCGCACAGACCTCCAGCGTAAAATGAATGCCCTGATACTCACGCCTGAACGCGCTGATGCTCCTGGGCATGTATTCCAGGGCAAATCCTTCCGAACAGGCAACATGCACATGACCCCGTTGCAAGCCATGCAACTCGGTAATTTCCAGCACCACCTGCTCGGCCTCAAGCTGCGACTTGCGCGCATAAGCCGCCAGTCGCGCCCCCGCCTCGCTGAGCACCATGCCGCGGGCACGACGCTCAAACAGGCTGGCATCCAGGGCCAACTCAAGCTTGGAAATTTGCCGGCTCACCGCTGATGCCGCCACATTCAGCCGCATTGAGGCCTCGCTGATCGATCCGCATCGGGCGACTTCAAGAAAATAGCGCAGTGCCGTGGACTGCACGCCATACAGCTGCATCGGAGCCCCCAAGGATTGCCTTTTCGGCAAAGGAAGTATCGAAATATTGTGCTTGCGGCATTGATAGCCCTTCCCTACATTCGTGTCCAGACCAAAAAAAACAGCGCCCGACCTTTTCCTCCTCCTTCTACGCATTTGCGATTCGCTGCCCTTTGATTCAACCACTCTCGCCAACGGAGACGACGGCATGGGCATCAAAGGTTTCGCCTGCAGTATCGCGCTGATGGGCCTTATCAGCAGCTTTCCGGCGCATGCCGGCAAAGCCAACGACACCCTGGTTTACGCTTCCGACAGCGAGCCTGAAAACATCAGCCCCTATCACAACGATTTACGCGAAGGCGTGATTCTCGGCCGGCTGATCTGGGACAACCTGATCTACCGCGATCCCAAAAGCGGCGAATACAAACCCATGCTGGCTACCAGCTGGAAGCAGGTCGACGACACCACCCTCGACTTTGAGCTGCGCAAGGGCGTCAAATTTCACAACGGCGACGCCTTCACCGCCGACGATGTGGTGTTCACCCTCAACTACGTGGTGTCGCCCGAAGCGAAAGTCGTTACCGTGCAAAACGTAGACTGGATCAAGGGCGCCGAAAAAACCGGCAACTACAGCGTCCGCCTGTATTTGAAGAAGCCTTTCCCGCCGGCACTGGAATACCTGTCCAACGCCGTTCCGATGTTTCCCAAGCAGTACTTCGAGAAGGTCGGCCTGGCCGAATTCAGTCGCAAGCCCATTGGCACCGGGCCGTATAAAGCCGTGTCGGTGGTGGCCGGCGAAGGCGTGACCATGGAGATCAACAAGGACTACTTCCCGGACAGCCCACAAGGCAAGCCCCATATCAGCCACCTCAAGTTCCGCGTGATCCCGGATGCAGAAACCCGTCTGGCCGAGTTGATGACCGACGGTGTCGACTGGACCTGGCGTGTGACCTCGGATCAGGCGGTCGACCTCAAGGGTATGCCGAACCTGACCGTGACCAGTGGCGAAACCATGCGCATCGGTTTCCTGATTCTTGATGCACGTGGCACCTCCACTGAAAACTCACCGATGAAGAACCTCAAGGTGCGCCAGGCCATCAACCATGCGATCAACCGCAATGCGCTGGCCACGCAATTGGTGGGGGGCGAAGCCAAGCCCTTGCAGGTTGCCTGTTATCCCGGCCAGTTCGGTTGCGATACCACTGCGGCCACGGTCTACGACTATGACCCCGCCAAGGCCAAGGCGCTGCTCGCCGAAGCCGGTTACCCAAATGGCTTCGAGACAGAAATCTTCGCTTATCGCGACCGTGATTACGTCGAAGCCATCATCGGCAACCTGCGCGCAGTGGGCATCAACGCCAAGCTGCGCTACTTGAAGTACGCCGCCCTGCGCGATCAGCAACGTGGCGGCAAGGTGCCCATGTCGTTTCAGGCCTGGGGCTCGTTCTCGATCCTCGACACCTCGGCGTCGGCCGGTACCTGGTTCAAGGGCAATCCGGACGACAATATCAAGGACCCACAAGTCCAGGGCTGGTTGCAGACCGCCGACAATGCCCTCGACCCGCAAGTGCGCAAGGATAACTACCGCAAGGCCTTGCAGCGCATCAGCGAGCAAGCCTACTGGGCGCCGCTGTTCAACTACTCGATGAACTACGCCTACACCTCGGAACTCGCGTTCACACCGTACCCGGATGAGCTGCCGCGTTTCGTCGAGTCCACGTGGAAGTAATACGTAACCGGGCGCACGGACTCTCGTGCGCCACGGACACGTCCTCACACTTGTCATCCATTGGATATGAGGAAACTTGCCATGCTTGGATTCCTTCTGCGCCGCCTGGGCATCGCCATTTGCGTTGCCATTACCGTGTCGGTGATCAGCTTTTCTCTTTTGCACCTGTCCGGCGACCTCGCCACTGCCATTGGCGGACCGGAAGCCACCAGCGAACAGATCGAACAGATTCGCGTGCAGTACGGCTTGAACAAACCGCTGCCGACCCAGTACTTCAACTGGCTGGGCGATTTGCTGCGGCTGGACCTGGGCAACTCGTTTTTCTTTCAGGAATCGGTCTACAACCTCGTCGCCAGCCGCTTGCCGATTACCCTGGGGCTGGGTGCCATGGCGCTGGGGATCGCCTTGCTGGTGGCCATTCCACTGGGCGTGCTGGCCGCAGTCAAACGCGACACCTGGGTTGACCGGCTGGCCTTGAGCATCGCGGTGCTGGGCCAGGCGATGCCAAGTTTCTGGTTTGCGCTGATGCTGATCGTGGTGTTCGCGGTGACGCTCAAGTGGCTGCCGGTGTCCGGCAACGCGACCCTGTTGCACTTCGTCATGCCGGCCATTGCCCTGGGCTACTACGCGACGCCGGCAATCATGCGCCTGACCCGCGCCGGCATGCTTGATGTGCTCAGTTCCGATTACATCCGCACCGCCCGCGCCAAGGGCCTGCGCCCTGCCCGCGTGCTGTTCAAGCATGCACTGCGCAACGCGCTGATTCCGGTCGTCGCGCTGGCGGCGGTGGAGTTCGGTTTCATGCTCGGCGGCTCGGTGGTGATCGAAACCGTGTTCTCCCTGCAAGGCATCGGGCAACTGGCCTGGGACGCCATCGCCCGTGACGACTTTCCGGTGGTACAGGCCGTGGTCCTGTTGATTGCGGTGATCTACATCATCCTCACGTTGCTGGCCGATGTGCTCAACGCACTGCTCGACCCGCGTATTCGCGTGCGCTAGGAGGCCTACATGAGCACCCCCACTACCCTCGCGATCAATGACTACCTGCCACCACCGAGCAGCCTGAGCCGAGTGCTTGGCAAGAGCTTGCGTCATCGGGGTTTCGCCATCGGCGCGGTGTTGTTGCTGATTATCTTCGCAGGTGCACTGTTCGCGCCGTGGCTGGCACCTTACGACCCTTATGCGCAAGACGTGATGCTGCGCATGAAACCACCGGTATGGATGGCCAACGGCACCTGGGAATACGTGCTCGGCACCGACAAGCTGGGCCGTGACTACCTGTCGAGGCTGCTCTACGGCGCACGTATTTCGCTGTTCATCGGCATTGCAGCGGCGCTGATTTCCGGCTTTATCGGCACGCTCATGGGGCTGTTGGCGGGCTACTACGGCGGCAAGGTCGATGGGTTTATCAGCTACCTGATCACCACCCGGCTGGCGATGCCGGTGGTGATGGTCGCGCTGGCCTCGGCCTCGTTGATGGGCGGCTCACTGAAAGTGGTGATCGTGCTGCTCGGCTGCCTGTTATGGGATCGCTTCGCGGTGGTGGTCAGGGCCTCGGTGCAACAGATTCGCGATGCTGAATATGTGGCGTCGGCCCAGGCGCTCGGCTGCTCGACCCTGCGCATTCTGGTGAGTGAAATCCTGCCCAATCTGGTCGGCGCACTGATCGTCGTCGCGACGCTGGAAATGGCCCACGCGATCCTGCTGGAGTCGGCCCTCTCGTTCCTCGGGGTTGGCGTGCAGCCACCGACGCCGTCCTGGGGCCTGATGATCGCGGAAGGCAAACCCTACATGTTCTTTTCCCCGTGGGTTATCGCCATTCCCGGCGTCGCCCTGATGATTCTGGTGCTGGGCATCAACCTCGTCGGCGATGGCCTGCGCGATCTGATCCTGCCCGACGGCCGTAACTGATAGACCGCCGTAACTGATAGAGGGAACCGAACATGGCACTACTCCATGTAGAAAACCTGCGCGTGGACATCCCCATGGGCAACAGCCCGACGCCGGATGACATGCTGCATGCCGTACGCGGCCTGAGTTTTGAAGTCGAGCGCGGTGAAATGCTGTGCATCGTCGGGGAATCCGGCTGCGGCAAATCCCTGACCTCGCTGGCGTTGATGGACCTGTTGCCACGCAAGGCCAAACGCACCGCGTCCCGGCTGACGCTGGACGGCATCGACATGCTCGGCCAGAGCGAGCGGCGCATGTGCGACCTGCGCGGCAACCGCCTGGCGATGATCTTCCAGGAGCCGATGACCTCGCTGAACCCGGCCTACAGCATTGGCGATCAACTCAGCGAGGTACTGACCCAGCATCGCAAGGTCTCACGCAAGGAGGCCCTGGCGCGCGCCGCGCAGATGCTGGAGAAGGTCGGGATCAGCAATGCCACCGAGCGCTTGCGCCAGTATCCGCATCAACTTTCCGGCGGGCTGCGCCAGCGAGTGATCATCGCCATGGCGTTGATGTGCGAACCGGACCTGATCATCGCTGATGAGCCCACCACGGCGCTGGACGTGACCATTCAAGCGCAGATCCTGCGCTTGATCCGCGACATTCAGAAAGAACTCGGCCTGGCGGTGATCTTCATCACCCACGACCTTGGGCTGGTGGCACGGATCGCCGACCGGGTCGCCGTGATGTATGCCGGGGAAATCGTCGAAACCGCCCCTGCCCTGCAACTGTTCGAGAATCCGCAGCATCCGTACACCCGGGGTCTGCTGGCGAGTATTCCAATCCCTGGCCGGACCAAACCGGGTGAGGCGCTGGGTTCGATTCCAGGCCTGGTGCCGAGTCTGGTCGGCGAACAGCAAGGGTGTGCGTTCCGCAATCGTTGCGGTCAGGCGATCCCGGCCTGCGCGCAAAACATCCCCGAAGTCGAACAGGACGGGCACATGGCGCGCTGCCTGTTCGCCGCCCCGGCCCCGGCACCGATTCGCCTTCAGGAGCGTGCAAGGTCATGAAAAAAGATATCGCTTTGGAGCTGTGTGACATCCGCCGTGAGTTTCGGATCAACCAGGGCTTTTTCAAACCCGCCGCCACCCTGAAGGCCGTGGATGGTGTTTCCCTGCGCCTGATGCGTGGCGAGACCCTCGGTCTGGTGGGCGAGTCCGGTTGCGGCAAAAGTACCCTGGCCAAGATGCTGCTCGGTCTGTTGCCGCCCACCAGCGGCGACGTGTTGGTCAATGGCAAACACCTGGCGGCGACTGATCGCAAGGCAATGTCCCGGCATATCCAGCCGATTTTCCAGGACCCGTATTCCTCGCTGAATCCACGCAAGACCCTGCGCGAAATCGTTACCCTGCCGCTGATCGTGCATGCCATCGGCAGCACCGCCGAGCGCCGCAGGAAGACCGAAGCGATGCTTGATGTGGTCGGCCTGCCCAAACGGGTGATCGACAGCTACCCGAGCCAGCTGTCCGGCGGGCAACGCCAGCGGGTGGCGATTGCCCGGGCGCTGATCATGCGCCCTGACGTGTTGATCTGCGACGAGCCCACCTCAGCGCTGGATGTGTCGGTGCAGGCGCAGATTCTCAATCTGCTGCAGGACCTCAAGCGTGAATTCGGCCTGACCTATCTGCTGATCAGCCATAACCTGGCGGTCATCGAACACCTCGCCGACCGGGTCGCCGTGATGTACCTGGGGCGCATCGTCGAAGAACGCACGCGCGAATCGTTGTTCGCGGAGCCCGGTCACCCATATACCCGCGCCTTGCTGGATTCGGTGCTCACGCCCGATCCGCGCCTGGGCATTCCCGAGATCGGCCTGCACGGCACCTTCCCCAACCCCATGTCACCGCCGTCCGGCTGCGCTTTCCATCCGCGCTGCCCGAGCTGCCTCGCCCCCTGCAAAACGGCCTACCCGGCCAATGGTCCGCTTATCGGCGGCAACGTGCGTTGCCACCTTCACGACACTTCTGCCCAAACACTGGAGCTTGTCCACTCATGAGTCGTTCACTGGCTATCAGCAACACCACAGCACAATTCGACAATGGCGAGTTTTTCAATCTGCTCCAACGTAGCGTCGCCTTGCACACCGAAAGCCAGGCAGCGGACAGCCAGCCCGAGCTGTATCGCTACCTCAATGAGTTCATCACCCCACATGTCGAGGCGATGGGTTTCAGCGTCAAGATCTATGACAACCCGGTGGCCGAGCGCGGCCCCTTCATGATCGCCACGCGCATTGAACACCCGGACCTGCCGACCGTGCTCAGCTACGGCCACGGTGATGTGGTGCGCGGCTATGAGGCGCAATGGCGCGAAGGCCTGTCGCCGTGGCACGTCATTGCCGAAGGCGATCGCTGGTACGGCCGCGGCACGGCGGATAACAAAGGCCAGCACCTGATCAACCTGACCGCGCTGGAACAAACGCTCAAGGCGCGCGATGGCCAACTGGGTTTCAACGTCAAGCTGCTGCTGGAAATGGGCGAAGAAGAAGGCTCGCCGGGCTTGAACGCATTCTGTGCCGCGCACAGCAAAGAGCTTGCGGCGGATATTTTCATCGCCTCGGACGGCCCGCGCCTGGCGGCATCACGCCCGACGATTTTTCTCGGCTCGCGCGGGGTATTCAACTTCGAGCTGGTGGTCAATTTACGTGAAGGCGCCCACCACTCCGGCAACTGGGGCGGGTTGCTGGCCAATCCCGGCATCATCCTGGCCAATGCCATCGCGAGCATGGTCGATGAACACGGTCGGGTGAAAGTGGCGGGCCTGATGCCCGAGACACTGCCGGAGCCGGTTCGGCAGGCGCTGGCCGATATTGCCGTGGGTGGCGGACCGGGCGATCCGGACATCGACGCCAACTGGGGTAACCCGGCGCTTTCGCTGAGCGAAAAGGTGTTCGGCTGGAACACCCTCGACGTCATCGCCTTCAAGACCGGCAACCCAGACGCCCCGGTGCATGCGATTCCCGGCAAGGCTAACGCCCACTGCCATATCCGCTTCGTGGTCGACAGCGACTACACGACCTTTATCCCGGCGGTACGTACCCACCTGGATGCGCATGGCTTCAGCAATGTCGAGGTCAAGCAAAGCCGCATCGATGTGATGCATGCCACTCGGCTGGACCCGCAGAGCCCTTGGGTCGATTGGGCGCTCGGCTCCCTGGCACAGACCACCGGCAAAAAACCTGCGCTGCTGCCAAACCTCGGTGGTTCGCTGCCCAACGACGTGTTCGCGGACGTGCTGGGCCTGCCGACATTGTGGGTGCCGCACTCGTACCCGGCCTGTTCACAACATGCGCCGAACGAACACTTGCTGGCGCCGGTGGTCAAGGAAAGCCTGCAAATCATGGCCGGGCTGTTCTGGGACCTGGGCAACGATGCGGCACGCCTGACCCGGGAACATCAGTTACGGGAGCAGGCGCAATGAGCGCCACGCCACAACAGGCCCTGGACTGGCTAGCCGACCAGCGCCCAGCCATGGAAGCGCTGCTGCGGCGCATCGTCGACACCGATTCCAACAGCTATGACAAGGCGGGTGTCGACGCCGTGGGCGCGCTGCTCGCGGCTGAACTGGAGGCCGACGGCATCCTGCTCAAGCGCATCCCGGTCGAGGGTTTTGGTGACGTGCTGCTCGCCGAAGTGCCAGGCGATTCTGGAAAACCGGTGCTGTTGCTGGGCCATCGCGACACGGTCTTCCCCAAGGGCACCACCACGACTCGCGGCTACAGCCGCGACGCCAACCTCGCCTATGGCCCCGGCGTCGCCGACATGAAAGGCGGCCTGGTGCTCAATTGCTTCGCGCTCAAAGCACTCAAGCGCGCCGGCCGGTTGCCCTATCCGGTGCAGGTCCTGTACACCGGCGACGAAGAAATCGGCTCCGGCAGCGCCAGGCCCCATATCGAAAACGCCGCCCGTGCCGCCCGCGCCGTGCTCAATACAGAACCCGGCCGGGCCAGCGGCAACGTGGTCAGCGCACGCAAAGGCGGGGCCACGCTGATCATCGAAGTCAGCGGCCGCGCGGCGCATGCCGGGGTCAACCATGCCGACGGGGCCAGCGCCATCGAGGCCCTGGCACGCAAGATCGTCAAGCTGCATGCCTTGACCGATTACCCGGCCGGCATCACCACTAACGTTGGGCTGATATCCGGTGGTACGTCGAGCAACACCGTCGCGCCCAGCGCCTGTGCGCGGCTGGACGTGCGCTTCATCGAACTCAAGCATTGGGATCGGATCTTCAGCGCAATCCAGGCCATCGTCGCCGAAGAAGAACTGATCGGCACCCGCGCCGTCCTCAAGGAAGCGACGACCTTTCTACCGATGGAAGCACGCCACAGCGAACGACTGCTGCACCTCTACCAACAAAAAGCACTGGCATTGGGTTTCAGCGTCGAAGGCGAATTCACCGGCGGTTGCGCCGACTCCGGCTTTACCGCCAGCCTGGGCGTTCCAACCCTGTGCGGGCTCGGCCCGGTGGGTGGCAAGGTTCACACTGATCGCGAATACCTGGAACTGGACACCCTGGTGCCTCGCGCCCTGGCCCTGGTGGCGACCATTCTGGCGGTCGGCGACAGCGTTTGAGGCCATGGTTTTCTACGTGTGGTCCCCGACAGGTTCACAGGCAGCTCCCGGCGCTGTCGGGTATCGTTTCAAGGTAACGGGAATGGCTCACTCGGGCGAAGTTTTTGACCTGTTCTACTGCTGCAATCACCGAACATTCGGCCGACAGGTCTGGCGCTATGGAGTAGAGGCATCGCTTACCCATGGAAAGGCTATGCAATACACGTTCATCCAGTTCACCGAGCACGACAAAAGAACAGTCACTCCTGGCCACTTGCACATCAACGTGCTTGCCAGGGACGGTGTCCACCGCATCGACATGGAGCAGCGCAACATTGTCAAAACAGCTGAACCCTTGATGAATCAAGTCAATATGAGCGCTATCAAGTCCGCACACGATGACCACGATGCGCGTGCAACTTGATGGCTCGCGCATCCACCTCATTGCGTTGGGACGACAATCGACAGCTTGGCTCATAAGCGATGCCTTTATGGTTCCAACAGGAGAATGGACCAGGTCATTGGTTAAATGACGCCGCGTGCCTGCAACACGCTTTTCGCCAGGCTTCGGGTCGCCGCTAACACAACCTCCACCTGTTGATCCATCTGTGCAGTGGAGGAGGCTACTTCTCCAAGCTCGACCACGCGCAGCGGATGACCAAAGACGGACCCCAGCCACGTCATGCCGCAATCCGTGCCAGTTTCGACATCCAGTAAAAAGCTGCCGTGGGAGACGCCGCGCAACAGTTGGCTGGCATGGCACGCGTAGGCCCCGTCGGACGGCTCCGGGCTGGACCCGACCTGCAACCAGTCGAGCCTCAACGCCTCGGACTGTTTGATGGCTAGATAAGCCACCTGGTCCCACTCATCTATCGCCACATGCAGCTTGTCGATCATGTACGGGGGCAACGCGGCGCTGGTAACGATCACTACTCCGGCATCCGCCGAAGGCTCCTTGATCCAGACTGCAGATTGCGTTATCGCATGCATGGCGGTACTTCCGGCGGTTGGATAGGAGCAACGTGCTCCGGGTGGCGATTCGACGATGGGGTCGTGACATTCAATATTGATGCCGACTCACCCATCGCTTCGTGAGCTCCCTGGTTTTTTGGCGTTAATCAGCCGTTGCGAAACAGGAAGCTGTAGGCATTCAGCGCAGGCGCCCCACCCAAGTGCGCATACAGCACTTTGGAGCCTTCGGGGAACTCACCACGGCGGACCATTTCAATCATCCCGTGCATGGATTTGCCTTCGTACACCGGATCGGTCAGCACACCTTCCAGGCTCCCGCACAAACGAATGGCTTCCAGCGTGCCTTCGTTGGGCAAACCGTATTCCGGGTAGGCAAAACGTGTATCGAGCACCACGTCGTCTTCGGTGATCTCACGGCCCAGTTCCACCAACTCTGCGGTGTGCCGGGCGATACGCAGGATCTGCGCCTTGGTTTGCTCCGGCTTGGCCGAGGCATCAATGCCGATAACGTTCTTCGAACGGCCGTCCGCGGCGAAACCGACGACCATGCCGGCCTGGGTACTGCCGGTCACAGAGCAGACCACGATGTAGTCGAACGTGAACCCCAGTTGTTTTTCCTGCTCTCGCACTTCCTCGGCAAAGCCGACGAAACCAAGGCCGCCGTAGGGGTGTTCGGAACAACCCGCCGGTATCGGGAACGGGTTGCCACCCCGCGCCACCACATCGTCCATGGCCTTCTCCCAACTGGGCCGAATGCCGATATCGAACCCGGCGGCGTCCAGTCGTACCTCGGCGCCCATGATGCGAGACATTTCGATATTGCCAACGCGGTCATATACCGCATCGGAGTAGTTCACCCAGTTTTCCTGCACCAGCACGCACTTCATGCCCAGGTGAGCGGCAACGGCGGCCACCTGGCGGGTCTGGTTCGACTGGATGCCGCCGATGGAAACCAAGGTATCGCAGCCTTGCTCGAGCGCTTCGGGAATCAAATATTCGAGCTTGCGCGTTTTGTTCCCGCCGAAGGCCAGGCCACTGTTGCAGTCTTCACGTTTGGCATACAACTCGACCTTGCCACCCAGGTGTTCACTGAGGCGCTTCAAGGGCGTGATGGGAGAAGGACCGAAGGTCAACGGATAACGTTTAAAACGATTCAGGTTCATGACGCTGCTCCTTGATTACTGGACATCAAAGCGCCAGACCGAAAGGCAAAGGTTGCCTTCCAGGTTCTTTCAGGCGGGCTTCGATGAGTTCAATATTAAGAAGATTTCCAAAAAGATGTGTTGCAAACTTCTACCACTTAAAGAACTATAATTTCTCGCTATAAATATCGAACATACTTTAATTGCGAATAAACAGCCATGAACGCAATAAACACTCGCAAGAAGCCAAGTGTATCGGCCCCGGTGCCGCAGCCGCTGGATCGAACCGACCGCGCCATTCTCAAGGCCCTGCAGCGAGATGCCTCCATCTCCAATGTGGCGCTGGCAGAGAAGGTGAAATTGAGTGCACCGGCGTGCCTCAGGCGAGTCGAGCGGCTCAAGCAAGTCGGCCTGATCAAAGGCATAGTCGCGCTGCTCGACAATGTCGCGCTGGATGCGGGGATGGTGGTGTTGATCGGCGTGGTGCTGGACCGCTCCACACCGGAATCCTTCGCCGCATTCGAGGCAGCCGCACAAAAAGTGTCCGGCTGCATGGAGTGTCATGTGGTGACGGGGGAATTCGACTACTTCATGTTGATACGAACCAAGGACAGCAACAGTTTCAATCGGCTCCACGCGGAGCAATTGCTTTACCTGCCCGGGGTTCGCCAGATACGCTCGTTCATGGGATTGCGCCAGGTTTTGTCGACAACCCACATCCCCCTTTGATGCTCAAATCAGCCCGAGCAGGCGTCGGTCTGCAGTCCCGTGTCCCAGAAACATCAGCATCCATTCATGGTCGATCTCATCAAAGAACGACATGAGGTCCGCATCCAATAGCAGGGTCAGTTGGTCGATCCTCAGCGAAAGACGACACATAAAGAAGCCCGCAGATACGGCAGGTAGCAACGCCCATAATGCTGACCCCCTTGTAAACGTGGGCGAGAAAGTGGTCCTTTCCTATGGACTTAGCCTGCGCATTGGCGGGCATGCCGTGGAGCGGCTTTTACGGCCTTTTTACGTCGGGTGTTCAACCAGGTGAAAACGGCTCAATCGACGGGAGTCAGCGTAAAGCCAACTACGTGGCCGACTAAATGATCAGGGAAATGGGTTCTGACGATATCCTCATTAACTAAGCTCATCGAGAGCGAAATTTCACTAGAACCTCAACCACTCTCTCCATCAAAGATCGAAGGACCACATAGCTGTAAGTAAACATCTCCAGTACCTCCCCAGAAAAAGCGATTCATCAGACCTCAGGTTTCTTACGGAAAAATTAGACCTCTAACTTGATTCTGCTCCCAGATCCATATGGGCCAGCATCATGCCAACTACCATCTTTCGCTGCTTGTTACTGCTCTCGCTGGCTATCGTCGATGGCAACAGCTATGCCGCATCTGGTCATGAGCAGGATCAACTCAGCCTAGTCCAGCAGCAGCTCGATATTATCGAACGCCTTGCAACGCAAGCTGAGGCAGCCAGCACGGCTGAACCAGTCGAGCGCTATCGCTTCGACTATCTCCGTCTTTCCCAAGACATCCAGCGCATCCGCCACGGTGTGCAGGGCTACCTGTCCCCCTCCCGTGCTCAACCCCGCGATCCCAGTGAACTGGCCGGTGATTACCTCCTCGACACTCTGCCCGCGGAGCCGTCGCCATGAGCATGACGGACGCTCAGACCGCGGCCTTCCAAAACGCCTCCAGTTTTTCGGCGCAGAGCAGCTCGACGCTCTGGCTATCCCTAGTTCTGGTCCTGGCTTTGCTCTGGTGTGCCTGGGTGATGTGGACGGCTTACCGGGGGTGGGCCGCCGGCAGTGTGCGCTTTGGAGCCTTCGGTGGCAGCGCCATGCGCGTGCTGCTCACCTTGTTGGTCCTGATGTTCTTCACCCTTTCCTAATCCAGGAGATCGCCGTCATGCTCAAGTGCCTTGTCCCCCTGAAAAACAACCTGCGTGATCGCGCGAGCCCGCGCTTGATCGGTCTGCTGCTGGTGCTCGGTCCAAGCCTGGCTTTTGCCGAACTTCCGACCATGGAAGCTCCTTCACGGGGTGAAGGTTCCGGGTTGATCGAGACGATCAAAAACTACGCCTACGACGGTGGCATCCTGCTCGGCCTGCTGATTGCCCTGCTCGCTTTTCTCGGTGTGGCTTGGCATTCCCTGACTGTCTATGCCGACGTGCAGAACCAACGCAAGACCTGGAAAGACTTAGGTGCGGTGGTCGGTATTGGTGCTCTGTTGGTGGTGATCATCATCTGGTTCCTGACCAAGGCTGCCGCGATTCTGTGAGGTTGGCATGAACGACGCTATCGAACGCCTTGCCGACGGCACCTTGGTTTTTCTACCAGAGCGACTCAATCGTGATCCTGCCGTATTGCGTGGTTTGACTAATGATGAGATGTGGGTGGCGCTCGGTGCCGGCGCACTTGTCGGCCTGGTACTGGGTGTACCTCTGGCGATCGCAACCGTCTCCATTGCCGTGGCGCCAACCAGCATGATCGCAGGCATGGCCGTGGTGCTATTTGCCGGTGGCACACTACTGCGTCGGGCCAAACGGGCCCGGCCCGAGACCTGGTTGTACCGCAAACTCGAATGGGTACTGGCCAGCCGTTGGCGCCTGGGTCGCGGAAGTCTGATCCTGCACTCCGGCGCCTGGACGGTTCGCCGTTCGCGTCGACTGCGCCCTGCCCTGTCCCGGTGGCAGCCATGAGCCGATTTCGGAATAAGGTAGATGCCCAACAGGCCCACATCTTCAGCCTGCGTCTGGCGGTAGTGATTCTGGCCCTGGTCTGTGCCGGACTTTGGTATGGCTGGCGCTCGGCACCGACCGATCTGACGGTGCATGTCCCCCCGGATCTGCGCTCGGGCAGCACTCGTAAGTGGTGGGATGTCCCCCCAGAGAATGTCTATGCCTTTGCCCTGTACATCTTTGGCCAACTCAACCGCTGGCCTTCGGATGGCGAGCAGGATTATCGCCGCGCCATCTATGGCTTGCAGTCCTACCTGACACCCGCCTGCAAGGCCTTCTTCGACGGTGATTATGAGTACCGTAAGGCCGCCGGCGAGCTGCGCCAGCGGGTGCGTGGCGTCTACGAAATTCTGGGCCGAGGCTACAGCGAAGATCCGGAACTCAGGGTCAAGCAACTCGACCGCGACAGCTGGCTGGTCAAGCTCGATCTCAATGCCGATGAATATTACGCCGCCGAACCGGTGAAACGGGTGGTGGTGCGGTATCCATTGCGCGTGGTGCGTTTTGATCTGGACCCCGAACGCAATAAGTGGGGGCTGGCACTGGATTGTTATCAGGGCACTCCGCAAAAAATCTCCCTACCTGGAGTTGCACCATGAAGCGGATTTCTACCCTGGGACTCACCGTCGCACTGATGCTATGGGGAGCTGCAGCGCAGGCCGTCGAGCTGATGCACTGGGAACGCCTCCCTCTCGCGGTCCCACTAGTGATCAATCAGGAGCGGGTGGTCTTTGTCGATGAGGATGTTCGCGTCGGTGTGCCCTCAACCCTGACGGGCAAGCTGCGTGTGCAATCAACCGGCGGCACGCTATACCTGCGCGCATCGGAAGCCATTGCACCGACCCGACTGCAACTGCAATCAGTCACGACGGGCGAGATCATCCTGCTGGATA
The DNA here is from genome assembly GCF_036346535.1 of Pseudomonas sp. Z18(2022). Taxonomy (NCBI): domain Bacteria; kingdom Pseudomonadati; phylum Pseudomonadota; class Gammaproteobacteria; order Pseudomonadales; family Pseudomonadaceae; genus Pseudomonas; species Pseudomonas sp. Z18(2022). Next base: position 296,864 of record NZ_JAOTOA010000001.1, read on the forward strand.
TCGCGGCCACTCCCGGCGATCAACCGCTGGAACCCGTGCGTATTCTCAAGAATGCTCAGGTGCAAACTACCGAGGCTGAATCTAGAACCGTCCCTGTTCCAGAACGCACGCCGATCCCGGTCGCTTTGACGCGCTATGCCGCGCAAAGCCTGTACGCGCCGCTGCGCACCGTGGAGTCACTGCCCGGCATACGCCGCGCACCGCTTAAGTTGCGCACTGAACTGCCGACCCTGCTGCCGACGGAAAACGTGTCCAGCACACCCATCGCCGCCTGGCGACTCGGTGATTACTGGGTAACGGCGGTGAAGTTGTGCAATCGTGGTTCAGAGACGGTGCAACTCGATCCGCGTCGGCTTCAGGCCAAGCTGTTCGCTGCAGCCTTCCAACATGCTTTCCTCGGGCCTGTCGGCAGTGCCGAAGACACCACGATCGCTTACCTCGTCACTCGCGGTGCCGGCCTCGAACAAGCGGTGCGACTCCCGCCCGTTGCGCGAGGTGCTGACGATGAAAGCTAACGCCTTGCTCAAATGGCTGGTACCGGCTGCGCTGCTGGCCGTGGTGTTGATCATCCTGAAAACCTGGGTCGCAGGTGGCAGCACTCGCTCTCCAGAAAACCCAGTTGATCAGGGCAACATTCAGTTATCCGCCGAGCAAGCCAAGTCGCTCGGCGTTGCTGGCGATACCCCACGCGACACCGTCGCCACCCTGGTCGGTCAGGTGAAGGCCATGCGCAGCGACATGCTTGGCTTGAAGAAACACAACGATTCACTGCAGACGGAAAACAACCGCCTGCGCGAGCGGGAAAACAGCGTCGATTCTCGCATCCAGACGGCGCTTGGCAGCGTGAACCAGCAGGTCGACGAAGGCCGCCGACAAGCCAACGAGGCTCGACTCAAAGCGGAACAAGACAGTCGACAGGCCCGCGGTCTGCTGACGCAATTACAGGAACAGTTGTCGGGGCTGACTGGCAAAGGCAAGGACATGCCAATTGGATTAGGGCTTGAGCCGGGCGATGGGGCTCAGTTCAATGGGCAGCATTCTGCCAATGATGCGCTGCAGTGGATTGAACCCTCGGATGTTCTGACCACCGACGCCCGAGGCAACACCAAGACCTCCTCCGCACTGAGTTTGCCTACCGCCTTCAACTCACTGGAAGGCTTGAACGATAACGCGATTGATCGCAGCCAGAAACAGCTGCGTGCAGTCACCAAGGGTGAGAGTGACCTGACGCGATCCGTTGATCGTAGCGAAGGCGCGAAGCCGGTCTACACCATTCCCGAAAACGCCACGCTGATGGGCTCGATCGCCATGACCGCGCTGATCGGCCGCGTCCCGGTGGACGGCACTGTGAATGACCCCTATCCCTTCAAAGTGCTGGTCGGCCCCGAGAACCTAACCGCCAACGGTATCGACCTGCCAGACGTCGCGGGTGCCGTGATGAGCGGCACGGCGTCCGGTGACTGGACCCTGTCCTGCGTACGCGGACAGGTCGAGTCAATCACGTTTGTATTTACCGATGGCACCATCCGCACGGTGCCTCAGCCGAAGGCGGTAGCCAGCCGTACTGCCTCCACCACCCAGACCTCAAATACCGACAAGATCCGTGGCGGACTCGGTTACCTGTCCGATCCGTATGGCATTCCTTGCATTGCCGGCGAGCGCCGCTCGAACGCCCAACAGTACCTCGGCAGCCAGAGTCTGATCACGGCGGCCGGCGCGGGTGTCGCCGCCTTGCTCGGGGATAAGCAGAGCAACAACAGCGTGATCAGTTCGGGAGGCAGTGCGTTCGGGGTCACCAACAGCACGGGCAACAGTGCGTTGAACTCAATTCTCAGTGGTGGAGTCAGCGACATCCGCGAGTGGGTCAACAAACTGTATGGCGAAGCCTTTGCGGCCGTGTACGTGCCACCGGCCGCCCAAGTCGCCCTGCACCTCGACCATGAGATCACCATCGACTACGAGCCCAAGGGCCGGAGCGTTCGCCATGAAAAAGACCATGCTTCTCTGTCTGACCTGGATTAGCTTGATTTGCTGGGTCCTGACGGGGTGTTCCACCGACAAGGAGAAGCTTTTGCCCCATGGCGAGCAAACCATGCTGGACATCTGGAACGGCGCCGGTTCGCAAGGCACTCAGCAGCAACTGCTGGATGCTCGGCAGCAGTTACGCCGTCCGCTGGCTCAGGCAGATTTCTCTGCCTCTCTCCAAGAACCGTACACGCGCACCGCGACGAACGAGATCCGCAACCTGTTCCCTCGCCTGCCCAATCCCGATCTGGCGCTGTACGTGTATCCGCATCTGAGCGGTACCGAGCAGGCACCAGTCCCAGGTTACTCGACCGTCTTTCCGTTCTACCAACGGGTGCAGTACGCATTACCGGGTGAACGTCAGGAAGACTTGTAGTGCGTACCAGCGATTCGGGGAACCGCACTCCTGCGTGGAAAGCCTGGCGCCATCCAGTGCACCCTCGCGCCACCTTGGTCGATGAAGCCGCGCTGTATGCGCACAACCCCAGCTTCACCGATCACCTGCCGTGGGTCGAATACCTCGATACCGAGCAGTGTTTTCTGCTGGATGACAATCGTTCGGTGGGGGCGGTGTTCGAGTTGCTGCCCATTGGCACCGAAGGGCGCGAACCCGATTGGCTGATGGCAGCCCGCTATGCCCTCGAGGATGCTCTGCAGGATAGCTTTGACGAGCTGGATCAAGCGCCGTGGGTGGCGCAGTTTTTCTGCCAGGACGACAACGACTTCACCCCCTACCTGACCCGGCTCACCGATTATATCCAAGACAGCGCGCGAGGCACGGTCTTCACCGAGGCGTACTTGGAGCTCAGCCGCCGTCATCTGAAGGCCATCGCCAAGCCGGGTGGTCTGTTTGAGGATAAGGTGGTGACACGCCTGCCCTGGCGTGGCAATAACCGTCGGGTGCGCCTGGTGGTCTATCGCTGGCTCGAGTCCGGCGATGAGGAGACGGGACTCAGCCCGGTGCAATCCCTGCATCAGGCTTGCGAACGTATTGCGGCTTCGTTGCAGGCATGCGGGGTGCAATCGACGCGAGTCGATGGCCGGGGGCTGTATGCCTGGCTGCTACCCTGGTTCAATCCGGCCCCCACGCTCACCGATGAAGCACCCGAGGATTTCTACCGCCGCGTAGTCTATCCGGAGCCGGGCGATGGCGAGTCGCTGGAACTGCCCTTCGATCACGACTTTGCCGAGCGGCTGTTCTTCAACGAACCGCGCTCGGATGTGCAATGCGGACTCTGGTTTTTCGACGATCAGCCCCACCGGGTGATGGTGGTGGACAAACTGCGGCGGGCACCCTTGATTGGCCAACTCACCGGCGAAACCCATAAGGGCGATGCGGTGAACGCACTATTCGACCAGTTACCCGAAGGTACGGTGATGAGTCTGACCTTGGTGGTCAAACCGCAGGATGTACTCGAGGAGCAGTTGAGCCGTCTGGCGCGCAAAGCCATTGGTGAAAATCTGGCCTCGACCCAGGCCCGTCAGGATGTAGAAGAAGCTCGCGCGATCATTGGCCGCCAGCACAAGTTGTACCGGGGAACCCTAGGGTTTTACGTACGAGGTCATGATGAACAGCAACTGCACCAGCGCTCGGTCAGCCTGGCTAATGCGCTGCTGGGTGCGGGCCTGCAACCAGTACGTGAAGGCGATGAAGTCGCCGCCTGCAACAGCTACCTGCGTTGGTTACCTATGGCTTACAACCCGGCCCGCGATACGCGCAACTGGTACACCCGCCTGATGTTTGCCCAGCACCTGGCGAATCTGGTTCCGGTGTGGGGCCGCAGCACCGGTACCGGCCACCCGGGCATCACCTTGTTCAACCGCGGCGGCTCGCCATTGAGCTTCGACCCATTGTCGCGCCTGGATCGGGCCATGAACGGTCATCTGCTGTTGTTCGGCCCCACCGGTGCCGGCAAGTCGGCGACCCTGGTCACCCTGCTGATGCAGGTCATGGCCGTGTACCGCCCTCGCCTGTTTATCGTCGAGGCCGGCAACTCATTCGGCTTGCAGGGAGACTACTTCGCGACACAAGGTCTCTCAGTCAACAAGGTCCAATTGAAACCTGGCGCCTCGGTCAGTCTCGCCCCGTTCGCCGATGCTTGGCGCCTGGTCGAGCAGCCGGATCGGGTGGCGAGTCTGTCGATCGATGAGCTGGACGATGAGGTGGTAACCAGTCGCGAAGACCAGCGTGATGTTCTCGGCGAACTGGAAATCACTGCCCGTCTGATGATCACCGGCGGCGAGGCCAAAGAAGAGGCGCGCCTAAGTCGAGCCGATCGCAGCTTGATTCGCGAGTGCATTCTCGCTGCGGCACAGACCTGCGTCGCCGCGGGCCGGCAGGTACTGACCCGCGACGTACGCGACGCCTTGCTGCGCGTCGCCGCCGACCCGCACTTGCCGGAGAAACGCCGCGAGCGCGCCCAGGAGATGGGCGAGTCCATCGACCTATTTTGCCAGGGTTTCGAGGGCGAACTGTTCGATCGCGAGGGCACGCCTTGGCCCGAGAGCGATGTGACCATTGTCGACCTGGCCACTTACGCGCGCGAAGGCTACGAGGCGCAGATGTCCATCAGCTACATCAGCTTGATGAACACCGTGAACAATCTTGCCGAGCGCGACCAGTACCTGGGCCGACCGATCATCATGGTCACCGACGAGGGTCATATCATCACCAAGAACCCGTTGCTGGCGCCGTTCGTGGTCAAGGGGACGAAGATGTGGCGCAAGCTCGGCGCTTGGTTCTGGCTGGCGACGCAGAACCTTGCTGATTTTCCCACTGCCGCGCAGACCATGCTCAACATGATCGAATGGTGGATTTGTTTGAACATGCCGCCCGCGGAAATCGAAGAGATCGCACGGTTCAAGAAACTCACGCCGGCACAGAAAGCCTTGCTGCTCTCCGCCAGTAAGGAACCGGGTAAATACACTGAGGGGGTCGTGCTATCGAAGAAGCTCGAAACGCTGTTTCGGGTCGTGCCGCCCAGTCTTTATCTCGCCTTGGCCATGACGGAGCCCGAGGAAAAAGCCGAGCGCTGGACACTGATGCAGGAGAACGGCTGCTCAGAACTGGAAGCGGCGTATAGGGTAGCTGAACGGATCGATAGAGCGCGAGGCATAGAACCTGCATAGCGAAATCCATTCAAGTATCGCAGACTAACGCGAGTGACAGATTAGTGCGGTACGCGCCGGAGCCGCTTCTGAATCCTCAACAGCAATCCGGGTTCAAAAGCATCTTGACAGTCGCCAATGGGGGGACACCGATTGCGCAGCAATCGCTTGGGGCACGCCGATGACCTCGGACATGCGCTCAACCGCAGGCCCAAGAATCCCACCCAGTGCCAGCACCGGATAAGGCTGGGCCACGGGATTCGACTCAATCAGCGGTCGAGGTGGTTGCGGTAGTTCAAGCTTCGGATCTAACTGCTGCATGGACCCTCTCCTCGTTCATTGCTGGTTGTCCTCACGTAGTCCCGCCACGGACGTTGAGTGTTATCAGGGATCAAGGCCCCTGCAGCCTGTGAGGTGTTCACTGACGTGGAACGAACGGCTCCTTACGACCGGGAGCAAGGGCATGACCCCATGAATCTGGCCTCCTTAGACGCTTCCGAAGATGCGGGCGGGTGGAGGCTGTACCGGCTGACGAGTTCGGCACCTAGAGATCCTGAGCGGGAGAAGGCAACAACATCGACGCCAGGGGCATGCCTGACTGTCAGTCAGGTGCAGCCTTTCCATGGGCTGCGGCACCAGTGCCTGTGTCGTTGCGGATGGCGACGAATCGGATTTATCAGGCCGATTGTCACGAGGAGAGTTGCGGCAATGCCTTGTACGAAGTGGCTTGCAGCAGTGGTACGAGCGACCGTCTCTTTCCGGGAGAAAGAGACGGGCGTGGTCTGGCGCAGCGAAGTGTGCCGAGAGATGAAGTTGCTGCAGCGCAGCGGGGAAGGTCCATCTTCTGCCGCAGTGAGCAGATAAGTCGAGTAGGCATCCATCACTCTTGGGGAGTGACCGTGCGAGCCGCCGGACGCTAATCGCACTTCGGAAGAACCACCACGCAAGTGGCGTAGCCTTGAAGATTCCGGCTACCTGGGCTGGTGCTGTCAACGACAGCGATCCGTGCGCCAATTTTTATACCCACTTGAAAAGGCGGTCAAGCGTCACGGCTAAGACGCTCAGAAAGTGGCGACTGTCGCCACTTCTGTCGCCATGCTCCAGACCACGTTATACGTGGGTTGTCGCCGGCGTCGCCGCTGTCGCCACACCTACATCCATGCCTAACGAAAAGACTCGGACGCACACTGAATAACGTTGCGCTCGATGGAAGTCGCGGAGAATTACTGATGGTGAAAGCAGGCGTGGTGGGAATTAAATTTGAGCATGGAGAGTGGAACGCGGCGGCTTCGAGAAAAAGCGAGTGAACCCTCCGATCGGCGCGATCAAAGATCGCTTGATCGGAGGGTTTGGCCGGAAAAGCAAATCTTAAACGTCAATTACAGACTCAGGCATCAAAGCGGGTTGATTGGGAAGTGACGGCCTCACGTCGCATGATCAGCGTCTGCTGCAACCGCAGCAGAAAACCTGCTTCAAATGCCTCTTGTGGATCACCTTGACGATGACGTTTTCGGTTCTGAGACAGCGCCCACCATAACGGTAATGATGAGCCTTCAAGCCAAGCCTCTGCGCAACGAACACCCGCCTTTATTACCGGAGCGAACTCATCGCCCCAAGGTGTTTGGATCGCGGGAGACCCTTCTGCGGACGGGACAGAGACATACTCATGGATCTGTTGATGAACGCTTTGAGCTGGAATACCAGTCAAGTTTCGGAATGCCTTGTCGTACAAAACGGCGGCGTCATCCAATAGCTCTACTGCCAGCTCAACGTCTTGCGGAAAATGGAGCAGAATACTCTGTGCTCCGTTAAGGCGCTCCTGACTGACCCAGGATACTGACCCCTCACATACGCTCAGCTTTGGGGTTTAATATCTCTTCCTGAGCCTCAGTACCGAGGTGGTCAGGCTCAACCATGCCTCAAAATGATAGGCTGGCTGCTGTCGTATTCTGAGCACAAGGAAGCCGCCAAGGTCTTGGCCAAACGCACCAACTCAGCTTAACCTGATCGACCCGAGAGGGCAGGATAACGATCACCATACGTGTAGCAGGACCCGCGGACGTTGAGGCTGTCCAGACGATCTATGCGCCTGTTGTAACGGGTAGAGCAGACACCTTTGGTTACAGGCATTCTGGCACACAAAGCACTCCAACACACAGGGATGAAAGTAAGGCATGAAGATCTACATCGATGAATCAGGCTTGTTCGATGCGCACAAAAAAATGGAGAAAATCGATAAGGCATGGTGCACAGTGGGAGCCCTCACCGTTCCGCATTTCAGTGAAAAGCAGGTGCAAGCTGCGTTGGCTGAACTTAAACAGGAGCTGGGCATCAAGCCCCATGAAGAGATAAAAAATCCGAGGCCCAGCCCTGACAGCCCTGAGTTCATTAAATTTTTAGAAAAGCTCAAGAAGGCAAAATGCACCTTGCATGCCGTGACCACGAATCGCTTTTTATTCAATGATCAAAAAACGGAAGCTCACAAGCAAAGTCAAATAGCAGGCAGAGAAAACTATCTAAAACTTGTAAAGCCCGAGATGGATAGCCAGTCGTTCATGCTTATGAGACAAGAAGCAGACCGTATCATTCAGCTGATTCAGAAATCGAGCATACAAGAATATAATCAGATCATTTTTCAAGCGGCACTGGTCGCATTCATGCTGGACAAGACTCTAACCTTCTATGCTATTCATGCCCCAAAAGAGCTTTCCCGGTTTTCGTGGGTCATCGATCAAAAAAATCGGGAGATGAAGGTATTCGAGACCCTGTATTTAGCGCTGATGCCTCCATTTGTTCAGGCAAATTTCAAAAGAGAACTCAGAGGCATCCCGCTCACTGCAAAGAATGACTTCAGGTATTTTCTCAAAAACTATGGCGGATCGACGCCATTTGCCCCAATGAGTCAGGAGGAGCTGGCAGAGCGAAAGAAAATCTACGGAATGGACTATTCCGAGATTACAAGCTCCACGATGAGTTTTGACTTCCATAAACTGCTAGATCACGATTCAAAATTCGATGATTCTAAAACAACACTTGGACTCCAGGTGGCTGACTTAGTGATCTCTGGCCTTAACCGGTTTCTCAAAGGAAACGTTGATGATCCAGCCCAGGCTGCGAAAGTATTGGGCCCGCTAACTCTGAACGCTCCCAGACTAGGCTTACCATCCACCCCTCAGCTTAACTTCTACGAGGGGACGGTGTTCCGCTCAGAGGTTAACTATGAAAACCTTGAGCTGCTCAACAGAGAAGCAACCCCACTGTACACCGACCAATTCAGATCAGGTTTTACTGATAGCTACAACCAATTCATGAGCCGACAAATGACACCACAACCGACCTAGTATGATAAGGCTTGGCGAGCACATGGCCAGCTCTGCCAAGCCCAGCTTTTACTCTTCAGGAAGATCAATGTCCTCTTCCGAAACACGCTCTTTCGGAACTTCTATCTCTCCAAACTGCGAGAGATATTCCTCCGTCCGACTAACCACATGCGGGTCAACACTTATGAAACCCAGTGGAACTGCATGGCCGTAGGTAGCAGTCCCCGGCAAGTGAATCAGGACGCCAGCGGCTACGCCAGGTACAAGGAATATCTCAACCGAATCAGGCGGACCTCCGTTCGAGAAAACTTGCGTCTTGGTAAAAGCCTTGATCGGCCCCTGCGCATTACTCTCAAGCAGCAACACCGTTTCGGGGGGGAGATCTTCGGTACCTAGTTTTTCAACAATCCGCTCTTGAACATTTTCCAGGATCGAGGGGAGAACCCAAGTAGTACCCCAATATGGTCTTCTAGGGGCTTTCCAGTAGATTTTACTAGGAAGAAAGCTCGCTGGCGTGTACTTCACTGCCTGGTTCACCGCTAGGTCAAGAACCCCTGAGTTGATTGGCGAAAAGAACGGGCCGATAACTGGTATGGTTTTCCTAAGCTTATGAAACCTGTGCTCTTTCATACCCAAGGCATAACGTTGGTATCGTAAAACTGAAAACTCACTCTTTACCGTGTAGCTGCGAAAGAATTCTGGTGCGAGTTCGATCAGCAACCGGTATTCATTAATCGCTGTATCGGCTACCTGGATCCGCAGATCATCTACAAAGTTCCCGATTGCAGCGGCAACCCCAGACCGGTCATCAAGCTCATCCTCTGGCCGCCACTCAAGGAGATTTGCTGCCCCTTGGGTAAGGGTTGCTCTCGGAGCCTTCACGAACACAGGCACCAATGCCGAGAATTTCTCAGCAGGTGTTACGGCGTCAATCGAATACAACGAACGCTTTAAATACGCTCGTGCCCCTTTCCTTGTATTGAGCTCAGTGAAATGGCGCTTGAATGAGCCAGGTATCTTCCCACTCGCGTTACTGACCATTTCCGTGTCCATTTCGAGAGAGTGTAGGCAATGGTCGAACGCCTCGGTCCGATCCCAGCGTTGTGGGGCAAAAGAAATGAGGTCGAAACCGACTGTCGACGTGCGTTTCTCAACATTAAAAATCTGCGGTTCGTCGCCCCCTGTTAAGAATAGGTCTCGACCAGCACGAGTGATCCTTAGCCGGCCTGAGTCTCGGCTCACATAACCAAGGCTGACTGCATCGTTAAGCAGGAAAGTCATTTCCTGGGGAGAGAAATCGAAAAATTTGGCAACCTCAGCTTCAGGCATCCCGTCAACTGAGTAGATCAGGCGCACAAGAAATTCGGTTGTCAGGGATACTTTGCCAACTTCAGCGACCTTGTGCTCGATCTTGTAGTTCCTACCCGGCAACAGAGCGTCATAAACACCGATGACAACATCTGCTACTTCCTCGTCATCGGGCGTTTCGGCGATCCTATTAAGGGTCAGAGTTCCGATCATGACACCACCTTCTTATCTTTTCTCGCCTTGAACGATTGCGCTGACGCCCCAAGAGCTGCCCGCTGTTGCTCCAGTAGCTGTTCGGCTTCAACAAAAACTGCTCCACCGGTCTCAACTTCTACATTGAATTTTTCAATCAGGTTTGCCATCGGTCCACCTGACGCCCAACGTTGCTTGGCACCAACGATTATTAGCCTGTCCATTGCCCGGCTAACTGCAACGTTGATCCGGTTGGGCCTTCCCATGAAGCCAGGTCTGATGGAAGGCTCCCCCTCCACCAGAGATCCATCCGCATTGTTCCGAACCAGAGATAGAATCACGATAAGGTTCTCTTTTCCCTGATAGCTGTCCACTGTGTCGATTTTGATGGCATGCCGCATAACATTACTCAAGCCTGCAACCCGAAGCTTATTCCTTAGAGCCGACGCCTGAGCTCCATAGGTACAAATGACGCCAATAGCGTGATCGGGGTTTTCTCGACCCTCAAGCCACTGAACAAACCTGATGCATTTGTCCCATTCAAGGATCATCCCCATGATGAGCTCAATCTCTTTGGGGTTCGTAAGCGACTTCCGAGACTTACCTACTTCCGGCTTCTGGTAGGACTCCTTTTTGAGCTCATCCGTGTAAACCCAAGTTAGTGGGTGTTTCAGACTATCAGGGAATACCTCAGGATTGATTTTTGGGGTTTCGCGACCTGGTTCCAAGTCGCCGTCATAAAACGCACTGGAAACCACGCGTCCAATTGGGGGTAGCATGCGGTATTGAGTTGTAATTCTCCTGCCTATCTGCTTACCAAGAGGAGACTCGAATACTCGTTCGAAGTCGCTTTTCACGATCTCGTTGGCAGCAAAGCCGGTGGCATCCACAACCGTAGAGACGACATTTTCCTTGAACCGCGGTTCGAGCTGTTCCTGATCACCGACAAGCACCACCCAACGACCGGCTTGCATTGGTACAGCAAGCTCACTTGCTGTGGATCGGGCAGCTTCATCAATTACAACCAAGTCGAAAACAGTGGACGTTAGCCCAAGTGATGAGCGACCGAGACCGACACAAGTGCCAGCAACGATCTGCCTGGTGCCGGCGAGGAAAGTCTCGAAACTACGCTCGGCAGTGGAGACACTCCCGATAATATCTCGTGTCAATCTTGCCACAGCTCGAAATTTTGCCACGTTGTCCAGTGAACACTTATTCCTGCCCGCTACTGTGTGGAAGAAACGGTCAAGTAGATCCGAATAGGGAAGATCCCTCATTTCTGATATCTCAAGCCCGAGTTCGTAATCAATGTTCAGCGTTTCTAGAGTCCCTAGAAGGCTATGGATTCGATCCACTGCACCGTCAGCTTCTTTATCCTCGGCCAGTCTATTTATCTGTTCAACAACGGGCCGTACGGTGATTTCAAGCAGCGTGAATGTTGATGCCACTTCCAGAGGAATTCCGATCGCCTTCGCTGATGTGAGTAATCGATCTTTTAGTGTCGCTTGGAATTTGTCTTTGTAGAGTTGCTCCACACGCGCGACGTGGAATGGAAGTAGACGCTCCGACACGTTTGGCTCATGACCTACGCGGATAATGCTCGGAGCTTCCAGTGGCGTCGGATATAGCTTCAAAACGGCTTCAGCTGCGTTATTAACAGCTTCGTGTGACTGACTTGAGAGCAGGACATTTCGCACGTAGCCCTTCGTCAAGGCGTAGTGGATCAGCGCACCAATGAACAGAGTTTTGCCTGTCCCAGGCGGACCTTGCAAAAGGCCGAGCGGGCGAACCCTGAAAAGATCCGCGAATGCCTCTGCTTGACTCTGGTTAAAGCCATACAGGGTCCGAATCTCTTCAACATCGACATAAATGGGTTCGTATTTCACCTGAGCATTGCTGTCGGGATTGAAATAATCGATTAGGTTCCTCACCGCCGACCGCCGTTCCAGAATGCGTGAAACTGCAGATACCCGCCGGTCTATATTGGCTTGCTCCATATGACTCTGGAAGCGAAGCCTTTGGTCCGAATCGACAAGATTACCGCTGGCGGACAACCAACCCTCGGCGTCAATGAAGACTGTTGTGTCGTTAGAACTACTGACGTCAAGAAGGCCTATCCTCCTCCACCCCCTCTTGCTCAAACGTTCAACATAGACTCGGTCACTCCGATCAAAGTCGAAAGTTCCGCACTCAAGGACGATTGGGACGACATGGAGTTTTGTTTCTTTTCGGAAGCTGCTGATTCCCAACGCGACAGCTTCAATGGTTAGGTCTTTCTCGACATCGACAAGCTTGCGCCACAACTCAGGGACGCTGGTGAACGCGCGCTCAATTTGGCTGTTTACAAGCTCGGTAATCGCGTCCTCATCAGTCTCTGCCTCAGTTAGCAGCTCCTCTGGCTGCTCCTGATCCTCCTCATCTAATCTCTCGGTGACGGCTGCATCGTCGACCTCTGAACCGGAAAGTAGAGCTGCAAAAGGCTCTTCATGGAACAGCGCCTGGAAGTCGCCAAAGGAGTTAGAGACGCCTCCGACAACCTGAATCTCGAGGGGGAGCGATCCATGCTGGCGTAGTGAAAGAATCTTATTCGTCAGATGAGAGGTCGCAGAAATCCGAGCAAATTTGATCTGGCTTCCCTTCGTTCTGAAGAAAATTGCCTGAGTGGCACCACGAATGAAGAATTGTCCCCGGTCGAATCCGTAGCCAAACACTCCTTCATCAGAGAGCAGTTCGCCGGTCTCAGCGCTTGGCAGGCCAATGGATAAATGCCGGATCACTTTTGGAGGTTCAGGTGCAAGCACCTTTGCCAGAGCATCGGCGAGAGGGTGCAGGGTCGCGTTCTCAGGCGACTCACCCTGACACACCTGAATGGCTGTCACAATGCGTTGCAGGTCCTCTGATGTAATGTCCAAACCATCCAGAATTTCTTCACACATCACCGTTACAGCAAAACGGTCACGCTCAAACCGCCCGCCTTTAACAGGCGAATATGATGACGTCTGAACCTCTCCATCGGCCGCACATGAGAAATCGTGGTAGTCAATGAAATGAGGGGTAAAGGGTTCATCAGTGACAAGGACGTTGCTGGGTTTCAGATCTCCATGAGCAGCACCCGAGTCATGCATTCCCATAATGCTATGTACAAGAGCCAGCAAAAACGAAAGAACAGAGTGAGTGCAAAGTCCAGCTCGATCTCGCATCAACGCATGTTCAGCCAGATTCGGCCCGTCAACATGCAATTGAGTAATGACGATCCCATCGCCAAGCCAAATAGCGCTCTTGATCGGAACGCATGAAGGCGGAGGTGAATAGGAAAGTTCTTGTGCTTTCTCCAGAAAGTCCAGTATCCGAGGGTAGTCTGAATCTCCATCGCTCCATGAGGTTCTTTTCCAGAGCTTCACAACCAGGCGTTCGCCAGCTTTTTCCGACAACCACATGAGCACATAATTGTCTTTCTTCAGCGCCTCCTTGAACGGATACTCCAGAGAAAGCTCCATCTGCCCGTCCACAGTTTTGAAGCGCTCGAGTCGCTTCAAAACTGCAGCTCCGTTCACCTGATTGCTCAAGAGCGAATTGAAGCGATCTAGCATCTGTGAGGCATTCTCAAAACGCTCCGAGGCCTCCCAGGATAGCGAGCGCTCCAAGACCTCGTAAACCAGTTGATACGTGCCATCAGGATCTACATCAGAGTTCCATTCAGGCGGTTCATTTTTGACTGACTGTGGAAGGCGTTCGTAAAGGAAAAGGTGCATCAAACACCCTAGATGGTAAACATCCTTCTGTGGTGCGCTAGATGTCACATCAAGGGCCTCTTCGGGTGTTTGCACACTGGAAAGAAACTGGTACCTGGACTCACGTAGCGAATTGGCTTCCGGATACCGGGCTGACATCAAGTGAGAAAAGCGTACGACGGAAGGTGCGTCTACCCAAACGCTGTGCGGCCCAAGGTCCAGATGCGCAGCGTCATAGGAGTGGAGCGTTTTGGCTTGAGAGAGCATCTGTCGTACTAACTCAAGCCGCTCCTTTGGCCGAAGAAATGGCAGTTCGCTGATTGCGAAGTCCGACAGACGCCTCATATTGCGACGACGCTCGTAGACCTCCCAGTTGTCGACACCTGCCTCTAGGTCGAAGGCTTTAACCTGTAGAACAGTCTGCTCAGTGGCAGTACTACGATCGTTTAGCCACGCAATTACTTTGCGCTCGCGTCCTGCAATTTCCGCGCGTCCCTTTTCTGTCTGAAATCGCGTATCTGCCTTGCTAAAATCCCACCGACGAAGGAGGCCTACTGCTTGAGCGGCGGAGTCATCTTGAACGTTGAACTCCTTATAAACTCCCTTTTCATGCTCATACACAGACTCGCCAGACCCGATGACGACATAGCCCCCATAGTGGCGCATCCCTTCTTTAAAGAGTCCATCTCTTACATTAAAGAACCTCTCCAGTCGCGGCTTCCATTCGGTCGAATTCACTGGTCGCGAAACGAAGTCAGAGTTGACCGCAGCGAAGCGAGCAAGACGCTTTCGGGTATCAGTGACCGTGTCCACGAAATTTTTTAGCGTAAAAACCTGACAGTTTTCAGTTGGAGCAATGCCGCTGAGGTCAGAGCTTCCGGTCAAAACAACTACGCCTTCGATGCGTGGGGTCGGAAGTTTTGGATGTCCCGTGCGCTTAGCTAATTCAGCCAAATGCTCGCGAAGAAGAATCATCACCTGCCTTGCTGTTTCGAGGATTTTCTTTACTGGGGATCGTCCTTCTTGAGGCTTTCCGTTGAGAAACCAATCGCCATTTTTGCTTTCGTAACGCCCATGGCCATCTTTAAGGTCAACAAGGTAAATACGATCATTGGCAAAGAGGATTACGTCGATTTCACGCGGCCCCTGGGGAAGCGACAAGTCCAGATTGGTGTGTCCAACCCAATCTTCGGGGAGATTCTTTTGGAAGTAGTCGATCCCTGGGACTTCACGTTCGTGGATACCCAAGCCATGGTTGACGATTTTCATGAAAGTCCCTTTAGCTCTCGTGCATTTGGCATCGAACTTACACCAGTTTGATATCAAACTGCCAGACTTCGAAAATCTGCCCCATCCTCAGGCGATCCAGACGCTGTATGGGATGCACGCCAAATGAATTGGCTTCAAGCCGGTAGCCAGAATCAAAGACAAACGAGATGACTGACGAACAACGCATCATTCAATGGCCCTGCCCACTCGATAACTGTCCCATCATGCTGCGTGCTTCCATGCTGGCCAATGCAGAGATTTTGCCGCAGGCCAGACAGGGGAGCTACTTTTTCAACAGAATCGGCCGGTTTCTGCCTGTCAGCACCTTCAGCCTCTTATCAAACTTAACCTACCCACCTACTGCAGGAAGATCCCCTTCCTCATAGATGAGAGGCAAGGGTGTCAAATCAATTACAGGCGACGGGCTAAGGCGTGACTATCTCCCGAGGTATTCCAATCAAAATAAAAAACATAAATTAACTTTAATAATCAATTACATAGGAAACGATCTCAGATTACCCCGGTTCCAGATCGCCGCTACCTAGCGCCCTAAATCGCCTGAGATAGCATAGTGCCATTTTGGGAATTTTCGGTAGAATCCGCAGGAAGCTAGATTTATGAACGGTATCGAAATGGACTTCACCCCTATCATCGCTCAAGTCTGGGACATGCGGATCTGGGTTATCCCAACCCCACTGCTACTTGGCTCCCTGAAATCGCCGCAGGCGCAGAAGTACATCTTTGACCTTCTCGTGCGTTTCTTTGGTCGTACTCAGGTCAATCAACAAATCTTTCACCGGCCGCACAGTGCCTCAATGACTATGCCCGGCGAGCCATACAACTCGATTACAGAATGCTCTTGGCACACGGCATATCCGCGCTGCACTATAAAAAATATTAGATTCATTTCTGGCATTAAGAGACAAGCCATATAAAACACAAGCTAATGAGGCTAGAGACTTGGCAAGTTCAACATTTGAAGTAGAGCCACGTCCAACTCAAGAAAAACAGTCAGTCTTCTTCCCCCCTAAACATCTGACAGGATACACGCATGTCAAAGTACCAAACACTTATAAATATTCTCGATCAAATCCGCTTTGAATCTCCTAGAGAGGCAGTGAAATACCGGCCGTCACTTGACGACCTGGAAAAAGTAAACCAAGCAAGATCTAGGGCGCTCTTGCATCTGTTTTTAAAGGTTAATTTCGGCCTGTTAGACTTTAAAACCCGAGAAACATTAGTTACTGACGGCACATATGACGGAGGTATAGATGCGTACTTTATCGACAAAGAAAATAAAAAAATCTTCTTTGTGCAATCCAAATTCAGAGCCACTGAAAAAAACTTTGAAGAAAAAGAAATAGATTTATCAGAAATATTAAAAATGGATGTAGACAGGATCACCGACGGTGAGGACTGCGACGAAGACGGAAATGAGTACAACGGCAAAATAAAACAACTAAAAAGGGAAATCACTCAAATTGAAGATATTGGCAGATATTCGTACGAAGTCATAATTCTTGCAAACTTAAAAAACACCAAGCCAAGCCAGCTAAAAAAACTCACCAATGGATTTTCAGTCAGCGTCTATGATCACGAAAAATCCTATAGCGAACTTGTATTTCCCGTTGTAACGGGAACATATTACAACAACAGTCAACTCTGTATATCCCTAAATCTTAAAAACAAAAACTCCTCTGGATCGAGGATCAGCTACAATGTCGAAACAGAATTTAAAGACTGTGACATCACGGTTGTATTCGTACCAACTGAAGAAATCGGGAGAATCCTATACAGATACAAAAACTCCATACTAAAATTCAACCCAAGATGCTATCTTGAAATGCAATCTAATTCTGTAAACAAGGAAATATATAGCACCATAAAAGAGCGAAAGACAAACGAGTTCGCCCTATTCAACAACGGCATTACGATGCTCTCAGATGAAACTCTCGTTAACGAGAAAGTAGGGCAAAAAGACAAAGCACAAATAATAATCAAAAACCCCCAAATAATAAACGGCGGCCAAACAGCTTACACCCTAAGTAGGATATATGATGAAACAGAAGGAAAACGAGAAGACATAAAAATATTCGAAAACAAAGAAGTACTTTTAAAGATAATTACTTTCGGGGAAACTGCGGCGAAAGATGAGGCTGCAAAACTCAAGCTAATTGAAGACATCTCAAAAGCAACAAACAAGCAGAGCACCGTCAGTGACGCTGATCGTCGTTCAAATGACAAAATACAAATAGAACTGCAAAAAAATATTTTTGAAAGCTTTGGATATTATTACGAAAGAAAAAAGGGCGAATACGCCGATGGAATCAAAGAGAAATACATATCCCGCGATCTAGTTATAGATCGAGAAACCTTGCTCAGACTGGCAATGACATGTGATGGGCTTCCTGCGCAGGCGCGAAGAACCAGTTCAAAGCGTTTATTCCAAGAGGAAAACTTTCGAAAGTTTTTGAATAGCCCTGATAGACACTCTGAGTATTTCTATGCCTACAGCTGCTACCTTAGCTTATTTGACCTTGAAAAAGAACTCTCTAAATATAAGGATGACAGATTTGGAACATCAAACTTCGGACAAGGCGTAAGGTATGGGAAGTTTGCTGTAGTCAGCGTTTGCGCCAAAAGATTCGGCAACAAAAAAGGCAGCCACCAAGATGCAAGAAGCCACATCATGGATGTACTAAATGAATGGGTTAACTTTGAGAGATTTGCTATAGCCAACCCTCTCAACCATACATACTTCCGCGTCTATACTGATGAAGAAAGCGGAGTAACAAACCAAGAGCTTAATTTTGAAGGCTATTACAAAGGGCGAACTTTAAACAATGACATCCAGCATTATTTTTTGAGTGATCGCACAATTGAAAAAGAATGAACACTCAAATGTACACTGGGTAAGCGCTCCATAAACCGCACAGGAATTCAATTTTGATAGTGCGCTCAGCTAGCGTGAAGCCAGTCTCGACTACCTGTAAAGTTGAGCACTGGCTGTTACGCTTTTAGGCGTAGACCTGAATAACGGAACGAATTATTTAGTCCGCAGCGTTTCGACTGATCGGCAAAAACTCGTCTTGGACACTTCGCTTCAGGTTGCTTCATTTTTTTGCCGAAGGGTTAAATCGACTCTACTAAGACGGGTTGAGCACTCATATGCGACTGAGTTTCACGTCCACAACTCATCTTGCCATCGAGTCAGCACAGGCCGTCTGACCTGTGCTGAAAGAGCCCTCCTTTCATCTGCCCCAAGAATTCCTCCAATCCATGAATCATGTGAGCTTTTCTAATTTCGAATACGTCGGCAAACAAAAACAAACCCGCCGCGAGCGCTTTCTAGCCGAGATGGAAAGGGGTATGCCGTGGAGCAGATTGGCCAAGACGCCGCCCAATGCTGGCTTCTAAGCAACTTGCTCGGATTTTCCTTCAAGCTTCAGCCGCCGCCACCCGTCACGAACCAGCTTCAAACAAGGTACATTTACACATGCCGAGAACGATTAGAAATGGCGGCATGGAGAAATTTGGCTGCCTTGAAAGAGAACTGAGATTATGGACAAAAAGTCGCTTTCTGAACGGGACATCTGCAGCAAGTACATCGCCCCAGCCGTTCAGCAAGCTGGATGGGACGTGCACAATCGTGGGCGAAGTCATGCATAGCTGGAACGACACCAAGCTGCGCTTTGGCAAAACCGAATGGTTGGCGGTACTCGCACAGATGAAAAAACACAAAACCCTAATGCCCACCGGCTTTGGCAAACCCACCTCTGGAGGCATGCTCAGCTTGCCCGATTTCGAGTAAACAGAGATTGCTTTTGGCCGTCCTCGGAAAGATACGGATACAAAGCATATTGCTCGATCCAACTTCTCTCGGTATTCCAGTTGGTATTCCAAAGAAATTTACAAATTCACATTAATCAATTAAATCAAAAACCTAAACATCCAATTCAGATTACCCCGGCAGGTGGGTGGGCCCAGCACCGAGACTCGCTGGATCCCACGCGTAATTGGACAATGATCTCTCACTGATCCGACCCAAGCTCAGACAAGCAGCAACGCAGAACTATTCACTACGAATCTTGCTTTCTGATTTTTATCACCGAGTAGGCGTGGATCGGGACCGGCAAGACAATTTTTGTTCACTCATACTTTCTCTGGATGGCTATCCTCATGCTGGAACTCGCCCGACTTTTCGATAGGCACACCCAGGCCAGCGGTGTCGCACTCAGGCATCCCGCTGTAAATAACCAATGAGCGGCCGCTAAGGGATCCCCGCTCTGGCGGTAAATCAGGGTAATCAGCGTCGGAGTGGAACTACCGAAAATAGTCACCGATAAGGCATAAGCCAGCGAGACGCCCAACGCCCTGACTTGCACCGGAAACAGCTCTGCCAATGCCGCCGAAGCCGGCCCGGTATAAAGCACCATCAGCACTGCCAGCCCGCATTGGAAGCTGATCAGCGCCTGGAGACTGGGGTTGTTGTTCAACCATACGAACCCCGGGTAGGCACAGAGCGCGACCCCCACAGCACCAATGAGCATGACGGTGTAGCGCCCGATGCGGTCCGACAGTAGGGCCGTCAAGGGGCACAGCAGCGTGATGAGGCCGACCAAAACCAACCCCAGGTAGGCCTTGTTGCGCGGAAGCTCAAGCACCATCGATGCATAGGTCGGCATGAAATTGATCAATTGTGTCGCGACCGTCCAGAGAACGACGATCAACACCCCCATCACGAGGTTGGGCAGATAAGGGCGAAGGCTAGGCCCCTTCCGTGCCATCGCGTGCTTGTCTTGACTATCGAGAAAGCGGCGCAGCGGCTCGCTTTCCTCAAGACTGCGGCGAATTTTCAAACCTGCCACCACGACCAGCAGTCCGAAGACGTAGGGCACGCGCCAACCCCACTCATCCAACTGAGCGGGCGTCAGCACGCTCGACAACAGACTCGCACTTACACCGCATAGCAGGAATGATCCGGCTTGCGCCACTTGTTGGCTGGACGCAAATAGACCGCGGCGGTTCGCAGGTGCCGTTTCGACAAGATAGGCCAGCGCGCCGCCGATCTCTCCCCCAGCTGCCACCCCCTGCAATATGCGCGCGACGACAATGCTCAACGGCGCCCACCAACCGATGGCCTCGTAGGTCGGGCATACGGCCATGATCAGGGTCCCGGCGCCCATCAACATGATGGACAGGGTCAGCGCGGCCTTGCGCCCCCGGCGATCGGCATAGCGCCCCATCAGCAGCGCGCCCAACGGGCGGGCCACGAAGCCAACGGCGAGCGCCAGGTAGGAAGCGAGCAACGACATCAATGGGTCGGACGCCGGAAAGAACGCGACGGCGATCTGCAAGGCAAAGATTGCAAACAGGGTAAAGTCGAACCATTCCAATGCGGCGCCCACGCTCACCGCCAGGACCAGTTTCCTGCGTTCGCGCCCCTGGCTATCCAGGGCTGTGGCGCTCATTGCTCCCCCCCGGCGGGCATCGGGGGCAATGGCTCGTAACACGCCAGGCGGCGCAGGAACTGTTCACAGGCTTCAAGCTGAGCCAGGTCCACATACTCGTTCGCCTTGTGCGCTTGCTTGATACTCCCTGGGCCGCAGACGATCGTCGGAATTCCTGCGGCCTGGAACAACCCGGCCTCAGTGCTGTATGCCACTCGTTGTCGGTCATGGGCCATTGCACTGGCCTCACGGACCCATTGCGCGAAGGCCTGGTTGCCCTTCTCATCCAACCCCGGGGTATGCAACGTGTGGGAAAACTCGATGGACGCCGTCGCAGCGCGATCATTCATCTCACCGTGCATGGCCTGCTTGGCGTCGTCCTGGATCTGTACCAGCAGTTGCTCGGCATCGCAGCCGGGCAAGTAGCGAATCTCGAAGTCGAAGCTGCATTGACCAGGAATGACATTGCCAGCGACACCACCGTTGACCCGGCAGACCTGGACGGTGGTGTACGGGACATCAAACCCGCTGTCCAACGGCCCCTGTGCAAGCCGTCTGGCCACTTGCTGAAGCTGCATCTGTACCCGCGCGGCATAATCGATGGCGTTGACTCCCTCACTCGGCAACGATGAGTGCGCCACCTTGCCCTGGACACAGCAATTGATTTCATGACGCCCTTTGTGACCGATCACCAACGCCATTGAAGTCGGCTCGCCGACAATGCAACCGGCGGGTTCCAACTGTGCCTGTATGATGAACGGGGCCAAATGTTTCGCCCCAATCGCCCCCACCTCCTCGTCATAGGACAAGGCCAGGTGGAAGCTTTGCCGTGCAGACGCCATCAGCTCGGGAACCATCGCCAGCACCACGGCGATGAAGCCCTTCATATCCGAACTGCCGCGACCGTACAGCCGATCCTGATCCAGGTGGGCGCTGAACGGATCCTGCGCCCAGGCCTGGCACGCTACCGGCACCACATCGGTATGTCCGGACAGGATGATGCCCCCCGGGCGCGGCGGTCCAAGGCTGGCAAACAGGTTCGCCTTGCGCCCGGAGGCGTCCGGCAGAATCTGGGCATGCACCCCGACACCATGCAGGTACCCGCTCACCCATTCGATGAGGTCCAGATTGGAGCGGTCGCTGACCGAGGGGAAACCAATCAAGGTTCGTGCGATTTCCAACGTGCGTGCCAGCACGCTGCGGCCGTCATTCGAGCAAGCGTCTGCCGCTCCCTGCGCAAAGGCCAAGGAAAGAGTCATGGGATCTCCAGCAAACAGAAGTCTATTTTTGAAGAGCAACAGGCATGGGCCCAGAATGAACAGCGCGCCTGTCTCGCGAAAACCAGACGTTGGACAACAACACCGCCACGCACACCACCGTCACCAGGACGGGAACCCAAGGACTATGCCAGGTGGAGAGCACGAACTCGGCGGCCAAGGCAATGACCGGCACGCAAGGCGTGAGAATTGACACCCGCCCGCCTCCCAAGTGCTGAATGGCAAATTGCAGGGTGAACACCGGAATCAGCACACTGACAAACGCCAGCTTGATCAACTGACCGAGCATGGCAGTATCCAGCGTGAGCAACTGGTGCAAATTTTCCCGGCCGACCCACCCTGTGACGATCAATAGCAGGAAGAATCTGACGCACAGGATATCCATGGCGCTGTACTTGCTGTCGCGGTTCAGTCGAGCCGAGCAGAACACATAGATCCCGCCAGTGATCCCGGCGACAGTCGCCAGGGCTATGCCCTCATGCAAGTTGACCAGGCTTACCTGGGCCGTGACCCCAAGCGCGAGACGCATAAGGACCAACGCCATCAGCGACAACAGGATCAGCAGCGCGCCCAGCCAGCGGGAACGACTGACCGAGGAGCGCGCCACCAGCATTTCACAGACCACCACCACCAGCGGCATCCAGCCCTGATAGATCGCCGACTCCACCGACGCCTCGATGCGCTGCAATGCCATGAACATCAACCACCAACTGAACAACGTCAGCACATTGAGCAGCAGCACGCCTCGCCACTCCTCCCGCAGCAGGCGAAACGGTTCATGACTTCGCAAGGTATGCACCACGAAAAATACCGCCCAGGCCATCAGGAAGGTAATGAATGTCAACGCCGCCCCACTGATACGGGTGAACGCCACCATGACCCAGACGGCCGAGAGCGCCGTCGAGATGCAGTAGACCGCCATGCTGACGGCACCGAGTATTCCTGTCTTCATGCCTGCTCCTTGAGAAAAACCTGCTGCCTGCCGCCCACTGGATTGATCAAGCGGTGCCCGGCTCCAGCACTTCCACCTGGGTCGGTACGTAGTGCTGCAAGGCTTCGAAGTCAGCGCGAAGTACCTTTGGATCAGCGTTATACAAAGTCAGGATGCCCGCGGTATCGGCCAGGGACCGGGAGTCCACCACCATGCCGGGGGCGACCCGCCAGTCGATGTTGTAGGTACTGGAAATGGGGGGCTCGTTGAGCTGGCTGATCCGGCCTTTGCGCAAGGGCAACAAGGCGGACACCACGTTGTTCTTCTCGTTGGGCTTGATGTCATCGAGCGCCGCGGCGCCAGCTACGAGGTAGAGATTGGCGTCGATCAGGTTGATGTCGCTGTTTTTCTCATGGTATGGCACCCCGATGCCGCCAGGTACGCGTGCGGCAATTTCCAGGAACACCGGATAACCGCGCTTGCGGTCCACGAAGACCTCGTGGTGCGTCGAACCGTTGCGAAAGTTCAGGGCCGCAATCACGTCCCGGTTGAAGGCTTCCAGGGTTGCCTTGAGCGTGGGGTCGGCCACGGGAATCACGCTCAAGGGCTTGCCCTGGACGAAGTCGAAGTTGGTGCAGCCCAGTTCCAGCACACCGCAGTAACGGATTTGACCGTCAACCACAAACGAGTCGCACTGGAACATGTCGCCGTCGATGAACTCGTCCACCTCATAATCAAAATGATACGGCGAGGCCAATACTTGTTCGCGGGCCTTGATGAATTCGGCCTCGTTGCGAATGATCGACACCTCGAAACTGCCCGCTGCGTTCACCGGCTTCAGGACCAGGGGCAAGCCCAATCGCGCCGTCAGCTCGGCGTAGTAAGCCTGCGGCTCAGCCGATAGCCGTACGTGATCCAGTGGCACAAACTCGGGAATGCGTATCCCTTTCTGGCTGACTGCGTGCTTCATCAGCACTTTGTCGCGAAAGTTCGCCACGATCGCCTGCGTATCGCCCTCTAATCCGAACTCCTCGCGCAACTGAGCCGCCAGCTCAACGTGGCACTCTTCCTGGCAGAAAATACGCAATGACGAAGTATTGCCCTGCACGGCTCGCAGCTCATCGCTGACGATGCTGCGGCATTGGTCATGATCCAGCAGCGGACGGATGTTGCGCTGCAGGTCGGCATCCACACGCACAATCTGCGAGACATTACGCTCGAGCGCAGGCGGCAGGACGTCGGCATGATAGGCGATCAGCACTGTCCGGCAATCTCGACCCAGCGTCTGCAACGCCTTCTCGGAGGCAAAGTTGAGGTAATGGGGCGTCAGGAAAACGATGGTCTGGATCATGGTAGTGCCTCACTGGAAGTCGACGTTCATGCGATAGAGAAGACGCGCATCGGCGCCCCCTTCACTTTTGGGTATTGGCGGACCTTTATGCAGCGTTGAGAGGTTGTCCCAGATCACGATGTCGCCTGGGCGGTAGGCATGCCGATAGCGCGGCGCGTGCTGGACAAGAAAGTCGACCAGACTGTCGAGAATGCGATGGGACAGTACAGGCGTTACCCCGTCTATTTGCATGGCCGTGGCGGCCGGCGCATACAGCGACGCCGTGCAGGCGAGCGGGTGTTTGTACACCAGGGGGTGGACCACGGTGTTTTCCAGTGCGCCAGCCTCCTGGGGATTGAGCTGTTGCACTGCGGCGTCGACATTGCGCAGCGTGTCGCGATTGCCGAAACGGTGGTGAATCCGCAGGTTTTCCAGGTCGAGACCCTTCAGGTGCGGCGGGCAACCTGGGCTTTCCAGCCACTGGCGAACCTGATGCAGGCCTGCGACACAATCTATGAATTGGGTCTCCCCGTGCTGGTCCGGAACACGTACCGACAGCAGTGACGTGAACACTGTGTTCGCCGATTTGTACGACATGTCGGTGTGCCAATACCCTCCTCCTTCATGCACTCCCAAGGCTTCGCCGTCCCGATGAAGATTGGTCACGGTCAGCACTTCCCGATAGTCCTCAAGGCAGTACTTGGCCAACACGTGATGCACAGGCGAGCCCAGCCTGCGCATCAACTGCACATAGGGGGCAACGCTGACGTCCTGGTTGGCGATGACCAGCACCTTGGCCTGCGCGATGGCCTGCTTGAGCTCTGCTGCCGACAGCCCTAGCACGTCGCCAAGGTCCAGACGCAGCGGCTGGAACATCCTCACGCCCATGACCGCAGTCCTTCTTGCAGCGATGTCTCGGCACTCATTTCTGCGGCGGCGGGCACCATCGTGTTGATCGACGCATAGCCTGAAGCTGCACCCGCGAAATACAGACCGGCGACAGGGCTTTTCCCATCCTGATGACAGGTAAAGCCGGTTTGCTGGTTGAGCAGTTGCGGCCAGTCGGTGGCGGGGAGTTGTGCGGTGACGCCGATGGCCGAAACCAGGCATTGGTCCTTCGCCGATACATCCAAGTGCAACTCATACCCCTCGGATGCCTGGGCAGCGACCAGCCGACCCACCTCTTGAGCTTTGCGACAGGACGCCTGGAGCAGCGAATTGCCGTTGAGTGATGCAGGAAGGTCCAGGACGACCTTGTCGCCGTCCTGGCGAATGCTGTTGTAGGCATGCAGCCAGATATTGGCCCGGCCCGTACAGTTTGCGCTGTTGAGTGGCCCTTGGAAGGAACTGGAGGAAGTCTTAGCAATCATTTCCAACGTGCGCTGGCTCAGGGACCTGAGGGCAAAGCGATCATCGGTCTCTTGGGGGTACAGTCCCAGATAGGACTTGATCAGGATCGACACATTGCGGGCGAACGGGGCCAACAACAGTGCGATCTGAAACGCACTGTTACCGCTGCCGAAGATGACCACATCCTGCTGCAGGAAACGCTGGGCCTGGCCTCGCGCAACCATTTGGTAGACTTCAAAGCAATTCAACCAACGGGCATTGGGCATTTCAAAGGGCGGCGCCTTCGGGCGAATTCCGGTTGCCAGGATAATCTGCCGCGCGCGCAAGGAATGATGCTGGGAGCCCGGGGCCAGACTCACCTCGAACAGCTCCTGGGCCTTGCTGACGGTGACCGCTCGTTGCTGGATCCGGGTCAATGGCAAGGCTTTGAAGTTGCTCCGGATATAAGCTGCGTATTCCTCACCGGTGGGGCTGATGCACAACTTGCGCATGAACCGATGCAAGGGATAGGGCGCACCTTCGATCTCCAGTTCATTGCAATATGACTGCAATTGATGGTCTCCCATCATGCCCATGCACCCCCCGAATACATCGCTGATGACAGCGACTTTCAGGCCAAGATCGATCAGCCTGATACACTCGCCAAGCCCTGCGGGACCGCCGCCTACGACAATGACGTCGAATACATGCTGCTCCATTTCAAAAATCCTCCAGACGGGCACAGGCTTGATCAACAATGGGTTTGGCTACCGAGAAAGAAAACCTGACATAGGTAGGGCACTGCCCCAGGTAGAAAGGCGTCGCGGGCAATGGCATGACCCCGCAACGAACGGCCAGGTGTTGACTGAATTCAACCGGAGACAATGAAGGCGCCCGCCGTGAATAGTCGGCCATGATGTAATGGCCGCCTGCCGGTAACCGGATATCCAACCCAGCAGCCAGCAGTGCACCAGCCAGGCGATCACGTTTGTGCTTGTAATGCTCACGCAAGCTATCGAGTCGCCCGACGGTCAACTCATCAAGCAAAACAGCTACGGCTGCCTGTATGGGAGTGGGTTGGCAATAGCTCAGGTAGAGGTGGTGGGCATAGGCTCGCTCCATGAAGGTTGCCTGCGCGCATAACCAGCCGATCCGGACTCCCGTCATGGACAACAACTTTGAAGCGCTACCGGCCACCATCATGGGAATCTGCTGGTGGGGGTACCACGTCGGTGCGTCAGTGTCGTATTGATAGTGACGATAGGCTTCGTCGACAATCACCATGAAGTCATGGTTTTTTGCCAATGCCACCATGTGCTGCCAATCATCAGCGGACATGCACCACCCTGTCGGGTTGTGGGGCGTATTGAGCAGCAATATGCGAACACCGGCACGCAATTGCTGTTCGAGCATTGCCCAGTCGGGACCGATTGAATGCCCCACCGATAACGGCACTGCAACAAACTCCAACCCCAACAATGTGGCCATTCCTGGGTAATAGGGATAGAAGGGTTCAAAAAAAGCGACCTTGCTGCCGTATTGCGTGGACGCTGCGTAGAGGGCCAAGTACAAGGCCTCGGTACAGCCGCTGGTCACCAGAACCTCGGTGTCGGGCGCATAGCCGGCATTGTGGCCCGCAATGCTTTCGCGCAAGATCATTTCGCCGCGAGGGTCGGCGTACTGCCAGCCCGCCCGTACCTGGCGGACCAACGCCGCATTCATGGCATTGTCAAACAGGGGTTCGGGAAGTCCTTGCGACAGGTTCAAGGCCCCTGAGGATGCTGCATATGCACTGGCATCCCTGAAGGGCGCCACTCGACCAATCAATGTCCAATCATCCATGGCTTCCCGCCCCCCTTGTCTTGATCGTTCAAGCGTGAGTGGCTACTCGGTTGAGTCCTTGCCAGAATCGGGTCAACAAGTTCAGCACATCGGCAGCGCCCTCCAGGATATCGTTGCCGTTGTCAGTGTCCCGGGCAGCCTCCATGACCGCATCACTGATCCATTGCACATGATCGGTTTCGACCAGCATGTGCAGATAGAAGTAGGTGAAGTCTTCGTGTTTCCACCCGCTGTAGAGGCGGAAGCCTTCGTAGAGGTTGGCGATCATCGGAAAGCCGAACTCTTCGATAACGTAATGAGCACCAATGGCATGCTCTGTCGAACCCTCGAGGAAAATTCGACGCAGGCCATCGACCAGCTCGCTGGCCTCGGGAATGTATTCAACCTTCTTCCAGTCATCCAAAGTGATGCCAACGCCGGCAAGTACACGCTCAAACATGATGAAGTGTGCCTCGCCTACCCCATCGCCCAGCTCAGACACGACGGTGCGCGCCAACTTCATCCGAATCACTTCACTGTCGGTACGGTGCGAGGTGCCCGCCAGGATCTGGGGGAACGTACGAATGTAGTAAAAGTACTGCTGGAACACTTTCTTCAACGTTGCCTTGGGCAGCGGGGCCTGGCGAAAGGTTTTATAGAACGCATTGGTGTTGATCCCCGAAGCCGTAATCATGCCTTTCATCGAATGGATGATTTGCTCACCCGTCAGACAGCCTTGTTCCATTTGCTGAGCCGGCATAGATCCCCCCAGATACGATAAGGTAGCTTGGACGGCAGTGACGAAATGTCGCTGCTCGTTTCAGATAGTAAACAAACGATCCATGTAAACAAATTAATACTTTCAATCGGCTGTGTTGCGAACCATAGATTTATTTTGAAACAAGAAAAGCCAATAACTATTTATAAATAAAATCAACTACATATAATTTAATAAAATTTTTACGCACAAAGATAGAGCATTATTTATTTTTTGCATCAACAGAATGCACGTCGGCCGCTAAGCTCAAATTAAATCTCCCCGATCTGGAAGTCTTCTATAGTGAACAATCAACCCATTGACATCGCCCTAACCATCAAAGCCGAGCGAGCCGCGCGCGAGTGGTCCATCGGCGAGCTCGCCCAACTCTCCGGCGTATCAAAAGCAATGATCAGCAAAATTGAAAACGCGCAGGTCAGCCCGACCTCAACGATCCTGGGCCGGTTGTCGGGTGCTTTTGGTTTGCCCCTCTCCACCCTGTTACATCGGGCCGAGGGGCGCTCGGGACTTCTTTCAAGGGCGGTGGAACAACCGCGTTGGGTGGATCCAGAAACCGGCTACACACGCCAGCAAATCTCTCCGCGGGAAGGGTGGCCACTGGAGCTGATCAGCGTGAAACTGCCCTCAGGGGTTCGCATCAGCTACCCCGCTACTGCCTATGCATTTCTTCATCAGCAGGTATGGATCACAAAAGGCACATTAACGTTTACCAAAGGCACTACCACCTACATTCTGGAACAAGGCGACTGCCTTCAACTGGGTCTACCTGAAGAAACTTGCACATTTGAGAACGCTACATCGATCGCTTGTGAATATGTCATTGCCTTGAATCGTAAATAAACCGAAGCCTGCTTAGATCCAACAGTCCGGAAGCACTCGGGCAGCGCAAAGGCCGCGCCCACAGCGCCCAATAATGCTTCCGTAACACCGGCGTGGTGGCGCTGTGCAAATAATCGCGTCGGGTGTGGCTGTCCGGCCCCTGCGGCCTGACGGCATTGCCCAGGCAATCACCTTCCCCCAGTCGGCGGGTTGCATGCCGTGGCGCCGTTGACGATGGCCTCTTGGAACACGCTGACAGCGTCAGGCGCTCGCAATAACAATACAATCGGCAGGCCGAGGCCATAGACGGTAAAGGCGTCAAACTCTGCTTCCGTCGGCAAGTTGGTAAGCTTGATCCTCATCTGGCGCAGCTATGCGTGAGCCAACCCTGAGTTGGCGCCGTAACGTGTGCCGGTGGCGCAGGCGATCGTATTCAGGGCAGATCTGATCGACTCCGGGGCGACCAGGATTTCGACCACCGACGGTGGCGTCGCCGAACAGACCGGCACCCTGGCGATACCCACTGATAACCGCCCAGAATCAGCGCAGAAATAGCGTATTGAATCGTCAATTGCATTAGTGAATACCTGCTGCCCCCCCCTTAACAGGCACAGGATCATCAAGTGACACGGAGAGGACACCGAGGGATTTACCCGTGTAGAACATAAGTTATTGACCTTGAACCACGACATTCAGAAATGTGGGTTCAAGGCGATGCGAACTTTCGCCCGCGGCCACTACGAGGCGTTGTTGCGAAGATAGATCCATTCGGGCAAGGCCTCCTGCAGCCATTCTAGTTCAGCTGGGCGAGGTAACGTTCTACTTCCTCGGACAACCAATGGGAAAATTCGCGTTGTTTGTCTTCCGAACTTTCCCTGGGTGGCCACACCAACCAATAGGGGTGGGCGTAAGGTGCACCGACGTCGCACAGCTGGACCAACTCGCCCCGCTCGATAGCGTCATGCACCAGGCTGCGCCGCTCCAGCGTGATGCCTTGCCCCAGGCGAACGGCTTCCAACACCAAGTTGGCGTCATTGCTGCACAACCCCTTGCGCTCGTTGCCCATCTCCACACCGGCCGCCTCGCACCAGGGCCAGGATTCAGTGTTGTAGATAATCGTGCTGTCGATGACCTCTTGCGGCGTCTGCGGCAGGCGTCCACCATTGAAATGAGGAGCGGCAACCACCACGACTTCATCATGAAACAACAGCTTTTGCTCGACGCCCTCCCAATCACCCTTGCCCATGCGGATGCCGATATCCACCGACTCCTGATGCAGGTTGGAAATTGTCAGGCTGGCTTGCAGGCGAATGCTGATATGCGGGCACCTGAACCAGACTCAAACCTTGTTTGAGGTGTTCGAGCAGGCAATCGCCGGGCAACTGTTCATTTGCGGCGACTTTTCCATCGCCGACATGGCGATTTATCCCTGGCTGCGGCTGCACAAACTGCTGCACGTCAGCCTTGAGGCGTTGCCGAACGTTGCGCAGTACCTGCAACGCATGGCCCAACGGGACGACGTTCGACGCGCCTATGCTGCCGGCGCGCCGTATCACGAGCGTGCGCACGGCGACATCGACAAGCTACAGGCGATTGCCGGCAGCCTCGAGCGCCACGCTGTCGGCTAGACCGCCGCCGCGTATTTGCCCCCGTGAAAAATCAACGGACTGCCTTCGTTCAGGTGGCTGTCCGCGACGCTCAGACATGTCGTGAATTTGGGCGGTGTATTCAAGAACAACTGAGGATAGCTGCAAGCGGATTAGAGCTCTGACAAAT
The DNA here is from genome assembly GCF_036346535.1 of Pseudomonas sp. Z18(2022). Taxonomy (NCBI): domain Bacteria; kingdom Pseudomonadati; phylum Pseudomonadota; class Gammaproteobacteria; order Pseudomonadales; family Pseudomonadaceae; genus Pseudomonas; species Pseudomonas sp. Z18(2022). Next base: position 327,328 of record NZ_JAOTOA010000001.1, read on the forward strand.
GAGACTCAATTAACGAAAAGAGCAATTCTATGCGGAAGCTATCAATAGAGCATCACCGAAGTTTCCACTGGAGCCGCTGTTGAATCCTCAACAAGAATCCGGCTTCGAAGGCATCTTGGCTATCACCGACAGGAAAGGTCTTGCGGGTTTGCACCAGCTCCCACCAAAGGGGCGTTTCGCCGGGCGTATCAAGCCAAGCCTGAGCACATTGCACGCCCCGTTCGATCATCGGAGCAAATTCGCTGCCCCAAGGCGTCAGAAGACTTGGGCAACCGTCCGCCGCCGGAATTGAAATGTAGTTTTCGTCCATACACACCCTAGATGTCTGATTTAGTGTTAGACGTGAAATCCAGCCATGAAAAGCTTAACGACACCAAATGAACGCTCGATAACAGGCATGAACATCAAATGGGCTAGATCAATACCAATGTAGACTATATCCCGTGGATTGAGAGTCCCTCAAGGCGCAATTTGCGCGCATGACTCAAGACTACGAACAGCTTCGTCTGCATCTAGCGGAAAACATCCGCCTGATGCGGCGTGTAAAGAACCTGACCCAAGAGCAGTTGGCGCTCATGGCCGAGGTGGATCGCACCTACGTCAGTCAAATCGAACGATGCATGGGCAATCCGTCGCTAATGGTCCTGTGCAAGCTCGCCAATATTTTCAAAATTACCGCAGATCAGTTACTTGTGGAACCCGATAGCCTGCGCCGTTCCCTTAACGTCAAATAATAGTCTCCTGTATCACAAACCCGATAGATCCGCCTTCATAATTTCCACTGACAGTCTTCAGTCCCTAACCGAACCTGCCCAGGCCAACCACCGAGAGCCTGGATCATGCCTGTTGCCTGCTCGTCAATCTCGCCCACAAAGCTAAGGCCCCTGGCGCTGAGCATCTTGCTGGCGTGCGGCCCAAGCGTGGCGCTGGACACCGGCAGCATCACGTCCTCTGTGCTTTCGCCAAGCTGTCTCGAATACAGGGTCGTCGGCATTTGTTTCTGGCTGCTCTGCACCCCCTTCGGCTGCACAGTCAAAACCTCGACCAAGGTTCGTCATTTCATTCCTGAACTGGTGGTCTCGAGCTACGCCACCACGGGCAATAACCCATGGACCGAGATGGCCCCCCTCTCCTCTCCCATCAGCGGTGCGGAAGGTGGCGGTAACTTGATCACGCCGAACACCCAGCGCGACAACCTGCCCCGTTTCAAGAACGTTGACGGTATTGGTCACCCCGGTGGCTGGGCCGCAACGCAACTGGCCTCGCAGTCCGGCTATGCCTGCGCCAGCGGTGCAACTGCATTCATACCCTACTACCTGAGTACCCTGGACTCACTGGCCTGGCGCCATGGCATCCCGGAAAGTTTCTACCCCGAGGCCCTCATGCCAGGGATCCGTGAAATCGGTCGTCAGGCCTCGGGAAACATGTGGGGCAACGTATATCCCCGTCAGGGTTTTCTGGTACAGCCCGACGATTTCAAGGCGGCCGCGGTGATGGCGCAACGGGCCGGCGATGTCATCACCCGTAACGGGCAACCACATGTGTACTTACCGCTCACACCCGCACCACGCGACGGCTACTGGCCGCCGGGGCCGATCGTTGAAAACGATGCTTCAAGCCACAAATGGCAGCTGCTCTCCCCCCAGATTCAGCCCACGTGTGCCATCTTCCCCAGCGATCCGGTGCAGAGCGCTGATGGCGGCTACGCCTGGGCGATGTGGCGCTCCTATAGCTGTTGCAAACGTGAGGGACAGACCTTCCTGTTCAGCATCGACTTCGAAGGTGGTGCTTCATGAGTCGGCTTCTCGCACGACCATGGTTGGGCCCGATGAGTCTGTTGCTCTGCGGACTGCTCGCCATGGCCACGCATGCCCACGCCGCCGAGGGTGATTACCGCCTGGGTACTCAAGGCGAAGTGCTCGACGACCGGGTGATGTACACCATTGGTGGCGGCTCGGCAGTCGGCTCACCGAGCTCGCTCTACCGACCCAGTGGTCTCGGTGTCGGCGGGTCCTGGCAAGCGAACATGATGTGCGGAAACATGAGCCTCACCAATACCCTGCAAAACCAGCTGAACGGTGCCACCGAAGGTTTCCAGCAGATCATGGGCAGCGTTGTGCAGAACGCGACCCAAGCGGTGATGTCGCTGCCAGCGTTGATCATCCAGCGCGCCAACCCTGGCCTCTATGAGTTGTTGAGCAACGGGGTGATGCAGGGCCGTATCGACTTCGATCGCTCCAAGCTGACCTGCCAAGCCATGGCCGAGAAAATGGCGGACAAGGTCGGCCAAGCCGGCTGGGGTGCACTGGCCAAGAACCAGGAGATGCAGGGCAATCTGGAGCACACCGGCGGTGATGCGGTGGCCGCGGTGAAAAATACCGAGGCCCACAACGGCAACAATGGGGTGTCCTGGGTCGGCGGACAGAAGGCTGGAGGTAGCGGGCAGACGCCCATCCGGGTGACCGCCGACGTGGTGCGTGCCGGCTATAACCTGCTGCATAACCGCACGGTGGATGACAGCACCTCGATCAGTAGCAGCGACTGCCTGGGTGGGGCTATTTGCCAGACCTGGGCCTCGCCCCAGGAGGAATCCGAATGGGCTGTTCGCGTGTTGGGCGAGAGCGAAGTCTCGACCTGCGACACCTGCGAAACCCTGCGTGCTACCGCTGGCAGCGGATTGACGCCGCTGATCCAGGAGACCTACAGCGAACGCCTCAAGGCCTTGCAAGGGTTGCTGTCTGGTTCACTGCCGCCTACCCTTGACAACCTAGTTAAAGCCTCGAGCCCGATGCTGCCGGTGACCCGTGGCGTGGTCGAAGCCCTGCGCGACGATCCCGACCAGGATCTGCTGACGCGACGCCTGGCAAGCGAGACGGCCTTGTCCAGCGTGCTCGACAAGGCACTGCTGCTACTGCGCACGCTGCTGGCGGGCAGTCACGAACCGAACATCGCTTCAGCCGAGCCGGCCCAGACCGCCTTGACGAAAAATATCGACGCCCTGGAGCGCGAAATACGTCTGCTACAAACCGAGCTGCAGGTCCGGCAGATGCTCGCCACCAATACCGCCAGCCTGGTGCTCGATCGGCATGCCGGCGGTGCTGATGCTTCGCGTACCGTCGAGCAAGACGACCCTGAGCCGGGCCGACTCAATGATGCTGACGCCAGGCGCAAGTGAGCCATGAAACGCTCACCGCTATTCACTCTGCTTTCAGGTCTGGGGATTGCCGCGGTGATGATCCTGACCGCCGCACTGGTCGCCTGGATCGGCCGCACTGCGCTGGGTAGTTTCGAGGTCTGGCAGCAGGCATTCGAATCCGCACGAGCTTATCTGCGGTGGTGGCGCGCCCTGCACTACGCCGCCCTCTTTGCGCTCTGGTGGGATCTGCTTCGGCGCTACCGACATCGACCACAGGTTCGACTGTGCGTGAAACGCATCGGAGCATTAGGGCTTGTGCTCTTTACCTGCGTCGAACTCACCCGACTGTGAGGTCACCACCATGCTCATGAGCACCAACAGCTACCTGGAGTTTTACCTCTCTCTGCTGGCCTGGATCATCAACAACGGCCTCTGGAGTGTCCTGTCCGACACCGGGCTATTTGCCGCGCCCTTTGGTGCAATCATCTTGCAGGAATGGTTGTCTGCCCGTCAGCAAGGCGCGGATGAAGGCAACAAGGGACTGCTCTCGGTGCCGCGGATCGAGAACCGGTTGTGGCTGGCCTACATCGTCGTGTTGTTCGGTTGCGCGCCGGTCTTTCCGTTGAGCCTCACGTCAATGGCGTTCGATGATGCGGCAAGCCAGCGCTGCGGTATCAGTGTGGCTAAGCCAGCAGAAACCGCCTGGGGGACGACTTTCAATACCATTGGCGAACGCTCCGCCAATGTGCCGATCTGGTGGTTTCTGGTGCATGCCTTGAGCAAAGGCGTGACCGCGGCGGCTACCGCTTCCATCCCCTGCGCACCGGATATCCGGCAGATGCGTATGGAGATCGACAGCTCGCGCATCGACAGCCAGGTACTGCTGCAGGAAGTCGCCGACTTCACCCGCGACTGCTATGGCTATTCCCGTTCTCGGCTGTTCACCAACCGTCCGCAGTTGGACAAGGCGCAAAGTCACGACGCCTCCTGGATCGGTTCAAGCTATTTTCTCGACACGCCCGGCTACTACGATACGGATCGTTCACGCACACCACGCGTCAGCTGGCCCTATGACGAAAGCCGCGATGTCTCCTTGCCGCGGCTAGAGAATGGCGCGGGCTACCCCACCTGCAAGCAGTGGTGGAACGACAGCGGTGTCGGCTTGCGCGGGCGCTTGATCGAGCAAGTCGATCCTTCGCTGCTGACTCAGCTGAAAGGTTGGTTGACTGGCCGTTCGAACAATGAGATCGAGGATGCCACCCTGCGCGAACTGGTCAGCCCGCGTCAGCAATCGATATCCATGTCGCCCGGACAGGTGTACCAGGACTATGGCTCCAGCGCCCGTGGCGGCTCGATCAATCAGGGGCTCAATAACCTCGCCACCAATACCGGGTTGGCCCTCGGCTCCTTCAGCAACTTCCCGGCAATGAATGCACTACGCGCCGCCTTGCCAATGGTGCAGGCCTTCCTGCTCATGGGCATCATCATCAGCTTGCCGTTGATCCTGCTGGTCAGTACCTATCAGCTGAAAACCGTCATGACCGTGACGTTCGCGCTGTTCACCTTACACATGCTGAGCTTCTGGTGGGAACTGGCGCGCTGGGTCGACTCCAGCATGCTCGACACCTTGTACAACCAAGTTTCGGCTTCCAATCAAGTGCTGTTGTCGCTGCCTACGTCCGGTTTTATGGATGGAACCGTCACGGCGCAGGTGATCGAGTATGTGATGGGGGCGATGTTCATCGTGCTACCAATGCTGTTTCTAGGGGCCATGAGTTGGGCCGGATATAGCGTAGGTTCAGGCGTAGAAGGAATGCTCAGCAGGGGAACCCACGCAGCACAGACAGCGAGCTCTAACGGAACCTCTCAGTTGATGAGCGGTGCAAGAATTGTTTCGGGTAAATCGAGCTCAAAATAACCAAGAGACTACTTCAAAGAACCCCATTTATCGTACCGCTCAGGCCAAGACGTTCTATGCGTTGGATCATAGAGATGGTCAATACCTAGAGTGTCTGAATCTTGAATTGGGATAGCTGCTAATAAGACGATTGTGCACATCAGCACAAACAACCAGAAGCTAACAAAAAGAAATGCTCCGAGCAGAGCAAACTTGGCAGTCAGAAAACTCCCGCGAACAAGTAATTTACCTGCGGGCATACCTGCCGTTTCCGCACGCTCAACCACGCGGGATTCAAACGTTTTCAACTTACGGTAACCACGCTTCACAGACATACCACAGGCGAACGCCCAGCGGTGGGCACGTGAACTCTGAACAGGTTGCTGAGTCGGCATGGTCTCGCCCTCTTTTGAGCGTTTTCATGGTTGAGACAAGAGTAATAGCCTACTACTGAAAACGGTCTATATCTGACCGTTTATCAGTTTGCTCAGACGGCACCGCGAGCTTTGATATGGGCGGTGCGTTGAACGCAGCACCCATATCGCATTCCGCCAGGAATAGGACTCGTAAACGGCTAGTAACCTTTCGGTATGCGATAGGTCTTGCCCTTTGTGCGGTCTTCGAAAAAGTCCGCATGCTCCGATTCGTCCGTGCGTATGCAATCGCGCGTCTGACCATTCCCAACATTGCATTTCGACCACTCAACCCGACTGCCTAATTCGTCCAGCCTCGCCACTTCGCCTCGACGCGCTTTTATTTCGTCTAACGACGGCACCCACAGATAGAGAGACACTACTACCAATGTAAGGATCGTAGCCTGCGCCGACAGGAAGTAGAGCCAACGCCTGCTATTCAATTTCTTTGCTGCCACGTTGTACAGTCCAGCAGCCCGCTGAGCGGCAGCATCTGCCTCGGTGAATCTCTTGCTCAACAGCTCAGCGGCTTGATTTGCAGTTGACTGTGCAGAACTCTCGATACTCTGCTTGACGCCAGCCTCCAGTCGAACCAGCTTCTTCTCGACGCTATCCTGCAGCTCACGCAACGCATCAGTAGCCCGTCGAGACTTGCTCTCATCGATCTCTACAGCTTCAAGGACTTTGCGAGCCGCGCCAAAGAGGGCCTGAAAATTTCGATCGTGCGCTTGCTCTTGACTTGTTCCGGTCATCAATATCTCCCTAAAGTCGGACCTTTTAGGTCGGGCATCTCGTGATCTGGTTGCTTCATATCTCTCTGAAGGGAAAGATACTGCTCCTGGCTGTACTCGATCCATTGTTTGTGGGACAGGTTCAAATCCATCAAATCCTGTAAGGCGGCGAAATGTAGACCTCCACCGCTGTCGGCCACCAGCACCAATCCGCCTGTTCCGGTCTCCTCTGGCCCTTGAGCAAGCCGCACCAGATCAATGTAGTCGCGCTCAGCCCTTGTGATCTCAGCCGATCTGCGTTGCAGAATGCCAGCAGCCAGCTCCTCGATAAAATTTTGGAACCTCTCGGTTGACTTAGGCCGTTGCCTGGCGCCTTCGCCAAACGCATCGAGATAGGGCTCAATGCGTGCCGACAGTGCAGCGCTGGGAAGAGGCGCCGTTTCGATGTACCAATGCACCCGCCGCGAAGTACCTGGTAGATCAGGCAATTCGTCCAATTTTTCGGAAAAAATTCGAGATAGAAACTGGTGACGACCAGCCTCTTTTTTTGACTTGTTAGCCTCAGTCTTAAACTCGATCAAACGTACTGTACCGGGGAATGCCATCAGCAAATCCCCCAATCGTTTATCGTCTGGCGTTTGTTGAAGCAAGTTCACCATGCTTGGTAACTGACCGGATCTCAGCTGTGAACCAAGAGCGAACCCCAGCCCATAGAGAAAATTTCCGATAACCACATTTTCGTACAGTTTCATTGAACGTCATCGCCCTATTTTCATGCCTACTCAATTTCTAGAAGCTCACCGGTAGAGCCCTGCGCTAAACCGTTTGTCAGTTTATCGGCCAGGAAAAGCAAACCTGGAGCTCAGTAGACTCAGACCGTCAAACGTTCTTGCCTATCTGATTGATATTCATAAATGACTTGGCTAAAACCAAGGTACGGATCGCTGTTATCGACAGCACTTTCCCTGATAGCCAGAACCTTCAAGGCTACGTCACGTCGGTGATGGTTCTCCCTAAGTGCGATTAGCGTTCGGTAGCTCGCACGGTCACCGTTTCTACGGTGATGAACGCCTACTGCTCTCCTGAGCGCCGTTCGAGCTCTGCTCGCAAGGCAAATCTTCTTGTTTTTCTTCAACCCATTGCGGGGAAATTCTTTCCCCCACGGGTCAGGTTTCTTCGCGCCTTCAACGGAGACATACCATGCCCGACTCACTTACACCGCAAACACTGAACACCCTTCGGTTGCCCATCGTGTTCACCCCTGGCGCGTGGCAACGCGCAGTACTGCTCGAGCAATCCGATCACGCTGAGAAGCTGCAGGTCGATCGGTTGAGCCACGTATTGCGCGCAGCCTTCGAAGCCCACCTGGCCTATCCACACAAGCCCTACGTGCTGTTCGAGGTAATCCACATTGAACCAACCGATCACTTAGACCACGACCCGTTGCTGCAATTGAGTCTGAGCCTACTCCAAGAACCGGGTCAGCCTGGCGCCTTGCTGATAGCGCTTGCAGGAGAACACCAGCGCTAAGCGAAATTGGCGGCGCCCACCTCCACATTCGGACGGCATGCAAGACCTGCATCAATCCAGCACATCACCCAACCGGGGAACCCTCCCCGACGGGCACGGCGTTCCTCCGTTTTTCTCTCGAGGAAATTGCCATGCGCGATATCTACCAAGACGTAACTGACAAGATCGTTACCGCGTTAGACCAAGGCGTTGCTCCCTGGATCAAACCCTGGTCCTCAAGTGGCTCCGCTTACATCGGCCATCAACCCTACCCCATCAACGCCATCACGCGACGCCCGTATTCGGGCATCAATTTACCGCTGCTCTGGGCCGAGGCCAGGTTGCAGGGCTTCACCCAAGATCGTTGGCTGACCTTCAACCAAGCCAAAAAGACCGGTGGGCACATTCGTAAGGGTGAGCACAGCACTCTGGCGGTGCTCTACAAGCCGATGGAGCGCGAGGAACAGACCGAGTCAGGCCAACCCGTACTCGATGAAAACGGCCAGCCCAAGGTCGCTCACTTCGGCATTCTCAGGACGCATTTGCTGTTCAATATCGAGCAAACGGAGGGGCTCGATATGTTCAATGACACCCTGCTTGAGACGGAACAGAGTGATTCCTTCCAGCCCAACAGCGCCGCGGAAAATCTGCTGTTAAGTTCAGGTGCACGCATCGTTCATCGGCCTGCCGACGAAGCCTTTTACCACCCGATCAGGGATCTCATCCAACTGCCGACAAAAGCGCAATTCCACGATGAAGGCGGGTACTACGCCACTGCACTTCACGAGCTGACGCACTGGACCGGGCATCACGCTCGGTTGCAGCGCGAAGGCATGACGTCAGCCTGTCCGTTCGGCTCGCTAGGCTACGCGTTTGAGGAGTTGATCGCCGAGATGGGTGCTGCGTTTTTATGCGCCTACACCGGTATACAGGGAGAGCTGCGCCACGAGGGCTACATCGACTCCTGGCTCGGCCTGCTCAAGGCTGACAAACGCGCGATCTTTCGCGCCAGTGGTCAGGCCCGAAGCGCCTCGGAGTATGTACTCAACCTGGAGCAGCAACTGAAGCAGATGGTAATGGATGACTCACGATGCATGAACGATGAAGTTTGATCATTACCGCACCGCTGCAATCGCATCACAGGGCCCAACGCGAGTTGGGCCCTTTTTTTGCGCCCAGAAAACCCCATGCCGCGGGGCTCTGATGCAAAGAGTCAGAGGTGGGCACACACCCGCAGCCTGTCATTCCGCATCCAGGTTCTGCGCCAGAAAATCCACCAGTTCAAGCGGACTCCGACTGTCGATCACCTTATAAATCAGATCGCGTTTACTGCGCGGCAACTTCTTGACCACGCTCTTCGCCGAGGCTCTGACGGCTTCGTCTGTCCCATGGATACGTGCCGCGAGCAGCAGCACGAGCGTGGCGTCAGTGAGATTCATGGCAAGACCTAAAAAATATGCACCGCAGTGTACCGACTCTTGTCTTTTCCGTACTAGCCCCCCAACAAAACGATGTCTAGCAGTATCAATATCCCGATTGCCACACAAAGGGACTCGAGCCAAAAGGACGGGTAAGGGTTGGAAGGGAATGGGCACTCAAGGGTAAGAGCGCTATCCGAAAAGGCTAAAAGGCCACTGACCCAGCCACTTGCCGGAGGTCACGATGCTCAGTCTGTTTCGCCACAAAAGGCAGAAGCCCCCTCCGCCACCGACACTGAGCGCCACCGAAGGTTACCTGCCCATCGAGTCGGCCCACAGCTTGTTAGCCGCGGAGCACCGCCGCCAGTTGCTCGATCGCATCTGGCAGTACACCGCCCTCTCCCACGCGCAGTTCATCCAGCTCTATTTAAATCCGATTCATCGCTACGCCGAGCAGGTCCAGCAACTCCCGGCCAGCGAGACGCACCACCATGCGTATCTCGGTGGCATGCTTGACCATGGCCTGGAGCTGGTAGCTTGCAGTTTGAAACTGCGTCAGTCGTATCTACTTCCGACCGGCGCCGCGCCCGAAGACCAAGCCGCCCAGACCGATGCCTGGTCGGCTGGCATCGCCTATGGCGCCCTGCTGCATGACATCGGCAAGATCGCCGTGGACCTGCTGGTCGAACGCCAGGATGGCCGTGTTTGGCATCCTTGGCAGGGCGCCATGGATCAGCCCTACCGTTTTCGTTACATCAAGGGTCGTGACTACCACCTGCACGGCGCCGCCGCAGGCTTGCTCTACACCCAAATTCTCGACCGCCCAATCCTCGATTGGCTCAGTGAATTTCCGCCACTATGGGCCAGTCTGCTGTATGTCCTGGCGGGCCAGTACGAACGTGCCGGCGTGCTCGGTGAGTTGGTGATGCAGGCCGACCGTGTTTCCACCGCACAGAACATCGGTGGTAACCCGAGCAAGGCGCTACAAGCACCGATTCAGTCGCTGCAACATCACTTGATCAGCGGACTGCGTCATCTGGTTCAACACGAACTAAAACTCAACCAGGCAGGTGCCGCGGGTTGGCTGACCCAGGACGCCCTCTGGCTCGTGAGCAAAACGGTCACGGACAAGCTGCGAGCCTATCTGCTGTCGCAAGCGATTGAGGGCATTCCCTCCTCCAACATCGCGGTGTTCGACGAACTGCAATCGCATGGGCTGGTCGAGTCCACACCAGAAGGCAAAGCCATCTGGACCGCGCTTATCGCGCAGGGAAACTGGCAGCAGAGCTTTACCTTTCTGCGCATTCAACCGGCATTGATATGGGGAAGCGAAGACCGCCCAGAAGCTTTCAGCGGAACAGTGAGCATTGCAGTCGATGACCACCCGACTGACGTTCCGGCACCTGCACTAGCCCCCAAGGCAGGTGGAACAGGATCGCATCAAAACCAATCGCTGGAAGATCCTATGGCGATGGAGGATGCCGACTACCTCGGAACGTTGCTGGACATGTTCGAATTGTCAGACCCCGAGGCCAGTGACGCACCGTCAGAAAGCGCTCTCGAAATCTCAAATCCCCCTTCGAATAACCCTGGTCAGGTTTTCCTAAATTGGGTCAAGGAAGGCATCCTGAGCCACAAGCTGATCATCAACGACAGTAAGGCAAAAATCCATACCGTAAGCGGAACTGTGTTTCTAGTAACACCTGGCCTCTTCCAACGCTACGCTCAGGAGTTTCCTGGTATCTCACAGGGTGCCACTCAAGAGATTGAAGAATGGCGTTGGGTGCAGAAGCAATTCGAAAATTTAAAAATACATAAAAAACGCAATAACGGACTAAATATTTGGAGTTGTAAAATTCAAGGGCCCAGAAAAACTTCGAAACTTAAAGGTTATTTGATAGAAGACACAAAAATAATTTTTGATGAGCGCCCTAGCGACAATTCTTATCTGGCATTTGAAAATGACTAGTCCCCCACATCACCATCACACCACGCAGTAAAAAGATGCACTTTCCCTACACCGCTGGATCTTCCCTGAGAGCGACGTGGGTAATCATATCTAACGGAGACGCCACGATGTTCAGCTGCAAATAAAGCGGATGCGATCGCTGCTGGCTTAGTGCCAAGCGGCGCAACTTCAAATGAAGAATTATAATCTCTAGTTTTATAGAGCATCAACAACACTTCATAGCACGAGTATGGATTATTAGCACCTGCATAAAGAATCTCCTCGACCTGCTGATCCAACAGGATTGATGCATTCTCCATCAAAGAATGAGTTTCCCACTCTGTCTTGAATGGCGGAATACCAAAAACAATATTAAACCGCTTCAAAACCTCAGGCTCTGAATCAGCAATTAAATTGCGTAAACGCGCACCTTCAAAGCCGACAAAAACAGTGACACTCCCCACACTATTAGGATTTGTCTGCAAACTTATAAACCCCGGAATAGGATAGTAATCCGATGCATAGCTATCACTCAACTGAAATTCATGCCTAGTTTTAGAACCAGTGGCGCTATTATAAGAATGCGGCTCGGCATAGAGAAAATAGAACCTAACTGCCTCCCCTCGCAACAGGTATCCTCGAATTATCAGTAGCAAATCAGGAAAATCTAAAGTAGTGGCATCAAAAAGAATATTTTTAGCCGGAAACTCAAGCGCGATATTTTCGACCTCATTCGCTCTCCAACTTCTCCCATCAATGTGAATTTTATACTCCGAGGGGACATAGCTTACACTTAACGTTTTAGTCGCAGCTCTAGTCGCTATCGACAGGCAGTGAGCACCCCGATCATCCACGACCGTACCGACAAATGCCACATCGTATGATGCACTTTTGAAAGCATCATCTCCACACACCGAGACCCAACTAAAATTCATCATAATCAAAACAACTTATAGTTTATTCCTATCTCTGTCTCAGTCGGCTCTTCCCATTTATCCACGTAATCTTTGAGAAGGGCCTTAAACTGCTCTCCAGAACCAACATATAGAGTGTTAACCTCGCTGGCAGAGAGTGAAAGCTTACGTTTCTTTCTATAACTTATACCAAAATATGGGGCAAAAATCGGATTCGGAACGTAATCATTTTGCATTATATCATAATCACTTTTATTTTTAGTATCAGATGTCTCATACAACACAGACCACATAAGCCCATCCTTAATTAGAGAAACCACCTCACTATCTAACGCTACTCGCTGGCTATCGTTGATGGAAAAGTGATTTATCTCGGGTTCGCTCTGACTAGGTCGTCGCTGAGCAGATTCAAATATACTACCGAGACGCATAATCATGCTGTGTAGCTTTTTCCCGCTTGCCCCTGCCCGCTCTACCTCATCAAGCAATTTGCTACTCACCGCAAATGCTGCAGACGCTTGAGTTTTTGATGTTATGACCAGTGTTGATGAGTCTGACATCTCACCATTAGCATTTGCCTCTAGCAAGGTCTTATGACAAAGCTCTTGAAAATACCGCAAGTTAGGTTTAGAAAGCCCACAAAACCTCCCGAATCCGGCATACAAGAGACAGTCTTTTTGTGGGAGGCCCTTATACAGATAGAGCAAAGACCCAAACAATGTATTTTCAACCCAACCACCCTCTTTACAAAAAAGGCTTAATCCTCTCGTTTTATCATCTTTCGTTTTTTGCAATTCTTCCAGAATAACCGCTGTTGATGCTGAATTGCGACTTAGGATGCTAGCGGATACAACGGAAACATCTGGAGTTACACCGTCAAAGAACAGATCTATAGGAATACCTTCATCTCCTCGCTTTACTAGAGCTTTTCTAATAGTAGTGACAATCCTATTTTTCAATGCTTTATCTGAAACAGAAAAATTAGCCACATCTCGGGCAGACATTTGAGGAAAAATCTGCCTAGCTCGTCCCAAAACCGCAGATTTGTAAGCATCTGTATTTCTGGCTTCAATATGCCCCGGATCAAACAGAGACTCTTTATTGAAATCACCAAGTGCCAGTTCATATCCTTCGTTCTGCAAACGCAGCAGCATCACTTCTGCAGCTAGCAAATCAAAACCTTGATCACTTCGGCCCAACTCTAACTCAATGTTAATAGTTCTGTAGTCATGCGGCTCTATTAACTGCTCTTGGGTACTAGTCAAAAACTCGGAAATTGCGTGAGAGCGAACAGAAAAATTAATGCAATATTGATCATCTGGCTGCTTGACATAATCATTTATAATTACTTGTTGCGCAACCTGAAGATTTTCAAACTCATCAACAAAAACCCTAAAAAAACATCCTTCAAGCCGGGGATCACTTGAAGAAACAGCACCTATCAAGCTCTTAAATACGCTTTTAAAATTAAACATCATCGGACGACTAAGGGAGGGATTCTGAACCCATAACTCAAACTCGGCCAGTTTCTCCTCTACAAATTCACGGACATCATAAAAAGTTTCAACGCCATCGCCTAAGTATCGCTTTGCTGCGCTTGGAATCTTCGTACCTCTCACATCCAACACACCAGACTCTAACGAAGCGCGGGAAATGCTCAGCAAACTTTTTTCCAGCTCTCCCAAAACACACAAGGCAAAATAATAAGAAAAAACAATATCTGCATCATCATCCAACCAAGCACTTGTCAACAACTTACAAAATCTGATGTCAGGCTTCCAGTAAAGCCCTATAAACTTAAGCGACTGATCTGGCACACTGGCTCTATTTGCACTAAACACACTAGGATGACACAAATAACGCATTAACATGGTCTTTCCGCAACCACGTCCACCTTCAATTTTCACCGCTTTTTTTTCTTTAAAAATACTTAAAGATGAAAAAAAATGCGGAACAATAAACTGCCCCCAAACGTCATCTGGTAATAATTCAGCTCTATTACGCAGAAACGCATCAACAATATTTTTGTCCATTACTTAGCCCCGATTAATCAGCGGACACCATTGTCCTTTGGATGTCCAGTAGGCAGCAAGCGTATTGTTCGGTATAGTTCTATTGAAAGCTACTGTCAAATCCAGATCAAATTCAGATTGTTTTAAAACCACATCCCTTGACAACAAGACTTCATTATAATAAAAATCTTTCACATCCTTAATGCTATTATATTCATCCCTACCCCACATCATGCCAGCCGGCATTGATGCGAAAAACCCATGAGATGCTGATAAAATCTCTGCACAGTCAAAATCAACATAAGAACAATCTCTTGCAATTTTACTTACACCCACTGAGTGCGCCATAAAGGAAAGCAAAATCACGTTACGACTTACAGTCCATTGCTCTACACCATAATACTTAAAAAATTTTTCTGCTTGTTTTCCAGTACCTACAAAATCATCAACCAGCACCAACCACTCGACATGTTTCGGTAACTTGGCCACATCCTCTGGTCGAATCGTTATACCTTTGTTTATCAATCCATCCTCCCTGAAGTTCCTAAGCAGAGCAGCGCCGCTTTTACCAGGAGTTCTATCAAATCCACCATCTACAGAAACAAACCTAATCGGTAATCTATGGTTCCCTTCCTTTAACCCGTTTAGGAAGTCATCTACGGTTATAGGTACTTTATATCCAGAACGTTGTAAAGCAGCTGCCAACTGCATTTCTAGCATATGTCGCCTCATGCTTTTTAGCATATCAGGAGATCTATATATGAACGCATCAAGAAGGTGTGCTGCCAAATAGAGCGCGCGCTGGCTTGAGAAATTGTTTAACCAGCCCTGCAACTCATAGTGTTTTATTCCAGAAAGAATATTTTTACGGATAAGCGACTCAATTTTTTGCTTTGTATCACTGAAAAACCGCTCTTTCCCTGGGGGAATTTCGAATGACATTGCCTACCCCTCTATCGAAACACTTTTTATGCAAATCAGACCTATTGTAGCCTGTAGTAGACCTACACTTAGAAAGCAAGAGTCTCTATCTAAACCGCAAAGCTTGAAGCTCACAACGGGCAAACCTTTTATACATTACTGAGCACCTTACGCAGGATTTTTTTCTGCACTTTTTGTTTGCGTTCAGGTAGATTCTGAATCTCGGGCTTCAATGCGGAACAAAACTTTTCGTAGGCCGCTCGGAGCGTCATTGACTTGTAAACATCTTCTTTAGAACTGAATATCTTATAATATTTGTTAAACCTTTTCTTATCCTTCGCATACACCCAAAGCCATTCAACTTCATAGCATACGCCACCTGAGTCATCTTTATTTTTCACAGACCGCTCAAGTAAAAATTTAAACACATAGTTATTAATCGATCGCACAAAGTTATCGACTATAAATGCGATCTTATCCACATCCTCTGCCAACAACAAAATCGGCTTCTCTAGTGACTTAGTATGCGCCGCCAATCCGAGACGTATTGCGTTCTTTGAACCTAACTTTCCAAATCGATGCACACAGCAGTGACGGAGTTCACAAACCTTTTTGAATTCTTGAGATGGGAGAATCAACGGGTTTGGGCGGTTACCCTTCATTCCTATTAGTTCTTTGAGCGTTTCAAAGACGTTATAAGGACTAGCAAGGGAAAAATCCTCCAGAAGAGCTTCTGGCAGAATTTCTTTTTTATGATGTAATGCTGCCGCATACGATACGCTTTTCTCAGAGACAAGTGCCGATATATATTCATCAGAGTGAATCAATTTTCGTATCAGCGCTCGAATGTAACTTTCAGCTGCAGAAACATAGCCAAGCAAAATTAAATTACCTAGTACGGGGCTATAGTCGCCAGTAACTAATTTATTTAACTTCTTAGTATTCGTGATAAATAGATCGATAGGTGATAAATCACTATCACTATGTTCAAAATCAAACTTACTACTTGTCTCAAATGGTGACGTTATGGCTTCTAGCTTACATAGCTCGAAAAACTCTTTCGAAGCTATTTCTGTTGCACTTTCCGACCCGGCTGCTCCTTCTAGCAACACACCTTCTGGTTTTTTTCGCAGACTCATCGCTCATTCCTTCGGGTACTAATCCATAACCATCACAACAGCAGTTTTAAGTCACACATGGTCACGACAAAAACTCATCCACGTAAAGGAGCACATTACTAATGATTTTATCGGCGGTCTTACGCCCGACCCTGCGAAGCTTTCTTAACTCAGTTCCAGGGTCTTGCATAGATAGAATATCTCCAACAGTTTTAGCCCCATCTAAACCGGTGATAACTTTACTTTGCCATGACGTGAGCCGTGGGAGATTCGACAGTTCTAATGCCATACACTTATTAAATGTTGATTCATCAACAAGCAAACTGCCACACTGATGGCAAAAGCGTTGCGTGTCAGTTAATCGGATAGCATTACACTTTCGACAAGGTGGTAATGTAAGTTGTAGCTTCTGAAGCAACTCTTCTCCAAGAAGAGTTTTAGAGGACCGTCGAACAGGATGCTTAACGTTTTTTCGCCCTATGAAGTCAATCACATGCTGAGGGGAGAACCCATGTAGGCCTTGGCTGAACACCCGATTTCTTATCAATAGGGCCAAATGGGGAATATACCGCTCGTAAGACCTATCCTCTCCGTGAGAGACATTTGGGAGCTTTAAGAGCAGACCTACCTCGACAAGCAGGCTAATCATCCTATTGAATAGAGGGTTCTCTTCCTCCTCTATTCCGACAATAATCTGTTTTTGAGTCGTTTTTTTGGCCGGCGAGTTAGCGTCTTTTATTAACTCAACGATTTTGTTCAGCGCCGCTTCGCCTGTATCAATAATACTTTCCAACCTAGGCAGTTTACTTACTAGCGACCTGTATTCACTCAGCCGAACGCTTGTATATTTCTCAATGAGCTTATTAAATTTCTGCTGTGAACTTCGCGAGGTGTCAGAATGATACTCTCGGAGCATCATCAAATAAGCTCGAGGTATTCCAAAAGCCGCATATTTTAGAAGTTGCGAGATATCATCCGGCACTTTCTCATATTCATTGAATCGTTTGTGTGCGATTGCACCCAACACTAATGCGTAGTTTTCCGCTTCAATAGAAAGCCAAGCATCAACACTCTCGGCCTCATGTGCTACGTGAAATTTTGGGCCATATTCAGTAGTTCCTGGATACACCGATGCCTTTGGGGATATACGGGACGTTTTTAGTGTCCTAACAATATCAAAAAACTCGTAAAGATACTCCGGCGTTAAGGTTATTGCAGCATCATCGAGTAAAACAACTATCCGCTTTCTCTCTAGCCAATCAGTCAAAGAGTGGAGCGCGCTTGTTACTCCTGAAACGCTTATTTTTTCTACTAAAAATTCCAAATCGGATGTGGGTGACAAGCTTTGCTCTAGCCGTTCAACAATGCTTTCTAGATCTTGCTTTTTTGCAAACAGGATTGAGCTCAAATCAAGTTCTTGATCATCCTCGATATCACATGCCACTTCGTGCGCTGCAATAAGTATTTTTGCTAGTACCCACGTATTAAAAAGTGCAATTGCGTTAGGCTTCGATTTTAGCAAAGGCTCGAGCCGAAAATATTTATTGAAGGATACATAAATAGCTAAGGGTAACGAATCGTCCCCTTTGCATTTAGTCCAAGCATAACGCATTAAATGCGTTTTCCCACAACCTCGGGGCCCTACAATCAATTTAGTTCCCCGAGAAATCAGGGCAGTATAGATACTCTTGTAGAAATCGCCATCCTGAACAGTACACGCTAAGAGCTCATTCTCTTCGAGATAGTCTGCGCGCTCTTCTAAAAACGACGTGAGCTCTTCAACTTCCACTTGTTGTTTTGCCATTATTTAAAATCCATTTTTAGATGAGCAAGCTGTTTCATGGACATTTGAGCAGCTGCGACACCATAGCTCAATTCGGATATTTTCAACTGCCCGTCTTTCGAACTCACATATTTGAATATCTTCTTCGAATTTTTTTTATCAGAACGAATTATGAATAGGCAATCACTAACAACTGCGTATCCTGAGACTACGTTAGCTATTTTTTTAAAAAAACCCCGCCCTACACGTGCAATGAGTATATCTCCAGGACACGCCACTAAAAACTTAGTAGGGTCTAAACTCAGAAGATCAATACCACCCAAGAGTTCATAATTCGAATGTACGCCGCTTAAATCTGTGGTGTGAACAGTCGCACACTCCAGATCTCTGACTTGTACGGAGGACTGCTTTCCTCTCTTGATTTCCGCAATAGCTTGCAACTCAAGGCTACGAGATGAAGAACTTGTCTTATGTCGTTGCATCCGCGAGTGATAGCTATAATCCAACCGATGAACACCATCATCTGAGGAAATCGATATAGCCGGAGATAGAATTCCGGTTTCCAGAATAGTACGAAGTTCTATTTCTTCACTGCTTCTTTCACAAGAAGCTTTATTGAAAATCAATATATGCGTTTGAGCTTCAGTTCGCTTAAAAATATTTCGAGGCAGTTGTATTATTTTTTTTACACAATGTTCTTTTAAAAGAAACTCTCTAAAACTTGAAAACTTGTCCGCTGTAAATATTCCATCGGGCAGTATAACGCCTGCCTCACCGCCACTTTTCAACATTCTTATCATCTGTGCCAAAAACAACACTTCGGACGAACAAATTTTTGTAATCGAGGAGTATTTACATATTCCAATCTGCTCAGAAACCTGCTGAAACTCATCCCGCCAATCGGGTTTTATATATGGAGGATTACATACCGCAAGGTCTATTGACCCCTCAGTCATCCCGAGAGTGCTTGGGAGGTTAAATAGCAATGCATCTCCAACTACATGATGCCTATTCTGATTTTCAGAATTAGTAATCTGATGCCTGCTTTCAATATCAAGAGAGAATATTTTCGCATCATTCCAACGCTTAGAAGCGGCAAATGATAGACTGCCCAGACCACAGCCCAAATCCAATATATTTGTGGCTTTAGCAGTATCCATCAAAGACACCAGCAAACTACTTATGTCGTTTTCTGTATAATACCGACCGAGACTATCTCTAGAAGTAAATGGAACTATATTCATACTTTTCTAACATCTCTAGAGTATTTTAACGATTCCGCTATTCGAAACATTTGTTCGACATTGCCTAGGTCGTCTCGCATGTATTGTCTCATTACAGGTGACAACCCTCTAAGGTCTGAACACTCCATCTTCAACGCCAGAAGGCAGAAGGCATCCTCAACGTTACGCCCATCGTCCAGCTGAAGGAGCCTCCCCTTTAGGTTAATCATCCCACATCCCACGCGCGCCTAACAAAATATCTCCAATCCGAACCTGCTGTTCGTCTGCCCAATGAGCCTCATAAGATCAAATGAATATACGTACCTAGCAGACTCGGATCCCAGAACCTAAAGCCGCCCCCTAGCCCACAGCATTCGGGAGCCAGAGACCAAATTGAACCAGCCGCACGGCTTAACATCCTAAGTAAATTTGACATGATACTTTTCCCCTACGCCTCACGCTTAAACCTGCCTGGGGCTGAGGCACAACCGGTCACTGGTAGCAGACATGTGGCGCTTTTCGTCAAGAAGGGCTGTGCACCCTGCGACACCATGGCCCTTGAGTTTCAGGCGGTCGGGGAACCCTTCGATGTGTACATGGTTGACAGCCACCAGGATGACGCGCGCGTCCTGAGTTGGGCAACGCACGTCGGCATTGATCCGGGGAAAATCCACGCCGCGCGATCACCCTGGACCATGATGGAGGCCGCTGGCAATCTCTTGATCTACCCGTGAACTACCCGCTGCGGTTCGCGACGCTGATGGAGCATGGCAGCAGCAATGAAGGCGCCCTGAAGCTTATGTCTTCAACCTCTAGCAAGAATGCGTTGTAATGGGCCATTGATTGCCGCGAAAGAATCGACCACTCCATCCATTACAAAATCAAGCGCCCGACCATAGCCGTGATGCAAGCTCGCGGTATCGAATCCTTGATCCTGTAGCTTCTGCAGGGAATCACCCACAGTATCGTGGGCGTCAGCAATTCGAAGATCGTTGGTTACGAAAAGCATTGCAACCCTTGGGTTTCTGGCATCCCACTCTTCAGGTTCCCTATCGCTCTTGAATGCATCCGTCGCCTCTTCATCTGCATCCAACCGGTCCAAGATGTTCTGTAGTGTCTGCAGCAACTTCAAGCTGGCCCGGTCAGCAATCTGCTTTCGTGGGACACCGGCTGCTTGCAGAATTTGCTTAAGGATGCCATTGGGTAGTTTCTGCCAGATTTCATGAATGGATTTGCACCGAGCAAGGAATGCTTGCTGGCTCATCGCTAAGGGCGCGACCCGAGCCAGCTTTCCCAACTGTGGGTAATGCAGCCAACCATTGGCCCTTACTTCGCCCCGAGATAATCCAATCAGATCTTCGGCCGACTTCTCTATGCCCAGGGCACCCGCGAGCTTGGACAGGTTTTCTCCCAAAGCCAGCAGTTGATCAAGTAGCCGGTCCACCTTGGAGGCGATGTGCTCTTCGTTCAGATCGAGCTGAGCGACGATCCCTGAATCCAACGCATGGTTATAGGCATGCAGAATTTCCCGGTCGGGCTTGCCCTTGTACAGCTCACGTAACTGCACCCTGATCAGGTTGCGACCAACTCGCCCGCAGCCTGTGAAGGCCCACTGTCCCAGGTAGGAAGGATTGCAGCACCAGAAACCATGCAGATTGACCGGTGTAGTGGCGTAGAAACTGTTCTGCTCATATCGTTCAAGAAATCTGTCGTCGAGATAGACGCTGGTTCCATCGATCATGCTGTTGGCGCGGTCGCGCGTGACTGCGCCTGCAACACCAGGCCAACGCAGGCCTTCGGCACTCTGCCCTGGGGATAGCTCGCAGGAAACTGCTTCTACCGTCGCCCATACCTGGAGTAGCAAACCGTCACGATCCTCACGAAGATCGCCCTCGAGCCAATCCCCCGGCTTTCCAAGCTCGACAAACGTACAGCCCTTCATCCAGGCGCGTAACGCCGGTCCGTCCTGAAGCATCGCCTTGTAGTAGAAGTGGCGGACACCACGTCCGCCTCGTAGCCACAGGTACTTGCGCAAGTACTCATTGGACATGAACCATTGGATGTTCCGAGACGCCGTAAAGTGGTATTGAGCTGAAATCTCGCCCTCCGCAACGCCAAATTCCGGCAGTTCTAAATCGTCGTATACCAGGCGCTGCTGTTCATTGCCCAAGCAACGTGGGGTGAGCCCCAGCGCCATCCATACCTTCTCTGCCAAGTGATAGGTATAGAACGCACCACTACCCCACGAAGCGACAATATAGTCATTCCCGCTCACACTGGGCGCGAAGTTTCTTTCACTACCCTTACCGCGCAGCACCGGGGTCGAATGTGCTACCTGGCCTTGGTCGCTGTGAAGGATGGGAACTAAGTTTTGGTCGTCGTCGGGAACGACAGCCATCAGCATATGCACTGCCTCGCTGTTTGGTCCGTAGGGGTCATTTTCTGTGAAACAACTGACCTCCACCCGAAGCGCGGGGTCGGTAGCGCTTGGTTGTAGCAGCGAACGCAATCGCTCCGGCAGCAGATTGGCTGGAATGGGGAATGCAGCGAGATAGTCGATCATCTGTACGCGTCCTTGCTATGTCGAAGCCAACTCCATCGTCGCGCCAAGGTTGAACCAAAGTCAGAAGTGGAAGTTGGCGTAAGTTAATGCGCTGAGCTCAAGTTGGTCAGTCGTCAGCATCTGCTCGCTCCACCCAGGATATTAACGATATCGCCGTGTATTCAGGTAGCGGCGAATACTTCTCTACCCAATCTTGTATTGAGCGTTTCTATGCCCTTACTACCTACCAGGCGCTGCCTGGCATCGATGGGGGGCCAGAGCCGGCGCGAAGCAGTGCCGACGCTATCGCTAGCTCGCAGCCACCTAGATCCGG
This sequence comes from Pseudomonas sp. Z18(2022), assembly GCF_036346535.1. Lineage (NCBI taxonomy): Bacteria > Pseudomonadati > Pseudomonadota > Gammaproteobacteria > Pseudomonadales > Pseudomonadaceae > Pseudomonas > Pseudomonas sp. Z18(2022). The sequence continues at coordinate 349,227 of NZ_JAOTOA010000001.1, forward strand.
GATATTCGTGGGAGTAAATGTGGGAGTATTTTTTCAGACATGAAAAAGCCCAACCGTTTCAGATTGGGCTAAGTCATTGAAAAATATGGTCGGGACGGAGTGATTCGAACACTCGACCCCTAGCACCCCATGCTAGTGCGCTACCGGACTGCGCTACGCCCCGACTAGGCGTGTTACTGGGTTTGCTTCGCAACGAAGCGATCAGGAATATACCGCAAGCTTTTGAAATGTGGAAGTATTTTAAAAGCCGGAATTACTTCTTCAAAACCACCAGCACATCTTCCAGTTCGGAGATCATCTGGCGGATCAGTTGCTTGTATTGGGTGGTGTCGTCTTTGGCTTCATCACCGGACATACGCTGGCGCGCGCCGCTGATGGTGAACCCCTGGTCGTACAACAACGCACGGATCTGCCGGATCATCAGCACATCCTGGCGCTGATAATACCGACGGTTCCCGGTGCGTTTGACGGGGTTGAGTTGAGGAAACTCCTGCTCCCAATAGCGCAGCACGTGCGGCTTTACCGCACAGAGCTCGCTGACTTCACCAATGGTGAAGTAGCGTTTGCCTGGGATGACGGGCAGTTCGTCGTTATGACTTGGTTCCAGCATAAGCCTCAACTCGGGCCTTCAACTTCTGCCCTGGACGAAAGGTGACCACACGGCGAGCCGTGATCGGGATTTCTTCTCCCGTTTTTGGATTGCGGCCAGGCCGCTGGCGTTTGTCCCGCAGGTCAAAATTGCCGAAACCGGACAATTTGACCTGTTCGTTGTCTTCAAGAGCGTGCCTGATTTCTTCAAAGAACAGCTCGACCAATTCCTTGGCCTCGCGTTTGTTCAGGCCCAGCTCTTCATACAGACGTTCCGCCATCTCAGCTTTCGTCAAAGCCCCCATACGTCACTTCCTTAACGTGGCGTTCAACCTTTGTTCGAGCGAGGTGAGGATATTTTGTGTCGTCGTATTCACCTCATCGTCATTAAGAGTGCGCGATGGATGCTGCCAGGTCAAGCCAACTGCAAGGCTTTTTCTATGCGGATCAATGCCTTTACCCTGATAGACGTCAAATAGCCTGAGGTCTGTAAGCCATTCCCCTGCATTTTCACGGATTACGTCCAGAACAGCACTGGCGGCAACACCTTGATCAGCAATCAGCGCCAGATCACGTCGTACTTCAGGGAAACGCGACAACTCGCTGAATTTAGGCATTTTGCCCGAGGCGACTTCAGCCAAGACTAGCTCAAAAACGAAGACTGGACGGTCCAGCCCCAGGGTTTTCGACAGTTCAGGGTGAATCGCACCCACGAAGCCCACCAGGCGACCTTCACGTTCGATACGTGCAGTCTGCCCCGGGTGCAACGCCGGGTGTTTGCCTGGGGTGAAAGTGAAGGCATCCAGCGCACCGGCAAAGCCCAGTACCGCTTCCACATCGGCCTTGACGTCGAAGAAGTCGACGGTGTCGCGCCCCTGTGCCCAGCCTTCCGGCAGACGGCTGCCGCAGACTACGCCAGCCAGCATCGGCTCTTGCTTCAGGCCATCCAGCTGACCGACAAAACGCAGGCCGCTTTCGAACATGCGCACACGGTCTTGCTGACGGTTCAGGTTATGGGAAAGCGCTTTCACCAGACCCGGCCACAGCGACGAACGCATGGCCGCCATGTCGTTGGAGATCGGGTTAGCCAGCAACAGCGGCTCGACGCCTGGGTTGAACAGTTCGAATTGCTTTGGATCGATGAAGCTGTAGGTCACCGCTTCCTGATAACCACGAGCCACCAGCAGGCGACGCAGTTCCGGCAGGTGCGCACGGGCTTCAGCTTTCGGCTGTGGCGCCAGGCGCGCTTGCGGGTAACGGACCGGCAGGCGGTTGTAGCCGTACAAGCGGGCCAGCTCTTCGATCAGGTCGACTTCCAGGCTGATATCGAAGCGATGGCTTGGCACTTCTACGTGCCACTGCCCCGCTTCACCGGCAGAAATACCGAGACCGAGTGCCGACAGCAGGCGCTCGATTTCAATCGGGTCGATCACCAGGCCAAGCATTTGCTCAACGGCCTTGGCGCGCAGGATGATCGGTGCAACCGACGGCAGGTGCTGCTCGCTGACGGTCTCGATGATCGGGCCGGCTTCGCCGCCAGTGATTTCCAGCAGCAGGCCAGTGGCGCGCTCCATGGCTTCACGGGCCAGTTGCCAGTCCACGCCACGCTCGTAGCGGTGCGAGGCGTCGGTGTGCAGGCCGTAGGAGCGGGCCTTGCCGGCAATGGCGATCTGATCGAAGAAGGCGCTTTCGAGGAAGATGTCACGAGTGGTTGCGGACACGCCGCTGTGCTCGCCACCCATCACGCCGGCAATCGCCAGGGCGCGGGAGTGGTCAGCGATCACCAGGGTGTCGGCGCGCAGGCTGACTTGCTGGCCATCGAGCAGCACCAGCTTTTCGCCTTCTTCGGCCATGCGCACGCGGATGCCACCGTTGATTTCGGCGAGATCGAAAGCGTGCAGCGGTTGACCCAGCTCCAGCATCACGTAGTTGGTGATGTCGACGGCAGCGTCGATGCTGCGCACTTCGGAACGGCGCAGACGCTCAACCATCCACAGCGGGGTTGGCTTGGACAGGTCGACGTTACGGATCACACGACCCAGGTAACGTGGGCAGGCGTTGGGTGCCAGCACTTCGATAGAGCGTACTTCGTCGTGCACGGCAGGGACAGCTGCAACCGCCGGACGTGTGACGGCGGCGGCGTACAGCGCGCCGACTTCACGTGCCAGGCCGGCCAGGGACAGGCAGTCGCCGCGGTTCGGGGTCAGGTCAACCTCGATGCTGGCGTCTTCCAGTTCCAGGTAGACACGGATGTCCTGGCCCACTGGTGCGTCGGCCGGCAGTTCCATCAGGCCATCATTGCCTTCACCGACCTGCAGCTCCGCCTGGGAGCACAGCATGCCGTTGGATTCAACGCCACGCAGCTTGGCCTTCTTGATCTTGAAGTCGCCCGGCAGCTCGGCACCGATCATGGCGAACGGGATTTTCAGGCCCGGGCGCACATTGGGCGCTCCGCACACGACCTGGAAGGTTTCCGCACCATTGCTGACCTGGCACACACGCAACTTGTCAGCATCCGGGTGTTGCTCGGTGCTCAGCACCTCGCCCACTAGCACGCCACTGAAAACACCGGCGGCCGGCGTAACGCTATCGACCTCAAGGCCGGCCATCGACAGACGGGCAACCAGCTCGTCGCGACTTACCTGCGGGCTTACCCAGCCACGCAGCCATTGTTCACTGAATTTCATCCTGCTCTCCTAAAGATCCGTTACGACTAGCGAAATTGCGCGAGGAACCGCAAGTCGTTGTCGAAGAACAGACGCAAGTCGTTCACGCCGTAACGCAGCATGGCCAGACGCTCAACGCCCATGCCGAAGGCAAAGCCCGAGAATTCTTCCGGGTCGATCCCGGACATGCGCAGCACGTTGGGATGAACCATGCCGCAACCCATCACTTCCAGCCAGCCGGTCTGTTTGCAGACGCGGCAGCCTTTACCGCTGCACATCACGCATTCCATGTCGACTTCAGCGGATGGCTCGGTGAACGGGAAGAACGAGGGACGGAAACGCACCGCCAGCTCTTTCTCGAAGAACACCCGCAGGAACTCTTCGATGGTGCCTTTGAGGTCGGCGAAGTTGATGTCGCGATCAACCAGCAGGCCTTCGACCTGGTGGAACATCGGCGAGTGGGTGATATCGGAGTCGCTGCGGTACACACGGCCTGGGCAGACGATGCGGATCGGCGGCTTCTGCGATTCCATGGTGCGGACCTGTACCGGCGAGGTATGGGTGCGCAGCAGCATGTTCGCATTGAAATAGAAGGTGTCATGCATCGACCGGGCCGGGTGATGGCCTGGGATGTTGAGCGCCTCGAAGTTGTGATAGTCGTCTTCGACCTCAGGGCCTTCGGCAATGCCGTAGCCGATGTGGGTAAAGAACTGCTCGATACGTTCCAGAGTCCGGGTAATCGGATGCAGGCCGCCCGAGGTCTGGCCACGGCCAGGCAGGGTCACGTCAATGGACTCGGCGGCGAGCTTGGCCGCAAGATCGGCCTCCTCGAGCGACGCCTTGCGCGCATTGAGAACCTCTGTAACACGCTCCTTGGCCACGTTGATCAGCGCACCGACTTGCGGACGCTCTTCAGCCGGCAAATTCCCCAGGGTCTTCATCACCTGAGTCAATTCACCCTTTTTGCCAAGGTAGTGAACCCGGATTTGTTCCAGGGCATTGATATCTTCTGCGCTTTGCACAGCCTCTAGTGCTTGAGAGACCAGCGCATCCAGGTTTTCCATGTACAGACTCCAGATACAAAATAGGGGAAGAGCTTGAAGGCTCTTCCCCTATTTAAGACGTTTAACACCTTGGGCCACGAAAGCGGCCCAGGGTGACTGTCGGGGGTACTTAAGCCAAGGTGGCTTTAGCTTTCTCGACAATCGCAGCAAACGCCGCTTTTTCGTTCACTGCCAGATCAGCCAGAACCTTACGGTCGATCTCGATGGACGCTTTTTTCAGGCCAGCGATGAAACGGCTGTAGGACAGACCGTTAACACGTGCACCGGCGTTGATACGAGCGATCCACAGAGCGCGGAACTGACGTTTTTTCTGACGACGGTCACGGTAGGCGTATTGGCCAGCCTTGATAACCGCTTGCTTGGCAACACGGAATACGCGTGAACGCGCGCCGTAGTAGCCTTTAGCAAGTTTCAGAATTTTCTTGTGGCGCTTACGCGCCATGACGCCACGCTTTACACGAGCCATGAGTTACTTCCTCTATTCTTGACTAAAATTAACGAAGGCGCAGCATGCGCTCGACTTTTGCCACGTCAGACGGATGCAGCAAGCTGCTACCGCGCAGTTGACGCTTACGCTTGGTCGACATTTTAGTCAGGATGTGGCTCTTGAAAGCGTGCTTGTGCTTGATACCGTTAGCAGTTTTCAGAAACCGCTTAGCAGCACCACTTTTAGTTTTCATCTTTGGCATGTTCGGTACTCCGCATTCAGTTGATAAACATAATCAGAAGGCCTGCCGTGCCCTATTGATTACTTCTTCTTTTTCGGGGCGATGACCATAATAAGCTGGCGTCCTTCCATCTTCGGATGCTGTTCGACCGAACCGTACTCGAGCAGGTCAGCTTCAACCCGCTTGAGGAGTTCCATCCCCAGCTCCTGGTGGGCCATCTCACGGCCGCGGAATCGCAAGGATACCTTGGCCCTGTCCCCATCACTCAGGAAACGTACCAGGTTGCGCAGTTTTACCTGGTAATCCCCTTCCTCCGTCCCTGGACGAAACTTGATTTCTTTTACTTGAATCTGCTTCTGGTTCTTCTTCGCCGCGGCAATCTGCTTCTTCTTTTCGAAGATCGACTTGCCGTAGTCCATCACCCGGCAAACGGGTGGGATTGCGTCGGCGGAGATTTCCACCAGGTCCAATTTGGACTCTTCAGCAATACGAAGCGCTTCATCAATCGAGACGATGCCAATCTGCTCGCCGTCAGCGCCAATTAACCGAACCTCGCGTGCCGAGATATTCTCGTTGATCGGGGCTTTCGGTGCAGCTCGTTTATCTTGTCTCATTTCACGCTTAATAATAATTACTCCGAATCTGGGCGACCACGCCGGGAAACCGCTTGCGCGAGGAACTCAGCGAACTGGGCGACGGGCATCGAGCCCAGGTCAGCACCTTCACGAGTACGCACAGCGACAGTCTGCATCTCGACTTCCCGATCTCCGATAACCAAAAGATAGGGAACCTTGAGCAAAGTATGCTCGCGGATTTTAAAGCCGATCTTTTCATTTCTCAAGTCGGACTTGGCACGAAACCCGCTTTCATTGAGAGTTTTTTCAACTTCAGCGGCAAAATCTGCCTGTTTATCAGTGATATTCATGATCACTGCCTGTGTCGGAGCCAGCCACGCAGGGAATGCACCCTCGTAGTGCTCGATCAGGATCCCGACGAACCGTTCGAACGAGCCGAGGATCGCCCGGTGCAGCATAACCGGGTGTTTACGGCTGTTGTCTTCGGAGACGTATTCGGCTCCCAGACGGATCGGCAGGTTAAAATCGAGCTGCAGGGTACCACACTGCCAGACGCGACCAAGGCAATCTTTCAGCGAGAACTCGATCTTCGGACCGTAGAACGCGCCCTCGCCCGGTTGCAGGTCGTACGCAAGGCCCGCGCTATCAAGGGCGGCGGCCAGTGCAGACTCGGCGCGATCCCACAACTCATCGGAACCGACGCGTTTTTCCGGACGAGTGGACAGCTTCATTTCGACTTCGGTAAAGCCGAAATCGCGGTACACGTCCATGGTCAGCTTGATGAACGCAGCGGATTCGGCCTGCATCTGCTCTTCGGTGCAGAAGATGTGGGCGTCGTCCTGAGTGAAGCCGCGCACGCGCATGATGCCGTGCAGCGCACCCGACGGCTCGTTACGGTGGCAGGCACCGAACTCGGCCAGACGCATCGGCAACTCGCGGTAGCTCTTCAGGCCCTGGTTGAACACCTGTACGTGGCACGGGCAGTTCATCGGCTTGATGGCGTAGTCGCGGTTTTCCGACTGGGTGGTGAACATGTTGTCGGCGTAGTTGGCCCAGTGCCCGGATTTCTCCCACAGGCTGCGGTCAACGACTTGCGGAGTCTTGATCTCCAGGTAGCCGTTGTCGCGCTGAACCTTGCGCATGTACTGCTCGAGCACCTGGTACAGGGTCCAGCCGTTCGGGTGCCAGAACACCATGCCCGGCGCTTCTTCCTGGAGGTGGAACAGGTTCAGGCGCTTGCCGATCTTGCGGTGGTCGCGTTTTTCGGCTTCTTCGATGCGCTGGATGTAGGCCGCCAGCTGCTTCTTGTCAGCCCAGGCAGTGCCGTAGATCCGCTGCAGTTGTTCATTCTTTGCGTCACCGCGCCAGTAGGCACCGGACAGCTTGGTCAGTTTGAACGACTTGAGGAACCGCGTGTTCGGCACGTGCGGGCCACGGCACATGTCGACGTATTCTTCGTGGTAATACAGGCCCATGGCCTGCTCGTCCGGCATGTCTTCCACCAGGCGCAGCTTGTAGTCTTCGCCGCGGGCGGTGAACACATCGATCACTTCGGCACGCGGAGTGACCTTCTTGATGACGTCGTAATCTTTCTCGATCAGCGCGTGCATGCGCTGCTCGATGGCCGCCAGGTCGTCCGGAGTGAAGGGACGCTCGTAGGCGATGTCGTAATAGAAGCCTTCGTCGATGACCGGGCCGATGACCATCTTCGCGGTTGGGTACAGCTGCTTGACCGCATGGCCAATCAGGTGCGCGCAAGAGTGGCGAATGATCTCCAGCCCCTCTTGATCCTTGGGCGTGATGATTTGCAGGCTGGCATCAGAGGTGATCAGGTCGCTGGCGTCAACCAGCTTGCCGTCGACCTTGCCGGCCACGGTGGCCTTGGCCAGGCCGGCACCAATGGATGCGGCGACCTCGGCTACGGAAACCGAATGATCGAATGAACGTTGACTGCCGTCGGGAAGAGTAATAGTTGGCATGGCGCCTCCTCTCCTAGTGGTGACCCCTACCAAAGGTCACGTGGGTTGGGATGAGCCAGTACAAGATCCAACACCAGGCCGTTCAGTGATGAACGCCTGCCTTACAGCGGCAGGAGCCTTTCGGCCAACCGATAATCGAACCAGAGTGACTGGAGTTAAACAAAAAAGACCTTGGCAAGGCGGCAAAGGGCGCGCCGGAAAATAGCCAAGCGAAAGATGCTAGCACAGATGAACGGTCATGGCGCCGGCTCCGCTTCATGAAACGCAAATTCCCGGCTTTTAGCGCCAAAAGTGAACTTGAACTGTACGGCGAGCCTCAAACACACCGAGAATCACCGTTCGTCCACGACTCCAGGAGCATTTCATTATGCGTTTTACCTCGACTTTCGCCCTTGCTGCATCCCTGACCTTCATGTCCCTTGGCGCGCACGCCGCAGCCCCTTCGAACTGGCCTGCCGGCGCGCGGGACAGCTTCATCAAGGACTGCAGTGCTGCCGCCCAACAAAGCGTTGATGCCAAAACCGCCAAAGACCATTGCGAATGTGGCGCGGACAAGATCAATGCCGAATTGAGCGGTGCGGAGATCAAGGAACTCATGACCAACCAGAACGCAGATCCCGCGCTCAAGAACAAAGCTGTCGCGGCTATTTCGTCCTGCAAAGTCGTGAAGAAAAAGTAATATTCAGGCCCTGCCAGACCAGTTAATGGACCAAAAACAGCCCTGAAAACTGCCATTTCTCACAAATTACGCAGCTTTTACGGCTTTTTTTACCAGCTGATATTTCGTGCAGAAGCCCCGTAGATCGGGGCTTTCAGCCAACCAAGGCATGAAACACAACGCGATTGATTAGCAAACAATGCCTTGGGGGGGCTCCCAAGCCGAACATTTCGACTATGATAGCTCGGTGTGCCCAGTTGGCCTGAGCAGCACAGCACTACTGAAAATATATGTTTCTTGGAGATACACCATGTCTAATCGCCAAACCGGCACCGTTAAATGGTTCAACGATGAAAAAGGCTTCGGCTTCATCACTCCTCAAGGTGGCGGTGACGACCTGTTCGTACACTTCAAAGCTATCGAAAGCGACGGTTTCAAAAGCCTGAAAGAAGGCCAAACCGTTTCCTTCGTGGCTGAGAAAGGCCAAAAGGGTATGCAAGCTGCACAGGTTCGCCCAGAGTAATTTCTGCGCTGATCTAAAAAACCCCGTCCATGTGACGGGGTTTTTTATGGCCTGGATAAAAGCGCTGTAACAATCAGCCGCAATTGACCCGATTGATCACCAGGTTGTCATCGGTATTGAGGTTCAGGCGGTCGGAGCGGTATTCCAGGGTGACCATGTCGTCTGGCTTGAGGATTCGTGCGTTCTGCGCACCGGCGCGGCTACGGGCCTGTTCCAGCAGTTGTGGCGAAGCCTTCTGGCCGATTGCGAATTCGGCCGCCTTCGCCTCACAGCGGCTATGACCGGCATCGGTCACGGCAGTGTCTTTGGCTGGCTCAGAGGTACCCGAGGTGCTGCAGCCCGTCAAGACAAGCGCAGCCAACAAAGTACCGAGTGATGCGAGCTTCCAAGGCATGAAGCCTCCTTTGAGAAAAATGGACAGAGATCGTGCGACCATGGTTTGGCCGTTTGGTTTCAGAATTGTCACAAATGGCCGTGGGCCAGTCTGCCTGAGTCGACGCTTCAGATTGGCGAATCAATCGTCACCAGATATGAACGCACTCAGTAGATGTCGATGTAATCAAACGGCGGCTTCGGCCAGTTCTGCTTGAGGGCGTTGAAAATCTGCATCACCCACACTTCATCGCTGGCCGCGACGCTGCCGACATAACCGGAACCCGCCGCCCAAGTCTCCAGGCGGAACAACAGGCCATCGATATCAACACCGCCCACCACGCCCGAAGAGATGTAGGCAATGCCGGCCTTGGTGACGCGCAATTGGGTGTGAACGTTGTCACTGGCGCTGGCAAGCAACTGCCTCACAGCGTCCAGCGTGAGGCTCTCGGGGTTGTTCAAATCGATCTGCACGCGGCTTGCCCTGGCAATTAAACAGGCCGACAGTGTCGCACAGCCCTCCCCTCATGCCTAAGTAGCAGTGTCAAACGCTGCGCAAAATGGTTAACTCCACGCGCCAGTTAATGCACCAACCGCCTTTCAGCCTCGCGAGACACCCATGACCATCGTGACGATCCACGCCGACATCAAAGCCAAGTGGCCCCACGGGCAAAGCTCCTACAGCCCGGGCAGCCCGGAGGAGTTGGCAATCATCGGAATCGACCTGCTGGTCAAGGAACTGGGAACACAGGCCGCGCAGGCATTTATCGGCCAGGTATTCGAGAAATACCCGGCCGATCACATGGGGGCACCAGACCCCGAGCGCGAATAAGACCCGGCCGACGAGCGTCGACCGGTAGACCGCTTACTTCAGGCGACCAAGACGTTCGGTCAGCAGATCGAAGAAGCCCTGGGCATCGCCGTTTTCAACCCAGAACGCGTTCTTCGGTTGTTTCAGACCGTCGTACCAGTCGACGATGGTCTGGCCGAAGGTCGGGCCTTCACGGCTGTCCACCACCACGTTGACCTCACGGCCACTGAACAGCGAAGGCTTGAGCAGGTAGGCAATGACGGTTGCGTCATGCACCGGGCCACCCGGGATGCCGTAGTGCTCCATGTCGCCTTTGACATATTCATTAAGAATATCGCCCACCACCTTGCTCGCGTTGTTGTTCAACGCAGCAATCTGCTTCAGGCGTGCGTCGCTGGTCAGCACCTTGTGGGTCACGTCCAACGGCAGATACGTCAGCTTGACGCCACTTTTGAGCACGATCTCGGCCGCGATTGGGTCCGCGAACAGGTTGAACTCAGCCACCGGCGTGATATTGCCGCCGTTGAAGTGCGCGCCGCCCATCACCACCACTTCCTTGATGCCTTGGGTGATTTCCGGTGCCTGGGTCAATGCCAGCGCCAGGTTGGTTTGCGGGCCGAGCATGGCGATGGTGATGCTGTGAGGCTTGGCGGTGCTGAGGGTCTTGATCAGGTAATCAACGGCATTGCCCTCGGCCAGGCCTTTTTTCGGCTCATGCACGGTGACACCGGAGATACCTTCCTTGCCGTGGATGTTTTCGGCATAGATCGGCGTGCGCAGCATCGGTTTAGGCGCACCGGCGTAGACCGGGATTTCCTCGCGCCCTGCCCACTCGCGGGCCAGGCGCGCATTGCGAGAGGTCTTGTCGAGACGCACATTGCCGGCAACGGTGGTCAGCGCGCGAATCTTCAACTCATCGGGCGAGGCCATGGCGAACAGCAGGGCCACCACGTCATCGGCACCGGGGTCGGTATCGATGATCAGGTCGATTTTTTCCGCCCCGTGGGCGCTTGCAGCGGTTAGCACGGACAAAAGCAGCACACTCCGGAACAGGTGTCGCAGGGTTTGGGTACCACGTTGCATGACGCACTCCTTGTCGTTGGGAAATTCTAGAACGTTACGCCGGAGACCAGCGCGATATTGCAGTAAGGCTGGCACTCGCCGGTGCGCACCACCGCCCTCGCCTTGCGGCTGAGCTGCTTGAACTCTTCGTGGCTGACCAGGCGGCGCTCGCCAAGGGCGACCTGCTCGGTCAGGGTATTGAGATCAGCCAGGGCCGGCGGTTGCTTGAGCAGGATTTCTTCGGCAAGCACGTGGCTTTCTACCTGCATTTCGCTGAGCACGATGCGCAGGGTGCTGACGAAATCCGGGATGCCTTTGGTCAGTGCCAGGTCGATCAGCTCGACGCCCGGCGGCACAGGCAGGCCGGCATCACCGATCACCAGAATGTCGCCATGGCCAAGGGACGCGATCAGCCGCGACAGCGCGATATTGAGCAAGGGAGTCTTTTTCATGAGGGCACAAAACCTTGGACGTCATGCAATGTAGGAATGGAGGGTTGTGCGCCGGCCCGGGTCACGGACAACGCCGCCGCCACCTGGCCGAAACGAATGGCCTCGGCCTCGCTCTTGCCGTTGGCCAGCGCCGCCGCAAAACCACCAACGAACGTGTCACCGGCAGCCGTGGTATCCACCGCCTTGACCTTGGGCGCCACCAGGTGCTCAAAGCCGTGGCCGTCGGCAAACAACGCGCCTTCGGAGCCGAGGGTAATGATCACTTTGCCGGCACCGGCCTTGATCAAATGCGTGGCGGCGACCTTGGCGCTGTCCAGTGAGTCGACCACCACGCCACTCAAGGCCGAGGCTTCGCTTTCATTGGGAATCAGGTAGTCGATGGCAGCGTACCAATCCTCAGGCAGCGGACCGCTGGCCGGCGCCGGATTGAGGATCACGGTCTTGCCCAGTGCGCGACCGCGCTTGAGGGCATGGCCGACGGTGTCCATCGGTGTTTCAAGCTGGCAGACGATGACGTCGGCGGCTTGCAGCACGTTATCAAATGTCTGCAATTTGGCAGGAGTCAGCTCGCCGTTGCTGCCGGCGACGATAACGATCGCGTTCTGGCTGCTGTCATCCACCACAATCAGCGCCACACCGCTGGAACCGTCGACGGTGCTGACGGCCTGGCAGTCGATACCTTCCACCAACAACGCGTCGCGCAACTGCGCGCCATAGGCATCGGAGCCCACGCAGCCAACCATCGCGACCTGGGCCCCGAGGCGCGCCGAAGCTACCGCCTGGTTGGCGCCCTTGCCGCCCGGGACGGTGGAAAACGATTGGCCGATCAGGGTTTCACCGGCGCGGGGCAGCCGGCTGGCCCGGGTGACCAGGTCCATGTTCAGGCTGCCTATTACCACTACTTTTGCTGGCATACATCAGTACTCATCAATTCGGTTCAGCGGTATTGGGCGAACACACCGGCCAACGGCGCCGTCGACTCGCGCAGGACAATACTCGGCGTCACGATGCGTTGATCGATCGGCAATTGGGGTGTCGCAATTCGTCGCAACAAAAGCTCGGCCGCCATCTCTCCCAGTTGCAGGATCGACTGGCCTACCGTGGTCAGCGCCGGGTACACGTACTGGCTCATTTGAATATCATCGAACCCGATCACCGACAGCTCGCCGGGTACGCGGATATTGCGTTCGGCAGCCGCGCGCAAGACGCCGAAGCCGATCATGTCGTTGCCGGCAAAAATCGCGCTGGGCGGATTATCCGCCAGCAGCTGCGCCGCAGCCGCGTAACCACCGGTGCTGGTGAAATCACTTTCCAACACGCGTCCGGCAGGCACTTCCAGCCCGGCCTCGGCCAGGGCGCGGTAGTAACCCGCCATACGCATCTGCGCCACACGGGTATGGCTCGGGCCACCAATGCAGGCAATGTCGCGATGGCCCAGATCCAGCAAGTGCCGGGTCGCCAGGTAAGCGCCCTGTTCGTGGTCGATGCGCACCAGGTCGACATCGATCCCGTCCAGCGCCCGGTCGACGATGACCATGGGCGTGCGCACCGCTTTCAGGCCCGTCGCCAGGCCGCTGTCGTCACCGCCAACGGAGGTCACGATCAGCCCGTCGATGCGTTTTTCCAGCAGCACCCGCAGGTAGCTGCGCTGTTTTTCGGCATTGTCGTCGGAGTTGCAGAGGATCACGCAATAGCCGTTACGCTCGCAGTAATCCTCGATGCCCCGCGCCAGCTCCGCAAAATACGGGTTGAGGCTGTTAGGCACCAACAGGCCGATGGTCGCGGTGGTCTTGGCCTTCAGCGATCGCGCGACCGCACTGGGCACGTAGTCGAGCTGCTTGATGGCCGCCTCGACCTTGATCCGCACCGGCTCGCTGACCGGGCGCGTCTTGTTCACCACATGGGACACGGTGGTGTAGGAAATCCCCGCCAGCGCAGCCACATCCTTGATCGTTGCCATGGCTCAGGCTCGCCGACTGGCGCGCTGGCTACGGTAAGTATCCAGCACCACCGCGATCACGATCACGGCACCGGTGATGATACGTTTGGTCGGTTCGGTGGCACCAATCTGCGCCAACCCTGCCGCCAGTACCGAGATGATCAGCACGCCGAAGAACGTGCTGATCACCGAGCCACGCCCGCCCATCAGGCTGGTGCCGCCAATGACCACGGCAGCGATCACTTGCAACTCCAGGCCGGAACCGGCGTTGGGGTCTGCCGCTTCCAGGCGGGAAATCTGGAACAGTGCCGCCACGCCGGCCAGCAGGCCCATCAGGCTGAACACCAAAATCTTGTAGGGCTTTGGATTGATCCCGGCCAGACGCACGGCCTCTTCGTTGGTACCGATGCCGATCAGGTAGCGACCGAACACGGTACGCGTCAGCACCAGCTGCGCGGCGATGATCACCAGCAGAGCGATGATGAACGACGGAGAAATCCCGAAAGCCACCGGGTTGGACAGCCAGGCAAACGAATCACCGATATAGGCGGTGCGCGAGCCGGTCATCTGGTACGCCACGCCGCGGGCCATTTCCAGCACGCCGAGTGACACGATGAACGACGGAATACGCCAGGCCACGGTGATCGAACCGGTAATGGTACCAGCCAACGCGGCGCAACCCATGCCCAGCACAGCGGCCGGCAACACACTCCAGCCCCAGCCGAGAATCGCCACGCTGACGGCGGATGCGGCCAGGGCCAGCACCGAACCCACCGACAGGTCGATGCCGCCGATGATCAGCACGAAGGTCATGCCGACCGCCAACACCATCAGGTCGGGAATCTGGTTGGCCAGGGTGCTGAAGGTGTCGTACGACAGGAAGTGGTCGCTCAGGAACGAGAACAGCGCAATCATCGCCAGCAAGGCACCGGCCAGGCCCAGGTAAGTGCCCAGACCGTAGAAATTGCCGCCACGTTTTGCGGCGGAAGAAGTCGTTTTCATGGGGTATTCCTAGGCGCTGCGTCGTTGAGCAGCGCATCACGTTTCTGATAGCCGGCAAAAGCGGCGGCAAGCAATTCGTCCTGGGTCCAGCTGTCGCGCTCGAAGGTCTCGATCAAGCGCCCGGCGGAGAGCACGCCGATACGGTCACAGATCAGCATCAACTCACGCAGGTCGCTGGACACCACCACCAGCGCCTTGCCCTGGCGGGTCAGATCGCCGAGCAAAGCGTAAATATCGAATTTGGCGCCGACGTCGATGCCCCGGGTGGGCTCATCAAACAGCATCACCGCGCAATCGCGCTCCAGCCAGCGGCCAATCACCACTTTCTGCTGGTTACCGCCCGACAGCTCGGACACCAACTGTGCAGGGCTGGAACTGCGGATGCGCATGGCGTCGACCTGACGCTTGGCCAAAGCGGTTTCGTCGCGACTGTTCACCAGGCCGGCGCTGGACACTTTCGGCATGTTGCCCAAGGCGATATTGGCGCCGATGGATTGAGTCAGCAGCAGGCCTTCGCCTTTACGGTCCTCGGTGATCAGGGCAATGCCATGACCGACCGCGTCGGCGGGCGAGCGAATGCTGACGACTTGCGCGGGTGTACCCAGGGCCACGGTGCCGCTGTCGGCCAGGTCGGCCCCGAAGATCAGGCGCAACAACTCTGTACGGCCGGCACCGATGAGACCGGAGATGCCGTAGATTTCGCCGGCACGCACTTCAAACGACACGTCGCGGACCTTGTCCGAGCGCGTCAGGCCTTTGACCGTCAACAGCGGGGCGCCGATGGTGCGCGGGCCCAGGTCGATTTTCTCGCCCAGTTCGCGGCCCACCATCAGCGTGACCAGTTGCTCACTGTTGTAGTTGGCCATCGGCTCGACACATACCAGTTTGCCGTCACGCAATACCGCAATGCGCTGGGCGACACGGGCCAGTTCTTCGAGCCGGTGGGAAATATAGATAATCGCCACGCCCCGGGCTTGCAGGCGGGTGATTTGCTCAAACAGCATCTCGACTTCACGGGCGGTCAACATCGCCGTGGGTTCGTCGAGGATCAATACGTGGCAATCGCCGATCAGGTTGCGGGCGATCTCGACCATCTGCTGGTGGCCGATGCCGAGGCTGCCGACCAGGGTGTCGGGGTCGATGGCGTCCAGGCCAACTTGGGCCATGGCTTCAATCGCGGCCTTGCGCAGTTGCTTGCGGCTGATCCAGCCACCGTGGCTGGGCAGGTTATCGAGGAACAGGTTTTCGGCAACCGTCAGGGTCGGCAGCAGGTTGAGCTCCTGCATGACCATGCGGATGCCCTGCTCTTCAGCCTGGGTGCGGCTGCCCGGTGTGTAGGCCTGGCCATTGAATTGCATCTGGCCGTCGGTCGGAGTGACCAGCCCGCCGATGATCTTCGACAGGGTGCTTTTCCCCGCGCCATTTTCACCGGTAAGCGCCAACACTTCCCCACGATTGAGTGTCAGGGTGATGTCGGATAGAACCGGTTGGGCATAGGTCTTGCCGATACCGCTGACCGAGAGGACAGCGTTCGGTGCGGAAGATGACATAGGAACGTCTCCAGGCGTCCGCTCGGGATGAGCGGACGCTGTTTTGTGCT
Source organism: Pseudomonas sp. Z18(2022) (assembly GCF_036346535.1). Classification (NCBI taxonomy): domain Bacteria; kingdom Pseudomonadati; phylum Pseudomonadota; class Gammaproteobacteria; order Pseudomonadales; family Pseudomonadaceae; genus Pseudomonas; species Pseudomonas sp. Z18(2022). The sequence continues at coordinate 365,186 of NZ_JAOTOA010000001.1, forward strand.
GCCGGGGATTACTTCTTGAGGATGAGTTCGACCGGGGTTTCGATCATGCCATCCACGGCATCGACTTTTTCACCCTTGACCAGTTTCAGAGCGTTCTGGATACCGAACACGGCTTGCTGGGCAGCGGCCTGGTCGGCGGTGGCCAGGACACGGCCGTCCTGCAGCATCGGCTTGATGGCTTCGATGTTGTCGTAGCCAACCACGAATACCTTGCCCGCCTTGCCGGCGCCGCGCACGGCGGAGACTGCGCCCAGTGCCATGTTGTCGTTACCGGCCAACAGTGCCTTGATGTTCGGGTTTGCCTGGAGCATCGCAGCGGCAATCGCGTTGCCCTTGTCGATTTCCCATTCGCCGGACTGGGTGGAGACGATCTTCATGCCGGCGGCATCCATCGCATCCTTGAAGCCAGCGGTACGCTGCTGGGCGTTGGTGGTGGTGGACACACCTTCGATGATGCCAACCTCGTCACCCTTGGTGAGGTGCTTGGCCAGTTCTTCACCCACCAGGCGCGCGCCTTTGCGGTTGTCCGGCCCCACGAACGGAATATTCAGGGATTTGCTTTTCAGCACGTCCACATCAAGACGGTTGTCGATGTTGACGATCTTGATGCCTTTGTCGGAGGCCTTTTTCAGCACGGTGACCAAGGCTTTCGAATCAGCAGGAGCAATGACGATGGCGTCCACTTTGGACAGGATCATCTGATTGACGATATCAATCTGCGCAGCGGTATCGGTTTCGTTCTTGATCCCGTTGGTGATCATGTCGAAATCGGCGGCGTGGGCTTTCTGGTATTCCTTGGCACCGTCTTGCATGGTGACGAAGAATTCGTTGGCGAGGGATTTCATGACCAGGCCGACCTTGGGTTTGGCGGCGGTCTCGGCGGCAAATGCAGAGGAAAGAGGCAGGGCAGCGGATGCGGCAGCAAGCACAGCGACAGCAAGAAGACGTCCAGCAAATGGCAGCTTCATGGGTTCACTCCGATCTTATGATTATTGTGAGCAACGCTTGCACCGAAGAACGCTTCGGCAGCCATCCCACCCGGGCGACTGATACGAGTTTTCACGACACTCGGGGGGCACCCCGTGAAACAACTCGCAAACGTTTGCGTTAGATCAAACTATGAGAAGCTTGTCGAGATTTGTCAACGGGAGAAAACAGCCTTTTGATGAATACGCTCTACGCCCTGCCCTCGCGGCCATTGGCTGCCCTCATTAAACATCGGCGCCGTTTGCTCGTTCTCTGAAACGACAGGTCGCGGTGTGCCTGCCACGTATAACGCCCTCTCTTTTCCGTCATCCTTTTCGGACAACCGAACACTCACCGCCAGTTTGTTCGGAAAGCCGGACACGAAACAAAAATCATCGGCTGAAAAACGAACAAAAATAGATATAAATCAATAAGTTAAATTCTATTTAATAACAAAATACCGCTGGTACAAATCCTGCTCTTACTCAGCACCTCGCGGCGCTCAGAACCGCCCGGGTGTTTCTAGATGAACCTGCATCAGCACTCATCCAAAACTAGAGAGAAGAATAATGAAATCTGCGTTGAAAACTTTCGTCCCGGGCGCGTTAGCCCTCCTGCTGTTGTTCCCTGTTGCCGCTCAGGCAAAAGAAGCTGAAACCAAGCAAAAACTGTCCAACGTGGTGATCCTCGCCACTGGCGGCACCATCGCCGGCGCTGGCGCCAGCGCAGCCAACAGTGCGACGTACCAGGCCGCCAAAGTCGGCATCGAACAATTGATTGCCGGTGTTCCTGAGCTTAGCCAGATCGCCAATGTACGCGGCGAGCAAGTGTTGCAAATTGCCTCCGAAAGCATCACCAACGAAAACCTGCTGCAACTGGGTCGCCGCGTCGCCGAACTGGCAGACAGCAAGGACGTCGACGGCATCGTGATCACCCACGGTACCGACACCCTGGAGGAGACCGCCTACTTCCTGAACCTGGTGGAAAAGACCGACAAGCCAATCGTGGTGGTCGGCTCGATGCGCCCGGGCACTGCCATGTCGGCTGACGGCATGCTCAACCTGTACAACGCCGTTGCTGTAGCCGGCAGCAAAGACGCCCGCGGCAAAGGCGTACTGGTGACCATGAACGACGAGATCCAGTCGGGTCGCGATGTCAGCAAGATGATCAACATCAAGACTGAAGCGTTCAAGAGCCCATGGGGCCCGCTGGGCATGGTAGTTGAAGGCAAATCCTACTGGTTCCGCCTGCCAGCCAAGCGCCACACCATGAACTCGGAATTCGACATCAAGACCATCAAAAGTCTGCCGGATGTCGAAATTGCCTACTCCTACGGCAACGTAAGCGACACTGCCTACAAAGCCCTGGCCCAGGCCGGTGCAAAAGCCATCATCCACGCCGGTACCGGCAATGGTTCGGTGTCTTCCAAGGTGGTGCCTGCCCTGCAGGAACTACGCAAGCAAGGCGTGCAGATCATTCGCTCTTCCCACGTGAATGCCGGCGGTTTCGTTCTGCGTAACGCCGAACAGCCTGACGACAAATACGACTGGGTGGTTGCCCACGACCTGAACCCGCAGAAAGCCCGCATCCTGGCGATGGTCGCCCTGACCAAGACTCAGGACAGCAAGGAACTGCAACGGATGTTCTGGGAATATTGATCGCCCTCAGGCCTGGCCGGTAACGGTTGGGCCATCCCGCTCGTGGCGCACCGCGAGCGGGTCCAACTTCCCCCGCTTTACCCCTCGCGCAAAAAATCCTTGAAAAACAAAGCCCTCCTACACCAAATCGGCAAAAACATTGTCAGAAGAACTTCTTGAATTTTAAGCAGTTGCGAAATTGCCCACAGTTAAATACTGTATGCACGTACAGCCTAACAAGGAATACTCCGTGGCAAAGCCCTCTTCCGCAGCACCCACAGCTCCCGACGCCTACCAACGCCTGGCCGTTCGCGTGCAGAAAATCATCAATTCCACCAATGCCCAAAAAAACAAGGCGGCGTTGATTTTCCGTTTGCCGGAGGAACCGGAAGACGAGTGGGCGCGACTACTGGAGGAGATTGCAGAAAACGACAACGTCACCCTCGCCTATCGCGATGACGGTGGCGTGCAGATTTTCTGGGTTGTGCCGAAGGAAGATTGAGTCAATGAGTGTCCGTTTTATCAGTGTGCTGTTTGTGTTTTTTGCTGTCACCGCTCACGCGCAAGCCCCCAAGACCTTCAGCGAAGCCAAGAAAATCGCCTGGAAGCTTTACCAGCCGCAATCCACGGAGTTTTATTGCGGCTGCAAATACAACGGTAACCGGGTGGACCTGAAAGCCTGCGGCTATGTCCCGCGCAAGAACGCCAACCGGGCGGCACGTATCGAGTGGGAGCACATTGTTCCCGCCTGGCAAATCGGCCATCAGCGCCAGTGCTGGCAGGACGGCGGGCGCAAGAACTGCACCCGCAAGGATGCGGTATACAAGCGTGCCGAGGCGGACCTGCACAATCTGGTGCCGAGCATCGGCGAGGTGAATGGCGACCGTAACAACTTCAGTTTTGGTTGGCTGCCGGTGCAAAGCGGGCAATACGGGTCGTGCCTGACGCAGGTGGACTTCAAGGCCAAGAAGGTCATGCCTCGCCCATCCATTCGCGGAATGATCGCCCGTACTTACTTCTATATGAGCAAGCAGTATGGCTTGCGCCTGTCGAAGCAGGATCGGCAGCTCTACGAGGCCTGGAACAAGACTTATCCGGTACAACCCTGGGAACGCCAGCGCAATCAAACCGTGGCGTGTGTGATGGGGCGCGGCAATGAATTCGTCGGCCCGGTGAACCTGAAAGCCTGCGGCTGAATAAAAACGCGGGAGCGCTGGCGTCTCCCGCAGGCCGGTAGCTTACTGTGCAACCTTGTGTTCGATGACCTCGGACACGGTGTCATTCTTCTTCGCCGTGACCAGTTTCTGGGTCAACTGCGCCTGCTTCGCTTCAGCCTCGGCCTTGGTGCTGAACGGCCCCATCAATACCTGGTCCTTACCGTCTTCCTTCACCAGATAGAAACTGAAACCGTGTTCGAGCAACCACGCGGTCAGGTCAGTCATCGCCTGGAGCTTGTGATCCGGCGGCCCCACCCATACATCCCACTCTTGAGAGGCGATCGCACCGACCGCAGGTTGGGCCTGGGCGGGCGCCTCGGCAACGGCAGGCCTGGCCTTGGGCGCATCGACGCTTTTACCTTCACCGCAACCGGCCAATGCCAACACCGCAATTGCCATCGCTACTTTACGCACTACCCTGCTCCTTAGAGGATCAAAGAGGCGACTTTATCATTCACTGTCTATTCTGGCCGTCATAAACGTTGGCTTAAACAATGCGAATGATGTATCGCAGACCTGTATGATGGCGCCATGGGAATTAATGCCGCCTCTATGCGTCCTAAAAGAGGCAGCCACAGGGAAGCGCTTCGCAGTAAGCTACACACATCCGACATCTGCCCTGTCTGAACATGTGCCTTTCAAAGCAATCAAGGAGAAGTCCATGCTGATACTCACCCGCAAAGTCGGTGAAAGCATAAATATCGGTGATGACATTACCATCACCATTCTGGGCGTTAGCGGCCAGCAAGTAAGAATCGGCATCAATGCTCCAAAGGACGTTGCCGTGCATCGCGAGGAGATCTACCAACGTATCCAGGCGGGCCTGACGGCTCCGGATAAAAACCAGACACCTTGAAGCGCCTCCAGTAGCCAGCCCTTTCGTTCACTGTAACGGCTGGCGAAAACCTCTTTAGCCTGCTCGCGGCTTTACGCGGCCAGCGCGCCCTATTTCCCTCGCTCCAACCCCGGGCCGCCTTCAGCCAAGGCCGACGCCGCGCGCCATACCCGTTGCCGCGATCATCATCAGCACAACCAGCAGCGCCTGCAGGTGGCTGATGCGTGCAAAAAGACCTGCCTGGTGCAGATCCAGACGCGTGCCCCGAACCAAGCCGATACGCCATTTGATAAAGCGGATCATCGGCGCGAGCTCAAGTAACAAAATTAATGCAAACAGCGTCATCTTCACGTGAAACAACGGCTGGTGCAGGTAATACTCACTGCCTTTTTCGTAACTGCCAAAGGCCCGCAGGCCACCGGTTATCAGGAGCACCAGAGCACTGATCCCCCAGATGTTGTCCGCGATCAACACGCTGCGTACGGTGGATGGGGCACTATCAGAAACACCGCGCAGGGCCTTGCCCCGCGCAAGCACGGCTGATAAAGCCATGGCGAATGCCAGTAAATGGACGGCTGCAAGAAACCACTGGATGAACATAAGGCGTACTCCCTTCTGTCTGACACATGGCAGGAACCCTGTTCAGTAATAGCCGCTGGCTGCGTTACACGCATGAAACAACCTGCAAACAAAGGGAACTTGTTGAATGTTACAGAGCCGAATCTCGTGACAAATCTTTTACAGTCTGCAGCGCGCCAAGGAGCACGTTGATGAGGCGACCTGGTAAACAACCCCACTTATCCAAGTCCTGGATGATCGCCGTGCTGATAGGCGTGGTCTTTTTTGGGCTGGAATATGGTCTGCGGTACAAAATGGAGGGCACCTCCGACAAGGCCTACTCCTGGCTGGACCTGACGCTGTTCCTGAGCGCCTATTTGTTTTTCTTCTGTCTCAAGCCGATCCAGGCCGCCATTCATCGAAAACTGTGCCGGCGTGCTCCTCGCCGCGAGCGCCGGAAAGCGTCCTCCTGATCCAAGGCAGGGCCCCGTGAAACCCCGTTTAATCGCTATCAGATCGCCGGTATTTACAGCCGCGCGCCACAACCTATGCTAGGGCGTGCACGGTCAGTGAAAGGTTGCAGCGCAGATGGACACTCTGAGCAAAACTGAAATCGAAGCAGCACTGGCAGCGCGCCTGCCGAGCTACAAAATCGTCTGCACCCTGCATGCCGACGGCACGCTTTCGGCGGTCCTCAGCGGCCCGGAAGCTGATCACTTTGCGGTGACCGGTATCGTCCGGGCGCACCATCGAGGGCCGGAGGCGATTGCCAGGCTCGCCAGCGAAATCCTCAAGGAAATGGTGTTGTCTCGTCAGGGGCTCAAGAGCAACCGCCTCCAGACGCTGGCCGACAACGACTCCGCTGCTGAACCGTCTGCTTACAAAGAAGGCCGATCCGGGTAACCCGATCGGCCTTCTTTTCATGTCAGGCGCTGTAAGTGCAGCAGCCCGGCATCATCGCGCTGAACCTGCAAATGCTCGTACCCGGCAATCGACGGGTGCTCGGTGACCATCGGCACAAGGTGCGTCGACGTCACCACCATCACATCAGCCCCCGCCGCCTCACCGGCGCGAATCCCGACGCTGGCATCTTCAAACACCAGGCAGTCCTGTACCGCCACTCCCAGCCGTTGCGCACCGAGCACATAACAGGCCGGATCCGGCTTGCCGCTGGCCACGTCCTCCGCCGTGACCAGGACCGCCGGCGGATTGATCCCGGCCGCTTGCATACGGCGCAGGGCCAGAGCCCTGGGCGCAGACGTGACCAGCGCCCATTGATCGCCAGGCAACGCGTTGAGAAATTCCACCGCGCCGGCAATCGCCACTACCCCTTCCACATCCTCGAGTTCAGCCTCGGTGATCCATTGCGCCTCTGCCTGCGCATCAACACCGGGCAACGCCTGACGGGTGATGGTATCGATGGCCCGGGCGCCATGGATGGTCTTCAGGAACGCCGCGACATCCAGCCCATGGCGTTCAGCCCAGGTGGCCCAGACGCGCTCGGCGGCGGCAATGGAGTTCAGGAGCGTACCGTCCATATCGAACAGAAAGGCACGGTAACGATTGGCGAATACAGCTGAATCGCGGGTGGACACTGCTCGGCTTCCTCTTGCTTTCGTCACCCGGTCTTGGGTGCTGACGAACCACTTGCCTGATGCAATCTACGGATCGGCCCAAACGCTGTAAACCTTATTCCGGGCGACGGTTTTGTATCGGACTGTATGGAAACCCTGCCTGGATACGCGGACCTGCATTTGGCCACGCCCGGGCACACATGGCGGATACACCGCGAGGATCAACTACGACCACCAGCCAATCCGGCTGCCTCACTCGCAGGAGCATCACCATGTTCAATTTCTCGAAAGCTTCCTCCCTGGTATTCGGCCTGGCGGTCGTCGCAGGCCTCGGGCTGTCATCCGTGGCGTCGGCCCACACCCACGCCGCGGTAGTCAAAGGCGAAGCTTCGCACCTGGTTGCCGAGGGTGGTGCGGACCGCCTGCATGAGCGCGGCCTGGCAGAAGGTGGCGCCGAGCGCGTGCAGGCAGCCCGTACGGTGTGATGCGGCATCACACCACGCTGAACCCGGGCAGCCTCCAGGCTGCCCATTGCATTACAAACTTGTCATTAAGCTGTCAGTGTTGCCAGCACCCTCACTTCATACAGTGAAGTCGTCGGTCACCCACAGCGGGTGACCCAACTTCCCACTGATAAAGAAGCGAGCCCGCCCCATGAAACCTGCAAGCAAACTCTGCCTGATCGCCGCCAGCCTGTTGATGCTGGGCACCGGCGCCGCCGTAGCCGGCCCGATTGCCCCGGTGAAAGCCAACAACGTGGTACTGGTACACGGCTCCTGGGCTGACGGCTCCAGCTGGTCCGAAGTGATCACCCGCCTGCAAGCCGCCGGCCTGCATGTGACCGCCGTACAAAACCCGCTGACCTCGGTGGCAGATGACGTCGCCGCCACCAACCGCGTACTCGATCAACAGGACGGTCCTACCGTGCTGGTGGGCCATTCCTACGCTGGTACCGTGGTCAGCGACGCCGGGGCCAACCCGAAGGTCAGCTCGCTGGTGTACGTCGCCGCCCGCGCCCCGGATGCCAACGAAGACTTCGTCGCCCTGTCGGCCAAGTATCCGTCCACGCCCGTACGTGCAGGCGTGGTGGAGCACGACGGCTACCTGACCCTGAACCAGGATGCCTTCCTCAAGTACTTCGCCGCCGACGTGCCTCGCGCCAAAGCCATGGAGTTGTACGCAGTCCAGCAACCCATCGCCAAGACTCTGTTCAGCGGCCGCACCGTCAACGCCGCGTGGCATACCAAGCCGTCCTGGTATGCGGTGTCCAGCAACGACCAGACCATCAACCCGGACCTGGAACGCTTCCTCGCCAAGCGCATGAACGCCACCACCATCGAGCTGCCGTCGAGTCACTTGTCGCTGGTTTCCCACGCCAAGGAAATCACCGACCTGATCCTCGAAGCGTCCGGCCGCCAGCCTTAATCCCTTCATTACGATCTTGTCATCATCCTGTTGGTTGGCTGTTTGTGTCCCCTGGTTACTGTGAACTCACTGCCGCAGACCGGCAGCCAACCCTTAAAGAGAGATACCGCCATGAAAACTTTTATCCTCGGTTTTGCCGCCCTCCTCGCCACCGGCTCGGCCTTTGCCGATACCACGACCTCGGTGATCCACGACAAACCTGGCTTCTTCATACACATGGACGTGGCGAAAGTACTGTCGAGCACCGACACCTACGGCCAGTGCGGCATCGTCCCCGCCCGCCTCGACTACCTGGACAGCCAGGGCCGCGAACACGTGCTGGACTACCAGGTACAGGGCATCGGCTGCCCCAATGACAATTGATCGGGCTACACTTGCGCCACGCACAACCGGCACATCACCAGGGCAATCCCATGAATATCCTCGTAGTCGAAGACGAGCCCAAGGCGGGCAACTACCTGCTTAACGGCCTGCAGGAACTGGGTTACTCCGTGAGCCTCGCCCGCGATGGTGTGGACGGTTTGCACCTGGCCCTGGAAACCCCGTTCGACGTGATCGTGCTGGACGTAATGATGCCGAAGATGGACGGCTGGGAAGTGCTGCGTCGCCTGCGCAAGGAAGCCGATACGCCGGTGCTGTTCCTCACCGCCCGGGATGACATCGCCGACCGCATCAAGGGCCTGGAGCTGGGCGCCGATGATTACCTGATCAAGCCGTTTTCCTTCGCCGAACTGGTGGCGCGTCTGCGCACCCTGACCCGGCGCGGGCCGAGCCGTGAAGAAGAACAACTGCAGATCGCCGACCTGCAGATCGACGTGCTCAAGCGCCGCGTCACCCGCGGCGGCGTGCGCATCACCCTGACCAACAAGGAGTTCGCCTTGTTGCACTTGTTTGCCACCCACCAGGACCAGGTCCTGTCGCGCTCGCTGATCGCCTCGCGGGTATGGGACATGAATTTCGACAGCGACACCAACGTGGTCGACGTGGCCGTGCGCCGCCTGCGCCTGAAAATCGACGACCCGTTCCAGCTCAAGCTGATCCACAGCGTGCGCGGCATCGGCTACCGCTTCGATACCCAACCATGAGCCAGCCTCGGCATTACTCCCTGACCCTGCGCCTGGCACTGATCTTTGCCTTGCTGGCCTTCGCCCTGCTGGCCACTCTCGGCGTAGCACTGTACCGCGAGCTTGAGCGCGAACTGATCCACCGTGACGACGCCGCACTGATCTACCGCGTCGACCAACTGCGCAACCTGCTGAACGACAGCAACACCCTGGACCTGATCAAGACCAAGCCGGAGCTGTTCCAGAACATGCTGGGCAACCGCGAGTCGGTGCTGAGCATCGCCGCGCCCGGGCAGAAGCCATTGCTGGAGGTGAACCCCGGTAACATCGACATGCCCGACGTGACCCCGGTGCCCAAGGACCACACCCTGGAATTCGCCGACGTGCAGCACTTGCCCGGCATCAATGGCGTGCCCTTCTCTACCCTGGCTGCCACCATCGATTCGGGCGACCTGGGCAGCCTGCAAGTCACCACCGGGCGGCTGATGACCGAGCGCACCGCCGTGCTCGCCAGCTATCGGCTGAGTGTCTACATCCTTGCCAGCATCGCCGCGTTGGTGCTGGCGGTGGTCGGCTACCTGATGGTGCATCGCGGCCTGCTGCCATTGCGGCGCCTGGCGGTGCATGCCCAAGGCATCGGCGTGGGTAACCTCGCTGCGCGCCTCGACAGCCACGGCGCACCGAAAGAACTGCTGCCGATGATTGATTCGTTCAACACCATGCTCGAACGCCTGGCCAAGGGCTTCGTGCAATTGGGCCAGGTCTCCACCGACATGGCCCACGAACTGCGCACACCGATCAATAATTTGCTCGGAGAAACCCAAGTGGCGTTGCAGCAACACCGCAGCGTCGAGGCCTACCAGCAACTGCTTGCCTCCAACGTCGAAGAGCTCGAACGCCTGGCGCGCATGCTCGACAACATGCTGTTCCTGGCCCGTACCGACCCGGCCAGCGCCCTGCGCCAACGCCAGGAACTGGACGCGGCCGACGAAGTGGAACGCATGGCCGACTACTTCGAAGGGCTGGCGGGCGACGTCGACATCAGCATTCTCGCCCAAGGGCACGGGGTGATCTGGGCCGAACCCATGCTGCTGCGCCGTGCCCTGGCCAACCTGTGTGCCAATGCCATCAAATATGGTGCGCCAGGTACCGAACTGCTGATCCGCGCCACGCCCTGCGCCGAGGGTATCAGCCTGAGCGTGACCAACCACGGCGCGACCATTGCGGCGGAGCACTTGCCGAGGTTGTTCGAGCGGTTTTATCGCGTGGATGAATCCCGGGAACGTTCGGCCCATTCCAACGGGTTGGGGCTGTCGATTGTCGCGACCATCATGCTATTGCATAACGGCCGGTACAGCGTGAGCAGTGAAGACGGCGTGACGTGCTTCGCGTTGTTTTTTCCCGGGCGGGAGGCATAGCTGCTTGCCATGGAGCAGGGTCTTCAAGCATCGTAGCGCCCCCATCGGATACGGTGGCTTCCCCTCTCTCAATCTCTGTGGATACGGAAATCAATGAAAACCTCCAAGGCCCTGTTTGCCCTGTCGTTCGCTGTCGCCCTTTCGATGCTGGGTGGTTGTGCCGCCAAGGTAAAAAGCGGCGGTACAGACGCCCTGGCCATTCCGGAATCGGCCAAACAAAACCTGGTGGTGAGCTTTAAAGGCAATACCACCGTCGAGCAAAACCAGGACTGGCCACTGCTCAAGCAACAATGGGGCGCGGCCCTGCAAACCGAAGCGCAACAGGCCGGCTATAGCCTCAAGGAAACGCCAACCATCAACACCGGCAGTGCCGACGGCGTGGGCATCACCATCAACGTCAGCAAGTTCCGCTACCTGACCGCGGGCACCCGCTACGCTGCCGGTGCGCTGGTGGGCAACGCCTGGGTGTTCTCGAAAGCCGACTTTTCCGACTTGAAGTCCGGCGCACCGCTGGGCGCGCGCACCTATGAAACCGAGTCTTCGGCGTGGGAAGGCATTGCGTCGGCCATGACCCAGAAGCAAGTCCAGGCGATTGCCAAGCAAGTAATCGCGGATATCAAGAACGCCAAGACGCAGTAATCCCCTGGCGGGTATCCATGTTGCCAGCGCTGCGAGTGCCGACGTTGGGCTATGCCCGGCGTCGGCATTGCGCTCGCTAAATAAAGACAAGGACGAATAAATGAGCATCTACCCTCCCCTTTTGCTGGCACTCGCCATTGTGACCGCCTACGTGGCCAGTCAGCGCGGCCGATCAGGGCCAAGATGGTTTGCGATAGCCGTGTTCGTGCCCGTGGTCCCGCTGATTGTCCTCCTGCTGCTGCCACGCATTCCCAAGACCGGTGTTGACGCCCTGGTGCATGAAGACCTGCGCCCTTGCCCCGCCTGTTCCAGCCCCATCAAGGCCGCCGCCGCGCAGTGCAAACACTGTGGAGCCGAGGTGGAGCCCATCGCCCTGAAAGATCGCAGCGGCTGGGTCGTGCGCATTACCGCCGATAGCGATGAAGGGTTTGGCCTGCTGGTGGCGCAATTGCAGGAACTCGATGTGCCCACCGTTCTCGATGAACCTCCCCACGCCTTTGTCGGCCCGTTTGAAGAAAAGGCCCAGGCCCAGAATGTGCTCAGGTATTTGAAGTCCGATCAGGGTTTGGACGGACTGGTGACTTGGCGGTCCGTGAGTCGCTAGCCCTCAGGCCAGGTGCTTCTGGAAAAAATGGCGTTTGTGCCCTGGCGGGTAGTCGGCGATATGCCCGAACTCGCTGAAGCCCAGTTTTCGATAAAAGCCGGGAGCCTGGAAGCTGAAGGTATCCAGCCAGATCCCCGCGCACTTTTTCTCCCGCGCCAGGTCCTCAGCCGCCTGCATCAGCTTTGAACCGGTGCCTTGGGTGCGCATCGATTCAGGCACGCTCAAGAGTTCAATGAACATCCAGCCATAAGAGATTTTCCCGTAGAGGCCGCCCACCACGTCCTGGCTGACAGGATCGCGCAGCAAAAGCCCGAAGGTTTCAAACGGGTTCTCGCCACACTGGCTGATGTTGTACGCCCTCAGCGGCTGGAGGATGGCCTGGCGCTCTTGTTCCGTAACGTCGAAAGACAACTCTATCGCTGATGCCATCTCAATCTTCCTGATGTGAATGCCCAATCCGGCGGACATTAGCAGCGATAACCCCCTGTCGCATACAGAACAGTCCTTGCGCCCTCAGCTACACACAGGTCGCAACCGCCCCAGGACAAATACCGCGTGGCCGGTACTCTGGGATGACCACCCGGGAGATTTCCAATGACTTTACGCGCTTGCCTGGCCGCTCTATTGGTACTGACCGCCTCCACCGCCTGTGCCGCCCCGCGCTACGATCACCTGTATGCATTCGGCGACAGCTACTCCGACAACGGTGCGGGTGAACGCTTCACCAAAACCCTGGCCACGCAGAAGGTCAAGGATGCGCAGGAACTACCCGGCTCGCTGTATTGGAAAGGCCGCTGGAGCAACGGCCCGACTGCCGTCGAGAACCTGGCTCACGCCTTGAAGACCCCCTTGACCGACTACGCCGTCGGCGGCGCCAAGAGTGGCAACGGCAACTACTACGCCTGGATGGAACCGGCGCGCGACACCGGCGTTTCCGGCCAGATCGCCGACTACCTGAAATCCGCCAAGGCACACAAGGCGGACCCGAACGCGCTGTATTTCATTTTCATCTCGGCCAACGACTTTTTTGAATGGGCCGACTTCTCACACCCCGAGTCGGTTGCCGTGCTCAGCCAGAACAGCGTAGCGAATATTCAGAAAGCCACCGAGACACTGATTGCCGCAGGCGCCAAACATGTGATGGTGGTGGGCACCACGGATTTGAGTCATGTGCCGGCCGTGGTGCAGGGCAATCAAGTCGAGAACGCGAAAAGCTACCAGCAGGCGCTCGAACAAAAGTTGCCGGTGGTGCTCAGCACATTGGCCAAAACCCATCAGGTCAGCATCAGCTACTTCGACCACGTGGAGTTCAGCGACAAGTTGCGCGCAGCACCCGAGGTTGCGGGGTTGAGTGACCTCGATACGCCGTGCCAACACACCTATCCAGTCGTGAAGCCGGTATGCGAAAACCCGGATGCACATTACTACTGGGATGAATGGCACCCGACGCGCAAGGTGCATGCGCTGGCAGCGCAGGCGATGCTTGAAATGCTGAAAGCTGGCCAGGGTATTTGAACAGCTCCCACAGCCCTATTGAATCAAGGCGAGCACCCACCCGTGACAGCTTCCCTCCTGAAGGAATCAGGCGAGAGTCTGGTGCTTTTGTCGGTGATCTCCACCACGCAGCCACTCACGGGTACCGCCTGGATGATTTGATAAGTCGCGCCAACGGCAGGGATAAAACTGGCGACGTTGGCGCAACTGCGAAAATAATTTGCGCCTTCCTTGTTGGCTCCACCGCTGCTCATGACATTCACGTAGACGCGTCGATCGGGGATCAGTAAAAACCGCTCGCTGGCCTCGCCTTTGCGAGTACCCAGCACGCCGGTCTCTGCCGTGTCATTGCAGCCCGGGTCGTAGTAGGCCCAATACATTTGCACGCCACCGTTGAGCAGGGTGTTGGTTCCCTGGATGGCTTCAAGTGTGGCGTGGGGAGCAGTGGGGGCGGGTTGCTGGTAAAAACCGACACAACCTGTGGTCAGGCTGCAGAACAGCGCCAGGGCCAGTTTTTTCAAAGGCAGATCTCCATGAAAAAAGCCCTGTCATCAAGACAGGGCCAGTCGTTGCCCATCAGAGTTTCTTGAAGGTTTCCTGGGAGACTTCCTGAAGACCGGCTTCGGTGATTTTCTTCCAGTCGCTTTCAGTCACCGCCTGCATACTTTCCTTCTTGCGGGTGATCACTTCCAGGGTGTTGGGGGCCGAAGTTTCGATGCGCAGATGAGACTTGTTGTTCACGTCCACCGAGAAGAAACCCGGGGTAAACCAAGACCAAAACTCGACGATGTGCACCTTCACCGGCTCTGCACCCGTTGCGTTGGCTTCAGTCACCACTTCATAACCCGCCTGCTTGTAGGCCAGGGCTACAGACTCACTGACCAGTTGCGACACCGTACGACCGGACGGCAACAAAACGTCACCCAGCCCTTTCCCGTAGGTGTTGCGCTTGCGGGCGATAGCGCGCTCGGTGATGGTTTTGTCCGTCACTTCGTCGTTTTTCAAGGAGGGGATATCGGCTTCGGGAGGATCAATCTGGAACACACGCTCGTCCACAGCACTGATCAACACCTTTTTACCGTTGCTGGCTGCAGCGACGTGAGCAGCGCTCAGCGGTGCAACGTTCACATCGACTTCCGAACGGCTGGTAGCGCAGCCCGCCAATACCATCAGTGCCACCATCCCCAACGCTATCCGAACGCTCATCTGAATCACCTATTCCATATCGCCATCATTGGCTTGGCCGGGATCGGCCGCGGGTGATTGTATCTGAATGATAGCAATTCGACATCAACCTCTACATGACATTAACTGCCGGTTGCCTGCCGATACTGCCTCGGCGTAAACCCGGTCAACGCCTTGAACTGCCGGGTAAACGCACTGTGATCCGTATACCCACACTGCAACGCCACGTCGGTGATCGGCATCTCGGTATGCAGCAGCCGGTGCGCATGTTCCAGGCGCACCTTCTGGATCATCTGGCGCGGCGTCAGGTGGAACACGCGTTTGCAGTAGCGCTCCAGTTGCGCCACTGAAATCCCGGCGATCCGCGTCAATTCACCCAGGGTAACGCGGCGATTGAAATGCGTCCGAATGTGCTCGTCCACCGCCGCCAGGCGTTGATAGGCCGGGTGGGTTTCACTGGCGGTCTGCAGGTCGACCGAGATGCCCGCCAGGCCGATGATTGCACCGTCGCGGTTATACAGCGGCCATTTGTGCGTCAGGCACCAACCCGGCTCGCGGGTGCCGTACAGGTGCAATTCCAGCTGATCCTCCAGGACAAATCCCTGCTCCAGAACCCGCCGATCCTGCTCGGTGTAGCCGGGGCCCAACTGCGCCGGAAATACCTCGGCGCTGGTTTTTCCCAGCAACGGTTGCAGGTGCTTCAACCCGCACCGCTGCACCAGGGTGCGGTTGGCCAATACGTAGCGCGCCTGCACGTCCTTGATAAAGATCGCGGCATTGGGAATCACGTCCAGCATCGGCAACAACAGCCCCACGCCGGCCAGTAATTCTTCAATGGTTTGCGGGCGGTGGGTCTCGCTCCCTTGGCAAAGGGTTGCGAACGCGCTCTGCATCATGACGCTCTCTCCTGCATTTTGCGGACAGGCCAAGCGCCCGGCGGGCGGTGCCTGGCGAGCAGATTGCCGCATGGTGGCGGCCATGTCGAGTACCCGAAACTGTGCTGATTTCGTCATCGCAGCCTGCGCAAAACATCAATCGCGGCGCCGTTGATGGGTTCACTGTATGGCCACTGCATGCCTATCCAATAACCCACAAGAAGGCGCCGCCATGTCAGCCCAAGGCAAGTTCAAGAAACAGCTTTCATTGATCGACCTCACCTTTATCGGACTGGGAGCGATCTTCGGTTCGGGCTGGCTGTTCGCGGCCAGTCACGTCTCCGCCATCGCCGGGCCGGCGGGGATTTTTTCCTGGTTGCTGGGCGGTTTTGCCGTGCTGCTGCTGGGTATTGTGTACTGCGAACTGGGGGCGGCATTGCCCCGTGCCGGTGGCGTGGTGCGCTACCCGGTTTACTCCCATGGCCCGCTGCTGGGCTACCTGATGGGCTTTATCACGCTGATCGCGTTTTCGAGCCTGGTGGCGATTGAAGTGGTCGCCTCACGCCAATACGCTGCGGCCTGGTTTCCCGAACTGACACAGGCCGGTTCCAGCAACCCCACCGTGCTTGGCTGGTTCGTGCAGTTTGCGCTGCTCTCGCTGTTTTTCGCTCTCAACTACCGCAGCGTAAAGACCTTCGCCATGGCCAATAACCTGGTCAGCGTGTTCAAGTTCATCGTGCCGCTGCTGGTGATCGGCGTGCTGTTCACCTTCTTCAAACCGGAGAATTTCCATTCCCAGGGCTTTGCACCGTTCGGCCTGTCGGGCATCGAAATGGCCGTGTCCGCCGGGGGTGTGATTTTCGCTTACCTGGGCCTGACGCCGATCATCTCGGTGGCCAGCGAAGTGAAAAACCCACAACGCACCATTCCGATTGCGTTGATCCTGTCGGTACTGCTCTCCACGGCGATCTACGTGCTGTTGCAGACCGCCTTCCTCGGCGGCATCCCCACCGAAATGCTCGCCAACGGCTGGGCCGGCGTGGCCAAGGAACTGGCCCTGCCGTATCGCGATATCGCCCTCGCCCTGGGTGTGGGCTGGCTGGCCTACCTGGTGGTGGCCGATGCGGTGATCTCCCCCAGCGGTTGCGGCAACATCTACATGAACGCCACGCCACGGGTGATCTACGGTTGGGCGCAAACCGGGACCTTCTTCAAGGTCTTCACGCGCATCGATGAAAAGTCCGGCATCCCGCGCCCTGCGCTGTGGCTGACCTTTGGCCTGTCGGTGTTCTGGACCCTGCCCTTCCCGTCGTGGGAAGCGCTGATCAACGTGGTGTCCGCCGCGCTGGTGTTGAGCTACGCCGTAGCACCGGTTTCTGTTGCCGCGCTGCGCCGCAACGCGCCAGACCTGCCGCGCCCGTTCCGGGTCAAGTGGATGGCGGTGCTCGGCCCGCTGTCGTTCATCATCGCCGCGCTGATCGTCTACTGGTCCGGCTGGAGCACCGTGTCGTGGCTGCTCGGCCTGCAAATCCTGATGTTCGTGGTGTACCTGCTGTGCGGGCGTTTTGTGCCGACCCTGCACCTGAGCCTGGGCCGCCAGGTGCGTTCCTCCGCCTGGCTGATCGGCTTCTACGCCGTGACCATCCTCCTGTCGAAACTCGGCAGCTTCGGTGGCCTGGGCATCCTCAGCCATCCCTTCGACACCGTGGTCGTCGCCGTTTGCGCGCTGGGTATTTATTACTGGGGCGCAGCCACCGGCGTGCCGGCCCATCTGGTTCGCCTGGAAACCGAAGACGACGAAAGCGAAGCGCCTGAGCCCGACATCGGCCGAGTGCAGCTTGCTTCCTGAGCCTCAGCCCACCCCTGAATGGATAGTGATATGAAACGAGTCCACATCATTGACTCTCATACCGGCGGCGAACCCACGCGCTTGGTGATGAGCGGTTTTCCCACGCTTGCCGGCGAAACCATGGTCGACAAGCTCGACGACCTGCGCACCCAACATGACCAATGGCGCAGGGCGTGCCTGCTGGAACCCCGTGGCAACGATGTACTGGTGGGCGCGCTGTATTGCGCACCGGTCTCGGCCGATGCCACCTGCGGCGTGATTTTCTTCAACAACGCCGGCTACCTCGGCATGTGCGGCCACGGCACCATCGGCCTGGTCGCCTCGTTGCATCACCTGGGGCAGATCGCGCCGGGTGTGCACAAGATCGACACGCCGGTGGGCCCGGTCAGCGCCACGTTGCACGCAGACGGCGCGGTGACCCTGCGCAATGTGCCCGCCTATCGCTATCGCCAAAAGGTGCCGGTAGATGTGCCCGGGTACGGCCGGGTGTACGGCGACATCGCCTGGGGCGGTAACTGGTTCTTCCTGGTTTCCGAGCACGGCCAAGTGCTGCAAATGGACAACGTCGAAGCCCTGACCGATTACACCTGGGCGATGCTCAAGGCCCTTGAACACCAGGGCATCCACGGCGAAGACGGCGCCCTGATCGACCATATCGAACTGTTCGCCGACGACGCTCAGGCCGACAGCCGCAACTTCGTCATGTGCCCGGGCAAAGCCTACGACCGCTCGCCCTGCGGCACCGGTACCAGCGCCAAGCTGGCGTGCCTGGCGGCCGACGGCAAACTCGCCGCCGGTGAACCCTGGGTGCAGGCGAGCATCACCGGCAGCCAATTCGAAGGCAGCTATGAATGGGAAGGCGAACGTGTGCGCCCTTCCATCACCGGCCGCGCCTACATGACCGCCGACAGCACCTTGCTGATCGACGAACAGGATCCCTTCGCGTGGGGCATCTGAACCGCCCCCGCCCCTTCAATCAAACTGGAGCTGAAACCATGAACACCAACATCTTCACCGGCTGCATCCCCGCGCTGATGACCCCGTGCACCGCCGACCGTAAACCGGACTTCGACGCACTGGTCGCCAAGGGTCGCGAACTGATTGATATCGGCATGAGCGCGGTGGTGTACTGCGGTTCCATGGGCGACTGGCCGTTGCTCACGGAAGCCGAACGCCAGGAAGGCGTGGCACGCCTGGTGGCCGCTGGCGTACCGACCATCGTCGGCACCGGCGCAGTCAACAGCCGTGAAGCGGTCGCCCACGCGGCGCATGCAGCCAAGGTCGGTGCCCACGGCTTGATGGTCATCCCGCGGGTGCTGTCCCGTGGCGCGTCGGCGACGGCACAAAAGGATCACTTTGCGGCCATCCTCAAGGCAGCGCCGAACCTGCCGGCGGTGATCTACAACAGTCCTTACTACGGCTTCGCCACCCGCGCCGACCTGTTCTTCGAACTGCGTCGCGAGTACCCGAACCTGATCGGTTTCAAGGAATTCGGCGGCGCTGCCGACCTGCGTTACGCGGCAGAACACATCACGTCCAAGGACGATGACGTGACCTTGATGGTGGGCGTGGACACCCAGGTGGTCCACGGCTTCGTCAACTGCAACGCCACCGGCGCGATCACCGGCATCGGCAACGCGCTGCCACGGGAAGTGCTGCAATTGGTGGCCCTGAGCAAGAAAGCCGCCAAGGGTGATGCCACCGCACGCCGCCAGGCGCGGGAGCTGGAGGCGGCGCTGGCAGTGCTGTCGTCCTTCGACGAAGGTTGCGACCTGGTGCTGTTTTACAAGCACCTGATGGTGCTCAACGGCGACAAGGAATACACCCTGCACTTCAACGAAACCGATGCCCTGAGCGACGCCCAGCGCCGTTATGCCGAGAACCAGTACGCGCTGTACCGCCAGTGGTACGCCAACTGGTCGGCTGAGCAGAACGTCGCTTAACACTATTCAAGGCAGCAAAGATCAATTGTGGGAGCTGTCGAGCCCCGGCGAGGCTGCGATGGGATCACCGCGGTGTCCCTGTTAAACCGCGGCGCCTGCATCGCAGCCTCGCTCGGGCTCGACAGTTCCCACACTGGATGTTCTTTGCCAGCCCCATCTTTAGCTTTCAGGACTACGCCATGACTCTGACGGGCACCATGCTGATTGGTCAGCACTCCATTCCAGGCAGCCGCGAAGCAATCCGGGCGATCAATCCTGCCACCCACCTTGCGCTCGAACCCGCCTACGCCGGCGGCACCGCCGAGCATGTGGAACAAGCCTGCACCTTGGCCTGGAGCGCCTTCGACAGCTATCGCGAAACGCCGTTGGCGGCTCGCGCCGAATGCCTTGAAACCATCGCCAGCGAAATCGAAGCCCTGGGCGATGAATTGATTGAACGGGCGATGGCCGAGACCGGCCTGCCCCGCCCACGGATCCAGGGTGAACGCGGGCGCACCTGCCAGCAACTGCGCACCTTTGCCCGCACCGTGCGCGCCGGTGAATGGCTGGATGTGCGGGTCGATACCGCGCAACCGGATCGCCAACCGCTGCCCCGCTCGGACCTGCGTCAGCGCCAGGTGCCGTTGGGGCCGGTGGCGGTGTTCGGGGCGAGTAATTTTCCGTTGGCATTTTCGGTGGCGGGCGGTGATACCGCGTCGGCACTGGCGGCCGGTTGCCCGGTGATCGTGAAGGCTCACAGCGCGCATCCTGGCACCAGCGAACTGGTGGGGCGCGCGGTGGCCAAGGCGGTTAAGCAATGTGGGCTGCCTGAAGGTGTGTTTTCGCTGTTGTATGGCTCGGGGCGTGAGGTCGGTATCGCATTGGTCTGCGATCCGCGTATCAAGGCCGTGGGCTTCACCGGTTCGCGCAGCGGCGGTATTGCCTTGTGCCAGGCGGCCCAGGCGCGTCCCGAGCCGATTCCGGTGTATGCGGAGATGAGTTCGATCAATCCGGTTTATCTGTTTTCGGCGGCATTGAGCACGCGGGGCGAAGCATTGGCGCAGGGATTTATCGCGTCACTCACCCAGGGTGCCGGCCAGTTCTGCACCAACCCCGGCCTGGTGATTGCCGTCGCCGGGCAAGCACTGGACCACTTCATCGACAGCGCCACCCATTTGCTTCAACGCAGCGCAGCCCAGACCATGCTCACACCGGGGATCTTCAAGGCTTACGAAGACGGCGTCAGCGAGTTTGCCAAGCACGCTCAGGTCGCGGGTACCGGTTTGCCGGCAGCGGGCCCCAACCAGGGCCGAGCCCATCTGTTCGTGACCCATGCCCGGGATTTTCTCGCCAATCACAGCTTGCAAGCCGAGATATTCGGCGCCGCCTCGTTGATTGTGCAATGCGCCAATGCCGATGAAGTCCGCCAGGTCAGCGAACACCTGGAAGGCCAACTGACCGCCACCCTGCATCTGGATGAGGACGACCTGGACACCGCCCGCGCATTGTTGCCGACCCTGGAACGCAAGGCCGGTCGCCTACTGGTCAACGGCTGGCCGACCGGCGTGGAAGTGTCTGATGCGATGGTGCACGGCGGGCCTTTCCCGGCTACCTCGGATTCGCGCACTACCTCGGTGGGTACGGCCGCCATCCTGCGATTCCTGCGGCCGGTGTGCTACCAGGACTTCCCGGATGGCTTGCTGCCGACGGCGCTCCAACACGGCAATCCATTGCTGCTGCGGCGCTTGCTCGACGGCCAGAGAGAAGCCTAGGCCATGTCCGATAACGTCATGCCTGATATCGCCGTAGTGGGCGCCGGAATCATCGGCGTTGCCTGCGCGCTGCAACTGGCTCGCCAAGGCCGGCGCGTGATCATCATCGACCAGCAGGAACCCGGCCACGGCGCCTCGTTCGGCAACGCCGGGCACCTGGCGACCGAGCAAGTGTTCCCGATCGCGGATGCGTCGATCCTGACGCGCTTGCCCGCCATGCTCATGGACCCGATGGGGCCGCTGCGCCTGGACTGGAAATACATGCCGCGTGCACTGCCCTGGTTTACCCGCCTGCTGTTGAACCTGCGTCCGGCGGCCTTCCAGCGTACGGTCGCCGGCATTCGCGCCCTTAATGAAAGCAGCCTGGGCGCCTGGCACCGGCTGCTGGGCAGTATCGATCGCCCCGGGCTGATGCGCGAAGACGGCTCGCTGCTGATCTTCGAACGCCCCGACTCGCGACAAACCATCGATGCCTTGCAGGCCCGCATGCACCAGCAGGCAGTGCCGGTGGATTACTGGCAGGCCAGCGCAGTGCAGGAGGTAGCGCCGCAACTCAGCGAAGGGATTCAGGGCGGGCTGTTCTTTCCACGCACCGGGCACTTTCTTGATCCCTATCAGGCAGTTTGCGAGCTGATGGAAGCAGCCAAGGCCAGTGGAGTACAGTTTCTCAAGCGCCAGGTGGTGGGCGCAAAGCTGGACGAGCACGGTGTTTCGTTGATGACCGGCCAAGGCGTAGTAGCGGCGCGTCAGGTGTTGATCGCCTGCGGTGCGCATTCGGCCAGATTGACCGCCGCGCTGACGGGCAAGAAGGTCCCGCTGGACACCGAGCGTGGCTATCACCTGATGCTGCCCCACGAGCACGGGCGACTGCCGTTTGCCGTCACCTCCCTGGAGCGCAAGTTCATCATGACGCCGATGACCGACGGGCTGCGATTGGCGGGCACGGTAGAGTTCGCAGGCCTGGATCGCCCACCGAACATGGAGCGCGCATGGCAGTTGCATCGACTGAGCCGGGGGTTGTTTCGTCGTGACTTGAAGGCTGAAGACGCGACGCCGTGGATGGGGTTCCGGCCTTCCCTGCCGGACTCGCTGCCGATCATCGACAAGGTGTGCCAGGGCAAGGTGTTGCTTGCGTTCGGGCATCAGCATCTGGGGCTGACACAGGCGGCGGTGACGGCGGAGTTGATTGCACAGCTGGCATCGTCTGCACCCGATGGATTACTGGCACTTGGGCCCTATCGGCTGGATCGTTTCTGAGATCGCAAGAAACGTCTTGCTACTGTTTCGCACTATCGGCGATACCTGGCAGGTAATTATCGTGCATGACCTTAGGGTTACGCCCCACTGAGAACCTGCCTTGAACAACACGCCTTATATGCTGCCCCGCAAAACGCTCTGGAGCGTTGCTTGCGGCATCCTCGCTCTTCTGCTCTGCACTGTCGCGTTCGCCGAACAGGGCATGCCGTTGGGCCAGAAGTCATTCGAAGCGTACCGACTCGATACTTTGCAATGGCTGCGCGACCATCGCAATTTCCAGGGCACCGACAGGGAAGCCGAACTCAACTGGAATGCACCACAGGAGTGGCGACCGGCTGGAGCGCCCAAACGCGGGATCATCCTGGTGCACGGTTTGGGTGACTCACCCTGGTCCTTCCACGACCTCGGCAGCGCGCTCGCCGCCCGCGGCTTTCTGGTAAGGACCGTGCTGCTTCCGGGCCATGGCACACAGCCGTCCGACATGCTGCAGGTACGCATGGAGGACTGGCGCCGGGTAGTCGACGAACAGGCCGCGATACTTCGCGCGCAAGTGGGTGAAATCTACCTCGGCGGCTTCTCCACCGGTGCCAACCTGGTGCTCGACTACGCCTACCAACACGACGACGTCGCCGGGTTGCTGCTGTTCTCCCCCGCTTTCCAGTCCAGCATGACCTACGACTGGCTGACGCCGTTGATCAGTTGGGCGCGCCCCTGGCTGCTGGCGCCAGACGCCAGCCGGCCACAACAGAGCCTGGTGCGCTACATGACCGTCCCCACCAACGGCTTCGCCCAGTTCTACCGCAGCAGCCGGGTGGCCCGCCAGGATCTTGAGCATCGAACCTACGACAAGCCGGTATTCATTGCCGTCGCCGCCCACGACTCAGTGCTCGATACAAACTATGTGCTGGAGACATTCCAGCAACGCTTCAGCAACCCCCACAGCCGCCTCGCCTGGTACGGCACATTGCCGGAGAGCGCCTGGGACACCCAGCGCGTAAAAGCACGCACCGACTACTTGCCGCAGCTGCGGATCAGCCAGTTCTCCCATATGGGCTTGTTGTTTTCACCCGATAACGCACTGTACGGCGAACAGGGCAGCCTGCGGTTTTGCTGGAACGGCCAGACGGAAGATGCCACACGCGCCTGCGAACAGGGGTCAGAGGTGTGGTATTCGGACTGGGGTTATCGGGAAGCGGGCAAGATGCATGCGCGGTTGACGTTCAATCCGTATTTCAACTGGCAGCTGGGGGTGATTGATGAGGTGTTGGGCAACCTTGCTGTCGCGGGTGGGAAAGGTGAGCGCTGAATAGCGTATTGATTGAGGGATTTGTCGCTGGCTCACAAATCCCAGGCAACAAAAAAGGGCCCACCTTTCGGTGAGCCCTTCTAGACCGCCCAGCAGAGCGGATTTTGTTTGGTAGGCGCGATTGGACTCGAACCAACGACCCCCACCATGTCAAGGTGGTGCTCTAACCAACTGAGCTACGTGCCTGCTGTGAGGCGGCATTCTACGGAATTCCGGAGGGCTGTCAACACCTTTTTTGCAGCTAAGCCTATGAATATGCGAATTTTTTATTTGTGACCGGTACAACCGTATTTTTCCGGTGGCTGGCAGCGGATTTTCAACTCAGGTAGGATCGGCGCACTCGTAAAAAATATAAAACAGAGGTTCCAGGATGGCGAACACCCCCTACCCCCAGTCGTATTACGCCGCGTCTGCGAATGCGGTACCTCCTCGCCCGGAGCTGCAAGGCGAAGTCGAAACCGATGTGTGCGTGATCGGTGCCGGCTATACCGGGCTTTCCAGCGCGCTGTTTCTGCTGGAGAACGGTTTTCGCGTGACGGTACTGGAAGCCGCCAAGGTGGGTTTTGGCGCGTCGGGCCGCAACGGCGGGCAGATCGTCAACAGCTATAGCCGTGACATCGATGTGATCGAGCGCAGTGTCGGCCCCAGGCAGGCGCAGTTGTTGGGGGATATGGCGTTTGAGGGCGGCAGGATCATTCGCGAGCGGGTGGCCAAGTATCAGATCCAGTGCGACCTGAAGGACGGCGGTGTGTTCGCCGCACTGAACAGCAAGCACATGGGCCACCTGGAGTCGCAGAAGCGCCTGTGGGAGCGCTACGGCCACACCCAGCTGGAGCTGCTGGACGAACGCCGGATTCGCGAAGTGGTCGCCTGTGACAACTATGTGGGCGGCCTGCTGGACATGAGCGGCGGGCATATTCACCCGCTGAACCTGGCACTGGGCGAAGCGGCGGCGGTGGAGTCCCTCGGCGGCACGATTTACGAGCAGTCGGCGGCGACTCGCATTGAGCGCGGTGCCAATCCCGTGGTGCATACGGCACATGGCAAGGTCAGGGCCAAGTTCATTATTGTCGCAGGCAATGCCTACCTGGGGAACCTGGTGCCGGAACTGGCAGCCAAGTCGATGCCGTGCGGCACACAAGTGATCACCACCGCGCCGTTGGGCGACGAGTTGGCGAAGACGCTGTTGCCGCAGGATTACTGCGTAGAAGACTGCAACTACTTGCTGGACTACTACCGCCTGACCAGCGACAAGCGCCTGATCTTCGGTGGGGGCGTGGTGTATGGCGCGCGGGACCCGGCGAATATCGAAGCGATCATCCGGCCGAAGATGCTCAAGGCGTTCCCGCAACTCAAGGACGTGAAGATTGATTACGCCTGGACCGGCAATTTCCTGTTGACCCTGTCGCGTCTGCCGCAGGTTGGTCGCCTGGGCGACAACATCTACTACTCCCAGGGCTGCAGCGGCCATGGCGTGACGTACACCCACCTGGCGGGCAAGGTGCTGGCGGAAGCCCTGAGAGGCCAGGCTGAACGTTTTGATGCGTTTGCCGGCCTGCCGCACTACCCGTTCCCGGGCGGGCAACTGTTGCGCACGCCGTTCGCGGCATTGGGGGCCTGGTATTACGGGCTGCGAGACAAACTGGGGTTCTGATCCCGAGTCGCGGGGCTGGCTTGCCGGCCCCTGCGCATCAAGCACTTAGCCAAATCGCAGACACAAAAAACCCCGGTCTTTCGACCAGGGTCTTTGCTATCGATCCAACCAAGCCAGCGGCTTGTTTTGGCGTCTCAGGGCGTTCAGTGGGCCCTGGAACAGATATGGCGCAGCGGACGGGACTCGAACCCGCGACCCCCGGCGTGACAGGCCGGTATTCTAACCGACTGAACTACCGCTGCGTATCGCTCAGACTGCTGAAGTGTCACCTTCAACCGCCTTCAAACATCTGACTGATCAGCCTTGGCTGTTCAATCTCAAATCTGAAACATCAGACCTGGAAAATATGGCGCAGCGGACGGGACTCGAACCCGCGACCCCCGGCGTGACAGGCCGGTATTCTAACCGACTGAACTACCGCTGCGCGTCGGTGCAACCTTTAACGTTGCGTCTTGCCCGAAGGCAAAACTCTCAAGAAGTGGTGGGTGATGACGGGATCGAACCGCCGACCCTCTGCTTGTAAGGCAGATGCTCTCCCAGCTGAGCTAATCACCCTTTGCTTCGTTGAGGCCGCGAAATTTACGCAGGTAGCGGACCTAAGTCAATAGCCCGCTTGAAGTTTTTCTGAAAAAGACAAAATTGCTTCAGGACCGTCACGCGCCCTACTCGCTGTAAATCATCTTCTTGCTCATGCCACCGTCAACGACGAACTCCTGCCCGGTCACAAACCCCGCATTGCGCGACAGCAACCACGCCACCATCGCCGCCACGTCTTCCACAGTGCCAACCCTGCCCGCCGGGTGCTGGGCGTGATCGGCATCCGTCAGCGGCTCGGCACGGCGTGCAGCCGGGTCGCGGGCATCGATCCAGCCCGGGCTGACGGCATTGACCCGCACTTCCGGCCCAAGGCTGATGGCCAGCGCATGAGTCAGGGCCAGCAAACCACCCTTGCTCGCCGCGTAGGCCTCGGTGTCCGGTTCCGACTGACGAGCCCGGGTCGAGGCCAGGTTAACAATCGCACCACCGTGAGCCCGCAGATACGGCGCACAGTGTTTGGCCAGCAACATCGGCCCACTGAGGTTCACCGCCAGCACCCGGTTCCAGTAAGCCAGGTCGAGGCTTTCCAGGGTGATATTGCGCGGGTCGGCCACCGCGGCGTTGCACACCAACGCATCCAGGCGCCCGAACTGGCCAAGCACCTCGGCCACGCCCCGGGCAACCTGCCGCTCATCGGCCACGTCCATGGTGATAAACCAGGCGTTGTCGCCCAGCACCTTGGACACCTTGGAACCGCGCTCACGGTCGAGGTCGGTGAGCACCACCTGCCAGCCTTCGCTGATCAACCAGGCAGCAATCCCCAGGCCGATGCCCCGCGCCGCGCCGGTCACCAGCGCGACCCGCCCGTTACTGGCGCTTGCCGCCTCCATGGACCACTCGATCACAGGGCAGCCAACCCACGGGCCAGATCGGCCTGCAAGTCAGCAACGTCTTCCAGGCCCACGGCAATGCGGATCAGGCTGTCGCGAATACCGGCCGCTTCACGCTCCTGCGGCGCCAGGCGGCCGTGGGAGGTGGTGCTTGGGTGAGTGATAGTGGTCTTGCTGTCACCCAGGTTGGCGGTGATGGAGATCAGGCGGGTTGCATCGATAAAGCGCCAGGCGCCCTCTTTGCCGCCCTTGACCTCGAAACTCACCACGGCGCCGAAACCACGTTGCTGGCGCTGGGCCAACTCGTGTTGCGGGTGGCTCTTGAGCCCGGCGTAGTGGACTTTCTCGATGCCGTCCTGCTGCTCCAGCCACTCGGCCAAGGCTTGGGCGTTGGCACAATGGGCCTTCATCCGCAGGCTCAGGGTTTCCAGGCCTTTAAGGAAGATCCAGGCGTTGAACGGGCTCAGGGTCGGGCCGGCGGTGCGCAAGAAGCCCACCACTTCCTTCATCTGTTCGCTGCGACCGGCAACCACACCGCCCATGCAACGGCCCTGGCCGTCGATGAACTTGGTGGCCGAATGCACGACGATATCCGCGCCCAGCTTCAGCGGCTGCTGCAATGCCGGGGTGCAGAAGCAGTTGTCGACGATCAGCATCGCGCCCTTGGCGTGAGCCACCTCGGACAATGCGGCGATGTCTACCAGCTCGGCCAACGGATTGGACGGCGACTCGACGAACAGCAATTTGGTGTTGGCCTTGATGGCCGCGTCCCAGCCGGACAGGTCCGCCAGCGGCACGTAGTCGACTTCGATGCCAAAGCGCTTGAAGTACTTTTCGAACAGGCTGATGGTCGAGCCAAACACGCTACGCGACACCAGCACGTGGTCGCCGGCGCTGCACAGGCTCATCACCACCGCAAGAATCGCGGCCATGCCCGTGGCGGTGGCAACGGCTTGCTCGGCGCCTTCCAGCGCGGCGATACGCTCTTCGAACGCACGCACGGTCGGGTTGGTGTAGCGCGAATAAACGTTGCCCGGCACTTCACCGGCAAAGCGCGCAGCGGCGTCGGCCGCGGTGCGGAACACGTAGCTGGAGGTAAAGAACATCGGGTCACCGTGCTCACCTTCCGGGGTGCGGTGCTGGCCGGCGCGCACAGCCAGGGTATCGAAAGCTACGCCATCGAGGTCGCTGTCCAAGCGACCGGCATCCCATTCCTGACTCATGCTCTACTCCTCAACTCAATGCTTTAAAAATCCAAACGCCCCCAGGCATAACCTGTAGGAGCGAGCTTGCTCGCGAAAGGCTCAAGAACAGCGCGCTAATTCAGAATGCCCGCGTCATCGTTGACGACCTTCGCGAGCAAGCTCGCTCCTACATTGTCAGCCACCGATACCAGGGCCGGTGTCTACTCAGTTGTTGTACAGGTCGATGATCGCGCTGACCGCCTGGGTCTTGATCTTCGAGGAATCGTTACGGGCCTGCTCGATCTTGTTCAGGTAGGCCTCGTCGACATCGCCGGTGACGTACTTGCCGTCGAACACCGCGCAGTCGAACTCCTCGATCTTGATCTTGCCACCGCCGACGGCTTCGATCAGGTCCGGCAGGTCCTGGTAGATCAGCCAGTCGGCGCCGATCAGGTCCGCAACGTCCTGGGTCGAACGGTTGTGGGCGATCAGTTCGTGGGCGCTCGGCATGTCGATGCCGTACACGTTCGGGTAACGCACGGCTGGCGCGGCGGAACAGAAGTAAACGTTCTTGGCCCCGGCTTCGCGGGCCATCTGGATGATCTGCTTGCAGGTGGTACCACGTACGATGGAGTCATCCACCAGCATCACGTTCTTGCCGCGGAATTCCAGCTCGATGGCGTTGAGCTTCTGGCGTACCGACTTCTTGCGTGCTGCCTGGCCAGGCATGATGAAGGTCCGGCCGATGTAGCGGTTCTTGACGAAGCCTTCGCGGAATTTCACGCCCAGGTGGTTCGCCAGTTCCAGCGCTGCGGTGCGGCTGGTGTCCGGGATCGGGATAACCACGTCGATGTCGTGATCCGGGCGCTCGCGCAGGATCTTGTCGGCCAGCTTCTCACCCATGCGCAGACGCGCCTTGTACACCGAAACACCGTCGATGATCGAATCCGGACGCGCCAGGTAGACGTGTTCGAAGATGCACGGGGTGAGTTTCGGGTTCAGTGCGCACTGACGGGTGTGCAGCTTGCCGTCTTCAGTGATGTAGACCGCTTCGCCCGGCGCCAGGTCGCGGATCAGGGTGAAGCCCAGCACGTCCAGGGACACGCTTTCGGAGGCGATCATGTACTCGACGCCTTCGTCGGTGTGACGCTGGCCGAACACGATCGGGCGGATACCGTGGGGGTCGCGGAAACCGACGATACCGTAGCCGGTCACCATCGCTACGACGGCGTAACCACCGACGCAACGGTTATGCACGTCAGTCACGGCGGCGAACACGTCTTCTTCGGTCGGCTGCAGCTTGCCGCGCTGGGCCAGCTCGTGGGCGAACACGTTCAGCAGTACTTCGGAGTCCGAGTTGGTGTTGACGTGGCGCAGGTCAGATTCGTAAATCTCCTTGGCCAGCTGTTCAACGTTGGTCAGGTTGCCGTTGTGCGCCAGGGTGATGCCATACGGCGAGTTGACGTAAAACGGCTGGGCTTCAGCCGACGTCGAACTGCCCGCGGTCGGGTAGCGCACGTGACCAATGCCCATGTGCCCGACCAGGCGCTGCATGTGGCGCTGATGGAACACGTCACGCACCAGACCATTGTCCTTGCGCAGGAATAACCGGCCGTCGTGGCTGGTCACAATACCGGCAGCATCCTGGCCGCGGTGCTGGAGGACGGTTAGCGCGTCATACAGCGCCTGATTCACGTTCGACTTACCGACGATACCGACGATGCCACACATGCGACGCAACCCCTACTTAATGAATCTTGACTGAACACAACTTACTGAGGCGTTTTGGCCGGCAAGAGGTGTTCCTTGAACGGAAGATCAGCGGGTACGCTGATCCCGCTGGCCAGCCACTGACTGCTCCACCCCAAAATGAGGTTTTTGGACCAATCTGCAACCAATAGAAATTTTGGCACGAGTACCGACTCCTGCCACCACGAATCCTGCTGTACCGGCCCCAGGCTCAACAGCCCGACCGCCACAACCACCAGCAGCCCGCCACGGGCGGCGCCGAAGGCCATGCCGAGAAATCGATCGGTCCCGGAGAGGCCGGTGACACGTATCAATTCGCCGATAAGATAATTGACCATTGCCCCCACCAACAACGTGGCGATGAACATGATGGCGCAGCCCGCGATGACGCGAGCCGAAGGTGTCTCGATGTATCCGGCCAGGTAGACCGACAATGACCCGCCGAACATCCAGGCTACAACCCCTGCGATGATCCATGTCAGCAACGACAGTGCTTCTTTAACGAAGCCGCGGCTTAGACTGATCAAAGCGGAGATGGCGACGATTGCAACGATCGCCCAGTCAACCCAGGTAAATGGCACAGTTCAGCCTACAGACGGATAAGGCGGCGCATTTTAGCAGAGCGCCGGGCTATCGGTAAGCTGTGATTGGCAGTGCATTTGAAATCAATGAGTTGCGCCAGATAAATGCAGGAGCCGGCTTGCCGGCGATAGCGTCCTCGAGGCCGCCATCGCCGGCAAGCCGGCTCCTGCAGTTTTAACCGCGCTCAGGCTGGAAGCGAACCACAAAACCTTTCAGGTTCTGCTGGCGGTCCAGCAAGTCCCGCAGGCGATCGGCTTCGGCACGCTCGATCAACGGTCCGATAAAGACCCGGTTCTTGCCATCGGCACTGCGGATATAGGCGTTGTAACCCTGAGTACGCAGCTTTTTCTGCAACGCATCAGCACTTTCGCGGTTCGCCAGGCTGGCCAGCTGGATCGACCAAGTGATCGGCAAGCCGTTCGGATCGATGCGGCTCTGGCCCACGTCCGGCTTGCCCGGTGCAGCCGGTTGCGGCGCTACCGGTTTTGGCGCAGGCGCAGGCGTTGCAGGCTTGGCCGCGACGGCCGGAGCAGCAGGTGCAGGCTTCACCACCGGCACGCTCGGCTGAATCGGCATCGACGGCGCTTGCTGTGCAGCCACTTCGTCATCGGTTGGCACCGGCTCTTCTTCAGGCAACGCCTGCGGCTCGGGCACCACCACCGGCTCAACCTGAACCTGCGGCACCGCTGGCGCCTGTGGCGCAGCCGGAGCTTCTACAACCACCTGGCGCTGCTCGTCCTGGCGGGAAAACAGCATCGGCAGAAAAATCACCGCCAACGCCACCAGAACCAGGGCTCCGACCATTCGCTGCTTGTATGCGCTATCCAGTAATGCCATGTGCAGCTTCCTCCGTGGAGCGCCGGGACAACCATTCGAGCGCCTCGGCAACACAATAAAATGATCCGAACAACAGAATCTCATCCTCAGGCGTCGCAATCGCGCACTGGGCTTCCAGGGCGGCTGTCACGCTTGCATGGGACGTCACCGACGCACCAAGGTTCTGCAACGCTACCTGCAACTCGGCGGCAGGACGACTGCGTGGCGTATCCAGCGGCGCAACTGCCCAGGCTTGAACGTTGCCCAGCAAGGGCGCAACCACGCCATCCAGGTCTTTATCGGACAACAACCCGAACACCGCCAGGCGGCGACCGACAGGCGGCGTGCGCGCCAGGCGCTTGGCCAGATATTCGGCGGCGTGAGGGTTATGCCCCACGTCCAGCAACAGGTTCAGGCGCTTGCCATTCCAGTCGAAGGCACGTCGATCCAGACGCCCCACCACGCGAGTAGCCTGCAACGTAGCGGCAATCTGCTCGGCATGCCAGGGCAAATCCAGCAACAGATAGGCTTGCAGGGCAAGGGCCGCGTTTTCCATCGGCAGGTTCAGCAGCGGCAGGTCGCGCAACTCGACAGCCTGGCCGCGCGCATCAAGCCCGCGCCATTGCCAATGCTGCTCGCCAATCTCGAGATTGAAATCACGCCCACGCAGGAAGAACGGGCAATCCAGCTCACGCACCTTGTCCAGCAAGGTATGCGGCGGATCCAGGTCGCCGCACAGTGCCGGCTTGCCCTGGCGGAAGATCCCGGCCTTTTCATAGGCCACGGATTCACGGGTGTTACCCAGGTAGTCGGCATGGTCGACGCCGATGCTGGTGACCAGCGCCAGGTCGGCATCCACCACATTGACCGTATCCAGTCGCCCGCCCAGGCCAACTTCCAGCACCACCACATCGAGTTGTGCACGCTCGAACAGCCAGAACGCCGCCAGGGTGCCCATCTCGAAATAGGTCAGGGAAATTTCGCCACGCCCGGCATCGAGTGCGGCGAAGGCTTCGCAGAGCTGCTCGTCAGTGGCTTCGACGCCATTGAGTTGCACCCGCTCGTTGTAGCGCAGCAGGTGCGGCGAGTTGTACACGCCGACCTTCAGGCCCTGGGCTTGCAGCAAGGCTGCGACAAAGGCGCAGGTAGAGCCCTTGCCGTTGGTGCCGGTGACCGTGATCACGCGCGGCGCCGGCCTGCCCAACCCGAGGCGGGCCGCTACCTGTTGCGAGCGCTCCAGGCCCATGTCGATGGCTGACGGATGCAACTGCTCAAGGTAGGCGAGCCATTCGCCCAGGGTACGTTGGGTCATATGTTTGCAGGCACCGGCGGCACGACGATCGGCTCTACTTTAGGTGCGACGTACACAGGTGTCGGCAGGCCCATCATTTGTGCCAGCAGGTTACCCAGGCGCGGACGCAGTTCGCCACGCGCAATGATCAGGTCGATCGCGCCGTGCTCCAGCAGGAATTCGCTGCGCTGGAAGCCTTCCGGCAGTTTTTCGCGCACGGTCTGCTCGATCACACGCGGGCCGGCGAAGCCGATCAGGGCTTTGGGCTCACCGACGATCACGTCACCCAGCATTGCCAGGCTGGCGGAAACGCCGCCGTAGACCGGATCGGTCAGCACGGAGATGAACGGAATACCTTCTTCACGCAGACGCGCCAGTACCGCGGAGGTCTTGGCCATTTGCATCAGGGAAATCAGTGCTTCCTGCATCCGCGCGCCGCCGGACGCTGCGAAGCAGATCATCGGGCAACGGTTTTCCAGGGCGTAGTTGGCGGCACGTACGAAACGCTCACCGACGATGGCACCCATGGAACCACCCATGAAGGAGAATTCGAAGGCGGAAACCACTACCGGCATGCCCAGCAGCTTGCCGCTGACGGAAATCAGCGCGTCCTTTTCACCGGTCTGCTTCTGGGCAGCGGTCAGGCGGTCCTTGTACTTCTTGCCGTCGCGGAATTTCAGACGGTCAACCGGCTCCAGGTCGGCGCCCAGCTCGGAGCGACCGTCGGCGTCGAGGAAGATATCAATGCGGGCGCGGGCGCCGATACGCATGTGGTGGTTGCACTTGGGGCAAACGTCCAGGGTCTTTTCCAGCTCCGGGCGGTACAGCACCGCGTCGCAGGATGGGCACTTGTGCCAAAGACCTTCAGGAACCGAGCTTTTCTTCACCTCGGAACGCATGATCGAGGGGATCAGTTTGTCTACTAACCAGTTGCTCATGCTTTCTTTCTCCAGTACCGGTGGCTTGAACACAGCCCCGCGTATGCCCTTGAGCTAAATTCATATGTGGCGATGACACAAGCTGGACGGGGTCAGACGTTCGACCTGCCATTTCCTGCCTGTGTCCTCAGCCTTCCAGACAACCTGCCATGCAGGGTTGCCACTTCATTTCCGGGCCTCCCACAGGCGGCGCCGGGCTGTTTTACACAGTGGTAGTTATGGACGGCGGCAGACTGCCAGCCGTCACATCGTCCCGCTGCTGTCGCGCACGGCTTGCATGAATGCGCGAATCTTTGCGTGATCCTTGATGCCCTTGCCCTGCTCCACCCCGCCGCTGACGTCCACGGCATACGGCCGAACCTGCTGGATGGCACTCGCCACGTTGCCTGGATTCAGACCGCCGGCGAGGATGATCGGCTTACTCAAGCCCTCGGGAATCAACGACCAGTCGAACGCTTCTCCAGTGCCACCGGGAACGCCTTCGACGTAGGTGTCGAGAAGAATCCCGCGAGCGCCAGTATAAGCAGCGCATGCCGCAGCGATATCGTCACCGGCCTTGACCCGCAGCGCCTTGATATACGGACGCTGATAGCTTTCGCACTCGTCAGGGCTTTCATCGCCATGGAACTGCAGCATGTCCAGTGGCACGGCATCGAGGGTTTCGTTGAGTTCGCAGCGGCTGGCGTTGACGAACAAGCCCACGGTGGTCACGAATGGCGGCAACGCGGCAATGATCGCCCGCGCCTGCACCACATTCACCGCCCGCGGGCTCTTGGCATAAAACACGAAACCGATGGCATCGACCCCCGCCTCGACCGCCGCCAACGCGTCTTCTATGCGGGTAATCCCGCAAATCTTGCTGCGAACGGCAGACATGTCGTTGAAACCTCAGGGCGTGTCCGGGAAAGTCCCGGATGGTAACAAATGCTTTTGAGGGCGTCAGCCGCCAAGTTCGCTGAAACCTGTGAGGAAGTGTGGCCCGATGAACCGCTGGGGCAGTTCGAACTCGTCGCGATACTCCACATCCACCAGGTACAGGCCGAACGGATGCGCCGTGACACCGCCGGTGCGGCGAATCCGGCTTTCCAGCACTTCCTTGGCCCACTCCACCGGGCGTTCGCCGGTACCGATGGTCATCAGCACCCCGGCAATATTGCGCACCATATGGTGCAGGAAGGCCCCGGCGCGGATATCCAGCACGATCATCTTGCCGTGGCGCGTCACCCGCAGGTGATGGACCTCCTTGATCGGCGACTTGGCCTGGCACTGGCCGGCACGAAACGCGCTGAAATCGTGGATACCCACCAGATGCTGGGCCGCTTCAGCCATACGCTCGGCGTCCAGCGGGCGGTGGTTCCAGGTGATTTCTTCGTTGAGGTGCGCCGGACGAATCTGATCGTTGTAGATCACATAGCGATAACGCCGGGCAATGGCCTTGAAGCGCGCATGAAAGTGCGCGGGCATCACCTTGGCCCAACTGACGCTGACGTCGTGGGGCAAATTGATATTGGCGCCCATGACCCACGCCTTCATCGTGCGCTCGGCCTGGGTATCAAAGTGCACCACTTGCCCGCAGGCGTGCACACCGGCGTCGGTACGCCCGGCACACATCAGCGAGACCGGCGAGTCGGCGACTTTCGACAAGGCCTTCTCCAGGGTTTCCTGCACCGTCGGCACGCCGGAGGCCTGGCGTTGCCAGCCACGATAGCGCGAGCCTTTGTATTCCACGCCCAGGGCGATTCTGAAAAAGCCTGCGGCCGCCATTTCGGCGGCCGCGTTATCTATATTTGCCAAGAACTGAGAGCCTGATGAGTTGCGCAAAGGCGGCCATTATAAGGCTGCGAGCCGTGCGTGGGGCTTTTTGTAGGAGCGAGCTTGCTCGCGAAGGTCGTTAACGATAACGCGCCAGCCCAGGATAACCGCGGTGCCTGGACGGTCTTCGCGAGCAAGCTCGCTCCTACAGGGGAAGGTATCAAGCCAGCCGGCCGAGCATTTCCTTGGCTTCGCCTTTCTGGCCGTCATCGCCCTCGTTGAGCACTTCGGCGAGGATGTCCCGCGCGCCATCGGCGTCGCCCATGTCGATGTAGGCCTGGGCCAGGTCGAGCTTGGTCGCCACTTCGTCGGTGCCGGAGAGGAAGTCGAATTCCGGTTCGTCGCCACCCAATGCCGCATCTTCGGCAGTGAAGGACGGTTCGATCGGCGGATGCTCCAGGCTTTGGGACAGGCGATCCAGTTCGGCGTTGACGTCGTCAAGCTCCGAAGCGAACGCGTCCGGTTTGGCCGCAGCAGGCGCCTCGGGCTCGTCGGCCAGGGACAGGTCGAAATCTTCCGGCAGGTCGAGGTCGTCCAGGTCAGCTGGCGTCAGGGTCGGCGGCTCTACCGGCGGCAGGTCCTTCATCTGATCTTCAAGGCCGGAGAGGAAGTCGTCGTCGGACTGGGTCGACGATGGCGGATCAAGTTGCAGGTCCAGGTCGAAGTCCGAGAGGTCCTCCTCGCTGGCCTTGGCCTCGGTCTGCTGCTGCAGCACGGACTCGAAGCTCAGGTCGTCCGCTTCCGGGTTGACCACGGCCGGCGAAGCGGCTTCCAGGTCGTCCAGGCTCAGGTCGAAATCGGTGTCAAACGCGTCCAGCTCGGGCGCAGGTTCCGGCGCGGGTGCAGGCGACGCGGGTTCGTCCTTGAGCAGGTCCTTGACGTACTGGGCGTCGAGGGCCGCAGCGGCAACGGCAGCGCTGACGCCCGCCGCGAGCACAGCCATGGCCGGGAAACGGCTCTTCAGCTGTTCAACCTGGGCATGGTTGTCACCGTTGGCGACCAGTTGGCGCTCCTGGGTGACGAACCCGTCCTTGTTGCCCTGCAAACCGTGAACTTCCATCAGCTTGAGACGCAGGTCGCTGCGGGCAGGCTCTTGCTTGATCGCCTCTTCCAGCACTTCAGCGGCCTGGTTCAGATGACCACGGTCGATGTGCGACTGGGCTTGCGCCAGGGCGTCGGCTGGACGCTCGGCAGCCACCGGGGCCACGACCGGTGCAATCACTGGAGCCACCACCGGAGCAACGACTGGCGCTGGAGCCGGGGCCAGCTTGACGTTCGGCGGCGGTACATCAAGGCCTTCGAAGCTGTCGGATGGCAGGTCGTGATCAATGTTCGGCGCAAACTCCGGCTCTTCAGCCAGGGCCCGCGCCATGCGCAGGTGCTTTTCTTCTTCAAGGCGCGCGTTGCGATGGCGGGCCCACAGCAGTAGCAGCAACAGCACCAGCAAACCCGCCGCGCCGCCGATCACGCCGAGCACGATCGGGTTGGTCAGCAGGTCGTTGAATTTGCCTTCGGTGGTGGCGGGCGCGGCGTCAGCCTTGACCGGCGTTTCGACCGGCGCAGCCGCCGGGGTTGCCGCCGGAGCGGTCGCTGCCGGTGTGGCCGGTTGTGCAGCCAGCTCGGCCGGCATCGTCGCGGTGGTTGCAGGCTGCGCTGCAGCGCCACCCGGGGTCTGCAACTTGGCCAGTTGATTGTTCTTGAGCTCGATCAGCCGCTGCAACTTGTCCAGCTGACTTTGCAGGTCAGCCATGCGGCTTTTCAGTTCTTCATTTTCGCGACGGGTCGAATCCAGGCTTTCCTGGGTCACCGCCAGCTTGTTGCTCAAGGCCCGGATGTCGCCCGCCCCGCCCTTCACGCCTTTCTTGGCGGCTTCAGCCGAGACCAGGCTCAGGTTGTCCTTGGTATTGGTCTGCGAAGGCGCATTACCCGCCTGGGTACGCTTGGTGGCATCCAGTTGCGCCTTGCCGGCGAGCTGATTGCCGCCGCGACGCCCCTCGCGCCACGCAGCGTTTTGCGCAGTCACTTCAGCAATCGCCTCGGGCTGCGGCAGGCTGGTGCTCTGCCCCGAATCCGGCAGGCGCAGGACCTGGCCGGTTTTCATGCGGTTGATGTTGCCGTCGATAAAGGCGTCAGGGTTCAGCGCCTGGATGGCCAGCATGGTCTGCTGCACCGAGGCGCCATTGCGATTCTTCGCAGCGATTTCCCACAACGTGTCGCGGGAAGTCGTGGTGTGTTCCTTGGGCTTGCTGATGGCCGGAGCCGTCGCAGGCGCGTTCAGGCGTGGCGCCGATGCTGGTGCTGGCGCACCGGCTGCCGGGGTCGACTGATCGAACTTGGCCGGGTCGAGCAACACGCTGTAGTCGCGCATCAGGCGGCCGTTGGGCCATTGCACCTGCAGCAGGAAACGTACATAGGAATCAGGCAGCGGCTTGCTGGAGGTGACACGCACCACACTGCGGCCGTTGGGATTGACCACCGGGGTAAAGGTCAGGTCGTTCAGGAACGCCTGGCGATCAACGCCCGCGTCCACAAAGGCTTGGGACGAAGCCAGGCTGGGGGTGATCTCGGAAGCGGTCAGGCCGCCGACGTCGAGCAACTCGATTTCCACCGACAGCGGCTGGTTCAGCTTCGACTTGAGGGTCATCTCCCCAAGTTGCAGTGCTTGCGCCATACCGGAGGACAGCGCCGAGGCGGCCGCTATTGCTAACACCAGTTTGCGAACTTGAACCATAGCCTCATCCTTTTTGAACACTCCTCGGCCCGCGAGAAGGTTGGTAACCGCTGCCATTAGGCATGGCGAGCCGATAGGTCACCGACGCGCAATTTTTCCAGCTTGGGGCCAAGCATAGCGCTTGGCTAGAATCAATCTACAAATTGCCGCCAAGTATCTTTTACACAAGGCCTTTTATCAACAACTGCGCCAGTTGCACGGCGTTCAGTGCGGCCCCTTTGCGTACGTTATCTGACGCCAGCCACATATTTAGTTCCGCCGGGTCATCGACTCCGGCGCGAACACGGCCGACATAAACCACGTCCTGACCCACCGCATCGCCAACAGCAGTAGGGTAATCACCCTCTTCCACCCGCTCGATACCCGGTGCTGCGTCCAGGGCTCGGTTGACGGCGGCGAGGTCGACCGCTGCGCCCAATTGCAGTGACACAGTCAGGCTATCGCCAAAAAACACCGGGGCTTGAACGCAAGTGACGGAAATCTTTAGTAAAGGCATTTCCAGCACGGCGCGTAATTCGTGCACCAGGCGCTTTTCCAGGGCGGTGTGGCCCTGGGCGTCGGGCTTGCCGACCTGGGCCAGCAGGTTGAAAGCCATCTGCCGGTCGAAGAACTTCGGTTCCAGCGGGCGCACGTTCAACAGCTCGGCGGTCTGCCGGGCCAGTTCGCTGACGGCTTCGCGGCCCTGGGCGGACACGGCGAGGTTGGCGGTGACGTTGACGCGCTGGATATCCAGCAAACCGCGCAGTGGCGCGAGCACCACGGCCAGGGCGGTGGCCGATGGGCTTGGGCTGCTGACCTGATAAGGCTTTTTCAGGCCGTCCAGGACGTGGGCGTTGGCTTCCGGGACCACTTGCGGCGCCTGATCGGCGGGCAAGGCACCGGACAGGTCGATCAGGGTGCAGCCGGCGGCGGTGGCGCGCGGCGCAAAACTCAAGGTGACCGCCGGGCCGGCGGCGAAGAACACCAGCTGGACTTTGCTGAAATCAAATTCGTCGACTTCCCGCACCCGCACGTTCTTGCCACGAAACGGCACCGAATGCCCGGCCGACTCGCTGCTGGCCAGCAGGTGCAGGTTGCCCACCGGGAAGTCCTGTTCTTCGAGGATCTGCACCAGGGTTTCGCCAACGGTGCCGGTGGCGCCGATCACGGCAATATCAAAGGTCTGGGTCATGGGGGCTGCCTCGGGCATTGCGGGGGGAGCGGCACTTTACCGGGTGGCTGGGGGTGAGGCAATTCGCCTGGGGCTTGGGGTGAGGCTGATGGCCCCATCGCGGGCAAGCCCGGCTCCCACAGTTGACCGAGTAATTCAGGCAAACACCGTTCAATGTGGGAGCCGAGCTTGCCCGCGATGAGGCCCGAAAGCGCAATAAAAAACCCGCGCCTGTCACCAGAGCGCGGGTTTTCTCATAACAAGCAGCGATTACCGCTCCAGCAGAATCCGCAGCATACGACGCAACGGCTCAGCCGCGCCCCACAGCAGTTGGTCGCCCACGGTGAACGCGCCCAGGTACTGAGTGCCCATGTTCAGCTTGCGCAGACGGCCAACCGGTACATTCAGGGTACCGGTCACCTTGTTCGGGCTCAGTTCCTGGATGCTGATATCGCGGCTGTTCGGCACCAGCTTGACCCAAGGGTTGTGCTGGCTGATCAGCCCTTCGATGTCGGCGATCGGCACGTCTTTGTTCAGCTTGATGGTCAGCGCCTGGCTGTGGCAGCGCATGGCGCCGATGCGCACGCAGATGCCGTCCACCGGGATCGGGCTCTTGAAGCGACCGAGGATCTTGTTGGTCTCGGCCTGGGCCTTCCACTCTTCACGGCTCTGGCCGTTAGGCAGTTCCTTGTCGATCCAAGGGATCAGGCTACCGGCCAATGGCACACCGAAGTTCTCGGTCGGGTAGGCGTCACTGCGCATGGCTTCGGCCACACGGCGGTCGATGTCGAGGATCGCGCTGGCCGGGTCGGCCAGTTGATCGGCAACAGCGGCGTGGGTCGCGCCCATTTGCTTGATCAGTTCACGCATGTTCTGCGCGCCGGCACCGGAGGCCGCCTGATAGGTCATGGCGCTCATCCACTCCACCAGGCCGGCTTCGAACAAGCCGCCCAGGCCCATCAGCATCAGGCTGACGGTGCAGTTGCCGCCGATGTAGTTCTTGGTGCCCGCGTCCAGCTGCTGGTCGATCACCTTGCGGTTCACCGGGTCCAGCACGATAACCGCGTCATCCTGCATGCGCAGGCTGGAAGCGGCGTCGATCCAATAGCCCTGCCAGCCGGCTTCGCGCAGCTTGGGGAAGACTTCGCTGGTGTAGTCGCCGCCCTGGCAGGT
This sequence comes from Pseudomonas sp. Z18(2022), assembly GCF_036346535.1. Classification (NCBI taxonomy): domain Bacteria; kingdom Pseudomonadati; phylum Pseudomonadota; class Gammaproteobacteria; order Pseudomonadales; family Pseudomonadaceae; genus Pseudomonas; species Pseudomonas sp. Z18(2022). Next base: position 405,290 of record NZ_JAOTOA010000001.1, read on the forward strand.
CAGAATGACGTCGAGGGTCTTCAGTTCTTCAATGTTGTAGGCGTCCTTGAGCGGAGCAATGTCCTTGCCCACAGACGGCCCTTGACCACCCACATTGGAGGTGGTGAAAAACACCGGCTCAATAAGATCGAAATCCTGCTCTTCCAGCATCCGCTGCATGAGCACGGAACCGACCATACCGCGCCAACCGATCAGACCTACACGTTTCATCGCAACTACACCTTGTTCAAAAGTGGGCCGCCTTGCAGCAACATCTGCAAGCGGGCCCGAGAGATTACAGATTCCGTAGCGCGGCGACTACTGCGTCGCCCATTTCTTGCGTACCGACCCTGGTGCAACCCTGGGACCAGATGTCGCCGGTGCGCAGGCCCTGGTCGAGCACCAGGCTCACCGCCTTCTCGATGGCATCCGCCGCGTCGGTCAGGTTGAAGCTGTAACGCAGCATCATCGACACGGACAAAATGGTCGCCAGCGGGTTGGCAATGCCCTGGCCTGCGATGTCCGGCGCCGAACCGTGGCACGGCTCGTACATGCCCTTGTTGTTGGCGTCCAGGGACGCCGACGGCAGCATGCCGATGGAACCGGTGAGCATCGACGCCTGGTCGGACAGGATGTCGCCGAACAGGTTGTCGGTGACGATCACGTCGAACTGCTTCGGTGCACGCACCAGCTGCATGGCGGCGTTATCGACGTACATGTGGCTCAGTTCAACGTCCGGGTAGTCCTTGGCGACTTCCTCGACAATTTCGCGCCACAGCTGGCTAGACGCCAATACGTTGGCCTTGTCCACCGAGCAGACCTTCTTGCCACGCACGCGGGCCATGTCGAAACCGACACGGGCGATACGGCGGATTTCGCTTTCGCTGTACGGCAGGGTGTCGTAGGCCTGGCGCTCACCATTCTCCAACTCGCGCACGCCCCGTGGCGAGCCGAAGTAGATACCGCCGGTCAGTTCGCGGACGATCAGGATGTCCAGGCCAGCAACGATTTCCGGCTTCAGGCTGGAAGCGTCGGCCAGTTGCGGGTAAAGGATCGCCGGGCGCAGGTTGCCGAACAGACCCAGTTGCGCGCGGATCTTCAGCAGGCCGCGCTCAGGGCGAATGTCACGTTCGATCTTGTCCCATTTCGGGCCACCCACGGCGCCCAGCAGCACGGCATCGGCTGCACGGGCACGGTCCAGGGTTTCGTCGGCCAGGGGCACGCCGTGCTTGTCGATGGCCGCGCCGCCGATCACGTCGTGGCTCAGTTCGAAGCCCAGGCTGTACTTGGTGTTGGCCACTTCCAGCACCTTGACCGCTTCGGCCATGATTTCCGGACCAATACCGTCGCCAGGGAGAATCAGAATCTGCTTGCTCATGCGTTCCTCATTTCATCAAGCGACCCGCCCGCAGGCAGGTCGGGAAAAATTAATCAGCGTTCGGCCCACACCACCAGCACGTCGGTGCTGAAGGTGCCGTCGGCTTGAATCTCGAAATAATCACGCACTTCCTGGCCCATCGCCTTTTGCAGCTCAAGAATCGCCGCACGCAAGACCTCGGGGGTGCGCATGCGCTCTACCCACGAGGTGTATTCCAGGCGCAGGCGCTGGCGGCTGCTGTTGCGTACATGCAAACCGGCTTCGCTCAACTGGTGCATCCACTCGCCGGCGGAATAATCGCGCACATGGCTGGTGTCGCGCAGCACTTCGACGGTTTGCAGGTAAGTGTCCAACAGCGGGCTGCCCGGTGACAAGACGTCAACAAACGCCGCCACGCCACCCGGCTTGAGCACCCGGCGCACTTCGCGCAGGGCCAGGCCAAGGTCGCTCCAGTGGTGGGCCGAGTAGCGGCTGAACACGAAGTCGAACTCACCGTCGGCAAACGGCAGGCGCTCCGCGGCGCCGTGCACCGTGCGGATATTGTCCAGGCCACGGTCCACGGCAGCGGCGGCGACCACATCGAGCATTTGCTGGGACAGGTCGTAGGCCACCACTTCCTTGACCAGCGGGGCAACGTTGAAACTCACGTGCCCGGCGCCGCAACCCAGGTCCAGCAGGCGTGCAGCGCCCTGCCCGGCCAGCTCGGCCTGGAGCAGCGCGAACTCGGTGCCTTGAGCGTGCACGGCACTGCTCAGGTAGGCCGAGGCCTGTTCGCCGAATTGTTTTTGCACGACTTGGGTGTGGGCGGTGCTGGTCATGGTGATTTTCCTTGGGTTTCGGGGTGTTTGTACGGGCGCTATCGCAGGCAAGCCAGCTCCTACAGTTGACCGGGTTCACAGGTCAAAAAGTGGGAGCGGGCTTGCCCGCGATGGGGCCCGCACGGCCTACCTCAAATCAAGCGTCGCGAAACAACCACGGCTGGCTGGCCCGGTGCTTGGTTTCAAACGCTGCAATCGCATCGCCGTCCTGCAAGGTCAGGCCGATATCGTCCAGGCCATTGATCAGGCAATGCTTGCGGAAGGCGTCCACTTCAAAGTGATACACCTTGCCGTCCGGACGGGTCACGGTCTGTGCCGCCAGGTCCACGGTCAACTGGTAGCCCACATCGGCTTCCACTTGCTTGAACAACTCATCCACTTCGGCATCGCTCAAGATGATCGGCAGCAGGCCGTTCTTGAAGCTGTTGTTGAAGAAGATGTCGGCGTAGCTCGGCGCGATGATGCTGCGAAAGCCATATTCTTCCAGGGCCCACGGCGCGTGCTCACGGCTGGAGCCGCAACCGAAGTTTTCCCGGGCCAGCAGCACGCTGGCACCCTGGTAACGCTCGGCGTTGAGTACAAAGTCTTTGTTCAGCGGGCGTTTGGAGTTGTCCTGGTAGGCATAGCCCACGTCCAGGTAGCGCCACTCGTCGAACAGGTTCGGGCCAAAGCCGGTGCGCTTGATCGACTTCAAGAACTGCTTCGGAATGATCTGGTCGGTGTCCACGTTGGCACGGTCCAACGGCGCGACTAAACCGGTGTGTTGGGTAAAAGCTCTCATCGGGTATTCCTCAGATCAATTCGCGAACGTCGATGAAACGACCGTTGACGGCAGCCGCAGCAGCCATGGCCGGGCTAACGAGGTGGGTACGCCCACCGGCGCCCTGACGCCCTTCGAAGTTACGGTTGGAGGTGGACGCGCAATGCTCGCCCGACTCCAAACGGTCCGGGTTCATCGCCAGGCACATCGAGCAGCCCGGCTCACGCCATTCAAAACCGGCTTCGAGGAAGATCTTGTCGAGGCCTTCGGCTTCGGCCTGGGCTTTAACCAGACCCGAACCTGGCACCACGATCGCCTGCTTGATGGTCGAGGCAACCTTGCGGCCCTTGGCGATCACCGCCGCAGCGCGCAAATCTTCGATCCGCGAGTTGGTGCAGGAGCCGATGAATACGCGGTCCAACTGGATGTCGGTGATCGCCTGGTTGGCTTTCAAGCCCATGTATTTCAAGGCGCGCTCGATGGAGCCACGCTTGACCAGGTCGGTTTCCTTGGCCGGGTCCGGCACGTTCTGATCAACAGCCAACACCATTTCCGGCGAGGTGCCCCAGCTGACTTGCGGCTTGATCTGGGCGGCGTCGAGGGTGACCACGGTGTCGAACACCGCATCGGCGTCGGAAACCAGGTCTTTCCAGGCTTCTACTGCAGCGTCCCAATCGGCACCGCTCGGCGCGAATGGGCGACCCTTGACGTAGGCAATGGTCTTTTCGTCTGCTGCCACCATGCCTACACGGGCACCGGCTTCGATGGACATGTTGCAGATGGTCATGCGGCCTTCGATGGACAGGTCGCGAATCGCGCTGCCGGCGAATTCGATGGCATGGCCGTTACCGCCGGCGGTGCCGATCTTGCCGATCACGGCGAGCACGATGTCTTTGGCAGTAACGCCGAACGGCAATTCACCCTCGACCTCTACCCGCATGTTCTTCATTTTCTTGGCGACGAGGCACTGAGTGGCGAATACGTGCTCCACCTCGGAAGTGCCGATACCGTGAGCCAGGGCACCAAACGCGCCGTGGGTGGAGGTGTGTGAGTCGCCGCAGACCACGGTCATGCCCGGCAACGTGGCACCCTGCTCCGGGCCGATCACGTGGACGATCCCTTGACGCACGTCATTCATCTTGAATTCGGTGATGCCATATTCGTCGCAGTAATCATCGAGGGTCTGCACCTGAAGGCGCGACACGGTGTCGACGATGGCGTCGATCCCGCCTTTACGCTCCGGGGTAGTCGGCACGTTGTGGTCCGGGGTGGCGATGATCGAGTCGACACGCCAAGGCTTGCGCCCGGCCAGTCGCAGGCCTTCGAACGCTTGAGGCGAGGTCACTTCATGGATGATGTGACGGTCGATGTAGATCAGCGACGACCCATCATCGCGCCGTTTCACTTCATGGGAATCCCAAAGCTTGTCGTAAAGCGTTTTGCCGGCCATCACGCGGTCCTCATCAGGTGTTTCTATGCCCCGGGCCTTGAACGATTCAATAACCCTTTGGCTTGTGAGGCTGATGGTATGGCGCTACATTAAATAACTCAAATTCATATTTTTTATGCTTTGGATTACCAACTGGAATACGACAATGGACCTGGCCAACCTCAACGCCTTTATCGCCATCGCCGAGACCGGCAGCTTCTCCGGCGCCGGTGAACGCCTGCACCTGACCCAACCGGCCATCAGCAAGCGCATCGCCGGTTTAGAGCAGCAATTAAAGGTGCGACTGTTCGACCGACTGGGGCGCGAAGTCGGCCTCACCGAAGCCGGCCGTGCGTTATTGCCCCGGGCTTATCAGATTCTCAACGTGCTGGACGACACCCGGCGCGCCCTGACCAACCTCACCGGCGAGGTCAGCGGGCGCCTCACCCTGGCCACCAGCCATCATATCGGCCTGCACCGCCTGCCGCCGGTGCTGCGCACGTTTACCCGGGAATACCCGAACGTCGCCCTCGACATTCAGTTTCTAGATTCGGAAGTTGCCTACGAAGAAATCCTCCATGGGCGGGCCGAAGTGGCGGTGATTACCCTGGCCCCGGAGCCGCATACTCTGGTGCGTGCGACACCGGTGTGGGACGACCCGCTGGACTTCGTGGTGGCGCCGGAACACAGCCTGATCAGCAACGGCAGCGTCAGCCTGGCGGACATCGCCCGGCACCCGGCAGTGTTTCCCGGTGGCAACACCTTTACCCACCACATCGTGCAGCGGCTGTTCGAGGCCCAGGGCCTGACGCCGAATATCGCCATGAGTACCAACTACCTGGAAACCATCAAGATGATGGTCTCCATCGGCCTGGCCTGGAGCGTGTTGCCGCGCACCATGCTGGACGATCAGGTGGCACGCATCGCTTTGCCGGGCATACAGCTCAGTCGCCAGCTAGGCTATATCGTGCACACCGAAAGGACGCTGTCGAACGCTGCGCGGGCTTTCATGAGCCTATTGGATGCACAGGTCGATCTGCCAGGGAATCAGGCTTGAATCGCCGTGGCCCCTAGACCGTGAACCCGCGCCGAACGCCCATTGAGCCAAGGCCCTTTGATAATGCGCAACCCCGCCGATTCCGTGCCACCCCTGCCCCGCATCCACGCCCTGGACCCACAGGAGGCGGAGCAAAGCTGGGACAGCGCGCCGCAACTGCTGGCGGCGCTCAACGCTGCCCGGCTGGGCGCCTGGAGCTGGGACATCGACACCGGCCGGATAAGCTGGTCCCGGGGCACCCAGGCGTTGTTCGGCTTCGATCCGCGCCAGCCCCTGCCCAAAGACCTGGAATACCTCGACCTGCTGGCCCCTGAGGACCGCGCCAAAGTGGTTCGCGCGTTTCATGCCGTACTCGCGGGCGAGCCGTTCGCCCAGGCCATGCACCACCGCATCCAATGGCCGGATGGCAGCCTGCACTGGCTGGAAATCAACGGCAGCCTGCAGCCGCAAAAGTCCGGTCGCCGACGGATGATCGGGGTGATCCGCGAGATCACCCAGCAGCGCGAACGCGAACACGCCCTCAGCCATTCGGAAAAACGCTTCGCCACACTGTTTCACCTGTGCCCGCTGATGGTGCTCTTGACCCGCCAGGCCGACGGCCTGATCAGCGAAGCCAACCAATACTTCGAAAGCCTGTTCGGCTGGCCGCTGGCTGATGCCATTGGCCGCAGCACCCTGGACCTGGGCCTCTGGGTGCACCCCGAGCAACGCGCACTATTGACTAAGGCCACCCAGCGCAAAGGCACGCCCATCACCATGGAAGTGCAGTTTCGCGCCAGCAACGGGCAAATCCACGATGGCACCCTCAGCGCCCAGAAAGTCGAGCTGGACGGCGAGGACTACCTGATCAGCACCTTCCTCGACACCACCGAACGCAAGAACGCCGAGCAAGCCCTCAAGGACAGCCAGGAGCGCCTGGACCTGGCGCTGGATTCGGCACAGCTGGGCACCTGGGACTGGCACATTCCCAGCGGCATGCTCTACGGCTCGGCCCGCGCCGCCCAATTGCACGGCCTGGAACCCCAGCCGTTCCACGAATCCTTCGAGGCCTTTTTTGAAGGCATGCCCAATGAAGAGCGCGAGAACATGCGCAACGCCTACCGCACCCTGCGGGAAGGCCCGGCGGGCAACTACCAACTGACCTACCGCGTGCAACTGGAAGATGGCAGTTCGCGCTACCTGGAGAGCCGCGCCCGCCTCTATCGCGATGAGCTGGGGGCGCCATTGCGCATGGCCGGGACCCTGCTCGACATCACCGACCAGGTGGAACGCGAGCAACGCCTGATCGCCTCGGAAGAAAAATTTGCCAGCCTGTTCCTCGCCAGCCCCGACCCGATTTGCGTCACGCGCCTGGAAACCGGGCAGTTCATCGAGATCAACCCGGCCTTCACCCAGACCTTCGGCTGGACCGCCGCCGAGGTGATCAACAACAACGCCGAACAGATCGGCCTGTGGGACGAGTCCAGCCAGCGCCTGCAGCGCATCGAGCAGGTGATTCGCGAACAAGCCCTGAGCAACGTGGCAATCATCGTCCATCACAAAAACGGTCAGGCGCTGAACTGTGTGATTTCCAGCCGCCTGATCCAGGTGGGCGACCAACCGTGCATCGTCACCACCCTGCGGGACATCACCCAACAGCAACGCTCGGAAGCGGCACTCAAGGCCAGCGAGGAGAAATTCGCCAAGGCTTTTCACTCCAGCCCCGACGCGGTGTCAATCACCGAGCGCGATACAGGGCGCTACGTGGAGGTCAACGACGGTTTCTGCCGCCTCACCGGCTACCGTGCCGAAGAAGCGATTGGCCTGACGCTGTACCAGATCGGTATCTGGGCCGACGAAAACCAGCGCGCCGCATTGCTCGCCGAGCTGCAGATCAAGGGCCGCATCCATCATCTGGAAATGCTCTGGCACAACAAACGTGGCGACGTGCTGGCGGTGGAAGTGTCGGTGGAGCCCATCACCCTCAATGAAACGCCGTGCCTGCTGCTGACCGCGCGGGACGTCAGCCTGCTGAAAAACGCCCAGGCGCAGATTCGCCACCTGGCCTATCACGACCCACTGACCAACCTGCCCAACCGTGCGCTATTGATGGACCGCCTGAGCCAGCAGATCGCCCTGCTCAAGCGCCACAACCTGCGGGGCGCGCTACTGTTTCTCGACCTGGACCACTTCAAGCACATCAACGATTCCCTCGGCCACCCGGTGGGTGACACGGTGCTGAAAATCGTCACTGCACGCCTCGAAGCCAGTGTGCGCATGGAAGACACCGTGGCGCGCCTGGGTGGTGATGAGTTTGTGGTGCTGCTCAGCGGCCTGGAAGGTACGCGCTCGCAAGTCAGTGTCCAGGTCCAGGAACTGGCCGACACCCTGCGGGAGCTGTTGTCGGAGCCGATGTTTCTCGACGGCCACCGCTTGCAGGTCACCCCCAGCATCGGCGTGGCACTGATTCCCGATCACGGCTCCACCCCGGCGGATCTGCTCAAGCGCGCCGACATCGCCCTGTACCGGGCCAAGGATTCGGGGCGCAACACCACCCAGATGTTCCATAACAGCATGCAGAAAACCGCCAGCGAGCGCCTGCGCATGGAAACCGACCTGCGCCTGGCCTTGTCTCGCGGTGAATTCAGCGTGCACTACCAGCCACAGGTGGATGCCCGGGGCAACCGGATCGTCGGCGCCGAGGCCCTGGTGCGCTGGCAGCACCCGCAACTGGGCGCGCAGTCGCCGACTGAATTTATCAAGGTGCTGGAAGACAGCGGGCTGATCCTGGAGGTGGGCACCTGGATCCTCGACGAAGCCTGCGGGACCTTCGCGCAATTGATCGCCGAGGGCCTGGTGGACCCGCTGAACTTCAGCCTGTGCGTCAACATCAGCCCCCGGCAGTTTCGCCAGAACGACTTCGTGGAGCGGGTGGAACGCAGCCTGCGCACTCACCAACTGCCCTTCACGCTGCTGAAGCTGGAAATCACCGAAGGCATCGTGATCCAGAACCTGGACGACACCATCAGCAAAATGCGCCGCCTGAAAAAGCTCGGCGTGAGTTTTGCGATGGATGACTTTGGCACGGGCTATTCATCACTGACCTACCTCAAGCGCCTGCCGGTGGATGCGCTGAAGATCGACCAGTCGTTTGTACGCGATGCGACTCACGACCCTAACGATGCGGAGATTATCCGCGCCATTGTGGCCATGGCCCGCAGCCTGAATCTGGAGGTGATTGCCGAGGGTGTGGAAACCCCTGAACAGCTGGCATTTTTGCAGGGCTTGGGCTGCCATTTGTACCAAGGGTATTTGCACAGTCGACCGCTGCCGATGGAGGGGTTCAGGCAACTGTTGTTGTAGGCCTTAGACCAACTTTACTGCGTAGCCGCTCTTGTTATTCCAGGTCGACGACAGCAGCGATTCTTTATAACCATAAAGGTCGATATCACCGTTGACCACCACGACCGAGTGCTGAAAGTTGGCCAAGGTGCCCAATACCCCGCCGGCCAACTCCTGAACGGTGCTTGGCCGTGTATAGGCGTAGAGCCCCAATCGACGGAATCCGTCCCCGGGGAGCTCACCATTGTTGAGGGTCTCCATAGCCGTCTCAAAACTCTGCCCGGCGCGACCCTCATGATTTTCCAACTGCGCCCGCTTGGCGCTCACCGCATATAAAAAATTGGCATCCTTCACCAATACTTTGTCAGTCCCGTTGAGGTTGGAATGTTGCTCGGCTTTTTTTAACTCTTCGTGGGTAATGCGCAACTTGAAACCATCTCGCATGACGACTGCGTAACCATCACCGGTTGCGCTGATGCGTTTGTAGATGCCCGCTGGGCTTTGACCCAACTTCATCATCGCGGCTTTCATCGCCGACACCGTCACACAGTTACCTTCCACGCCTTGGTAGAAGCCAGCCCAGATATTCTCGGGTTTGACCCCTACCGGCACACTGGAAACCTGAACCGTGCCCTTGCGGGGATCGACAAGCAACTCATCTGAAAGGGTTTCATCACCAGTAAGCCTGTAGCCATAGCTGTCGCCAAGGCGCTCCCGTGCCCGATAGTTATACCTGACCCCATCCAGCACCAGGGATGCCCCCAGATAACGCGTTTCAGCGAGACCAACGGTATCCTTACCCCGTAGAAAACTGGAAGGGACGTATTGCATGAAGCCCGTCATGCCCATGCCTTCCAAAGCCCGCTTTGGAAACTCACCAGACAAGGTTTTTGTCAGGGCCTCGTCAAAGCTTGCGTCCGCCCTGAGCTCCAAAGTTTCCATCTGCTTGCGCTTCACAAAAGTGGCAAATATGAAACTGGCATCCCGTATCGCGCCCTCATCACTGCCACCAAATCTTGCTGCCCGGGTTGCGCGCGTTAACTCATCATGAGCCACATGGACTGTAAAACCGTCTTTCATAGTGATGTCATAACCAGTGGTAGACCGCTTTACCTCATCAAATACATCGGCAGGGCTTTGACCAAATTTGAGCATCATCATCTTGATGACGGCGGCGTGGGTACTGACATCAACATTATCGCCAAAGCCGGGTTCTTTGGCAGTGAACGCGTTAACGATGTCTTTAGGTTTTCCGCCGTTTTTTCTCAGAAAGAAATCTGCAGGGAAATCGGGCATGACAGGTTTGGGAGTATCCAACGGTACTTGCTTGTCGGGTATCACTTTTACCGGGGGCTCTGCGTCTGGAGTTACTGTGTTTTTATCGGTAGTTAACACGTCCCGATCGAGAAGCTCTCGCAGCCATCGCACAATCGTATTCAGGGACGTTAATACGTCCGCCCAGGAAACATTTCCAGAATCCCGAACACCTGAAGCATTACTGGCAGGTATAAATTCCTGGCTACTCTTGGCCGAAGATGGAACGTGCCACAATTCATTATCTTTTATGTTAATCATCCGAACAGTACCGCTCGACACTGAACAAACCATATTCCACTCCTTCATGTTTATACTTAACAAGCGATAACAACCAGACCGCATCAAGCCAACCAACAGGCACAGTTACCCTGCCGGAGGAGGTTGACTCGACGCCCCACCGCTGGTGTTGCCCAAAAAACGGAACTCTATTCAGACGTAAGCCACACTAACCGGCTTCATACCAACGCAATGGCGTCGCCACGTTTTGGCGCTCCGCCCTTTTTCCCATACAACTCTTCAATACCGTTGATCACCGCCACCGAATGCCCTGTGCGATTGACCATGCCCAGCGTGCCTTTTGCAAGTTCACTCACCGGCACTTTCTTCATATGCTGCTTCAGGCCCAGTCGCAGGAACCCTTCCCCGGCGCCTCTTTCATCTTCACCATCATTGAGACTGCGCACCGCAGCGCTATAACTTCGCTGGGCAGTGCCATCATTATTTTCCATCTGCGCCCGCTTGGCGCTGACCGCAAACAGAAAGTGCGCATCCTTGAGCATCTCCTTGTCGCGCCCGACAAACTTCGACCCACGAATGCCCTCTGCCAACTCCTGACGGCTCAGGGTGAGAGCAAATCCATCGCGCATGGTCACCCGGTAACCCTCTGCGACCTTTTGAACTTCTTTATAGATATCCGTGGGGCTCTGGCCAAACTTCACCATGGCCGCCTTGATGGCCGATATCGTCACGCAATTGCCGTCCGGCCCCTGGCGGAACCCGCCCCAGATATCATCAGCCTTGGCCCCGCCACGCTTGCTGGAAAGATCCGGAAGGTGGCTCGCCCGGGGATCGGGCAGCGGGATGTCCGGTTTAGGCAGTACCGGTGTCGTGGGGACAGGTGTTGCATCGAGATTTACTTTGGTGCCCTTGTCCGACAGCACGCTTTGCAACTGCGCAAAAAACTGCGTGAACATCTCAAGCATATTCTTGAGCAACTGCGAACTGTCTGCAGTGTCACGAAAGCCACCTTGCGCTTTATCGCCAAAGGACAAAGCGTTATCGGTCGCAAAGCTAATATTCTTTGGAGCACTCTTCGCTGCCGCTGTTGCAGGTCCCCCAGACTGTAAGTACTCGGGCCTTATAATCGCTGGACTATTAATCACCTTATCAAACATGCACTCACCTCCTGGAACGTGCTCCCCCTGCATTAACGAGCACGGGGAGCTACCGCCTCTAGTTAAACCCTGAAAAAAACCGTGACGAACTTATGCCCTTGTTCGACGACCGTTATCGAACTGCCGGGGGCTGTCGAACCGACTGCGGTTATATTTATTGAATGAGTTGGTCGAGCAGTCTTCCGCAGGCCCGGGAGCAGTCAAATCCGGCTCGGGCGTGGGACGCACGTCTGGCGTTACATCAGGCTGCGGGACTATGGGTGTTTTTTTATCGACTTCAGACTTCACGGGGGGCTGCGGTATGAGTGGAGTTTTGCCATCGTTCCCAGGCTTTACCGGCGACTGTGGCAGCACCAGCGTTTTGGTCTCGACTTGCGGCAGGATCGGCAGATTCGGCACAACCAGGGTGTTGGCATCAACACCCGGCTTTACCGGCGAGTGCGGAACCACCGTGGCTCTGCCATCGATTTCTCGTGTCACTGTCGTACGCGGTGCAACTTTCGCCTCGGGATGGGGGCAGTGGCAGTTAGCGACCTGAACGGTCACGTTAATATCATTCATCGGCTTGTTTTGCGGCTCCGCATCCCGCCTTACTTCAGGCAAAGGGCCGGGCATTACTTTCGCCAAAATCCCCAAATCCGCCTGCACTTTAGGCACCGGCGCAGGAGCCACTTTCAACGCAGGGTTGGCCTCTGGTACAACCTTCGGTGCCGGACCTGCCTCGGGTGGGACTTTAGGTAAAGGGACAACCTCAGACATCGGCTTGGGCAGGCTGCCTTGAGTCGCTAACATGTTGCGCATCGCCTTCACGACAGAATCAAACATCTCAAACAACTTCTGCAGCGAGTCTCTGGTCACAGTAACGTTACTGTCTTTTGAACCTGCGTCATGATCACGAACAACTGCATTGGAAAAACTGTTTGGAAGCAGGTTATTGCGAGGCTTATTCACGCCGCCCTGCTCTTGGTCCAATGAGCGATAGTCGAGATTCATGGGAACAGAAGTATTAATCGACAGATTAGACATGGACTTATCCTTTTCAAGGCTCCCCTGAACCGGCAAACGGCCTGGGAAGTCATGGTCTTCATTTGGTTTTAAATATGTACGAGTGAACTCACTCCCTACTTTCGTGGAACCTGAGCCCATTGAGTTCCGATAATCCAGCCTTACATAAGGAAACCATAAGACAAGCAGAGAATTTTCCCTATGGACATACGGCAGAAATTCGTATTCCGTCTCGTCTCGTACGAAAAAAACCCGATATATCACGCAACAGTCAGATCTGCATGCAACGTAATGAAATCACTCGCATCGAATAACGGAGTTAACTTGTGTTAGTTACCGCGCGCGCCATTACCTCGCGCCAACTAATTCAACCTATATGCCTTAAAACTTCTGCATTACTAAAACCGGACGCACATTATTTTTTACACACATGAAGAAATCCTGCGCCACCGAGAGCGGTCCGTGCGCACTGGCAAAAACCCGTCAACTTCAACAACTTTACTCGCACATCGTTTATTTCAGGCACAAAAAAAGAGGCACTCGGAGTGCCCCTTTAATTACGCGATGAAACTTCTATATATATAAACTTAATCTTGCAACGCCAATGCCTCAGGCTGCCTGATCGGGCACTCCCAGCAAGCGCGCGACCTGGTCCAGGTCCGTTTCACGACGCATCGCCGTGAACAGCTCCACCGCTTCAGGATAATTGCGTGTCAGCATCGCCAGCCATTGCTTCAAACGACCGGGCGCCTGGCGCTCGGTGAGTTGTTCCACCGACTGGCGCCAGAACTCATGCAGCATCGGCTGCATCTCGGCCCAGGTCATCTCCACCACTTCTTCGCCGGCACGCGCCGCCGTAATCTGCCGGGCAAGGTCAGGGCGCGCCACCAGGCCGCGACCGAGCATGATGTCTTCCACACCACTGATTTCCCGGCAACGCCGCCAGTCTTCAACGCTCCAGATATCACCGTTGGCGAACACCGGCACCTTGACCACTTCCTGCACACGCGGGATCCACTCCCAATGGGCCGGCGGCTTGTAGCCGTCGACCTTGGTGCGCGCATGCACGACGATATGCGCCGCGCCGCCTTCGGCCAGGGCCGTGGCGCACACCAGCGCACCGTCCGGGCTGTCGAAACCCAGGCGCATCTTCGCGGTAACAGGAATATGCGCCGGCACCGCGCGCCGCACGTGCTCGACGATCTGGTTGAGCAGCTCCGGCTCCTTGAGCAGCACCGCACCACCACGGGACTTGTTGACGGTCTTGGCCGGGCAACCGAAGTTCAGGTCGACCACTTGCGAGCCCAACTCACAGGCCAGGGCGGCGTTTTCCGCCAGGCACACCGGGTCCGAACCCAGCAATTGCACGCGCAGGGGCACGCCGGCAGCGGTCTTGGCACCGTGCAGCAACTCGGGGGCGAGCTTGTGGAAGTAGGCAGGCGTCAGCAGGCGGTCGTTGACCCGAATGAACTCGGTCACGCACCAATCAATACCGCCGACCCGGGTCAGCACGTCCCGCAGGATGTTGTCGACCAACCCCTCCATGGGCGCCAAAGCAATTTGCATGGAAAACACTCAACGAAAAACGTGGCGCAGTTTACTGGTTTCAGACGCCAGCAGGTAATTCGCCTTGCAGTGCAGGGCCGTAACCCTCAAGAAATTCCGACGGCATGCGCTTGGGCTTGCCGCTGGACAGTTCGATGCAGACAAAGGTGGTTTGCGCCCGCAGCAAGGTGGCGCCGTCACGCGGGCGTACCAGCTGGAAGCGTCGGGTCATTTTCAGGCGCTGGTCCCAGTCGACGATCCAAGTCGCCAACTGCAGCTCGTCGCCTTCGTAGCCGGCGGCCAGGTAATCAATCTCATGACGCACCACGGCCATGGCGCGATCCAGCCGGCGGTACTCGGTCAAGTCCAGCCCCAGGCGCTGGGAATGGCGCCAGGCGCAGCGTTCCAGCCAGGACACGTACACGGCGTTGTTGGCGTGTCCAAGGCCGTCGATGTCTTCGGTACCGACCTGAAGATCGATGATAAACGGCGTTGCCAAGTCCCAGCCCATGCGGTGCTCCCGGTCGATTAATGTCGGCGGCGAGCAGTGTAACCCATGGCTCAGGCGGTTTGGCGCTCCGGCACGTGGCGGCCGGCCAGCAGCGTCAGTACGCCTTCGATCACACGCGGGTCTGCCAGCACCTTCTGGTGCCCGCCCTGCTCCAGGCGCAGCAGGCGGCTGTCAAACCAGGCGTCATGGATGACCTGGCAGGCCTTGACCGAGACGAAGGTATCGTCTTCGGCATGCACGATCAGGCCCGGGATATTCATTTGATAGTGAGCGACGTCGAGGTGCTTGAGGGGCATGCCCATCGTCAGCTCCACCTCCTGGATAAACGCCGAACGCGCTCGCGCCGGCAGACCGACCATGCCGGCAAAACCGCGCAATACGTCGAGGAACCGCGAAGGCGCGGCGATGCTGACCAACGCCTCGGTGCGCAACCCCAACTGGACCGCCAGCATCGCACTGGCACCGCCCATGGAGTGACCGACAACGGCATGCAACGGTGGCAGCTCGGCTGCTGCTTCCAGCATGGCGCGGGCAAACAGCAACACATGGGCTTCGCGCCCCGGTGAGCGGCCGTGGGCCGGGCCATCCAGGGCAACCACCGAATAACCCGCCGCCACTAACGCAGTGATCAGGCTGGCGAATTGCGTTGGGCGCCCTTCCCAGCCGTGCATCAAAAGCACTGCCGGGCCCTGGCCCCACTTCAGCGCCGACAGGCCGAAACGCAACGTGATGCGCTCCGACTGCGCCAGCAGCGGCAACTCCCAGTCACGGGGCGGCAGATCCCGAGGCGTCATGAACACCCGACGCATCTTGCTGGCCACCGTTTGCGGCGCCAGCCGGCCCAAGGTGCCATTGACGCCACGAATCCACTTCAACGTGCCCATCGCTCATTCCTCAGGCCAGAAGCCGTTCTTAACGCACCGCGGACTTGGCCGCACGCAACACACGATCCGACAACTCACCCGGGCCCAGGGCGCGGGCCAGCGACAAGCCACCGATCATCAGAGCCATGTCGGCCAGCGCCTTGTCGGTGTCTTCGGGGCTGGCGGCCAGCTGTGCGGCCATCAATTCACAGTGTTCATTCAAGGCTTGGCGGAACTCGTCCGGCAAGCGGCTCATCTCGCCCACCGTGGCCGGGATCGGGCACGCGTGGGACGTGGAGTCGCGGTGCTTGCGTGACAGGTAGAACGCCGCCACCAGCGCGCGACGCTCCTCGCCGGTCAGCGTCGAGTCCATGTCTTCAACCGCGGCGCGACGTCGGGCCAGCAACTCGGTGAAGGCCTCCAGCATCAGCGCGTCCTTGCTTTCAAAGTGCGCGTAGAAACCACCGACGGTGAGCCCCGCCGCGCCCATCACTTCGCCCACACTGGGCTCGGCCGGGCCACGCTGGATCAAGGCTGCGCCAGCTGCTTGCAGAATACGTTCGCGGGTTTGTGCTTTTTTATCGTTCATCGTTGCCTCCGAATCTCATGCCTCGAATATTATTACCATAATAATATTTCGCAAGCCACCGGCATGACCATTGGTCAGAAGAACATGTGAGGAAGAGGAAGGAAGATTGGCCAAACGCCAGACAAACAAAAGGGCCATTCAATAATTGAATGACCCTTAAAAATCCCGCAGAGCGGGTAATCGTGGCGTCCCCTAGGGGACTCGAACCCCTGTTACCGCCGTGAAAGGGCGGTGTCCTAGGCCACTAGACGAAGGGGACACAAACCTTCTGTACAACTGATCAGCGCTGAGAACTGATCTGATTCAAGGACGGTGTGGCCAGACCTTGAACCTGTAAATTGGTGGAGCTAAACGGGATCGAACCGTTGACCTCTTGCATGCCATGCAAGCGCTCTCCCAGCTGAGCTATAGCCCCGGATTTTTCGCCTCGCGGCGCAGCAGACCTTTCGAACTGCTTGTTGAAACTGGCGTCCCCTAGGGGACTCGAACCCCTGTTACCGCCGTGAAAGGGCGGTGTCCTAGGCCACTAGACGAAGGGGACACAAACCTTCTATACAACGTGATCAGGCTGAGTCTGATCGAATTCAAGGACGGTGTGGCCAGACCTTGAACCTGTAAATTGGTGGAGCTAAACGGGATCGAACCGTTGACCTCTTGCATGCCATGCAAGCGCTCTCCCAGCTGAGCTATAGCCCCTCGTCGGTGAGGACGGGGCGAATCTTAATGGCGTATTCGAAACGTGTCAAATTTATTTTCAACAATTTTCAAAATTTTTTGCCGAGATAACAATCACTTACCGAGCAAACCCCGGAAAACCGGGGTTTGGCCGTTCCCACAGCGAGCTTAGGCGATAGCGCCCAGCAGCTTTTCCCATTCCTTGTTTTCTTTCTTCGACACACCACCAAGCAAATCAAGGGCTTGGCGCAGACGGAAACGCGTCAGGTCCGGGCCCAGAATTTCCATCGCATCGAGTACCGACACCGAACTGGCGTGCCCGGTGATCGCAGCAAACATCAGCGGCATGGCGTCGCGTAGTTTTAATTCCAGGGATTCAACCACCGCCTGGATGGTCGCGGTGATTGCATCCTTCTCCCACTGGCGCAGGCTTTCGAGCTTCCACAGGATCAACTGCATCAACTGGCGAACCTGATCGCCCGACAGCTTCTTCGACTCAAACAGCTTCACATCGGGGTTCACGCCACCGGCAAAGAAGAAACTCGCCAACGGTGCCACCTGGCTGAAGGTCTCTACCCTGCCCTGCACCAGCGGCGCGATCTTCATCATGTACTCGGGGTTCAACGCCCACTGCTGCACACGGCTGGCGAACTCTTCCACCGGCAGGTCACGCAGCCACTGGCCGTTGAGCCACGACAGCTTCTCGATGTCGAAGATCGGCCCGCCGAGGGACACGCGGGACAAGTCGAAGTTATCGACCATTTCCTGCAGCGAGAACTTCTCGCGCTCGTCCGGCATCGACCAGCCCATGCGGCCCAGGTAGTTGAGCATCGCTTCCGGCATGAAGCCCATGCGCTCGTAGAACGTCACCGAGGTCGGGTTCTTGCGCTTGGACAGCTTGCTCTTGTCCGGGTTACGCAGCAGCGGCATGTAGCACAGCTGCGGCTGTTCCCAGCCGAAGTATTCGTAGAGCAGGATCAGTTTCGGCGCCGACGGCAGCCACTCTTCGCCACGCAGTACGTGGGTGATGCCCATCAGGTGATCGTCCACCACGTTGGCCAGGAAGTACGTCGGCAGGCCGTCGGTCTTCATCAGCACTTGCATGTCCATGCGGTCCCACGGAATCTCGACGTCGCCGCGCAGCATGTCCGGCACCACGCACACGCCTTCGCTCGGCACTTTCATGCGGATAACGTGCGGCTCGCCGGCGGCCAGGCGCTGGGCCACTTCTTCTTTCGACAGCAGCAATGCGCGGCCGTCATAGCGCGGGGTTTCGCCACGGGCCTGTTGCTCGGCGCGCATCTGGTCCAGCTCTTCTGCGGTGCAGAAGCATGGGAAGGCGTGGCCCATGTCCACCAACTGCTGGGTGTACTTTTTGTAAATGTCGCTGCGCTCGCTCTGGCGATACGGGCCGTGGGGGCCGCCGACGTCCGGGCCTTCAGCCCAGGTAATGCCCAACCAGCGCAGGGCATCGAAAATCTGCTGTTCCGACTCACGGGTGGAGCGCAGTTGATCGGTGTCTTCGATCCGCAGGATGAATTCACCGCCGTGCTGCTTGGCAAAGCAGTAGTTGAACAAGGCGATGTAAGCAGTACCTACGTGGGGATCCCCAGTAGGCGATGGCGCGATGCGCGTGCGGACGGTGGTCATGGCGGGTCTCGAATTGGCGATAAAACTGAAAATGAAACAAGGGGCGAATGGTAACAGCCCCAAGCCCTTGGGCTCCAGCGTGGGGAGGCGAACAAAGGGCATATGAGACAAGCTCCGGTCTCAAGACTCGACATGGCTATTTGCCAGAGCGTTCGCTGGCTATATTCCATTACCTTTTGTTACCGACATGATCGCCATGCCTGCCCCGCTCAAACGCCGCCTGTTTATCTTCCTGTTTATCGTGATCCTGATCGCCGCGGGCTTTTTCGCCCAGTGGTTCTTCAAGGGCCGCTTTTATGAAAGCACCGACAACGCCTACGTCCAGGGCGAGATCACCCGCGTCTCCAGCCAACTCGGCGCGCGGATCGTCGAGGTGCTGGTGGGCGACAACGAACACGTGGAAAAGGGCCAGTTGCTGGTCAAGCTCGAAGGCGACGACTTCCACCTCGCCGTCGACCGCGCCAACGCCGCCCTGGCCATGCGCGAGGCCGAGCGCGTGCAGGCCCAGAGCAAACTCACCCAACAAGCCAGCCTGATCGCCGCCGGTGCAGCCAAGGTGTCCTCCAGCCAGGCCACCCTCGGCCGCTCGCAGATCGACCTGAACCGCGCGCAAACCCTGCGCAAGCCAGGCTACGTATCGGAAGAACGGGTGACCACCCTCGACGCCGACAACCATATCGCCCGTTCCCAGGTGACCATGGCCCAGGCCGACCTGCAGGGCCAGCGCCAGCAGGTCAACGCACTGAACGCCGAGATCAAGCGCCTCGACGCCATGATCGCCAACGCCAAAACCGACCTGGCCCAGGCCGAACTGAACCTGACCCGCAGCGAAATCCACGCGCCCATCAGCGGCCTGATCGGCCAGCGGGCCGCGCGCAACGGGCAATACGTGCAGGCCGGCGCCTACCTGCTGTCGATCGTCCCCGACCAGGACATCTGGGTGCAGGCCAACTTCAAGGAAACCCAGATTGGCCACATGCAGCCCGGGCAAAAGGCCGAGCTGACCTTTGATGCCTACGGCGACACCCCGATCGAAGGCCGCGTGGCCAACCTGTTCGGCGCCTCCGGCGCGCAGTTCAGCCTGCTGCCGCCGGACAATGCCACGGGCAACTTCACCAAGGTCGTACAACGGATTCCGGTAAAACTGACCTTCGCCGCCGACAACCCGCTGCAAGGCAAAATCCGCCCGGGCATGTCGGTGACGGTCAAAGTGAACATCCAAGACCCGCACGATGGCCGGTGATCAACTGCTGGCCCCGGTCGGCGAGCCGAGCCGGCGCGACTGGATAGCCGTGATGAGCGTGATGCTCGGCGCCTTTATGGCGGTGCTCGACATCCAGATCACCAACTCGTCCCTCAAGGACATCCAGGGCGCGCTGTCGGCCACCCTGGAAGAAGGCTCGTGGATTTCCACCTCCTACCTTGTAGCCGAAATCATCATGATCCCCCTCACCGCCTGGCTGGTGCAGCTGTTGTCGGCGCGCCGGCTGGCGGTGTGGGTGTCCGGCGGGTTCCTGATCGCCTCGCTGATGTGCTCCATGGCCTGGAGCCTGGAAAGCATGATCGTGTTCCGCGCCTTGCAGGGCTTTACCGGCGGCGCACTGATCCCGCTGGCGTTCACCCTCACGCTGATCAAGCTGCCCGAACACCACCGCGCCAAAGGCATGGCCATGTTCGCCATGACCGCCACCTTCGCGCCGTCCATCGGCCCGACCATCGGCGGCTGGCTGACCGAGAACTGGGGTTGGGAATACATCTTCTACATCAACATCCCGCCGGGCCTGATCATGATCGCCGGCCTGCTGTACGGGCTGGAGAAAAAGGATTCCAACTGGGACCTGCTCAAAAGCACCGACTACCTCGGCATCGTCACCATGGCTGTGGGCCTCGGGTGTTTGCAGGTGTTCCTGGAGGAAGGCCATCGCAAGGACTGGCTGGAGTCGAGCCTGATTGTCAGCCTGGGCACCGTCGCCCTGCTGAGCCTGATCACCTTTGTGATCGTGCAGATGTCCAAGCCCAACCCGCTGATCAACCTGCGCATCCTCGGCAATCGCAACTTCGGGCTGTCGAGCATTTCGAGCCTGGGGATGGGCGTGGGGTTATACGGCTCGATTTACCTGCTGCCGCTGTACCTGGCGCAAATCCAGAACTACAACGCGCTGCAAATCGGCGAAGTGATCATGTGGATGGGGGTTCCGCAGTTGTTCCTGATTCCGCTGGTGCCCAAGCTGATGAAATACGTGTCGCCCAAATGGCTGTGCACCCTGGGGTTCGGGCTGTTCGGGTTGGCGAGCTTTTCGTCGGGGGTGCTCAACCCGGACTTTGCCGGCGACCAGTTCAACCGGATCCAGATCATCCGCGCGCTGGGCCAGCCGTTGATCATGGTGACCATCTCGTTGATTGCCACGGCATACATCATGCCGAAAGACGCGGGGTCGGCGTCGAGCCTGTTTAATATCCTGCGAAATCTGGGTGGGGCGATCGGGATCGCATTGCTGGCGACGCTGCTGGATGCGCGCACCAAGACGTACTTTGATTATCTGCGGGAGGCGATTGTGCCGACCAATCCGCAAGTGGCGGAACGGATGGCGACGTTGACCGAGAAGTTTGGCAACGAGACGGCGGCGTTGGGGAAGTTGAGTGAGATTGCCCATCAGCAGGCGCAGATCATGGCCTATAACGATGCGTTTCACTTTGTGGGGTTGGCGCTGGGGATCAGCATGGTGGCGATCTTGTTGACCAAGGCGTTACCGGCGGGGCTTAAGGCTGGGGAGTCTCATTAGACCGAGGTGCCGCCATCGCAGGCAAGCCAGCTCCCACAGTAGACCGAGTTGTTCAGAAGAACACCGATCAATGTGGGAGCTGGCTTGCCTGCGATGAGGCCAGACCCGGCACCGCAAATCAAACAGCCAACAGACGCTCGCGCAACTTGCCAATCTCATCGCGCATCTGCGCCGCCGCTTCAAACTCCAGGTCCCGCGCCAACTGGTACATCTTCTCTTCCAACTGACGAATACGCTTGGTGATCTCGCTCGGCGAACGCAATTCCGCTTCGTACTTGGCGTTCTCCTCCGCGGCCTTGGCCATGCCCTTGCGCTTCTTGCTGCGCGAGCCCGGCACAGTCGCGCCTTCCATGATGTCGGCCACGTCCTTGAATACGCCCTTGGGCGTGATGCCATGTTCCAGGTTGTAGGCAATCTGCTTGTCACGACGACGCTCGGTCTCACCAATCGCCCGTTCCATGGAGCCGGTAATCCGGTCCGCGTACAAAATCGCCCGGCCATTGAGGTTCCGCGCCGCGCGGCCAATGGTCTGGATCAGCGAACGCTCGGACCGTAGGAAGCCTTCCTTGTCCGCATCCAGAATCGCCACCAAGGACACTTCCGGCATATCCAAACCTTCGCGCAGCAGGTTGATCCCCACCAGCACATCGAAGGTGCCCAGGCGCAGGTCGCGGATGATTTCCACGCGCTCCACGGTGTCGATGTCCGAGTGCAAATAGCGCACGCGCACGCCGTGGTCGGCCAGGTAATCGGTCAAGTCTTCGGACATGCGCTTGGTCAGCGTGGTGACCAGCACCCGCTCTTCCAGGGCCACACGCTTGGTGATTTCCGAGAGCAGGTCATCCACCTGGGTCAGCGCCGGACGGATTTCGATTTGCGGGTCCACCAGGCCGGTCGGGCGCACCAGTTGTTCAATCACACGCCCGGCATGTTCGGCCTCGTAGTTACCCGGCGTGGCCGAGACAAAAATCGTCTGCGGGCTGATGCCTTCGAATTCGTCGAAACGCATCGGCCGGTTATCCAGCGCCGACGGCAGGCGGAAACCGTACTCCACCAACGTCTCTTTACGCGAGCGGTCACCTTTGTACATCGCGCCTACCTGCGGCACGCTGACGTGGGACTCGTCGATCACCAGCAAGGCGTCGTCCGGCAGGTAATCAAACAGGGTGGGCGGCGCCTGCCCGGACTCGCGGCCCGAGAGGTAGCGCGAGTAGTTTTCAATGCCGTTGCAGTAGCCCAGCTCGAGGATCATCTCCAGGTCGAAGCGGGTGCGCTGTTCCAGGCGCTGGGCTTCCACCAGCTTGTTGTTGGAGCGCAGGTATTCCAGGCGTTCCACCAGTTCGCCCTTGATGCCCTCGATGGCGCCCATCAGGGTTTCACGCGGGGTCACGTAGTGGCTTTTCGGGTAGAAGGTAAAGCGCGGCAGCTTGCGGATCACCTCGCCGGTCAACGGGTCGAAGGCCGACAGGCTCTCGACTTCATCGTCGAACAGTTCGATGCGGATCGCTTCCAGGTCGGATTCCGCCGGGTAGATGTCGATCACATCACCGCGCACGCGGAAGCTCGCCCGGGCGAAATCCATGTCGTTGCGGGTGTATTGCAGGCTCGTCAGGCGCCGCAGCAGTTCGCGCTGGTCGAGTTTGTCGCCGCGGTCGACGTGCAGCACCATCTTCAAATAGGTTTCCGGGCTGCCCAGGCCGTAGATGCACGACACCGTGGTGACGATGATCGCGTCCTTGCGCTCCAGCAGCGCCTTGGTCGCCGACAGACGCATCTGCTCGATGTGGTCGTTGATCGAGGCGTCTTTCTCGATAAAGGTGTCGGACGACGGCACGTAGGCTTCCGGCTGGTAGTAGTCGTAGTAGGAAACGAAGTACTCCACCGCGTTGTTAGGGAAGAACGCCTTGAACTCGCCATACAACTGCGCGGCCAGGGTCTTGTTCGGCGCCAGCACCAGGGTCGGGCGGTTCACCTGGGCGATCACGTTGGCAATGCTGAAGGTCTTGCCGGAGCCGGTCACCCCGAGCAAGGTCTGATGCGCCAGGCCGGCCTCGATGCCTTCGACCATCAGGCGGATGGCTTCCGGTTGATCGCCGGCGGGCTCGAAGCGGGTGACTAGCTGGAAATCCGACATAACGTACCTCTTGAGTCACCCCGGGGCCGGAAAAAGCAGCGGGGACGAAAAAGACCGCGACCCGCGACTGTTCGGCGCAGGTTGCAGGAAAAAACCATGATAGCTGTAGAAGTGGAGGCGAATGTGACGGGTTTCAAGGCAATCGTCCTACATGCCGCTGGCCGCCAATGTTGCAATAAGACTAACGGTCGGTAAATAAACCGAAAAACTTGGCCGAAAAGCCGTTTCGGCTGTCGCCGCGAGCGGTGATGGCCTCTATACTAGCTCCCCGTTTGTGCACCGCTCTAGTGCATTCGGCTGGAGCGCGACACGTCCCTCCACTCTCTATAGAGCTGCCGCAAAAATGAGCCTGTTCTCCGCTGTCGAAATGGCACCACGCGATCCAATCCTGGGCCTCAACGAAGCATTCAACGCCGATACCCGAACCACCAAGGTCAACCTTGGCGTGGGCGTTTACTGCAACGAGGAGGGGAAGATTCCACTCTTGCGTGCCGTTGCCGAAGCGGAAGCCATTCGCGTGGCGCAACACGCCGCCCGTGGCTACTTGCCGATCGACGGTATCGTCGCCTACGACCAGGCCGTGCAAAAGCTGCTGTTCGGTGCGCAGTCGCCACTGATCAGCTCCGGCCGCGTGATCACCGCCCAGGCTGTTGGCGGCACCGGCGCCCTGAAAATCGGCGCAGACTTCCTCAAGCAACTGCTGCCCAACGCCGTCGTCGCCATCAGCGACCCGAGCTGGGAAAACCACCAGGCGCTGTTCGAAAAAGCCGGCTTCCCGGTACAGACCTATCGCTACTACGACGCGGCCACCCACGACGTCAACCGCGCCGGCCTGCTGGAAGACCTCAACGCCCTGCCGCCTCAGTCCATCGTTGTGCTGCACGCCTGCTGCCACAACCCGACCGGCGTCGACCTGAGCCCGGCCGACTGGCAACAAGTGCTGGACGTGGTCAAGGCGAAAAACCTAGTGCCGTTCCTCGACATGGCCTACCAGGGCTTTGGCGACGGCATCGACGAAGACGCCGCTGCGGTGCGCCTGTTCGCCGAGTCGGGCCTGACCTTCTTTGTGTCCAGCTCGTTCTCCAAGTCGTTCTCGCTGTACGGCGAGCGCGTGGGCGCCCTGTCCATCGTCACCGACTCCAAGGAAGAAAGCGCGCGCATCCTGTCCCAGGTCAAGCGCGTGATCCGCACCAACTACTCCAACCCGCCGACCCACGGCGCGGCGATCGTTGCAGCGGTGCTGAACAACCCTGAGCTGCGCGCCCAGTGGGAAGCGGAACTGGCCGAAATGCGCCTGCGCATTCGCGGCATGCGCGAGCAGATGGTGGCTGAACTGGCCAAGGCTGCTCCTGGCCACGACTTCAGCTTCGTCGGTCGCCAGCGCGGGATGTTCTCCTACTCCGGCCTGAGCGTTGAGCAAGTGACCCGCCTGCGCAGCGAGTTTGGTATCTACGCGCTGGATACTGGCCGTATCTGTGTGGCGGCGTTGAACCAGAACAACATCGATGCCGTGACCAAGGCTATCGTTCAGGTGCTGTAAGCCTGTTGTGATGCACAAAAAGGGGAAGCCGGTGGCTTCCCCTTTTTCATTCTGAACGCCGCGCCCAATGTGGCGAGGGAGCTTGCTCCCGCTGGGCTGCGAAGCGGGCCCCAAACCTGCCACCGTGAACTTTCTGAATGATTGCGGTGCCTGAATGGGGGCTGCTGCGCAGCCCAGCGGGAGCAAGCTCCCTCGCTACAGGGTGTGGTGGCTTACCTTAAGAAGTGAGGCGTGGCCCTTAAAAATTCGCTGCTTTCAGTGCGCTACCCCTAGACTGACAGCAAGACTGTCCCTTCCCCTCGAGTACCCTATGAGAAACGACGACCTGGACCTGCGTGCCGACCGCGACGAACTGGACCACTTCACCCCACGCCCAACCCCCGCCAAGCGCCAGAAAAGCCTGGTGCTGCAAGTCGCCCTCGGCGTATTCCTCGGTGGTTTGGCGTTGTGGCTGGTGCAACTGGGCGCCGGCGCCCTGATGGCCAAACTGGCCATGGGCACCCTGCAATTTGGCGGCTGACAAAGACCAAATGTGGGAGCCGTCGAGCTTTAGCGAGGCCGCGATAGCGGTGGGTCAGGCAGCATCAATGTCGACTGTGCCGCCGCCATCGCAGCCTCGCTGAAGCTCGACAGCTCCCACAGGGAACCTATTCCGCCTTCAGTCCGCGCTCTTCCAGCAATCGTGGTTTGGCCTTGTGGCTGGTACAACTGGGCGCCAGAGCCCTGTGCAATTTGGCGGCTGATAAAGATCAAATGTGGGAGCCGTCGAGCTTCAGCGAGGCCGCGATAGCGGTGGGTCAGGCAGCATCAATGTCGACTGTGCCGACGCCATCGCAGCCTCGCTGAAGCTCGACAGCTCCCACAGAGGGACCTACTTCGCCTTCAGTCCGCTCTATTCCGGCAACTATGGTTTGTGCAAATCGGTGCAAGCAGACACCCTGTAATTTGGCGATTAACTCCCTGAGTTGAACTTCCCGTAGCAGCTGTCGAGCCCCGGCGAGGCTGCGTTGGCCGCGCTGCCGCTATCGAGTCATACTCTGAACCGAGTCGCGCCTCACGCAGCCTCGCTGGGGCTCGACAGCTGCTACGGCTACGATGTTAAGGCCAGGCCGCGCTCTTCCAGCAACCGCACAAAACTGTTCAGACTCTGCGACACCGTGCCCCTTCGCCAGATCAGCCAGGTATTCAATATCCGGAATGTATCCGTCAGCGGCCACACACTCACCGTCGTAAACCCCGGCATGCTCTCCAGCATGCTCCGCGGCATCAGCGCCAACCCGGCACCGGCGCTCACGCAAGCCAGCATCCCGTGATAAGACTCCATCTCGAAAATCTTCCCCGGCACCGCGCCATCCTGTGAAAACCAGCGCTCAAAGTGATGCCGATACGAGCAGTTCGAGCGAAACGTGTAGATGCTCTCCCCGCTCACATCCTGCCCCCGGGTAATGGGCGCATGGTGCAACGGCGCAATCACCACCATCTCTTCCTCAAACACCGCCACGCCTTCGAGTGTCGCGTGCAACACCGGCCCATCGACAAACGCCGCCGCCAGCCGCCCCGACAACACGCCCTCGATCATCGTGCCGGACGGCCCGGTGGTCAGGTCCAGCTCGACCTTGGCGTGCTTCTGGTTATACGCCGCCAACACCGCAGGAATCCGCACCGCCGCCGTACTCTCCAGCGAGCCCAGGGCAAACGCGCCCTGAGGCTCCTCCCCCGCCACCGTCGCCCGGGCTTCCTGCACCAGGTCGAGGATGCGCCGGGCATAGCCGAGAAAATTCCACCCGGCCGGGGACAACCGCAGCCGGCTTTTCTCGCGAATAAACAAATCCACGCCCAGGTCCTGCTCCAACTGCTTGATCCGCGTGGTCAGGTTCGACGGCACGCGGTGGATCAATTGCGCGGCAGCGCTGATGCTGCCTTGCTCGGCAACGGCTTTGAAAATTTCCAGCTGGACCAGATCCAAGTCATTCTCCAAACGTGAATGTATTGCTTAATATTATTCAGTTTCCGAAAAAGATACAGCCCCGTACGCTGGCCTCCATCCCATTCACTGCGCAGGACGGTGCCATGAACCAGATTTCCTCCCAGACCCACGCCTTGTCGATCAACCCCGCCAACGGTGAAACGGTCGCCAGCTACCCGTACGAAACCGAGGCGCAGCTGGATGCCGCCCTCACCCGCTCCATCACCGCCTTCCGCAACGGCCGCAATACGCCCGTCGCCCAGCGCGCCGAATTGCTGCTGGCCCTGGCCAGCACCCTGCGCGACCAGGCCGAAGAAATGGCCCAAATGATCACCCTGGAAATGGGCAAACCCATCGCCCAGGCCCGTGGCGAAATCGAAAAATGCGCGCAACTGGCCGAGTGGTACGCCGCCCACGGCCCGGCCATGCTCGCCCCGGAAGCCACCCTGGTGGACAACGGCACCGCCCAGATCGAATACCGCCCGCTGGGCCCGATCCTCGCCGTGATGCCGTGGAACTTCCCGGTGTGGCAAGTGCTGCGCGGCGCCGTGCCGACCATGCTCAGCGGCAACACCTACGTGCTCAAACACGCGCCTAACGTAATGGGCAGCGCGTACCTGATGAAACAAGCCTTCCAGCGCGCCGGCTTCGCCGATGGCCTGTTCGAAGTGATCAACGTCACCCCCGACGGCGTGTCCAAAGCCATCGCCGACCCACGCATCGCCGCCGTCACCCTCACCGGTAGCGTCCGCGCCGGCATGGCCATCGGCTCCCAGGCCGGTGCCGCGCTGAAGAAATGCGTACTGGAACTGGGCGGCTCCGACCCGTTCATCGTGCTCAACGACGCCAACCTCGACGAAGCCGTGCAAGCCGCCCTGATCGGCCGCTTCCAGAACTCCGGCCAGGTGTGCGCCGCCGCCAAGCGCCTGATCATCGAAGCAGGCGTGGTGGAAGCCTTCACCGCCAAATTCCTCGAAGCCAGCCGCAACCTGGTGATGGGCGACCCGACCGCGACCGAAACCTACATCGGCCCAATGGCCCGCTTCGACCTGCGGGACGAACTCGACGGCCAGGTCCAGGCCACCCTGGCCGAAGGCGCCACCCTGCTGCTGGGCGGCCATAAAGTCGAAGGCGCGGGCAACTTCTACGCACCCACCGTGCTGGCCAACGTCACTGACCAGATGACCTCGTTCAAACAGGAACTGTTCGGGCCGGTCGCCTCCATCATCACCGCCTGCGATGCCGACCACGCCGTGGCCCTGGCCAACGACAGCGAGTTCGGCCTCACCGCCAGCGTGTTCACCACCGATCCGCAGAAGGCACGCAGCATCGCCAACCAACTGGAAACCGGCGGGATCTTTATCAACGCCTACAGCGTGTCCGATCCTCGGGTCTCGTTTGGTGGTGTGAAAAAGAGTGGCTTCGGGCGGGAGTTGTCGCACTTCGGCGTGCGGGAATTCTGCAATGCGCAGACCGTGTGGCTGAACCGCCGTTAAGGCAATCGCGTCAAACGATGGCCCGCCCTGCGGGTCATCGTGCTGTCTGGTTAAGCACCGTCACATACGCACCGAACATATCCGCCATCGCGTCCGCATAGGCGGCAATTTGCGCCTCGGTGCGCGGGCTTCCCGAGAACTCCTTTGCCACTGAACTGAAGGTGGTGGCGATCAAATCACAGGCCAATACGCGAGTGGCTTCCGGCACCTGCGGCAGCAATTCAAACATGAACGTCTGGAAGATGTTTTGTCCCTCCGCCCGAACTTCATGGGCCTCCGGCGCGTCACGATAAAGCGGCGCCGCGTCGCTCAGGGCTACCCGCATCTGCGCCTCCTCGCACTCCGAACGAATGAACGCATGCACCAGGGTGCGCAACCGCTCCAGAGGCGGTTGACTCACGTCCTCCAGGATCCGGCTGAGCATTTGCGAGGTTTGCTGCCATTCATCGGTCTGCAACCGGAACAGGATCGCCGCCTTGTTGGGGAAATACTGGTACACCGATCCCACGCTGACACCGGCCTTTTCCGCGACACGGGCGGTGGTGAAACGGCTGGCGCCTTCCTTGGCCAAAACCTGAATAGCCGCTTCCAGAATGGCCGACACCAACTCGGTGGACCGCGCCTGTTTTGGCTCTTTACGTGAGGAAATCTGCGAGGTCTGGCGGTCGGTCATGGCGCGTTCCTGCGGCTGGGCGAATGCGAATAGCGAATGTGACGAATTGTTCGCATACTTTAAATGCGACGAATCATTCGCATACTAGCCTGGCGCCTCACGGCGCTCAACCTGCAGCAGGACATCCCCATGAATACGCTTACCTCCGCCCCGATGGCGGCCCTGATTGAACGGTTGTACACACAGGCCGAAGCTGTCTCGAGCCCTGTTTTCAGCACCATGCCCCACGAAGAACGCAATCGCCTGATGCACAGCAAGACTGAATACCTCGAACTCTACGGCCTGCTGAAAGACCTGTGGCTGCCCGTCTCCCGCGACACCGGCACCCTGCTGTACATGCTGGCACGCAGCGCAAAAGCCCGGGCCATCGTCGAGTTCGGCACCTCGTTCGGCCTGTCCACCCTGCACCTGGCGGCCGCCCTGCGGGACAACGGCGGCGGCGCGCTGATCACCAGCGAGTTCGAGCCCTCGAAGATCGCCCTGGCCCGAGAACACCTGATAGAAGGCGGCGTGAGCGACCTCGTCGACATTCGCGCAGGTGATGCCCTGGTGACGCTGGCAACCGGCCTGCCCGACAGCGTCGACCTGCTGCTGCTCGACGGCGCCAAGGCGCTGTACGGCGATGTGCTGAACCTGGTGGAAAACCGCCTCAAGCCCGGCGCCTTGATCATCGCCGACAACACCGACTACTGCCCCGACTACCTGGCCCGCGTGCGCTCCCCGGCAAACGGCTACCTGTCGGTGCCGATCGGCGACGACGTCGAGCTTTCCGTACGCTTGGGCTAATGCCCCTCACCGGAGGATTCAACCCATGCCTGGATTGGTAAGCCCCGTGGTACTGAAATTACTACCCATCACCCTGGCGGTGTTTGTCGGGTTCCTGATCATCGGCATGCAACTGCCGGTGCTGCCGTTGCACCTGCACAACACCCTGGGCATGGACACACTGGTGGTGGGCGTGGTGATCGGCGCACAGTTTGCCGGGGCGTTGTTGTCGCGGTCCTGGGCCGGCAATTTTGCCGACATGCGCGGCCCCAAGCGCGCCATGCTCCTGGGCATGCTGGTGGCCGCCAGCTCCGGCCTGGTCTACCTCGCGTCCCTGGCGTTTGTGGCGTCGCCGGCCATCTCGGTCTGGGTGTTGCTCGCCGGGCGCGTGGTGCTGGCGCTCGGGGAAAGCCTGATTGTTACCGGCTCGATGGGCTGGGGTGTCGGGTTGGTGGGGCCGCAAAATATCGGCAAGGTCATGGCCTGGATCGGTATCGCGATCTACGCCGCCTTCGCCCTGGGCGCGCCCCTCGGCGTGGCGGTGAATAGCCAGTGGGGTTTCAGCGGGATCGCCGTGGCCACTATGGTGATTCCGCTGCTGGCACTGGCCATCGTCGCCGGGGCGCGGGGCGTTGCGCCCACCAGCCAGCGACGCACTTCGTTTTTCAAGGTGCTGCGCACGGTGTGGGTACCAGGCTTGGGCCTGGCCTTCTCCAGCGTCGGGTTTGGCGTGATCACCGCGTTTATCGCGTTGCTGTTTGCCACCAAGGAATGGGGCAATGCGTCATTGGCGTTCACCGCCTTCGGCCTGGCGTTTATCGGCGCGCGGATTTTCTTCGGGCACCTGCCCGACAAGATCGGCGGCGCCAAGGTCGCGCTGGTGTGCGTGGTGATCGAGGCCGCCGGGCAACTGTTGATCTGGGGCGCGGACACCGCCTTGATCGCCTACGTCGGCGCGGCGCTGACCGGCTTCGGCTATTCCCTGGCGTTTCCGGGCTTTGGGGTGGAGGCGATAAAACGTGCACCGCCCCAGTCCCGCAGCCTGGCGATGGGTGCGTATGTGGCGTTCCTGGATATTTCGCTGGGGGTCAGTACGCCGGTGATCGGCGCGTTGGCAGGCGTAGCCGGGGTGGCGTCGGTGTACCTGGCCGGTGCGGTGGCCGTGGCGCTGTCGGTGATCGTGGCGCTGGCGTTGCTTTTCAAGGCGCCAGTGGCAGAGCGCGAGGTTTATACTGCGCCACCTCGCTCTTAACCCATATCACCCGAGATTCCCGATGAGCCTTTCCCTCTCTACAACCCCTGCGCGCAAGCCGGTCGCGCCACTGCTGGCATTTGTCATCCTGCTGCTGGGCGCCGCCTTCCTGCAAAACAGCGTCGGCGGGCGCCAAGTGCTGTTGCTGGTGGTCGGCGCTGCACTGGGCCTGACGCTGTACCACGCCGCGTTCGGCTTTACCTCGGCCTGGCGGGTGTTCATCACCGACCGACGTGGCGCGGGCTTGCGTGCGCAAATGGTGATGCTGGCGATTGCCGTGGTGCTGTTCTTCCCCGCGCTGGGAGCGGGCACATTGTTCGGCCAGCCTGTGGTCGGGCTGGTGGCGCCGGCCGGGGTGTCGGTGGTGTTCGGGGCCTTTATCTTCGGCATCGGCATGCAACTGGGCGGCGGCTGTGCGTCCGGCACGCTGTTCACCGTGGGCGGCGGTAACGCGCGCATGCTGGTGACCTTGTTCTTCTTTATCTGCGGTTCGTTGATCGCCACCCACCACGTCGACTGGTGGTTCTCGCTGCCGTCGTTCCCGGCGGTTTCCATCGTCAAAAGCTTCGGCGTGGTGCCGGCCTTGCTGCTCAGCCTGGCGGTGTTCGCGATCATCGCGGCGGTCACCGTGCGTCTGGAAAAAGGCCGTCACGGGCAACTCGAAGCCGGCGTGACCAGCGAACACCAGGGCCTGCGCCGTTGCCTGCGTGGGCCATGGCCGTTGGTGTGGGGCGCGATTGGCCTGGCCCTGCTCAACTACGCCACCCTGGCACTGGCCGGTCGGCCGTGGGGCATCACTTCGGCGTTCGCCCTGTGGGGCGCCAAAGTGGCCACCGGGTTGGGCGTGGACGTAAGCAGCTGGGCGTTCTGGCAAATGCCGGGCAATGCCAAAGCGCTGGCGGCGCCAGTGTGGGAAGACGTCACCAGCGTGATGGACATTGGCATCATCCTCGGTGCGCTGTTGGCTGCGGGCCTGGCCGGACGTTTCGCTCCAAGCCTGAAAATCCCGGCGCGCTCGCTGTTCGCCGCGGTGATCGGTGGCTTGTTGCTGGGTTACGGCTCACGCCTGGCGTACGGCTGCAACATCGGCGCGTACTTCAGCGGGATTGCCTCGGGCAGCCTGCATGGCTGGGTGTGGTTGGTGGCGGCGTTTGTCGGCAATAGCGTGGGTGTGCGGTTGCGGCCGTTCTTCTTTGCGGGCGAGCGTCCGCAGGTGGCGTTAAGCGGGTGCTAAGGCACGACTAACAGGATCACAACGACATGCCCACCCCATCCTCCAACGCCGACTTCATGCGCCTCGCCCTCGCCCAGGGCCGCCTGGCACTGCCCAAGTGCCTGCCAAACCCACCTGTGGGTTGCGTGCTGGTGAGGGATAACGCGGTGATCAGCCAAGGCCATACACAACCGCCGGGGCTGCATCACGCGGAGGCAATGGCGCTGAGCAATGTGTCCGGTGATTGCTCCGGGGTCACTGCATTTGTGACGCTGGAGCCCTGCTCCTTTCACGGCCGCACGCCGTCCTGTGCGCTGGCCTTGATCAACAGCGGTGTCGAGAAAGTGTTTGTTGCGATGCTGGATCCCGACCCGCGAAACTCGGGAGTGGGCATAAAAATGCTGCAGGATGCGGGGATTACCGTGGAGGTCGGTTTGCTGGCAGAGGACGCGGCCAAAGACCTGGCCGAGTTTCTGGTGCGCAAGTAGGAGCCGGCTTGCCGGCGATGGTCGTCAACGATGACGCTGGTACGCTGGATGAACGCAGCGCTCTCGGATTTTTCGCCGGCAAGCCAGCTCCTACAGGGGAAGGCCCGCCCTCGCGAAAAGCCTTGGAGAGCCCCAACACCTGCCGCGAGACTTTCCTCTCAACATCATCGGCTTTTTGAAATCACTCCACTCATGTACTCGTTCAAATCACGAAAGTCCTGAACCTTCCAGGTGAACGGCGACAGCCTCACACCGTTCTCGCGCAACGTCCTGGGAATCAGGTCGCCATTTGGGCGAAGAATGATGGATGACACGATAACGCCCGGATAATCATTCAGGCGTTTCTTGAAAGCGGGTGTCGTAAGGTCAGGCGTAGGCGGCTTGCTTTTATTGGCCAAGGGTCCTGTGCCCTTGATATCGGCCCCATGACACATGCCACAGCGCTGCACGTAGATATTTTTCCCGTTCACATTTTCCGCAAAAGACAGTGATGTTTGAACGAGCGCCAACATCCCCAACGAAGCGATGAATACTATTTTTGCTTTCACTGTTCCCTGTGACCTTGTTATATAAACCGGATGATTTTCCTTCGGGCCGCACTTGCTTGCAAGGATCGCCAAGAGAAACCAATAAACACTCAGCATGGAGCGAGTCGATTGAAAGCCGTTAAATTCCTGGCCCTTTTAGCCCTGCCACTGTTTGGCGGGTGCTCTACCATGGGCGCCCTCAAATCCTTTACCACCGCGTATCACGAGCCGCAAAACCCGACCACCAGCAGACTTAGGGTGATCACTGATCAGGTCGTGCGGTTGGTACCCGGCAGCACCTGCATCAACTGGGATTTGCCGGGGGCCGGCTCGGTCAACTCAAGGAGCCTAGCCCCGTTGAATGATAAAACCTTCAATGACAAGCGCCTGGGCATCCCCGGTGGCGAGGGTGTAAAAAACAGCGCCGAAGTGTATGTGCAACCGAACACGCCGCTGACGGTGGTGTACTCAGGTGCTGACGGAAGACATCAGTGCCTCTACAGCACTTACTTTGAGCCTGAAGCCGGCGCCGACTATGAGGCTGCCTCAGAGTACTGCACGATCGCCATTTATAAGGTCGTCAAGAATGGAGCCACAGGAGAAGTCAGCCGCGGGCTTGTTAAAAGCGCCCCGGCAAAGGTGTGCCCCTCGGTGTCCCCCCTCTAAACCTCGACTCGAGCCGTTATCCACTCGCGGCTGTAAGCAAGCACGCGACTGGACATCGCCGTCGGAAAATGGATAAACCCATGGGCGGCCTGCGGTAACAGGAACACCTCACTCCCCGCCCACCGCTCGGCCATCTGCAACGTGTCGTCGAGCAACGGGTCCAGCTCCCCCACAAACATCAGCGCCGGCGGCAGCCCCGCAAGGTCGCCATACAGTGGTGACAACGCCGGCTGCCGACGCTGCTCGTCACTCAAGCCCGGCGTGAGCAGGCGCAACGCATCCACCATCCCCGGCCCGTCCAGCAGCAGCGTTTCCCGCCCCGCCGTGCGCACACTTGGGGTGCCGGTCAAATCGTAGACGCCGTAATACAGCACCGCCCCGCTCACCCGCGCCAGCAACTCGGGCCATTGCTTCAGCGCCAGCAACGTCGCCGCCGCCAGGTGCCCACCGGCAGATTCGCCGACGACAATCACCGGCAGGCCGGCAAACTCATCACACTCCCCAAGCAACCAGCGCGCCGTGGCCAGGCAGTCTTCCAGAATCCCTTCCACCGGCGTGTTGACCGCCAGCCGGTAATCCACCGACACCACGGCCACGTCACACGCGTTCACCATGGCCACGTTGAGGTCGTCATTCATCTGCGCATTGCCGATCACCCAGCCGCCACCATGAATATCCAACACCACGCCCTTGACCTTGCCCTTCGGCCGAATGATGCGCACCGGCACCGAGCCCACCCGGCGGCTTTCGGCTCGCAGGCCATGCTTGAGCAACTTGTTGCCCACCACCATCTGGCCGGAGCGCAACAACGCCTGGATCACCCGGGGCGTCACGCGGTTGCGGATGCGAAAACGCGGCAACCACGCCAGTTTCTGGTTGAAGCGCTGCATTTGCGCCACTTCATGTTCGTTGGCAGGCCACAGCGTATGAGTTCCCAATTCGATATTCCCTCTAT
Source organism: Pseudomonas sp. Z18(2022) (assembly GCF_036346535.1). NCBI lineage: Bacteria > Pseudomonadati > Pseudomonadota > Gammaproteobacteria > Pseudomonadales > Pseudomonadaceae > Pseudomonas > Pseudomonas sp. Z18(2022). The sequence goes on from NZ_JAOTOA010000001.1 coordinate 440,039, forward strand.
CTCTAAAAGAGATGGCACCCTCTGAAATCAGCACTACACGTGTTGACCCCCGTCTGCCTAAGATAAGCAATAACTCCCCAAAATGCCGCCCTCATGCGGCGCACAAAAAAAGGAGACTGCTCGATGACCGTTCCTGCCGCCCCTGCCCACCCGCCGCTGCCACAATCGCTGCTGGATGAACTGAGCCAGCTGCTCGGCAACCGGTTTTCCACTTCGGCCAGTGTGCGCGAACACCATGGCAGTGATATTTCCGCCCTCGACCCCATGCCGCCGGATGCCGTGGCCTACGCCAACAGCCTGGACGATATCGTCGCCATCAGCGCCGCCTGTTATCGCCACGATGTGCCGATGATTGCCTACGGCAGCGGCACATCCCTGGAAGGCTGGCTGCAAGCGTCCCACGGCGGCATCAGCATTGACGTGTCGGGCATGGACCAGATTGTGCAGATCCGCGTCGACGACATGGACGTCACCGTGCAACCTGGCGTAACCCGCAAACAACTGAATGCCGCCCTGCACGGCACCGGGCTGTTCTTCCCGATTGACCCGGGCGCCGATGCGTCCCTGGGCGGCATGGCGGCCACCCGCGCCTCCGGCACCAACGCCGTGCGCTACGGCACCATGCGCGAAAACGTGATGGGCATGACCGCCGTGCTCGCCGACGGCCGTGTGATCCATACCGGCGGCCGGGCCCGCAAGTCTTCCTCCGGCTACGACTTGACTCATTTGCTGGTGGGCTCCGGTGGCACCCTGGCGACCATCGCCGAACTGACCGTAAAGCTGCACCCGATTCCCGAGGCGATTTCGGCGGCGGTGTGCCGCTTCCCCACAGTGGACCACGCCGTACGCGCAGTGATTCAAACCATCCAGCTCGGCGTGCCCATCGCCCGCATCGAACTGCTCGACGCGCTGACCATGCAAGCCCTCAACGCCTACAGCAAAACCCAACTGCGCGAGGCGCCGTCGTTGTTCTTTGAACTGCATGGCTCCGAGGCCAGCGTGAAGGAACAGATCGAAACCGTGCGCCTGGTGGCCGACGAACACCAGGGCCTGGATTTTGAATGGGCCGTGCACCCGGAAGACCGCAGCCGTTTGTGGCAGGCGCGGCACGATGCGTACTTCGCGGCCCTCGCCCTGCGCCCCGGTTGCCGCTCGCTGACCACCGACGCCGTGGTGCCGATTTCGCGCCTGGCCGAATGCATCGAAACCACCGCCGCCGACCTCGCCGAAAATGGCTTTCTGGCGCCGATTTTCGGCCATGTGGGCGACGGCAATTTTCACGCGCTGATCCTGGTAGACCCGCACAACCCGGACGAAGTCGAACGCGCCGAAGCCGTGGCCCATCGCCTGGCCGAGCGCGCCATCGCCATGGGTGGCAGTTGCACTGGCGAGCACGGGATCGGTCTCACCAAGCAGCACTTCATGCCGGTGGAACACGGGGCAAACGCGGTGGACGTGATGCAAGCGATCAAGGCCGCCCTGGACCCGAAACAACTGATGAACCCCGGGAAGATTTTCCCTCGTGGGCACACGGCCGGTTAGCGCGGTACCCTCATCGGCCCCATCGGTTTGCAGGAAGCGCCCACATGGAAATCCGCCAGATCAAATACTTTGTCGCCGTGATCGATTGCGGCAGCCTGTCCCAGGCCGCGCGCCAGGTGCATGTGGCGCAATCGGCCTTGAGCAAGCAGATGTCGGCGCTGGAGCAGGAACTGGAGGTGCAACTGTTCCACCGCAGCCACAACGGTGTGGTGGCCAGCGAGGCCGGCAAGGTCTTCTACGAATACGCCCAAGGCATGCTCAAACACCTGACCGACGCCCGCGCCGCCGTGCGCAGCAGCCCCAACGCTGTCAGCGGCTCGATCGTCGTCGCCTTGCCGCAAAGTGTCGCCACCATCCTCGCCATGCCGTTGATGCGCGCCGTGGCCGCGCGTTATCCGCAGGTGGCGTTCCACCTCAACGAAGAACTCACTGGCAACGTCATGGACCAACTGATCCATGGCCGCGTCGACCTCGCGCTGTTCACCTCCCGCGAGCTGCCGCCGCAAGTGGTGTTCGACGCGCTGATCGAAGAAGACTTCTACCTGATCCACCGCGCCAACGCCCCCGACGCGCCGCCAGCCGGCGAGGTAACGCTGCAACAGGCCCTCGCTCGCGCGCTGGTATTCCCCAGCCAGGCCCATGGCCACAGCACCCGCACTCTGGTGGAACACGTGGTGAAACAGCGCGGGCTGGCGGCGGGCGAGATCGCCATGGAAGTGAACTCGGTGCACATCCTCAAAAGCGCGGTGGAGGCCGGCATTGGCTACACCATCATGCCGCTGAACCTGGCCATGCGCGAAATCGAAGACGGCCGCCTGGTGGCCCATCGCATTAACGATACCGAGCTGACCCGCACCCTGGGCATTTGCAGCTGCGCCTCGATGGCCGCCAGCCACCTTAAAACCCTGATCAGCGAGCTGATCCGCGAAGTCGTCCACGGCATGTGCCAGAGCGGCGACTGGCCGGGAGGTCGCGCCCGCTGACCACGCGCCACACCGCAAAACAATCGCCCCTACAACAACAAAAAAGAGGCCCACCATGAAGCCATTAACGGCGCCCCTCGGCGACCTGCCCGACCAGGCCCTGCACTCGGCCTACCGCAAGACCGCCTGGCGAATCATCCCGCTGCTGATGGTGTGCTACCTGGTGGCCTACCTCGACCGGGTCAACGTCGGCTTCGCCAAGTTGCAGATGCTCGATGACCTGAAGTTCAGCGACGCGGTGTATGGCTTCGGCGCCGGGGTATTTTTTGTCGGCTACCTGATGTTCGAGATCCCCAGCAACATCGCCCTGCACCGCTTCGGCGCCCGGCGCTGGATCGCCCGCATCATGATGACCTGGGGCCTGCTGTCGGCCGCCATGATGTTCATCGAAACCCCCATGAGCTTCTACCTGCTGCGCTTCCTGATCGGCATCGCCGAAGCGGGCTTCTTCCCGGGGATCATTTTCTACCTCACCACCTGGTTCCCCAGCCATCGCCGGGGCGTGATGATCTCCCTGTTCATCGCCGCCCTGCCGATCTCCAGCATGCTCGGCTCGCTGATCTCCGGGTTGATCATGCACACCCTCGACGGCGTGGCGGGCTACGCCGGCTGGCAGTGGCTGTTCGTGATCGAAGGCCTGCCCGCCGTGGCACTCGGTGCCGCCGTGTTCTTCCTGCTGCGCGACCGCATCGCCGATGCCCACTGGCTCAGCCCCGACGAAAAGCGCGGCATGCAATCCGCCCTCGACCGCGAAGCCCGGGAAAAGCCCCGCCATTCGGTACGCGACGGCTTGTTGAACCCGACCATCTGGCTGCTGGGCGCGGTGTACTTCTGCCTGGTGCTGGGCCAATACGTGATCAGCTTCTGGATGCCCACCATCATCCGCAACAACGGCGTGGCCGAACCCTGGGCCATCGGCGTGCTCAGCGCGATTCCCTACTCCGTGGCCGCCGTGAGCATGGTGCTGGTGGGCCGCAGCAGCGACCGCCACCGCGAATACCGCTGGCACCTGGCGATCTGCGCCGTGGTCGGCGCCGGGGGCGTGGTGTTCGGCACCTTGTTTGGCGACAGCCTGTGGCTGTCGATGCTCGGCCTCACCCTCGGCACCGCCGCGATGATCAGCGGCCTGCCGGTGTTCTGGGGCATGCCCACCGCCGTGGTCGGCGGTGCCGCAGCCGCGGCGGGCATAGCGCTGATCAACTCGCTGGGCAATGTGGCGGGCTTTTTCAGCACCATCGTCGTGGGCTGGTTGACCCAACTCACCGGCAACACCCAGGCGGCCATGTACTTCATGGCCGGGGCATTGGTGGTCGGCGGGTTGCTGGGCTTGAGCGTGGCACGCAAGCCCGGCGCGGCCTCAGCGGTTATTGCGCAAAATGGAGAAATTCAACGCCGCCGCAACGCTTAGCCACACCAGGTACGGGAACAGGATGAGCCCGGTGATCAGGTCCAGCCGCACGGTCAGCAGCACCATGGCGGCGACCACCAGCCACAGCAGCGCGAGGATCACCATGCCGGCGAGAATGCGGTGGGCGCCGAAGAAAACCGGCGTCCACAGCGTGTTGAGCGCGATCTGCGCGGCCCATAAAGCCAGCACGATTTCGCTGCCGGGGATCAGCGTCAGGCGATAGCCGGCCCAGGCGAGCAGCAGGTAGATGATCGTCCAGGCGACCGGGAACAGCCAGTTGGGTGGGGTGAAGCCGGGTTTGACGAGGGTGGCGTACCACTCGCCCGGCTTGAAGATAATGCCGGTGCTTGCGGCGGCGGCGCAGGCCAGAAGAAAAATGAAGAACGTCAGCATAAGCGGTCCTTAGCTGGGAGCAGCTACCTGGAGATGAAAGCCATGACGGCGGTTTCAGGGTTGGACGTTCAGCGAGGTAAAAAGTGTATTTTTCTTTCCTCCGCACTCCGGCGCAGATGCGCAGGGTTGTTGACGACTACTACTTTTCCGGGCAGGGATTGAACACTTCCGTCGCCGCCACCGCAGACACATACGGAATTTTCGTACCCGGGACCATCCCGACGGAGTAGGCGTTTTTGCCGGTTTCGCGCACATAGGTCTTATCCGTGGTCAGGTCGCCCGGCTGGTTCTCACCCAGCAGGTAATCCAGAAACTGGATTTTCACCGGTGTGTTGAACTGCCCTTCAGCCGTCAGCGGAATGATCTGAGCAGCCCCCGCCCGAGTGAAGGCGAAAAACGCGGCGGCCGCTTCACGACTGCGGAAGGTTTTGACGCACAGCACATCGCGGGTACGCAGCGTGATGAAACGCTGATAGCTGCCACCGGAATAGGTACTCAGAATCAAGCCATCGTCCACCAGAACGCCCAGGCCCTGAGTGGCACGGCACTGGCCATCGCCGCCATTCTCCGAGCCGTAGGGCAGGTAGCACCAGTTGGTCTGGCTCAGGGCCCGCACCGAGCCGGGGGCAATCTTCAGGTCGTGCTCGATTTGCTGGCGAGCTTCAGGGGTTTGATACGGAATGCTGCAGCCGCTGAGGATCAGGGCCAGTAACACGAACAACAGGCGATAAGAGCGCATAGGTTTTCCATAACGGGCACGGCAGGTCGTTGCGCGGGTTGCCAGGGCGAGAGCCTGGAGGGTTTGAGTGATTTGGGGTTGAAGGCGTATTGGATGGTGGTTCCGTTTGTGGGGTAAAGGAGCCGTGGTATTGACCGCAGCAGCTTGCTCCATTGCCTACGCTTGCGTCAGAATCCGCCGGCTTGTGCACCTGGGTGGTCATCTCTAAGGTTGCTCGGTCGCTGAAAACTCAGTGATCGGGTTTAGTAGCCTGAGTTTGGATATCTGTGCATGAGCTTCACCTTCTTCAGACAAGTTGTCTGCGCTTGATGGTGGCTGTGCGCAGGGCGCTTTCGGGCGCGCCGGCTTTAGATATCCACCGGTCTACTAACCTGTGCACAGCTGCCACCCCATCGTTTAGTAGCGACAAGGTGGCGGCCTCATCCAGGGTATCTATATATGTTCAAAATAACGCCGAATCCTCCGAAGAAACCGGATTTAAAGCTCTACCAAGCGGCTGAGCGCGCGCTTGATCACTATCTAAATCCCGCCACCGAAAGCGCCTCGGGATCAGAAGCCCTCTTCAGCGTCAGCTCCGGCGCCAGCAACGAAATCCTGATCGCCAATAGCTACGAAACCGTGTCCTCCGTCAGCGCCCTGCTGCTCGACCTGTCCGACCAACTGACCGGCAAAGACCGCGACGTGGCATTGGCCATACACCAACTGAGCGAATTGAGCGTACTGCTGATCGGCAAACTGATGGACCGCGAAACACCTCGGGCGTAAAGCCCAACACGGTCCTGTGGGACTAGCCCTTCAATCATCCAACCGATTACTCGCCGCGTCGTCGTATGCCACATACAGCGACTCGGCGGGAGGTACACGGTGCATTCAGCCATTGCTGAACCCCGCCTGGTTAGTTGTAATGAGCCAAGTCGAAATCCAAAAGGTGATTCATGGAAGCTGATCCGCTGTGCCTGGTATTTGTACCCGCCCTTGTAGCCGTTCTCACCGCCGCTGAAGACAGAAAGGGCTCACCTCTTACTGAGGCTGAGGTCTGTGATATTCGAGACCGGGCAGTTTGTATCACCCTTCCCTTCAGCGTTGCGCTCGATATGGAAAGGCAGCGCGGCTATCCCGATTTGATTGCGGAGAATTGCTGGAGTGAATGGCAAAACTACAAAGGTCGTTGATCTATAAAGACCGCGATGCGGCAAAGGCCATTCACCTGCTGATCGGCGAACTGATGGACCGCGAGACACCTCGGGCGTAGAGCCCAACGCGGTCCTGCGGGATTAGCCCTTCAACTCACCCAAGCGATTACTCGCCGCGTCGTCGTATGCAACGTACAGCGACTCAGCGATTTGGCTTTTGATGGCCTTGGCGCTTTCCAGACCCAATACGAAGCCTTCGGCCTTGCCACCTGCGCGGTTCAGGTCTTCTTTGGTGTCAGCACCGGTGATGGCGTCGAGGAGCTTGATGGCTTGCGGGCCTACGCCTTTTGGGAGGCTGATTTGGTCGATGCTCATTGGGATGCCTCGGATGGGGTGCGGGATGGGGTGGTGCGGGTGAACGAGGTCATGGGCGATACCTTGAGATTGAGGTCGGTAGCGCGTGGAACCACTGCCGGGGGTGAGCATGGTAGACCGGTATGGGGATTAAAAGGGTGGTTTCGGCCAGAAACGGACGCTGGGCCCAGATCTGCTTCCGGCAAAAAATCGGTCACTCATGCATGTCTACGAACCTATCTTGGTCGATTCACAAACCCACGATAGCAGGCACAATGCTATTATTACTCCAGAAATTGGAAGGGGTGCAGTGAGTGAGTGATTACGACTTCTCGCGTTTAAATGACAAAGAATTTGAGGTGTTTTGTATTGACCTCATTGGTGCCATGAAGGGGGTTCGCTTTGAGCGATTCAAGCCAGGGCGTGACGCTGGAGTTGACGGTCGCTACTTCACTCCTGACAAAGGGGAGTGGATCCTTCAATGCAAGCACTGGGCCTCCACACCTTACTCTCGCCTCGTCGCTCACATTAGGGATTCTGAAGCGCTGAAGGTGGCGAAGCTCAAGCCAGAACGCTACTTCCTTGTCCTGTCTCACCCGCTGTCTAGGGCAAATAAATCTGAGATATTGTCACTTCTCGCTAATCATACATCCAGTCCAGTGGAGGTCTTCGGACGAGAAGACCTCAACGACTTCCTGCCAAAACATCCCGAAGTAGAAAGACGACATTTCAAATTATGGATCAGTAGCACCAATGTCCTTGCTATCCTCTTGAACAATGCTATTAAAGGTCGTAGCGACTTCATGATGGAGGATATAATCGAAAAGTCTAAAATCTATGTCGCAACGCCTAATTTTCAACATGCACTGGAAACCCTTGAAAAACTAGGGGTGGTAATTATTACCGGGCAGGCTGGCATCGGTAAAACAACGCTTGCCGAACAAATTATCCTCCACTTCATAAGTGACGGGTTTGACCTTGTATGCATCAGTCAAGATATTTCCGAGGCGGAACAAGCCTACGATCTTGAGAGATCGCAACTATTTTATTTTGACGACTTCTTAGGAAGAAACTATCTGCAAGCTCTTACAGGTCACGAGGGTAGTCAGATAGTAAATTTTATCAAGCGAGTCGGACGGGATAAATCCAAGAAAAAATTCATACTTACCTCCAGATCAACAATACTTAATCAAGGCCGAATACTTAATGATGTGTTTGATAACAACAACATCAAAAGAAATGAATTAGAGATAAAACTGAATTCACTATCCAGTCTCGACAAAGCACAAATTCTTTACAATCACATCTGGCATTCAAATCTACCTCCAGATCACGTCGAACAATTCTACCCCGACAGGCGCTATCGCCGCATTATAGAGCATAATAACTTCAACCCTAGGATCATCAGTTTTATCACCGACCCGCAACGAGTAGTTGACCTGCCGATATCTGAGTACTGGCGTCATGTCACTGAGTCGCTAGATAATCCAGCAAAAATATGGGAGCACCCGTTCGAATCCCAGCTGGATGATTTTGGAAGAATCATCGTTCTGCTAGTAGCTCTAAATGGGCTGAGTTTAACGGAAGAAGATCTCGCTGCGGCGTATGCGCGAGCCATTTCGATGCCCTTGCTTTCGCATATGAAAGGCAATCGTGATTTTCATGTGTCGATAAGGCATCTGACCAACTCGATGTTGAACAGAGCACTTCTTAAAGATCAGGTGCGTTACAGCTTATTCAATCCTTCGCTTGGTGACTTTCTATTAAGGAGATACTCCACCGACACGCCGACGCTTGCAGTAGTATTCAATTCGTTGCGCAGCCGCAGTGCGGTCGACGTTTTGTTAGATATGTCGAAAAACAAATTCATCAACGGCTCATTAACACAGGAATTTTTGCTGGATTTGTTTAAATCGGAAGATACTATTGAGTTTAGGGGTAGCGACCCGGAATACATCTCAAAACTTTGCTTGGCAATCAATGAGCGAAGCACTTCCGAATCGCTTACTCTCACTTGCACGAAAAAAGCAGCGACTTTCGTCTTGGCATTGGCTAGCCCACCATCCTATGCAAGCTGCGCCGAACTTATACTATCCGCTATAGAGATGGGTTTTACGCAACCTACTTTAGTAGAGTGTTTTGCATTAAGTGCAATGAGGGTTCCTGCCAATGATAGGGAGCTTCCTCATCTAGGCGCAATCGTGAATTATCTCGAACGGCATAACATGCATGAGGCCTCTGAGCCTTTCGCAGATCTGGCTCGGGATTATCTGTTAGATGCGATTGATGAAGTGTTTGACGAAAGCGAAATTTTTGGAGGGGGCGATAGTATTTCAGAAGCACGCAGCAATCTCCAGACATGCATTTCTCAACACCTTCTTAATTGGGGAATATCTCATAACACCGAAATAATTCACGTCATTTCGGAGCATTACGACATTGCAAATAGAATTGAAAAATATTTTGAGCCTCAAGAAGACCAGCCAATGCGCAGCCATTCGATGCAGCAAAGAATGGAGATTGACAGCATCGATGATTTGTTCCAAAGAGACCGTTAGGCTAGGGACTGATTCTGAAAAACCAATCAGTACCTGTACCTGCCCTAAGCAACATGAACTTATGTTCTGTGAAACAGGGGTCAGACCACCATTATTGAAGGGTGGTCTGAACCCTATTCTTTCTCCTCGGGTAAAAATCGTTTAGTGATCATTGCCACTGCCTCCGCCGGAGACGTCAAGGCTGTGTCGATATCAAACGGCGCGTTATCCCACGGCTCATATTCATGATCCAATACAGACTGCCAGGTTGGTGGCGACAGGCCAGGAATATCAATCTTCCTGGTTTCGACCCGTCGCTGGTGTTCATATTTATCAGAACAAACCACCTGGATATTCACTAATGGAGTACCAGAGCGAGTAGCGATCTCGCTCCACGCGTTTCGGCTTTCGATTACTGGGTTAACACAGTCGACTATGACAGTACTGCCAAAACGAAGATTGCTCAGAGCAAGCTCATTAGCGACCATATAACCGCTCCGTCCCACGTCTTGTGCCAGAGCACCGGAGTTTCGGATAGCCTGCTCAATCGTATCGATCCGCAGATACACCGCACTTGTTCTGGTGGCAAGGTCGCTTGCTATAGTCGTTTTTCCAGTACCCGGAAGGCCGCTGAAGACAATAAGCATTCTATCTCCTTCGATTATTGAGTTGACCCAGTCTAGGCCAATACCTGCCGAAGCCAATGTCCTCTTTTGACCTGCCTGTAACGAAGGGCAGCTATCGACCATCAAAAGTCAGTGCGCTTATCTCCATATTGCATGGACAAAAGGGACCTATTCCAAATCAATAAATCCCTCCCTTTCCACCCTAGCAGCCAAAAGCACGCTGGGACGCCTCCGCCAACAACTCATACGACCTCCTCCTAATGACGAGCTGAATCATAGCTATCCGTCCCGGGCCCGCCCCCCCTGCGAATTTCAGCGGAGGCGGCTTCGGAAGGAATTCTTAGCCAACCACACTAAAACAACTCCTTGCCCCCTCCCACCAAACACGCTACAAATCCACCACTAAGTTGTACGACAACCTAAAAATAATCCCCCATCCCCGACGATGGCGCCAACTCCCCGAGCCCCCACCATGACTCCCCCTGCCCCCACCCAATTCCCCCGCCACATCGCCGTCCTGATCCTCCTCTGCATGGGCTGCGCCTTCGCCGGCAACCACATCGCCGCCCGCGTGGCCTTCGACGACGGCGCTGGCGTCCTCCTCGCCATCCTGATGCGCTCCGGCGGCACCCTGTTAGTGCTGGCGATACTGGTCCTATACCAACGCCAAAACCTGCGCCTCCCCCCAGGCGCCTGGCGCTGGCAAGTCCTGCTGGGCCTGCTCATCGCCACCCAAAGCCTCTGCCTCTACTCCGCCGTCGCCCGCGTGCCGGTGGCGCTGGCCTTGCTGGTCGCCAACGTGTTCCCCATCCTGCTGGCCCTGCTCACCTGGGCACTCGGCGGCCCACGCCCCACCGCGCGCACGGCCTTGCTGATGGGCCTGATTCTGGTGGGCCTGGTGTTCGTGCTGGACGTTCCCGGCCGCCTCTCCGCCAGCACCACCCTCGGCCCGGAATGGCTGGTCGGCGTCTCCCTGGCCTTTTGCGCCGCGTTCGTGTTCGCTTGCGCGCTGTGGATCACCGACCACAAGTTGTCCCAGGTGCGCGGTTCGGTGCGCAGCCTGTTGACGATTTTCATTGTGTTCAGCAGCGTCAATCTCGCGGGCTTGAGCGGTGCGCTGGTGGATGGCCTGAACCTGCCGGCCACCAGCACCGGTTGGTTGGCATTGGCGACGTTGGTGGTGCTGTATGGCACGGGGTTTATCGTGCTGTTCATTTCGGTGCCGCGCCTGGATATGCCGCGTAATGCGCCGGTGATGAACATTGAGCCGCTGGCGACGTTGTTGATGGGCTGGATCGTGCTCGATCAGATGCTCAGCGCCGGGCAGGTGGTGGGCGGGGTGATTGTGGTGACGGGGATTGTGCTGCTGACGTATCGCAAGTCTGCCGCGCCTCCCGTCAAGGCGCAGGTCGCGTAAGTCGAGAGGCGGAACGAAAAAGGGGACGGATCCATTTTCAAATGAATCCATCCCCTTTTACTGCGAGTTCAGGCCAAGGCCTGGAATGCCTGCATCCCTTCAACCCATCTGCTCAAACCGCCGCCGCTTCAGGAACAACCCTACCCCCAGCGCAACGGCAAAGATCGACAGCAACCCAAGGTCAACCCCCAACAACCGGACCTGGCTCGCCACAACGCAGCCAACCGCACCCACCGCCACCAGCAACACCCCCAGCCACTTGCGAAGCAGGTGCGACTTCACAAACCGGTCAATCAGAAAGAACAGCACCAGGGCCACGACCAACTGGGTAATTTCGGACATGTGTTTCTCCAGTCAGGTCTTGACGATCAGTGTCGTGGCGGTGCGTTGCGGGCCGATGCCGCCATTCACCTGCGCCTCGATGCTGACCAGTACGTCGCCTGCATGATAGGTGGGCAGGGTTTCATTCACATAGGTGCGCACACCGGCGCCGACCGGTACACCCGCGTATGGGGAGGCCACGTAAGAGGTGGCGCCGGCGAAGGCCGAGGCCGCAAGGTTGGCGATTTTGGTGCGTTGGGCGTTGAGCACGTCGCCCTGTTGCCGGGTCAGCGGCTTGGAGATACCGATCATCATCAGGCATGGCAGGTTCTTGGCCAACATCTTGTCGTACACCTCGACGACCTTGCGGTTGACCTCGTAGTGGGCGCTTTTCGCCTCGCCAAAATGCAGCTCGCTGAGGCGTCCGCGCTCGCTGTCGGTGAGGGTGATCTGCGAGACGTTGAACACGATCCCGTGATTGCCCATGTATTGGAAGGTCTCTTCGAACTTCATCGCACGCATCCTTTCGAGCCAAAGGCGGGGATTGTCTAGAAGGCGCGCGCCGGATTCAAATCATTTCACCTGGCTGGCAAGATGTGTTGCCCGCCGTAAGGTGCTGACGGACATAATAATTGTCGAACTCAGTGCTTTCGACGAACTGGAAGCCATGGCGGGTGTAGAAACGGTTCGAAGCGCTTTCTTTGAGGGCTCCCACTTTGACAGGGAGTGCGACCGCGTCAGCCGCTTTGAAAATCTGAGCGAGCACAGCAGAGCCGATCCCCGAACCTTGCGCGCTCGGTCTCACGTAGAAGTGGTCGAGCACGAGCTCGGTGGAGTGGTGCTTGACTACTACAAAGCCAACCCTCTCTCCAGACACCTCGATGTGATGGGTGTTGTGGGCTTCAAAACCGCTAACAAACCGCTCGCGCGCCCGTACTGGATCAAATCGCCCGACACGTTCCAAGCTTTCGCGCATGGCTTCGATTCGGATGGCGACAAGATCGTCCAGGTCGCTTTGTTGAGCGCGGACTAACGTCACCGGGGAGTGTTGATTGGGTTTGATCGGCATAGGTTGCGCTCTGCGTACCGTCCTGGAATGGCCAGTGTAGGTGGATTGGGGGGCGGTCACGCTCCGCTATTTTCTATCGTGGCCTGGCCCCATTTTTCTGAGGGACAAGGCAAAGCTACTTAAACTTGACTAACGCAGCCGCAATCACAAACCAGGCAGCACAGCTCAACATCATCACCAATTTGATCTTCAGCAGCCGCTTAAGATAAGCGGGAAAGTTTTCAAGGTCGACAGGATCCAGTTCGCCGATGATGAGTGATGCCCTCGGCATCATGATCATTTGAGTGAGCTTTACTATTTCCAAGAGGGACCAAATCAAACCCCGCCTCCCCAGACTCGGCCCCCAAAGATACAGATAACGGCTGTTTTTCAAGGCCTCCTTGATGGCGCCCAAATGACGTCGGCACAGGTACAAGCTGTAGGCAATGCTCAAAATTTCTAGAAGACCCGGGCCACCGGTAACGATGATCACAACCCACAACGGCCATGTATCGATACTGGTCATGGTTGTGCTGTCCTTTTCTGGCGCCCAAAACGGGCTCGAACACCGCAAGGGTGTTGCTGCATAAGGGTCGGGATTGCGCCTGAATGGCGCGCCAGAGATGCTGCTGGACCGCCCAAAACCTGACAACTGTCCGTTCGGCCAGGTTCTACAAAAAACGAATCGTCAGACGCGCCATCCGGAAAAACCTGTGGGAAAGTCACCTGTCGCCCCGTTCTCTAACGCAACTCTGTCGAATACTTGGGCGCGCATGGGTTACCCGACGATGCGTCGGCTGGGGGGCGCTGCCTTCGCGGGCAAGCCCGCTCCCACATTTTTGACCGCGTTTCGGCAGCTTTCAGTTCGGCCGGATGAAGTGACCAGTGCAGCCGGCGGGGTCTGGAAGGCGCGCGCCGGGTTTAAATCATTTCACCCCTGGCCAGGTACGCCGAGGCTGTTCGTCCCCAGGACTTGGCCCAATTCCTGCCTCCCCTACCCCATCAAGTCGCTACTGACTACGCGGACGACTCTTTTGAGCCCCGCCGCCCAACCCCCTTCCCCCGATAATAAAGCATCCCCCTACCACCGCCGAGGCCTTCCCCCATGACGAGCCCATCCACCGAACAGGTCAGCCCCCAAACCCTGCGAAGAGTGATCATCGCCGCCGGCATCGGTAACTTCGTGGAGTGGTTCGACTTCGCCGTCTACGGTTTTCTGGCCACCACCATCGCCCAGCAATTCTTCCCCAGCGGCGACGCCAGCGCGGCGCTGCTGAAGACCTTCGCGGTGTTTGCGGTGGCCTTTGCCTTCCGGCCCCTGGGCGGGATTTTCTTCGGCATGCTCGGCGACCGCATCGGGCGCAAACGCACGCTGGCCATGACGATTTTGCTGATGGCCGGCGCCACCACGCTGATCGGCCTGCTGCCTACCTACGCCGCCATCGGCGTGGCGGCGCCGATACTGTTGTCGCTGATCCGCTGCGCCCAGGGCTTCTCCGCCGGCGGCGAATATGCCGGGGCCTGTGCCTATCTGATGGAGCATGCGCCGAGTGACAAACGCGCGTGGTACGGCAGCTTTGTGCCGGTGTCGACGTTTTCTGCATTCGCGGCGGCGGCGGTGGTGGCCTACGCGCTGGAGGCTTCGTTGTCCGCCGAGGCGATGGGCAGTTGGGGCTGGCGCTTGCCGTTCCTGATCGCTGCGCCACTGGGGCTGGTGGGGCTTTACCTGCGCTGGAAGCTGGATGAGACGCCGGCGTTCCAGGCGGTGAAGCAAGAGCATGCGGTCGCTCACTCGCCGCTCAAGGAAACCCTGCGCAACCATGGTGCGGCGATCTGCTGCCTGGGCGCTTTTGTGTCGCTCACGGCGCTGTCGTTTTATATGTTCACCACCTACTTCGCGACGTATCTGCAGGTGGCGGGCGGGCTGAGCCGGGCGATGGCGTTGCTGGTGTCGCTGATCGCGCTGATTTTTGCGGCGGCGATCTGCCCGCTGGCGGGGTTGTATTCGGATCGGGTGGGCCGTCGGGTTACCGTGATGACGGCGTGTGTGTTGTTGATGGTGGTGGTGTATCCGTCGTTCCTGATGGCCAGTTCCGGCTCGTTCGCGGCGTCGGTGGTCGGGGTGATGTTGTTGGCGGTGGGCGCGGTGTTGTGCGGGGTGGTGACGGCGGCGTTGCTGTCGGAGACCTTTCCGACTCGCACGCGCTATACCGCTTCGGCGATTACTTACAACATGGCTTATACGATCTTCGGCGGTACGGCACCGTTGATGGCGACGTGGTTGATCAGTACCACGGGCAGCAACCTGTCACCGGCGTTTTACCTGATTGCCGTGGCGGTGCTGGCGTTGGCGGGTGGGTTGGCGTTGCCGGAGACGTCGCGGATTTCGCTGCATGACGTGGGCTCGGAGGAAAAAGGCGCGGCGGCGGTGTTGTCGCGTTAAAGTCGGCGGGTGTTCACCCCCTCCGGAGACCTGAGCGATGCGGATTAGCTGCCTTCATACCGCCGAGAGCAACATTGCAGTGTTTGACGCCGCAGCAGCAGCGCTGGGGATCGGGTCGCAGGTGTTGCACCATGCGGTCCGGGCCGACCTGCTGGCAGCGGCCGAACACTCGGGCAAGCTGACTGCAGATATCGCCGAAGAAACGCGGCTGGCGCTCGTTGCCCTGGCTCAGCACTGTGATGCGGTGGTGCTCACCTGTTCGACCCTGGGCCCGGTGGTTGAACTTGCCGGTACTCACACCCGGGTGCCGATTTTGCGGGCGGATGAAGCGCTGGCCTACGCGGCGGTTGAGGCAGGTGGGAAGGTTGTGGTGTTGTGCGCCGTAGAAACCACGCTCGAACCGACTTCTCGCCTGTTTCTCCAAACGGCACAGCACACCGGGGCATCGGTGCAGGTGCAGTGGGTTGCGGGGGCATGGGCGATGTTCAAGGCGGGCGACCTGCAGGGTTATCTGGCGACCATCGCCAAGGCGGCCGACCGTGCCTATGAGGATGGCGCGTCTATCGTGGCGCTGGGGCAAGCGTCCATGAGCGGCGCCGCTTCGCTGGTAACCGCGGGCCCTGTTCCGCTGACCAGTGCATCGACAGGGCTGCGGGCTGCACTGAGTCGTGCCGAACGCGGGTATGATCCAGGCTGACCCGGCCCGATTGGACCCACCCTCATGCCCGCCTCCCAAACCCGTCCTACCCCCGCGCCACTCCTCAAGCCCGGTGAAACCGTGGTGTTGTTCGATGGCGTGTGCAAGCTGTGCAATGGCTGGGCAAGGTTCCTGATTCGCCATGACCGCGACCACCGCGTGCGGTTGGCGGCGGTGCAATCGCCCGAGGGCCAGGCGCTGCTGGCCTGGGCCGGATTGCCGCTGGATCAGTTCGACACCCTCGCCGTGATCCGCGACCGGCGCTGTTGGGCGCGTTCGGAGGCGGTGTTCGAAATCATCGCGCAACTGCCGGCCCGCTGGCGCCCATTGCTGGTGCTGCGCGCAGTCCCGCGTGTCCTTCGGGACTGGGCGTACGACCGCATCGCGCGCAATCGCTATCGGCTCTTCGGAAAGTACGACACCTGCCTGTTGCCGGATCCCGATCATGAACAGCGCTTTTTGAAGGCCCAGCCATGAACGCCCTGGTGCGCATCAACTGGATCGCCCGGAGATGCTCAGGGAGGCGTTTAATTCGGTGTCGCTGAATGTGGCGGGGTTGGCGTTGTGTGGGGTGGCGTGGAATACCAGGGCTGGAACGTAATCTTATCCAGCCCTTCTATACCAGCAGCCCAACCAACTGCCACGGCGTCATCTTCGTCACCATGATCATCACGATCACAAACATCCCCAAGAACCCGAAAACACCCATCCAGAACCATTTGCGGTAAACACCGGCGTATCCATCATCAAGCACCCTGCCCGTCTCAACCGCACTCAACGCCATTTGCTGCAAACGCTTCTGCAACACCAGCACCGGCAGCCACAGCGCCCCCACGCACAGGAAGATGATCAGCGAGGTCAGCACCCATTCCGTGGTCAATGGCAGCCCGGTAAGCCTGATCAGCAGGAAGCCCGTGATGATCTGGATAAAACCCGCCGGCGTGGTGATCCAGGTATCGAACCGCACCACCATCCGCGCCACATGGGCGATCACCTGCGGGTTGGCCGTACGGCTGGCGGCGATCAGGTACAGGTACGAGCCCATGCCGAAACCGAACAGAAAAATCGCCGCGAGGATGTGGATGTACTTCAAGCCCAGATAGAGCATGGGTCAGCCCTGCCCGTCGGAGAACTGCACGCTCAGGCTAAGGTTCGCCGGGTCGTTGATGGCGCCCATGTATTCGTCGACGGTGATTTCACCCACGCATGGCCGCGCGCCGGGTTCTGGCACGTAGCCCTGGGCAATTTTGATGGCGAGGGCCACGGCGGCGCAGCTGGGGATTTCCGGGCCTTTGTCATTCAGGGCCGTGAGTTGCACCGCCAGGGACAGCGGTTGCCCGTCTGTGCCGAGGCCGTGTACGTCGATGTACATCGCGCTTTTGCCATCGCCGAAGCGCTCGAACCAGGTACCCAGCCGGTGCAAACGTGCGGCCCAGGTGGCGTGGTCGCGCACGATTCCCATGCGCAGCGCCTGGGCCAGCAGGCCGTTGGCGACACCGCCCAGCTTGAGCCCCGCGCCGGCCTTGAAGCTCAGGGTGTGGGCACCGTAGCGGCTGGCGAAGATGTCCATATCGGGCACGTCCACGTTGGCCAGGACTCGTGTGCCAAGCTGGGGCAGCTTGCGCAGTGTCAGGTCCTGCCAGCCCAGCACTTCATGCACCTGGCCATTGCGCAGTTGCTTGATCGGTTTGCCCGCGTAGGCCAGCACGCCTTCGACGGTCGAGAGGCCCGGCATCTTGGCGGAAGAGGAAATGCCATGCGCGATCGAGTCGATGCGCGTGAAGCGATAGCGGTACTGATCGATGATCGCAGACGACAGCGTCGGTACCGAGCTGCAGCCACTGAGAATAGCCACGCCCGCCAGTTTGGCCTGTGCATCCAGCACGCCCACACCGTTGACGAAGGTGCGGCAGTCGGACAGGTCGCAGTAGTTCACGCCTGCGTCGATGCAGCTCTGGGCGACGGCATAGGATTGCCCCTGGAACGGGCCGCCGGTGTGGATCACCAGCTGGATGTTCATCGACGGCAAAACAGCGGCGAACCCGGCGCCCATGGCATCGCCGCACCAGCCTTCGCAGCCTGCGGCCGAGTGGCTTTTGAACTCATCGACTTTGCGCTGCAACTTGTGTGGGTCGCGGCCCGAGATCACCAGTTCGATGCCCGGCGCCAACGCCAAGTGCCGGCAAACAATGCTGCCGAAATTGCCGTAGCCACCGACCACCATCACCCTGAGTGTCATTCCATTCTTCCCTAAAAAATCGATCATGCGCCGAGTCTGAGGCAGACTGGCGCCATAGGCGGCTGAATGCCCCTACCCGCCAGGCGTTGCGGCCCGGTCTTCCAGCTTTCGCCTCAGCCGCTTCAGGTGATGATTGACGATCAGCTTGTGCGCCGGGCCAACCGGCAGCATGTAGAGGCGCCCGTAGGTGTTATGGGTGACAACCGATGCGGTGATCGTCAGCACGCGCTCGGCGATCGCAAGACAGATCATCACGTCCAGGTGCCGGTCACGCTCGGTCAGCACCAACATGTCGCGGGCACAGTGCTCCACCAGGAAGAAGTCCAGCCGGTCACCCACCTGCACCGTCTCGCGCCGGGTGCCGGAGAACCCGCCGATGCGCTTCACGCCAAACATCGACGAAATCCCGTCCCTGATTCGGAACGCCTGGCGCAAGAACGGCCCCGGTTCGCCGGTCATGATGTTCCAGGCCTCCAGTGCGGTGATGTCAGCTGGCAGCGGTACCGACCGGGTGTCGTAGTAATCAAGTTCGGACGGTGCGCGCAGCGTGTGAACAACATGGGTAATCGCCAATAGTCTCTTCCCTGTTCGCTCGGCTAGAGCGGTTGGCCTGCATCAATACGATTCCCGTCCGGGTCTTCGAACACAGGTGAAATCGGCGGCAGGACGGCGCCGGCGAGGCAGAGGTTATTTTGCGTGAAGGCTGAAGTAAAGAGAGGAAAGGCTTGCCGTGTTTCGGGAGTGGCTTTCCTCTCTAACGTTTTTCAAAGGTGGAACGCCGCCGCCTCCGCGCCCTGTGGAGCCGCCTCAACCTTCACCTTCAACGCAATCAACAACGCCGCCAGCAGCATCAACACCCCCGCCGCCACAAACACACCGTCGATCCCCCTGAAACTGAACATCGCGCCCCCCGCTGCCGCCCCGGCGGCAATCGCCGACTGCACTGACGCCACCACCATGCCGCCGGCGCTTTCGGCCTGATCGGGCACCGCCCGCGCCACCCAGTTCGACCAGGCCACCGGCACCCCGCCAAACGCCAGGCCCCAGAGCATCAACAGCCACACCTGGCCCGTCACGCTAGCCGGCAACAGCGCCAGGGCGAGCGCCGCAACGCCCACCAGCGCGGGCATCAGCACCAGGGTGCCGCGCGGCAGACGGACCAGCAGCCATCCCGCCAGCAGCGTGCCGGCGAAGTTCGCCACGCCGAAGCCCAGCAGCATCAGCGCCAGCCCTTCGGCGCCGACACCGGTGGTGCTTTCCAGGAACGGCCGGATATAGGTGAACAGCGCAAAGTGCCCGGTGTGCACCAGCACACATCCCAACATGCCCACGGCGATGCCCGGGCGCAGCAGTACGTCGAGCACCGTTCTCAAGCGCGCAGTCCTGCGGGGTGCGAGCGACGGCAATGTGAACAGCTGGAAAACCAGCGTCACGCCGCCCACTGCCGCAGCGGCCAGGAACGCGCTGCGCCAGCCATAAAGACCACCCAAAAAGCTGCCCAGCGGCACTGCCACGACAGTGCCCACCGCGATCCCGCTGAAGATGATCGACAGCGCACGCGGCAGCAGCGCCGCCGGGACCAGCCGCATCGCCACCGCCGCCGCCATGCTCCAGAAGCCGCCCAGAGCGATGCCCAGCAGGACGCGCATCAGCAGCAACACCGTCAGGCTCGACGAGACCGCCACCAGCAGGTTGGAACAGATCATCAGCGCGCTGAAACCCAGCAGCACCACACGCCGGTCGATCCCGCGGGTCAGGCCCGGCACCAGCAGCCCGGCGAACAACGCCACCACCGCCGTGACCGTCACCGCCTGCCCGGCCAAGGCTTCCGACACGCCAAGTTCGGCCGCCATCGGCGTCAGCAAACTGGCCGGCAGGTACTCCGCCGTCAGCAAGCCGAACACGCCCATCGCCAACGAAAACACCGCCATCCAGGCGGGTGTCGCCGGTACGGCATCCGCATCACACACTCTGTTGCTCATCACCAGACATCCTCCAAACGTTATCGAGGCCGCAAGTCTAGGTGCGACGATCAGGATGATCTATGATGCGGAATCTTGAATCCTTTACCGAAACCCCGGAAATGATGCCGACCGAACCGTTCGACGCGTCCTCTGACCTTATCAACGAGCTGCTGCGCGGCATGCGCCTGAGTGGCGTCGAGTACCGCCGCATCCAGGCCGGGCCGGCATTTGGCTTGGGCTTTGCGGCCAGGCCCGGGCACGCCTACTTCCACCTTGTCGCCGCCGGCTGCGTCACCCTGCGTACCGAGGACGGCACCCTGTACGAGCTGACGCCGGGCAACGCGGTGTTCATCTCCCATGGGGGCGCCCACCAGTTGCTCTCCAGCCCGGAGGTGCCGGTGCAGGACATCGCCGGCTTCGACGCGGCGTCCCTCGGTGATGCGGTGTGTGCCGTGGATGCCCGGGCCGATGCGGGCGTGGCTCAAAGCGCCCTGCTCTTCAGCGGCTGCATGGAGTTTGAGCTGGGCAGTTTGCACGGCCTTGGCCGCCTGATGCCGGACCTGATGCTGATCGACGCCAAGGGCCAACGCTATCCGGGGCTGATGCCGATCCTGGCCGCCATGGAGCGTGAAGTCAGCAGCGCCCGCATCGGCTTCGCCGGCATTCTTGCGCGGCTGGCGGACGTGGTGGCGGCGATGGTGGTTCGCGGCTGGGTTGAATGCGCCTGCGGGAATGCCTCGGGCCTGGTGGCCGCGCTACGCGACCCGCGTCTGGCCAAGGCCTTGCTGGCGTTGCACCAACAGCCTGGGCGCGATTGGACGGTGGAGGAACTGGCAGCGCAGTGTCATACCTCGCGCTCGGTGTTCGCCCAGCACTTTCAAACCACCCTCGGCATACCGCCGCTGCGCTATGCCACCGAACTGCGGATGCGCCTGGCCAGCCAGTGGCTGACGCTGGAGCGGTTGCCAATCGAGACCGTGGCGCAGCGCCTAGGCTACAACTCCCAGGCGGCGTTCAGCCGGGCGTTCAAGCGCGTTACCGGGCAGCCGCCAGGGGCCAGCCGGCGACCGGCCAGCCCCGCGCCGGCTTGATGTCAGGCGGCTTGAGCCGCTAGCCGCATCAAGTCCGTGAACAGTTGCACAACCCGCTCATCCTCCACGCCCAACAAGCGGTCACCGACATAACACTCGGTCTTGCACCACCCCGGCACGTCTGTGGGTTCCAGGTTTGTGAACAGCCAATACCCGTGCTCTCGGGCAATCTCGTCGCGGGCGTTGAGCAGTGCCGCCCGGTCTGCGTCGAAAAACAGGTGGAGCATGTTCACCTGCGGCGTGCGCGGCAGAAGGCGAATACCGGGAATCGCCTGCAGGCAGGTCGCCAGGCTCAGGGTGCGTTGATAGCAGGCCTCCAGCATCCCCAGGCGTTGATCAAAGCGCATGGCCGCCGAGACCAGCATTGGGCTCTGTTTGATCAAGGTGCCCCCCATCCGTTGGCGCCACAGGCGTGCCTGTTGGATAAAGTCGGTATCGCCCGCCAGCAGCGAGCCGGCGATGCCACCGAGGCCCTTGTAGGCCGAGACATACACGGAGGAGAAACCTTCAACGATTTCGGCGTAGGGGCGCTGGTAGAAGGCCCGGGTTTCCCACAGGCGAGCCCCGTCCATGTGCAGCGGTGTACCCGAGGCCGCAGCGGCGGCCTTCAGGGCCTCCAATTCGTCCCATTCGGGCAACTGCCCGCCAATCTCGCGGGCCGGTAGCTCCACCACCAGGCAGCTCAGTGGCTCGGCCACCGCTGTCAGATCGTCGGCAACGATCGGTCGCAAGCGGTGACCCACGATCACCCCATGCAAGTGCAGCAAGGCCTGAAACGCTTGCTCTTCGTGCAGCTGCAAATGAGACGAGGCATGGATCCCGAAACGCGGCAGCCGGCGTCGTTCGCTCCAGAGGTTGACCGCAATCAGTTGCGCCATCACCCCGCTGGGCATGAATACCGCAGCGGGCTTGCCCAGCAGTTCGGCGACCTTGGCTTCAAAGCCTTCGATCAGCGCCCCGCCGCCATAATGGTCATGGGACACATGGTTGGCCTGGGCCCAATCCGCCATTTCCTGGAACCACTGGGCAGGCGTGGGCTCTGCAAACCCGCTGATCTCGGCCGTGCAGGCCGACTTGAGTTGGCGGCGTTCTTCATCAGTGTTTGGTATCACGGTAGAGCGCCTGTGCAGGGAGAAAGTAGGTTCAGGAATATCCGGCCCGTGAACGTATCAGTCCTTGACGAGCCTGGCCATGCGCAACCTGAAAAGATCATGCCCACTCACCACCACAATCCCCACCAGCACCAACACCGAGCCCACAATGAACGACGACTGCAACGTCTCGTCCAGTAACCAGACCCCAAACACCACGCCAAACAACGGCGTCATGAACGACAGCACACCGAGGCGCGAGCCCAGGTAACGCCCCAGCATCCAGAACCACACCAGCAGGCTCAGGAACGAGAACACCACCGTCTGGAACGCCAGGCTGGCGACGGTGATGGCCGAAAAATGCACCCCGGTTTGCCCGGTGGCCCACGCCAATGCAGCCAGGATCACAAACGCCCCGGCGAGCTGATAGAACAAGGTCAGTGGCGCCGGTGCCTCGGCCAGCCGCGAGCAGCGAATGGTGACCGTGGTCGCGCCCCACGCCGCAGCGCCCAGCAAGCCCAGCGCATCGCCCAGGCGTTGATCGGCCATCGAGGCACTGCTTTCACCGGGTGCAAAAAACGCGACGATCACGCCCGCAAACGCCAGTAATATTCCGCCCCACTGCACTGCCGTCAGGTGTTCACTGGGGAACCGGACGTGCAAACCGATGGCTGCAAAGATCGGCGCCGTGTACAGGAAAATCACCATGTGCGCGGCGGACGTATAACGCAGCCCCTCGCCGACGGCCACGTATTCCAGGGCAAACAGCGCGCCCACCAACAGCCCGCCGCGCCAGGTGTCGAGGTTCAAGGTCATTTTGTTCCGGCGCAGGATCAGGATCAGCCCCACCAGCACCGCCGCAATGCCGGAGCGCAGGGCGATCTGGAAGATTGGCGCAATATCCGGCGCGGCGACCTTGATCGCCACTTGCTGAAGCCCCCAGATGGCGCACATCACCGTCATGGTGACCGCTGCTGGCCCATCAATCGGCTGACGCTTATCCACGACACTCTCCCACCCACGTTTGTATGGGCGGAGTCTGCGATCTGCGGAACCGCTGGATATAGCGCCAAAACGACAAGCGATAGCGCACAATAGCCATTCGACCAGCCTCGTTGCGTGATCCTCATGAACAAGCCATTTGCCCACCGGGTCGTTGCGCCTTTCACTGATGAGCTGCCGGCACCGCTGTACTTTCGCGCCGCGCAGATGCAGGCCTTGACCACCTACCCGTGGCACCGGCACCCGTGGGGCGAGTTTGTGTATTCGTTCAGCGGCGTGATGGAGATCAAGCTGGCCGACGAGCACTTCATCGTGCCGCCGCAATTTGGCCTGTGGCTGCCGCCCGAGGCCGAGCACCTGGCGCTCAATCGCCAGGAGGCTTATCACTCTTCGCTGTATATCGCGCAGCCCTTGTGCGAGCACTTGCCGGACACCGCGTGTGCCTTGACGATCACCCCGTTGATCCGCGCCCTGCTCGACGACCTGCGGGCCTCACCGCCCGCGCCGCTACAAACCGAGGAAGACAGCCGCCTGCTCTACGTGCTGCTGGACAAGCTGAATCAAACGTCGCGGGTCGGCTCCTACCTGCCCGGCTCCAATGACCCGGTGTTGTCGCCCATTCTGGAAGCCCTGGAACAGAACCCGGCAGACGCCCGTTCCCTGGCCGACTGGGCGCGCCTGGTCAACGCCACCGAACGCACGCTGCTGCGACGCTGCCAGCGTGACCTGGGGATGTCGCTGAACCACTGGAAACAACGGCTCAAGGTGATGCACTCGCTGAGCCTGTTGCGAAGTGGCGTTACCGTCGAGACCATTGCGCTTGACCTGGGCTACAGCAGTTCTTCGGCCTTTATCAGCATGTTCCGCAAGCTCACGGGCGAGACACCCGATGAGTATCGCAAGGCAAAATTAGGCTCAGTCAAGGAAGGTTGATGCGGGGTTTTCTGACAAGAATTTCATACAGCTAAACTGTACAGTTTTCCTGCACGCATGCTAATGTCCGGGCATGAACGCATCTACCAACACTTCCGAAACCCAATCCGCCGCGGCCCTGGCCGCCGAGCTGCGCATCTCCCTGGGCAAGCTGATACGCCGGCTGCGGGAACAAACCCATCCGAATGATTTCACCTCGGCCCAGAAGTCGGTATTGCTGCGCCTGGACCGTGACGGGCCCAGCACCGTCTCGGCCCTGGCCCGGGCCGAGAGCGTGCGCCCGCAGTCCATGCGCATCACCGTGGCCGGGCTGGAGACAATGAAAGCCGTCACCGGCAAACCCGACCCCAGCGACGGCCGACAAACCCTGATCGACCTGACACCCGCCTTTCGCAAACACCTCATCGCCAGCCGGGCAGCCAAGGACGATTGGCTGCTGCGGGCGCTGCAAGAGCAACTGTCTGCCGAAGAACAGGCCGAACTTGCGGCGGCAGTAAAGCTGCTGGAGCGCCTCGCCGACTTTTGAACCACCCCTTCCCGTTTGAGGACATCCCATGGCCGTCACCTCGCTGGATCCCAACACCGCGCTGATCATCGTGGACCTGCAAAAAGGCATCGCCGAATACCCGCTCATCCACCCGATCGGCGATGTGGTGGAGCGCTCCCGCGCACTGCTCGACGCCTTCCGTGAACGCAGCTTGCCGGTGGTGCTGGTCAACGTCACAGGCTTTGCCCCCGGGCGCACCGAGCGGCCACGGCGCAGCGATGTATTTCCGGCGGGATGGGCCGACCTGCTACCCGCACTCAATCAGCAACCCGGCGACATCCTGGTGACCAAACGCACCTGGGGCGCCTTCGCCAGCACCGACCTTGAGGTGCAGTTGAAGGACCTCGGCGTCACCCAGGTGGTGATCACCGGTGTGGCCACCGGCACCGGCGTGGAGTCCACCGCGCGCCAGGCCTATGAAGCGGGTTTCAACGTGACCCTGGCCATCGACGCCATGACTGACGCAAACCCCGAGGCGCACCACTACAGCCTGCATCAGGTGTTCCCGAAGCTGGGGGAAACCGGCACGGCGCAAGACATCATCGGTTTGCTTGAAACGAGAGGTGCGTGACCATGCAGTGGCATGAGCTGGTGTCTTACTTCTTCGGCGGTGTGTTCCTCGCCAACGCGGTGCCGCATTGCGTCGCCGGCGTGATGGGCCAGGCCTTCCAGACGCCGTTTGCCAAGCCTCGCGGGCAAGGCCGGTCGTCCTCGACGCTGAATGTGTTCTGGGGATTTTTCAACCTGGCGGTCGGCTACGTGCTGGTCTGCCGGGTCGGGGATTTCGCGCTCGAAAGCACCTCTGATGTGCTCGCCCTCGGGCTTGGGGCATTGGCCCTGAGTGTGTTCCTGGCGCAGCATTTCGGGCGCTTCAACGGTGGTAATCCTTCAAGGCCGGTGTGAGTTCGATGGGCATTTTCCGCTCGCTGCGCAGCGTCAACTACCGCATCTGGGCCGTCGGTGCACTGGTGTCGAATATCGGCACCTGGATGCAACGCACGGCCCAGGACTGGCTGGTGCTGACCCAACTCACGCCGCATAACGCCTCGGCCGTCGGTATCGTCATGGCGTTGCAGTTCGGGCCGCAATTGCTGTTGCTGCCCTGGACCGGCTTTGCGGCCGACCACTACGACAAACGCAAGCTGTTGATGGTCACCCAGGGTGTGATGGGCGTGCTGGCGCTGATGCTGGGGGTGTTTACCCTTACCGGTTTTGTCCAGTTGTGGCATGTGTATCTGTTCGCGTTCTTGTCCGGTTGCGCCTCGGCGTTCGACGCGCCGGTGCGGCAGATTTTCGTGGCGGAGCTGGTGGGCGAAGCGGACCTTTCCAATGCCATCGCGCTCAATTCCACCTCATTCAACATGGCCCGCATGATTGGCCCGGCGGTGGCCGGCGTGACCATCGCGTCGGTGGGCACCGGCTGGGCCTTCCTGCTCAATGGCGCGAGCTTTTTCGCGGTGCTGGCCTCGCTGTTCCTGCTGCGGGTTTCGGGCCTGCACACCAGCCTGCGGGCATTGCGCACCAAGGGCAGCCTCACCGAGGGCTTGCGTTATGTGTGGGCACGGCCGGACCTGATGGCGATCCTGATCATGCTGTTCTTGATCGGTACCTTCGGCATGAACTTTCCGATATTCATCTCGACCATGGCCGTCACGGTGTTCCACGCCGATGCCCGTGGTTATGGGTTGCTGACGTCGACCCTGGCCATCGGCACCGTTGCCGGAGCGCTACTTGCCGCCGGTCGCGAGCGGCCGCACTTCAAGGCGCTGCTGATCGGCGCACTGGTGTTCGGGGTGGGTTGCACACTGGCGGCGATTGCCCCGAACTATTGGCTGTTCGCCGGGGCACTGGTGATCATCGGCGTGGGCGCCCTGACCTTCAGCAACACCACCAACAGCCTGATGCAACTCACCACCGAACCGTCCATGCGCGGCCGGGTGATCGCCCTGCGGGTGGGCGTGGCGCTGGGCGGCACACCGATTGGAGCACCGATTGTGGGTTGGGTGGCCGACCATCTGGGCCCACGCTGGGCACTGGCGGTCGGCGCAGCCTCAGGCCTCCTGGCGGCCGGGGTGGCGATCTACACCATGACGCGCAAACTGGATCGGCCCAAAGAGATCTGACCGTCCAGCGTAGGAGCTGTCGAGCTTAAGCGAGGCTGCGAAGAGGCCCTGTCAGGCGATACAGATGTCGCCTGCCAATCCGCCATCGCAGCCTCGCTAAAGCTCGACAGCTCCTACAGTTGATCTTCTCAGCCTTGAACAGCGTGCCCGCCTGGCTGACGAGGCTGCGGCCAAACGTACCTTTCCCGCTGATGTCTGTGCGTGGGAGCTGTCGAGCTTAAGCGAGGCTGCGAAGAGGCCCTTTCAGACGATAGAGATGTCGCCTGCCAATCCGCCATCGCAGCCTCGCTAAAGCTCGACAGCTCCCACAGTTGATCTTCGCAGCCTTGAGCAATGTGCCCGCCTGGCTGACGAGGCTGCGGCCAAACGTACCTTTCCCGCTGATGTCTGTGCGTAGGAGCTGTCGAGCTTCAGCGAGGCTGCGAAGAGGCCCTGTCAGGCGATAAAGATGTCGCCTGCCAATCCGCCATCGCAGCCTCGCTTAAGCTCGACAGCTCCTACAGTTGATCTTCGCAGCCTTGAACAGCGTGCCCGCCTGTCTGACGAGGCTGCGGCCAAACGTACCTTTCCCGCTGATGTCTGTGCGTAGGAGCTGTCGAGCTTCAGCGAGGCCGCGAAGAGGCCCTGCCAGACGATAGAGATGTCGCCTGCCAGTCCGCCATCGCAGCTCGCTAAAGCTCGACAGCTCCCACAGTTGATCTTCGCAGCCTTGAACAATGTGCCCGCCTGGCTGACGAGGCTGCGGCCAAACGTACCTTTCCCGCTGATGTCTGTGCGTAGGAGCTGTCGAGCTTCAGCGAGGCTGCGAAGAGGCCCTGTCAGGCGATAAAGATGTCGCCTGCCAATCCGCCATCGCAGCCTCGCTTAAGCTCGACAGCTCCTACAGTTGATCTTCGCAGCCTTGAACAGTGTGCCCGCTTGGCTGACGAGGCTGCGGCCAAACGTACCTTTCCCGCTGACGTCTGTGCGTAGGAGCTGTCGAGCTTCAGCGAGGCTGCGAAGAGGCCCTGCCAGGCGATAAAGATGTCGCCTGCCAATCCGCCATCGCAGCCTCGCTAAAGCTCGACAGCTCCTACAGTTGATCTTCTCAGCCTTGAACAGCGTGCCCGCCTGGCTGACGAGGCTGCGGCCAAACGTACCTTTCGGCTGATGTCTGTGACTCAAGAGATCGCGCGCGCCAACAATCCTGCGTAGGAGCTGTCGAGCTTCAGCGAGGCTGCGAAGAGGCCCTGCCAGGCGATAAAGATGTCACCTGCCAGTCCGCCATCGCAGCCTCGCTTAAGCTCGACAGCTCCCACACTGGTTCTCTCGCGTATCATCCCTATCCTCCCCGCCCAAGGAATCGTCATGCCTTCAACCAAACGCGACAGCGCCCGGATCGAACGTCGCCTGGTCACGACCCTGACCCAAGCCTGTGAAATCGCCAAGGCCGAAATCACCGGCTTCGACTGGCTGACCCACGAAGTCGATTACGCAGCCTTCGCACAAAGCCTTCGGGTGGTCTGGGTATTTGATACCCGGGCGAACAAGGAGCTGGCCCTTTCAACGGGACTGGACGGGCGTATGCGCGAGCTGACCGCCACGGCACTGGAAGACGCCGGCGTGGATCGCCCCGCTTCGGAGCGCTATGTTCGCTTCGACTCCGAAGAAGAATGCCACCTCCAGCATGGCGGCGATTGGCGCCTGCGCGTGGCCAGACTGTATGCCGTAAAGGGGTGAAGCCTTGGCTAAAGATATCGAGAATCCATGTGTCTCAACCTGCCAGCTCAGTGGTGAGCTGTGCGTGAGTTGTGGACGCACCAAGGACGACATCCGCAAATGGAAAAAGATGAAGCGGCCAGAGAAGATGGCCGCTGTGCAGCGTGCAACATTGCGCTTGAAGACGTTGAAAAAGGCCAAGTGAGCCCCTCAGATTCAAGCCCTCACGTACGCCCCACCGATCCCGTCACCGGCAGGTTCCCCAACAGCTTGAGCCCGGTGGTCTTCACGAACGTCGCGTAGTCCATCGGCTTCTCGATGCGGGTTTCAGCGTTGGGCAATACGTAGGCCCAGGCGCGCTGGGACGATACGTCGTACACCAGCTTGAACAGGCGGGTCGGCACCCACACCTTGTTGTCGCCGATGGTGCTGTAGCCCGGGTCAAACAGCGGGCCGGTGAACACGAAGACATTGCCGTCGGCACGCTTGGCAAACTTGCGCACGTCCGCCTCGACCTTGCTCCAGATCTTGCGGTTGTTGGTGGGGTCCTGGGGCACCATGTTCGACAACGCGAAGGATTGGGCCATGGCGTTGGTGCTCGGCGCATCGGCGGCCGGGGATTGATGGCCGCGGTCCACGGCCGGGTGTTGGCCACGGTAGTCACTCAACTCGGCGCGTGCGCCCTTGGGAATGCGCGGGTCCGGGTAGAACTGGTTGGTGCGCTCCTCGCCTTTGGCGTCCTGCAACTGGCCGGCGTTCAGGCGCTCGACCACCACCAGCGGGGTCTTGCTGGTTTGCGAATACAGCACCGCAAAATTATCGGAGCACAGCGCCAGGGGTTTCATGGTGGCCGGCACGGTGGCGGTGTTGATGGGTTGCCTGGCCGGGAACAGGTCGGCGCAACTGTCGAACGACGGCTTTTTCTGTTGGCTTGAATAGAGATCCAGGGCCGCGCCCTGGCCAATGGAGCCCGAGCGGGAAGTGTGTTGCGGGTGCGGCGTGATGAGGTCCAGCAGGCCACGGGCTTGTGCCCCGGTGGAGAGCAAAACAAGGGCCGACAGCCCAACTGCAATTTTGCGAAGGTGCATGGGTTAAATCTTCAAATGGGAGGGAGGAAAAAACGTACCGCGAGGCTCTATTCCGAGCCACACGACCGCTGACAGTCGTGCGGGGGTTATTGACCGTCACCCATCACATTAGTTGCCGGGTACCGTTACTTCACCGGTATATACGAATACCCGCGCACCATGGTTTTCCCTTCGTTCGCCTCCCGCTTGCGAATCTTCTCGAACATGTTCTCCTGGGTGTACTCAACGAAGTATTCCTTACCCGGCTCAACCGAGAGCATCAGGAATACGTTCCGGGCATTCGGACGTTGCCCGGCAGACACCTTGTGCACGCCCGGGCTGACCAGCACCCAGGAATAGGTCTCGCTGCTCAGCCCCACGATTGCGCTGTCATCGATACTGAACACGCTGTCATAGAAGCTGCCCTGGATAACCTGGGTCCGCATCATGTAAACCAGCGCCTTGCCCGCAGGCGGCGCCGGAGGTTCGAAGTAAGGTTGGCTGGTGCTGGTATGACCACACCCGGTCAGCAGCATGAGCAACAGGACCGCGATACTTTTGATGAATCTGCTCACTTGGCCTGCCCCAATAGCTGGTTGATCACCGGTGCCATTTTTTCCTCGACCGTCTTGTATTTCGACAAGTCGAAGCCGCCCTCGCCCGTCAGGTTGTAGTGCGCAACGCCAATGGACTGCTCGCCTTTGTAGAGCTGAACGCTGGCATCGGACAGGTAGGCAGAAAAGTCCCAGGAACGAATGGCGGTGTAGGTCAGGCGGTATTCACAGTTGCCCGGCACCGGCGCGGCATACAGCCGGCTCTCAATGTGGTGTTTGCGCAGCAGCGTTTGCAGGCCATCGACAAAATCCCCTACCACTACCTTGGGGTTCTCTTCGATGCACAGCTGGGAGATTTTGTATTGAGGCGCGACAGGGTCCACCTTGACGTTTGTACACCCGGCCAAGGCCAGTAGAAGGCCTGCCGTAAGGGCTCTGGACAGCATGTTCAATCCCTGAATCAGAAGTGATATCAAAATAATGGCCACATGCTAGCTTGACGCTCCTTGGCGGTCAATTGACAGTGACTGATAGGTTTGAAGATAAGCCCGCAGCAGCCGGATCACCTGCTGTTCCAGGCCGGCCTCATAGGCCGGCGTCGCATTGCCCTCCAGCAGGGCTCGCACCGGGCCCACCACCGCGCTGATCGAGATGGCGGCGGTCAAGGATGGGTCTTCAAAACGGGCATCCGATGCCGTCGCCAGCATCGCCGCAACGGCGGTCACCATCCGCTGGCCGATACGCGCGACAAGCTCTGCACCGCCCCGCTCCCCCGCAATGGCATAGAGGGCTTTGGACGCCGTCGGGTCCATGAGCTTCACCGCCAGAAAAGCCGTGACAAACCCCGACGCCATTTCCGCCACCGTGGTGCCCTGATGTCGATCGCACGCCTGCTCGACGGTCTCGGCCACGTGCACCAGATGCTTTTCCAGCACCGCCGCGAGGAGTGCATCGCGGTTCGGATAGTACTGATACAGACTGCCCACCGACATGCCCGCCCGCTCGGCCACGCGAGTCGTGGTGCACCGCACCAGGCCCTGGGCGGTCAAAACCTGAAGGGTTGCCGTGTGCAGCGCGTCGACCGTCGCCGCCGACCGCGCCTGAACCGCTGATTTTCTTGGCTTTAGTGAGGCTTTGGGAGGGCTCATGGAATGCGAATTCTAAACCTGAAGGATCCTTCATATTATAGGCTTCCTCCCGTCAAGCAAGAGCCACAGCCATGACCCGCTCAGGAAACCGCAGCACCTTCACTCTCGGCGATCGCAACGTCAACCGCATAGGTTATGGCGCCATGCAACTGGCCGGCCCCGGAGTATTTGGCCCGCCAAAGGACCGTGATGCGGCGCTGGCCGTACTGCGCGAGGCCGTCGCATCCGGCGTGAACCACATCGACACCAGCGATTTCTACGGGCCGCATATCACCAATCAGATTATTCGCGAGGCACTGCATCCGTACATAGACGGCCTCACCCTCGTCACCAAGGTGGGCGCCCGTCGAAGCGACGATGGCGGCTGGCTCAACGCCTCGTCGAAGGCCGAGCTGACCCAGGCGGTACATGACAACCTGCGCAACCTGGGCCTGGACGTGCTGGACGTGGTCAACGTGCGGGCCATGCACGGCGTGATGGGCACTGCCGAAGGCTCGATCGAAGAGCCCCTGAGTGTCATTGCCGAGCTGCAACAGCAGGGGCTGATACGCCATATCGGCATCAGCAACGTCACGCCCACGCAGGTGGCCGAGGCGCGAAAACTCGTGCGTTTCGTGTGTGTGCAGAACCTGTACAACATCGCCCATCAACACGATAACGCGCTGATCGACGAGCTGGCCCGGGACGGCATTGCCTATGTGCCGTTCTTCCCGCTGGGCGGGTTCTCACCGGTGCAGTCGGCGGTGTTGTCGAACGTCGCGCAGCGGCTTGGCGTAACACCGATGCAATTGGCGCTGGCATGGTTGCTGCGTCGTTCTCCCAATATCCTGCTGATTCCTGGAACGTCTTCGGTCACCCATTTGCGTGAAAATATCGCGGTGGGCGAACTGCAGCTTTCGGACGAGGTTGTGGCAGAGCTGAATACTATCGCGGGCTGACCCTCAGGCCAGCAGCTCGGTAATCCACCGGGCTTGTTGTGCGACCTCATGCACCTTGTCCTCGGGCACTGCCTGCCGCGCCTGGGCAAAGTCCTTCAGGGTTTGCTGTTTGTGGCGCAGGATGCGCTGCCACTTGAGCAGGAACTGCGGGCTGCGGGCCTGCATTTGCAACGGGCCGAAGTACAACTCTTCGGCGCTGTAGATCACAGGCGCCGCGCGCTCGGCCACGATGATTTCGTAGAAGAAGCGGTTTTCCCGCAGCAGTTCCTCGCAGACGATGGAGTAAGCGTTTTCCATCAGCCATTGGCGCAAGGGTTGCTCGCCGCCGTTGGGTTGCAGCACCAGGCGCTCCTGGCCGTTGAGACGCGCCTTGCCGTTGTCGAGGATGTCGCGGATGGTCTCGCCGCCCATGCCGCAGATGCTGATCGCAGTGATCCCGTCTCCCGGCTCGATGGCCGCCAGGCCACTGGCCAGGCGCACGGTGATGTGTTGCTCCAGTTCATTTTCGCGCACCGTACGCTCGGCCGCGCGGAACGGCGTCAACGCCACCTCCCCCGCCACCGCTGCGGCGATCGCCCCGCGACGCATCAACGCCACCGGCAAGTAACCGTGATCGGAACCAATATCCGCCAGATGCGCACCAGCGGGCACATGCGCTGCCACGCGCTCCAGGCGCATGGACAATGTGTGTTCGTTCAACTGCCGTTCCTTTTTGCCGCGATAGGGCTGATCGGTTCAGGATAACTGATGGGGTATGCTTGCTCACCGCACAATTGCATGGAAGAGGTGATCGATGACGTCATTCAGGGTTCGCGAGCTGAGCAGTACGGACACCGAAGCATTGCTGGCATTTGAAACACTGAACCGTGAGTGGTTCGAGTCGCATATCGATGCCCGCGCTCCGTCGTTCTACTCCCTGCAGGGTGTGGCCGAGCATATCCAGGCCTACCTGGCCGACTTCGCCCTCGGCGCCTGGCACCCGTTTGTGATCGAAGACGCCAGCGGCGAAATCGTCGGTCGCGCCAACCTGAAAAGCATCGACTCACCGAAGGGTTCTGCCGAAGTCGGTTATCGCGTGGGTGAGCGTGCGTGCGGCCAGGGCCTGGCCACCCAGGCACTCAAGCATCTGATCCAGCAGGCACAGGCACGCTGGGCGCTGACGCAATTGGTGGCCTATGTATTCCCGGAAAACGTGGGCTCACAAAAAGTGCTGCAGCGCTGCGGATTCGTGGCTGAACAGCCTGCACCGGGCGACCAGGCGCCTGGCGAAAAGCGCTTCGTCCTGACGATCCAGGCCTGAAGGCGCGAACCTTTACCCGGTAAACACCGTCCGAGCTAAGGCATTGATGCCTACCGCTCGCCACGAGGTTTCCGTTTGAAAGCTGCCATCATCAAAAAATACCGCCTGATCATCAAGACCATGGGCTATGTGGGCTGGGCGCTGTTCTGGCTGC
Organism: Pseudomonas sp. Z18(2022); assembly: GCF_036346535.1. Classification (NCBI taxonomy): domain Bacteria; kingdom Pseudomonadati; phylum Pseudomonadota; class Gammaproteobacteria; order Pseudomonadales; family Pseudomonadaceae; genus Pseudomonas; species Pseudomonas sp. Z18(2022). The sequence continues at coordinate 473,529 of NZ_JAOTOA010000001.1, forward strand.
TGCTCTGGGATATCGCCGTCACCGTGGACTTCATGCTGTTCCTCAACAGCAAGATCAACCTTCCACTGATGCCGCTGACCTTGCTCGGCTCGGCCCTGGTGGTGCTGATCAGTTTCCGCAACAGCAGTGCCTACAACCGCTGGTGGGAAGCGCGCACGTTGTGGGGTGCGATGGTCAACAATTCCCGCAGCTTCGCCCGCCAGGTCCTGACGTTGCTGGATGACCCGGGCCACGAGATCAACCCGATAAAAGCGACCTTGTTGCGCCGTCATGTGGCCTATGTGAACTGCCTCGCGGCGCACCTGCGGGGCCAGCCGTGCCCGGAAGAAATACGTGCATTCCTGCCGGCCGCCGAGTTCACCCGCAGCGCCACCACCAATAACTTTGCCAACGACATCCTCAACGGCTCCGCGGCGCTTTTGGCCCAGGAATACAAGGCCGGGCGCCTGGACAGCATTCGCCTGGCACGGCTGGAGTCGACCCTGGTGGACTTGTCCAACAGCCAGGGCGGCATGGAGCGCATCGCGAATACGCCGCTGCCCTACCCTTACGTGTATTTCCCACGGCTGTTCATATCGCTGTTCTGCCTGATCGTGCCGGTGGGCCTGGTGGAATCCCTGGGCTGGTTCACCCCGCTGGCCTCCACGGTGGTGGGTTTCATGCTGCTGGCCATCGAACGTATCGGCACCGATTTGCAAAGCCCGTTTCGTGACAGCGAGCACCAGATCCAAATGGAAGCGCTCTGCGAAACCATCGAGAAAAACCTGCAGTCGATGCAGCGGGATTCCCTGGGTGGCGAGCGGATCAGTTGATCCTTGCCGGGCCGATAACAAAAAAAACCGGCCAGTGGTGAATTATTCAGTGTCCGCATGTATCTGACCCATTAAGCGCATGCCACCAAAACAGTGGCATCGAAATGGACCTGCGGTTGAGTATTCCCATGAAATCACGCAAGAAAACCGTCAATCCGATTGGATTGGATGACATCACCATTGTTGACGACGCCAAGATGCGCAAGGCGATCACCGCCGCGGCGCTGGGCAACGCCATGGAATGGTTCGACTTCGGGGTGTACGGCTTTGTCGCCTATGTGCTCGGCAAGGTGTTCTTCCCCGAGGCATCCCCCAGCGTACAGATGATCGCTGCGCTTGCGACCTTCTCGGTGCCCTTCCTGATTCGCCCGCTGGGCGGCCTGTTCTTCGGCCGGCTGGGGGACAAATACGGCCGGCAAAAGGTCCTGGCGGCGACCATCGTGATCATGTCCCTGAGCACCTTCGCCATCGGGCTGATCCCCTCATATGACTCTATCGGCATCTGGGCGCCGATCCTGTTGCTGCTGGCCAAGATGGCCCAAGGCTTCTCGGTAGGCGGCGAATACACCGGCGCCTCGATCTTCGTCGCCGAATACGCCCCGGACCGCAAGCGCGGCTTCCTCGGTAGTTGGCTGGACTTCGGCTCCATCGCCGGCTTCGTTCTCGGCGCGGGCGTGGTGGTGCTGATTTCTGCGGTGATCGGCGAAGAGGCGTTCCAGTCCTGGGGCTGGCGCCTGCCGTTCTTCCTCGCGCTGCCGTTGGGCATGATCGGGCTCTACTTGCGTCATGCGCTGGAAGAGACTCCGGCCTTCCAGCAGCATGTGGAACAACTTGAGCAGGGCGATCGCGAAGGCCTGGCGGGCGGCCCGAAAGTGTCGTTCAAGGAAGTCGCCACCAAGCACTGGCGCAGCCTGATGACCTGCGTCGGCGTGGTGGTGGTGACCAACGTCACGTACTACATGCTGCTCACCTACATGCCGAGCTACCTGTCCCACAACCTGCACTACAGCGAAAACCACGGCGTGTTGATCATCATCGCGATCATGGTCGGCATGTTGTTCGTGCAGCCGATGATTGGCTTTGTCAGCGACAAGATCGGGCGCAAACCCTTCATTGTCGTTGGCAGCATCGCACTGTTCCTTCTGGCCATTCCGGCGTTCATGCTGATCAACAGCGGCAAGCTCGGGCTGATTTTCTCGGGGCTGCTGATCATTGCGGTGGTGCTCAACTTCTTTATCGGCGTGATGGCCTCCACTTTGCCGGCGATGTTCCCCACGCACATTCGCTACAGCGCGTTGGCCAGTGCCTTCAATATCTCGATCCTGGTGGCCGGCCTCACGCCGACGGCCATGGCCTGGCTGGTGGAGACCACCAACAACCTGTACATGCCGGCCTATTACCTGATGGTGTTCGCCGTACTGGGCCTGTTCACCGGCCTCACCATGAAAGAAACCGCCAACAAGCCCCTGCGCGGCGCGGCACCGGCGGCTTCAGACCTTGAGGAAGCCAAGGAGCTGCTGCAGGAGCATGAGGACAATATCGAGCAGAAGATCGAAGACATCGACGCTCAAATCGCCGAATTGGAAGCCAAGCGCGAGAACCTGGTGCAGCAGCATCCACGTATCAACTGACGCAACATATTTGGAAACGAATAGACGGTGAACTAACGCGCAAGCGCCAGGCTCCTTCCTTAAGCGCAGTCAGCGCGGCCCTGATAAACCTCATCAGGGCCGCTCAACGATAAGGAGCCGCCCGTGACCGTCACCCCCGCCCTCACCCACCGCTGCACGCCTGGCCCGCTTCATGCGACCTTGCTTGCCGGTACCGTCCCGCTGTTTCTCGGCGCCTTGCTGAGTGACATTGCCTACTACCAGACCTTCCAGATCCAGTGGAGCAACTTCGCCGCCTGGCTGATCGCCGGCGGCCTGGTGTTCTGCGGGCTGGCGTGGCTGTTTGCGCTGGTCAACCTGTTGCGGGCCGACCGCAAGGCCGGGCGCCCTACCCTGTACTTCCTGCTGTTGCTGGTCACCTGGGCGCTGGGATTGGTCAACGCCTTTGAACACGCAAAAGATGCCTGGGCCGTGATGCCTTCGGGCGTGGTGCTGTCCGCGATCGTGACCCTGCTGGCCTGCGTGACCACCTGGGTCGGGCTGACCAACCTGCGCTCGGGAGGTGACCAATGAAGCATTCCAGCACACTGACAATGTTGAGCATGGCGATGCTGTTGAGCGCCTGCGGTGGCGAAGCCGACAGCACCCAAGCCCGCGGTCCCGATCCCAAGCTGCCGGAGCCCCAGCGCGGCCTGTTGCCCAGCATGAAGATCGCCGAACCGGTGGCCTGGGGCGAACAGAAACCCACAGTGCCCGAGGGTTACAGCATTACCGCCATCGCCACCGACCTGCGGATTCCGCGCCAGACCCTGGTACTGCCCAATGGCGATATCCTCGTCGCTGAAGGCCGCGGCGGCAGTGCGGCCAAACTCAAGCCCAAGGACGTGATCGCCAGCGTGATCAAGGCCGAGGGCAACACCAAGGTCAAGGGCGGCAACCGCCTGACGCTGCTGCGCGACGCCGACGGTGACGGCACCTACGAGCTGAAAACCGTGTTCGCCGACAACCTCAACGCGCCCTATGGCCTGGCCTTTGCCGACGGCAAGCTGTACGTGGCCAACCAGGATGCGCTGGTGCGCTTCGACTACCAAGACGGCCAGACCAAAGCCGGCGGCCCGCCCACCACCGTCACCGACCTGCCCGCCGCGATCAACCATCACTGGACCAAATCCCTGGCGATCAGCCCCGATGGCCGCTCGCTGTATGTCGGCATCGGCTCCAACAGCAACATCACCGAGCGCGGCATGGAGGTGGAGATCGACCGGGCAATGGTCTGGCAGATCGACGCCGCCACCGGCGCCCACAAGCCTTACGCCACCGGCCTGCGCAACCCCACCGCCTTGACCATTCAACCGGGCTCCGGCCAGGTGTGGGCGGTGGTCAACGAACGGGATGAGTTGGGCCCGGACCTGGTGCCGGATTACCTGACCTCGGTGCGCGAAGGCGCGTTCTACGGCTGGCCGTACAGCTACTGGGGCCAGAACGTCGACACCCGCGCCCAACCGCAAAACCCGGCCAAGGTCGCCGCCGCGATCAAACCGGATTACAGCCTGGGTTCTCACGTCGCGGCACTGGGCGTGGACTTCTCCATCCCGGCCATGGGCGAGAAATTCGCCGACGGCGTGTTCGTGGGCGAGCACGGCAGTTGGAACCGGGACAATCCGGTGGGTTACAAGGTGATCTTCGTGCCGTTCAGCAACGGGCGGCCGTCCGGTGAACCGCTTGACTTTGCCACGGGCTTTCGGGGTGACGACGGCAAGACGCGCGGGCGGCCGGTGGGAGTGACCGTCGATCCAAAGGGTGCGCTGATCATTGCAGATGACCTGGCCAACACCGTGTGGCGGGTGACGCGCAATAAATGAGGCACGAATCTGCCAACGTGGTTGCCTTCCCGTGGAGCGTGGCGGTACCTTCGCCGCACTCACGAACAGGAAGGTAACCGCAATGCCAGACACCACCGACAACGGCTTCTACGATCGCGCGGATGCGCACATCGAGCTGTCAAACGAACAGTTCAGAGCGTTCGCCGACCTGGGCAAAGTCAGCGCCTCGATGATGTTTGGCACCACCCGCTTCAATGCCTGGGTCAGTGCTCGCAGCTTTAAATCCGGCGAAGAAATGGCCCAGGCGCGTGAGGCGATGCTGAAGTATTTCTGTGATCAGTACCGGATGATGCTTGAGGATAATCTTGATGATCACATCAATAATTTCAGCAAATACATGCTCGTAAAAAGCAGTTGAGCAGGCAGGTTGCCGCTCCCCATTCAGTGGGCGGCAACCGCAGGCTTGCCGTGGGCCCGATGCCCCGGCTTGAAGCCATGATTGCGAGCGGCCCACACAATCGCAAACCCCACCGCCAACAACACCAACATCGCCCACGGGAACGAAGCCACACCCCAGGTATCGAGCAACACCCCACCCACCACGCCGCTCCCGGCAATCGCGCTGTTCCACGCCACCACATTCAGCGACAGCGCCACATCGGCCCCGTCTCCGGCAGCATCCGCCAGCGCCGTTTGCAGCAACGTCGCCGCGCCACCAAAACTCAAGCCCCACACCGCCACACCGAGGTAGATCACCCCCGGCACCTGCGCCAGAAAACCGAACGCCAGGCACGTCGCCGCAAAGCCCGCGAGGCTGACCAATACGGTGTTGCGCAACGCCGCATCCACCAACCTGGCGGTCACCCAAATGCCCATCAGTGCCGCCACGCCAAACACCAGCAGTACCAGGTCCACCCGATCCACCAACCCCGCCGGGGCCACGAACGGTGCGATGTAGGTGTAGAGAATGTTGTGGGCGAGCATCCAGGCGATCACCACCGCGAGCACCGGCCGTACGCCCGGCGTGGTCAGCACCTTGCGCAAGGGCATGCGCTGATGGGCCGACTGGCCGGGGTAGTCCGGCACCTTCACCAGCACCCACACGATCAGCACCAGGGTCAGCGCCGACATGATGCCGAAGGTGGTGCGCCAGCCCACCAGGCCGCCCATCCAGGTGCCCAGCGGCACCCCGAGTGACAGCGCAATCGGCGTTCCCACCATGGCCAGCGCCAAGGCCTTGCCCTGTTGCTGCGGCGCCACCATGCGCCGCGCATACCCGGCCAACAAACTCCACGCCAGCCCCGCCGCCATGCCGGCAAGGAACCGCGCCAGCAGCGTCAGCCCGTAGTGGGAGGACAGCGCCGTGATCGAGTTGAACAGCAGGAAACCGACGATGGTCAGCAGCAGCACATTGCGCCGCCGCCAGCCGCGGGTGGCGATGGTCAGCGGGATCACCGCCAACACCGAGCCCAGCGCATAGGCGGTCACCATCTGCCCGGCCATGGACGCTGAAATTCCCAGGCCGTCGCTGATCAACGGCAACAGGCCCGCCGGCAGGGTTTCGGTGACGATGCAGATAAAACCGGTCATGGCCAGAGCGAGCAAGGCGCCGATGGGCAAGCGGTCGGGAACGGCGTCTGCCGATAAGGTGGTTGAGGGGGTCACAGGGAAACTCCTTGAACGAGAGGACTTAAATACCGATCGATATAAATGTTGGGCGCCCTACGAAGCGTTGTCAACGACTTATGTATCGACTAGTATTTATCTCATCACCCGAGAGGATTTCCCCATGGCACAGATGGGCCGCCCCCGCACCTTCGACCGCGACCAGGCCGTGGAACAGGCCATGCACCTGTTCTGGCAGCACGGTTACGACGCCACGTCCCTGAGCCAGTTGAAAGCCGGACTGGGTGGCGGCATCTCCGCGCCGAGTTTCTATGCGGCGTTCGGCTCCAAGGACGCGCTGTTCCAGGAGTGCGTGCAGCGTTACCTGGCGACCTTCGCCCAGGTCACCGAATGCCTGTGGGATGACAGCCTGCCGCCACGCCAGGCCATCGAGACCGCGCTGCGCCAATCGGCGCGCATGCAGTGTGAAGACGGCCACCCCAAGGGCTGCATGGTGGCGCTGGGTGTGATGAGCGCGCCCTCCCCCGAGAACACACAAGTGACCCACGGGCTGACCCATTCCCGGGAGCGCACCCGGGCGGGCATCGTGCATTGCGTGGAGCGTGGCATCCGCCTGGACCAGCTACCCGCCGAGACCAACGCCCGCGCCATGGCCACGGTCTACGACAGTTTCCTGCAAGGCGTGTCGATCCTCGCCCGGGATGGTGTGCACGCCAACACCATCGACGCGGCCATCGGCCAACTGATGCTGACCTGGGATTTATCCGCCGCTACAGCGCCGCCCACTCGGCGCGATGCTCCAGCAGAAAGTCGACAAACGCCCGCACCCGATGGGGCACGTAGCGGCCGTGGGGATACAGCAGGGTAAACGGCCGCGAACGCCCGCCGTAAGGCTGCAACACCTCCACCAGGCTGCCGCTGGCCAACTCTTCCTCGACGATGAATTTGTAGGTCTGGAACAGCCCGGCGCCATGCTTGGCCAGGGTCACGCCGCCGAGCACATCGTCGGAGCAGCTGTAACCGGCCTCGCCGGCAAACTCCCGCTCCTTGCCATCGACCTGGAACAACCAGGAAATACGCCGCCCGTTGCTCGGCAATTCGTACTGGATGCATTCATGGGCCGGCAAATCCTCCAGGGTCTGAGGCGTGCCGGCGCGCTGCAGGTACGCTGGCGTCGCGACCACCACCAGCCTGGCGTCTTCCAGCAAGCGCGCAATCAGCGTCGAGTCCGGCTGGGCACGCACGCGGATCGCCAAGTCGTAGCCTTCGGCGACGAAATCGATGTTGCGGTTGCTGATGTGGATATCCACGGTGACTTGCGGGTACAGCGCGCGGAATTTCGGCAGCAGCGGCAGGATGCGGTGATGGCCATAGGTGGTCGGGATGCTGATGCGCAACAGCCCGGACGGCACCGATTGCGCGCCCATCATTTCCTGCTGGGCTTCCACCAGTTGCGTCAGGGCCTGGCGGCATTGCTCGAAAAACGTCCGGCCGCCGTCGGTCAGGCGGATGCTGCGGGTGGTGCGCACAAACAGCCGCGAGCCCAGGCGTTCTTCCAGCCGCGAGATGCTGCGGCTCACCGCGGCCGGGGTCACGCCCGCCACCTGGGCGGCGGCGGTAAAGCTGCTGGCCTCGGCGGCGAGGCAGAACAGCTCGATGCTGCCCAGCTGCAAATCTTCGAAATGGCGCTTCATGATTGATTACACCGGGTATCGACTTAAGGATGCTCCCGCGCTATTTATCAGCACAGGCCGCATAAATATACAGCGCCACCCGCCCCACGCTTGCTTTCATTCCATGCACACCGCTAATCTTGCGAATAATTCTTATCCGCAGACACTCCCGCCATGTCCGCCAGCGACCTTCCCTTGAACCAGGCCGTCCATATGCTCTACGCCGAGCACCATGGCTGGCTGTTCGGCTGGCTGCGCAAAAAGCTCGGTTGCCCGCAAAACGCGGCGGACCTGTCCCATGACACCTTCGTGCGCATCCTCGCGTCCCGCGATGCATTGGGCGGCATGCGTGAGCCTCGGGCGTTTCTCACCACCACGGCGCGCCACCTGATCATCGACCGCGCCCGCCGCCGCCAGATCGAGGACGCGTACCTGCGGGAACTGGCGCTCACCGTCGACCTGCTGGAAAGCTGCCAGCAATCGCCGGAGCAGATCCTGCTGACCCTCGAAGCCCTGGAGCAGATCGCGTTCGTGCTCGACGGCCTGGCGCTGAATGCCCGGCAGGCGTTCCTGATGCATTTCCTGGAAGGGCTGCGCCAGGCTGAAATCGCCAGCCGCCTGGGGATTTCCGAGCGCATGGTGCGCAAACACCTGATGAACGCCCTGGTGCACTGCCACCACGCGCTGGATGTTTGAGCCGATGCTTGATTCCCCGCATAGCCTCGACGAGCAGGCCGCCAACTGGATGATGCGCCTGCACGACGGCAACCTCAGCGAGCGCGAGCGCCTGCAGTTCGAACAATGGAAAGCCCAGGACCCGCACCATGCTGCCGCGATCGAGCGCCTGCAAGGTTTCGTCGGCCGCTTGCAGGCCCTGCGCCCGCAACACGCGCCGGTGCATGCCGCGCTGGATGCGGCGCTGGTGAAACGTCGGCGCAACCCGGCCGGCAGAGTGGTGCTTGGGTTGATGCTCGCCCTGCCCCTGGCATTGCTGCTGCGCAGCTATCCGCCAAGTTATTTGCTGGCCGACCAGCGCACCGCACCGGCCGAGTGGCAGCGTATCGACCTGGACGACGGCTCGCAGTTGATCCTCAGCGGCAACAGCGCCGTGGACCTGACCTTCAACCCGCAGCAACGCCAGGTGAAACTGCTGCGCGGGGAGATCCTCGTGCAGGTGGCCCATGACGCCACTCGGCCATTTATCGTAGTGACTGAGGACGGACAAATGCGCGCCCTCGGTACCCGCTTCACGGTCAAGCGCGAGGCGCCCGGCACGCTGCTGACCATGCTTGAATCGAAGGTCGCCGCCCAGGATGCCAACCACCACCCTGCCGTCGAAGTCAGTGCCGGCGAGCAAGCGCGCATTACTGCGCAGGCGGTCACGCGGTTGGGCCATGTCGACACCCGGGCGACCAACGACGCCTGGCAGTACCACCAACTGGTGGTCCAGGACCGCCCGCTCCCGGAAGTGCTCGACGAGCTCGCCCGCCAGTACGGCGGCCACCTGCAATTCGACCGCGAGCAACTGGCCGACCTGCGGGTGTCGGCGGTACTGCCGCTGGATGAGCCACGGCGGGCGCTGCAATTGATCAGCGATGCGTTCCCGGTGCGGGTGCGCTCGTTCAGCCCGCTGTGGTTGAAGATCGAGCGCGAAAAATAAATCGGCGCGCCGGGTTCCGCTTTTTGCAATCGCCCCGTCAAGGAAGAAAGCACCTCATCACAGGAACCTCTTCCATGCCGTCGGACTTCAGCGTTTCGCGCCACCCCAAGCGTTCTTTTGTGCCCCTCGCCCTGGCGATCAACCTGGCGACGTTTTCCCTGCTGGGCCTGGGCATCAGCACGCCGGCGGCGGCCCAGAGCGAGGTACAGCGCTACGCCATTGCACCCGGTGCGCTGGGCCCGGCGTTGAACCTGTTCGCCCAGCAGGCGCATGTGGCATTGCTGTTCGACGCGCGCAGCGTGGCCGGCTTGAGCACCGCCGGGTTGCAGGGTGAGTTCGCGGTCAACCAGGGTTTTGCCCGGCTGCTGCAAGGCAGTGGTTTCCAGGCCGTACAAGGCGCCAACGGTTTTGTGCTGGCGCCGGTAAGCAACACCACCGGCTCCCTCGAACTGGCGCCCACCGCCGTCACCGGGCTGACCGAAGAGGCTTCCACCGAACACGTCAAAGGCTACGTGGCCACCCGTAACCTGAGCGCCACCAAGACCGACACACCGATCATCGAAACCCCGCAATCACTGTCGGTGGTCACCAGTGACGAGATCCGTGATCGCCAATCCGAAACCTTGTCCCAGACCCTCGACCTGACGCCCGGTTTCACCAGCCAGCCCACCAGTTTCAACCGCACTTCGGACCGCTTCCGCATCCGTGGTTTCGACGTCGAGTCGGCCACCGGCGGCTCCCTGCGTGACGGCCTGCGCCTGCAAAACAACTCCTACGACGGCGTGCAGGAACCCTACGGCCTGGAACGCGCCGAAGTGATTCGCGGCGCGGCCTCGGTGCTCTACGGCCAACTGTCGCCGGGCGGGCTGATCAATACCGTCAGCAAGCGCCCGAGCCAGACGCCGTACCACGAAGTGAACGTGCAGGCCGGGCAAAACAATCGCAAGCAATTGTCCGCCGACTTCACCGGCCCGCTGGGCGACAGCGAGACCTTGAGCTACCGCCTGACCCTGCTGGACCGCAAGAGCGACACCAGCGCCGACCACATCGACAACGACAAGGTCTACGTCGCCCCGGCCCTGACCTGGCGCCCGGATGACGACACCTCGCTGACCCTGTTGTCGTTCTACCAGAAGACCGAGACCCGCTTCTCCGCGCCACTGCCCTACCAGTTGGTAAAAGGCGTCGGCGACGGCAAGTTCCAGATCGGCCGCCACGACTTTATCGGCGACCCGAACTACGACGAAATGAACGGCGAGATGTCGGCGCTGGGCTACGAGTTCGAGCACCGGTTCGACGAGCACACCCGTATCAGCAACAAGCTGCGTTATTACCAGTCGGAGGTGACCTGGCGGTACCTGCAAGTGAACGCCACGCCGGCCTTCATCGCGACCGCGCAAAACACTGGCATCCTGCGCCGCCAGTACAGCGACCGCGTCGAACGCTCCCGTGGCCTGGCCAGCGATACCAACATCGAAAGCAAATGGCAGTTCGGCGATTGGCAGCACACTTTCCTGCTGGGCTTCGACGGCTATGACACCAGCTACGACTCTCACAACTTCCGTGGCAATGCGCCGTCGCTGAACCTGGCGAACTACGTCAACAACCAGCCGGTGGTGGTCAACCGCGCACCGAATACCGACCGGGGATCGCAGATCGACACCCTGCAAAAAGGCGTGTATTTCCAGGACCAGATCACCTTCGACGAACACTGGATTGCCGTGCTGGGTGGCCGCCATGACTGGGCTGACCAGGACACCGAACTATTTCGCAACTCCGCCAAGACCAGCCAGAGCGACGAGGCCACCACCTGGCGCGCTGGCCTGGTGTACAAGGCCGACAACGGCCTGGCGCCCTACCTGAGCTACAGCGAATCGTTCTTCCCGGTGGCAGGCGTGAACAAGGCCGGGCAAGCGTTTGTGCCCACCGAAGGCAAGCAATACGAAATCGGCATTCGCTACCAACCCGAAGGCAGCGCCACCTTGCTGAGCGCCGCCGTGTATCAGTTGGTGCAGAAAAACGTACTGACCCAGGACCCCACCGACCTCACCCAAACCTATTCGGTGCAAACCGGCGAAGTACGCTCCCGCGGCCTGGAGCTGGAGGCCAAGACCGAAGTCACGCCGAACCTCAGCCTGATCAGCTCGTACGCCTACATCGACGCCCGCATCACCAAAAGCAATATCGCCAGTGAAGTCGGCCAGCGCAGCGAAGACACGCCCTACCACCAGGCCGCCCTGTGGGCCGATTACCGCTTGGCCGAACTCGGCTTGCCGCAACTGCGCATCGGCGGTGGAGCGCGCTACAAAGGCACCACCCAAGCCTCCGGCGTGCCGTCAGAGATGCCCGCGTATACGCTGTATGACGCCCGCGCCAGCTACGAGATCGACCCGCATTGGGAAGTCGCGCTCAACGCCAACAACGTCACCAACAAACGCTACACCTACTGCGAGTTCGCGATTTGCCGGTATGGCGATGAGCGCCAGTTGGTGAGTTCGGTGACGTATCGCTGGTGAGTCCGAATGCGTATGGGGAGTGAAAGCTAAAGGCTATTTGCTACTATGGCCTAACGCTTCACTCACCTATCAGGAAGGCACTACGTGGAAATGGACGAGCCGCAAAAGGACGATTCCGCTTTTAACGCCAAAAACATCAAGATCTGGAAGCTATCTCACGGCGGAAAAACCTTTACCGCCGACCAACATGCCAGTTTCGTGAGCAACCGGCTTGCTGTAGTGCACAGAGATACCAAGGTCAATCAAGGCAAGCATTTCAAAGGTGAACCGGAGGGTACATTGTTCTACCTCTGCCACGGCAATGCCGTACAGGCTCTGGCCCGTTTTTGCGGCCCGGCCAAGGTCGATGACGAGGGCTGGCAAAAACGTCCGTATCAATTACTAAGACGCTCCAGCCAACAAACGCCCTATCGGGACAGCAAAAAAAAGTGGACGCCTCAAGGCAATTCGACTTTCTTCTCGGTCCCGACAGCAGAGCTACCGGAGTTTGAACAAACCCTGCTCCAACCTTACTTCGGACTCAAACTGGCGGAACTCATGAATCTGGAACCCATAGACGACACTATTGAATTTCTGCGTGTCCCCCAACTGCAGGCGGCGGAGCCAGGGCCACTCAACCGAATTCTCTTTGGCCCTCCAGGGACCGGTAAAACCTACCGCTCGGTGGCCGAATCGGTAGCGATCGTCGAGTCGGTGGCGCTTGCTGACGTGCTCAATACGGCGGCTTATACGGACACGAAGGCACGCTTCGACCATTACCGAAAAGAAGGCCAGATTGATTTTGTAACCTTCCATCCCTCGTATTCTTATCAGGACTTCGTGGAAGGTATTCGACCAGACACGGTGGACGGTCAACTGTCGTATCAGGTCGAACCTGGGATACTCAAGCGAATCGCCGACGCCGCAACGGCCAACTGGCATGCAAGCCTGCAAACCGCCGGAACGACCCTGAGTGATACGGAACGATTTGACAGGGCATTCGAACAGGTCCTGGAAGATGTCGAGGAAGCGACCTCCGGTTTCGTCCAGGCCACGCTTTACAACAAGACCAAGGTGAACGTCCGAGTTAGTGTGCGTGAGAAGAGTCTGTTACTGACCAAGCCGGGATCCAACACACAGTTCAGTGTTGCCAAATCCCAACTGCGCAAGCTTTGGGCAAATCGCGCAAATATCAATAAGCCAGCCGACACGGGGATTCACACGCGATCGTCCTATTACGCCGCATTGAAACTGCTCGAGGAAACCGATCTGGAACTCGGGCAACCCGTCGTGCATACCCCAATCACCTTAAAGCGTTATGTACTGATCATCGATGAAATCAACCGCGGCAACATCGCAAAGATTTTCGGTGAGCTCATCACACTGATTGAAGACGACAAGCGCCTAGGCGAAAGAAACGAACTGACCGTGCGTCTGCCCTACAGCCCGGACGAACTGCCCTTCGGCCTGCCACCGAACTTGTACCTGTTGGGCACCATGAATACAGCCGACAGGTCTATCGCGTTGCTCGATACCGCATTGCGTCGCCGTTTCGATTTCCGGGAGTTGATGCCAGATGCCTCAATACTGGAGGGAAAAGTAGTAGAAGGCATCAACCTGCAAACCTTGCTGGATACGCTCAATCGCCGAATCGTTTTTCTGGTCGGGCGCAATCACACCCTGGGCCATGCCTACCTGACAGACGTCAAAGACTTTGGTGCATTGGAGTCGAGGTTTTTCAACCGAATAATTCCATTGTTGCAGGAGTACTTTTTCGATGACTGGGCCAAGATTCGTCTGGTCTTCAAAGATAGCGGCAAGAAGCAATATGCCCTGCAGATCGTACGAGAGTACGAAGAGGATGCACTCGAGGTACTGGGGGATGATATTGACGTTATCCAAAATCGCACTCGCTATGAAATCGCCAGCAAGCTGACACCTGACATGATCCGAGCCATTTACGAATGACGGTCGTCAGCTTTCGGGAATACCTACCCATCACCGTGTGCAAGGCACTTTCCAGCCCAACGGAATCGGTGCTGACACACGATGAACTCGACGCGTTGGAGGCGCTCGGAAAGCAGCTGAATATCACGATCATCGAACACATCTCAAGAACCAAAGTACGTCCTCGCCAGTTCGTGGGAAGTGTCCAGGTAGGTGATCGACTGCTTGAGTTTCTTCCGAAAATCGAGCCTGAGGGGCTAAGCGACCTTCCCGTCGTTCGGCAAAATCTTCTGCAAATGCTACTGGTCGCTCACGATCTTGAACTAAGTCACACCAACTTGGCTGACCTGACACACACCTCAGGAAGCTGGCTCGACTTGCTGATGCGTTTTTTCTGTAATGCCTTTACCGCACAACTGCGCCATGGCCTGGTGAAACGCTACCGTGTCGAGGAGGACGATCTACCTGTAGTACGTGGGCGCTTGCTCTTGGATGAACAAGTATCCCGCAACTTCATTCACAAGGAACGCATGGCCTGTGAGTTTGATGAGCTCGATGAAAATCATCCGCTTAACCAAGCGTTCAAATGGGTCATCGGGCGAATGCTGCGTTTGGCGCAATCGGAGCGGACTCAGCAGGCAGCCAGAGAACTGCTGCTGCATTTGTCGGCGGTATCTGACGTCCCCATCAATCGGCTGAACATTGCTCAAATAACCTTGGATCGCAGTGCTGAACGCTTCCGCATGTGCTGGGAGCTGGCGAAGTTGTTTATTACAGGTAATACGTCTGATATCTACGCAGGAGCACAACAGTCATTCGCACTGCTGTTCGACATGAATGACCTATTTGAAGGCTATATAGGTAAAACTTTCCAACGAGCCCTGCGCCAACACCCAACGCAAAGGGTACGGCTACAACACTCGGAACGCTATCTGGTTAAAGAGGTAGCCTCCGGCCAGCGCCTGTTCAAGCTTCGACCCGATATCGTGATCGTAGAGGGCGACACTATAAGCTGCATTGTTGACACTAAATGGAAGCGCCTGCTCGCGAAACAACGCAAAGCCGGTGTATTACAGTCGGATCTTTATCAGATGTATGCCTACGCCGGACAGCATCAGTGCGACTCTATTGTCTTGCTTTATCCCTGGAATCCCGACGCTGGCGAACTTCAAAATATACGTAAGCGCTTTCAAGTCGAGGGATCGGATGTCTGTATCAAAATCGCTGAAGTTTCCCTCTACGACCTGTCAGGGGTACCCGCGCAACTGCTTGGGTTACTGAGTGGAGAGGTTTCAACCGCTCCACTCACAGCAGGATAGGTGAATGGTGATGAATGACTGCCGGTCAACTCGCAGACGTATCGCTGGTGAGTTTGAGGCGCCCGGCGATCTTCGCCACCCGCTCGCCGTAGAGCAGCGCGGTCTTCATGTCACCTTCGGGAATACCTGAGGCATCCGCATCCGCCGGGGCCTGTACGATCAGGCCCACCGAGCCGCCCAGGTTGTTGACGTCGTTACGGGTGGCGGCCACGGTGTTGGCCGGCAGCAGGCCCAGGCTGACCCAAATGCCGCCGTGCTGGGAGGCCAGGGTTTGCAGGCCGATCAGCGTGACCTGCTTGTCCCCGCTGAAGCTGGCACTCACGGTAAAGCCGCCAAACACCTTGTCTTGCCAGCCCCGGGTAAACCAATACTTGGCCGTGGCGTCCGAGAACTTCTTGAACTGCCAGGCGCTGGAGCCCATGTAGGTTGGCGTGCCGAAGATAATCCCGTCGGCGGCGCTCAATAGTTCCCAGCCGTCTTCGGGAATATTTCCGTGTTCGTCCACTTCCAGCAGCCGCGCGCCTGCACCTTCAGCCACGGTCTCGGCGACGCGGCGGGTATGGCCATAGCCAGAGAAAAACACCACTACTGTGTTGGTCATGTGCAGCTGTCCTGTCAAGATTTGAGAGTAAGCATACTGACCAGTCGGTTTGACTCTCGTCAAGAGGCGGCCCTAGACTCTTTTCAACGGTTTTTTGAAAAGGCGGGCATAACCATGGGACGACCCTCACGCAAGGACGAGCTGCTGGCAGCAGGCATCGCGGTGCTGCATCGCCAGGGCTATGCAGGCTCCTCGGTGGACGCCATCGTGGAAGAGGCCGGGATGCAGAAAGGCTCGTTCTTCGGGCATTTCGGTTCCAAGGAAGCCTTTGCGAGTGAAGCCCTCAAGGGCTATTTCAAAGGCTGGACCGGCAACGCGGAAGCCATTTTGGCTAACCCCGACCTGAATAACCGGGCAAAGCTTGAGGCTCTGGTGCGGATTTCCACGCCCGGGGACTGCGAGACCTACGGTTATGGCTGCCTGATCGGCAACCTGGCCGCCGAGATGAGCATGCGCCACGACGACGTGCGCAACACCCTGGTGGATATCCTTGCGGAGTGGACCAGGCCCTTTGCACAACTGGTGCGCGAGGGCGTGGCCAGCGGGGAGTTTCGCGCCGGGCTGGAGCCCGAGGCGACGGCGCGCTTTTTGATCAATGCGCTACAGGGAAGCGTACTGCGCGGCAAGGTGGACCGCACCACCGAGCCGTACGAGGATTTCCTCGCATTGGCCTCCACGTTACTGCTGGCGGATGCGTGAAAGCAACGCCTCGCCCAACGCCTCGGGCCGCCCGCTGAACAAGGTTTGCAACGGCTGCGGCGACGCCAGGTGGCGGTACAACGCACTGCGCTCGGCGTAATTGCCGGCCAGGCGTACCGCCGCCTGCACGTACGCTTCAAGGGTCGGGGCGATGGTCCAGTCGGGCAAGCCGACACGGCGAAACAACCCCTCGTCGATATGCTCGAACACCTGCGGCCCGGTCTTGCATACGCCCGGCAGGCCGACCGTCAGCGCATCGATGATGCCGTTGGTGTTGCCGAACGGGAACGGGCTGAGGAACAGGTCGCAGCGATTCAGGGTGGCCATGTAATCCGCGTACGGCTGGTGCGGGTACACGGTGGCATCGCCCACGTAGCGCTCGATCAGGCGCACCAGTTGCGGGAACAACAGGCCCTGGGCCTGGCCCACCAAAAAGTGAAAACGCACGCGCTTGCCAGTCTCGCGCAAGGTGCTCAGGGCGATCGCCTGGCATGCGCGCAAAAACGTCGGGTTGAGTTTCATGGTGGTCGCTGCAATGGCGATGTTCACCACCGGCGCGTCGAGCCGCTCCAGCCGTGGCAGGTCGACGCTGATGGCCGACGGACGATACGGCTGGCCATCGGCAGGCAAGCGCAGCAGGTGCTCGCTGAAGCAGGCCGGATCACCGACAAAATCATCTTCCACGCTGATGCAGTCGATATGCCGCGAACCGGTAGTTGCCGGATGCCCCAGCGCCGCCACCTGCAACGGTGCAAAGCGCAGGTTGCTGGCAAACATCGTGATCTGGAACATGCCGACGCTGGGCATGTAGAACACCTCGGGCCGGCGTGATTCGGCCAGTGCCGTCAGTTCCCGCAGGCAGGCGAACAAGTCATCCGGCCGGGCCAGCTCGATAAACTCATCGAACACTTCACGCCCCAGCGCATCCACGTTGGCGCCGTAGCCGACTGCGACCACGTGAAAATCCCGTCGAGCGGCCTGCAGGGTCAGCGAGTGGGTGCGGTAGATCGAATGCCCGCCGGAAAACCATTCCAGCAGCACCAGCATCAGCGGCTTCTCCCGGGCGACCGGTGCTTGTGGCACCACGCTGCGGATGCCCAGGCTTTCCAGCTTGCGTTCGATCAGCGTATTGATCGAGGCCTTGATGCGGTGCCGCTCCGGCAGGTCGGCGTAGCTGCAATGCATGTACACATCGTGCAGCACGTTCAGCGGCAGCGCGTCGAGGCTGTCGAGTTGCTCAAGGCGCCCCGGCAACCAGGCCAATAACGCCTCGCGCTTGGAATGGGCCGCCGGGGTGCCGAGAAAGCGCGGCGACATCAACGCCATGAACAGCGCCGCCGCCAGCGTCGGGTTTTGCGCCCACAGCAGTTCCACATCCAGCGGCAATTGCGACTCGGGGGAATACAGCAGGCAGAACTTCACCAGGTCCTGTTCGGCAATCCGGTAATCGCCGCCCGGGCCCAGCAGGTTCAGCGAGCGCAGGATGTGGTCGCAGTTGACGAAGGCGCTGGCGGCAAACAGTGATGACAGCCAGCGTTGCAGGTTGATGAGCTGGCCAAAACCGTTGGGGCTGATGCTGAAACCCGGGTCGGAAAACAACGCGGTGATGGCGCTGGTGAGCCGGGTCAACACGTGGCTTTCCAGCTCTCCCGGGCTGATCGCCGGGGACACCGACAATGAGAACTGCTCCGACAGTTTTCCGTAGTTGCGATCGATCAACTGCAGCAGGCGCACCAACTCCCGGGCGCCGCCTTCGTGGTCGCGGGTGTAGCACAGGTATTCGAACGTCTCGAGGGAAAACACCGGATCATTCATCGGGTTTGCACCACGTCGATGTTCACCTCGTCGGCGGCGCTGCCCATTGCGGTGAGGTGATAGTCCGGCGCCAGCGGCTGGCTCCAGGCACCGCCCACGGCTTGCGCCTGCTGGTACTGGCGAGTGGGTTCGCTGGCGGTTTCCAGCAGCCCGTTGTGGATCAGCCCGCCACGGCTGATCAGCACCGCGCCACTGCCGCTGGCAGTCAGGGTGGTGACGTCGTCGGTGTGGGTGATGTAGTTGGCGGAGGGTGTATCGAGGTTCAGGCGCAGCAACCCGTCCGCCACCTGCAGCAGGTTGTTGCCGTGATCGAAACTCAAGGCTGCACCGCCGCCGCTGCCATTGAGGGTGATATTGCCGCCGGCGCCGGTCATCACGTTGTTGTAGCCCTTGGCATTGGTGGCGCTGAAGGCAATCCCGGCGCCCGAACCTTGCGCCGTACCCTGCAGGCTGATATCGCCGCTGCCGGAGAGGATATTCACCCCATTGCCAGGGCCCGACGCACCGCTGCGAATACTCAAGCCCGCCGCACTGGAAGCCGGCCCGGCGCGCCCGTTCAACGTGATGTCGCCGCTGGCCGTCGACACGTTGATCACCGAACCGGTGCCGGTGGAGTTGAGGGTCGTGCCCGCATCTCCGTCACTGCTGCCATCGATAAAAATATCACCGCCCTGGGCCGCGTTCAGCGTGACCGTACCGGTGCCGGAAGACGCGATAAACACGCCACGCCCGGAGCCGCTGCTGCCTTCAATGGTCAAGGTGCCGCCACCCACGCTGAGGGTTTGCGCGGAAGTCGCCGCCGTCGAACACACCAGCACGCCGGCCCCCGACACGGCACTGCCGCGCAACGTGACATTACCGCTGCCGCTGGCCGCGATGGTGTTGCTGGTGCTGAAAATCCGTGTGCCGTTGCCGCTGCCCAGGTTGGTGCTGTCCACCGTGATCGAGCCCGCGCCCGCCGTCAGCAGCTTGCTGCCGCCGGTAAGCACGAACGCATCGCCGGTGCCAGTGCTGCTGGCTTGCAACGCGGTAAGGCTGATATTGCCGCCGCCGGCATCAATGGTGCTGTTGCTGATGGTGATCGCCGTCGCGGTGGAGCCCGCCGCCAGTGTTGAAGAAGTGGCGCCCCGCAGGTTCACGTCGCCGCCCTTGGTGGTGAGCCGCGTGCCGTTGCTCAGGGAAATCCCCGTGCCGTTGCTGACGTTGGTGCTGGCCCAGGACTGGTCCGGCTGCACCGCACCGCTGATGGTGAGGTTGCCGCCGTTGGTGCTGATGGTGGCGTTGCTCAGCGCCACTGAACCGTTGCCGCTGTTGTTGAAGTTGGAATACAGCGACACGTTCAAGGTCTTGCCGTCGGCGGCGCTGATGCTGGTATTGGTCATCACGATATTGCGGTGGGCCTGCAAGGTCAGGGTGGCGTTGCCCACGCCCTTGACGTTGTCCAGCACGTTGATGTCTCCCGACGTGCCGGCGCCCGAGGAGGTGCACACAAGAATCTTCGCGCCTTCGGACAGCGATGCGTTGAGGGTCGCCGAACTCAGGTTGGAGCTGCCACCGGCATTCGGCGTGAACGGCGAACCGGTGGATGTGCCGGAACTGGCGCCCTTGGTGATGTTGATATTGAACGGATCGATCAGCCAGGTACCGCCCTGGCCGGACACTGCGCTGAGGTCGACGATGCCGGTGATTTCCAGGGCATGCCCGGAGGTCTCCACCAACCCGCCACGTCCCTGGCTGCCAGCGCCGCTGACGCTGATGCCGCCGTGGAATTGGGTGCTGTCCTTGGACCAGAGGATCACCTTGCCGCCGTCGCCGCTGCTCAAGGCGTTGGCGCTGATGTGCGCGTCCTGGCCCATGAAGGTGCTGTCGGCCTCATGCACATTGCCGCCGCCCTGATAGTCGCCGCCCATCAGCACGGTGCCGCCGCCGATATCACCGTCGGCATTGATACGGCCGCTGTCAAACAGGCCGACGTACTGGCCGGTCATGGTCACGTTGCCGCCCCGCTCGCCCGCATTGCGCCCCGACACATCGAGCACGCCGCTGTTGACCACCACCCCGTTGCTGCCGCCGTCGAGAATGATCCGGCCGTTGCGCTGTTCCAGGCTGCGGGCCTCGATCACGCCTTCGTTGTTCACCACATTGCTGAGCATCGCCTGGGAGTCCCGGGCGCTCATGGCCACGGCGCCACCGTTGGCACTCAACAGCCCGCGGTTGACCACACTGGCGCCGATTGCCGGGTCGTTGACTTCCAGGTTGATCAGCCCATCGCCGTTGAAGTCGAGGGTGATTTTCTCGCCGCCGCCCAGCACCACCGAGCCCAGCCGCGCGACCACTGTGCCTTCGTTCAGCACCTGGCTGCCGAGCAGCGCGACACTGCCGCCGTCTTTGGCATTGATGGTGCCCTGGTTGATCACCGCCCCCTTGCCTTGCCCGGCGAATACGTTTTTACCGGCCATGAAATCGCTGTTGGAGATGTCCAGGGAACTGGCCACCAGGCCACCCACATCCACCATCGAGCCGGCGCCAAACAGTACGCCCGAGGGGTTGATCAGGAACACCTGGCCGTTGGCATTCAGGTGCCCGAGGATCTGCGAACCGTCGCTGCCGGTGACGCGGTTGAGGGCAATCGAGGAAGCGCCCGGTTGCAGGAAATTAACCTGGGCGCCGCTGCCGATATTGAAGGTGTCCCAGGTGGCGATCAGCTTGTCGCTGCCCTGGTGCACCGTCATTACATTGCCGTTGCTGACGATGGTCCCGCTGCCGGCGATCACCTGGCCGTTGGTGGGCAGTGCGTTGCTGTCCAGGGCCAGCGCCGGGATGGGCACCAGGCTGTACAGGGCGCACAACACGGCAAAACTCAGGGGCTTGAGCACCGGCAATTCGGCTTTGGATGGATGCGTCTTCATGGCCTTCTCCTCAGAACGAATAGTTGATGCCAGTGCCGATGGCGCTGATGGTGGTGCCCGCGCCCGGCGAGTAGCCGCTGGCCGCGGTGACGCCGGTCAGGGCGAAGTTGTAGTTGGCCAGGGAATTGTTTTTCAACAGCACGTACTGGCCGAACAGGTCGATGCGCTTGGTCAGTTTGTAGTTGGCGCCGACGGCGTACTGGGTGGCCCCCATGCCGTGGGTATCGCAGTCGGGCGCAGCCGCGCCGATCATCTCGCACTTGCCAGGCAGGGCCTTGCCGTAGGTGGCCTTCAAGGTCCAGGCGCCGATCTTGTGGGAGGCGCCCACCAGGTAGGCGCGGCGGCGGTAGCGCGACAGGTCGCTGGAAGTGGTGCTGGTGTTGACCACCCCGTCTTCGGAGTACGACAGGTCATCGGCGATCACCGACAGTTCGGTGTCACCAAAGTCATAGCCCAGGCCGTAGCGGAAGCTGAAATCGTCCGACGAGGTGCCGTCGGTGACATGGGTGCTGCTGCCCAGGCCCCGGGCGTTGCGGCCCAGGTCGGCAATCCCGAAATAGTTGATGTGCCGCTCGGCCGCGAACACGGCGGTGAAACCACCGTTGTTGTAGGTCAGGCTGGTGCCGTAGACGTAGCCCTTGTCCACATCATTGGCCACGCTCATGCCGTTGTTCGAGTACGCCAGCTTGAGCTGCAGGCCGTTCCACACCGGCGTCCAGTATTCCACCACGCCGGACTGCCGCCGGTTGAACGCCGCGTCGCCATTCACCGCCGTGTCGTCATAGCTTTGCGGACCGACAACATTCGTCGACAACCCCGCGCTGAAGCCCGGCGAGCCGATGATGTTGAAGTACGCGGCGCTGGTCTTGCCGTTGAACGGATCGAGTGTGGTGGTGGCTTCTTTCATCGGCATGTCCCACACGCCATACAACAACGTGCCGTAATCGGTGTTGTTGAACGCCGCACCGGTGTTGCGCAACTTGGTGCTCGGGGACGCCGAGGGGTTCACCGATTTGTCGTCGCTCGCGGTGTAGTTCATCGAGATGCCGTATTCCAGTTGCCAGAGCAGTTTCCAGTCGTCGCTCAGGCCGTAGCCGCCGTGCACGCCGATGGCCGAGACGTTATCGCGGGCACGCCAGAAGCTCGACATATTGCGCCCATTCGGGGTGGCCAGGCGGTTCTGGTTGGCGGGCGCGGCCGGCGTGGCGCCGTGACGGTCGACGTATTCGGGGACGATGCCGAAGTCGCCGTAGATCACCGTGTCGGTCTCGGCCACGGCGAAATCCTCGCCCTTGGAACCCAGGTCACTGGCCAGCCCGGCAAACGCCTGGGGCGAGCCGGTGACAGAGAACCACAGGCGCTTGGCGGCGCGGTCGTCGCTGGTGGGATCGTCGCCCGGGGAAAACGCCAGGCTGGCATTCATCACCAGGTCGCGGTGGTAGAGGTTCACGCCCAGGCCGTAGCCGTAGCGGCTCAGGTGGTTTTCGCTGCGGTCCCATGGGTCCTTGTTGACCCGCACTTTGCCGGCGTCGGCGAACAAGGTGCCTTCGGCGATGGCCCCGGAAAAGTTGCCGAGGTATTTGCGCAGTTCAAGGCGGCCCAGCACACCTTCGTCGCCGGCCACTTCGCCCACCGGGTAGGCGCGCACGCCGTTGGGGCCGCCGAGGCTGAGTTTTTCCGAAGAGTCGAGGTTCTTGTTGGCCCACTGGGCGGTCACCGAACCAAACAGCGAGTAGCCGTTGCCGATGGTTTGCAGGCGGCTGAAGTTGAAGTTGGTCTTCTGGTAACGGCCTTCCGCCCGGGCGGTCAGGGCATCCAGCGACGCGTCGATGGGGGTGTTTTTATCCAGGTAACCAATGCCGTAGGACAGGCTCCAGGCGTTGCTGCCCTGCCAGTCATCGCGCCAGTTGCCGTAGAGGGTGGCGCTGCGAAACACCGCCGCTTTCTCCACGGTAAGGCCGCCGGCGCTGTCTTCGAAACGCCGGTGATCTTCCGCCAGGTTGAAGTTGATGTTGCTGTCCCGCGAGCGCAGCAGCGAGCTGTTGATGAACACCGACGACACTTCGGCGGTGCCGCCCGCGTTGACGCCCTTGAGGTTTTTACCGATGGCGTATTCCAGCTCGGCATAGTTGGCGCCCACCGAGATCCCGGTGGCCCCCAGCGGCTGCTGATAACCGACACCCTTGATGTCCAGGCCCTCGAAGGTGTTCTGCGAGTTGACGGTAAAACTGTCGCCCACACCGAAGGCGTCGTTGAGGCTGACGCTGGAGGTGAGCCGATTGGAACCGGTGTAGTAGTTGCCGTAGTTATCGATGGCGGCCCGGGCGGTGATGGCGGTCATCTCGCTGAGCTTGAGCACGATGTCGGCCGCGCCCGGCTGCTGCGATGGCCGCAGGATCGCGCGCACCGCCACCCCGGTGATGTCCGAGAGGCGCAGCAGCACGCGCTCCAGGTCCTGTTCACGAATGATGGTGCCCGCGGGCAAGGCGTCGACAAACTGTTGCTGCACGCCGGGACGCAGGCGCACGTTGGCATCCGGCAGCGCACTGACCTGGCCGATCACCCCTTCGGAAATCCCGATGATCACCTGGCCATTTTGAATGTCCTGGGCCGGCAGATACGCCCGGGCCACCAGGTAACCGCGGGCACGGTACAACGCGGTGACCCTTGAAGCGGCTTCCCGCAGGCCATCAAGGCCGAGGGTCTGTTGGGTGTACGCCAGCAACTGCGCCTGCACGTCGGCATCGCTGACTTGCCGGTTGCCCTGCACGGTAAAGCGCTGCACCACCAGCTTCACGGTGGAGGGGCTCGGCGCACTCTGGGGCTCATCGTTCTGGCTTTCGATACGCACGCTGCCGGGCCGGGCGGCCTGGCCGCTTTCGGTGGGGCGCAGCACCGAACGGCTCGAATCGAACAAGGTGCCGGAGGACGGCAAGGTGTCTGCCTGGGCGTGCAGGGCAATCAACGTGGCAGCCAGCAAGGTCAAGCGGCCAGGCCCCAGGGCGCGATGCGCCCGGGTAAACGGGAGGTGTGGGCTCATACGGTTCTCTTATTGTTTTTATCGAGACGCAGCGGGCGGTGAGTCTTACGGGAAGAGGATCCGGGCGACGTCCTTATCGCCGAACAACCGTGCGGCGTTGTGGCCAATACCGGGGATCGTGTACTGCGGATGGCGCAGCGGCACCTGCCATTTGTTCGACAGGAAGCCTTCATAACCGACGTACGTCAGTTGGCGCTGCAGCCGGGTTTCACCCTGGTAGTTGGCCCCGCAGGAATTGTCCAGCACGCGGCTGGTGGGGTTATTGTCCTGGGCGCCCACGAGGTAGGTCACATCCCGTGCGGCGTAGCGGGTGAACAGCTGGCGCCCGGTCAGGTGCTGCATTTGCAGGTATGCCGGGGCCGCTTCAATGCCGTAGCGGTAGCGGTTATAGCTGGGGCACAGGATGCTCACGACGGGGGCGAACGCGCCGTCCTGCAGACGGTTTTCGTCGACGTACAGGTAGTTCGACGGGCTGGCGATCACGTAGCGGATGGTCAGGCCATGGGCCTTGAGACCGGCATCGAGGTCGTTGACCACGGCGTAGCGCTGCATCAGCTGTGCGCCTGCCGAGTGGCTGACCATCACGATTTCCTTGAGGGCCGGAAAGCGCTGGCGGTCGGAGAGGTAGCGCACCACATCATCGAGCACCTGGAAGGCCGGGATGCCCTTGTGGCCGTACTGCGATTCGATGCCGTGCATCCACCTGTCCCGGGGCCACAGCGGCATGTCATCGCTGACGCCTGAATCCTGCGGGGTGAGGAAGTTGGGGGCCAGCAACAGGGTGCGTTCGCCAGGGAGTTTGGCGTTGCCCATCAGCTTGCGGCCGGTCTTGAAGTACTGGTCGGCGTCGCGTTGTACGCCGTGAACGATCACCACCGCGCGTTCGATGGATTTGGGCGGGTTGTACAGATCGGCATTGGCGTAGATCAGGAACGGGTAAGCCTGATCGTCATGGCCCAGGCGCAGGACCTGGCGGGCGTCGACGTCGCGCTTGTCGCTGGCGTCGGCCTGGATATCGACTTTGGCGCAGCTGGTCACGCCCACCATCAAGGCGAAGGAGACCAGCACGGTGGCGAAGGTTTTGCTGCGCTTCATGTAGGCAGTTCTCTTGTTTTTTGCGAAGCCTATCAGCGCCGTCCTCCTATGAAAAATATCTAAATAATGCGGTTTGAATACTTTAAAAATATGGTGTTCACCCCCTGGCCTCGCGCAGCCGTTCACAAAACCGCTCCCACACTTGCGGGTTCAACAGATGCGCCGGACGCTCGCCCCGCAGCATCAAGGCGATCTGTTGCGCCGACGACCTCGCCACATTGCGCCGCCCACCGTGAGTGACGCCCGCCGTGTGGAAGGTGGCGACCACATTGGGCAGTGTCATCAATGGTGCGTCCTGCGCCGGCGGCTCGCAGGCCCACACGTCGAGGCCGGCACCGCCAAGGTGGCCGCTGCTCAGCGCCTGGAACAGCGCTGCTTCGTCGTGAATACCGCCACGGGCAGTGGAGACAAACACTGCGCCCGGCTTCATCGCCGCGAACTGTTCGGCACCCATCAGGTGCTGAGTCGTGGCGTTCAACGGGCAGTGCAACGACACGTAGTCACTGCGCCCCAGCAACGCCTCCAGCGTCACCGGCTGTGCGCCCCGGGCGTGGATTTGCTCGGCGCTGAGGTATGGATCGTACGCCAGCACCTCCAGGCCAAAACCCTGGGCGATGCGCGCCGTGCGCTGGCCGATTTCGCCGAGGCCGATCAGCCCCAGGGTGTTGCCGTGGATCTCTTCGCCCATCAGGTCTTCACGGCTGAAACCCCGTTCGCGGCGCAGCTTGGTGTCGGACTCGACGATGCGCTTGACCACCGCCAGCAGCAAACCGAAGGTGTGTTCCGCCACCGAGAACGCATTGGCGCCCGCCTGGTTCACCACCGCAATACCGGCGCGGGTGCAGGCCTCGACGTCCACCGTGTCAAAGCCCGCGCCGCCGGAAGACACGCAGAGCAGATCAGGGCACTGGGCGATCAACGCCTGGTTGACGAACCATGCCCGTGGCAGCTCGTCCTTGGCCGCCGACACATGGTAGGCATGGGCCCGGCTCAGGGCCGCCAGGGTGCGCGGGTCCTCGCCTTGATGAGCCAGCACCTGCAACGCCAGGTTGGCCTCGCTGCGAACCAGATCGTCAAACACGGGGCTGATCCATAAATCGAGCCGACAAACCTGCATGACGCGCGACGAATCGTTCATCCGGGATCCTTCAATGAAAGTGAGTGGTTCAGGGTTTGGCGTGAGCCAGGGGCGATGCCAAGGGCTCGCCGTGATCCTGCACACGTGCAACGGGTCGAGGTTCGATCATGGTCAGCACGATGGCGAAGGTGATCAGTGAACACACACCCAGAAAGCCAAATACGTAGTCCCAACTGAAGCTGTCCAGCAACAGGCCGACCACGAACGGCGCGAAGGCCCCGCCCAGCGAGCCGCCGGTATTGACGATGGAGGCGGCAAACGGCACCCGGTCCTTGGTCGCCAGGCCCATGGGGTACACGAGGAAGGTCGAAAAACCGATATTGAGCAACACACCCGCCAACAGGAATACCGCCGCCAGCAGCGCCGGGTCGCTCGGTGAATGCAGCAGCACAAACATCATCACCACCGTGGCCAGCGAGCTGATCAACATGGCCGGCTTGCGGCGTTTGTCGAAGACCCGGTCCGACAGCCAGCCTCCCAGCAGGTTGCCGATCACCGCGCCCACCCAGGGGGCCGATGCCACGGCGCCCATGGTGATCACCGAGAACTGCTTGACGGTGATCAGGTAGGTCGGGATCCAGGTCATGATCGAATAGGTGATGCCCACCATCATGAAATAGCCGAACGCGCAGGCCCACACATTCCACGACGCCAGGATGCTTTTGTTGTCGGCCAGGGGTTTGACGTCGCGGCTGCGAATCAGCCTGTCGACCCATGCCGGCATGCGCACCATGGGCCTGGCTACCACTTGCCCGTGCACTTCGGTGCCCTGGATATGCCGCACTTCGCTGGGCGAGACATACGGGCTGTCCGCCGGATCATCCTTGACCAGCCACCACCACAGCAGCGCGACAAAGAACCCCGGCACGGCAAACAAATAGAACACCTCGCGCCAGCCATACAGGTGCACGATCCAGGCGCACAACGGCGGTACGAAGGCCGGGGCGAACTTGATGGATGACATGAAAATACCGGTGGCCAGGCCCTTCTCGCTCGGCGGGAACCAGCGGTTGATGATCGACACGATCCCGATATTGATCGGCCCTTCCGCCGCCCCCAACAAGGCCCGCGCCAGCTTCAGTTGCAGCACGCTGCTGGTGAAGCCGATCAAGAGCGTGGCCAGGGAGGTCAGCACCAGGGAGCCGGTCAGCAGCTTGCGGATGCCGTACTTGCCGAACAGGTAGCCAGCGGGAATCTGCACGATGGCGTAGGTCAGGTAAAACAGGCTGGCCAAGGCACCGATGTCGGTGTTGCTGAGGTGGTATTCCTGCTTGATGAAGGGCACCACCACGCCGATGTTCGCGCGGTCGGCACCGGCAACCATATAGGCCAGGAAAAACAGGGCCGCCACAACCCAGCGAAAGCCGCTGGCAGGCTTGGAGTCCGCTTTCATTTCTTCACCGATTTTATTGGATTTATGGTCGGTAACTTCGTGAAGGGTCATTCACGCCAGTAGGCCGTGAGCCAAATAGTGCCGAGGAAATTTAAGTAGACATAGGGATATTCCGTGAACTAAGAATATTCCAAAACCAGATGAGAACGCACCCGTGGCCACCTTCAAACAGCTGGAAGCGCTGATCGCCGTGGTCGATCACGGCACCTTCGACGGCGCTGCCACGCGCCTGGGGCTGGTGCAATCGGCGATCACCCGGCAGATCCAGGAACTGGAGCACTGGCTGGGTTTCCCGCTGTTCGACCGCAGCGGGCGCAGCGCCAAACCGACCCTGATGGCCGCCGAAGTCGTGACCCACGCCCGGCAGGTGCTGCTGCAACGCGACATCGTGAGCAGTTGCCTGATCAGCCCCGAGGTGTTGAGCCGCAAACTGCGCATCGGCATCACCGAGCTGAGTGCCCTGACCTGGCTGCCGCGCCTGATCAAGGCGATTGCCACCCGCTATCCCAAGGTGCGCATCGAGCCGGAAGTGGAACTCAGCGTGCGCCTGCACGGGTTGCTGATGGCAGGCCAGGTGGACGTGATCGTGGTGCCGGATGCCTTCAGCTCCAACGGCCTGGTCAAGGTCGCGCTGGATGAAGTGCGCAACAGCTGGTTCTGCGCCCCCGGCCTGCTGGACCACCAGCGCCCGCTGGCCCTGGAAGACCTGACCCGCTACACCCTGCTCACCCAGGGCAAGCTCTCGGGTTCGGGGTTGCTGGTCGACCGCTGGCTGGCTGCGCGGCACGCCAGCCCCCAGGCGCATATTCCCTGCAGCAGCCTGGCCGCGCTGGTGGGCCTGACGGTGTCGGGGCTCGGCGTCACCTACCTGCCCGACTCCACCGCCGCGCCCTACCTGGCGAGCGGGCAACTGGTGCGGCTGCGGGTGGAGCCGCCGCTGCCGTCGACGCCGTATGTGGCGCTGGCCCGGGCCGACAGCTACAGCCCGTTCCAGCGGCATGTCATTGAGTTGATCCATACCCATTGCGACCTGCACCACCCCTATCAGCGGGAGGGCCTTGAGCATGATCAACCTCAAGCAGATTGAAGCGTTCTACTGGACCCTGAAACTCGGCACGCTGCAGCGGGCGGCCACGCAGTTGTTCCTCACTCAATCGGCGGTCACCAAGCGTTTGCAGGAGCTGGAAAAACAGGCGTGCCTGCCGCTGTTCGAAGGCTCGGGGCCCAAGGCGCACTTGAGTGCCAAAGGCGCTGAACTGCTGGAGGCCTGTGAAGGTTTGATCGACAGCCTGGCCAGGCTTGACGGGCTGCGAGGCGCGTCGCGGCACACCCTGCGCACGGTACGCATGGGGCTCACGGAGTTGGTGACGGTGACCTGGTTTTCGGACTTTGCGGCGCGGGTGAAAGCGGTTCACCCGGAGGTGGCGTTGCATCCGGATGTTGATCTGTCGGCGTCGCTGCAAAGGAAGCTGCTGGATGGCGACCTGGACCTGGTGGTGATCCCGCAGGACTACGTGACGCCGGCGATGGCGGCGATCGATCTGCAATCCGTCGAATTTACCTGGCTGGCGCCGGCGAGCCTCGCGCTGCATGCGCGCTCGCTGTCCCTCAAGGAACTGGCGCAGTGGCCCATCATTGTCCAGGGCACGCACTCGGGGATTACCCAGCGTTGCGAGCAGTTGTTTGCCCGGGCGGGGATCGAGTTCAACCGGGTGTATGGCAGCAACAGCCTGTTCGCGCTGGTGGCGTTGATTCGCGCCGGGGTCGGGGTCAGTTGCTTACCCCGAGGGCTGTTTGGCGATGAGATCCGGCGTGGCGAACTCCAGGAAATGCTCCTGGATACACCGCCCGAGCCGGTCAACTATCAACTGGCCTTCCTCAAGCATGGGCACCTCGGCCTGACTGCCTCCCTGGCAGAGCTGGCCAGCCAGTGCGCGGCGGCTCACACAAACCGCTGAAGCAACAGCCGGGAAAAATCACAGCATTGGCGGGCCAGTTGCGCGACATTGCGGTTCAAACCCAACTGGCGATCCGAGCGATGCAGGGCCACATAGCGGATGCTCGGCAAGGCCGGCTCGGTGACCAATACCCGCAACGCCCCCGCCTCCACCAGGTGTGAAAGGCACGCGGTAGGCAGGTAGCTCACGCCCACGCCCGACAGAGTCAGGCCCACCTGAACCAGCAGGTTGTGACTGGTCAGGGTGCGTGGCAGCTGCACCTCGTGGGCCGCCAGCCAACGCTCGTAAGTCAGGCCGGTGCCCGACTGCGAGCCCTGGGTCAGCACGGTGTAGTCCGCCAACACCCCGAGGCTGACCGGGTCGTTGTCAGGGATCAGTCCGGGCACGCACATCCAGGCGTTTTCCACACTGCCCAGCGGCGTACTCAGGAATCGCGAATCACTGTAGGCATCGGGCACGATCACCAGGTCCAGTTGATCACTCTCGAGCTTGCGAAACAGCTCGCTGCTCAACTCCACCGACGGTTCGATCTGCACCTTGGGGTAGGCCTCGCGCAATGCCTCGACCAGCGCGGGCAGCCAGGTCAATGCCGTCAGCTCGGTGACCCCCAGGCGAAACCGGCGCACCAGCACTTCCTGAGCGCTGACCCGTTCCAGCAGGTAGTCGCGGCGCTCCAGCAGGTCCTTGCCGTAGTCCAGCAGCTCGGCACCTTTTTCGGTCAGCCGCGCATTGCGCTTGCTGCGGTCGAAGATCTGCACATCGAAGGTTTCTTCCAGCTCCTGGATACGCTTGGAAATCGCCGACTGCGACATGTTCAGCTTGTTCGCCGCCGCCTCGAAACTGCCCAGCTCGGCAATCCAGTACAACGCGTCGATTTGCTTGAACGTGATCATCGGCCACCTCCCATGAGAAAAAGCGATCCTATCAGATAATAAAATATCGCTAAAACTGTATGTTCATCGCTCCTAAGATCTAGCCACAGACCCATAAGATCAATCGGAGTTACAGCCATGTCCTTGCCCGGTTCCCGCATCCTCCCCAACCCGCCACTGGCCAGCGCCGAGGTGCTTGAAGCCTTCGCCCAGGTGGTCACCCCGCACATCAGCGACAACCTCGGCCGGCACATCGGCGCCCGTGGGCTGAACCGCTACAACCGTACCGGCAAGCTGGTGGGCACCGCGCTGACGGTGAAAACCCGCCCCGGCGACAACCTGCTGATCTACAAGGCCATGAGCATGCTGCAGCCGGGCCACGTGCTGGTGGTGGACGCCCAGGGCGATACCAACAACGCGGTGATCGGCGAGCTGGTCAAGCTCTACGCCCAGCAACGCGGCTGCGTGGGGTTTGTGATTGATGGGGCGATCCGGGATGTCGCCAGCTTCGAGGACACCCCGTGCTACGCCCGCGCCGTGGTGCATTGCGGGCCGTACAAGACCGGCCCGGGCGAGGTGAATGTGCC
Source organism: Pseudomonas sp. Z18(2022) (assembly GCF_036346535.1). NCBI lineage: Bacteria > Pseudomonadati > Pseudomonadota > Gammaproteobacteria > Pseudomonadales > Pseudomonadaceae > Pseudomonas > Pseudomonas sp. Z18(2022). The sequence goes on from NZ_JAOTOA010000001.1 coordinate 504,601, forward strand.
GGTGTCCATCGGCGGCATGCTGATCAACCCGGGGGACCTGCTGGTGGGCGATGAAGACGGCCTGGTCGCCTTCTCCCAGGCCGACGCCGCCGAGGTGCTGCGCAAGGCCGCCCAACACGCGGCCCATGAGGAAGAAGTCAAAGCCGAAATCGCCACCGGTGCGGTGCGCCAGAGCTGGATGGACAAGGTCCTGAAACAGGCCGGCCTGGCAGACTGAAGGAGCCATCATGAGCACTGCATTTCTCTCCGCTCGGGTACTGGGCATTGCGCCCTCCCCGAGCATCGCGGCCAATGCGCTGGTGACCGAACTGCGCGCCCAGGGCCGGGACATCGTCAACTTCACGGTGGGCGAGCCGGATTTCGATACCCCGGCGCATATCCTCGAAGCCGCCAGCGCCGCGATGCACAGCGGCGATACTCACTACACCGCCACCAGCGGCACGCTCGCCCTGCGCAAGGCGATCTGCCTCAAGCTCAAGCGTGATAACCAGCTGGATTACGGGCTGGACGAAGTGATTGCCGGCTGCGGCGGCAAGCACATCATCTATCACGCCCTGGCGGCGACCCTGAATCGCGGCGATGAAGTCATCGTGCACACGCCGTATTGGGTGTCGTACCCGGACATCGCGCGGCTGAATGACGCGACGCCGGTGATCATTCCCGGCGACGAGTCACTGGGGTTCAAGCTCTCGCCGCAAGCCCTCGAACAAGCGATCACCCCGCGCAGCAAATGGGTGATCCTCAACAGCCCGAACAACCCCAGTGGTGCGGTGTACAACGAGGCCGAGCTGTTGGCCCTGGCCGAAGTGCTGCGCCGTCACCCCCATGTGCTGGTCATGGCCGACGAGATCTACGAGCACTTCGTCTACGGCGATACACGGCATGTGTCGCTGACCCGTCTCGCACCGGACCTGAAGCCGCGCACGCTGATCGTCAACGGCGCCTCCAAGGGCTACGCCATGACCGGCTGGCGCCTGGGTTTCGGGGCCGGCCCGGCCTGGCTGGTTGCGGCCATCGCCAAGTTGCTCTCGCAAACCACCACCTGCCCCAGCTCCCTCAGCCAGGCCGCGGCGGTGGCCGCATTCGCCGGTGACCAGGCGCCCATCGCCGGGATGCGCGAGGTGTACCAGCAACGCCGCGAACGCATGCTGAGCCTGCTTAAGGACATTCCCGGGGTGAGCTTCACCCCACCGGACGGCGCGTTCTACGTGTTCGCCAACGTTGCCGGGCTGATGGGCAAGACCACGCCCCACGGCGAGCAGATCGACAGCGACACCCAGCTGGCCGAGTACCTGCTGCGCGAACACGGCCTGGCGACGGTGAGCGGCGCGGCGTACGGCATGTCGCCGTATATCCGCCTGTCTTTTGCCAGTTCCCTTGAAGTGATTGAAGAAGGTTGCCGTCGCCTGAATGAAGCGTGCCATCGATTGCGCTGACGGATTCCCGCCCCACCCGGCGGCCATGGATGGCCGCTATTGACTGCCTAGAACAACACTCATAATCATTGATATAAATGAGGCATTCCCATGCACAAGCCCCGCATCGCGCTGGTCTGGCAAATCCTGATCGGCTTGCTCGCCGGCATCGCCATCGGCGCCCTGCTGCACCGTTTCCCCGAATCCCGGCCGTGGCTGGTTGAAAACCTGCTGCAACCGGCGGGCGATATCTTTATCAAGCTGATGAAGATGATCGTCGTGCCCATCGTGTTTTCCTGCATGGTGGTGGGCATTGCCGGGCACGGTGACGGCAAATCCCTGGGGCGCATCGGGGTCAAGTCCCTGAGCTATTTCTTCTGCATCACCACCCTGGCGATCATCGTCGGGCTGGTGATGGGCAACCTGCTTAAACCCGGCGCCGGCACCGAGTTGTCCAGCCTGCAAGCCAGTGCGGTGACCTTGCCCACCAGCAGCGCTGGCGGTGGCCACAGCCTGGGGCAGATCATCGTCGGGATCATCCCGGACAACGTGATCAATGCGATGGCCCAGGGCAGTTTGCTGTCGGTGCTGTTCTTTGCGGTGATGTTTGGCCTGGGGGTTTCGCGCTTGCCGGCCGAGCGTAAAGACCCGGTGATTGCCCTGCTGCGCGGGGTGTCTGAGGCGATGTTCAAGGTGACGTCGATGATCATGGCCTACTCGCCCATCGGCGTGTTCGGGATGATCGCGGTCACCGTGGCCAACTTCGGTTTCAGCTCGCTGTTGCCGTTGGCCAAGTTGATCATGGTCAGCTACGTGTCGATCGCGTTCTTCGTGCTGGTGGTGCTCAACCTGGTGGCGCGCCTGTGCGGGATCAACCTGTTTGCGCTGATGCGGCATATCAAGGATGAGCTGATCCTGGCGTTCTCCACGGCAAGCTCCGCGGCGGTGATGCCGCAACTGATGAAGAAGCTCGAAACCTACGGCGTACCGCCATCGCTGGTGAGCTTTGTGGTGCCGGTGGGGTATTCGTTCAACCTGGACGGTGCTTCGCTGTTCCTGGGGATCGGCACCTTGTTTGTGGCGCAGTTGTATGGCATCGACCTGAGCATTGGCGACCAGGCGCTGCTGGTGGTGACCATGGTGCTGACGTCCAAGGGCGCGGCCGGGGTGCCGGGGTTCATGTTCGTGATTTTGTCGGCGACCCTGGCGAGTGCGGGCTTGCCGTTGGAGGGCATCGCCTTTATCGCCGGGGTGTATCGCCTGATGGAAATGCCGACCACCGCGTTGAATGTGCTGGGCAATGCCCTGGCACCGCTGGTGATCGCCAAGTGGGAACGGCGCGAAGGCGCCGCTGACACCTGTGGCGAGGGAGCTTGCTCCCGCTGGGCTGCGAAGCGGCCCCAAAACCTGCCCCCACGTTCTACCTGAAAGAATGCGGGGTGCTTATTGGGGCCGCTTCGCAGCCCAGCGGGAGCAAGCTCCCTCGCCACAGCAAGCTCCCTCGCCACAGCAAGCTCCCTCTCCACAGGGAGCGCTGGGGTCAGTCGAGGTCCGACGCGTCATGACGCTCGCGCAGTTGCTCTGAAGGCTCGCCCGAAACGCGGTTGACCCGGCGCCCTCGCTGCACCGCCGGCCGCGCTTCGATGGCATCGGCCCAACGCAGCACGTGCTTGTAATCCTGCACCGACAAAAACTCTCCACCCTCATACAAGCGGCCTTTCACCAGGCCGCCGTACCACGGCCAGATCGCCATGTCGGCGATGGTGTATTCATCCCCCGCGATGTATTCGTGCTCGGCCAACTGCTTGTCCAGCACGTCCAGCTGGCGCTTGGTTTCCATGGCGAAACGGTCGATGGCGTATTCGATCTTGGTCGGCGCGTAGGCGTAGAAATGTCCGAAGCCACCGCCCAGGTAAGGCGCGCTGCCCATCTGCCAGAACAACCACGACAGGCACTCGGCACGGGCCGCAGGCTCGGTGGGCAGGAACGCACCGAACTTCTCGGCCAGGTACTGCAGGATCGCCCCGGACTCGAACACCCGGATCGGCTTGGGCCCGCTGCGGTCCAGCAATGCCGGAATCTTCGAGTTCGGATTGACGCCCACGAAGCCGCTGCCGAACTGGTCGCCGTCGCCGATCTTGATCAACCACGCATCGTATTCCGCGCCGGTGTGACCCAGTGCCAACAGCTCTTCCAGCAGGATCGTGACTTTCTGGCCGTTCGGCGTTGCCAGCGAATACAGCTGCAACGGATGACGGCCCACCGGCAATTCCTTGTCGTGGGTCGCGCCGGCGACAGGCCGGTTGATGCTGGCGAAGGTGCCGCCGTTTTGGGTCTTCCAGGTCCAGACTTTTGGCGGTACGTAATCAGTCATGCAACTACTCCTTGGATTGAATGTTCACTGCCACTATCTAACGAACTAACTGTAGGAGCGAGCTTGCTCGCGAAAAACCCGAGAGCGCCGCGTTCATTCAGAGTGTCCGCATTATCGTTAACGACCTTCGCGAGCAAGCTCGCTCCTACAGGTTTTTTTGCGCCAGTTGGGCAATATTCCAGCCGCCACCCAATGCCTTGATCAGCCCCACATTGGCGCTTAACTGTTGAGTCTGCAGATCCAGCACAGTTCGTTGTGCCTGCAACGACGCGACCTGCGCCGTCACCACGTCCAGGTACGCCGCGCCGCCCTGGCGATACCGCGCCAGGGACAAGTCCTCGGCGTACTGCGCGGCAGCCGCCGCGTCCCGCTGGTCTACCAGGGCAGTGTCGAGCCCCGAGATGATCGACAGGTTGTTCTCCACCTGTTCGAACGCGGTCAACACTACACCACGATACTTGGCCGCGGCTTCATCGGTGGCCGCCTTGGCACTGTCGACACCGGCCTGGCGCGCGCCGCCGTCAAAGATTGTCCCCACCAGCGACGGGCCAATCGCCCAGAAAATATTCGGCGCGCTCAACAGGTGCGCGAACTCGTCACTCTGGAAACCACCCTGGGCACTCAGGGTGAGGGCCGGGAACCAGGCGGCTTTGGCCACGCCTATGCGTGCGTTGGCCGAGGCGATCCGGCGTTCAGCGGCGGCGATGTCCGGGCGGCGCTGCAACAGCGTCGACGGCACGCCGGTGGGTACGCCGGGCAAGGCGATATCCGCAACACTGGGGGCAATCGCGTAGGTCGATGCCGACTCACCCAACATCGCCGCTATCGAGTGTTGCAGCACCGCGCGCTGCACCAGGTTCTGGCTCAGCTGCGACTTGACCGTCGACAGTTGGGTACGCGCCCGTGCCACGTCCAGGCCGGAGACGATGCCGCCGCCATGCAGGCCTTCGGTGAGGCTCAGGGCCTTGGCATAGGCGTCGGTGGTTTGTTGCAGCAACTGGTCCTGGCGGTCGATGCCGCGCAGGCGGATGTAGCTGTCGGCCAGTTGCGCCTGCAGGCTCAAGCGTACCGAAGCCAGGTCGGCCCTGGCGGCCTGGGCATCGCTGGTGCCGGCGGCCACGGTGTCGCGCACGCGGCCCCACAGGTCGACTTCATAGTCCACTTCCACGCCAACGGTCCCCGAATCGTAGACATTCGGCGGGGTGGCCGAGCGCAACGGGCGCGTGTCGGACTGGCGAATACGCTGGGCATTACTGGACCCGATGACTTTCGGAAACAGCCCGGATTGCGCCTGGGCCAAAAACGCCTGGGCCTGGGAATAGTGAGCCAGTGCCGCACTCAGGTCCGGGTTGTTTTGCAGCAACTGTTGCTCCATCGCATCCAGTTGCGGGTCCTTGTAGATCTGCCACCAACCGTCGCGACTCGCTTGGTCGTTCGGCGTGCCGACGGTCCACGGGCCTTGGGTATGGAATTGCGCAGCCACGGGCACATCGGGCACGTCCAGCGGCGGCGCAAGGTGGCAGGCGCCCAGGCCCAGGGTGGCGGCCAATACCAGGCAAGTGCGCTTAGCCATGGGGTTTGGCCTCTGGAGTATTGGCGGCCAGTTGCACCGAATCGTCGTCGGCCAGGCCGTCGGGCGGAGTGTCGATCACGCGGTCGGTGGCGGCCAGGCCGCTGCCGATTTCCACGCTGTCGCCGAAGTCACGGGCGATGGTCACGGTCTTGAAGTGCACGTGATTGTTCGCATCCAGGGTTGCCACGCGCATGCCCTTGTCATCGAACACCAGGGCACTGGCGGGCAAGCGCAGCACGTCGGTCTGCACCGGCAAGTTGAACTGCACGCTGGTGTAGGCGCCCGGCAACAGGCGGCTGCCGGGGTTGTCCACCAGCAGCTGTACCAGGGTGCTGCCGGACGCTGCATTCACGGCATCGGCGGTGGCGATCACCTTGGCGTTGAAGGTTTCACCGCGATATTCCGGAACGCTCAAGCGAGCCACGGTGCCTACCTGAATCTGCGGCGCCGACGATTGCGGCACCTGCACATACACCCGCAGGCGGCTGACATCGGAGACTGCGAACAACTCTTTGCCGGTGGCGCCACCGGCATTGATCAGCGCGCCCACATCAGTGGAACGCGCGGTCACCACACCGGCGAACGGCGCGGTCAACCGCTGGAAGCCCTTGGTGGCGATCAACTGGTCGACGTTGGCCTTGGCCGCGATCACCTTGGCCTGCTTGGCGGTCAGGTCGCCGGTGCGTTCATCCACGTCCTGGCGCGATACCGAGTCTGAGGAGAGCATCGCCTGCCAGCGCTTGGCGGTGGTTTGCGCCAGCGACTCGTCGGCCTGGGCCGAGGCCAGCACGGCCTTGGCTTGCAGCAGTTGTTGATCGAGCTCCGGCGTATCAATTTCAGCCAGCAGTTGCCCGGCTTTCACGTGGTCGCCGATGTCGACATTCCAGGTCTTCAGGTAGCCGTTGACCCGGGCAAAGATCGACGCCCGGGAGTACGCCTCAAGGCGCCCCGGCAGGTTCAGGATCGGGCCCTGGGGCTGCACGCTCGGGGTGATCAGGTTCACGCTGGGCAAGGCCTGGGTGTCGGTCCAGGTTTTCAGGTCACGGGATTCGCTGGCGCGCACCCCGATGCCGAACACCACCACGGCGACGAGCACTACCAGCCCCAGCACCAGCCAGAGCAGACCACGGGATTTACGGCGGGGTGAACCCGGATTGGAAACGGAAGTGGACATGTCAAACCCCTTGAGTGGCGGTGGTCGCAAGCGTGGCGTGCTGACGCCGCCCGTGCACAAGACTGAAAATCAGCGGAACCAGAAACAACGTGGCAATGGTGGCGAAGGCCAGCCCGCCGATGACCGCACGGCCCAGCGGAGCGTTCTGTTCACCGCCCTCCCCCAGGCTCAGGGCCATCGGCGCCATGCCGATGATCATCGAGATGGCAGTCATCAATACCGGGCGCAAACGGGTAAAGCCGGCTTCCAGCGCCGCCTGCACCGCGTCACCGTGCACCGCGAGACGTTCGCGGCAGAAGCTGACCACGAGGATCGCGTTGGCGGTGGCCACGCCCATGCACATGATCGCCCCCGTCAGCGCCGGCACCGACAGCGGCGTGTGGGTGATGAACAGCATCCACACGATCCCCGCCAGCGCTGCCGGCAAGGCGGTGATGATCACGAACGGGTCGGCCCAGGACTGGAAGTTGACCACGATCAGCAGGTAGATCAGCACCACTGCGCCGAGCAGGCCAAACAGCAAGCCACTGAAGGCCGCGTTCATGGTTTGCACCTGGCCCTGCAACAGCACCTTGGAACCGGTGGGCACTTCGCTGGCGTGGGCGGTAATGATCGTCTGGATGTCGGCCGCGACGGCGCCGAGGTCACGGCCCTGGATCGCGGTGAGGACCTCGACCACCGGCTGGATATCCGACTGGGTCACCACCGAGTTGGCGTGGCTGCGTTCGATGGACGCCAGGCCGCCGAGGGTCTGGTCTTGCGCCGCACCCGGGCTGCCGCTCAACGGCAAGTTATGCAGCGCGGCCAGGGTGTCGAGGCCGTATTGCGGGGTCTGCATCACAATCGGGTAGGACACGCCATTGGCCGGGTTGAGCCAGAACGTCGGCGCCACCTGGCTGGAACCCGCCAGGTTGACCACCAGGCTGTTGGTCACGTCGCGCTCGTTCAGGCCCACCAGTTGGGCCTGGGTGCGGTCCACATCGATCTTGAAGGTGGGCAATTGCCGCGACTGCTGGATCCGCGCATCCACCACCCCCGGCACCCGGCGAATTTCCCGCAGCAAGGTGCTGGCATAAGTGAAGTTGGCCGGCAGGTTATTCCCGGCGATTTGCACATCCACCGGCGCGGAAGAACCGAAGTTGAGGATCTGCCCGACGATGTCGGAGGCCGGGAACGAGAACACCGCATTCGGGAATTCACGGGGCAGCCGTTCGCGCAGTTCGCGCATGTACTCGGCGGTGGGACGATGGCCCTCTTTCAGGCTGATCTGGATGTCGCTGTCCTGGGAACCGACGGTGCCGGTGTTGTTGTAGGCCACGTTGATCCCGCTGATGGCCAGGCCGATGTTGTCGACGATGGCCGCCAGCTCCTTGGGCTCGATCACTTTATGAATGGTGTTTTCGATCTGCGACACCAGCCGCGCATTGCTCTCCACCCGCGTGCCGACCGGCGCCCGCACATGCAGCAGGATCTGCCCGGAGTCGACGTCGGGGAAGAAGTTGCGGCCCAGGAATGGCACCAGCGCAAACGACACCGCGACAAACGCCAGCATCGCGATCACCGCGATACGCCGATGGTGCAAGGCACTTTCCAGCGCCCCATGGTAAACCCCGCGAAACGCCTCGAACTGGCGCTCGAACCCGCGCTGGAACTTCACCAGCGGGTTGCTCGACGGCGCCACCACCGGCGTACCGTCCGCATGATGTTCATGAGGCTTGAGCAGGTAGTTGGCGAGGGTCGGCACCAGGGTTCGCGAGAGGATGAACGAGGCGATCATTGCGAAAATCACCGCTTCGGCCATCGGCACAAACAGGAAACGCGCCACGCCTTCCAGGAAAAACATCGGCACGAACACGATGCAGATACACAGCAGCGAGACAAACGCCGGGGTGACGATCTGCGCCGCGCCGTCGAGGATCGCCGTCTCCACCGGCTTGCCCTGTTCCAGGTGCCAGTTGATGTTTTCGATGGTCACCGTGGCGTCGTCCACCAAGATCCCCACGGCCAACGCCAGGCCGCCGAGGGTCATGATATTGAGGGTTTCACCGAGGGCCGACAGCGTGGCAATCGACGCCAGGATCGCCAGCGGGATCGACGTGGCGATGATCACCGTGGAGCGCCAACTGCCGAGGAACAGCAGGATCATCAGGCTGGTCAACGCCGCGGCAATGATCCCTTCACGGGCCACCCCGCTGATGGCCGAACGCACGAACAGCGACTGGTCGCCGATCAGGTCGATATTCAGGTTGGGCGGCAAGGCAGCCTTGTTGTCGGCCAGTTTGTCCTTGATGCCGGCGATCACCCCGAGGGTCGAGGCCGAGCCGGTCTTGAGCACCGGCAGCAGCACGGAGCGGTTGCCGTTGACGTGCACGATATTGGTTTGCGGCGGGTTGCCGTCACGCACGGTGGCCACGTCACGAATCAACACGGTGGTGCCGTCGGCGGTCTTGATCGGCAGGTTTTCCAGGTCGTGGAAATCCGTCGGCGCGTTGTTCAGTTGCAGGTTGAACTCATAGCTGCCGATCTTTTGCGTGCCCACCGGGGTGATCAGGTTCTGGGTGGCCAGGGCGTTGGCCACGTCCTGGGCCGAGAGACCCCGGGCCTGCATGCGCGCCGAGTCGAGGTCGATCTGCACCTGGCGGGTCTTGCCGCCGAACGGGTATGGCAGCGCGGCGCCGGGCACGGTGGTCAGCATCAGGCGCACGGTGTTGAGGCCAATGTCGCCCAACTTCTGTTCGGTGAGGCCTTTGCCGGACAATGCCAGCTGCACGATCGGCACCGTCGAGGCGCTGTAGTTGAGCACCAGCGGCGGCGTGGTACCGGGCGGCAGCTGGCGCAGGATGGCCTGGGACACCGAGGTGACTTGTGCGTTGGCCGTACTGATATTGACGCCCGGCTGGAAGTACACCTTGACGATGCCGAAGCCGTTCAACGACTGCGCCTCGATATGGCGGATGTCGTTGACCGTGGTGGTCAGCACCCGTTCGAAGGGCGAGGTGATACGGCCGGCCATCTGGTCGGGTGGCAAGCCGGTGTACTGCCAGATCACGGCAATCACGGGGATGCGAATTTCGGGGAAGATGTCGGTCGGGGTACGCCAGGCCGCGAGCGGGCCCACAATCAGGATGAAAATGGCCAATACCAGGAAGGTATAGGGGCGCCGCAATGCGATGCGCACAAGGTTGAGCATAGGTGTGATCCAGACAGGAAGTTGATGACTGAAGGAGGTACCAAACAGCGCTTCCCTCCTGCCCCGCCCGTCTGTGATCCGGGCCAACTGCACTGACATCCGGTCAAAATAGAGGCATATGCCACGATATAGCGTTTAGAGGCATACGCAACTAATTTGTTGCAATATGTGTCAATATTCATCTTGCCGGATTAACGTTTGGTTAACCCTTTAGCTGTAGCGAGTGACCGCCCGTGAAATGTGCACCGCCCACCCTGAATAGCCCCAGCACCTGCTCCAACGGAGCCGTGCGTCGCGCGTCCCGGCGCATGGCGCAGATCTATGACGAAGCGTTTGTGCCGTTTGGTCTGAAGGCTACCCAGTATTCGTTGATGAACCACATTGCCAATGGGGACGCGCCGAAGATGCGCGACCTGGCGCATTCGCTGGTGATGGATTTGTCGGCCCTGGGGCATACGCTCAAGCCGCTGGTGCGCGATGGGCTGGTGGTGTTGCAGGTGGACGAGTTGGATCGCCGTAGTCGGCGGGTGTTGTTGACCGATGCGGGGCAGCGTAAGTACGAGGAGGCGCGGGTGGTGTCTCGGGAGATGGCGGTGCGGTTTGATGAGGCGTTTGGGGCTGAGGCGGCTTGCGAGCTGCGTAAGGCCATGGATTTTATTGCGTCTGATGAGTTTGCTCGGGCGTTGTTGGGTAAGGGTGGGTGATTGGGGGCATATCCGTTTCTTCGGTTATGGCCGCTATTGGAATGCCGGCCCAGTCAAAAGTAAGCAAAACGCTCTTGCCCCACCACTCGGCACCTCGCCTAGGCTCGGTGTGCCCTCAGCTCCGGCATCACGAAGCGGGCCGCCTAAGATCAAGATCAAAAGCAAGAGCACAGCGGCCTACAGGCCGGCTTGAGTGTGGTGAAGCAAAATCTAAAGCGAGCACGATCCCCTGTAGGAGCTGGCTTGCCGGCGATGGTCGTTAACGATGACGTTTGCGTCCTGAATGAACACGCCGTTCTCAGGTTCTTCGCCGGCAAGCCAGCTCCTACAGAAAAGCGGCTTTTGCCTTTGCTTCACCACACTCAGGTCGGCTTTCAGGCCGCCGTGCTGTTGATCTTGCTTTTGATCTGACTGCCCGGAGCGGGCCGCGGAGCAATCCCGGAGGGAACACCGAGCCTAGGCGAGGTGCCGACAGGCGGGGCAGAGCCCTTTGCTTACTTTGGGCTGGGCCGGCATTCCGGCTTTTCAAAAGTGACCCGCTGTAAGAGCGAAACCATAAGCCGCCGTTACCTAAATAACGGATATGCCCCTCCCCCGATTAAACTCAAAACTTCTCCCGCGAAACAAACCCCAACACCCCGGTATCCATCACCGGGTTAAACCGCACCCGAGTCGTAACGTCCTTCTCAATCTCACGCATCGCCACCTGAGGCAACGTAGAAATATCCGCATCCTCCCGAATCCGTGCCGGCGTCACCGAAGACGTCAAAAACGCCACCCCACGCTGCACCGACCAAGCCAACGCAACCTGAGCCGGCGTCTTCTGCACCCGCCGCGCAATCGTGGTAATCACCGGCTCATCCAACACCCGCGGCCTCATCCCATGCCCCAACGGCGCAAACGCCAACACCACAATCCCGTGCTGCTTGCAGAACTCCAGCAACTCCCACTCAGGCAAATACGGATGTGACTCAACCTGCACCACCGCCGGTTTTATCCGCGCCACCGCCACCAGCTCCCGCAGCGTTTCCAGGCTGATATCCGACAACCCGATAGACCTGCAGCGCCCCTCATCCACCAGACGCTCAAGCACCCGCCACGTCTCGATCAACGTCACACCCGAGTCATACAGCACATGCCCAAACGCATCCCGAGGATGCAGCTCATCACCCGGCAAAAACGCAAACGGCGTATGAATCATGTAGCAGTCGATCACATCCACCTCAAGCCTGCGACAACTGGCCTCGAACGCCGGCACCACCCGTTCGGGCCGATGGTTGTTGTTCCACAGTTTGGTAGTGATGAACAATTCCTCACGCCGGACTTTACCGGCCGCCATCGCATCGTGAAGCGCCGCCCCCACCTGCGCCTCGTTGCCATACCGCTCGGCGCAATCGAAATGCCGAAAGCCCGCCTCCAACGCTTCCGTGACCGCCTCGGTGGTGGCCGTCAAATCCCTGAACAGCGTGCCGAACCCCACCGCCGGCATCGCGCCCGAACCATGCTGCAACGGAAAACGGGTATCGCGAAGTGCATCGTAATAGCTCATCTGTTGACTCCACTAGCGTTTGAAATCGTTGACCGAACGACCACCGAGCGCCACGAACAAGCGCACCGTGTCGAGGTGTTGGGCAGTACCCGCCCGCAGTTGCCCGAGCAAGGCCTGCTCATAGGCCCGTTGTGCCTCCAGCACTTGCAGCAAGCCGTTCTCCCCTGCCCCATAGGCTTGCTGGTTCAGGCGCAAACTGTTGTCGGCGGCTTGCAGTGCGGCGGTCTGCGCCTGGTATTCCTCGGCGTCGTGGTTGATCGCCTGCAGGGTGTCTGCAACCTGGCCGAAAGACTGGATGACGGTCTGCTGGTAGTGGGCGAGCGAGGCGTTGTAGCCCTCCACCGCCGCCTGGCGTTCGGCCTTGAGGGTGCCGCCGTCGAAGATCGGCCCCGCCAACCCGGCGGCAAAACTCCACAGCGCGGCACCGCCATTGCCCGACGCGGCCTGGGCCAGGGACGCGGACAGTTCCACATGGGGATAAAGATTGGCGGTGGCCACGCCGACCGCCGCACTGGCCGCATGCAGTTCGGCTTCGGCTTGCTGCACGTCCGGGCGGTCGTGGGCCAGCTCGGACGGCAGGCTGACAGGCAGCGTGCCGGCCGAGGCAAATTCAGCCAGTTCGAAGTCCGGTGCGCGCCAATCCGCCGGGCCCTTGCCGGCCAGGATCGACAGCGCATGCCGCGCCGCATCGCGCTGCTGGGCCAGTGGCGGCAACAGCGTGCGGTCCTGCGCCAGCCGCGTTTCAGCCAGGGACACCTCCAACTGCGTCGCCGCGCCACTGTGTTGCGCTGCACGCACCAGCTCGAGGTTTTTCGCGTCGGTGGCGAGCAAGCTCTGCACCGCCTCCATCTGCGCGCCGGCCGAGGCCATCAACAGCGCCTGGCTGGCGACGTCGCCGGTCAGCGTCAGGTAGGCCGCTTCGAAGCGATGCCGTTGGAGATCGGCAAACGCCTGCTGCTGCTCGACCCGGCGCTGATTGCCGCCGAACACGTCGAGGTCGAAGCTGACCTGCGGCCCGACGCCATAGAAGTTCGCCACCGCAGGCCGAGCGGCGTTATGCACACGCTGGCGCCCCGCTTGCGCGGCGAAATCCACCCGCGGGAAAAGCGCGCCCTCCGCCGCCGCCACCGAAGCAGCCGCCTGGCGCAACGTGGCGTCCGCCGCCGTCAGCTCAAGGTTGCCGGCAATCGCCCGGCGCATGACGCTGTCGAGCTTGTGAGAATGAAAGGTCGACCACCAGTCGACGTTCACCTTCTGGTTGAACGACACGCGCTGTTCGGCCTGCACGTCATAGTGCTGCGAAGCGGCAACGGACGGCGCCTGATAGTCCGGACCAACCGAACACGCGGACAGGGTCATGACGGCCGTGATAACAAGCCCATGGGGTTTCATTTGGCACACTCCGGAAAACTAGTGGGTCGTGACAGGTTTACGCAGCAGCAGAACCAGCGGGCTCACCACCAGCATTGCCCACAGCAGAATCTTGAATTGACCGAGCACCGCGATGAAGGCGGCCTGGCCGGTGATGGCTTCGTTCAGCGCACCGAAGCCCGCCAGGGACGTCGATGCCGGCACCGAATGCACGGTCAGATGACTGGCCAGCGCCACATGCATCGCCTGGGTGTTGTTGAAGAAAAACCACTGCACCACCGCCACGCCAAGGGTGCTGCCGTAGACCCGGGACAGGTTGAACAGCCCGCTGCCTTCGGGGCGCAAGGTCGGGTCGAGGGTGCTGAACGCCACCCGGGAAAGCGCCGGCATCAACAGTCCCAGGCCGGCTCCCTGGATAGCGCCGGCCACCGCCACGGGCCAGCCGTCCATCAAGGGTGAATAACCGAGCATCGAGTGGTTGGCGTAGATCACCACGGCGATACCAGCGGCTACGAACGGGCGGCCATCCCGATGCGCGGGCACCCGGTTCATCAACCAGAACGCACCCAGCAGGCCCACGCCACGAGGGAGGGTGAGGAAGCCCGTGGTGTCCGGCGGGAAGCCCAGCAGCTCATCCAGCATCGGCGAGGTCATGGCCATGGTTGGCAGCAGCACGAAGCCGACGGCGAAGAAGATAGTGGTCGACAGCACGAAGTTGCGGTCGCGCAATAAGCCCTTGCTGATGAAGTGCGTGCTGGAGGTGAACCGGTGCACGGCGAACAGGTAGAACCCCAGGACGCTGGCGGCGGCCTCCAGCCAGATCTCCGGCGAGTCGAACCACTCCAGGCGCTGGCCACGGTCGAGGAGCATTTGCAGGCCGATCACGCCGAGGGTAAAGCTGGCAAACCCTGCAAAATCAAACACCGGCGCGCTGTTGGCTTTCTTCTCGGGTTGCAACAACGCCACGACCAATGCGGTGTACGCCAACAGCGGCAGGCTGGCGTAGAACATCCAGCGCCAGCCGAAATGTTCGCTGATCCAGCCACCAATCGCCGGGCCGCTGACGATGCCCAGCAACCCTATCGCCGTCCACAGCGGGCCGAATTTTGGCCGTCGTGCCGGGGCCAGTGTCTCCAGGGCGATGGCCATCGACAGCGGCGCCAATACGCCACTCGCGGCACCCTGGATAACCCGTGCGCCGACGAATTGCAGCGAGGTGGTTGCCCCGGTCGCGAGCAGCAAGCCGAGGGCGAAGATCGCCATCGCCGCCTGGTAAACCGCCTTCACGCCGAAGCGCGCGGCCAGCCATTGGGCCACCGGCAAGGTGATCGCGCTGGCGGCCAGGTACGAGGTGAAAATCCACCCCGCCTCGTCGTCCGTCATCGACAGGCTGCCCTGGACAAACCTGAGAGCCGAGTTCGGCAGCGATACGTTGACCGCCTGCAACCAGGTCACCAGCAAGGCCGTGAACCTGAGGGTGCGTGCGCCGTTCATGGGCCGGTCCTGATATCAACCGTCACCGTGGCGCTGGTGCCGGAAAACAGCGGCAAGTCGGCGTTGGCATCATCCAGCTCCAGGCGCACCGGCACCCGCTGCACCACCTTGACCCAGTTGCCGGTGGCGTTTTCCGGCGGGAGCAGCGCGAAGTCGGCGCCGGCCCCCGGGCTCAGGCTGGTGATGTGGGCCTTGAAGGGATGATCCGGGTAGGTGTCGAGCCTGATGGTTGCCTGCTGGCCGGCGCGCATATGGGTCATCTGGGTCTCACGGAAGTTGGCTTCAACCCAGGTGCGACGGGGCGACAGCAAGGCGAAGGCCGGCGCGCCGCTGTTCAGGAAATCGCCGACTTGCACGTCATCCACCTTGGCGACGACGCCATCGTCGGGGGCATAGACCGTCGCGTATGAGAGGTAGAGTTGTGCCTCGTCGAGTTGCGCCTGGGCCTCGCGAATCGCGGGATGGCGGTCGATATCGATGTCAGGATTGCCGTTCAGCGCCACCACGGTATTGGCGATCTGCTGCTCAATGGACGCGACACGTTGCCGGGCGACTTTCAGGTCGGTGTCGGCCCGTTCGAACACGGCCTGGGACACAAACTCGGTGGCCACCAGGGCCTTTTTACGGGCGAACTCCTTCTGGTCAAAACCCGCCGACTCCCTGGCCGCTTGCAGCTCGGCCTGCTGTTGCCGGTAGCTGGCCTTGAGGCCTTCGATACGCAGGCGCGCCACGCTCAATTGGGCCTGGGTGCGGTCGACCGCCACCTGGAACGGCTCCGGGTTGATCCGCAACAGCACCTGCCCTTTGTGCACCGCCTGGTTGTCCTCCACGGCAATCTCGACAACCTGCCCGGACACCCGCGCATTGATCGATGCTTTCGCCACCCGGGCATAGGCGTTATCGGTGGATACGTACGGCGCATCCTGCAGGTAATACACATACCCCGCCGCGGCGACGAGTACCGGCAAGCCCACCATCAACAGTAAACGCCAGGGGGGGCGGGTCGTGTTTTCCAACGCATTGCTCATGATCGAATCACCTTTGCTGAGCCCGGGATTTCTGGGGATCTAATTTTGTGCGATGATGTAAGAATATCGACCCACCCACCTCTACTCAAGGATTTTTGTACGCCATGGCACAAAAAAAGATCACAGAGGCAAAAGGCCGTGGCCGCCCACGCGCCTACGACCCTGAAACGGCGCTGCAAAAAGCCCTCGGGGTGTTCTGGAGTACCGGGTATTCCGGCGCCTCACTGGACGGCATCGCCACCGCCGCCGGGATGAACCGGCCAAGCCTGTACGCCGCATTCGGCGACAAACACGCGATCTACCTCAAGGCGCTCGAACAGTATTGGGGCCTCGCGTCAGCCGCCATCGACGAGGCGCTGGACGACCCGAGCCGGACGTTGGCGGACGCGCTGATGCGCCTGTATGAAGGCCAGCTGTCGATCTATTTTTCGGGGGACGGCGAGCCACGGGGCTGCTTCATCATCGGCACCGCCACCACCGAAGCGGTCGAGGACGCCGAGATTCGCGCCGTGCTGTTACAGCGCCTCGACGCACTCGACGCTCATCTCGAAACCCGCCTGCGCACCGCCATTGAGGCCGGTGAATTGAAAGGCGGTGCAGACCCGGCGGCCGTCGCCGTCCTCGCCTCCTCCTTGGTGCACAGCCTGTCGATACGCGCACGGGCGGGCAAACCCCACGCCGAGCTGATCGCCCTGGCGCGCAGTGCCGTGCAAGTCATCTGCGGATGAAGGAAGGACTGGAAGACATTCTGGCCGAGCATCTCGCCGTGATTTTTTGCGGGATAAACCCGGGGCTGAAGGCCGCCGCCACCGGGCATCACTTCATGGGCCGCAGCAACCGGTTCTGGCGCACCCTGCACCTGGCCGGGTTTACACCCCATGAAGTGCAGCCGGAAAACGACCGCACGATCCTGGAGTATCAGTGCGGGCTGACCACGGTGGTGGAGCGGCCTACCGCCCGGGCAGATCAGTTGTCGGCGGATGAATTCAAGGCAGCGGCAGCGCGTTTTGAAAGCAAGATCACCCGTTACGCGCCGCGGTTTGTCGCGTTTCTGGGGAAGGCGGCCTATAGCGCGTTAAGCGGGCAGCGGGACATTGCGTGGGGGTTGCAGCCGCGAAGACTGGGGACGTCAGCGGTTTGGGTTTTGCCCAATCCCAGCGGCAGGAACCTGGGCTTTACCCAGGCACAGTTGGTCGAGGCATACGGTCAACTGAAGCTGGCATCGCGCGCCCCTGCCTGAACCGCCGGCTGGTGACTGGTCACACAGTGAATCCCGCCGCCACCCGCTGCAATCGCATCGATATTGAGCTGCACCACCTCGCGCTCGGGATAGAGCCTGGACAGTAGCTCAAAGGCTTTTGCGTCGGCCACCTTGTCACCGAACTCGGGCGCAATCACCGCCCCGTTGATGACAAAGTAGTTGATATAGCCTGGTGCAAAATCCGGATTGTTGCGATTGAAACGGCTCTTGCGTGGATTAAGCGGCGGCGACACGGTATGCACCTGCAGCGGTCGGCCGTCTGCATCGGTGGCCCGCTTGAGGATGTCCAGGTGCGCCAGCGTGACCTTGTGATCATAGGATTCGGGGTCGGTGTCGAGGTTGGCGATCACCACGCCCGGCTTGACGAAACGCGCATAAAAATCCACGTGGGCATCGGTGATGTCTTTGCCCTTGATGCCCGGCAGCCAGATGATTTTGCGCAGGCCCAGCCGCGCCTTCAGCTCGGCCTCGACGTCGGCCTTGCTCCAGCCGGGGTTGCGGTTGGCATTGATCCAGCTGCTTTCGGTCATGATGCCGGTGCCGTGACCATCCACCTCGATGGCGCCGCCCTCACCCACCAGTTCGCTGCGAATTGCCTGGGCCTCGGTGACTTCAGTGACCAGGGCCGCTACCTGCGCATCCTCGGCGTGCTGCTGCTTGTTGCCCCACCCGTTGAAGTTGAAATCCACCGCGCCCAGGCCGCCCTGGCCGTCGATGACAAAGTTGGCGCCGGTGTCACGCATCCAGATGTCATCCAGCTCGGTGACCACAAACGTGGTGTTGCGGGTGCCGCATTTTTCTTCAGCCAGCGCTCGCTCCTCTTCCCGACAGAACACGGTCACCGGCTCGTGACGGGCGATGGCGCGGGCGATCCGGCCCAAGGCTGCTTGCACGTCGGGCGTAAAGTCCTCGTGAATGGCCTCCTGCGCGCCAAAGGCAATGAACGCCTGCTGATGTTTTTCGCCTTCGTCGGGCATGAGCCAGTGGCCCTCGGGGGCGGCCTGTGCCCAGCGCGAGACCAGCCCGACGGACATGGCAGCGCCCAGGGTGGCAACCACCGATACCTGTTTGATGAATTCGCGACGTGTTGCCATGGGTACCTCTGGAAGTTGGATCATTGGACGGAAGCGGTTTTGAATTTGGTCCATACGCGCATGCGTGCACGCATGTCCGCCTGGGGGATGTCTTTTCCCGGGATCAGCCGTTCAAACGTGGCCTCGTCCGGGTAGATCTGCGGGTTGTTGCGCATCGCCGGGTCAACCTCGGGACGCGCCTTGGCGTTTGCCGTGGGGTAACCGGTGAAGTTGCTGATGGCGGCCATGTTCTGCGGGCGCATCACGAAATTGATGAACGCGTAGGCGTACTCCGGATGCCGGGCATCCACGGGGATCGCCATGGTGTCCATCCACACCGTGGTGCCCTCACGAGGGATGTGATAGTCGAACGTGACCTTTTTTCCGGCTGCGTCCGCCGCCCGTTGCGCCTGGGTCATGTCGCCGCTGTAGCCGAGGGACAGGCACAGGTTGCCGTTCACCAGGTCGGTCACCGGCTGCGACTGGAACTTGCGGATGTAGGGCCGCAGCTTGAGCAACAGCTCGCTGGCGGCGGCCAGGTCGGCCGGCTTGGCGCTGCGCGGGTCACGCCCCAGGTAATTGAGGGCCACCGCCAGCACTTCGTCCGGTGAGTCGATCAGGGAAATCCCGCAATCGGCGAACTTGGCGGCCAGCTCCGGCTTGAACAGCAGGTCGAGACTGTTGACCGGCGCGTCCGGCATGCGCTGTTTGATCTGCTCGGTGTTGTACGTCAGGCCGATGGTGCCCCAGGTGTAGGGGACGGTGGCGTTGTTCGAGTAGGTGTAGTGCGCGCGCAACTTCTGCAAACCGGGCTCGATGTCATTCAGGGCGGTGAGCCTGGACTGATCCAGCGGTTGCAGGCTACCCGCGCGCATCAGCCGTTCGCCCACAGTGTCGCCAGGAAAAATCAGGTCATAACCGCTGCCGCCGGCCATCAGCTTGGCCTCCAGGGTTTCGCTGCCGTCCATCACATCGTAGATCACCTGGATCCCGGTTTCGGCGGTGAAACGCGACAGCGTGTCCTCGGCGAAGTAATCGGCCCAGTTGTAGAGCTTCAGGGTTTTTTCTTCGGCGTGCAGCGACGACGCCACCAGGGCCCCTAGCAACAGCGTGCAGATAATCTTCATGTCAAAGCCCTCGGTAGGTGTGATGACCGTCCAGACTCAACAACCCGCCATACATTTCCGGGCGACGGTCACGGTAGATGCCCCAGGTCAGGCGGTCCTCGCGCATCGTCGCCAGGTCGAGGCTGTGCACCAGCACGCCGGTGCTGTCGCGGTCAGCTTCGGCGAGCAGCTTGCCCTTGTGATTGCAGATAAAGGACGAGCCGTAGAAGTCCATCTGCAAGGTCGGGTCGGTGGTCGCTACCTCGCGGCCGACACGGTTGGCAGCGACCACCGGCACCAGATTGGCGGCGGCGTGCCCACGCATGGTCATCTGCCAATGGTCCCGGGAGTCGAGGGTCGCGCAGCCCGGTTCAGAGCCGATCGCCGTGGGGAACAGCAAGACTTCAGCCCCCATCAGCGCCAGGCAGCGCGCGGTTTCGGGGAACCACTGATCCCAGCAGATACCCAGGCCGATACGTCCGAACGCGGTGTCCCAGACCCGAAAGCCGGTATCGCCGGGGCTGAAGTATTCTTTCTCCTGATAGCCGATGGCGTTGGGGATATGAGTCTTGCGATACACCCCGAGTAACTGCCCATCCGCATCGGCCACGCTCAGCGAATTGAAACAGGCATTGCCGGCCTTTTCGAACCAGCTGAGGGGCAGCACCACGCCCAATTCCCGGGCCAGGGCGGCAAAGCGTTTGAGCACCACGCTGTGCCGGTATTCCTGCGCCAGCGCCAGGTGTTTGTGATGCTGCTCGATGCAAAAGTATGGCGTGGCAAACAGCTCTTGCAGCAGGATCACCTGGGCGCCCTGCTTGGCCGCGTCACGTACCAATTGCTCGGCCAGATCGAGGTTCGCGGGCAGGTCCCAGGTGCAGGGCATTTGCGTGACAGCAATCGTCAGTACGGTCATGGCATCACCCCTTCACCGGCCAGGCGGGTTGCTGTTGGGTGATGCAATGCACCCCGCCGCCGCCATGGGCCAGGTGATTGATGCGCACCGGTACCACCACGCGCCCAGGGAAAGCACGGGCCAGGACATCGGCGGCAATCTGGTCGGCGTCGATGCCATAGGCAGGCATGATGATCGCGTGGTTGGCGATGTAGAAGTTGGTGTAGGAGGCGCAAAACACTTCAGCCTCAGTGTCCACCGCGTCGGTGGCTTCATGCAGGTCGATCATCTCGAACCGGCGGCCTTGGGCATCGGTGGCCAATTCCAGGGCCCGACGGTTTTCCCGCACCACCTCGGCGTACACCGAATGGGTGTCATGGGTGGCATCCACCAGCAACACGCCGGGGCGGGCAAATGCGCACACGCCATCGACATGGCCGTCGGTCATGTCACCGGTCACATGGTCGGGATCGCCCGGCAGCCAGATCGTTTTCTTCACACCCAGCAAGCGCGCGAAAATCTCCTCGATCTCGGCCTTGGTCACCCCTGGATTTCGATTGGGGTTGAGTAACACTGATTCGGTGGTGATCAACGTGCCTTCGCCGTCCACATGAATGGCGCCGCCTTCGTTGCTCAACGGTGTGCCCAGGCACTCCACGCCCAGGTGACTGAGCACCCGGCGCGCCAGGCTTTCATCCAGATCATGGGCCGACTTGCCGCCCCACGCGTTAAAGCGCCAGCTCACACCGGCGAGCCCCTGTTGCGGATGGCAAACAAAGCTCGGGCCGGAATCGCGACACCAACTGTCATTCACCGCCAGTTCGATCAATGCAATGTTCGGCCCGCACAACGCTTTGGCGCTGGCCACAGCGCAAGGATCGACGATCATTTTCACCGGTTCAAAACGCGCAATCGCATTGGCGACACGGGCAAAGTCCTCCTGCACCAGCGGCAATGTAACGCCCCAGCCGGACTCCCAAAGCGTTTGGTTATGCGGCCAGACCATCCACGTCGCCGCATGCCTGGCCCACTCCGCCGGCATCCACCAGCCACCGTTCTGAATTTCATTCTGCTGCATGACAAATACCTTTGAGTTAAGTCATTGTGTTCAATGAAAACTGCCCGCGAGGTCTTGGCATGCATGCTACGGCTGTAAAAACGGGCTAACAAACGATGGATTTTGTGGAAAACTGATTAGAGGAACTTATCAGCATGCTTAACCATTGGCCGCCTCTGGGCACCCTCCGCGGCTTCGAAGCCGCCGCCCGGCTGGGCAGTTTCCACAAGGCCGCCGAAGAACTGCACCTCACTCAATCGGCCATCAGCCAGCAGATTCGCAGCCTTGAGGCGTACCTGGAGCAACCGTTGTTTTTCCGCAGTGGGCGCAGCGTCAGCCTGACCGATGCCGGGCACGATTTCCTCAGCACCACCCAGGCGCTATTGCAGCAATTGGCCGTGGGCGTTCGTCGCCTGGGCCAGTACCGCAAACCCAACCAACTGGTGCTCAACACCACGCCGACCTTCGCCCGTCACTGGCTGCTGCCGCGCCTGGAGGATTTCCGCCGCCAGCACCCGGAAGTGGACCTGTGGATATTCAGCACCGACGAAGTCCCGGACATGGCCAGCCAGACCATCGACCTGGCCGTACGCGACGACATCAGCTCCCAGGCCGAATGCAGCTTCAAGGTGCTGCATGCCGACCGCCTGTTCCCCGCGTGCAACCCACGCGTGCTGGCACTGCCCAGGGAGCAGCGCACCACCCTGCACGGCGAACGGGAGATGGATTGGAGCCATTGGGCGGTGGAGGCAGGGATTGATGTGGGGCAAAAAGATCAGGGACTGAATTTCTCCGACCCCGGGCTGTTGCTGGATGCGGCGTGTACCGGGTTGGGGATTGCGCTGGTCAGCCAGTTATTAAGCCGACTGGCATTGGAAGACGGGTTGCTGCAACCGCTGGTAGAGGCAACCATTCGCGGGCCCAATTGGGCCTTGCTGACCCACCGTGACAGCGAGAACAACCCGCTGGCACGGTGTTTCATTGAATGGTTGACGAGCAAGCTGGTCACCGCCGTAGCCGATTAGTCCCGGCTGGCGTTCAGCTTCTCCCACAAAAAGCGGTAGACCAGCGCACTCATATGCGCAGCCTGCGCATTGTCCGCCGCCCCCCCGTGCCCACCTTCGATGTTCTCGTAATACGTCACGTCCTTGCCGGCCTCGATCATCTTCGCCGCCATCTTGCGGGCATGGCCCGGGTGCACACGGTCATCGCGGGTCGAGGTCAGGAAAAACACCGGAGGGTAAACCTTCGCCGGATCAAACAGGTGGTACGGCGAAAACGTCCGGATGTAGGCCCACTCTTCAGCTACGTCCGGGTTGCCGTATTCCTCCATCCACGACGCCCCAGCCAACAAGTGGTGGTAGCGCTGCATATCGAGCAACGGCACCTGGGACACGATTGCACCGAACAGTTCCGGGTATTGGGTGAGCATATTGCCGGTCAACAGGCCGCCGTTACTGCCGCCCTGTGCGCCCAGGTGCCGGGGCGAGGTAATCCCGCGGGCGATCAGGTCCCGGGCCACCGCCGCGAAATCTTCATAGGCCCGCCCACGGTTCTGCTTGAGTGCCGCCTGGTGCCAGCGCGGGCCGTATTCACCGCCACCGCGAATGTTGGCAACCACGTACACGCCGCCTTTCGAAAGCCAGGCGCGGCCTACTTCACCGGAGTAATTCGGGGTCAGGGAGACCTCGAAACCGCCATAGCCATAGAGCAACGTCGGCGCCGCTCCATCGAGTTGCAAGTCCTTGCCGCTCACCATGAAATACGGCACACGGGTGCCATCCCTGGAGACCGCGAACTGCTGCTCGATCACGTGCCGGCTTGAGTCGAAAAACGCCGGCAGGGTTTTCAGCACCTCGGGCGCCTGACCGATCTCGGCCAGCGCCAGGGTGGTGGGCGTCAGGTAATCGGTGGTCACCAGCCAGACGGCATCACTGTCGTCGCTGTCCACTGCGCGGGCATACACCGTGCCCATGCCGGGCGCCCCCGTGAACGGGCTGTGCTGCCATCCGTTTGCGCCGGGCGTGAGCACGCTGAGGCGACTCTTGACGTGATCGAGCACGTTCAGCACCAGGTGATTCAGGGTCCAGATAAACCCTGTCAGCGATGTGCTGTCCGTGGGCGTGAACAGCACTTCGAAATCCCGCTGGCCCGCCATGAAGCGATCAAAGTTGATCGCCAGCAACGAGCCGGAAACAAACACTTCATCCAGCGCCCAGTCCTCGCGCAACTCCAGCAACAGCCAGTCTTTATGCACCGACTTTTCAGCCGAGTTCGGCGCATCGATTTTGCTCAACCGGCCATCGTTGCCCCGCAGGTACAGCTCGTTGTTGTAGAACGCCAGCGTACGGCTGACGAAGTCACGCTCATAGCCGGGCGTGTCGTCGTGCATCGCCGCGATGTACATATCATCCGGCACGCCTTCGTAGACAACACGGGCAGCACTCAGCGGCGTGCCGCGCTGCCACTGCTTGGCAATGCGCGGGTAACCCGAGCGGGTCATCGAGCCTTCGCCAAAATCGGTGAAGACATACACGTTGTCACGGTCGATCCAGCCCAGGCCGCCCTTGGACTCCGGCAACTGGAAGCCGTCTTCGACCCAGGTCTTGCTGGCCAGATCAAACTCCCGTGTGACACCCGCATCAGCCCCGCCGCGGGACAACTCCAACAGGCAGCGCTGGTAATCCGGGCGCAGGTAATCAGCACCGTGCCACACCCAGTTTTCGCCTTCGGCGGCGTTCAGTGCATCCAGGTCCAGCAGCGTTTCCCAGGCGGGTTGCGCCTTGCGGTACTCCGCCGGGGTGGTGCGACGCCACAGGCCGCGCGGGTGAGCGGCGTCCATCCAGAAGTTGTAGTAATAGGCGCCGACCTTGTTGACGTGGGGGATGTTGCTGTCCGAGTCCAGCATCTCCAGCACCTCGGTTTTGATTTGCTGGAAGCTGTCGGAGCGGGCGAGCCGGTCTTCGGTCTTGAGGTTCTGGGCCTGTACCCAGTCCAGTGACGGGGTGCTGTCGATGTCTTCAAGCCATAGGTAGGGATCGGGGGTAGTTTGGTGAGCTGTTGACATGCTCGAGTCCTGTCGAAAATTGCGGTGAATATCTCGTGGGTACCCGCTGGGGTATGAGCCCCAAGCTGATCATTTCTTCAGGCGCGAAGCGCACTAATTATAAATTGACGTCAAAATGCCATCATTCTTTATCAAGATATGTCTTACCGGGTCGATACGTTACAAAACCACACTGACCTGAGGGCATATCGTTCATGAAGCTTACAGTCAAAGGCAAGTTGCTGTGTCTGGCCATCATCCCCGCATTGTTGTTCGCATTGATTATCAGCGGCCTTGCGTCGTGGATGCTGCAGCGCACTGCCGATCAGCAAATGCTCGAAACCCGAGAAGGTTTGATCAAGCGCAATCGTGACGTACTGAAGAACTATGTCGAGGTGGCCCTGACCACCATCAAGCCGCTGCACGACGCCTCGGCAAAGGGCGATATGGCAGCCCGGGACAAGGCCCTCGAGTTGCTCAAGCCAGTGAAGTTCGGCGATGAAGGCTACTTTTTCGGTTACGACACCAAAGGCATGCGGGTCTTCCGTGGCGACAGCACCGCCGGGGTCGGCAAGAGCTTCTGGGACACCCAGGACCCCGACGGCTCCTTCCACTACCAGACGTTTGTCGAAGTGGCCAGGAACGGTAAGCACTACGTCGATTACTTCGCGCCCAAACCCGGCCAGGAAAGCGTGCAGGTGCCCAAGCTGGGCTACACCGTGTACCTGGAAAAATGGGACATGGTGCTCGGCAGTGCAATCAATATGGATGACATCGACGCCGCCATGGCGCTGGAGCAGATAGCGGTCACCGAACGCACCCGCGCCCTGCTGGGCAGCATCTTCCTGGTGACCCTGGTGTTGCTGCTGGTCACCGCAACGGCCGGTATCTGGACGGCCAATGGCGTGGTCCGCCCGCTGCGTGTGCTCAAGACCAACCTGGATGACATCGCCGCCGGTGAAGGCGACCTTACCCATCGCCTGGCGATCACCAGCAACGATGAATTGGGTGACCTGGCCGCCTCGTTCAACCGGTTCATCGACAAGATCCACACCATGGTCAGCCAGGTGGCGAAGATGACCACCGACCTCGACGGCCTGGTGCATCAGGCGACCCAACAAACCCTGCGCTCCGAACAAGCGATGCAGCGCCAGCGCAACGAGACCGACCAGGTCGCCACCGCGATCCACGAAATGTCAGCCGCGGCCCAGGAAGTGGCGCTCAGTGCCCAGCGTGCGGCCCAGGCGGCGGCAGAGACCGACCAGCAAGGCCACGCCGCCCGCAAGGTGGTGGGCGACAACATCACCGGGATGAGCGCACTGGTGTCGGATATTCGCCTGAGCGGTACCAGCCTCGACAGCCTGCAGCAGGATGTACGCTCCATTGTCTCGGTGCTCGACGTGATTCGTTCGATTGCCGACCAGACCAACTTGCTGGCACTCAATGCCGCGATTGAAGCCGCGCGTGCCGGTGAGGCCGGCCGTGGTTTTGCGGTGGTGGCCGATGAAGTTCGTGCACTGGCCAGCCGCACGCAACAGAGCACGCAAGAGATCCAGGGCATGATCACGCGCCTGGAAGCCGGCACCACCGCCTCGGTGGCCGCGATGCACCGTTCGACCGAAGCCGGCGAAGGTGCCAATCAGCAGACCAACGAAGTGGGGGTTTCGCTGGATTCGATCTCGGACCTGATCGGCACCATCAACGCAATGAACGCGCAGATTGCCAGCGCCGCCGAAGAGCAGACCTCGGTCGCCGAAGAGATCAACCGCAGCGTGCATCAGATTGCAGGCGCGGTGGAAAGCCTGGCCGACGAAACCGAACACAGCGCGCGCACTATGCGCGATGTGTCTGCGCTGGGGGCCAACCTCAACAGCCTGGTGCGCCAATTCAAGATCTGACCCGGTGCGCCATTGCCTTGAAACAGGGGGCGATAGCTGTTTTAGTGACGACTTATTAGTTAGCTTGATCATTATTAGGTAGCGATTCAATTGCCGTCTTCGGGCGGCAAATCATAAGAAAAACCAACGCACACCCGTGTTTAGACTCAGGAGTGAGTAACCGATGTCCGAGAACGATACCTCCCCAGGGCGTCGCGACTTTTTACGCAAGTCGTTGACGCTGATCCCCGTTGTCACACTGGCCAGTACCGGCCTTTCCTCCGGCGCCTTCGCGCAGACCCCGGCCAGTGACAGCCAGGCTGGCACGCCAGCACCGGCCAGGGTCGATGATTACAAACCGACGTTTTTCACCCCGCAGGAGTGGGCCTTCCTGATGGCGGCCTGTGACCGCTTGATCCCGTCCGATCACGTCGGCCCCGGCGCCGTCGAACTCGGCGTGCCGGAGTTTCTCGACCGGCACATGCAAACGCCCTACGCCAACGGCGGCATCTGGTACATGCAAGGCCCCTTCGTCGAAGCGGCCCCGGAGTTCGGCTACCAGGGTCGCCTGACGTTGCGCGAAACCCTGCGGGTCGGGATCAAGGCCATCGACGCCAGTTGCCAGAAGACCTTCGCCGGCAAGACCTTTGCCCAGCTCTCGACGGCCCTGCAGGAAGACCTGTTGAAGAATGCCGAGAGCGGCAAACTGGCACTGGAAGACATTTCCTCGAAGCTGTTTTTCAGCAACCTGCTCAACGAAGTGCGCAACGGCTACTTCGCCGACCCGTCCCACGGCGGCAACAAAAACATGGGCGCGTGGAAAATGATCGGTTATCCCGGCATGCGCGCCGATTACATGGACTGGGTCACGGTACGGGACAAGCCGTACCCGTTGCCGCCGGTCGATCTGGCCGGACGGAGGGGTTGAGCATGGCGAACATCAAACCAAAAGCAGACGTAGTGATTGTGGGCATGGGCTGGACCGGGGCAATCATGGCCAAGGAACTCACCGATGCAGGGCTGCACGTGGTGGTACTGGAGCGCGGTGCCGACCGTGACACGCAACCTGATTTTGCCTACCCGAAAGTCGTCGATGAGCTTGAAGGTTCAGTGCATCGCCGCTACCTGCAAAGCCTGTCCCAGGAAACCGTGACCGCACGGCACAACCTGACCTCCACTGCCGTGCCGTATCGCCAAATGGGCTCGTTCAAGCCGGGCACCGGTGTCGGCGGTGCGGGCAGCCACTGGTCTGGCTGCCACTTTCGCGCACTGCCGGAAGACTTCAAGTTGCGCAGCAATACCGAGCAGCGCTATGGCGCCAAGTTCATTCCCGACGACATGACCATCCAGGATTTCCCGGTCACTTACGAAGACCTGGAACCGCACTTCGATCACTTCGAATACGTGTGTGGCACCTCCGGCAAGGCCGGGGTTATTCAGGGTGCGAAACAGGTGGGCGGCAACCCGTTCGAAGGGTCGCGTTCCCGTGAGTTTCCGTTGGGCCCGAACCCCAATTACCTCGGCGCAGAGATGTTCTACGGTGCAGCCCGCGAGATGGGCTGGGACCCGTACCCGATCCCCGCGTCCAACGCGTCGGCACCTTACGTCAACCCCTACGGTTGCCAGATGGGCCCGTGCAACGCCTGCGGTTTCTGCAGTGACTACGGTTGCCTGAACTACTCCAAAGCCAGCCCGAACATCAGCATTCTGCCGGTGCTGCGCCAGCGCAAAAACTTTGAGCTGCGCACCCATGCGCAAGTGCTCAAGGTCAACCTCGACAGCGATGGCAAGAAGGCCACCGGCGTCACGTACCTGGATGCCCAGGGCCGTGAAGTGGAGCAACAGGCCGACCTGGTGCTGCTGTGCGCGTTTTCGCTGTTCAACGTGCATTTGATGCTGCTCTCGGGGATCGGCAAACCCTACGACCCAGTGAGCGGTGAAGGCACCATCGGGCGCAACTACTCGTACCAGAACCTCAATCGCGTGGTGCTGTTTTTCGGCAAGGAAGTACAGGCCAACCAGTTCATCGGGATCGGTGGCGCAGGCACCACCATGGACAACCTCAACGGCAACCAGCTGGACAATGCCAAGGCCGGTTTTGTCGGCGGCGGGATTATCTGGGCACGCCAGCCGGGCGCCGGTCCGGTGCGCGGGATCAACGTACCGCCGGGCACGCCAGCCTGGGGCACGCAGTGGAAACAGGCGGCCAGCGATGCGTTCCGTCATTCGTTCTACTTCGAGGTGCAAGGTGCCTGCATGTCGTACCGTCAGCACTACTTGAGCCTGGACCCGACCTACAAGGACGGCTTCGGTCGACCGCTGCTGCGGATGAACTTCGACTGGCACGACAACGAAATCAAGGCCTCGCAGTTCCTGGTGGGCAAGGCGCTGGAGATGTCGAAAATCCTCAACCCGACCGCCATGGCCGGCGACGCCAAGAAGCCGGGCGAGCACTACAACATCACCAAGTACCAGAGCACCCACACTTGTGGTGGCGCGATCATGGGCAGCGACCCGAAAACCTCGGCATTGAACCGCTACCTGCAGTCGTGGGACGTGCACAACGTGTTCGCCATTGGCGCCAATGCGTTCCCGCAAAACAACGGCTACAACCCCACGGGGATGGTGGGGGCGCTGGCGTACTGGTCTGCCACGGCGATTCGCGAGCAATACCTCAAAAACCCCGGCCCGCTGGTTCAGGCATAAGGAGAGAGACCAATGAAAAAGTTTCTCTTGAGCCTGGTTGGCTTGGTGGTGACGGTGCTGGTCGTGTTGTTGGCATTCGCCTTCTGGCCGACCCACACCCGTGGGTTACAACCGGCGCCTGAAGCGCAACAGGCCGCATTGATCGAGAAAGGTCGCTACCTGGCGGATGCCGGCGACTGCACCGCGTGCCACACCGCCAAAGGCGGTCAGCCGTTCGCCGGTGGCCTGCCGATCGCCTCGCCCATCGGCACGCTGTACAGCAGCAACATCACGCCCGACAAAGCCACCGGTATTGGCGGTTATTCGCTGGAAGATTTTGACCGCGCGGTTCGGCACGGTATCGCCGCCAATGGCAGCAGCCTGTACCCCGCCATGCCGTACCCGGCGTATGCCAGGGTAGACGACGATGACCTGCAGGCGCTGTACGCCTACTTCATGCACGGCGTCGCGCCGGTCAATGCCGAGAACCGCGCCAACGCGGTGCCGTGGCCACTGTCCATGCGCTGGCCGCTGGCGATCTGGCGCAAAGTGTTCGCCCCCGACCCCGACGTTGTGGCATTCAAGGCCGATGGCTACAAGGACGCCGACGTGGCACGCGGTGCCTATCTGGTCCAGGGCCTGGGCCACTGCGGCAGTTGCCACACACCACGGGCGGTGACCTTGCAGGAGAAGGCGCTGGATGAATCCAGCCCGGTCTACTTGTCTGGCGGGCCGGTGATCGATGGCTGGCTGGCGGTGAACCTGCGGGGCAACCCGGCAGACGGCCTGGGCAGCTGGAGTGTCGACGACATCGTCGCGACCCTGCGCAGCGCCCGCAGCGAAACCCATGCGGTATTGGGTGGTGCGATGGGCGATGTGGTGGTTCACAGCACCCAGCACCTCAACGACCGGGACCTGCACGCCATGGCGGCGTACCTGAAAACGCTGCCTGCCGACGGGCGCCAGGTCTCGAGCTTCACCGCCGACCCGGCCACCGCCAAAGCCCTGGCTGCGGGGCAGGAAGGCAGCCGTGGTGCCGAGCTGTACATCGACAACTGCGCCGCCTGCCACCGTACCAACGGCCAGGGCGATGCACGGGTATTCCCGAAAATCGCCGGTAACTCGTCGGTGTTGTCCCAGGACCCGGTGTCGATGATTCGCCTGGTGTTGGCGGGCAGTAGCCTGCCGGCCACCGCGACTGCCCCTTCCACCCTGGGCATGCCGGGTTTCGCCTGGCGCCTGTCGGATGACGAAGTGGCACAGCTGCTGAGCTTTGTCCGCACTAGCTGGGGTAACCAGGCACCGGCGGTGAGTGCGGTGCAGGTCAAGCAAATCAGGGACACGTTGCCGCAGCCGTAAGGCCACGCGATAGGTGACGAGGCAGGCTGACGTGCAAGGCGTCAGCCTGCTGATGTTCCTTGACGTTACATACCCGGGTCGAATACTCCGGCCGCGCTGAATCCCACCTAGTTGCCAGGTCGAAAAGCAGCAATCGGAAGTACGTAAGGTGTCCGACTTTGACCTTCTTTGAGGAATAAAAAAGCAAGAAACCGGGTGCGCGGCCCGATCTGATAGGCGATACAGGGGAACGCAAGGGTGGGCCGTTACGGCAGGAGTACGGGCGATGGCTGAAAAAACCGCGTGGATGCTGATGGGCAAAGACGCCAACCTTTTCCCAAGCCACGAGCCGGGAACGCTGGGCGGCCACCGTCGTAGCAGGCTCTATGGAAAGCTCGACTGTCGTGCGGCGCTGCAAGCGATAGCACGCGGTGGTTATGTGAAAAATCGCGTGTTTTTTCTCGATGAAGCTACCGCTATAGCTGCGGGATATCGGCCTTGTGCTGTCTGTATGCCCGACGAATATCGCCGACTGGCACCGGCAATAAGTGACTGACTCCAACCTGGGTTGCCCAGCGCTGGAGTCAGTCACGGCTACCGACCTCAGGCAGTCGGGTCAGACATGCTCACCCTGTTCTTCACGCTCGGGCGCGCCTGCATACTGGCGTACCACGCTTGCAGTGCTTCGCACTCGGCTGGCACCGCCAGCTCCACCAGTTGGGCAAAGATCAACCCTCCTATAACAGTGATATCGGCCATTGAAAACGCCTCCCCCGCAACGAATGGCTGTCGTTTTAGTACCTCGTTGAAATAGTGCATGCCCCTGAGCGCCTTATCACGCTGACGAAAGCCCCACTCGACGTTTTGAAAGCCGGGGCCGGGCGATCTTCGCCGCAGTGGCCGGTGCCCAGTTGATGGCGAGGAGCCGCTCGGATATTGCGCTTTATGATGGGTTGATTGAGGGGTACCGGCAGGCGGGATTGCTGCCGGTGTAGCGATTGATGGCGCAAGCCGGGTTGCCGATTCCCAATGGGCAAAATGTTGGGTTTACCCAACAGCCGTTGATGGATGTGCACAGACCACTCAGGCGAGCCTTGGGAAATCGCCGGGGCAAATCCCCATCACCACATAAAGCTTGACTTATCCTTTCCAATCAGTAACATACGGCGCATTCCGCGATAGCTCAGTTGGTAGAGCAAATGACTGTTAATCATTGGGTCCCTGGTTCGAGTCCAGGTCGTGGAGCCAGACAAGGTTCCAGAGAAGGCTTTCAAAATCTCTGAAACCCCCGAAAACCCGCCTTCTGGCGGGTTTTTTCGTTTTGGCGTTCTGTCGGATTCCGGTGGATACCAGCCATTTTAAGGGTAGAGTTTGGGATAAAGGTCAGTTCGATAAAAGGGAGTACCCTTATGTCGCGCACTACTGCTCCACTCTCCGACGCCGCTTGCCGTTCGGCCAAGCCCACAGACCGCGCCTACAAGCTTTTCGACGGCGACGGCCTTTACCTTCTAGTCCAACCCAATGGCCGCAAAGGCTGGCGTCTCAGATACGTCAAACCTGATGGCCGGGAAGGACTGACCTCATTCGGCAACTACCCCATCGTTGGCCTCTCGGATGCGCGCCGCAAGCGCTTGGAGGTCAAGCGAATGCTGGCGGATGGCATTGACCCTATAGGAGCCAAGCACCAAGCCAAGACGCAAGCCCTAATCAAAGGCTGCACCTTTGAAAGCGTTGCCCTCGGCTGGCACACGGAAATGTCAGCCAAGTGGGCACCGGACTATTCCAAGACAGTGATGAGTCGCCTCAAAACTCATCTCTTCCCGCTGATCGGCGCCCGCGCCATTGTCGACCTTGATACCCACGACCTTATGCGGCCCCTGGACGCGATTAAGAAGCGCGGAACGATAGATATTGCTTTAAGGGTACAAAACTACCTGCAGAGCATCATGCGCGAGGCAAAGCGCCTCCGGCTTATCACCGTAAACCCTGCTTACGACCTCGTAGGCTCGATCAAAGCCTCGCGGGTCGTCCACCGCCCCGCCTTATCCTTATCGCGCTTGCCTGAATTGCAGGAACGGATCGACACCTATAAAGGCCGCGCACTTACCCGGCTGACGGTCTTGCTGTCGCTGCACGTGTTTGTACGCTCCAGCGAGCTGCGCTTCGCCCGCTGGAGCGAGTTCGACCTCAAACGTGGCGTCTGGGAAATACCCGACACGCGACCAGCGTTGGAAGGCGTACCCTTTTCCACAAGGGGTACGAAGATGGCAGGCGATATCCATCTTGTACCCTTATCGCCGCAAGCGATCGCCCTGCTCGAGCAGATCCACGCAATCACAGGCAAATTTGACTTGGTGTTCGCAGGCGATACCAAGTCTTGGAAACCAATGTCCGAAAACACGGTGAACAGCGCGCTTCGGAAGATGGGGTACGACACCAAATCCGAGATCTGTGGGCATGGGTTTCGTTCGATGGCCTGCAGCGCACTGATCGAGTCAGGCTTGTGGACGGACACAGCCATCGAGCGGCAGATGAGCCACAAGGAACGCAACAACGTCCGCGCCGCTTACATCCACAAGGCCGAGTTCATCGAGGAGCGCAGGCTGATCATGAACTGGTGGAGTCGCTACCTTGAGGCTAATCAGCAGAAGCATGTCAGCCCACGCGAATTCGCCAATCAGACGGGTGCCAATGTCACTCGCCTAAAAGCAAAACGTGGCGCAACTGAGTAAGCGCTCGGTCCTCATATCTCAGTGATCCGTTTGTCCACGCGGGTCCATCCAAACAGGGCTGCAAAGCCGCCCTGTTTGGATGGACCTCACTTAAAAAATCTAAAGCCCACGCAATTGTCTGTGGAAAACCACTGATTTCCATTAGTGGATAATTTCATCCACAGCCGCACAACTCCCGAAAATTCGAGCCTTGACCCTAATTCTCCACAGGCGTAGAAAAGGTCGGGCAAAGCGCTGTCGCTGACAGCAACCCAGGTAGCCAGAACCTTTAAGGCTACGCCACACCGTGGTGGTTCTCCCAAAGTGCGATTAGCGTCCGGCGGCTCGCACGGTCACTCACCGAGTGATGGATGCCTACTTTTACCAGTGTGCCCACTGCGGCAACTCATACCCTTTTATAGCTGCCCTGCAGCAACCTATTCGCTTGGCCATTTCATTGCGCCAACCTGCGCCCGTCTCTTTCTCCCGGAAAGAGACGGGCGCTCCTACCGCTGCTGCAGCCCAACTCGTACAAGGCTTTGCGGCATTCCCCCTCGTGACAATCGGCGTGACAAACACCGAAGTCACCAGCAACAGCGATGCAGATGATGGTGCCGCAGCCCAAGGAATGGGTTGCACCTGACTGACAGTCAGGCATGCCCCGGTCATCTCATCACTGCCTTCACCCGACTCAGGATCTCGCGGCGCTGGTCTCGTCAGCCAGTGCAGCCTCCACCCGCCCACTTCCTCGGAAGTGCTCAGGAGGTCAGATCATGAGATGCCCAAGCTCCCGGTCGTAAGGAGCCGCCAGTCCCGCGTGAGTGGACAACCCTCACAGGCCGCAGGGGCCTTGATCCCTGATAACACTCAACATTCTTGGCGGGATGACGTGGGGAAGGTTTTAAAAGTATTGGCTTCGAGAGGCGTTCGATCATGGCACTGGTGGGCAGGCGAGATGGACGCAATTTTGGCTATGGCCGGCAACTGAGTTATGCCGGGCCGCAGGCATTGCGCGATCTATTTGGCGGCGGGCATTACGGGACCGTCAAGGCGCACAGTGATCGCTGGCAGGCGTTTGTACGCTGGTGTCGCTCGGAGGATGGGCCAGGGTTTAACGATGCGCGGCAGATTGATCGGCAGACCTTGCTGGACTACGCCGGACATCTGCGCCAGCACGTTGAACAAGGCGCTATCGGCATCGCCACCGCGCAAAACCGGTTGTCCAGCGTGAACCGAACGATGGCTGCGCTGCGCGGTGATCAGTATGTGAAGGTGGCGAGTCCGAGCAAGGCGTTGGGAATGCGGCGCACCAGTGTTCGTCGCTCGGTGCCGCAAGGCCAAGACCGCGAACACGTGAAGCGGGTCGTAGACGGGCTCTGCGGACATCAGCAGTCGCGCGCCGCCTCCATCGCGCAGTTGGCGCGAGCAACCGGTATGCGCTTACGCGAGGCGATTTTGGCCGACCTTCCCCGACTACAACGGGAAGCCGAGCAACTCGGGAGGATCAACATCCAAGACGGCACCAAAGGTGGCCGATCCGGCGCCTCGGCCCCTCGGTGGATGAGCACATCCTCGACGCACTGGCATTCGCCCTTCAAGTCTCGCCTGACGGTAGCCGCAACCTGCTTGCAGCGAATGAACGCTACCTCGATTTCCAACAGGTAATCGTTCGCCCCGCACGGGAGATTCTCCATGCGCACAACCTCAAGGGTTTCCACGAATTGCGGGCGACCTATGCGTGCAAACGCTATGAGCAAATCACCCAGCATCCTGCACCCATCAACGGTGGCAGCTGCTACCAGCCCGACCGACACCTCGATCAGGAGGCCCGAGCACAAATCAGCTATGAGCTGGGGCACGGTCGTATCGACGTAGTTTCGGCTTACATAGGGGGCCGAGCATGAGTAAGGCATTCGATATGGAGTTGTTCCTGGCGGGCGGGTCTCATACCACACGCCAACGCCACCTGCGTCAGCGAAGGCTATCCAAACAGCAATAGCTGATCGCTGGCGACGCGACAATCCATGGACTTGGCAGCAAAAGCATCTCGCATGGTTCCTATATCACCATATGAACCAGCACGCTGAATCGACGCGCTATTACTATCTGCTGACCGTGCACTTGCTTGCTCATCGTCTAGGAAAGTCCTGGCAGTTCAACCGCCAAACAAGGGCCAACAACCGGCCAAAAACGAACCTTTGAGCAGGGTATCAAGATGTCAGCGAAGTACCGTCAGATAGACACCACAGGCTAGTGCCACCAGCCCAGCCGGGATGGCCAACAAGGAGATCTGGTCGATCATCTTTGACTGATAAATGACATCGGCGAGGTCGTCTGTCTCTGCGGATGCACGTCGCTTCAGTACGGGCACAAGGCACAGTGCATTGCCGAGAACAGCGATGCCTCCTGCCACAACTTTTAGGGCATAAATTCCGTCGAAGCGCGCAGGCTCGATGAGCAGCAATCCGGTCACCAGCACCACGCTGAAGGCGGGCATCTCGAAGAACAGATCGATCTGGCTGTGCAGCCTGGCGACTGTGAAGCCCTGACTCCGACTCTGTGCTCGGGTGCGTTCAAGCAGGTACTCGACCGCTACGACGCCCAGCCAGAAGGCCACGGCGAAAAGATGTAGTTGAAGCAAAAGGTTAAATCGCATGGTGTTCTCCTCAGTCCCTGATCAAACCTGGCGTCTTAGTTGGCGCATCGGAGCGTCTGTCGGGATGATCGCGCTCAAGAAAGCGACGCAGCCCCTCGCGGGTCTCGGGTTGATGGATGGAACGGTTGAAACACTCCGCCTCGATGCGCAAGCCCTCAGACAGGGGTTGGCCATAGCCGCGGATCGCGGCCTCCTTGTCCCCGCACATGGCGGGTTGAGGGAGGGCACAGAGGAATTTGGCCAGTTCCATCGCACGCTCCAGTGAGCGCCCTTTGGGGACCACTTCATTGGCCAAGCCGATGGTGAGGGCTTCAGAGGCCGAGATGACCTTGCCTGTCAGGATCAGCTCCATTGCCCTGCCCAACCCCACGATGCGCGGCAGGCGTTGGCTGCCGCCATCGGCCAGGCCAATGTTCCAGCGGCGACAGGTCACACCGAAGGAGGCGTGCTCCTCGGCGATGCGCATGTCTGCGAAGCAGGCCCATTCCAGGCCGCCGGCGTAGGCAGCGCCATTCACAGCAGCGATCACGGGCTTGTAGATGTCCGTCCAACGGCTGGGTCCGAGAATACCCGGGCGCTCGCCGCGGTCGTGCGCAGCAATCTCGTCCGCGGTGGAAGGCACCAGGTCAAATCCTGCCTCAAGGTCTCCACCGGTACAGAAAGCTTTGTCGCCGGCACCAGTGATGATCGCAACCAGAGCACTCTGGTCATCCCGGAAACGTGTCCAGGCCTCCACCAGCTCCAAGTGGGTGGTTGGCCCAATGCAGTTGCGCTTGTCTGGGCGATTGAAACGGATGACCCTGATAGGGCCGTGTGTCTCGTAGTCGATTTGGGTAAAAGCCATGGCAGCTAGCCCTCTTGTTATTGTTCTGTGCGGATGATCAATGCCACGCCACGCGCTGATTGAGCGGGAAGCGCAACCGTGGGTTGTAGACCGCGCGTTCTCCGGGCATCCCGACCGCCAGCAGCATGACTGGGATTGCGCCTTTCGGAACGGGCAGCACCTGCTTCAGACGCTTCTCATCGAAGCCCTCCATGGGGCAGGTGCTGTAGCCGTGGCTCTGGAACGCCAGCATCAGGTTCTGCGCCGCCAGCGCTGTCGACTTCACGGCCCAGAGTCGCATCTGTTCCAGGCTATTGGGCGTGCGCATGACGGGGCGCCTGAAGCCCATCAGCCTGACCATCTGTCGTTTGAGCAAACCGCGCCAACCCAACCAGCCTTGGTTGTACTGGAATGGGGCGCTGTTCTTGTAGAAATGCTCAATCGCCTTGGGCACAGCGGGTTCTGGCCAAAGCCTGAGTACATCGGCACATGCCTGTTCCCAGGTGTTCGAATGTGCGAACACGGCAATGATCAGCGGTGCTTTCGCAGCGCTCTGGCCCAAACACACAGGCTGCAGTTGTTGCAGGAGATCGGGATTGCGTACGACATGAAAAGACCAAGGCTGCAGATTACATGAGCTAGGTGCCAGCATTGCCAGCTCCAGGCACTCCTGGATAACCGCCTTGGGCACCGCTTCGGCCGTGAAATGTCGCACTGCGCGCCGACTTTCGACCAGTGAGCGGAATACCTTGGCAGATGCAGAAAACTCTGTGCGTGGCGCGGTGGTGCTCATCAGCGGCATCCCGTGCCAGCGCGACTTTGCGTCGTTGTACTGTTGCTCTGCGCCGCAAACCAGTTGAGCACCTCGTCCCAGGCATCCGTAGCTGAAGCCCGGAAATACCCCATGTGACCGATGGGGTGCTTTTTCGTCTCGGGATGGAGATCACGCGTCAGCAACGGAGCATTGCGATAACCCTTGAGGAAGGCGTCTCGCGAGGCAGGAGGCGCCCATGGGTCATCCACCGCATTGGCGAAGACGCAGGGCATGCGGACTTCGGCATAAAGGCTGGCGACCGGAGCCATTGAGGGATCGTCGAAAAAGTAATGGGGGTGGGCACACCAGCGCCGCCAGTCTTTGTAGACACCCAGTGGCAGGTCATCGCCCATCCCCAGCATGCTCCAGGCCATGTAGCCCTTGTACGCGACGATCAGCGGCAGAACACAAGACCACAGCAGGCGAACTTTGAAGGCTTCAAGCCTGGGCATCCACCCGGCCCATCCGGCGCCAGTACCGAAGCAATAGGCAGAAGTGATCTTGTGATGATTGGGCAGCAAGCCCAGAGCATGCCCACCAAAGGAGTGGCCGACCCAGAACAGCGGAGTCCTGCCATCGTCCATGTGCTCAACGGCTGCTGCCAGATCGCGAAAGCCCCAGTCCAGGTAGGACATCTCGAAACCTTTCAGGGATGTGGGCCTGGACTCTCCGATACCTCGGTAATCGACAGTCAGGACGTTGAAGCCTTGTTTACTGGCATGCTCGGCGAAGCGGCGGTAGAAACGCTGTTGCACACCGGTCGCACCGGCCATGATCAGGTTGCCCTTCAGATTGCCCTGTGCTGAATAGTGGGTGGCGGCGAGGCGGTAGCCGTCGTCGGCCACTAGCGTCAGTTGATCAATCACCGAGAAGGTGGCGGCTGAATTAGGCAGAGTCATTCAGAGCACTCCTGCTGTTCTGCGCCAACCAGTTCTTTTCGGAGAATCTTGCCCACATTGCTCTTGGGCAAGTCGTCTCGGAAGATGATGCGGCGGGGACGCTTGTAGCTGACCAGATACTTTTCGCAGTGTGCGATCACGTGGGCCTCATCCAGATAGGGTTGGCGACGAACGACGTAGGCGATGGGTATTTCTCCGGCCTTCTCGTCAGGAGCCGGCACGACCGCCGACTCCATCACCCCGGGGTGAGCATTCAGAACTCGCTCGATCTCCGAAGGGAAGACTTTGAATCCCGAGGAAATGATCATTTCCTTCTTGCGGTCGACCAGGCGCAGATAGCCGTCCGGGTCGAAGAGACCGATGTCCCCCGTGCGGAAGAAGCCATCGCTGGTGAATGCAGACGCGTTTTCTTCGGGCCGTCGCCAGTAACCGGCCATGATGGCGGGGCTGCGCACACATATCTCGCCGGCACCGACGGTGACCTCGTCGTCATTCTCGCTTCGTAGGGAAATTTCAATTCCCGCTACTGGCAAACCTACCGAGCCGGGGCGGGAGCGTCCGGCCGGGTTGCAGGAAATCAGTCCGGTTTCAGTCATACCGTAGGCTTCGGTGATATGGCAGCCAGTGATCCGGTGCCAGAACTTGGCCGTGGACTCGCTGACCGGCATGCCCGCACCGAGGCAGAGAGCGAGGTCCGTGAAGTCCTGCGAGTGAAATTCTTCGTTCTCCAGGAGCGAGTTGTAGAGGGTGTTGACGCCGGGGAAACTGCTTATGCGGTGCCGGGACCACTCTTTGACAAACGCCGTGGTATCGCGTGGATTCATCACCAATACCGCTTTACCGCCTTTGGCCAGGGTGAAGAGCAGATTGCCCAGGCCGAGAATGTGGTAGAGCGGCACCGCGAGCAGCAACACGTAATCCGGCTCGGCCCTGCCTAAAAGATGCGGACGCAGAGCCGAATGCTGTTGGCCAACGTTGAACAGCAAAGCCCGATGACTGATGGGCACTCCTTTGGGCTGCCCTGTAGTGCCACCGCTATAGATTATGAAGGCCGTCTGCTCGGCTGTAATGGGCGCGCGTTGACTTAGTTTGGTCGCACGAGTCGCTACGACCTTGCGCCAGTCGACGGCTCCTTCTATGCGGGTGAACTTACTACCCAAGCGTCGATGAGCTACCCAATTAACCAATGACCGTCGCCAGCCTAGTTGATCACCTGGGGCGACTTGCACAGCAATACTTACACCGGCCTTGAGCATGGCCTGCTGGACACCCTGGCCCATGGGTTCGAAGAGAAATACGGCTTTGACTTCACTGTCCTTGAAAACCTGCGCCAGCTCCTGCGGCGTATACAAAGGGTTCACACAGACGGCGATCAAACCCGCCCGGATTATTCCCAGGCACGCCACCGGATGGGCGAGCATGTTCGGCAAAGCGACTGCAACCCGAGCTCCCGGTTGCAGCCCCTGGTTGATCAACCAGGTCGCTACCGCAGCACTCAGATTCTGTAATCGCTCGTAGCTTATGTTGGCACCCATTGCCGACAGGGCCGGGGCTTTAGGCGTTTTCATAGCGCTACGCTGCAGCAGCTCTTCTATGGTGCAAACCCCAAGGTCAGCAAGCTCGCTGCCACTCTGCGGGGTACTGACTAACTTCAGTTTCTCATTATCTTTTTTATTTGAACGATTCATCTGTGGTCCGCCCTAGCAGAGTTGGATCTGTTCGAGCAGCCCAAGACGCGATGCATTGCGCTTCAGCTTTTCGATAAGTGAAGGGACACGTACTTCGGCTTCGGAAAAATACAGACGGGCCAGAGCAGGTTTGCTTCTGAGGAATTCTTCATCAGACGTTGACGGCGCGACGGCATCCGCGATCCATGCCCACAAATAGCCAAAAACAACGGTACCCAGCAGTTCAAGGAAGTCCGGCGCAACCAAACCCACAACGTCCCGGTTGAAAACCGTATCGACCGATAGTTGCTGAACCAATGGTTCGAACTCGGTCCCCCATGACGCCAAGGTCGTGGCGACCCCTTCCAGTCCTGGACGCTGGCGCAGACGCTCGGCTAGCGCGGGGATGTGGCTGAGGAAGATCCCCAAGCGCTGTCCCTGATCGCTCAGAGTCTTGCGCCCTAGCAAGTCCAGAGACTGGATGTAGTTCGTGCCTTCATAGATCGGACAGATGGCCGCATCGCGCAGCAGCTGCTCCATGCCGGTTTCGACGATGTAACCGTGCCCACCGAACAGCTGGAGAGCGGACGAGATATGTGTACCCGCGTGCTGAGACAGGTAGCCCTTGACGATGGGGGTCAACAACTCTGCCAGCTGTGAGGCCTCCTTGCGTCGCGCGTCATCCGGGTGGCAACGCGCTTCATCAAGCAGGGTGCCGACCCAGGCGCAGAGCAAGCGTGCTGGCTCAATAAACAGCCGCTGCTGAACAAGGCTCGACTTGACGCCAATATGACTTAACAGAGGGTCAGCGGGTTGATCGGGGTGCGTGGCACCATTCAGCGCGCGGCCTTGCAAGCGCTCCTGGGTATAGCGCAGCGCGTTTTGGTAAGCGACCTCGGCCAGACCTACGGTTTGGACACCGACGGCGAGCCGTGCGCTGTTCATCAGCAGGAACATGCAGGCAAGGCCACGGTTCAATTCGCCGACGCGGTAGCCCCTGGCATTCTCGAATGCCAGGGCGCATGTGGCGTTGGCACGAATGCCATGCTTGTGCTCAAGCGCGATGACCGACACCCCGTTGGCTGAGGCAGGAACCTCCAATTGGTATTTCGGCACGACGAATAGGCTGAGGCCGCCAGTACCTGCCGGGGCCCCTTCCGTTCTGGCGAGCACCAGGTGAACGATGTTCTCGGTCAGGTCGTGATCGCCGTTCGAGATGAATATCTTGGTTCCACTCAGGAGGTAGGAGCCATCCGACTGCGTGACTGCAGTCGTGCGAATCAGACCAAGATCGCTGCCAGCCTGAGGCTCGGTAAGGCACATGGTGCCAAGCCATTCGCCACTGGCAAGCTTGTCGGAAAACAGGGATCGAACCCGCTCATCGCCGAATCGGTCGACACAACGGAGAACACCTTCGCGCACGTTGGCGAAAATGCTGAAAGACAGGTTGGTGGAGGCGAGCATCTCGTCAAAGAAGACACCTGCCGTTCCTGGGAAACCTTGCCCCCCAATGGACAGTGGGACCGTCAGGGCGGGCCAGCCGTTCTCCTGAAACAGGCGGTAAGCTGACTTGAAGCCCTGTGGGGTTTTGACCCCACCCTGTTCAAGCCTGCAACCCTCGGCATCGCCGCTGCCGTTCAAGGGCAGCAGTTGCTCTTGGGTGAGCTCGGCACCGACCTCCAGAGTGGCCTTGAACAGGTCGACGTCGATATGGTGGTGCTCTGGCAGCAGAGGCAACAGCTCTGAAAGTCGAAGAACCTTGTGAGCGAGGAAGTTGAACTCCTCCAGTGGTGCTTGGTACTGCAGCATCTCTTGCCCCTGCCTTATTGGTTAACGACCTTTGAACACCGGTTCGCGCTTCTGCATCATCGCCATGACGCCTTCACGCACGTCTTCGCTCTTGATCAGCGTGAACAGCAGTTCGTTGAGCTTGGAGAGCGCGGCATCGTCACCCTCGTCGCGCGCCTGGAAGGCAGACTGCAGGGTGGCCTTGATGGCCAGCGGTGCGGCTTTGGCGATGCGCTCGGCGTACTCGATGGCGCGCGCCAGTTCCTGGCCTGGCTCAACGACCTCGGTCAACAAACGCATAGCCAGCGCCTCGTCAGCCCCAAACTCTTCGCCGGTCAGCATGTAGCGCATGGCGTTAGTCCAACCTGCGGCCTGAGTAAAGCGCACGGTGGAGCCGCCAGACGGCGGAATGCCGCGCAGCACCTCCAGGTGGGCGAAGCGGGTGTTGCTGGCGGCAATCGCGATGTCGGCGTTGAGCACCAGCTCGATGCCCGCAGTCCAGCAGGTGCCTTGCACGGCGAGGACCACTGGTTTGGTGCGGCGCGGCTTCGAGACGCCCCACGGGTCGATACCCTCGTCCGGGTACTTGAAGCCGCCCGAAGCCAGCTTCGGCGTCAGCTCCATCAGATCGAGGCCTGCCGTGAAATGGTCGCCGTGGGCGAACACGACGGCGCAGCGCATTTCATCGTTGCGCTCGAATTCCCCCATGGCCAGGGCCAAGTCATTGAGCATGGCGCTGTCGAAAGCGTTGCGTTTGCCGGCCCGTTCAAGACCGATAAGGAACAGATGACCACGCTGCTCTCGGGTAACGCGACCCGGACCGCTGTTTGCTTCGCTCATGGGAGACTTCTCCTGGCTTAATGAGGGGGCTGCCTGGCAATTCCAGGCGGGCTCTAATTACTTACCGAATGTTCGGTTTGATAAAACTAAACAAACATTCGGTAACCGTCAAATTGAGACGCCAAGGCTTATGACGTAGAATCAATCTGCATGATTTAGAGCAGGAGTAACCCGTGCGCCCACTGAAAATCCCACGCGATGAGCTTCTGCAGCGCTGCGCCAATACCTTCAAGCGCCTCGGCTACCACGGCACCACCATGGATGCGTTGTCGTCCGCCTGCGGGTTGACCAAGGCGTCCTTCTACCATCACTACCCCAACAAGGAATCGCTACTGCGGGACGTGCTGGGCTGGACGCATGAGCGGTTGAAACAGTCGCTGTTCTCCATCGCCTTCGATGAAAACCTGGCTCCGCAAGAGCGACTCACAAGCATGGGGCGCAAAGCCAAGAAGCTCTTCCAGGACGACTCGATCGGTTGTCTGATGGGCGTCGTCGCGGTCGATGCCACCTATGGCAAGGTGGAGCTGATGGAGCCGATCCGGCTCTTCCTGGATGACTGGACTGCCGCGTTCGCCAAGCTCTATAGCGCCGGGTACAGCCAGGAGGAGGCGCAACGGCTGGCGAGGCAGTTGGTGGCCGACTTCGAGGGGGCCATCTTGCTGGCTCGTATCTATGGCGATCCGAGCTACATAGATGCTGTGACCGAGCGAGGCCTGCATCAGCTGGAATCAGCGGGCGTAGGCGTCTAGGCCAGTTCCC
Organism: Pseudomonas sp. Z18(2022); assembly: GCF_036346535.1. NCBI lineage: Bacteria > Pseudomonadati > Pseudomonadota > Gammaproteobacteria > Pseudomonadales > Pseudomonadaceae > Pseudomonas > Pseudomonas sp. Z18(2022). Next base: position 547,768 of record NZ_JAOTOA010000001.1, read on the forward strand.
GCTCAAAACTCCGTTGCAATTCCTGCCAGATCAGGTCGAGCGGCTCCACACTGCGAGCGGCTCTGCACAGCGCGACAGAACCCTCGATGGAAGCAATCGCGAACAGTGCCAAGCTGCGAGAGCGGATTTCCGCTACGCCCGCTTCCTGTAGCGAATGACTGATGATTTCCTGCCATCGCACAAAGATGCCGTTGGCCTGATCCAGCAGCTGCAACTGGATCTGCGCTTCCAGTTCGGTTTCCGACTCGCCGCGCTGGTCGGACGTGTACTGCTCGACCGCCACGGCCAACACCGCACAGCCGGCCTGGAAGGCCGTCTCTTCAAGGGTGCTGCGCCACAGGGCGACGAACAGCTCCAAACCTTTCAAAGGACCATGCTTGCCCAGCAGCTGCACCAGCGGCTCGCTAACCTCTCGACCCGCGTGGTCGACGGCGGCCTCAAGCAGCTGACGCTTGCCGCCGGGAAAGTGGTGCGCAATGGAGCCGCGCGGCGTGTTCGAGTAACGAACGACCTCGCGCATGCTGGTCGCGGTCATGCCCTTGCGGCGCAGAAGATCCGCGGCGCCGACGATCATTCGGTCACGAGTGGAAGCGCTCATCGTAAAAATTATGCCACCTGTCATATTTTGATGTAGTCTCGACCTCGACTATGCCACTTGTCATAGTCGTTCATCCACCTCTTCCAATACGAGGCACCGAAAAGATGACCGTTCGCCCCACACTTCCCAATCCAATCGATTCCGTAGCCCTGGCATCGCTGAACACTCCCGATGGCTGGCTTGCCTACCCACTGGGCGATGATGTGATCGAAGGCAATCCCGACACCCGGATGAAGCTTCTGCGTACGGTCGGCGTGAAAACCCCGTACAAAGCCGTGGCGTTCTTCACTTCACAACCGTCGAAGTTTGACTGGCGCTTCGATAATGATGAAGCCTTCGTGCTGATCGAAGGTCGCATCGCCATCACCATGGACACCGGCGAGCGATTCGAGATGAGCGCGGGCGATGCCGTCTCGATTCCGGCTGGGCACACGGGGGTCTGCGAGGTCTTTGAGTTCAGCCGGAAATTCACCGTGGTAACCAGCGGATCCGTTGATTGACCTCACATGGATCTTCGCATCGTGTTCAGGCCACCTGCAGTCATGCTCCAGTTTTATGACCTGAACAGTTGCTCGCCCCGCTCACAGGTGAACGCACCCAACTTGAATTGAAATTGATTGGCTGCTTTGGGTTGCTTTCGGCCATTTATGACAAGCAGTCACAACCAAAAGGAGTCATTCGGATGTACTTTCCTGATCCAGCACAGAATGGCCTGGGTACGCCACCTTCGGCAGCTTGCTGCTGCCGTGCTCATGGGGAATCGAAAGAACTCCAATAAAATACGGGCTTGATTAGGATAATCGTAGGGATATGAATACTAAAAATCAGCATAATTTCATTGTAAAACAAATGCTTATTTTTCTGTTCGAGTCCAGGTCGTGGAGCCAGACAAGGTTACAGAGAATGCTTTCCAAATCTCTGAAACCACCAAAAAACCCGCCTTCTGGCGGGTTTTTTCGTTTCAGCGCCCCGTCGAACTCAAGGGGATACAAGCCTCTTCGCCAATGCAGTGCGACGACTTGATCACGACAAGAAACCAGGCTGATCACTTACCAGGGAAGTGTCTGTATATGGTCTTCTTCCAGGCTATAGAAACGTGACGGATCTGGCCGCATCGCAATGAGTTGGAAAAGTCGCGCGGCAGAATCATCTGCTGTCAACTCCGCGCCATTGACGCCCATCCCAGTGCGTAACCGACCGGGATGAACGGTATAGCTCAACAGTCGGCCACCCAACTCGTCCACAACACAAAGCGAAAGCATATTGAGTGCCGATTTCGAAATTCGATAGGTATAGGAACAACCTGTTTTTGAAATGCACTCATCAGCATTTTGAGCAACAGAGCCGCGGCGCGAGGAAATATTGACTACTGTCGAGAGAGAGAACGATGCAGCCAATCGCTTTATCAATTGACCTGGTCCAATACAGTTTACCTCTAGCGCATGCCGCAACTCATCGGCGGTTTCATGGAAGATCGAGTGCTGCTTACTTCCGATGCCGGCATTGTTAATAAGTAAATCTACTGCTGTTATTCCTTTGCTGCTCAAGAAGTCTTCAAAATCCGAAAGATTGGCGTCCAGGTCTTTGGCCAAATAATCCAACGCAAATACCTCGTCGACTGATTTCGACTGGCGAAGCATGTTTAGTTTTTCCGGTGACTTGCTAACACCTACGACTTTGTAGCCAGCGAATTTCGCTTGAAGGCAAAGTGCGTTGCCATAGCCCCCGGTTGCTCCAGTGATGACTGCTATCATGAGGGACCTGAATGATTGAGTGAGTTGTGATTGTTCGGGCAATATAACTTTGATATCCACTCCGACTAGGGAGAACAAATTTTTCTTGGCTGGATATAACTAACTGTATCAAGCGTAGTGGTCAAGATCGCCTGCTCTGCACGGGTCATGGAACCGTTGAGTTTTCTAGACTCTCAACAAAAGGCAAACGGTTAAGGCTAAATACGCCCACACCCTGTCACAACGCTGTCATACGCCAACGCCAACATCCGCAGATACCCCGCCCCTACCCTCCTCTTGAAGGACAACACATGCACACTCGCTCAGGCCCGCCTGCGGTAAAAACCCTGCTCGCCCGTTTTATCGTTATCGGATGCGCGCTGACGGTGAGCGCGTGTGACAGTGTGACCGGGCGCGCACCTGCCGCATCGGCTGCGTTCAAGACCCTGGACGGTGCACCGCCCCTGGTGATCGGCCATCGCGGCCTGCCAGGGCTGTACCCGGAGGAAACCCGGGCGTCGTATGAACATGCGGCCGACGCAGGTGCGGATTCCCTTGAGCTGGACCTGCACATGACCAAGGACTGTGTACTGGTGGCTCGGCACAATCCCTGGTTAAGCGACAACACCAATATCAGCGACGTCGCGAAGACCAACCCCGAGGTTGCACGCCGCAAGCGTACGGTTCCGGGCGTTTTGGTTAACGTCCGGTATCCTGCCACCGCCGAGAATGGCCCGGCCCAGTACCTGAGCGACTTGACCAACCCCAACGATCCAAAATCCGTATTGAAGTCTCTGATCGTGGATGGCGAAGACCACACCAACGACTGGTCGATCAGCGATTTCACCCTGGCCGAACTCAAGCAGTGGATCGGCGGCACAACCTACGATGCCCGGGATGAGCGCCCGACCGACCTCAACGGCAAACTGCCGATCCTGAGTTTCCAGGAAGTGATCGACATCGCGAAAGCCAAAAGCGCCGCCACAGGCCGCGTGATCACGACCTACCCGGAAAGCAAAAACCCGATCTGGAACAACGCCCAGGCGATTGCCAACGGGTGCGGCGCACCGGGCAGTCATCCGTTCGAAGCGGCCTTTCTCAAGACTCTCAAAGACAACAACCTCAATCGCAAAGACGCGCCGGTGTTTGTGCAAAGCTTTGACCCGAACAGCCTGAAATACCTGCGCTCCATCGGCCTGCACGCCAGGGCGGTGCAGTTGGTGGATGGCAACGGCGTGAACTTCAAGACCGGCGAAACCATTTTCATCACCGACAAACCCAACACCTTCGTCAGCGGCCGCCCGTACAGCTGGACCGTCGCGGGCGACCCTCGCTCCTTTGGCGCGCTGCTGACGCCGGCCGGCCTGGCCGAAGTCAAAACGTACGCCGACGGCATCGGCCCGTGGAAGCCGCAAGCAATGTCGCTGACCGCCGCTTCAGCGCAAAACCCCGGTTTGCCTGAAGTCGACACCTTCAAGCCCACCAGCCTGATCAGCGATGCCCACAAGGCCGGGCTGTTCGTGCATATCTTCACCTTCCGCAATGAAGCAAAGTACCTGGCAGGCGCCTACAAGGGCAACCCGGCGGCCGAATACCTGGCCTTTTTCCGGGCCGGTGTGGACGGTGTGTTTACGGACTTCACGCCGACTGCCGTGGCGGCCCGCACGACCTACCTGAAGGAAGTCATGCACTAAAGCGCCTACCGGAAGACGGGCACGCTGGTGGACGGATTCGCGCCCGCCAGGTGCTCACGCAACCGGGCGCCGATTTCGGCAATCTTTGCCTCTCCCGCACGCAGCGCCTGGGCGTTGGTGTGAACCGAGTAGTTTCCCAGCGCCAGGTCATAGGGATGAGGCGCTGCGGAACCGATCACGAACACCGTATCGCGGTGCATCGCTGTCAGCGTCACGGCACCGCTGCCGGGTTCGAACACAGCCATTTCCCCCGCCATGACCCGCCCGGGTGCACCAAGCTGTCCCCGGCTGACACTCAGCCACAATGACTCATGCCCATCGGGCGGCACATAGGTCCAGGACTCACCGTCCTGCAGGGTCACCAGCAGATAATTGATGCCCGCAGGTGCACGAACCGGGCTTTGCACGCCCTGGTATGCGCCAAGAATCACCCGGGCAGGGCCCGCTTGCGGCATCACGCCGGACGCCAGGTACTGGCTATCGACGCGCGCGTTTTCCAGCGATGGAGGCAGCGCAATCCACAGTTGAAAGCCCTGGATCCGCTTCGATGTGCCTACCGACATTTCCTTGCCGTGCCACACGCCACCGCCCGCCCGCATCCATTCAACCCCGCCGTAGTCGAGGGTGCCGGCACCCGATTCGGCATCTTCAAAATGCAAATTGCCTTCGGTAATCAGGGTGACGGTGGCGATCCCCGAGTGGGGGTGCATCGGCATGCCGTTGATAAATGAGCTCTCGCCTTCAAACAGATCAAGGAACACGAAAGGCTTGATCAGGTGCCCCAGGTCCGAAGGGCTCATCAGCCGGGCAATCGGGCCATGCCCACTGCCGGTGGTGCGGTAAGTGATTGCCCGAGGGGCGACGGTTTCATGCACGGTCATGGTGATTGCTCCGGGGTATATCAGCGGCGACGCGCGTCGAGGCTGAAGCGACCGGCACCAAAGGCAACCACTTGCAGCAGGCCACCGGCCATGGCGATGTTCTTGAAGAAGTGGATGAACTGGTTTTGATCCCCCAGCGCATGATGGAAAGCCAAAGCCGTGGCCACGCTGAACAGCGCCAGCACCGCAGCAACCACACGGGTGCGATAACCCGCAATCAACGCCAGGCCACCACCGACTTCAACGATGACCGCCACCACCAATGCCAGCTGTGGAAATGGCAGCCCGACGGAGCTGATGTAGCCGATCATCATCGCGGGAGCGGCCAGCTTCGAAACGCCGGAGAGGATGAAAATCACGCTGAGCAGCACTCGGCCGATCAACGATACCGAGGCCTGGGTTGCGTCAGACTGGCTGCGTTCAACGTTGTCCGAATGAGCAATGTGTTGAGAAGTAGACATGGGGGTATTTCCTTCAATGGGAAACGGTTCGACATGAACCGTTCTGTTGAAGAAATGTTGCGCCGGGTGAGCTAATCTGAATAGCCGGTTAATTTAGATCATTAGATTCGATAAAATAGACAAGCCACCCAACGCTTGCTTGAGGAACCCCACATGCCTTCCGAGCCCGGAACCCCCACACTGGAACAACTGCGCGTGTTCCTGACGGTGGTGGAAGTCGGCAGTTTTGCAGCGGCCGCGCGAAAACTTCACCGCGCCACCTCGGTGGTCAGTTACTCCATCGCCAACCTGGAAACACAGCTGGGCGTGTCGCTGTTTGACCGCCAGACCACCCGCAAACCCCAACTCACCGAGGCCGGGCGAACCGTGCTGGCCGAAGCCAGGACCATCACCAACGGCATTCACGGCTTGCGCGCCAAGGTCAAAGGCCTGCTGCAAGGGCTCGAAGCCGAGGTCCATGTGGTGCTGGATGTGATGCTGCCCGCCGAGCGGGTGGTGGACGCGCTCAAATCGTTTCGGGAGGAATTTCCTACGGTCTCACTTCACCTGCACATGGAGGCGCTGGGCGCCGTCACAGACCTGGTGATCAACCGTGAAGCGATCATCGGCGTGAGCGGGCCGATGAATGACGGCATCGACGGGATCGAAAGAATAGGCATCGGCAGTGTCGAGCTGATCCCGGTGGCCGCGCCGAATCATCCGCTGGCCTCTGGCGCCGCCAATGTGCCGGGCGCGGGGCGCGAACTCACGCAACTGGTGCTGTCGGATCGCTCGCGCCTGACCAAGGACAAGGACTTCGCCGTACTCAGTAACCGCACCTGGCGCCTGGCCGACCTGGGCGCCAAGCACATGCTGCTGCGCGAAGGGATTGGCTGGGGGAACATGCCGACCCCGATGGTGCAGGAAGACCTGGACAGCGGCCGGCTGGTGAAACTGAACATCCCGGAATACGAAAGCGGCAAATATATGTTCGACGTGATCTACCGCACGGACTTGCCACCGGGGCCTGCGGCGAGGTGGTTGATCGAACGGTTTGTTCAACAACGCTCAACGCAGGAACCGGCGGCTTGAAACGCCTCAGTCCAACTGCTCGATCACCCCGCCGGCCTTGAGCTGCCCCAGTTGCTCTGCCGACAACCCCAGGCGCTCGCCCAGCACTTCATCCGTATGCTGGCCCAGCATCGGCGCCGGCCTTACATACTCCACCGGCGTACCCGACATCTTGATCGGGCTGCCGACCATCTCGAACTGCGGATTCTTGGGATGCGGGATCTTCACCATCAACCCACGGGCAATCACCTGCGGTTCTTCCAGGGATTGAGCGATGTTGTTGATCGCGCCCACCGGCACTTTCGAGGCATGAATGCTCGCCACCCACTCGTCCGCCGTACGCCCCAGGAAGTGCGCCGACAACAGCTCGACAATCTCTGCCCGATGCGCAACCCGGTCGGCATTGCGCCGAAAGCGCGGGTCCTGCGGCAAATGCGGCAAGCCGATGCTGTGGCACAGCGCAACAAACTGGCTGTCGTTGCCGCAGGCAATGATGAAGTCGCGGTCGGCGGCACGGAACACCTGGTACGGCACGATGTTGGCGTGGGCGTTTCCGTAACGCTGGGGCACCTTGCCCGACGCCAGGTAGTTCATGCTCTGGTTGGCCAGGGTTGCCACTTGCACGTCCAGCAACGCCATGTCGATGTGTTGGCCGACGCCGGTGCGTTCGCGGCTGAGCAATGCCGCCTGGATCGCGACGGTGGAATACAGGCCGGTCATCAGGTCGGAGAATGCCACGCCGACTTTTTGCGGGCCGCCGCCGGGCAGGTCGTCGCGCTCGCCGGTGATGCTCATCAGGCCGCCGATGCCCTGGATGATGAAGTCGTAGCCAGGCTCTTCGGCACGCGGGCCGGTCTGGCCGAAGCCGGTGATGGAGCAATACACCAGCCGTGGATTGATCTCGGCCAGGGTCGCGTAATCCAGGCCGTAGCGCGCCAGGGAACCGGCCTTGTAATTTTCGATCAGTACGTCGGAACTGGCCGCCAGCGCTCGCACCAGTTCCTGGCCTTCGCTGGTGGCGAGGTCGATGGCCACGGATAATTTTCCGCGGTTGGTGGACTGGTAATAAGACGCCTGCCCGGACGATTCGCCGGTGTCAGTCTTCATCCACGGCGGGCCCCAGCCACGGGTGTCGTCACCGCTTTGCGGCCGTTCGATCTTGATCACTTCCGCGCCCAGGTCAGCCAACACCTGGCCACACCAGGGCCCGGCCAATACCCGGCTTAAATCCAGCACCCGCAAACCTGTCAATGCACCCATTATTCTTGTCCTGTGATGAATCGAAATCAGCCGACTGCCGGCTCTTCATGCCGCAGGGAAATCCCCAGCGCCGCACGCCGCCGCAGCCAGGGGCTTGGGCGATAACGCGGGTCGTGGGTGAGTTCGCTCATGCGCTGCAAAATCGTGAGGATGCGCCGTGGCCCAAGGGCGTCGCCCCAGGCCAGCGGGCCTTGTGGATAACCCAGGCCGAGCTGCACCGCCTGGTCGATGTCGTCGACGCTGGCGATGCGTTGCTGGGCAATGTCGCAGGCCAGGTTGACCACCATCGCCAAGGTACGCTGGGCGACAAAGCCGACGCTGTCGCTGATCACCGTCACGCCTACACCATCATTGGCGAGCAGCGCGTGGGCGGCGTCGCGGCTGGCGCTGGATGTCAGCGGGTTTTGCATCAGGGTGCGATGGCGCGACAGGTCGGTCAGCAGGTCGATGCACAGGGTGCGCGCCGGGTCGGTGTGGAAGCGTTCGCTGGCCGACGTGGCGTCAAGGCCGTACGGCGCCAGCAGGCACAACGCTTCTGGCGAAGGCTGCGCCGCGCTTTCCAGGTGCGCGCCCAACTCGATCACCAGAGCGCTGAGGCGCTCGTAGTCGTCGGCATTTTCGGTGGCGATCCACACCGGCGGGAATGGCTTGATGGCGGGCACCGGTTGCGGCTGCGGGCCGTCGACCACCTGGCCATTTTCATAGCGGTAGAAGCCCTGCCCGCTCTTGCGCCCGAAGCGCCCGCCCACCAGCATCTGGCGGGTCAGCGGCGACGGCTTGTAGCGTGGGTCTTGATAGAACTGGTTGTAGATCGACTCCATCACCGGGTGGGAAACGTCGAGCCCGGTGAGGTCCAGCAGTTCCAGCGGGCCCATGCGGAAGCCGGCGCCTTCACGCAGGATGCGGTCGATATCGCCGCGCTCGGCAATGCCTTCATCGAGCATCTTCAAGGCTTCGGTGCCGTACGCACGGCCAGCGTGGTTGACGATAAAACCCGGGGTGTCCTTGGCGCGCACACCGCGATGGCCAGTGCGGGCGACGAAGGCCAGCAGGTCATCGCCGACCTTCGGCGCAGTGGCCAGGCCGTCGATCACTTCGACCACACGCATCAGCGGCACCGGGTTGAAAAAGTGCAGCCCGGCCACTCGCTCAGGGTGTTGGCAGCCGGTGGCAATGGCGGTGACCGACAGCGACGAGGTGTTGGTGGCAAGGATGCACTCCGCACTGACCACTCCTTCAAGTTGCTGCAGCAGGCCGCGCTTGGCGTCGAGGTTTTCGACGATGGCTTCCACCACCAGGTCGCAATCGTGCAGCGCCTCAATGGTGGCGGCCACTTGCAGGTTTTCCAGTGTAGCGTCCACCGCCGCCTGGGTGATCTTGCCCTTGGCGGACAGCTTGAAAAGCGTGGTGCCGAGGTTGTCCCGGGCAGTCTGTGCCGCACCGTCACGGGCATCGAACAAACGCACCAACACGCCAGCCTGGGCGGCAATCTGTGCAATCCCGGCGCCCATCACGCCGGTGCCTACCAGGCCCATGATCTTGATTGAATCCGTCATCGTCATTCTCCCAGGTAGTTCGCGGTGCGTTTTTCGAAGAACGCGGCGGCGCCCTCCTTCTGGTCTGCCGAATCGAACAGCAATTGAAAGGCCTTGCGCTCCAACACCAGCGCACTTTCCAGCGGCAGGTCGGCGCCGGCGAGCATCACTTCCTTGATCTGCTCCACTGCCAGTGGCGGCAAGGCGGCGATCTGCGCGGCCAGTTCCAGGGCGCGGGGGATGGTCTGGTCGTCCGCCACCACCTCGCTGAGCATGCCCATGGCCAGGGCTTCCGGCGCCTTGACCATGCAGCCCGTCAACGCGATGCGCATCGCCTGGAACTTGCCCACGGCGCGCACCAGGCGCTGGGTGCCACCGGCGCCCGGCATCAGGCCCAGCTTGACCTCGGGCTGGGCGAACCGAGCCGACTCACCGGCCACGATCAGGTCGCAATGCATGGCCAACTCACAACCGCCGCCCAGGGCAAAGCCATTCACCGCGGCGATCACCGGCTTCGGGCAGCGGCTGATGGCTTCCCACAGGTATTCGGTGTGGCGGCGGTACATCTCGATCGGGCTGGCACTGGCGAACTCCTTGATGTCGGCACCGGCCACGAAGAACTGATCGCCACCAGTGAGCACGATGGCGCGCACATCACGGCGCTTGGCCAGGGCACGAAAATGCTCCGCCAGCTCTTCGCGGACCTGGGCGTTCAAGGCGTTTTTCACTTCGGGACGGTGGATGCGTACCACGGCGACGCCATTGTCCTGGACATCGAGGTGCACTACGGGTTGGTCGAGGCTGGCCACAAGTTCTCCTGCTGCAATGTTCTTGTTAGTTCGGAGATTGACAGTTTCGCTATGCGAAACAACATTCCGTATTTAGCGATAATCATAAGGACCGACCCGACGTGATGTAAACGTAAAAACCTGACACGCCCGTAAATCGGGCTATAACTCGTTGTTTAGAAGGGTTTTATTAAACAAAAACACAATCGCCCAGCAAGTTGCTTAGTTTCGCTGTGCGGAATACAATTTTGTTTTGTTGATTTTCTAAAAAAAGGGGGACTAACATGCGCCGTCGAAACCTGGACCCGAACACACCCGAAACACCGGCCGGCAATAACGGGTTCGAGCACTTGCTGATCGACCCGATGAACGCCGACGAGGAGGAAGACAAGGACCGCCAGTTCGTCACCGCCCTGGCCCGAGGCCTGGAATTGCTGCGCTGCTTCACCCCCAGCGAAAGCGTGCTGGGTAACCAGGAGCTGGCGCGCAAGACCGGGCTGCCAAAGCCGACGATCACGCGGATGACCCACACGCTGACCCGCTTGGGCTATCTCAAGCACCTGCCGCAGTCGGGCCGGTATCAGCTGGATGTAGGGGTGATGGCGTTCGGTTACGCAATGCTGTCGAACCTGTCGGTGCGGGCCGTGGCCCATCCGCTGATGGAGACGATGGCCAAGTACGCCCAGGCCGCAGTGGCGATGGCCACGCGAGACCGCCTGGACATGGTGTACCTGGACGTGGTCCAGGGTGAAGCCAACATGACCATGCGCCGCCAGGTCGGTACACGGTTGCCGTTGCACTTGAGTTCCGCAGGCCGCGCCTGCCTGGCAGCGATGCCGGAAAACGAGCGGGAATTTATTCTCGACCATATCCGCCAGCGTCATCTGGAGGACTGGCCGGGCATCAGGAAGGGCCTGGAACGGGCCTTCCGGGATTACACCGACTTCGGCTATTGCATGTCGATCGGTGAGTGGCACCGCGATGTAAACGCCATCGCCGTACCGCTGCTGCATGCACAACATGGGCTGCTGACGTTCAACTGTGGCGGACCGAGTTTTCACCTTTCCCGGGAGAAACTCGAGGACGACATCGGGCCCCGTCTCAAGCACATGGTGAACAACATCGAGGCCGCCGCCCGCTAGACAGATCGGTGCAGGGCCTCGGCAGATTGATGACAACAGGCCTGCCGAACAGGCCGCTGAGGAATGCACATGATCAGAGACCCGGAAACGCTTCACCTGTTGCTGGAAACCCTGCAGCAGTTCGTCAACGAAGCGCTGATCCCACGGGAAAACGAACTGGCCGAGACCGATGACGTCCCGGCGGATATCGTCAGCCAGTTCCGCGAGTTGGGCCTGTTCGGCCTGACCCTGCCCGAAGCCTATGGCGGCCTCGGGCTGACCATGGAAGAAGAGGTCAACGTGGCCTTTGAACTGGGGCGCACCTCGCCGGCATTCCGCTCCTACTTCGGCACCAACAATGGCATCGGCTCCATCGGCATCCTGCTGGACGGCACCGAGGCGCAGAAGCAGCACTACCTGCCGAAGCTGGCCAGCGGAGAGCTGCTCAGCTCGTTCTGCCTGACCGAGCCAGACTCCGGCTCCGACGCCGCCTCACTGAAAACCACCGCCGTGCGCGATGGTGACCACTACGTCATCAACGGCACCAAGCGCTTTATTACCAACGCGCCCCACGCCGGGATCTACACGGTGATGGCCCGCACCAACCCGGACATCAAGGGCTCGGGCGGCATCAGTGCATTCATCGTTGAGCGCAACACACCGGGCCTGTCCCTGGGCAAGCGCGACCACAAGATGGGCCAGAAAGGCGCCCACACCTGCGACGTGATTTTCGACAACGTGCGTGTGCCGGCCGACCAGTTGATCGGCGGCGTCGAAGGCGTGGGCTTCAAGACGGCGATGAAGGTGCTCGACAAGGGCCGCCTGCACATTGCCGCCGTCAGCGTCGGCGCCGCCGAGCGCATGCTCAACGATGCCTTGCACTACGCCCTGGAACGCAAGCAGTTCGGCCAGCCGATTGCCGAGTTCCAGCTGATCCAGGCGATGCTCGCCGACAGCAAGGCCGAGATCTACGCCGCCCGCTGCATGGTGGTGGACGCCGCGCGCAAGCGTGATGAAGGCCTGAACATCGGTACCGAAGCGTCCTGCTCGAAGATGTTCGCCACCGAGATGTGTGGCCGGGTGGCCGACCGTTGCGTGCAGATTCATGGCGGTGCCGGGTATGTGAGCGAGTACGCCATCGAGCGGTTTTATCGCGATGTGCGCTTGTTCCGGCTGTATGAAGGCACCACGCAGATCCAGCAACTGGTGATCGCCCGCAACATGATTCGCGAGGCCAAACACTAAACCCCACAAACAACACAAAACAACTGTAGGAGCTGGCTTGCCTGCGATGCAGACAACTCGGTCTGGCAGTAACACCGCGGTGATGCCATCGCAGGCAAGCCAGCTCCCACACAAGCCAGCTCCCACATTTTGACCGTGTTCCAACCGTATTACCGCAACACCCATAACTTGTGCCCTAACAACTACAACAAGGTATCGCTATGGAAGTCGCCGCTTCGGCGGGTGCGTTGTCGCCCGCGAAAAACAACCTGTGGATCATCGTGTTCATCTTCTGCTTCCTCGGCCTGCTGATCGATGGTGCAGATTTGATGCTGTTGTCCTACAGCCTCAGCAGCCTCAAGGCCGAGTTCGGCCTGACCAGCGTCGAAGCCGGCAGCCTGGGCAGTTTCACCCTGGCCGGGATGGCCATCGGCGGGATTTACGGCGGCTGGGCCTGTGACCGTTTTGGTCGGGTGAAAACCGTGGTCTGGAGCATCGTGCTGTTCTCCGCCGGCACCGCAGTGCTGGGCCTGACCCACAGCTATTGGCAGTTCGCGAGCACCCGCTTCTTCGCCTCCCTCGGGCTGGGCGCGCTGTATGTCGCGTGCAACACGCTGATGGCCGAATACGTGCCGACCCGCTACCGCACCACCGTGCTCGGCACCCTGCAGGCCGGTTGGTCGGTGGGCTATATCGTCGCCACCCTGCTCGCCGGCTGGATCCTGCCCAACCATGGCTGGCGCTGGTTGTTCTACGTGGCGATCATCCCGGTGATCCTCGCCGTGCTGATGCAGCGCCTGGTGCCGGAGCCACAAGCCTGGATCAAGGCCCAGGCCGAGCGCGCCCGGGAAAAGGCCGAAGGCATCAAGCGCGTGTCGGCGAAGAAACCCGACGGCATGTTCAAGCTGATCTTCAGCGACCCGAAAGCCAGCCGCATGTTCATCCTCTGGGCACTCACCGCAGGCTTCCTGCAGTTCGGCTACTACGGGGTCAATAACTGGATGCCGTCGTACCTGGAGGGCGAATTGGGGATGAACTTCAAGTCGATGACCAGCTACATGGTCGGCACCTACGCGGCGATGATTTTCGGCAAGGTGCTCGCCGGGCTCGCGGCAGACCGCCTGGGCCGGCGCCTGGTGTTCGCGGTTGGCGCGCTGGGTACGGCGATTTTCCTGCCGGTGATCGTGCTGTTCCAGAGCCCGGACAACATCCTGTGGATGCTGATTGTGTTCGGCTTCCTGTACGGCATTCCCTACGGTGTGAACGCGACCTACATGACCGAAAGCTTCGAGGCGAAGTTTCGCGGTTCGGCGGTGGGCGGGGCCTACAACATTGGCCGGATTGGTGCCGCAGTGGCACCGGCTGCGATTGGCTTTCTCGCGTCCCACGGCTCGATCGGCGTAGGATTTTTGGTGATGGGCGGCGCGTACTTTATCTGCGGGGTGATCCCGGCGCTGTTTATCCGCGACAAGCAGTTTGACCCGCAAAAACAATAAGCCCCACGCCGGGGCCCGCTGCAACGCGGCCCCGGCTATAAGACGTGCGGCAGTTATACCCTCAAGCAAACCGGGCTAGACTGTACATCAGTCCTACGGAACTGAAGGAACAGTAAGACGCTCTCACCCAGCCTGTAAGACAGTTTTGTGCTTAGAGGCTCATACGCTTATGAAAACACCGACCCAGACCAACGCAATTGACTTCGACAGCGCCAAATTGCAACGCCTGGGCTTTGGTCAGCCTTCCCTTCTTACCCGCCGCCCCGCCACGGTTGCGCAACTTCGCCAGCAATTGGGCATGCAGTTGCAAACCAGCCTGGAGCCGGAACACATCCTTGCGTTGTTCTTCCGCGAGATCCAACGCCTGGTGCCCCTGGACGCCCTGCAATACCGTCACGACACCAGCGACCTGCGCCTGGAATACGGCCACCGCGGCCATCATTCGGTGAGCTATACCCTGAGCCATGAAGGCGAACACCTCGGCACCCTGGTGTTTCGGCGCAACCAACGCTTTATCGAAGACGAGCTGGGCCAGCTGGAGTCCCTGCTCTCCACCCTGCTCTACCCGATGCGCAACGCCCTGCTTTACCGTGCGGCGACCCGCAGTGCCCTGCGCGACCCGTTGACCGAAACCGGCAACCGCATCGCCATGGACCAGACCCTGCAACGGGAAATCGACATGGCTCGCCGGCACCTGCAGCCGCTGTCCCTGTTGATGCTGGACATCGACCACTTCAAGCACATCAACGACACTCACGGCCACGCCACGGGCGACAAGGTGCTCAAGGCGGTGGCCGCCTCGATCAAGAACCAGCTGCGCAATGTGGACATGGTGTTTCGGTTTGGCGGGGAAGAGTTTCTGATCCTGCTGTCCAACACCGGCCGGGATGCGGCGTCGATGGTCGGTGAGCGCCTGCGCCAGGCGGCACAGGCCCAGGATTATTGGGCGGATGAGGAACGTATCGAATTGACGGTGAGCCTGGGTTGCTCGACCTTGCTGGCGGGAGAGTCCGCCGAGAGCCTGTTGCGCCGGGCGGACAATGCCTTGTATGTGGCCAAGCGCGAAGGCCGCAATCGCCTGGCAATGGCGGGGTAACCGCTTCACTTCAAGCGGCCCCGCCATCACGCTGTTTACGCCTCGCTGGCAACCAGTTCCGGTTGTTTGCGGGTGGTGGTCGCCGACTTTTCCAACTGCATGCAGCGTTCCAGGAACAGGTACATGTAGTCGTAGCTCTTGCACACCGCCTGACGCAGCTCTACCTGCAGCTCCTTGGTCGGGTTCATGCCAGCCAGGGTGCAGATGATTTCCAGCGCTTCCCACGGATGGGCATCATCGTACTGGGCATGCATCTTCAGCCACTTCATGGCGCGCTTGCGGTCTTCCTCAGGGAATGCCGCGGCATACACGCCAGTGGAACACACCACGGCAGACCACTCCCCAGTGGCCCCCTCGATGGCGTAGTTGGTGGCGGCAATCGCGACGATCAGCGAATCGGCCGAGCTGGTGTGCCAGCACCAATGGCTCAGTGCATGCAGCTCCGGCGGCACTTCCTGGGCCTGCAACTCTTCCAGGCTCACGCCATGGGCCCGGGCCCAATGTACCCAATAGTCGGCGTGGTTGAGTTCCACGCGAATATTGCGCATCAGCCAGCGGCGCGCCATGTCCTCCCCAGGATGGCGGGCAAATTTGGTCTTGGTGAGGTTCTGTGCCATGTACAACGCAAACTGTTCCACCACCGGCCAACCACCAATCAGGTAGTGGCGCATGGTCTTGGCGCTGAGCTTGTTATCGCGCATGCGCTGGTACAGTTCGTGTTCGACAACGCGGCGCTTGCTCTCACTACAGGCCTGGATCAACTGTTGCGCCCAGGCGGGGTAACTCGAGGCTTCCATAAGCGGGCCGGTTCTGTTGAATGTGTCGATCACTGTCGGGCTCCTTTTGATTTGTGATATGTACAGACCAGCAAATGTTTCATCGGAACGTGCCAGGCGCCTTGAATAACAGAGGCTGCGGTCGCACAGGTCGACACTGCAAACTATCAAAGGTAAACAACTGCGGACGCTCGATCAGGTATCCCTGAGCGTAGTCGACCCCGATCTCAAGCAAGGCTTGTTCGATCTGAGGTGTCTCGACAAATTCGGCAATTGTGCGCTTACCCATGACATGACCGATGTGATTGATCACTTCGACCATAGCGCGGTTAATCGGGTCGTCCAGCATATCCTTTACGAAACTTCCATCGATCTTCAAGAAGTCTACAGGTAAATGTTTAAGATATGCGAACGAGGACATCCCGGCGCAGAAGTCATCCAGGGAGAAATAGCACCCTAACTCTTTGAGCTCGTTGATAAAACGAATTGCACTGCCCAAATTCGCGATAGCGCTGGTTTCTGTAATTTCAAAACAAATCATTTCTGGCGGGATGCCATAGGCGCTGAATTGCTCACGCAAAAACCCGAGAAAGTCTTCATCGCCGATGGTAATGCCTGACAGATTGATCGCACACATGGCCATGGGCCGGCCCGGGCGCTCACGCATGCAGCCCGCGATGATCTTGAACACGTTCTCCACCACCCAGCGGTCCAGGGAGGTCATCAACCCGTAACGTTCGGCCGCCGGAATAAAGCTGTTCGGCAGGATGATCCGCCCCGCCTCGTCATGCAGGCGCAGCAGGATTTCGATGTGCCCATCGCCATGTTCGGTGTGCCCCAGCGGCGCGATTTCCTGGGCGTACAGGCAAAAACGGTTCTCTTCCAGGGCCATGTGCAGGCGCTGCACCCAGGCCATCTCGCCAAAGCGCAGGGACAATTCCGAGTCATCGGCGTGATACACCTGAACGCGGTTGCGGCCCTTTTCCTTGGCCATGTAGCACGCCATGTCGGCGGCCCGCAACGAGGTCTCGAGGGTGGTCGGCGCCTGGGTGATGTGCACCAGGCCGATACTCACGGTGGTGACAAACGGCCGCCCCTTCCACACAAAGTGCAGGCTCTGCACGGTATGGCGCAGGCTTTCGGCGATCTTTTCCGCCACCGGCGCCGGGCAGTTCTCCAGCAGGATGCCGAACTCGTCGCCGCCCAGCCGGGCCAGGGTGTCGCCTTCCCGCAGGTCGGACTGCAACAGCGCGCAGATATGCCGCAACAGCTCATCCCCCGCAGCATGCCCGCAGGTGTCGTTGACCAGTTTGAACTGGTCCAGGTCGAGGAACATCAAGGCATGGCGCCCGGTTTGCTGGCGCCCGACGTTATGCAGCACCTGTTCCAGGCGGAACTCAAACTCACGGCGGTTGGCAAGGCCAGTCAAGGCGTCGTGGGTCGCCTGCCAGGACAGGTTGGCGATGTACTGGCGCTCCTGGGTCATGTCGTGCAGCACCAGCACCGCGCCGACGACTTTGCCGGCACTGCGGATTGGCGCGCCCACCAGGGTGACCGATACGGTGGTGCCATCCAGGCGCTGGATCAGCTTTGAATGCTCGCTGCCCCCACCGAGCTGGCCGCCCAGGATGCGTTCGATCAGGGTAAAGCCGTCGGCCTGGGCGTTTTCGTCCAGCAGGTTGAACAGCGCCGCCAGCGGAAGCCCCTGGGCCTGGGCGGCTTTCCAATGAGTCAGGGCTTCGGCGGCCGGGTTCATATAAGCAATGGCACCGTCGACGTCGGTGGTGATCACCCCGTCGCCAATCGACTCCAGGGTGATCTGCGCCCGCTCCTTCTCCAGTTGCAGGGCATCGGCGAACGCATGCCGCTGGGCCAGCAACTTGTGGGTGCGCAACAGCGCCAGCACGATCAAGCCCAGCGCCGTGGTCAGGTTGGTCACCAGCAGCAGGCGCAGGATCACCCGCGAGCCTTCGCCCAAGGCATCGCTGAAGGCTTTTGCGGCCGGGGTCACGCCATCGTTGATGGCGAAGATCCGTTCCTTCCAGCGGTGCACGTCGCCGCTGCTGACCTGATTGACCAGGATCGCCCGGTGCATCTCCTGGGCCAGGTCGTCCAGCTGCACCAGATAGCCATCGCCCACCGTCCACAGCTCGATGGCTTTTTCCAGGTAACTGAAATGGCGAAAGTTGAGGTACAGCCAGATCAGGCTCGAGACGTCGTCACGGTGGTTGCCGCCCTTGAGGATGCCCAGGCGTGCGGCGGTCAGGTCCGGGGTCGGGCGGTCGAGGGCCACTCGCAGCTCATGCCCGCCCTGGGGCACGGCAATCGCGTTCTGGTATTTAAGGAAGGTGGCTTCGTCGCGGTTGTCGGCGTACAGCGTCAGGTAGAAGATCGCGTCTTTCTGGCCCTTGGACCACAGGCTCTCGCCCGCCACGTAGCCGCGCACCGCCGAGAGCACGTAGAGACTGACGCAGCCTAACAATGCCTGGAACAGTACAACGGCGATAAAAGGCCACACGATGCCCAATAACCGAGGGGTTCCGAGAGTCTGCTTTTGCTTCATGAGGTCCCTTGCACATGCACAACTAAAATACGCACGCGAGTGAAAACCGCTCCTGATAGCTCAGCGTAGGCTAAATCACCGCACTTGTTGCAAGTGTCCGTAAAGTTTGGCGTACAGGCCACCGTCGGCAATCAACTGCTGATGGTCGCCATCTTCGGCAATATGCCCGCCATCAAACACCAGTACCCGATCCGCCTGTTTCACCGCCGACAGCCTGTGGGCGATGATCAAGGTGGTCCGGCCACTGAGAAACCGCGCCAGCGCCTGATGCAGGTTGTATTCGGTCGCCGCATCCAGGGCCGAGGTGGCTTCGTCGAGTATGACCACTTTCGGCTCCGCCAGTACCATCCGCGCAATGGCCAGGCGCTGGCGCTGCCCACCGGAAAAACGCACGCCGGAGCGCCCGACCACGCTGTCCAGGCCCAGCGGCAGTGCCTTGACGGTCGCATCCAGCTGGGCAATTTCCAGCGCCTGCCAGCACGCCTGGTCACTGCGTTCGCGGCCCATGGTCAGGTTGGCGCGCACCGTATCGTTGAACAGCGCCGGGTGTTGCAGCACCACGGAGACATTCTCGCGAATAGTCTCCAGGCCGATTTCCTGCTGGGTCAAACCACCGAAACGGATACTGCCGGCCTGGGGCGTATACAGCCCCAGCAACAGTTGCACCAGGGTACTTTTGCCGCCGCCGCTGGCGCCGACAATCGCGACTTTTTCACCCGGGGCAATGTTCAGGTTCAGTTGGTCGAGCACCAACTCTTCGCCATAACCGAAGTTCAGGCCGCGCACCTCGATGCCGACGGTCTCACGCCCGGTAAACGGATCGGCACCGCCGGCGTATTGCGGTTCGTCGGCGCGGGCCAGCAGTTCGTTGATCCGCGTCAGCGCCCCGCCCGCCGCGTAGTAGGCGTATTGCAGGTTCAGCAGTTGCTCCACCGGGCTGATCATGAACCACAGGTAACTGAACACCGCGAGCATCTGGCCGATGGACAGGTCGGAAAACAGCACCGTGAGCATCGCCGCCGCACGGAAGATGTCGATGCCGAACTGGAACAGCAAGCCACTGGCGCGGCTGGAGGCGTCGCTTTTCCACTGGGAATTGATCGCAAAGTCCCGCACTTCCTGGGCGCGCTGGCCCAGGCGCCCGAGGAAAAAGCCCTGGCGGTTGCCGGCGCGCACTTCCTGGATCGCATCGAGGGTTTCGGTGAGGGCCTGGGTAAACCGCGAGGTGCTGTCGTTTTCCAGTTTCTTCAGGTGCTTGACCCGCTTGCCCAACTGCACCGTGAAGTAAATCACCAGCGGGTTGAACAGCAGGATCAACAGCGCCAGCTTCCAGTGCATCCACATCAGGATGCCGGAGGTGCCCACCAGGGTCAGCATCGCCACCAGGAACCGGCTGAGGGTCTCGCCGACGAATTTGTCTACCGTGTCCAGGTCGGTGACCAGGTGCGTGGTCACCGTGCCGCTGCCCAGGCTTTCATATTCACTGAGGGAAATACGCTTGAGGCGCTCGATCAGCCGCACCCGAATCCGATAGACGATGTCCTTGGCCAGCCGCGCAAACAACCGCGCCTGCAACACGTTGAACACCAGGGCACCGCAACGCAGGAGCAAGGTCACCAGCAGCATCAGGCCGATATAACCGGCAGCCTTCTGCCAACCCAGGGGCAGCGCGTGGTTCATGACTTTCAGCGCCGCGTCGCCATGGCCCAGCAGCACTTCGTCCACCAGCAACGGCAACAGCAACGGAATCGGCACGCTGCACAGGGTCGCCAGCACGGCAACGCCGTTGGCGATCCACAGGGATTTTTTGTGACGCAGGGCCAGGCGGCGGACTTCCGCCCAGGTCAGCCGGTCGACGCGCTTGGGTTGTTCAACGGGATCGGGCTGATCATGCACAGGCAGCTCGCTCCAGCCAGCGACTCAACAGCGGCGCCAATTCGGACAGCGGCTGATAGCCGTTGGTGAGTAACGCCAGTTGCCCGTTGCGCTCGGCCAGCAAGGTCGGAAAGCCGGCGATGCCCAGATCCTGGACCCAGGTGAAATCCGCCGCGGTGGCCGCATGCTGATCGGCCCGGTCGAAGGCTTCGGCGAACTCGATACGCGGCACGCCGGCCGTCTCGGCCAGCTCCACCAGCACATCGGCGCGGGTCACGTCGCGACCCTCGACGTAAAATGCGTGCTGGATCAGGCCCAGCAGTTTCCACGCGCAATCCGGCGCCAGGCTGCGGGCGGTGACCACGGCACGGCAAGCCGGCTCGGTGTCGTAGACAAACCCTTCAGGCAACGCACCTTCGACCTTGAACGGCTGGCCGGTGGCGTCGGTGACGGCCTGCCAATGCTCGAGAATGTAGCGCCGGGTGGTCGGCTCCAGCGCCGCACCACTGCCGGTGCGCAAGCCGCCCACCACCAGGTGCAGTTCCACGCCTGCAGCCTGGGCCTGCTCAACCAGCGCCTTGGCCACCGGGGCAAAACCCCAGCACCAGGAGCACATCGGATCCATTACATAGAGCAGGCGCGCGGACATGGCTCAGGCCTCGGAGGATGGAGATTGCTTGTAGTTGTAGCCAATCGGGTGCGGCATATTGCGGGCCTTGGCCAGTTCAATCTGCTTCTGGCGGTCGATCGCGCTGCGACGGGTCTTCTCTGAAAGCTTATCCCAGCAATGCGGGCAACTGATGCCAGCCACGTAGTGTTCGGATGCACGGTCTTCTACGCTGACCGGTGTGCGGCAGGCATGACATTGATCGTAGTCGCCTTCGCTCAGGTCGTGGCGCACGGTGACGCGATTGTCGAACACAAAGCAGTCGCCTTGCCACTTGGTTTCTTCCTGCGGCACCTCTTCGAGGTACTTCAGGATGCCGCCCTTGAGGTGATACACCTCGTCGAAACCCTCGCTGAGCATATAGCTCGAAGCTTTTTCGCAACGAATGCCGCCGGTGCAGAACATGGCGACTTTCTTGTGTTTGGCCGGGTCGAAGTTGGCTTTGATGTAGTCGGGAAATTCGCGGAAGCTGGTGGTCTTCGGGTCGATCGCGCGTTCAAAGGTGCCGATGGACACTTCGTAGTCGTTGCGGGTATCGATCAGCAGCACTTCAGGGTCGCTGATCAGCGCATTCCAGTCCTGCGGGTTAACGTAGGTGCCGACTTTCTTGTTGGGGTCGACGCCTTCGACGCCCAGGGTCACGATCTCTTTCTTGAGCTTGACCTTGGTGCGGTAAAACGGCTGCTCATCGCAGTACGACTCTTTGTGGTCGATGTCGTCCATGCGCGGGTCGTTCTTGAGCCAGGCCATCAGGCCATCAATGCCTTCGCGGCTGCCGGAAACGGTGCCGTTGATGCCTTCTTCGGCGATCAGCAAGGTGCCTTTGATGCCGTTGTCGACCATTGCCTGCAACAGTGGCTCGCGCAGGGCGACGTAATCTTCGAGGGTGACGAACTTATACAGTGCCGCCACGACAATCGGTTGAGTCATGGGTGTTCTCTCCAGGTGGCTACCCTCGTAAAGGGTGAACCGGATGCAAAAAAAACGCGCCGACTAAGCGGCGCGTTGCGGATTCTAACAAAAATGGCGACGATTATGGACCGCCTCTTTTTTACTGTGGCGAGGGAGCTTGCTCCCGCTGGGCTGCGAAGCGGCCCCAACAAGGCAGTTGCAACCTTTCAGAAAGATCGCGGTGATTGGCGCAAGGGCTGCTGCGCAGCCCGGCGGGAGCAAGCTCCCTCACCACATCAAGCCAATGTGCCACAGTGTCAGTGACCGCCGGCGCAGGTCGGCGAGGCCGGGGCTGCGTCGATTTTCGCCCATTCTTCGGGCGTGTAGGTATGCAGCGCCAACGCATGGAATTCGCTCATCAGGTCACCCAGGGTGGCGTAGACCTTCTGGTGGCGCTTGACGCGATTGAGCCCCTCGAACTGCTGGCTGACCAGCACGGCCTTGAAGTGGGTCTGCAACCCACGGCTGTGCATATGGCTTTCATCCAGCACGCTCAAGTGTTCCGGGCTCAGGGCGACGAGTGCCGATTCGATACGCTGTTGCATGGTCATTCCTGTTTACTTCTTCTTGGCCGGGGCTGGGGCTTTTGGCGTCAGCTCGTTGGTCATGTCTTCCAGCAGCTTGTTCACCACAGGTACCGCGCTTTCCAGCTTGGCCTGGGTCATCTGGGCCGATTGCTGGGTCAGCTGAGGCATTTTCTCCAGGACTTTCTTGCCCAGTGGCGACTGGTAGAACGCAACCAGGTCCTTGAGCTCGGATTCGCTGAAGTTGTCGGTGTAGAGCTTGATCATGTCCGGCTTGAGCTTGTTCCAGCCGATGGCCTGGTCCAGGGCGGTGTTGGCCTTGGCCTGGTAGGTGTCCAGGACGGTTTGCTTGGAAGCCGGCGCCTTGGTCTGTTCGAAACGCTGGGCGAACATTTGCTGCACTTGCATGTACACCGGGGTACCCAGCTTGTCGGCATGGGCCAGGGTAAGGAAGGCTTCGGCACTGGCGTTGTGGCTGGCGGTATCGGCAAAAACCTGGCCGCTGGCACATACCAGAGCAACCGCGGTACAGATGGCACGAAGACGAGTCATCGAGTTTCCTTTTCTAGCAGGCGAGGTAAGACCCCAAGGGCGCCCATTCTGCGCCTAAAAAACGCCGCGGCTCAACCCCACGCCTTATGGGGCCTGGTTTTGCGGGGCTTAATCCGATGAAAAGTCTTTTAAGGGAACCCCCAGGGACGATCAAGGCCTAAACTGCGCAAACGAACCTGAAGGAGTGTGCCCGATGAGCCGTATCGAAACCGACAGCCTGGGAGAAGTGCAAGTCCCGGATGACGCTTACTGGGGTGCGCAGACCCAACGCTCGCTGGTGAACTTCGCCATCGGCGACCAACGCATGCCCCTGGCCGTGTTGCACGCCCTGGCCCTGATCAAGAAGGCCGCGGCCCGGGTCAACGACCGCAATGGCGACCTCCCCGCCGACATCGCCCGGCTGATCGAACAAGCCGCCGATGAAGTGCTCGCAGGCCAGCACGACGACCAGTTCCCGCTGGTTGTGTGGCAGACCGGCAGCGGCACCCAGAGCAACATGAACGCCAACGAAGTGATCGCCGGCCGCGCCAACGAGCTGTCGGGCAAGGCCCGTGGCGGCAAGACCCCGGTGCACCCCAACGATCACGTAAACCGCTCCCAAAGCTCCAACGACTGCTTCCCCACGGCCATGAGCATCGCCGCCGTGCAGGCCGTCACCGAGAAGCTGTTGCCGGCGATCCGCGAACTGTCCGGCGGCCTGGCGGAACTCTCGGCGCGGCACATGAAGCTGGTGAAGACCGGCCGTACCCACATGATGGACGCCACGCCGATCACCTTCGGCCAGGAAGTGTCGGCCTTTATAGCGCAACTGGATTACGCCGAACGCGCCATCCGCAGCGCCCTGCCCGCCGTGTGTGAACTGGCCCAGGGCGGTACCGCGGTGGGCACCGGGCTCAATTCACCCCACGGTTTTGGCGAGGCGATTGCCTCGGAGCTGGCGGCGCTGTCGGGCCTGCCGTTTGTCACCGCACCGAACAAATTCGCCGCGCTGTCCGGCCATGAGCCGCTGACTACCCTGCACGGCGCGCTGAAAACCCTCGCCGTGGCCCTGATGAAAATCGCCAACGACCTGCGCCTGCTGGGCTCCGGGCCGCGTGCCGGGCTGGCGGAAGTCAAGCTGCCGGCAAATGAACCCGGCAGTTCGATCATGCCCGGCAAGGTCAACCCGACCCAGTGCGAAGCGCTGTCGATGCTGGCCTGCCAGGTGCTGGGCAACGACGTGACCATCGGCTTCGCGGCGAGCCAGGGGCATTTGCAGTTGAACGTGTACAAGCCGGTGATCATCCACAACCTGCTGGAGTCGATCCGACTGCTGGCCGATGGTTGCAGCAACTTCCAGGAGCACTGCATAGCCGGGCTGGAACCGGACGCCGAGCAAATGGCTGCGCACCTTGAGCGCGGCCTGATGCTGGTGACCGCGCTGAACCCACACATCGGCTACGACAAGTCGGCCGAGATTGCGAAGAAGGCCTATGCCGAAGGGCTGACCCTACGGGAAGCGGCGCTCAAGCTGGGTTACCTCACCGATGAAGAGTTCGACCAGTGGGTGCGTCCGGAAAACATGCTGGAAGCCGGTCATTGAGACGCTAACCGTGCACGCCGGGCCCTGAGCCCGGCGAACAACGACGGCGCCAGCGCCACCGTCGCAGACCCCAACACCACCAACACGGCCCCGCCGTAGCCGAGGGCATTGATGTCTTCGGCGTGCACGTAGTCGGGCCACATCCAGGCAGCTATGGCTACCGCGACGAAGGTCACCAGTGGCGTCAACGCCAGGGTGGCGCTGACCCGCGAGGCTTCCCAGTGGGCCAGGGCTTCGGCGAATGCGCCGTAGGCAACCAGGGTGTTGAAGCAGCAGGCGACCAACAGCCAGCCTTGTACCGGGCTCAGTTGCAGCGCTTCCAACGGGTGCGCCCAGGGTGTCAGCAAGAGCGCGCAGGACAGGTAGATCACCATCATCACCTGCACCGAATTCCACACAGTCAGCAACTGCTTCTGCCCCAGGGCGTAGAAAGTCCAGACCGTGGTGGCGAGCAGGATCGTCAGTACGCCGGCGGTGTAGGCGCCCAGGGAGGTCAGCAGTTCGGTCAGGCGCTGGTTGAAGAACAGGCCGAAACCGGTGATCAATATGAGCAGGCCCACTCCCTGGCCCAGGCTGAAGCGCTCCTTGAACACGAAGACACTGGCGATCATCAGGAAGATCGGGCCCACCTGCACCACCAGTTGCGCGGTGCCGGGGCTCAGCAGCTTCAGGCCCACCAGGTAGAGCACGTAGTTGCCCATCAGGCCGCACACGGCGATTGCCACCAGCCAGCCGCCTTTGGGGCCGAGAGCGCGCCAATTGGGCAAACGCCGGACCGCGGTGAGGTAGACGAACAGGCAACTGCCGGAGACCACCAGGCGAAACCAGGTGACGGTGACCGGGTCCATCACCTGCAATACCTGTTTGAGTTTGATCGGCAGAATGCCCCAGAGCAGCGCGGTCAGCAGGGCCAGGGATAAACCGTAGACCCAGCGGCCGGAAGAGATGTGCATGAGTGCCCCAAATGCCAGAGGTGGAGGAGCTGCATTCTAGGGGGATGCCGGGGGTGGGTGTATATCCGTTTTTTCGGGTGTTGCTGAAATGGGTTCCGCCCTTACGGCGGCTCACTTTTGAACAGCGCAAAAGTAAGCAAAACGCTCTTGCCCCACCACTCGGCACCTCGCTAAGGCTCGGTGTGCCCGAACGCAGGCAGCGTGGTTTAACGGGGCGCCTAAGATCAAGATCAAAAGCAGATCAAGTGCACAGCGGCCTACAGGCCGGCTTGAGTGTGGTGAAGCAAAGGCAACATCAAAATCTAAAGCGACCACGGTCCACTGTAGGAGCTGGCTTGCCTGCGATGGCATCAACTGGATGTATCTGATGCACCGAGTCGCCTGCATCGCCGGCAAGCCAGCTCCTACAGAAAAGCAGCTTTTGCCTTTGCTTCACCACACTCAGGTCGGCTTTCAGGCCGCCGTGCTTTTGATTTTGATCTGACTGCCCCATTCAGCCCGGAGTGAGGGAACGCCGAGCCTAGGCGAGGCGCCGACAGGCGGGGCAGAGCCCTTTGCTTACTTTGGGCTGGGCCGGCATTCCGGCTTTTCCAAAGTGAGTCGCTGTAAGAGCGAAACCATAGGTGGCCGTTACCGAAGAAACGGATATGCCCCCCTCAAAAACTACCGCACCGCCTCAAACAACCCAGTAGCCCCCATCCCACCGCCAACGCACATCGTGACAATCCCATAACGCAAATTCCGCCGCTGCAACTCACGCACCAGATGCCCCACCTGCCGCGAGCCAGTCATCCCAAAAGGGTGCCCGATGGAAATCGACCCACCATTAACGTTGTACCTGGCATTATCAATTTCCAGCCGATTACGCGCATACAGGCACTGCGAAGCAAACGCCTCATTCAACTCCCACAAATCAATATCCGCCACCTCCAGCCCCCGAGCCTTGAGCAGCTTGGGCACCGAAAACACCGGCCCAATCCCCATCTCATCCGGCTCACACCCGGCCACCGTAAACCCGCGAAAAAACGCCTTCGGCTTAAGCCCCAACTCCAGCGCCTTCTCCAAACTCATCACCAGCGTCATCGAAGCCCCATCGGACAACTGCGACGAATTCCCCGCCGTCACCGACCCATCCTCGGCAAACACCGGCTTCAACCCCGCAAGGCTGGCCAGAGTGGTATCCGGACGATTGCAATCATCCCGATCCACCACCCCGTCCAGCACCTGAACCGCCCCGGTGTTCTTGTCCTCAACCTTGTACTTCACCACCATCGGCACGATTTCATCGTCAAACAACCCGTCCGCCTGAGCCTGGGCCGTACGCTGCTGGCTTTGCAGCGCATACAGATCCTGCTCTTCACGGCTGACGTGATACCGCCGCGCGACAATCTCCGCCGTCTGCCCCATGGGAAAGTAGATACCCGGCACCTGCTCCTTGAGCAACGGGTTGATCAGATTGTCGGTGTTCACACTCTTCATGGTCAGGCTGATCGACTCAACCCCGCCAGCAACGATGATGTCACTGCAACCGGAAGCAATCTGGTTGGCCGCAATGGCGATCGCCTGCAAGCCCGAGGAACAGAAACGGTTGAGGGTCATGCCCGCCGTACCGGTGCCCAGTTGCGACAGCACCGCCACGTTGCGCCCGATGTTGTAGCCCTGGGCACCTTCGTTGGAGCCGGCGCCGACGATGCAGTCCTCGACCGTGGCCGGGTCGATGCCGTTGCGGGTCAGCAGCGCGTTGACGCAATGGGCAGCCATGTCATCAGGACGGGTCTGGTTGAACTTGCCGCGAAAGGACTTGGCCAGGCCGGTTCGCACGCTGTCGACGATCACTACTTCACGCATGGGCCACCTCGATTGTTGTGGTTGTTGAGAGATGGACCGAGCATAGATCCAGCCCTCTTCAACCGCGACAATCATTCATCCCGCGTATGCAAAAGCATGGCGTTACTTCTTCTTGTCCTTCTTGTCGTGCTTGTCCGACTTGTCGAAGGCCTCTTCCAGCGCCAGGTTGATGGTGCGCAGTACCTTCACCCGGGCCCAGCGCTTGTCATTGGCTTCCACCAGCGTCCAAGGCGCAATCTCGGTGCTGGTGCGATCCACCATGTCACCCACCGCCGCCCGGTAGTCGTCCCACTTTTCGCGGTTGCGCCAGTCGTCTTCGGTGATCTTGAAGCGCTTGAACGGGATTTCTTCGCGGGCCTGGAACCGCTCCAGCTGCGTCTGCTTGTCGATCGCCAGCCAGAACTTGACCACGATCACCCCGGCGTCCCGCAGTTGCTCTTCAAAGTCGTTGATTTCGCCGTAGGCGCGCATCCAGTCCGTGGGCGTGCAGAAGCCCTCGATGCGTTCCACCAGCACCCGGCCGTACCAGGAGCGGTCGAACACGGTGAACATGCCCCGCGACGGGATTTTCTGCCAGAACCGCCACAGGTAAGGCTGGGCGCGCTCGTCTTCGCTGGGCGCGGCAATCGGCACGATGTGGTACTGCCGGGGGTCGAGGGCCGCCGCCACACGCCGGATCGCCCCGCCCTTGCCTGCCGCGTCGTTGCCTTCAAATACCGTCACCAGGGCGTGCTTGCGCATGCGCTTGTCGCGCATCAGCCCGGAAAACCGCGCCTGCTCGGTGATCAGCTGTTCTTCATAATCGTCCTTATCCAGGCTCAGGCTCATGTCCAGGCTGTTGAGCAAACTCATCTGGTCAACCGCCGACGGCAGCGGTGCCGGGTTCATCCCGCTGGCTTTGCCCTTGGGCAGTTTCAAGGCGTTTTGCAGGCCTTCGAGCAGGATCTTGCCCACGGTCAGCCCACGGTAATGCGCATCCACGCCCTCGATCACAAACCACGGCGCATAGTCACGGCTGGTGCGACGCAGGATCCGCTCACCGAAATGCACAAACTTGTCGTAGGTCTTGGACTGCTGCCAGTCCAGCGGGCTGATGCGCCAGCTGTGCAGCGGGTCGTCCTGCAGGGCCTTGAGCCGGGATTTCATTTGCTTCTTGGAGAGGTGAAACCAGAACTTGAAGATCAGCGCGCCTTCGTCGCAGAGCATCTTTTCCAGGCGCTCGGCGCCGGCGATGGCCTGGTCCAGCCGCGCATCCTTGATCTCGCCATGGACACGGCCCTGCAACATCTGGCTGTACCAGTTGCCGAAAAAGATGCCCATGCGGCCCTTCGCCGGAAGCTGGCGCCAGTAGCGCCAGGCCGGCGGGCGGGCGAGTTCTTCGTCGGTCTGCTGGTCGAAGGTGCGCACCTCGATCAGGCGCGGGTCCATCCATTCATTCAACAACTTGACGGTTTCGCCCTTGCCGGCGCCTTCGATGCCGTTGATCAGGATGATCACCGGGAAGCGCTTTTGCTGCTGCAGTTCGTACTGCACTTCCAGCAAGGCTTCGCGCAAGGCGGGCACTTCGGCGTCGTAGGTTTCTTTGTCGATGGCGTGACCAATTTCGGCAGATTCGAACATGGGCGGCTCCGTTTCAGAATGAGGCAAGACTAGCGGATTGGACGGCGCTGCGCCGGAGGAAATTCCACGCCCGGTTGTCATGGATCAATGACACCCCGGTTGATCGGCTAGAATGGCCGCCTTGTCTTTACCGAGCCGCCCATGAACCCCGTATCCCACGCCCAGCTCGACTGGGATGACCAAGGCCGCCCGCACTCGCGGGTGTTCGACGACGTGTACTTCTCCGACCAGTCGGGCCTTGAAGAAACCCGCTATGTGTTCCTCCAGCAAAACCGTTTGCAGGAGCGCTTTGCCGCTTTGCCGGCGGGCGGGCGGCTGGTGATCGGTGAAACCGGCTTCGGTACCGGCTTGAATTTCCTGTGTGCCTGGCAGCTGTTTGAACAACACGCCGTACCGGACGCACGCCTGCATTTTGTCAGCGTGGAAAAGTACCCGCTGAGCCACGCCGACCTGCAACGCGCCCTCGCCCTCTGGCCGGAACTGGCACCCTTCGCCGAGCAGTTGCTGGCGCAATACGTCGCGATCCATCAGGGCTTCCAGCGGCTGATCCTGGATAACGGCCGCGTCACCCTGACCCTGTTGATCGGCGACGCCCTGGAACAATTGCCGCAACTGGACGCACAGATTGATGCCTGGTTCCTCGACGGTTTTGCCCCGGCGAAAAACCCGGACATGTGGACCGCCGAGCTGTTTGCCGAACTGGCGCGGCTGGCGGCGCCGGGTTCGACCATCAGCACCTTCACCAGCACCGGCTGGGTGCGGCGGCTGATCAACGCGGCCGGGTTCAAGATGAAACGCACCCCGGGCATTGGCCATAAGTGGGAAATCCTGCGGGGCGAGTTTCTGGGCTGGCCCGCCGAGGCACCGCCCTCCCTCGCCGCCAAACCGTGGTTCGCCCGCCCGCCGGCCATCAGCGGTGAGCGTCGTGCACTGGTGATCGGCGGCGGCCTGGCCGGTTGCGCGAGTGCCGCCAGCCTGGCGGCGCGCGGCTGGCACGTGAGCCTGCTGGAGCGTCACGACGGCCTGGCCCGGGAAGCCTCCGGCAACCCACAGGGCGTGCTGTACCTCAAGCTGTCGGCCCATGGCACGGCGTTGTCGCAACTGATTGTGAGTGGGTTCGGCCACACCAGACGCCTGCTGGAACACCTGCAACGCGGCACGGACTGGGACGGCTGCGGCGTCCTGCAACTGGCCTTCAATGCCAAGGAAGCCGAGCGTCAGGCGCAACTGGCCCAGGCCTTCGCGCCGGACTTGCTGCACCGGCTGGATCAGCCACAGGCGCAGGCCCGCGCAGGTGTTTCCCTGGATCACGGCGGGCTGTTTTTCCCCGAAGGCGGCTGGGTGCATCCGCCTGCGCTGTGCCAGTGGCAGGCCGGGCAACCGGGGATTGAAGTGCTGACCCACCATGAGGTGCTGGAACTGCGCAAGGTCGACGGCCAGTGGCAGGCCTGGGACGGCGAGCGTCTGCTGGCCGGCGCGGCGGTGGTGGTGCTGGCCGGGGCCGCCGAGATCAAGCGCTTTGCGCCGAGCGCAGGTTTGCCGCTCAAACGCATTCGCGGGCAAATCACCGAGCTGGCCGAAACACCGGCCAGCTCGGCCCTGAACACGGTGGTCTGCGCCGAGGGCTACGTGGCCCCGGCTCGCCTGGGCCAACACACCCTGGGGGCGAGCTTCGATTTCAACAGCCTCGACCTCACGCCCAGCGCCGCCGACCACGCGGGCAACCTGGCACTGCTGGAGGAAATATCCCCTGACCTACGCCAGCGCCTGCACGCCGACGCCCTCGAACCCGAACAGCTTCAGGGCCGCGCCGCCTTCCGCTGCACCAGCCCCGACTACCTGCCCATCGTCGGCCCGCTGGCAGACCCGCACCTGTTTGCCCAGGCCTACGCCGTACTGGGCAAGGACGCGCGCCAGGTGCCGGACGCGCCCTGCCCCTGGCTCGACGGTTTATACGTCAACAGCGGCCATGGCTCCCGCGGACTGATTACCGCGCCATTGTCCGGGGAACTGCTCGCCGCCTGGCTGGAAAACGAGCCGCTGCCGCTGCCCCGCAGCGTGGCAGAGGCCTGTCATCCGAACCGGTTTGCGCTGCGCACGTTGATTCGCGGCAAGGGTTAAAGCGGGCACTGCAGCTTCAGCGGTTTATCGGCATCCTCCAGCGCCGTGCGGGTCAGGCGTTCTACCAGTTGATCGCGGGCTTGCTGATGGTCGGCCTGCAGTTTGAGCGTTTGTTCCAGGTAGGTGGTGCTGGCAAGGTCCAGCGCATTGTATTGGGTATCGTAAACCCGGCTGACGTTGGTGAACTCGGCCGCGAATTGATGCTTGAGGTACTCCAGCCAAAACCCCTGGCGCGCCAGAAAGCGTGACAGGTCAGAACTCATTTCCCGTGTGGTGACCTGGGCAATCGCCTCCGTAAGGTCCTCCTGGCTCACGCCACCAACGTCACGGTAAGTGATGCTTTCCGGCTGCCCCGGCAAGTCCAGGGTCTTGGCCAACCCGCTGCGATACACCAGGCGCACCGCCAACTGATCGGCAATGTTTTTGCGCCGGCTGAACACGTCGGAAATGCTGTCCACCTGCTCAAGGCGAAACAGCCCGCGCCCCAGTTTGAGCAGTATCGCGACACTGGGCTTGGTCACCCCGGCCTCTTTCATGGCCTTGTCGAGCATCACCGTCACCTCCATTTCACTGAAACTGTAGGCTGCCGCATCCACGCAGTTGGGTTCACCCTTGGCCAGGTTGAATAACAGCTCGCGCAGTTCGCTGTTCTCGATGGCGGCGTCCATCACGTGCCACACCCGGCGAACCAGGTCATGGCGCACCTGCTTGTATTGCGGGGTATCGACCATCTGCCGCAGCACGGCGAAAAAATCCCCGGACCGCCAGTCGTCCTTGAGCAACTCCCACTTGGCCTGGCGTGCGAGATAGGTATCGGCGGTCTCCCCTTCAAGCCAGGCCTGGCGGGAACGCAGTTCACTGAGCATGGGGATGTCGTCGTCCTGCAAGCCCATGCCCACGCCGGTACGGCGCCGGTATTCATCCAGGTCCATACGGCTCTGGACCGAGATCGGATTGAGCCGCAGGTTGATTCTTTCCGTGACGGCGACCGGTGCCGTGAACAATTCGGGGGGCAACTCGACAATGTTGTTTTCCCGCAAATTAGCGTCTTCCAGGTGCAGGCGTGTGAGCAATCCTTCGGGCAGCTCCCTCGCTCGGGTGTCACGCAGGTTCAGCGAGCGCAATTGATCCATTTGCTTGACCGAGGGCGTTTCACCCAACGGGTTGCTGCTCAAATCCAGGCCGCGCAGCCCGTTCATGGCTTGTAGTTTCCGGGTGGTCTCATGGGTCAGATTAATCCGGTTTTGCGCCAGACTCAGCACCTCAAGGGACGGCATGTGGGACAGCACTTCCGGCAGCCAGGTGAGCTGGTTATTGTCCAGCTTCAGCGAATGCAGGCCCTTGAACGCCTTGAGGAAATACGCCACATCGTTGTCCAGCGCCATGTTTTTCAAGGACAGGCGCTGTATATGGCCAAACTCGATGTCGGGGGGCAACGCCGGCAGTTTGCCGACCCGCATATTGTCCAGGCTCAGGCCATACACCGAGGCGCGGCGAGCATCCGGCAAACGGGTCTGGTGGCGCCAGGCACCGCGCAAACGGTCCGCGACTTGCTGGCGACTATGACGATAGTCATCCAGGCGCCCCGGGAGTTTGCGCATCTCATCATCCTGTTGGACCCACGCCTTGAGCACCGCCTCCAGCCTGGCCAACTGCTGCTCGCGCTGGCGCACCATGGTGGCCCGTGACGCATCATCCGCCCCCAGGCCCTCGATCATTTGGCGGGCCTCACGCTCGCTGAAGAACGGATACAGGGTCATGACTTTGCGCACCATCACGCGCGGTACACGTGTCGGGGTCGGGAGCGGCGGCGGGTCGATAACCTGGCAGGCGGCGATTGACGAGACCGGCTCGGCAGGCACCTTGCCGCGGGCCGCCAGTGCCTGGTCGAGCAACTGATACCGCAACCGCTGGGCATCCGATAAGCCGCTGCCGCCAATGTCCAGGGCCGTGCGCATGCTGACAGGCAGCGCCTGTAACGTTGCTCGATAGAACCCTTGCGGGCCACTGAAGGATTCGCCCAACGCCCGCCCGTCGCGCTCGAAGGCCGCGTATTGCTCAGCGTCCTTGACCACCGTGCGGCTCTGCGTGGCAATCGCAGCACCGACCTCTTCCAGCACATTCCCGCTGATCGACCCCTCGCGAAGTTGCAACTGCAACCCCGACGGCCATTCCGGCAATTGCTGCAAAAGACGCAAGGAAAAACCATGGGCCCGGGCATCCGCCAGTTCCGGCAAATGGAAACTGGCCATCAACCGCTCACGCTGGATCTGTGCCGTGGCCTCACGGGCCGCCTGGGCCAACGCCAACGGCACTCGGCGTTCGTTGCGCAGGTGAACCCGGTCGACGCTGCTGGCGTTGGCAATCAGTTCCCCGGCGATTTTCGCGGGCAGGCCCGGTACCTCCTCGATCAGCCGGGCCTGCTCCGGTCCCAGAGCCCGGTCGTAAGCGGCGTAGAGCCGTCGGTGCAAGGGCTTGCAGTCGATCTTCAAGGTGTATGCCAGTCGCCGCGCCAACGCTTCCCCCGCAGTTTCGCCGGTCATGGCAGGCGTTTCCCCCATCAGCACGTCAAGTTCGCGCTGGTACAAGCCGTCGGCCACGCCCAGCAGGACTTCGCCTTCCTCCAGTTGATCGTGGGTGATGGCCACGCTCAATTCATTGTCGATACGCGCGTCAGCCGGGAACGTTGCCGTGACGTGGCCCTCGGCATCCAGCACCTCAAGGTAGCGTCCACGGGGCCATCCCGGCATCAACGGCACGGCCTCCAGTTGCAAGTCCAGACTTTCGCGCGTGAACGGCTGGCGTTTTTCCAGGCGCCAGATCAAGTCATTGATTTTTTGGTCCAGGGCAAACCATTGGATGTTGTCCTGAAAACTGGCCGGCAGTTTGAGGTTTTCCTGGCCCCACTGCTGAACCTGGGACAACTGAACATCACTGGCTTGGCGTACCTGTTCCAGGCGCCCATCGGCAAGGTCGGTGAGGCTCGGGTCCAGGCGGCGCAAGCCATAGAGGCTGCTGTTCCAGGCCTGCTGCGGGCGCTCATGGAAAGAGCGCCAGCCGCCGGCCCCGTTATGCACCACCGGTGGCGAGTAAGCCTGCAGGCGGCTGGGATGACGGATACACCATTGCCCCTTTAACGGGTCAAAACGTACCGCGTAGGCGAGGCCATCAATGCTGATCAACTGCTGGCCCGCCTGCCGGAAAAATCCCTGGGCATCCGGCTCTTTAACGGCGACAGGCTGCGCGTAAGGCTTGAGGCTGGGGCGCCATAAGCGGGGCTGGCCGTCGGTGTTTTCGATCGCCTCGACGTCATCGAATGCTGCGACGTGATCCCGCGCAGCACGGCGTACCGCGCCGACAATTTTGCCCCCGGCCGCAAACGCGGCCATGGACGCCACGCCCTCCAGCACCGCGCGCAAATGCGAGAGTGCGCTGCTGCGGTCATGATGGCGCCAGTCCTGTACCCCTTCGTAGATCTCACCGAGCATCTGCCCCATCGCCACGCCCATCATCAGTTGACCGATAACCGGCACAAAAAAACCGGCGAGATTGAGCAGGTCCAATCCGAGGGATTCATAGTATTGCCAGCGCTGGTCGCGCACCGCCTGATCAAAATCCGCCGTGGGCACCGCCAGTACCCGGCTGTCTTTTTGCAGCTTGCCGACCATGCTGTTGAAAAAAAACTGAAACAACCCGCTATTGATCGCCAGGGGTTTGATCAACCCCAAGGATTTATGGGTGGTAAACCCGCTGAAAAAGTCTTTGCGTGAAGCTTCGTCGAGATACCGCACAAAAAAATCCGCATAGCTTTTCACGTGCAGCTTCAACCTCAGGTAGAGCTGGAACTCGGCAAACGTCGGGTATTCGAAAATCGGGCGATGCGGCTCCCCCGGCATATAGACGATACAGCGGGTTTCGGGGTGTTCATCAATCGCCGCGAGGCTGAACACCACTACGCCCCACAGGCAGCAATCATGCACACTCAGGCCCTGACACAGCAGCGGTTGGTCATCGAGCGTCAGGCCGGCAATGGTTGACTGGGTGAGGTTCGGCCCTTGGCGAGTAACATCCAATAACAGCTTGAACACTGGCTCGCCGATGTCGCCGCGCAGGTACGCCAGGTAGACGTCCACCGCCATGTCATAGACTTTCATCTGCTTTATTTCACTGGCATCAGGGTTGTGCAGCCTCTCGTCAGCCAGCGGCAGCGCCTGATTCACCGCCGCCCGCAAGTGCAGTTGGTAACGTTGCCCGAGGTCCAGCTCGCGACACAAGGTGGCGAATGCCGGGACGCTGATTTCAGGCACCAAAGCGCCAGTGTCACTGCGATGCACGTCGCTGTCCCGAGGGAACCGCCCGCCCTGTGCCTCCTCCTCGGAAAAATTCTGCATCGCCGCCTGCAGCAGCGTGCGGGTTTCGACCACCACCTTCGGCTGGTGCAGGCTCAGAGGCGAAGGCGCCGGGTCGATCCAGACCCAAGGGAGGTGCAGATAATCGTGCTTGACGTCCAGGGTCACCCCAAACCGGCTTTTCAGGCCACGGGTCAGTTCGTCGGCGCAAAACGTATCCAGGCTTTTGATTCGTTGCAGGACGGCCTGGACCCTGGGTTCGTGAAGCCCCGCCAACTCATGAACCTTCTCCAGTTGCTCCAGCAATTCAGGCTTGGCCTTGAGCAGCCAGGGCGCAATGCGTTGTTGCAGTACATCGGCTTTGTCCAGGTCGCCCGTCAGCTCCAGCAGCGTGGCCGAGAGTTGGTCCTGGGTGAGTTGAACGGAGGCGGAAGTGGCGTCCGGCATCGGCAATGTCCTTTTGGCTCGAAATGAAGTGCGCACCATAACCAGCACTCGCCGCCGCAATCCCATAAGTATGTGACGCCGCTCCCGGATAGCTTGCTTATAACCGATCGGTCTAAAACTCCACGGATTCACCCGTGTCAGTTTCCAGGTACCCGCCGTTTTGGCGCGATTGTTTTTACCCCTCCCCAACGGAAAAACCGGTAAGGAATCTATGTGCGGATTAGCTGGCGAGTTACGCTTTGATCACCAACCTGCCGACCTGGCAGCCGTGGAACGAATCACCCATCACCTCGCCCCCCGAGGCCCCGACGCGTGGGGCTTCCATGCCCAAGGGCCGATTGCCCTGGGCCATCGTCGCCTGAAAATCATGGACCTGTCGGACGGCTCCGCCCAACCGA
The DNA here is from genome assembly GCF_036346535.1 of Pseudomonas sp. Z18(2022). Classification (NCBI taxonomy): domain Bacteria; kingdom Pseudomonadati; phylum Pseudomonadota; class Gammaproteobacteria; order Pseudomonadales; family Pseudomonadaceae; genus Pseudomonas; species Pseudomonas sp. Z18(2022). The sequence continues at coordinate 583,931 of NZ_JAOTOA010000001.1, forward strand.
TGGTCGACGCCCAATTGGGGCTGTCCCTGGCGTTCAATGGCGCGATCTACAACTTCCCCGAACTGCGCCAGGAGCTTGAAGCGCTGGGCTATGCCTTCTATTCCGGTGGCGACACCGAAGTGCTGCTCAAGGGCTACCACGCCTGGGGCGAGGCGTTGCTGCCCAAGCTCAACGGCATGTTCGCGTTTGCCATCTGGGAGCGTGATGCCCAACGCCTGTTTATCGCCCGTGACCGCCTCGGCGTGAAGCCGCTGTACCTGTCGCGCACCGGCCAGCGCCTGCGTTTTGCCTCCAGCCTGCCGGCGTTGCTCAAGGGCGGCGATATCAACCCGATCCTTGATCCGGTGGCCCTCAATCACTACCTGAATTTCCACGCCGTGGTACCTGCCCCGCGCACCCTGCTGGCGGGCATCGAGAAGCTGCCACCGGCCACCTGGATGCGCATCGACGCCAGCGGCACCGTCGAGCAGAAAACCTGGTGGACGCTGCCCTACGGCCCCCACGCCGATGAAGCCAACCTGACCCTGGAAGACTGGACCGACCGCGTGCTCGACAGCACCCGCGAAGCCGTGGCGATTCGTCAACGAGCGGCGGTGGATGTGGGCGTGCTGCTCTCGGGCGGTGTCGATTCGAGCATGTTGGTGGGCCTGTTGCGCGAAGTGGGCGTGCAGGATCTGTCGACGTTCTCCATCGGTTTTGAAGACGCCGGTGGCGAGCGCGGCGACGAGTTCCAGTACTCGGACCTGATCGCCAAGCACTACGGCACCCGACACCACCAATTGCGCATCGCCGAAAGCGAAATCATCGAGCAACTGCCGGCGGCCTTTCGTGCCATGAGCGAGCCGATGGTCAGCCATGACTGCATCGCGTTCTACCTGCTGTCCCGGGAAGTGGCCAAGCATTGCAAGGTGGTGCAGAGCGGCCAGGGCGCCGATGAACTGTTCGCCGGTTACCACTGGTACCCGCAGGTGGACGGCGCGAGCGACCCGTATGCCGCTTACCGCGATGCATTTTTCGACCGCAGCTACGACGACTATGCCGCCACTGTCACGCCCAAATGGCTGACCGCCAATGACGCAGCCGGTGACTTCGTGCGCGAACATTTCGCCCAGCCTGGCGCCGATGCCGCGGTGGACAAGGCCCTGCGCCTGGACAGCACCGTGATGCTGGTGGACGACCCGGTCAAGCGCGTCGACAACATGACCATGGCCTGGGGCCTGGAAGCGCGCACGCCGTTTCTCGACTATCGCCTGGTGGAACTGTCGGCCCGGGTGCCGGGTAAATTCAAGCTGCCCGACGGCGGCAAGCAGGTGCTCAAGGAAGCCGCACGCCGGGTGATCCCCAGCGAAGTCATCGACCGCAAGAAAGGCTACTTCCCGGTGCCCGGGCTCAAGCATTTGCAAGGCGACACCTTGAACTGGGTGCGCGACCTGCTGCTGGACCCGAGCCAGGATCGCGGCCTGTTCAACCCGGCGATGCTCGACCGCCTGCTCACCGATCCCCAAGGCCAATTGACCCCGTTGCGCGGCTCCAAGCTGTGGCAACTGGCGGCGCTGAACCTGTGGCTCAGCGAACAAGGAATCTGATTCATGAAACCTCATGCCACGGCTTACAGCCAACGCTTGCTGCGGGGCCAGGCGCCCTCTTACGAGCGCCTGCAAGCCCGCCTCGCCGAAGACGGCAGCGCGCTGGACACCACGCCGATTGCCGTGCATTGCGGCTGGGGCCGGCTGTTGATCGGCCACACCTTCCCGGACCCGGCAAGCCTGGCCCTGGAGTTGCTCAACGAGCAGCCCGGCGAGCGCGACATCGCCCTCTACGTCGCGGCGCCGCAGCAGATCCTGGGGATTGATCCGCAGCAGTTGTTTCTCGACCCGTCCGACACCTTGCGCCTGTGGTTCACCGACTATCGCCCGGCGACCCGGGTGTTTCGCGGGTTCCGGATTCGCCGGGTGCAAAGCGAGGCGGACTGGCAAGCAGTGAACCAGCTGTACCAGGGGCGCGGCATGTTGCCGGTGGACCCGGCGTTGCTGACCCCGCGTCACCAGGGCGGCCCGGTGTATTGGCTGGCGGAAGACGAAGACAGCGGCGCGGTGATCGGCAGCGTGATGGGCCTCAATCATCAGAAAGCCTTCCACGACCCGGAGAACGGTTGCAGCCTCTGGTGCCTGGCGGTGGACCCGCAATGCACCCGCCCCGGCGTGGGTGAAGTGCTGGTGCGCCACTTGATCGAGCACTTCATGAGCCGTGGCCTGAGCTACCTCGACCTGTCGGTGCTGCATGACAACCGCCAGGCGAAGAGTCTCTACGCCAAGCTCGGATTTCGCGCACTGACCACCTTCGCTATCAAGCGCAAAAACGGCATCAACCAGCCGCTGTTTCTCGGCCCCGGCCCGCAGGCGGAGTTCAATCCTTATGCGCGGATCATCGTCGAGGAAGCGCATCGGCGCGGGATTGATGTGCAGGTGGACGATGCCGATGCCGGCCTGTTCACCCTGAGCCACGGTGGCCGCCGCGTGCGCTGCCGCGAGTCGTTGAGCGACCTGACCAGCGCCATCAGCATGACCTTGTGCCAGGACAAGAGCCTGACCCACAAGGTTCTCAAGGCCGCCGGCTTGAACCTGCCGCAGCAACAGCTGGCCGGCAGTGCCGACGACAACCTGGAGTTTCTCGACGAGCACCAGCGCATCGTCATCAAGCCGCTGGATGGCGAGCAAGGCCAGGGCGTGGCGGTGGATTTACAGACGATCGAGGACGTGCAAAAAGCAATCGAGGCCGCACGCCAGTTCGACTCGCGCGTGCTGTTGGAAAGCTTCCACGAAGGCCTCGATTTGCGGATCCTGGTGATCGGTTTTGAAGTGGTCGCCGCCGCCATTCGCCGCCCGGCAGAAGTCACCGGTGATGGCCAGCACTCCATTGGCGCGTTGATCGAAGCCCAGAGCCGTCGACGCCAGGCCGCCACCGACGGCGAAAGCAAAATCCCCCTGGACCACGAGACCCAACGCACCCTGCACGCCGCCGGCTACGACTACAGCAGCATCCTGCCCCGTGGCGAACGCCTGGCCGTGCGGCGCACCGCCAACCTGCACACCGGCGGTTGCCTGGAAGACGTCACTGCCATCCTCCATCCGACCCTGGTGGACGCCGCCGTGCGCGCCGCCCGCGCCCTGGACATTCCCATGGTGGGCCTGGACCTGATGGTGCCGGCCGCCGACCAACCGGACTACGTGTTTATCGAAGCCAACGAACGGGCCGGGCTGGCCAACCATGAACCGCAGCCGACGGCTGAAAAGTTTGTGGATCTGTTGTTTCCCCATAGCCAACCGACGGCTTGAGAAAGGTGTTGCCTTGACTGGCGCTTTCGCGGGCAAGCCCGCTCCCACCTGTGGAATGCATTCCCCTGTGGGAGCCGGGCTTGCCCGCGATGGGGTCGGAACAGTCGATGATTCTCTAGCCAATCGCCCACTCATCGAAACCATCGATGCCCTCAACTCATCAGGAGTTTCCATGACCCGAACCATCCCCGAACCGGATCTCGCTTACCTGCAAAAAGTGCTGCTGGAAATGCTCGCCATTCCCAGCCCCACCGGGTTTACCGACACCATCGTGCGCTACGTTGCCGAGCGCCTCGAAGAGCTGGGCATTCCGTTTGAAATGACCCGGCGCGGCACCATTCGCGCCACCCTCAAGGGCCAGAAAAACAGCCCCGACCGCGCCGTCTCCGCGCACCTGGACACCATCGGTGCCGCCGTGCGGGCGATCAAGGACAACGGCCGCCTGACCCTGGCGCCGGTAGGCTGCTGGTCCAGCCGGTTTGCCGAAGGCAGCCGCGTCAGCCTGTTTACCGATAACGGTGTGATCCGTGGCAGCGTGCTGCCGCTGATGGCCTCCGGGCACGCATTCAATACTGCCGTGGACGAGATGCCCATCAGCTGGGACCACATCGAACTGCGCCTGGACGCCTACTGCGCCACCCGTGCCGATTGCGATTCCCTGGGGATCAGCGTGGGGGACTTCGTCGCCTTCGACCCGCTGCCGGAGTTCACCGAAAGCGGCCATATCAGCGCCCGCCACTTGGACGATAAAGCCGGGGTCGCCGCCCTGCTGGCGGCGCTCAAGGCCATCGTCGACAGCGGCGAACCGTTGCTGATCGACTGCCACCCGCTGTTCACCATCACCGAAGAAACCGGCAGTGGCGCAGCGGCGGCCTTGCCGTGGGATGTGAGTGAGTTCGTCGGCATCGACATCGCGCCGGTGGCCCACGAGCAGCATTCCAGCGAACACGCGGTGAGCGTGGCGATGCAGGATTCCGGCGGGCCCTATGACTATCACCTGTCACGCCACCTGCTGCGCCTGGCGGCGGAGAACGAGTTGCCGGTGCGCCGCGACCTGTTTCGCTATTACTTCAGCGACGCGCATTCGGCGGTGACCGCCGGCCACGACATTCGTACCGCGCTGCTGGCGTTTGGTTGCGATGCCACCCACGGCTACGAGCGCACCCACATCGACAGCCTGGCCGCGCTGAGCCGCCTGCTGGGGGCCTACATCCTCAGCCCGCCGGTGTTCGCCAGCGATGCCCAGCCGGCCAAAGGCTCACTGGACCGGTTCAGCCACCAGATCGAACACGACACACAGATGGAGAGCGATACCCGCGTGCCGTCGGTGGACAGCCTGGTGGGCCAGAAAACCTGAGACTGGCAACTGGGATCCCGGCGCAGTAGCATCGCCGGGATTCCTTAGCTGAGGCTTGTATGCTGATTCCCTACGATGCACTTGAAGTCGACACCCTGACCCGCCTCATCGAAGACTTCGTGACCCGCGACGGCACCGACAATGGCGACGACACGCCCCTGGAAACCCGCGTGCTGCGCGTGCGCCAGGCGCTGACCAAGGGCCAGGCCCTGATCGTTTTCGACCCCGAGAGCGAGCAGTGCCAGTTGATGCTCAAGCACGATGTGCCCAAGCATCTGTTTGACTGAGGACTGTCAAGGGTTGGGGACGGGCTGCCCCTGCCGGCTGAGAATCTTCTGATAGACCTCCGCCCGATGCACATTGACCCCCACTGGCGCTTCGACACCCAATTTTACTTGGGTGCCGCTCACCTCCAGGATGCGCAAGGTGATCTGGTCACCCACCGAGATTATTTCGCCTACCGCGCGGCTTAGTACCAGCATGGGGTTCGTCCTTTTTGAATTACCGGACGCCGACCTTGCGCTACCCGCCTGTCACCATCAATGACCTTCAGGTTAAACAGGCATGCCTTACACGCCAGGGTAAATTACCCTACAGACAGGCAGTGAATAGTCGCGAATAGCATCCAAGAACTAAACGGCATGTTCATATTTGCAGGCGATCTCTGTGGCTAGAGAACTTGCTGTGGCGAGGGAGCTTGCTCCCGCTGGGGTGCGAAGCAGCCCCAAAACCTGCCGCCCAAGTCTTCCTGAAAGAATGCATTGATCTTGTTAGGGGCGCTTCGCACCCCAGCGGGAGCAAGCTCCCTCGCCACAGCAAGCTCCCTCACCACAGCAAGCTCCTTGCCACGGCAAGCTCCCTCGCCACATCAGGTGCTCACCTGAAATTCAACCTTTCACCGCCTGCGACTGAGCTTTCGCCCGCATCTTGTCCGCCATCACGGTCATTTCGTCATACAGCAGCTGCGGGTTCTTCTGCTTCAGCGCCCAGGCCATGCGCCCCTGCTCGTGGGGCAGGATCATGAATTGTCCCTCAGCCACTTGCTGGTAGATGTAGTCGGCGATCTCTGCAGCGGTAATCGGTGAGCTTTCCAGCAACTTGCCCACCTGGGCCTTCATCGCCGGAGTCGGCCCGCGGAACGAGTCCAGCAGGTTGGTCTGGAAGAACGACGGGCACACCACATGCACGCCCACTTCCTGTTGTTTGAGTTCCACCAACAGGCTTTCGGACAGCGCCACCACACCAGCCTTGGCCACGTTGTAGTTGCTCATGGCCGGGCCTTGCATCAGCGCAGCCATGGAAGCGATGTTGATGATGCGGCCCTTGCTCTTTTCCAGCAGCGGCAGGAACGCCTTGCAGCCCTTGACCACGCCCATGAGGTTGATTGCGATCTGCCAGTCCCAGTCTTCCAGGGACAACTCGCTGAAGAACCCGCCCGACGCCACACCGGCGTTGTTGACGATCACGTCGATGCCACCGAGCTTTTCCTCACAGGCCTGTGCGAAAGCCGTGAGCTGGCTGTAGTCGCGCACGTCGCAGCGCTGGGTGAAACCGTCGCCGCCGGCCTGGCGCACTAGCTTGAGGGTTTCTTGCAGGCCTGCTTCGGCGACGTCCGACAAGGCCAGCTGCCAACCCTCGCGGGCCCAGCGCAGAGCGATTTCGCGACCCAGGCCAGAACCGGCGCCGGTGATCATCATGCGATTTTGCATAGGAAAGTAGCCTTGTGGTTCACGGAAGAAGTGAGCCGCAGTGTAGCGAAGGTTTTTGCGCCACCCACGCACCATCAGAGTGCTGAATGCCCCGGGCAAACCGTGGGCCGGGTCGGATAGCGGGAAACCCGCCAAGTTCAATTTATTTAAACTAAGGATGGATAGTTGCAACGCGCTTAAAGGAAATAAGCAAGTTAGCAAAATGCTTTAAAAAAACACGGAATTTTCTGACGAACGCACCGGTCGGAGTTATTAAGGCGTCCGTAATAGCTGTCGGGCTTACTCGTTAAATATCAGGTCTTTTCAGAAGACAATAAGGAAAACAAAACATGAGCCTCATTCTTATCATTATTCTGATCCTCCTGCTGGTCGGTGGTCTTCCAGTGTTCCCTCACTCGCGCAACTGGGGTTACGGACCATCGGGTATTCTCGGTACCGTGTTGGTAGTGCTGCTGATTCTGTTGTTGCTCGGCAAGATATAACCGGTTTAAGAGCGCAAAAAAAAGAGGCCTTGAAGGCCTCTTTTTTTATGCGCGGGTGTTTAGTCCGGCTTGCCGTCCACCACACCTGCGGTGTTATCCAGCAGGCTCTTGGTAGCGGTCTGCAGGAACGATTCGAGCTTCTGCTTCAACGCAGCCTCGTCCGGCGACTCTGGAATCACTTTCCCGGTAGGGTTGGCGCCCAGTTCGTATTCCCACAGCTTCGGTGGCATTTCCTTGGGCAGTACCAGCACACGGTCGCCGGTGAGCAAGGCCACGGTCTGGTCGCTGCCCGACGGCTTGATCACGCCGAAACCCTTGTCGCCTTCCGGCAGGTTGAGCAGGTCGCGGCCCCAGCACTGGTGCAGGGTGTCGCCGCCGAGGCGGCCCATGATGGTCGGCACGATGTCGATCTGGGTGCCGACGGTGTGGTCACGCTCGCCGAATTTTTCCTGCATGCCCGGTGCAATCATCAACATCGGTACGTTGAAGCGGCCCAGGTCCATCTCGGTGATCTGCTGTTCGTTGCCGAAGCCGTGGTCGCCCACAATCACGAACAGGGTTTCCTTGAAGTACGGCTCCTTGCGGGCCTTTTCAAAGAACTGGCCCAGGGCCCAGTCGGAGTAGCGCATGGCCGTCAAATGCTCGTTGAGGCTGCCACGGTCAGTGACTTTCTCAACCGGCAATGGCGTCGGCAACGCGTACGGCGTGTGGTTGGACAGGGTTTGCAGCAGCGCGTAGAACGGCTTGCCGCCTTCACGTGCCTTCAACTCTTCCAGGCCACGGCTGAACATGTCCTGGTCGGACACGCCCCAGGTCGGATCCGAGAACACCGGGTTGACGAAGTCATTGCGGCCGATGAAGTTGGTCATGCCCTGGTTGCTGAAGAAGCCCGACTGGTTGTCCCAGGCGAAGTCGCCGTTGTAGACATACACGTCGTCAAACTTGCGGGCGCTGAGCAACTGCGGCAGGCCCGAGAGCTTGTGGCTGCCTTCCGGCGTCTGCATCAGGTATTCGAAACCCGGCAGGTTCGGGAAGCAGGCCATGGTGGCGAACATACCCTGGTGGGTGTGAGTGCCGTTGGAGAAGAAACGGTCGAACAGCAGGCCTTCCTTGGACAGTTTGTCGAAGTACGGCGTGATGTTGCCCGGGCGGCCCAGGGCGCCCACCGAGTGACCGGCGAAGCTTTCCATCAGGATAACCACGACGTTCTTGATCGGCAGGGTCTTCTCGGCCGGCGGCGTGAAGTCACGACGCACGGCAGCGGTATCGGTATCCACCAGCTTTTCGGTCGGCAGCACCAGCATGTCGCGCACGGTCTGGGTCGCCAGAGGCTGCTCCAGGGTGGCTTTCCAGATGTTCGAACGTTCTTCGGAGAAGCGCGATTTCGCCGCCGAGATCAGCGACAACGTACCGTTGAGGCCCAACTGGTTGGCGAAGTTCGAATCGGTGGTGTACACGTCACCCCAACGCAGTGGCGGGCCCTGACGCAGGGTGCCACGGATGGCGACCACGGCCACCAGCAGGCAGACCACGAACACCGCGATGCGTGTGTACCACGGCGCCACCTGGCGGGTGCCGATGCTGCCACCGCTGAACGGGCCGCGTGGGCGCGTTGCACGGTCGGCGCCTTTGAAGGCGATGCTCAGGATCAGCGTGCCCACGGCCCAGGCCAGCAGGTAGCGCACCACCGGGAAACCATACCAGAGCATGCTCATCACGGTTTTCGGGTCTTCCTTCACATACTGGAAGACCAGGCCGTTGAGGCGCTGGTGGAATTCGCGGTAGAAGTCCATCTCCATCAGGCCCAGGAACAGCGCGATGCTCGACGCGACCGTCAGCCACAAGCGGAAGAACCCGCGCGCCGCCATGGCCCGCACGCTGAACAAGGCCAGCAGCAGCGGGACCAACACGTACATCACCAGGCGGATATCCAGGCGCAGGCCGTTGGCGAATGCTTCGAGGAAGGTCGAGGCCGGTGTGTCGAGGATCATTTCGCGGTTGTAGACCAGCAGCGCCAGGCGCAGCAGGGAGAACATCACCATCATGATCAAGGCACAAAGCAGCGTGTACGCCAGATGGGATTTGACGGTCGGTTGCAGCAAGCGATTAGAAGCTCGCTGCTGATTCAGGGCGTCCGGGTTTGCCATGTCGTTTTAGGACCCATTGGAAGTTTAAGTTGCGAATGAATACAGCGGCGCCCCGCCCTCGCCCAGGCTGGCTGGGGTAGACGGTGAACGCAATGGCGCAAATGGTGCCCGATCAACGCCGGCAACGCCATTGATTACTCACTCCGGCCGTTTGTTGGCACTCGTCTTAGAGCACTCGGACAGGAAAATAGCCGGCGAATTGTCTTGGATGGAATGTGAAAATTTTGTACAGCGAATATCTCGACACACAAAAAACAACGGGATTGTAGCGGCCAACTTACGGCCGTATCTTTGCCCCCTGCCCTTTTGGATCGCCCCGATGATGTTTTATTGCTATCACCCAAGCCCGCTCGGGCCGCTGTTACTGGCGGCGGATGAACAAGGGCTGCGCCTGTTGTATATGGACGTGCATCAATGCCCGGTGCAGGCGGACTGGATCCCGGCAACTAATGAACTGGATGAAGTGCGTCGGCAACTGGATGAGTATTTCGCGCGCAAGCGGGAAGTGTTCGACCTGACATTGGCACCGGTGGGTACGCCGTTTCAGCAGCAGGTCTGGCAGGCGTTGTTGCAGATCCCGTACGGGCGCACCTGGACGTATGGCGAACAGGCCCAGTACCTGGAAAATCCCAAGGCGATCCGCGCGGTGGGCACGGCCAATGGCGCCAACCCGATCTCCATCATCATTGCGTGCCACCGCGTGGTGGGCAGCGATGGAACATTGGTGGGGTTTGGCGGCGGGATTGAAAACAAGGTGAAGTTGCTGGAGCTGGAAGGCAGCTGGTTGATCTAACCCACAATAGGGGTACCCGCGTAGCAGCTGTCGAGCTTAAGCGAGGCTGCGTTTGCGGTTTGCCTGACACACCGCAGACGCAGCCTCGCTTAAGCTCGACAGCTGCTACGCAAAGCTTCAGATCCGCACGTTGCCGCGCGGCCCGGCGATCGCCCAGATGATCAAGCCCAACACCGGCAGCAGCAGGATCAGCAGGATCCACAGCACTTTGGCGCCGGTACCCGCGCCGCTTTTGAACACGTTGATGATCGCCCAGATATCCAGCGCGAGGATGATCAACCCGATCAGGCCATTAAAAGTGGAACCCATGGTATCGCTCCTAAGTGAGGGCTTGCCTGCTTAGGATAGTCAGCCGTGGCCAGGGGTTCCGTTTTATTTCAGACGTGCACCGCAACCCGCAGGGCTTCCAGGGACGGTTCGCCCTTAATCCCGACTTCAGCGCACAACTCCAGCACCCGTGGCACGTCGTTGCCGTAGACCAGCACGGCCTGAATCTCGTCGTCCAGCAGTTGGCTGAAGTTGACCAGCACGTAGCCGCCGTTTTCCGGGTTGAGGGCACTCATCTGGATCTGGATGCGGTTCAGTGCGGTCAGGGCTTCGGTCTTGGCCAGTTGCTTGGGCTTGAGGTTGAACGCCACGCCGGGGCCGAAGGAGGCGACGATCTGGGCAAACAGGTCCAGGTAAGTGTCGGCCTGGAACAGCACGGTGTCGGGCAGGCTGCCGACGACGATCCACTCGCCCAGGGGAATCGGGAAAGTGTCGTCGTAGTTGATGTCCGGGTTGGCGGCCAGGAAAGCTTCAGGATCGGCGTAGGCCTGGGCCGCTTCGTCAGCCACCTTGGCGATCTCGGGTTCGCTCATGCAGCCGGAGCTGATTTTGCTGATGAGTTCGACGAGTGCGGTTTTCATGGGGTGGTCCTGTGGCGGGGCTGATTTTGAGGGCGCAAAGCCTACACCAGTTTTTGCAACTGCGCCGCCGTATCCACCGCCCCCATGGTCTGGGCCGCTGCCAGCGCGGTCACGCCCTGGGCATCGGTGGCCTTGGGGTTGGCGCCCTGGCTGATCAGGTAATCCACCATTTCGGTACGGTTGAACATCGCCGCCATCATCAGGGCCGTGCGGCCATCGGAAGACGCGCCCTCGACCAACGCACCGCCTTCGATCAACGCCTTGACCACCGGCAGGTTGCCCTTGAACGCCGCGCCGGCAATCGGCAGCTGGTTCTTGTCATTGGCAATCTGTGGGTCGGCCTTGAATTCCAGCAGCACTTTCACGGCATCGACATGGCCGTGGTAGGCAGACAGCATCAACAGCGTATCGCCATTGTGGTTGCGCAGGTTCGGCGGCAAGCCCTTGGCCAGCAACGCAGCCAGCATCGCGGCGTCGCCCTTGCGCGCCACGTCGAACACCTGCTCGGCAAATTCGGCGGCTTCGTCTTCGGTCATTTGTTTGGCTTGGTCTGACATGTGGGGCTCCTTGTCTGGTGTTTCATAAGGCGTCCAGTCTCGCGACGGAGTTCCCCACTGTCATGCCTTTTTTCCCAAAAGCGGCGATAGCCAGAATCAATAACGGAACTTGCCCGCCTGGATGTCCGCCAGCAGTTGCCCGGTGACCGGCACGTAGCTGTCCGATCCCGGCAGCCAGGCAAAGATCGGATCATCGCCCGCCTTGTCCGGGTCGAATGCCTCCTCCTTGAGTTTTACCTTCTGGTATTTGAAGGTGCCGGTCGTCTCCATCTTTACCTTGATCCGCAGGAACAATGGCACCGCATACGCCGGCAACTGCCCGTGGGCAAACGTCAGCAGCTCGCGCATGTCCAGGGATGCCAGGGATTCAGCGGGCGTGATGGCCGCCATGCCGGCGCGGCCATTGGTGTTTTCGATCTCTACGCCGTAGGCCACCACTTCGGAAATCTGCGGGTGCTGCAGGAAGATGTTCTCGACTTCGGTGGTGGAGACGTTTTCGCCTTTCCAGCGGTAGGTGTCCCCCAGCCGGTCAACGAACTGGGCGTGACCGAAACCGATATTGCGCAGCAGGTCGCCGGTGTTGAAGTAGCGGTCACCCTTTTCGAACACATCGCTGAGCACAACCTTGCGGTTCTTCTCGGGGTCGGTGTAGCCGTCGAAAGGTGCCTTGTCATCGATCCGGGCCAGCAACAAGCCCTGGCCGCCCTTCGGCACTTCGCGCATGAAACCGTCACTGCCGCGAATTGGCTCACAGCTGTCGTGGGCGTAGTCCACCAGTGCCCAGTGCATCAGAGAAAAGCCGATGGTGTTGTCGAAATTCAGCACGTTGGTGAAGCCGATATTGCCGTCGCTGGCGGCGTACAGCTCACAGATGTGATCGACGCCAAAGCGCTGCTTGAACTCGGCCCAGACGCCGGGGCGCAGGCCGTTGCCGATCATCTTCGTCACCCGGTTGTCACGGTCCAGCTCACTGGCGGGCTGGTCGATCAGGTAGCGGCACAGCTCGCCGACGTAGCCCAGGGTGGTCGCGTTGAAGCGGCGCACCTCGTCCCAGAACTGGCTGGCGCTGAATTTGCGGCGAATGGCAAACCCCGACGCCCCGGCAATTGCCGAACCCCAGCACACGCACAGGCCGGTGGCGTGATACAGCGGCAAGGTGCAATAGACGACGTCTTCGGGGCCCATATCCAGGGCGATGGTGCCGAAACTGGCCGAGGACTTCATCCAGCGGCCGTGCTTGAAAATGCCGGCCTTGGGCAAACCGGTGGTGCCGGAGGTGTAGATATAGAAGCAGGGGTCGTTGAAGTAGATCTGCTGGGTGCTGGCGGGATTTTCCAGCGAATGGTCAGCGCTCGCGGCCATCAGGTCGACATAACCCGCCGGTACGTTGTCCTGCTGCTGATCGGCGACAAACCAGGTTTTATCCGCCTGGATGCTCACTTGGCTGCGAACCACCTCGTAGGCGCCTACCAACTCGGCACCGACCACGATCGCCGCCGGCGTCACCAGGTTGAGGCTGTGCACCAGTGCGGCCTGGGTTTGCGCGGTATTGAGCATCGCGCAAATGCCGCCGACCTTGGCCACGGCCAGCACGTTGAGCAACAACTCGGGGCGGTTCTCGATAAACAACGCCACCACGTCGCCCTTGCCGATGCCCTGCGCTTGCAGGTAGTGGGCCATGCGGTTGGCCTGCTGGTTGGCCTGGCGGTAGCTGAGCACCTTGTCGCCATACAGCAGTGCGGCGCCATCGGGGTTGCGTTGGGTGGCTTGCTCGAAGGTCCAACCGAGGCCGCATGGCTGGTCGGGGTCGGTGATGTTGGCAACGCGGATACCGCGGACCAATCGCGGCAACGCACGGACAATGGTGGGCACCTTACGCAGCATCATGCCCCAGGTGATCATGTCACTTGGCGGGTGGTTCATGGTGGGAACGTCCTTTTTCTTATTGTTCGTATGACCCTCAAACACCCTTTGCACCGTAAGACTGGCGCCGGATGCCTTGCAGGAAAATACGCCAGCCATTCTTTGGCTGTACATGCAGGATTTGAAAAGTTTTGTATCCCATAAGGAAAAGGAATTTAACCGCCCGTTTCGCGGTCACTATGGAAGACCTGCCTTGCGCGCCTGCGGATAAATCTTACGCAGAACCACGCAAAATGCAGGATGCACGATGGCCATTCATGCAAATTGCACGAAACTGAAAATCTTAAAATTTTTCAAATCACTGATTTATAACGATTTTTTAAGATAACCAGTACTGGCACAATCACTGCACCTATCACTCCACGCTGCAAAACACGAGCTAACGGAGCTGATAGACATGAGCCTGATCCAAGATAAGTTTTCTTCTGTGTTCTCCAATTTCGACGTCACCACCCAGGCACGTCCTGATGGCGGCATCCTGCTGACCTTGCGTAACAGCGAAGGCAAGCAGATCAAACGTTCGATCTCTTATCAGCAGTTGCACACGGCCGACCAGCTCACTTGGGTCATCAGCGCCATTCGCCGTGACCTGGCTGAGCAAGCCAGCGATCTGCCGCAGATTTCGATGCTGCAAAGCCAGAACCGCTTTGCCCTGCCGACTTACCATTCGGCCTGATAGTTTTGCCGCAATGAATAAGGCCGTGATGCGCTGACGCATCACGGCCTTTTTATTGACACAACTGCAGCTTGAGCGCCTCGTTCACGGCCTGTACCCGATTGCATACCTGCAACTTGCCGTAGATGTTGCGCAGGTGAAACTTCACCGTGGCTTGGGAGATTGAGCGAATCCTGCTGATTTCCCACACTGTCTTACCCTCGACTGCCCAGCGCAGAATCTCCAGTTCTTTAGGCGTCAGGGGTTTGCCTGACAATACCCTGCGTGCCTTGCTTTTGACGGCAGTGGGCGTGTGATCTGTTTCAGTGGACGGTTGTTCCAGCTGCTTTGGGCCGCTCATTTCTGCCTCCCCCACTTCCATAGGCCTTTGTAGCGCCGACATTCGGATTCCTCCTATTGACAGGCATTCAAATAATTAGGGGAGGGAGAGTTACACAAAGAGTGGAAATATTAAGTCACTGCCGTGATAAACATCCGTTACTTACAGACCTTTAAGTTTCTTCCCACAACATTTTCCAACGCATATGGGTTGAAGTTTAAAACAGCCTCAACTACCGAGGCTGTTTCCTCAACATCCCTTCGGACTCAGTCCTCCAGGCGCGCAAATCCTGTGGCAATGGTATCGCCGGTCAGGTTGATCGCCAGCCCTTCTTCGCCGTTGAACAGGCGGATCACCACAAAATGCGGGTTTTCCCCCATGTCGAACCAATGGGCGATGCCGCCCGGGATGGCGATCAGGTCGTTTTTCTCGCAGAACACCGCGTACACATAATCCTCGATGTGCAGGGTAAACAGGCCACGTCCGGCGACGAAGAAGCGTACGTGATCCTGCGCCAAACGGTGTTCGTCGAGCCGCTCGGCACGCAGTTCGGCTTTCTGCGGATGGTCGTTGCTGATACTGACGACATCGACGTGGGTGTAGCCGCGCTCGGTCATCAGTTGGTCGATGGGCTGCTGATAGGCGGCAATGATTTCAGCCTCGCTGGCACCCGCCTCAAGCCGGGCGGCGGCCTGCCAGCGCTGGAAACCCACGCCCAGTTCGGCCAGGGTCGAGGCAATATCGTCGAGGTGAGTCAGCACCTTGTTCGGGGTGTCGGGGGTGGAGACGGGGTAAACCGCGAGATAGCTCATCAAACTCTTCCTCTGTCACGGGAAAGGCTCATGGCCTCTCCTCTTGCAATCGAATGCCAATGATTATGGCGGCGGCCAGGGCCGCAAGGCTGGCAATGCTGAAGGTCAGGGTCGGCCCCAGCAGGTTCCAGCTGTAACCTGAATAGAGTGCGCCCAATGCGCCGCCGGTACCGGCCAGTGCGGCATACAGTGCCTGGCCCTGGCCCTGCTGGCGAGCGCCAAAGCTGCGTTGCACGAACTGGATGGCCGCCGCGTGAAAACTGCCGAAGGTCGCCGCGTGCATCACTTGCGCCAACAACAGCACCCAGAAAAATTCGGCGAATGAGCCCAGCAGCAACCAGCGCACGGCCGCCAGCAGGAAACTCGCCATCAGCACCCGGCGTACCGAAAAGCGCGTGAGAACCCGGCTCATGGCCAGGAACATCAACACTTCGGCGACCACGCCCAACGCCCACAGCATGCCGATCACCCCACGGCTGTAGCCCAGGTGTTCAAGGTGCAGGGTGAGGAAGGTGTAGTACGGGCCGTGGCTCATTTGCATCAACGCCACACAGGCGTAAAACGCCAGCACGCCGGGGCTGCGCAGTTGTCGCAGAAAGCCGTCACCGGCCAGGCGATTGCCCTGGGTCAACGGCTGCGCATTCGGCACCCAGAGACTGGCACCGATGATGCCCGCCATGATCACCACAACCACCACCGGGTAGATGTCCAGGCTCAGCCAGTCGAACAGGCGCCCCATGATCACCACGGTGAGAATAAAACCGATGGAGCCCCACAGCCGCACCTGGCTGTAGCGTGAGGTCTGGCCCTGCAGGTGCGCGAGGGTGATGACTTCAAACTGCGGCAGCACCGCGTGCCAGAAGAACGCGTGCAACGCCATCACCAGCGCCAGCCAGGCGTAGGTCTTGCTGACAAAGATCAGCGAGAAGCTCACCAGGGTACACACCGCGCCAAAGCGCACGATGGCCAGGCGCCGGCCGGTGTAGTCCCCCAGCCAGCCCCACAGGTTGGGGGCCACGCAGCGCATCAGCATGGGGATGGCCACCAGCTCGCCGATGCGCGCGCTGGAGAACCCCAGGTGATCGAAGTACAGCGCCAGGAACGGCGCCGTCGCCCCCAGCAGGGCGAAATAGAACAGGTAGAAGCTGGAGAGTCGCCAGTACGGGAGTGCTCCCGTCAGCATAAGTGGCTTGTGGCGAGCGAGCTTGCTCGCGCTGGGTCGCGAAGCGGCCCCGATAGAAGCGCCGCATTTTTCCAGGTAACACCGGGTTGCAGGCTTTGGGGCTGCTTCGCAGCCCAGCGCGAGCAAGCTCGCTCGCCACACACCGTCACAGCTGGCCCAACACCGGCGTACTGACCTTCACATCGGCGTTCTGCCCGCGATGGCGCAGCAGGTGATCCATCAGCACGATAGCCATCATCGCCTCGGCAATCGGCGTGGCACGGATGCCCACGCACGGGTCGTGACGGCCCTTGGTGATCACGTCCACCGGGTTGCCGTGCACATCGATCGAACGGCCCGGCGTGGTGATGCTGGACGTTGGCTTGAGGGCCAGGTGCGCAACAATCGGCTGGCCGGAGGAGATGCCACCGAGGATGCCGCCGGCGTTGTTGCTGAGGAAACCTTCCGGGGTCAGCTCGTCACGGTGCTCGGTGCCACGCTGGGCCACGCAGGCGAAGCCGGCGCCGATTTCCACACCCTTGACGGCGTTGATGCTCATCAGCGCATGGGCCAGTTCGGCGTCGAGGCGGTCGAAGATCGGCTCGCCCAGGCCCGGCATCACGCCTTCGGCAACCACGGTGATCTTGGCGCCGACGGAATCCTGGTCGCGGCGCAACTGGTCCATATAGGCTTCCAGTTCCGGCACCTTGTCCGGGTCGGGGCAGAAGAAGGCGTTGTCTTCGACGCTGTCCCAGGTCTTGAACGGGATTTCGATCGGGCCGAGCTGGCTCATGTAGCCGCGAATCACGATGCCCTGGGTGGCCAGGAATTTCTTGGCAATCGCCCCCGCCGCCACGCGCATCGCGGTTTCCCGCGCCGAACTGCGGCCACCGCCACGGTAGTCGCGTTCGCCGTACTTGTGGTGGTAGGTGTAGTCGGCGTGGGCCGGGCGGAACAGGTCCTTGATCGCCGAGTAGTCCTTGGACTTCTGGTCGGTGTTGCGAATCAGCAGGCCAATGGCACACCCGGTGGTGCGGCCTTCGAACACGCCGGAGAGGATTTCGACTTCATCGGCTTCCTGGCGCTGGGTAGTGTGGCGGCTTGTGCCGGGCTTGCGGCGGTCGAGGTCACGCTGCAGGTCTTCCAGGGACAACTCGAGGCCCGGCGGGCAGCCGTCGACAATGGCGACCAACGCCGGGCCATGGCTTTCGCCCGCGGTGGTAACAGTGAACAGCTTGCCGTAGGTATTGCCGGACATGCAGGGCGCTCCGTGAAATCAGTTGAATCAAGTCAACCGTAATAACTTAAGGCGGCCAGTATACGCAGGCTAACCGACTAGTTCATCCTCGAAACCTTACCGGTAGACGTTGGTCCAACCGGCACCTTCCTCATGATGGCGCGATGATGCTGCGAGTTCTGCTTTTGACCCTCACCCTGTTTTCCAGCCTTGGCTTCGCCGCCTCCCCTGTCGTGCTGCAACGGCCTATCAGCCTGGACACCGGCAGTGGCGAGCTGTTTGGCTCGCTGTTGTTGCCCAAATCCGACAAACCGGTGCCCGTGGTGCTGATCATTCCCGGCTCCGGCCCCACCGACCGCAACGGCAACAGCGCCGATGGCGCACGCAACGACAGCCTCAAGCGCCTGGCCTGGGTGCTGGCCAGACACAACATCGCCAGCGTGCGCTACGACAAGCGCGGTGTAGCCGCCAGCCTTGCCGCCACCCCCGATGAACGCAACCTGACCCTGGATGCCTACGTGTCCGACGCCGTGGCCTGGGGCAAGCTGCTCAAGGCCGACCCGCGCATGGGCCCGCTGATTGTGCTGGGCCACAGTGAAGGCGCACTGGTCGCCGCCCTCGCCGCCCCGCAGCTCAACCCGGCCGGGGTGATTTCCCTGTCCGGCAGTGCGCGCCCGGTGGACCAGGTGATCCGCCAGCAACTGGCCGACCACATGCCACCCGCGCTGCTGCTACGCAGCAACCAGATTCTCGACCACCTCAAGGCCGGCCAGGTGGATGCCGACGTGCCTGCCCCGCTTGAGGGGATTTTCCGACCCAGCGTGCAGCCTTATCTGATCAGCCTGTTCCGCGCCGATCCGTCGGCAGCGTTTGCCAAACTGAAGATGCCGGCGCTGATCGTCCAGGGCACCAATGACCTGCAGGTGGGCGTGGCCGACGCGCAACAACTGCAGAAGGCCAAGCCCGACGCCGAACTGACGGTGATCGAGGGCATGAACCACGTGATGCGGATCGTGCCCAATGACGTGAAGCAGCAACTGGAATCCTATAACGACCCTCAGTTGCCGCTGGCTGCCGAACTGGGCACCCGCCTGGTTCGCTTTATCGACGGACTTCGCGCCAGTTAAGCGAGTATTCCCCCTCCAGTCCTGAGTAAAACGGCCGATAAGCCATGGGTCGACAGCAAAAAGCCTGTCGGCCCGCAGAGCTTGGACAGGATCGCGCCGAATGACGAACACCGAAGCAACACCCGAATCTACCGCCGAGAGCACGGCTGAAACCGAAGCCGCCGCATCGGCCGCGTTACCGTGGGCGGAGGTCCAGGCCGAACATTTCAAGATGCTGCGCCTGGCTCCTTTGGCCACCGATCGCTCCACCGGCGTGAGGCCACTGCGCTTTGTGCAGTTTGGCTGGGCCGAACGCAATAACAAGGACCACAGCCTGCTGCGCATGGTCATTCAGTTGCCTGGCCAGCGGGTACGCCGGGAACAGAATCACCTGGATATCTGGGTGGATCACGCCACCCAGCGGGTGCATTTTGGTCCGGGCAACAGCCTGGAGATCGAACCGGCGAACCGCGGTATCGGCCGTTTCCTGGTAGCCCAGGGCGCTGCCTGGGCGAAAAAGAAGTGGGCGCACTATCGTGTCGACGGCGTTGACCTGGCCAACAAGGACGCGCTCAACGAAGCCACGCGCCTGCGCCGGGATCACTTCCTGCGCATTCAGGGGTTTGATGTGGCGTATGCCGATGTCCAGCACCTGAAGGGCAACGTGCAGCCGGGCAAGGCCAGTGACGTGCTGGACAGCTGGAACACTGAAAAACTGCAGTTCGTGGAGATTCTGGAAGCGGCGCAAATGCTGCAACAGGCCGAGCAGAACCTGGCCGAGCAGGAAGTGAAACTGCGCAAGGAAGAGGAAAAGGTCACCAAGTTCAAGCGCGAAGACAGCGGGCTGCGCTTCACGATTACCTGCCTGGTGGCGTTTACCGTGTTTCAGGCGGGGTTGTTGATCTGGATTGCGACACATCGGTAATCCTTCTGCAGAAACCGGATACCAATGTGGGAGCTGGCTTGCCTGCGATAGCGGTGTATCAGCCGGCATCCCCGGCAATGACACTCCGCTGTCGCAGGCAAGCCAGCTCCTACACTGACCGCATTCCTGCCGTTAGATCAGACCCTGGCGGCAAACACCGCCTGATGCGCCCGGCACTGCTCAGCCGTCAACATGAACACACCATGCCCACCACGCTGGAACTCCAGCCAGGCAAAGTCGACTTCCGGGTACAACGCCTCGACGTGAACCTGGCTGTTGCCCACTTCGACAATCAGCAAGCCCTTCTCGGTCAAGTGATCTGCCGCCTCGGCCAGCATCCGCCGAACCAGGTTCAACCCGTCATCGCCGCACGCCAGGCCCAGTTCAGGTTCGTGCTGGTATTCGTCCGGCATGTCGGCAAAGTCTTCGGCATCGACATATGGCGGGTTGGACACGATCAGGTCAAAACGCTGGCCCGGCAAACCATCAAAGCCATCGCCCTGCACGGTGTACACCCGCTCGTCGACGCCATGGCGCTCGATGTTCAGGTTGGCCACTTCCAGCGCTTCAAAAGACAGGTCGCCCAATACCACTTCGGCGTCCTGGAACTCGTAGGCGCAGGCAATACCGATGCAACCGGAGCCGGTGCACAGGTCAAGGATGCGCGCCGGCGGTGTGCCCAGCCACGGTTCGAAGCGGTTTTCGATCAGTTCGCCAATCGGTGAGCGTGGAATCAACACGCGCTCATCGACGATAAACGACATGCCGCAGAACCAGGCTTCCTTCAACAGGTAAGCGGTGGGCACGCGCTCGTGGATGCGGCGGTGCAGCAACCGTTGCACGTGGGAGATTTCCTCTTCTTCCAGGTTGCAATCCAGGTAGCTGTCGGCAATTTCCCATGGCAGGTGCAAGGCGCCGAGCACCAGTTGCCGAGCTTCATCCCAGGCGTTGTCGGTGCCATGGCCGAAAAACAGGTCTTCCCCATGGAAACGGCTGACGGCCCAACGGATATGGTCGCGCAAGGTGCGCAGGCGAGAAGTGATCACGGGGGCAAGCTCCTGGAAAAAACGACCGGCGATTCTAACAGCCTTAAGCTGTACCGACGATGTACGAAAAAACCCTTTGCCGCACGTCGGATTTCATCTTAATTGGGCTTTTTGCCTAAACGTAGTGCCCTATTGACATCGCTACACGCCAACAACGGCGTACCTTACGATGGTAGCGATTCACAGAAGCGCTCAGCCAGAGGACAATGTCACAAAAGCCCCACTCACAGGAGCCCCAGAATGTCCGTTCCAAAGACGATGTTTCAACTCAGCGGTCGTGGTTACGCAGCGGCGAACCTGAACCATGCGACCCTCGTGATCATCGACGCCCAGAAGGAATACCTCAGTGGTCCCCTCGCCCTGTCGGGCATGGACTCTGCTGTCGAAAACATCAAGCAACTGACCGCTGCCGCGCGCAACGCCGGGCGCCCGATCGTGCACGTGCGCCACCTGGGTACGGTGGGCGGGCTGTTCGATCCCCAGGGCGAGCGCGGTGAATTCATCCCGGGGCTTGAACCCCAGGCTGACGAAACCATCATCGGCAAGCTGCTGCCCAGCGCCTTCCACGGCACCGGCCTTGAAAAGCACCTGCAAGACCTCGGCTCCCTGGACCTGATCGTCTGCGGCTTCATGAGCCACTCCAGCGTCAGCACCACCGTGCGCGCGGCGAAGAATCTGGGTTTCCGTTGCACCCTGGTGGAAGACGCCTGCGCCACCCGCGACCTGCCTTACAAAGGCGGCATCCTCAGCGCCGACCACGTGCAGCAGACCGAAATGGCCATCATGGCTGACAACTTCGCCACCCTCGCCTTGACCAAAGATCTGATCTGATCGACCTTCGATGAGCGGGTAGCCACCCGCTCATCCGCAAAAGCCTCTCATTTGCTGCAATTGCCTCTGTACCCGGAACAACCTGTGTATCTTCCGGTCGAAGGGCCGATACCCTGGAGGAAAGGTCGGAATGAAGATATCCGATGGTTTTGATGCACGTCGCTTGCGCCCCAAGGGCCCGAGCAACTGGCGTCTGCGCATCGGCGCCGGCTTTGCCGCGCTGTTTGCGATAGCGGGTGTGCTGCTGGCAATTGCCGGCGCCGCTGGTTTGTTTGGACACTCACCGGCCCTGGGCGAGCTGAATGCCAGCCCTGGCGGTTCTGCCATACTGTTGGTGATCGGCCTGCTGGTGCTGTGGTTCGGCCTATGGCTGTGGCGCCGTTGCCGTCGGCGCATGCGCCAACCCTTGTCACTGAACATCGCCTCGCACCTGATGAAAAAGCACGACTGATGGCGCACAGATAGCGTTTGTTGCGCATCAAGCCGCCGCGATTAGGTAAACTGCCCGCCCTTCGCGGAGGCTGACATGCAAGACGACGATTTTTCCCTGTTCAAGAACGAGCTGCGCGGCGTCAAGCCGATCAAGCACGATCGCGCCGAAACCGGCAAACCCAAGACCGACCGCGCCCAGATCGCCAAGCTGCGCCAGGCGGCGACCGTGCGCACGGACGCCACTACGGTGGACGGCCTGTCGGATCAATTCGTTATTGATGTAGGTCCCGAAGACGAGTTGATGTGGGCCCGCGACGGCGTGCAGGAAAGCCAGATGCGCAAGCTCAAGGTCGGCCAGATCCCGTTCGAGGGCAGCCTTGACCTGCATGGCATGAACGTCGAAAAAGCCCGCGAAACCCTCTGGGCGTTTCTTGCCGAAGCCACCAAATTCGAAATCCGCTGCGTGCGCGTCACCCACGGCAAGGCCGTGCGCCTGGACGGCAAGCGGCCGATGATCAAAAGCCACGTCAACACCTGGCTGCGCCAGCATTCCCAAGTGCTCGGCTTTACCTCGTGCCAGCCGCGCCACGGCGGCGCTGGCGCGGTGTATGTGATGCTCAAGCGCACCATGATGGAAGGCCGCGACGAGTAACAAGTGCCATCGTCAGGCTTGCAGCGATGTGTCGGCCACCGTACCCTTGCCGTTTGCGAAAATCCCACAGGTAGTTTCATGTCCCTGGAACAGAATTACACCGCGATCCTCGGCCAGCTCGGCGAGGACGTTTCCCGCGAGGGCCTGCTCGACACGCCAAAACGTGCCGCCAAGGCCATGCAGTACCTTTGCCGCGGTTATGCACAGACCCTCGAAGAAGTCACCAACGGTGCCTTGTTCAGCTCCGACAACAGCGAAATGGTGCTGGTCAAGGACATCGAGTTGTACTCGCTGTGCGAACACCACCTGCTGCCGTTCATCGGCAAGGCACACGTCGCGTATATCCCGAGCGGCAAAGTGCTGGGCCTGTCGAAGGTCGCGCGTATCGTCGATATGTATGCCCGTCGCCTGCAGATCCAGGAAAACCTCAGCCGGCAGATCGCCGACGCGGTCCAGCAGGTCACCGGCGCCCTGGGCGTTGCGGTGGTGATCGAGGCCAAGCACATGTGCATGATGATGCGCGGTGTGGAGAAGCAGAATTCGTCGATGATCACTTCGGTGATGCTGGGTGAGTTCCGCGAAAACGCGGCGACCCGCAGCGAGTTTCTCAGCCTGATCAAGTAACAGGCTGCCTGGGAAAAAACCGGCGTTCATCGCCGGTTTTTTTTCGCCCGCAGAATTAAGGTAAGCTGCGGCCCCTTCTTCATGGGCAAGAGGTTTCAGCCATGTTCGTCAAAGCACTTCGAGTGGGCCTCGGCCACGTCATCATCGCCGGCGACTTCCTTACCCGCCCGCGCAAAAAGCAGCGCCCTGCCGAACAACAGGCGCAGGTGAACGCAGCGGCCAAGGACCTGACCCTGTATCAATTCCACGCCTGCCCGTTCTGCGTGAAGACCCGCCGCACCCTGCACCGCCTGAACGTGCCGGTGGCCTTGAAGGATGCGAAGAACAACGAACAGGACCGTCAGACCCTGCTGGAGCAAGGCGGCAAGATCAAGGTGCCGTGCCTGCGAATTGAAGAGAACGGCCAGACCACCTGGATGTACGACTCCAAGGTGATCATCGATTACCTGGACAAGCGGTTTGCGGCGGTCTGATAGGCAACGTTCTCTGTAGGAGCCTGGCTTGCCGGCGATGGCGGCCGAAAGATCATTGACTGACTTTCGGGCCTCATCGCCGGCAAGCCGGCTCCTACAGGTGGATTTCCAGGTCCAGCAATGCTGAGCCCAGGCACTTGCCATGGGCGTCCAGCGCCAGCGACCGCGTGACCCCGCCCCGCAGGATCCCCGGCAACACGAAGTTCAGTGCCTGCACATTGGGCAGCTCGTAACGCCGCACCGGTGCCGCGCCCGCCTCCAGCAACGGCGCAAAAAACGCCGCCACCACCTCGGCCGTCAGTTGTTCGCAGAGCAGCGGATAGTCCTCGGCCCGATACGCAATGATCGAGATGTTCGAGGTGTCGCCCTTGTCTCCCGTACGGGAGTGGGCCAGGGTGTGCAGCTTCATGACTCGATCCTCGGATTGACCGCGTTACGGGGCAGCAACAGCGACGCCACCGCCACCACCTGGCGCAGGCTTTTGCTGGCACCACCGCCGCCGGACGGGCCGTTGGTGTAGAGGGTTTCCACTTCATTGCCGACGCGCACCGCTTCGCTGCGCTCTTCGCAGCGGGCGCTGACCCGCAGCCGGACTTCCCAAGGTTCCACCGTGCTGCGCGGCCCATGCAGGGAGTCCATGCCGATCAATTCGGCGCGTACGTCCTGCATTCGCACCCCGGTCAATTCCAGACGTTTGAGGACCACATCCCGAGCCAACTGCGCTCGGGCGACCGCGCCCGGGCCACCGTAGGAGATCTGACCTTCGCCGATCCAGCCGTCCAGATACCCGACACTGACTTTCAACCGCTCAGGCCGTGGCTGCCCGTTCGCGCCGCCGGCCCGCACCCGGTCCACCGCTTCCTCGGTAAACGACACCCGGGAAAAATCCGCGCACACGTCCGGCGTGAGGTACGCCGCCGGGTCGTGCACTTCGTAGATCAGTTGCTCGGTGCAGGTGGCACGGCTGACGCGCCCGCCGGAACCTGCGACCTTGGTGATCAAGGCTTCGCCGTCGGCGTCAATCTCGGCCAACGGAAAACCCAGGCGCGCCAGGTCGTCCACATCCTTGAAGCCCGGGTCGGCAAAGTAGCCGCCACTGACCTGCCCCGCACATTCCAGCAAATGCCCCACCAACGTGCCGCGCCCCAGGCGCAGCCAATCATCGGCCGCCCAGCCGAATTCGAACATCTGCGGCGCCAGGAACAACGACGGGTCGGCCACCCGGCCGGTGATCACCACGTCGGCATCGGCGTGCAAGGCCTCGATAATGCCCTCGGCACCCAAGTAGGCATTCGCGGAAATCAGCCGCTCGCCCAGTGAGCCAAGGGTCTGCCCATTGTCCAGCAACTGCTCCGGCTCGCGGCGCAACACCTCAAGCACGTCATCCCCCACCACCGCCAGTACCTTGAGGTTAAGCCCCAGTTCACTGGCGATCCGCCGCACTTCAACCGCCGCCGCCACCGGATTGGCCGCGCCCATATTGGTGATCACCCGCAAGCGCCGGCGCCCGTCAGGCTGGCCGACAAAGGGCAGCACGCGGCGCATGCGCTCACTCAACAGCGGGTCGTAACCGCCTTGTGGGTCGCTGATGCGTGCCTGTTGCGCCAGGGCAATGGTTCGTTCAGCCAGGCATTCGAAGACCAGGTAATCCAGGTCGCCCTGTTCGGCCAATTCCACCGCAGGTTCGATACGGTCGCCGGAGTAGCCGGCGCCGGAACCGATGCGCAAGGTTTTCATCTCAAATCACTCCCAGGAGCAAAGCCGTCAGGGTCATCAACACCGACGCGGCAAACAGAAAGGGGATGGTGAAGCGCTGGTGATCGGCCAGTTCAATCTTGCACAGGCCCACCAACAGGAAGGTCGCGGGCGTCAGCGGGCTGACCGGGAAGCCGGTGGTGTGCACCCCCAGCAGCGAGGCCTGGGCCACTTGCAGCGGGTCGACGCCCAAAGCCTTGCCGACTTCGGCGATCACCGGCATCACGCCGAAATAGTAGGAATCGGGATCAAACAGCATGCTCAACGGCATCGACAGGAAACCCACCACCGCCGGGATCAGCTTGCCGTGGCCCGCCGGAATCTGCGCCACCGCCACTTCGGCGATGGCCTTGAGCATGCCGGTGCCTTGCATGATGCCGGTGAACACGCCGGCGGCGAGCAGGATGCTGGCCATGGTCAGGGCGGTTTTGGCATGAGCATCGATCCGCGCGCGTTGGGCGTCGACATTCGGGTAGTTGATGCACAGCGCGACCACGGTGCCGAGCATGAACATCACCACCGGGTCGACCCAGCCGGCGATCATCACCACCATCACCAGCACGGTCAGCACCAGGTTGACCCAGAACAAGCGCGGGCGGCGCAGGGCGATGTCATCGTCGCTGAGCACCCGTTGCGGCACCGCGTCCACGCTGGAACCGGCGCCCAGGCCCAGGCGTTTTTCTTCGCGATGGCCCAGCCACCAGGCGCAGGCAAACACAAAGACCAGGCCGACGATCTGCACCGGGATCAGTGGCTGAAACAGGTCCGCCACCGGCACATGCAGTGCCGCCGACGAGCGCAGCACCGGGCCGGTCCAGGGCAGGAAGTTGACCCCGGCCGCCATCGCCGCCACGCAGGCCAGGATGCGTTTATCGATACCCAGCCGCGTATACAGCGGCAGCATCGCCGGTATCGTCACCAAAAAGGTCACCGCGCCGGAGCCGTCCAGGTGCACCAGCAGCGCCAGCGTCGCCGTACCGACGACAATTCGTGTAGGACGCGTCCCTACCGTGCGCAGGATGCGATCAATGATGGGGTCAAGCATGCCGGCATCGGTCATGATCCCGAAAAACAGGATCGCGAACACAAACATGCCCACCACGGGGGCGACGTTCTTGATGCCGGTGATGATAAAGGCGCTGGTTTGCAGGCCGAACCCGCCCAGCAGCGCGGCGATGATCGGCAAGGCAATCAGGGCCACCAGTGGCGAGAGGCGCTTGCTCATGACGGCAGTGAGCAGGCACAAGATGGTGATGACACCCAGGGTAGCGAGCATGGGGTAGCTCCAGAACGGCGTTTTCGGCCGGTTATTGTTTTCCCTGGAGTATTGGAATCGCGTTAGGCTTTGTAAATTGGAATATTCGGCACTCCATATTCGAAAAAACAAAACGCTCGAGCAAAATAAAAATGAAAAATTCGATCCAGCATATCCAGGCGTTTCTCGCCGTGGCCCGCACGGGCAGCTTTACCAAGGCCGCCAACGAACTGCACCTGTCGCCCTCGGCGCTGACGGTACAGGTACAGCAACTGGAGGAGTGGCTGGGGGTTGCCCTGCTCGACCGCAGCCCGCGCCACGTCAGCATCACCGCCGCCGGGCTGGACGCCCGCGGGCCGATGGAAAAGCTGTTGCTGGACCTGGACAACATCGTCACCGGCTCCCGCGACCTGGCGGCCTTGCGCCGGGGCGTGGTGACCATCGCCGCCCTGCCCTCGGTGTGCGCCGGCGCCTTGCCGCCGGCCCTGCGCCTGTTTCGCGAGCGCTTTGCCGGGATCGAGGTGCGGCTGCACGACCTGGTGGCCCATCGGATTCATGCGCAAGTGCGTTCGGGTGAAGTGGATTTCGGCATTGGTGTACGGGCGCGGCTGAGCCACGGATTGGCGTTTGTGCCGGTGCTGAATGACCGGCTGTGTGCGTTTGTGCCGCTGGATCACGCCCTGGCGCGCCATGGCCGGCTGACCCTGCCCCAACTGGCCGACCAGCCGATCATCCTCACCGGGCGCGACAGCAGCGTGCGCGAACAGGTGGATGCGTTGTTCGATGAGCGACAGGTGACGATGCAAGCCGGGATGGAGGCCAACTACATGTCGACGGTGTTGGCGCTGGTGCGACAGGGATTGGGGATCAGTATCTTGCCGGAGTCGGCGGCGGACAGCCTGGAGGGGTTGAAGCGAATTACGATTGATCATCCGGGGGTGAACCGGGAGATCGGGTTGATCAGCCGCAGTGGGCAGCCGTTGAGCCCGGCGGCGCAGCGCTGTTTTGAGTTGCTCAATGAAGAACTGCGCCCCTTGTAGGAGCCCGGCTTGCCGGCGATGGCGTCCTTGAGGGCGCTATCGCCGGCAAGCCGGGCTCCTACAGGGTTTCGGTGATCAGCCCAGCATTGCCACATGCTTTGGATGGCTGGCCACGCGTTTCAACCAGGCCTGCACGCCCGGATAAGCGCCCAGGTCAAAGCCACCTTCATCCGCCACGTGGGTGTAGGCATACAGCGCCACATCGGCAATCGAGAACTGGTCGCCCACCAGGTACGGCGTCAACTGCAACTGGCGCTCCATCACCTTGAGGGCCTTGTAACCGCCCTTGTGCAGCTTCTTGTACTCCTCCAGCCGATCTTCCGGCAGCCCCAGGTAAAACTGGATAAACCGCGCCACCGCGATGTACGGCTCATGGCTGTACTGCTCGAAAAACTGCCACTGCAGCACTTGGGTGCGCAGGCGCGGTTCGGTCGGCAGGAACTCGCTGCAGTCGGCCAGGAAGTTGAGGATAGCGTTGGATTCCCACAGGCAGGTACCGTCTTCAAGCTCCAGCACCGGGATCTTGCCGTTGGGGTTCTTGGCCAGGAACTCGGCGGTCTGGGTGTCGCCCTTCAGGATGTCGACATCGATCCACTCATAGTCGATGCCCAGCAGGCTGAGCATGAGTTTGACCTTGTAGCAGTTGCCCGATTTGTAATCGCCGTAGACCTTGTACATGGAGGCTCCCCTTATGCCGCTTGCGCGTGCTGTGCTTGACGGACCACCGCAGCGAGACGCTTGAGACCTTCGTCCAAACGCGCCGGGTCGATATGGCTGAAATTGAGCCGCAAGTGACCGTGATGGTTATCCGGCTCGGAAAAGAACGGTTCACCGGGCATGAACGCGATGTCCTGGTCGAGCGCAGGTGCCAACAAGGTGCGGGTGTCGAGCGGTTGTTTCAAGGTCAGCCAGAAGAATAATCCGCCCTGGGGTATTTGCCAGTCGGCCAGGTCGCTGAAATGCCGCTCCAGTGCCGCCTGGAACGCATCACGGCGGCCGCGGTAGAAACTGCGCAGCTCCACCAGGTGGTGCTGGTATTTCTCGGTGCCGATCCATTGCATGGCCTGCCACTGGCCAACACGGTTGGTGTGCAGGTCGGCAGACTGCTTGAGCTTGAGCAGATGCGGGAACAGGTCGGGGCTGGCGATCAGGTAACCGACCCGCAAGCCCGGCAACAGGGTTTTGGACACGGTGCCGGTGTAGATCCAGCTGGCCTTTTTCAACCGGCTGACGATGGGCTGCGCGCTGGCGCCGTCGAAGGTCAGCTCGCGGTAGGGTTCGTCTTCGATCAGGGTCACGCCGAACTCGTCCAGCAAGGCGGCGACGGCCTCGCGCTTGGCATCGCTGTAGCGGACGGCTGACGGGTTCTGGAACGTCGGGATCAGGTAGACGAAGGATGGACGATGCTGCTCAAGGCTGTTGCGCAGCGCCTTCAGGTCCGGACCGTCCGCTTCAAGCTGCACTGTCAGGCAATCGGCGCCGAACAGCTGGAATATCTGCAACGCCGCGAGATAGGTCGGGCCTTCCAGCAGGATCTTGGTGCCCTTGTCGATGTACAGCTTGGCCGCCAGATCCAGGGTTTGCTGGGAACCGCTGACCACCATTACCTGGCTGGCCTGGCAGGCAATGCCCAGCCCCCGCGCCTCGGCGGCCAGCAGCTCACGCAACTGCGGCTCGCCTTCGCTCATGCCGTACTGGCCGATGTTCAAGGGCATATCCGTCCAATCCAGCTTAGGCAGCATCACTTCAGCCGGCAGGCCACCGGCAAAGGACATCACCTGTGGCTTTTGCGCCGCCGCAAGGATTTCACGGATCAAGGAGCTTTTAAGACGCGAAACACGTTCTGAGAAGGCCATAAGGGTCACCGGTAGCAAAGCCAGGGAAAAATACGTCAAACTGCTTGACCGAAATTACGACGACTTGGGCAGATACGTCAATATGCTTGACCTTAAAAACCAGACCAGCCAACAAACCGCCATGGAAGCCTTCTTCTTCGGCTACCAGGCGTTCACCGCCAAGGCCGACGAAATGCTCGAGCGCCGCGGCTTGAGCCGGGTGCACCAACGCATCGTGTTTTTTATCGCGCGCTACCCGGCCTTGAGCGTCAAGGAGCTGCTGGAACTGCTCGGGGTGAGCAAGCAGGCGTTGAACATGCCGTTGCGCCAATTGCAGGAAATGCACTTGGTGGACAGCGTGGCGTCCGAGACCGACAAGCGTAAGCGTTTGCTGGAGCTGACCGAGGAAGGGCGACGTTTCGAACAGTCCTTGCGACGCGAGCAGGTGAAGCTGCTGCAACGGGCGTTCGCCGAGGCTGGCGAGACAGCGGTGGAAGGCTGGCTGGCGGTGAACAAGGCACTCAGTGGCCAATCCTGAATTGCCTTTCATCCCTTTCGCACACAAAATAGAAAACATTATTTGCTTTATTTGTATACAAAAGCATAATTCGCTTCGTGCGAGTTCCTGACCTATTGGTCAACAAAACCCGCTGGTACCTCAAAGCGCTGCTGCCCACTCATGTGTCCGGCGCTGGAAATAACAATAAAACTCTTGAGGAGTACTTGCTGTGGAAAGCCGCAAATCCGAAGCCCCTACGCTCGACCTCTCGCCAACCCACAACGGTTGGCTGGAACGCCTGTTCAAACTCCGCTTGCATGGCACCACAGTGAAGACCGAGCTGATCGCCGGCCTCACGACGTTTATCACCATGGCCTACATCATCTTCGTCAACCCCAACATCATGGCCGACGCCGGCATCGACCATGGCGCGGCGTTTGTCGCCACCTGCATCGCTGCGGCACTGGGTTGCCTGTTGATGGGCCTTTACGCCAACTGGCCGGTAGGACTGGCGCCGGGTATGGGCCTGAACGCATTTTTTACCTACACCGTGGTCGGCACCATGGGCTACAACTGGGAGACCGCACTGGGTGCGGTGTTTATCTCCGGTGTGTTGTTCATGATCCTGACGCTCTCACGCATCCGCGAGTGGCTGCTCAACAGTATTCCGGTGAGCCTGCGCCATGCCATGGGCGCCGGTGTGGGGCTGTTTCTCGGGGTGATCGGCCTGAAAACCGCCGGCATCATCGTGCAAAGCCCGGCCACCCTGATCAAGCTCGGCTCCCTGCATGAACCCGCCCCGCTGCTGGCGGCCATCTGCTTCCTGCTGATTGCAATCCTCAGCTATCACCGGGTATTCGGCGCGATCCTGATCAGCATCATCGCCGTGACCCTCGCCGGTTGGGGCCTGGGCCTGGTGGAATACCACGGCATCCTGGCCACCCCGCCAAGCCTGGCACCGACCTGGATGGCCATGGACGTGATGGGCGTGTTCAACGTCAGCATGATCAGCGTGGTGTTCGCCTTCCTGTTTGTGCACATGTTCGACACCGCCGGCACCTTGATGGGCGTGGCCCAGCGTGCAGGCCTGGTGAATGCCGACGGCAAGATCGAAAACCTCTCCCGCGCCCTGAAAGCCGACAGTGCTTCCAGCGTGTTCGGCGCGATGGTCGGCGTACCGCCCGTGACCAGCTACGTGGAAAGTGCCGCCGGTGTGGCCGCCGGTGGCCGTACCGGGTTGACCGCCGTCACCGTGGGCGTGCTGTTTATCGCAGCAATGTTTTTCGCCCCGCTGGCTGGCATGATTCCCGCTTACGCCACTGCCGGCGCGCTGATCTATGTGGCGATGCTGATGATGAGCGGCATGGCCCATATCAACTGGGACGACGCCACCGACAGCATTCCGGCGATTGTCACCGCGATCATGATGCCCCTGACCTTCTCGGTCGCCGACGGTATTGCCCTGGGGTTTATCACCTACGTGGCGCTGAAAGCCGGCACCGGTAAACACAAGGAAATTTCCATCAGCCTGTGGGTGCTTTGCGCGATCTTTATCGCCAAGTTCGCGTTCCTGTAGGCCAACCCGTTTCACCCCGCCTCACCCCGTCGGGTGGGGCTTTTGTACGAATGGAGGAATGCAATGAGTCTGGAAACCTGGCTGCTGTTCAGCGGCGCTGCGCTGGTGGTGATCCTGATCCCCGGCCCCCTGTCCTTGCTGATGATCAGCAACAGCCTGAACTACGGCCTGCGCCGTTCGTACCCGGCCTTTCTCGGCGGGGTGATTGCTTCGATCTGCCTGTTGAGCGCGTCGGCGCTGGGTCTTGGGGCCTTGCTGTTGGCGTCGGAACAGCTGTTCAGTGCACTGAAAATCGTCGGTGCGGTGTACCTGTTCTACCTCGCCTGGCAGAGCTGGCAGCAATCCCGGCAACCGTCCCACGGCGCCGACGTGCCGCAAGTGGCCGCCACTCCGCGTTTTCGCGCGTTGTTTGGCCGGGCATTTGTACTGGGTGCAAGCAACCCGAAAGACATTCTGTTTTTTGCCGCCTTCCTGCCGCAATTTCTCAGCGCCCAGCAGGCCTTTCTCCCGCAGTTGCTGATCATGATCGCCACCTGGACCGTGCTCGACCTGCTGTGCAAGCTGGCCTACGGCCTCGGTGCCCATGGCGCCGCGCGTTACCTGCGCAGCGGCAAGGGCCAAAGCTGGTTCAACCGGATCAGCGCGGGGCTTTTTTCCGGGGCCGGGGCGGCCTCGTTGTTGAGCCGCTAGAGGTCCGTCAGTTTGACGAAGTACACCGTGGCGCTGCTGGAGCGGGCGTCATGATGTATACCCGCAACGATCCTGACCAGACGCCCCTCTTTCAGCGCCCGGAGGACCGACTGGTGCGCTTGTGCCCGCCCCACGACCGTCGACCGGGCGTTGCTGCGCAACCAGGCGTCGGACAACTGCACCAGGCCGCCCGAGCCCAGGGCAATACTCGGTGTTTCGGTCCAGCGCGTCAGCACGTAATACAGGTTGTTCGACTTCGGATGGGTGCCGACAAAATTGACCAGGGTGGCCGGGCTGCCTTTGCGCAGCGTCTGCAGCACAAACCCCTGCCGCTCCAGCACTGACCTCACAGCGGCTTGCGCCGCAAGGGGCCGGGCGTTGTCCAGTGCCCTCGCCGTATGGGCGAATAACCTCGGATCAAGGGCGGTTGGCAACTGGAAGTCCACACGCTCCAGGCCCGGCGCTTGCCCTGCATGACCAATATTGACACTGACCTGGCGCCTTCTTGAAATAGGCCTGAGCAGGCGTAACAAATCATCCGTTTGCCCAGCCAGTGCGGGCGCAGGTGGCAGCCAGTCATCCAGCGTGGCGCGGATATTGAGGATCCGGGTTGCAGTCATCGAACGACCGGAATCCGCCAACTCAATCAGGCGCTCCGTCACAAAGCGCTGGCTGGCCTGGGTCAAGCCGGGGAACGCCATGCCCACCGACGTTGACAAGGGATGGCTGAACAACGGTTCGCGAGGGACCCACACCTGATCCGCGCCCCAGGTGGCCGGTATGGGTTGCTCGCTGACAACGCCAGGTATCAACCAGCGGCCCAGCTCATCCCGGGCGGGAGCGTAGGGCAACTCGGGAGCTCTTAAAAAGATCACGCCGTCCGGTACCGTCGAACCATTGGGCAGCAGTTCGTAGTAATGGCTACCCAGTTTTACCGCGTCGTAGCCGGGCGCACCCGGTACCCGATGCAAGCGGCGTGACGCCGAAATATCCAGTACCGCCTGCTCGTTGAGATGGCGGCCCCAGGGGTGCCAGTGGGTGGAGAGCAACGGTGGTTGCCGCGCTACCCGTTCGACATGGGAGGCCGATGGCACCACCCACTCTGTACCACCCGCCGGCGCTTCCCATGGACGCCGTATACCGGAGCTTGGGCCTGCACGAGGCGCTGGCGGCGCATCGGCGCCCAGCAGCCATTCGCCAGGCTCCTCGATGGACAGCAACAGTTCGTTCTGGCCGCTGTCCCCGGCATTTTTCAAGCGCAATGCTGGCTCGTTCCGGCGTCGATAAACCGGATAGGCATGGCTGCCCTCGACCACGAACTGCTCGCCGCCCTTCACATGGCTGCCTTTGTTGATCGGCCCGTGCAAGGCCACCGCG
This sequence comes from Pseudomonas sp. Z18(2022), assembly GCF_036346535.1. NCBI lineage: Bacteria > Pseudomonadati > Pseudomonadota > Gammaproteobacteria > Pseudomonadales > Pseudomonadaceae > Pseudomonas > Pseudomonas sp. Z18(2022). Next base: position 617,464 of record NZ_JAOTOA010000001.1, read on the forward strand.
CCTTCCGGCGTGAGGTCCTTGCGATAGCCCTCAAACCCCTTGAAGCCTCGGGCTACAGGCGGTAATCCGGAACTCATGCCATGGGCCCGTTGCGGGCGGCGGATCACGTTCAAGGCCGACAACATCGAGACCCGCCTGACTGGCAACCCGGGTTTTGGAGCCCCTTTGGCCAGCGGGAATGCCGTCAGCGCGACATCAGCAATCAAGATCAATGCGGCAAAGCCGGTAGCGATGCCATCGCGAGCGTCACCGCTGTGGTGAAAACGCCGGGCGGCCGACAGCACCTCGTAGAGGTTCACCCCGATACTCACCCCGGGGATGAACGACAACAGCCCGCGCACCCGCGCCGCCGATTGTTCGCCCAGGCGCAATTGCCGATAACTGACAAGGTCCCTGGCGGAGTTGGCAACCGCTTGTACGTCGCGCTGCATCGCCAGTACCCGGGCGTGGGTCAGCATGCGCAGCAGGTCGCAGCCGGTGGTCGGGGTAATGCCCAGCCACTGCTGCGGCGCCTGTTCGATCTGTTCGCGAATCTCTTTTTCAATCTCCCCCAATGCCACCGCCGGCTGCGCCCGCCGCACCCCGAACCAACCCCGGAGCACTTGCGCCATGGTCCACAGCGAGGCATAGGAAAAGGGCCAGATAGCGCCCCACGCCGACAGGGCCTGATAGCTGCGGTCTGGCTTGCCACGGGTTGGCCGAACCGCCACCGGGTAGCTTTCCAGGGCTTGCGCCTCCCAGCCGGGAGCGATGGATTGAGCCAGTACTTCAAGGTTTCCAGGGCTCAGCGCCGCCGTCATTAATGCTTGCCGCGCCGCTGCCACACTGTCGTGCTCGGTCAGCGGTGGATAGCCCTTCACCGCCGGCCAGTAGAGCAGTGTCTTGCCCAGCACTCGGTCATCAATCACCAGCACCCCGGCGACATGCCGCGGCTGCTCCAGGGTGAGTGCCGCCAGATGCACACAGCACAGTTGTAAGTGATGACCATTTTTCTTCAAGTCCTCGGGCGTCCTGGCCGCCAGGGCCGTGGAGAACGCACTCAACGCACCCTCGCTCAAGCCTTGCTGTTGAGCGCTGAAATGATCCCGCCGCGCACGCTGCAACCACGGGCGCTCCAGCAGCGCAGTGGACAAGCTGGCCGGTGCCCCGCTGGCATCCGGATAGAACGTGCGGGCAATCAATCGCTCGTATTGGCCCCCCAGGTCCAGGCCGGCGATCAGCCGGGTCAAGTCCTCAGCCGGCAGATGCTGCGCCCACAAGGGCTCAAGGTAGCGGCTGTAGCGCAGGCGCTCACGCGTCCAGGGCGCGTCGGCATCCAGGTTGTGCAAGGCCAATTGCAACAGGCTGTAGGTATGCCGCTCCTGGCTGACCAGCGTCCGAACCCCGGAATCCCCGGCTGGACGCTGTGGATGAGATTCCCAATGGGTGCTGACATCGTCGGGCATGTCCAGGAACGGCGTGTCGATATCCAGCGGCGAGGGCAGCCCCTCGCGCTTTAACGCCTCGACCAGGGTCTTGCGGGCGAATACCTCAAGGCTCGGCAGCACATGCCCCAGTTCCTGCTCAAGAGCACTGGCACTGGCCAGGTAATGCGTGTGCAGACGCTGATAGCGCTTGCGCTGCGGGCGCGAACCACTCGCAAGCCACGCCGGCAATGTGTTGGCCTGGGCCACCGCCTGGCGCAACACACTGATATTGGCGAACGCCTGGGCACGCGCGGTGCTGAGGGGCAGATGCAGGCTGTCGGCCAGCTCGCGGGCGAGCAAAGTGCGTGTCAGCGCCAGGTCCGTGACCTCGCTGAACGGTCGCCCGCCCTGGCCTACCCAATGGTCGGTCTGCGCGTAGCGATTGATCTGCTCCTTGAACGGATCGGACAACACGTTGCCTTCCATCGCCTCGTAGTACACGAGTGTCGGCTCGCTGGCCGCCAGTGCCCGGATCAGCTCGCGGGCTTCGCGCCGTTGATCCTGCGGGATGCAGTGCCAGAGCATCGAACCGTCCGGGCTCCTGAGGCTCGCATCGAGGCTGGCGGACAACTCATCCAGCGAGCCGAAGGCCTGAAAGCCACCGTACTTTCCAGGCACCTGGAGCACTACAGGGTGCGGGCGATCAGCCTGGCTGACGGCTTCCCGGGTGGTGACGACCAGCACCCCGAGCAATCGGTAGAGCGGCTGCCGCGCGCGCCCGATGGACAGTTGCAGGACCCGGGTGGTGCCGGCCGCCCGGTCGCTGGCGAGTGGCGCTGTGTACACCTCGGTCAGCAACGTGCGCTCGACCTCATCCAGTAATCCCAGCCGATAGTAAAGGTGCGCGTCTTTGATCAAGGCCAAACGCTGGGCATTGAGGCGTTGTACGCCCCGACTGGCGATCGAGCCGGGCTCTTTTTCCAGCCAGAAAGCCCTGTCACCCAGCCGATGTTCCTGGCCGTCCAGCATCCCGTGCAGCGTCTCTACGCGTTCAAGCCATTGCCTTTGCAAGGTTTCAACCTCGCTGAAAGGCCGGAAGTCCCGGCTCAGGTCCGAAGGGTTCAGCAACGCCAACAACCCTTGCTCATGACGCCGCACCAACGCCTCGGCGGTGCCCATGGCCAGGCCCGGCGCCAGTGCTGCGCAGATGACTTGCGACGCCCGGCGCTGGCGGTCCCACTCCAGCAGTTGCTCCACGGCTACGCGCAACAGTTCGTCGGCAGGCGACCGACGCCGGGCCTGTTCAACCCGGCGCAATCGTTGGGACGCGCTCCACGAGACGCTTGCCCTATCCACACTCACCCTGGACGCATGACGTGCCAGCAGGCACTCCCACTCGTTGTTCCGCTGAAGGTACAACTGCGCCAACGCACTGTGCCTGAGTGCATCCCCTGCCAGCGCCGGCCCACGGTGTACGCTGAAATCCTCCGCCAACCCGTGCCGACGCCGCAGGGGCAACTGTTGCCAGAGGGTAGCTCGGTGTACACCGTTGATCAGTGCGGGCAACTTGACCTGCATCTGGGCCAGGCTGGCGAACTCATGAAACCCCTGGCCAAGCCATGGCAGGTAAACCACCTGGCGTTTGTCCAGGGCGTCTCCCGAGCGGTAGATATGCAGCGCACCGGCCAAGGGCACCCCGCTTCCTGCATCCGACGGCCACAGCACCGGGCTGACCTGCAAGCGCTCCCAGGCACCGCCAGCCCGCGCACGGACCTGCGGAGTCGGCGCATCGAGAATGCCCAGCGCCATGGCAAACCCATGATCCGACAAGTCGTACAGCGCATGGGCGAGGTACGCGCGCTCCGCAAAGGCCTCGAGGTGCACTTGCACCCACCGCTCCTCCCGGGACAGCGCGCTGCCAAATGCCAACCCTTGCCAATAACCGGACATCGCCGCCTGGATTTGCCCGGACAACCCCAGGGCATTGACCTTGTTCAACACGTCGCTGACGCTGAACGGCAATGTACCTGTGGTATCACCTTGAAGGCTCAGGGTGGTGTAGCGATTGATGTTGATCGGGAACTGCGGGTTATCCAGCAGGCCCAGTGCCCGGTCGGTGAGGCTGTCCACCGCCAGCGGCCCGCCCGGCGTCACCGGCTCGCTGAACAACAGGCAATCGGGGTCGAGGTCGAACGCTTCGCGCAGCGCCTTGCGCACCACACGATGGATACTCGGCGCCTGTTCCAGCAACCGTCGCAGTTGCCTGTTGGCCTCGCGGCAACGCACGTGGGCGCCCCGCAGCTGGTTGATGAACCGGCTGGGCCTGGGGCTTGACTCAATCCTGCGGGTCAGACGGTGACGAAGGCGTGCCAGCTCGTCCTGGGCGTCATCGGGGTCAGGTTGGGGAGAATCGGGGTCGGTAGTCATGTCGCCATCGGTTCCAGATGAAAAACCGAGGGTAAGCAGCGCCTTGCTCTACGGGGCCTTACATAGTTAGGCCGATCACCAGGCAAAAAAAAGCCCGCAGTGTGAGCGGGCGAAAAACCAACGAAGAGCTTTGGGGGTGTGAAGCGCGGTGACGACTCAGCTACCGCGATAGGTCGAGTAGCTGTAAGGCGAAATCAGCAAAGGCACATGGTAATGATCCTGCTCGGCACTGATGCCGAAGCGCAGCACCACCACATCGAGAAACGCAGGCTCGGGCAGTTGCACACCGCGGGCGCGGTAGTAATCACCGGCGCTGAACTGCAACTGGTAGACACCACTGCGGTAGTCATCGCCTTGCAGCAGAGGCGCATCGCAGCGGCCATCGCTGTTGGTCAAGGTACTGGCCACCAGCTCAAGCTGCGTGCCTTCGACACGGTACAGCTCAACCTTGATCGCGCTGCCGGGGCAACCGTGCGCGGCGTCCAATACGTGTGTGGTCAAACGTCCCATAGCGTCTGCGCGCCTCCCGAAGTCAGTAAAGTGAAAGACCGCACCTTTTCAGGGCACTGAAAAGGCCGGCGATGACTGATTAAGACACTTTTATAAAAAATTGTACACAATAAATTCAACAAGCTCGTTTTCCGCTGCTGGCGCCGATTCTGTAGGAGCGAGCTTGCTCGCGAAGATCGTCAACGATAACGCAGCACTTGAGGGTTACCGAGGCGTTCTCAGGTTTTTCGCGAGCAAGCTCGCTCCTACAGTGAATGAGGTTTTTTCAATTTAGTTGACCAGTCAGGCAGGTTTCTTGCAATGCTATCCTGCAAAGACCCTGCGGAAAAAATGCAGAAATACAGGCTTACAAAGTGCGCATCAAGTTGTATACAATCAGTCATCGTCGTGACGCCATCCAGTCTTTCCGCTGCCCGGCCGCCACACACACCGCTACCACGAACAAGAAGGAAGACTGCAGTGAGCGCTGACTACCCACGCGACCTGATCGGTTACGGCAGTAACCCTCCTCACCCACACTGGCCAGGCAAGGCCCGTATCGCCCTGTCGTTTGTACTCAACTACGAAGAAGGCGGCGAGCGCAATATCCTGCATGGCGACAAAGAGTCGGAAGCCTTCCTCTCGGAAATGGTTTCGGCGCAGCCGCTGCAAGGCGAGCGCAACATGAGCATGGAGTCGCTGTACGAATACGGCAGCCGGGCCGGCGTGTGGCGCATCCTCAAGCTGTTCAAGGAATTCGACATCCCGCTGACCATCTTCGCCGTGGCCATGGCCGCCCAGCGCCACCCGGACGTGATCCGTGCGATGGTCGCCGCCGGCCACGAGATCTGCAGCCACGGCTACCGCTGGATCGACTACCAATACATGGACGAGGCCCAGGAACGCGAGCACATGCTCGAAGCGATCCGCATCCTCACCGAACTCACCGGCGAACGCCCGCTGGGCTGGTACACCGGACGCACCGGCCCCAACACCCGGCGGCTGGTGATGGAGGAAGGTGGCTTCCTCTACGACTGCGACACCTACGACGACGACCTGCCCTACTGGGAACCCAACAACCCGACCGGCAAGCCGCACCTGGTGATCCCCTACACCCTGGACACCAACGACATGCGCTTCACCCAGGTCCAGGGTTTCAACAAGGGCGACGACTTTTTCGAATACCTCAAGGACGCGTTCGACGTGCTGTACGCCGAAGGCGCGGACGCCCCGAAGATGCTCTCCATCGGCTTGCACTGCCGCCTGATCGGCCGCCCGGCACGCCTGGCCGCCCTCAAGCGCTTTATCGAATACGCCAAGGGTCATGACCAGGTGTGGTTCACCCGCCGCGTCGACATCGCCCGTCACTGGCATGACGTACATCCTTTCCAGGGAGCCGCCAAATGACCGCGTTCCAGACCTTGAAACCGTCGACCCTGAGCCGCGACGCATTCGTCGCAGCCTTCGCCGACATCTACGAACATTCGCCATGGGTGGCCGAAAAGGCCTTCGACCTGGGCCAGGACGCGTCGATCGACGAGATCGAAACCCTGCACCAGCGCATGAGCGACATCCTGTTGAGCGCCGATCACACCAGTCAACTGGCCCTGATCAACGCTCACCCGGACCTGGCAGGCCGTGCGGCCGTCCAGGGCCAACTGACCCAAGCCAGCACCGATGAGCAAGCTGGCGCGGGGATTCACCAATGCTCGAGCGACGAGTTTTCGCGCTTCACCGAGCTGAACGATGCCTACAAGGCCAAGTTCAAGTTTCCCTTCATCATGGCGGTAAAAGGCAGCAACCGGCATCAGATCCTCGCCGCGTTTGAAACGCGCATTCACAACTCGGTAGACGCCGAGTTCAAATGCGCGCTGGCCGAGATCAATAAAATCGCGTTGTTCCGATTACTGACCCTTTAGCAGACCTGGCCCGAGCGGTTCATGAACGCCCAGGGCCTCGCGAGCATCCCAAGCCACTTACTTTAAGGCAGACAAGAAGAATGAAAGCGCAACCCGTACCTTTCGAGAAGTTCGTCAACCTGGCCGACGCACGCCTGGGCACCAAGATCATCTCTGTCACCGATGACTGGTTCGCCGACGCCAACCGCCTGTTCCAGCCGACCCCGGCCGTGTGGAAGGAGGGCGTTTTCGATGACAACGGCAAGTGGATGGACGGCTGGGAGTCGCGCCGCAAGCGCTTCGAAGGCTACGACAGCGCCGTGATCCGCCTGGGCGTACCGGGTTCGATCAAGGGCGTGGACATCGACACTTCATTCTTCACCGGCAACTTCCCGCCATCGGCGTCCCTGGAAGCCTGCTTCCTGGCGTCCGGCGAGCCGGATGACAACACCCAGTGGGTTGAAGTGCTGTCGGCCGTGGAGCTGCAAGGCAACAGCCATCACTTCCACGAGATCAACAACGACCAGGCCTTCAGCCACCTGCGTTTCAACATCTACCCGGACGGTGGTGTAGCCCGTCTGCGTGTGTACGGCATTCCGTTCCGCGACTGGTCGGCGGTGGGCGACAACGAACAGGTTGACCTGGCTGCGGCACTGAACGGTGGCCGTGCACTGGCCTGCTCCGATGAACACTTCGGGCGCATGAGCAACATCCTCAACCCGGGCCGTGGCATCAACATGGGCGACGGCTGGGAAACCGCACGTCGTCGTACGCCGGGCAATGACTGGGTGATCGTCGCACTGGGCCACCCGGGCGAGATCGAGAAGATCGTGGTCGACACCCTGCACTTCAAGGGCAACTACCCGGACACCTGCTCGATCCAGGGCGCGTTCGTGAAAGGCGGCACCGACAGCCAGATCGAAACCCAATCGCTGTTCTGGCGCGAACTGCTGCCGGCGCAGAAACTGGAAATGCACGCTGAACACACGTTTGCCGAGCAGATCAAGGCGCTGGGCCCGATCACTCACATTCGCCTGAATGTGTTCCCGGATGGTGGTGTGAGCCGCCTGCGGGTTCTCGGTAAGGTAGCGAAATAAGCGGCGAACCGAAATCTGTAGGAGCCCGGCTTGCCGGCGATGGCGGTCTCACGGACGCCATCGCCGGCAAGCCGGACTCCTACACAGAAATCACATCATTCAAAAGATTAAGAAGACAGCCATGCGCACACTGATGATCGAACCCCTGACCAAAGAAGCCTTCGCCCCTTTCGGAGACGTTATCGAAACCGATGGCAGCGATCACTTCATGATCAACAACGGGTCGACCATGCGCTTTCATAAACTGGCGACGGTGCAAACCGCCACGCCAGAAGACAACGCGATCATCAGCATCTTCCGCGCCGACGCGCAGGACATGCCGCTGACCGTGTGCATGCTGGAACGACACCCGCTGGGCAGCCAGGCTTTCATTCCGCTGCTCGGCAACCCCTTTCTGATCGTGGTCGCGCCAATTGGCGATGAACCTGTATCGGGCTTGGTCCGCGCCTTCGTTACCAACGGCAGGCAGGGCATTAATTACCATCGCGGCGTCTGGCACCACCCGGTGCTGACGATCGAAAAGCGGGATGACTTCCTGGTGGTTGATCGCAGTGGCACAGGCAATAACTGCGATGAGCATTTTTTCAAAGAGGATGAGCGGTTGATCCTCGCCCCCCACCAATAAGAGAAGGTCTGATCACTCGACGACAGAGTGACAGGCGAGAGGTAAAGACTGTGGAAGCACATTTGATGGAATGGCTGAACCTTAGCGTGCGCTGGGTTCACATGATCACCGGCGTCGCCTGGATCGGCGCTTCGTTCTACTTCGTCTGGCTGGAAAACAACCTCAATCGCGTCAACCCCAAGGACGGCCTCGCCGGTGACTTGTGGGCGATCCACGGTGGCGGTATCTACCACCTGGAAAAATACAAACTGGCCCCGCCGACCATGCCGGACAACCTGCACTGGTTCAAATGGGAAGCCTACTTCACCTGGATGTCCGGCATCGCGCTCCTATGCGTGGTGTTCTACGCCAACCCGACCTTGTACCTGCTGGCCCCGGGCAGCAGCCTCAGCGGTCCGGAAGGTGTGTTGCTGGGCCTCGGCTCGTTGCTGGCCGGCTGGTTCATCTACTCCTTTCTCTGCGACTCGGCCCTGGGCAAGCGCCCTGCCCTGCTCGGCCTGATCCTGTTCGTGCTGTTGATTGCCGCCGCGTACGGCTTCAGCAAAGTGTTCAGTGGCCGTGGTGCGTACCTGCATGTAGGCGCCGTGATCGGCACCATCATGGTGGGCAACGTATTCCGCATCATCATGCCGGCCCAGCGCGCGCTGGTGGCGGCGATTGCGGAGAACCGCACACCCGACCCGGCGCTGCCGGCCAAGGGTCTGCTGCGCTCACGTCACAACAACTACTTCACATTGCCGGTGCTGTTCATCATGATCAGCAACCACTTCCCGAGCACCTACGGCAGCCAATACAACTGGCTGATCCTGGCAGGTATCGCAGTGGCGGCGGTGTTGGTGCGTCACTATTTCAACACCCGTCATAACAGCCAGAAATATGCCTGGACCCTGCCTGTGGGCGCGCTGGCGATGATTTGCCTGGCCTACGTGACCGGCCCAAAACCGGTGGCGACTGCACCGGATGTGGCCAAGGCGCCAGCAGCCATCGAGTACCAGCCGCTGCCGGAAACGGCGTTGGGTGGCGGGCTTAAGCCAGCTGCGCCAGCAGCACCTGCACCGGCACCCGCCGAAGCGGCACCGGCCCAGGCGTCGATTGATTTTGACAAGGTCCACGGGGTGATTCAGGAGCGCTGTGCGGTGTGCCATTCGGCCAAGCCCACCAGCCCGCTGTTCAGTACGGCACCGGCCGGCGTGATGTTCGATACGCCGCAGCAGATCCAGCAAATGGCGCCGCGCATCCAGGCACAGGCCGTGGCCAGCCAGATCATGCCGCTGGGCAACATCACCCAGATGACCCAGCAGGAACGGGACTTGATTGGCACCTGGATCACTCAGGGGGCGCGTACCAACTGACTGATTAACGCAGGACCCAATGTGGGAGCTGGCTTGCCTGCGATAGCGATGTTGAATTCACCGCCGCTATCGCAGGCAAGCCAGCTCCCACAATTGAGAGTTGCGGTGTGCTTTGACGAATGAGTTCCACCCGGCAATTGAATGCCGAACAACACAACAATAAAAAGATTCGAGGTGTTGCATGTCCCAGTTAGAAACGCAGATTCCTGCCGCGCCTCCCATGGTGCGGCTTCCCCTCTTGCAACTGATTCTGGTAGGCCTGCAACACGTCTTGCTGATGTACGGTGGCGCCGTCGCCGTGCCTTTGATCATCGGCCAGGCCGCGGGCCTGAGCCGTGAAGAAATCGCCTTCCTGATCAATGCCGACCTGCTGGTGGCGGGCATCGCAACCATGGTGCAGTCGTTTGGCATCGGCCCCGTCGGCATCCGCATGCCGGTGATGATGGGCGCCAGTTTCGCCGCAGTCGGCAGCATGGTGGCCATGGCGGGCATGCCCGGCATCGGCCTGCAAGGGATCTTCGGCGCCACCATCGCCGCCGGCTTTTTCGGCATGCTGATCGCGCCGTTCATGTCCAAGGTCGTGCGCTTCTTTCCGCCGTTGGTGACCGGCACCGTGATCACCGCCATCGGTCTTTCGCTGTTTCCCGTCGCGGTCAATTGGGCCGGCGGCGGTGCTGCGGCCTCCACGTTTGGCTCACCGATTTACCTGGCGATCGCCGCACTGGTGCTGGCCACCATTTTGCTGATCAACCGTTTCATGCGCGGCTTCTGGGTGAACATCTCGGTGCTGATCGGCATGGCCCTGGGCTACGGGTTGTGCGGCATGATCGGCATGGTCGACCTCAGCGGCCTCGCGCAGGCGCCGTGGGTGCAGGTGGTGACGCCGCTGCATTTCGGCATGCCCAAGTTCGAGTTGGCGCCGATTCTGTCGATGTGCCTGGTGGTGGTGATTATCTTCGTCGAGTCCACCGGGATGTTCCTCGCCCTGGGCAAGATCACCGGCCAGGACGTCACGCCGAAGATGCTGCGTCGCGGTTTGTTGTGTGATGCCGGCGCGTCGTTTTTTGCCGGGTTCTTCAACACCTTTACCCACTCCTCGTTCGCGCAGAATATCGGCCTGGTGCAGATGACCGGCGTGCGCTGCCGCTCCGTGACGATCATGGCCGGTGCGTTTCTGATTGTGCTGAGCCTGCTGCCCAAGGCCGCGTTCCTGGTGGCCTCGATTCCTCCCGCTGTACTGGGCGGTGCGGCGATTGCCATGTTCGGCATGGTGGCGGCCACCGGGATCAAGATTCTGCAGGAAGCCGACATCGCCGATCGCCGCAATCAGTTGCTGGTGGCGGTAAGTATCGGCATGGGGCTGATCCCGGTGGTGCGTCCCGAGTTCTTCGCGCAACTGCCGCTGTGGATGAGCCCGATCACCCACAGCGGTATCGCCATGGCCACGATCAGTGCGCTGTCGCTGAACCTGTTATTCAACATTCTGGGTGGCGCCGAACGCGCTGCCGCAAGCGAACACGCTCACCAACATTGATTCCTGCGTCACAACAAAAACAATAACGATCAGGGAATACACCATGCACGCCATTCACCCGGGGCCGGCCACGCGCCGTGCCCCATTCTCGCCCCGCGCGCTCTGTAACGGCGCACTTGAGCACCAGCCTCTGAGTCAGTATTCTCGGCGCCCGCTCAAATCGACTCAAAAAAAAACAGCAAATGTAAAAGCTGACTGCAAGGCCAACTTATCCCGGCCCCAAGTCCGCAGCCAATGTGTGCAAAAACTCTCCGAATTCGACTGTGTTCATCACAGCCGACGGGGATTTTTTGGCTTTTTAAACACCTTGGCGCAGCTCTTGCTAAAAGCATTAAAGCTGACCGAACAGACGATTTTTGCGGCAAGCCAAAAGACGCCACACCAGAGCGTCCGCTTAGAAAAAAAACCAGAAACCTTTACCTCGGGAGCAACCGAATGAAACGTACTGTGAATAGCCTGATGCTGGCAGGATCCCTGCTGGCCGGGGGCCAGGCCATGGCGGGTGATCTGCTGCAGTGGCAGAACAACAGCCTGACTTATCTGTGGGGCAAGAACTTCACTGTTAACCCGCAGATCCAGCAAACCGTGACCTTCGAACACGCCGACGCGTGGAAGTACGGTGACAACTTCTTCTTTCTCGACCGCATCTTTTACAACGGCAAGGAAGACGGCAACGTAGGCCCAAGTACTTACTACGGTGAGTTCAGCCCTCGCTTGTCGTTCGGCAAGATTTTCGACAAGGACTTGTCGTTCGGTCCGATCAAGGACGTGTTGCTGGCGTTCACTTACGAGTTCGGTGAAGGCGATAACGAATCGTACTTGCTGGGTCCGGGCTTCGACTTGGCAATCCCTGGTTTCGATTACTTCCAGCTGAACTTCTACCAGCGCCAGACCGAAGGCAATCGCCCGGGTGACGGCGTGTGGCAGATCACTCCGGTGTGGTCGTACACAATCCCGGTGGGCAACTCCAATGTGCTGATCGACGGCTTTATGGACTGGGTGGTGGACAACGACAAGAACGCCCGTGGCACTTACCACGCCAACCTGCACTTCAACCCACAGATCAAATATGACTTGGGCAAGGCGTTGCATTGGGGCGAGAAGCAGTTGTATGTCGGTATCGAGTACGACTACTGGAAGAACAAGTACGGCATCCAGGACAGCGGCGCGTTCGAGACCAATCAGGACACGGCGAGCCTGTTGGTGAAGTACCACTTCTAACCACACCGCATATCCCCTGTGGAATCGGGCTTGTGTGGGAGCCGGGCTTGCCCGCGATAGCATCACCTCGGTATGTCGGTTACACCGAGGTGATGCTATCGCAGGCAAGCCAGCTCCCACACAAGCCCGCCATATTCAGTTCGGTGTCAGGCCCAGAAACCGCTTCAGCTCTTCGCGCTTGGCCAGCGCATCCCGCCGTCCCAGTTCGATCAACTCGCTGCAATACCCCGCCTCGAACAGCAAATAGCTGAGCACACCCGCGCCACTGGTTTTGGTCGCCCCCGGCCCGCGCAGGAACAGGCGCAATGCCGCCGGCAATTCCTGACGGTGACGCGCCGCGATTTCGTCGATCGGCTGGCTCGGTGCAATCACCAATACCTCCACCGGCGCCAAACCTTGTATCGCCGCATCGGCAGGTAGTACATGACTGAACTGGTTCAGGCGTTCGAGCAATTCGATGTCGCTTTCCAGGCTGTCGATGAACGTGCTGTTGAGCATGTGCCCACCGATCTGCGCCAACGTCGGCTCCTGGCCGGTGAAGGTGCGTGCCGGGTTCGAAGGGTCGTTGCCGCGCGGGTTGCCACTCACGCCCACTACCAGCACACGGCTGGCTCCCAGGTGCAGCGCTGGGCTGATCGGCGCCGACTGCCGCACGGCACCGTCACCAAAATATTCCTGATCGAGTTTCACCGGCGCAAACAGCAACGGAATCGCCGAACTGGCCAGCAGGTGCTCAACGGTCAATTGGGTGGGAATGCCAATACGCCGATGCCGCAGCCAGGCATCGATGGTGCCGCCGCCCTGATAGAAGGTCACGGCTTGCCCGGACTCGTACCCGAAGGCAGTCACAGCCACCGCATGCAGGTGCTTTTCGCGGATCGACTGTTCGATGCCTTCCAGATGCAGCTTGTCCCGCAACAAATCCCGCAGCGGCGAACTGTTGAGCAGCGCCACCGGCACCTGTGCGCCCAGCCCCAGCAGGCTGTGGATAAGAAACCGGCTCGCCTGGCTGATCACCCCGGGCCAGTCGCTGCGTAGCACCAGGTGGCTGCGAAAGCCTTGCCAGAAGGCGGTCAGGCGCTGGATGGCGGCGGTAAAATCCATCGCGCCGCTGGCCAGGCTCACCGCATTGATCGCCCCGGCCGAGGTGCCGACAATCACCGGAAACGGGTTGGCTGCCCCCGGCGGCAACAACTCGGCAATCGCCGCCAATACCCCCACCTGATAGGCGGCCCGCGCCCCGCCTCCGGAAAGAATCAAGCCTGTGACCGGTTCAGCTGGGCGCATTGCATCACTCCATGTTGCTTGGGGACTTCAGATCAACGACGGCGTTTTTCATACAGCTTAGGCTCACCCGGCGGCCGGCTCTTGAAGCGGCGGTGGGTCCACAGGTATTGCTCGGGGCATGCGCGCACGGAGGCTTCGACCCACTGGTTGATGCGCAGGCAATCGATCTCGTCGGTTTCACCGGGGAAGTCGGTGAGCGGCGGGTGGATCACCAGGCGATAACCGCTGCCGTCAGCCAGGCGTTCCTGGGTGAACGGCACCACCAGCGCCTTGCCCAGGCGCGCAAATTTGCTGGTGGCGGTCACGGTGGCGGCCTGAATGCCGAACAACGGCACGAAGATACTTTGCTTGGCGCCGTAGTCCTGGTCCGGTGCGTACCAGATCGCACGGCCGGCCCGCAGCAGCTTGAGCATGCCGCGCACGTCTTCGCGCTCTACGGCCAGGGAGTCGAGGTTGTGCCGCTCGCGGCCACGGCGCTGGACGAAATCGAACAGCGGGTTGCCGTGCTCGCGGTACATGCCGTCGATGGTGTGCTTCTGCCCCAGCAACGCGGCGCCGATTTCCAGGGTGGTGAAATGCAGGGCCATGAGGATCACGCCCTTGCCTTCCAGTTGCGCCTGCTTGAGGTGCTCCAGCCCTTCGACATGGGCCAGGCGCGCCAGGCGCGGCTTGGACCACCACCAGCTCATGGCCATCTCGAAGAAGGCGATGCCGGTGGAGGCAAAGTTTTCCTTGAGCAAATGTTTACGCTCTTTGGCGGACTTTTCCGGGAAACACAGTTCCAGGTTTCGCGCGGCGATGCGTCGACGTTCACCGGCTACCCGGTACATTCCCGCCCCCAAGGCACGGCCAATCCCCAGTAAAGCCCGGTACGGCAACTGCACAATCAGCCACAGCAAACCGAGTCCCAGCCATAACAGCCAAAAACGCGGGTGAAAAAATTCAGCTCGAAAACGCGGGCGATCCATTAATGATTCCGGCAAAGACAACGGCCGCGCATTCTACAACGGTTCGACCCGGCTTGCGGCTAGCGGATGTTCTCGTTATAAGTCTCGACACTTTTCGTGACAAGCCGCTTTGCCGACCATGAGCCAAACCGAACCGCTAGACCAAGATCCCGTGTTCCAGTTGAAAGGCAGCATGCTCGCCATTACCGTGCTGGAACTGGCCCGCAATGACCTTGACGCCCTGGACCGCCAGCTCGCCGCCAAGGTCGCCCTCGCGCCGAACTTCTTCAACAACGCGCCGCTGGTGCTGGCCCTGGACAAACTCCCGGCCGGCCAGGGCGCTGTCGACCTGCCCGGGTTGATGCGTGTGTGCCGCCAACATGGCCTGCGCACCCTGGCGATTCGTGCCAGCCGTATCGAAGACATTGCCGCGGCAATCGCCATTGAACTGCCAGTACTGCCTCCGTCCGGTGCTCGGGAGCGTCCGCTGGACCCGTTGGTCGGCGAAGAGAAGAAAAAACCGGAAAAACCGCCGGAGCCGACGATCAAACCTACAAAGATCATCACCTCTCCCGTGCGGGGCGGGCAGCAGATTTACGCCCAGGGTGGCGACCTTGTGGTCATCGCCCCGGTCAGTCCGGGGGCGGAACTTCTCGCCGATGGAAACATCCATGTATACGGTCCCATGCGGGGTCGTGCACTGGCCGGCATAAAAGGTGACACAAAGGCCCGTATTTTTTGCCAGCAGTTGACCGCTGAGCTAGTGTCCATCGCAGGCCAGTACAAGGTTTCGGAAGATTTGCGCCGCGATCCGCTGTGGGGGGCCGGGGTACAAGTCAGCCTGTCGGGCGATGTGTTGAACATCGTTCGTCTTTAACGGATACTGCCGCATTTTCCAAGCATCTCTGGACTCTGATAGCACAGCGAAAACGGCAAAACTTGTGTAGGAATAATTTAAAGGCGGGGTTTGCCTAGGCAAGCCGTGCTTTCTCCTACAACAGCTGCCCGCCTGCCGCGAGTTTCAAGAGATGTTTTTCAGGGGCTAAAAAGTCCTTTTTCCTTAGGGGTGAAACACCTTGGCCAAGATTCTCGTGGTTACATCCGGCAAGGGTGGTGTGGGTAAGACCACCACCAGCGCCGCTATCGGTACCGGCCTCGCTCTGCGCGGCCACAAGACAGTCATCGTCGACTTCGACGTCGGTTTGCGTAACCTCGACCTGATCATGGGCTGCGAACGCCGCGTGGTGTACGACTTCGTCAACGTGGTCAACGGCGAAGCCAACCTGCAACAGGCCCTGATCAAGGACAAGCGCCTTGAGAACCTGTACGTACTGGCCGCCAGCCAGACCCGCGACAAAGAAGCGCTGACCAAGGAAGGCGTGGGCAAGGTCCTCGCCGAGCTGAAAGAAACCTTCGAATACGTGGTGTGCGATTCCCCGGCGGGTATCGAGACCGGTGCTCACCTGGCGATGTACTTCGCCGACGAAGCCATCGTCGTGACCAACCCTGAAGTGTCGTCGGTACGTGACTCGGACCGCATGCTCGGCCTGCTGGCCAGCAAGTCCCAGCGCGCCGAGAAAGGCGAAGAGCCGATCAAGGAACACCTGCTGCTGACCCGCTACAACCCTGAGCGCGTGAGCAAGGGCGAGATGCTTGGCGTTGAAGACGTCAAGGACATCCTGGCCGTGACCCTGCTGGGCGTGATCCCGGAATCCCAGGCCGTGCTCAAGGCGTCCAACCAGGGCGTGCCGGTGATTCTCGACGACCAGAGCGACGCCGGCCAGGCGTACAGCGATGCGGTTGATCGCTTGCTGGGCAAAACCGTGGAACATCGCTTCCTCGATGTAGCGAAGAAGGGATTCTTCGAGCGTATCTTTGGAGGCAACTAAACAATGAAATTTCTCGACTTCTTTCGCGCCAACAAAAAGCCAAGTACCGCGTCGGTAGCGAAAGAGCGTCTACAGATCATCGTGGCGCACGAACGCGGCCAACGCAGCACTCCGGATTACCTGCCAGCCTTGCAGAAGGAACTGGTCGAGGTGATCCGCAAGTACGTCAATATCGGCAACGATGACGTGCATGTCGCCCTGGAAAATGACGGCAGCTGCTCGATTCTGGAACTCAATATCACCCTGCCTGATCGTTGATCGAAAAGGCGGTCGCCACGGCGGCTCGGTTACTGGACTTCTGTAGGAGCGAGCTTGCTCGCGATGGACGTTAACGATAACGCGCTCATCCTGAATGAACGTGTTGTTCTTAAGTTTTTCGCGAGCAAGCTCGCTCCTACAGAAACTTCAGCAACCCAGCCGCCGTTGGCGTTTGTTACGAGGCTGTTTTAATGCCGTTGTCCAATGTCCATATCCTTCATCAGGACGCTGCTGTCCTGGTGGTGAACAAGCCTACCTTGCTGCTCTCGGTGCCCGGTCGCGCCGACGACAACAAGGACTGCCTGATCACCCGCCTGCAGGAAAACGGCTACCCCGAAGCCCGTATCGTTCATCGCCTGGATTGGGAAACGTCCGGCATCATCCTGCTGGCCCGCGACGCAGACAGCCACCGTGAACTGTCCCGCCAGTTCCACGACCGGGAAACCGAAAAAGCCTACACCGCGCTGTGCTGGGGCCAACCGGAACTGGACAGCGGCAGCATCGACTTGCCATTGCGCTACGACCCACCGACCAAGCCACGGCACGTGGTGGACCATGAGTTCGGCAAGAACGCACTGACCTTCTGGAAAGTCCTGGAACGTTGCGGCGATTGGTGCCGGGTTGAGTTAACGCCGATTACCGGGCGCTCCCATCAACTGCGGGTGCACATGTTGTCCATCGGGCATCCGCTGCTGGGCGATGGCTTGTACGCCCATGAACAGGCATTGGCCGCCTGGCCACGCCTGTGCCTGCACGCCAGCATGCTGAGCTTCACCCATCCCCAGAGCGGCGAGCGGTTGCGCTTCGAGTGCCCGGCACCGTTTTAAGCTGCAAACCCGATCAAATGTGGGAGCTGGCTTGCCTGCGATAACGGTGTGTCAGCCCCCAATTGGTTACTGGCAGACCGCTATCGCAGGTAAGCCAGCTCCCACATGGGTTTTGCGCCCGTCTCAAGACAGCAGCTTCCCTCCAAATTCTGAGCCAATACGGTAAACTCGCGCCATTGCTGTCTGGAGCTACTTATGCGCGAAGAGTTGAACCAAGGCCTGATCGACTTCCTCAAGGCCTCCCCTACCCCGTTCCATGCCACCGCCGCCCTTGCACAGCGCCTGGAAGCGGCCGGTTTCCAGCGTCTTGACGAGCGCGAGACCTGGACCACCGAGGCCAACGGTCGCTACTACGTGACCCGCAACGACTCCTCGATCATCGCCTTCAAGCTCGGCCGCCACTCGCCGCTGCAGGGCGGCATTCGCCTGGTCGGCGCCCACACCGACAGCCCGTGCCTGCGGGTCAAGCCACAGCCTGAGCTGCAACGCCAGGGCTTCTGGCAACTGGGTGTGGAAGTGTACGGCGGCGCGCTGCTGGCACCGTGGTTCGACCGCGACCTGTCCCTGGCCGGCCGCGTCACTTTCCGGCGTGACGGCAAGGTCGAAAGCCAACTGATCGACTTCAAGCTGCCCATCGCGATCATCCCCAACCTGGCCATTCACCTGAACCGTGAAGCCAATCAGGGTTGGGCGATCAATGCCCAGACCGAACTGCCGCCGATCCTCGCGCAATTTGCCGGTGACGAGCGTGTGGACTTTCGCGCAGTACTCACCGAGCAACTGGCCCGTGAACACGGCCTGAATGCCGACGTGGTGCTCGACTATGAACTGAGCTTCTACGACACCCAGAGCGCCGCGGTGATTGGCCTCAATGGCGACTTTATCGCCGGTGCCCGCCTCGACAACCTGCTGTCGTGCTACGCCGGCCTGCAAGCCTTGCTCACCGCCGAAACCGACGAAACCTGCGTACTGGTGTGCAACGACCACGAAGAAGTCGGCTCGTGCTCCGCCTGCGGTGCCGACGGCCCGATGCTGGAGCAGACCTTGCGCCGCCTGCTGCCGGAAGGTGATGAATTCGTACGCACCATCCAGAAGTCGCTGCTGGTGTCTGCCGACAACGCCCACGGCGTACATCCCAACTACGCCGAGAAACACGACGCCAACCACGGCCCGAAACTCAATGCCGGCCCGGTGATCAAGGTCAACAGCAACCAGCGCTACGCCACCAACAGCGAAACCGCCGGGTTCTTCCGCCACCTGTGCATGGCCGAAGAAGTGCCGGTGCAGAGCTTTGTGGTACGCAGCGACATGGGTTGCGGCTCGACCATCGGCCCGATCACCGCCAGCCACCTGGGGGTGCGCACTGTGGATATCGGCTTGCCGACATTTGCCATGCACTCGATTCGCGAGCTGTGCGGCAGCCACGACCTGGCGCACCTGGTGAAGGTGTTGAGTGCGTTTTACGCAAGTCGTGATTTGCCATAATTGGCAGGCTGAAACCCATCAACTGTAGGAGCCGTGCTTGCCCGCGATGGCGTCGGCACAGTCAACATGTATGTTGGCTGGCCCACCGCTATCGCAGGCAAGCCAGCTCCCACAGTTGATCTTCATTGTTTGATAGATCGGGCTCAGTTCAACACTTCACTCAACGGAATGAAGTTGACCCGGTCACCGATCGTAAGCGTCGTCCCTTCCAACACTTCCACCAACCCCTCGGCCCACGCCGCACTGCGCAGCACACCCGAGCTCTGGTTGCGGTAGATGATCGCCTTGCCCTGCTCCAGCCGACCGCGCAGGTACTCGCGACGATTCCCCGGCTTGGCCCACACAAACCCCACCGGCACTTCAACGCGCAACGGTGCCACGTCCTGCACGCCCTGGCGACGCAACAGGTAAGGCCGCGCCAGCAAGGCGAAGGTCACCAGCGTCGACGCCGGGTTGCCCGGCAAACCGATCACCGGTACGCCACGGAAATGCCCGAACGTCAGCGGCTTGCCCGGCTTGATCGCCAGCTTCCACAGCGCCAGTTCGCCCTCTTCGCGCAGGGCAATCCCGAGGAAGTCCGCCTCGCCTACCGACACACCGCCGGTGGACAAAATCAGGTCAACCGAGCCCAGCGCACCCAGGCGCTCACGGGTTTGTTCCAGGTCGTCCGGCAGGATCCCGGCGTCCACCACTTCGCAGCCCAGGCGTTCGAGCCAGCTGCACAGTACCCGGCGATTGCTGTTGTAGATCTGCCCGGGACCCAGCGGCAGGCCCGGCTCGATCAACTCGTCGCCGGTGGACAGCACGGCCACCCGGGCACGTCGTATCACCTCCAGGCGATCACGGCCCAGGGAAGCCGCCAGGCCCAGTTCGATCGGGCCCAGGCGCGTGCCAGAAGGCAGTACCAGCTCGCCCACCGTGGTTTCCTGGCCTTGGGGACGGATGTTCTGATCCACCTGCAACGCCTCGGTAAAGCTCACGCGCTCGTCCGCGTGGACCACTGCGTTTTCCTGCATCTCAACGCAGTCCGCGCCTTCCGGCACCGGAGCGCCGGTGAAGATCCGCGCACAAGTACCGGCGGCCAAGGCCTCCGGTGCCGTGCCGGCAAAAATGCGCTGGCTGACCACCAGCGGCTCGCCGGTCCAGTCCGCCAGGCGCAGGGCGTAACCGTCCATGGCGCTGTTGGGCCAGGGCGGCAGATCGAGGGTAGAGACCAGCGCCTGCGCCAGCACCCGACCGTCACACTCGGCCAGCGGCAAGGTTTCCTGCTCGCGAATCGGCGCAGCCTCGGCCATCGCCAGCAGTTGTTCCAGGGCGTCTTCCACCGGCATCAACGCGCCGGCCTTGCCCGGCTTACCCACGAGATTCACAAGGCTCGGCCTGTTTCAAATGCGGGACGAAGTTGCACGGGCGGTGACGGTTATCCAGTTGCTCGGCGAGGATCCCGTCCCAGCCGGTGCGCACCGCGTTGGTGGAGCCCGGCAGGCAGCACACCAGGGTGCCATTGGCCAGGCCGGCCAGGGCTCGGGATTGCACGGTAGAAGTGCCAATATCGGCCACGGAGATTTGCCGGAACAGCTCGCCGAAACCATCTACCTGCTTGTCCAACAGGCAGCTCACCGCTTCAGGGGTGCTGTCGCGACCGGTGAACCCGGTGCCGCCGGTGATCAACACCACCTGCACCACGTCCTCGGCGATCCAGTGCGCCACTTGCGCACGGATTTTGTACAGATCATCTTTAAGCAAAACCCGCTCGGCCAGCAGGTGGCCAGCGGCGGTCAGGCGGTCGACGAAAACCTGGCCCGAGGTGTCGGTTTCCAGGGTGCGGGTGTCGCTGACCGTCAGTACAGCGATATTCAGGGGTACAAAGGGCGCATCAGCCTTGGCTTTCATGGCTCGGTCCGGTTGTCGAAGGAACAGCCCGATGTTATATCACAGCCCCCCATTTCACTGCCCGCAGGAGCCGTCATGCCCAGCCATTTTTCCCCACTGCCCTGCTCCGTATTGCTACTGGCCGGCGGCCGCGGCCAGCGCATGGGCGGCCTCGACAAGGGCTTGCTCGACTGGCACGGGCAGCCGCTGATCGCGCATCTGCATCGCCTGGTGCGACCGCTGACCGACGACCTGATCATCTCCTGCAATCGCAACCAGGCGCAGTACGCGGCCTACGCCGATCAAGTGGTCGGCGATGACAGCCCGGACTTCCCCGGCCCGCTTGCCGGCATCCGCGCAGGACTGGCAGCGGCGCGGCACGGGCATCTGCTGGTATTGCCGTGCGATGTGCCGCAAATCGATGAGCGATTGCTCGCCGACCTGCTCCACACGGCGCAGCAGAACCCGTTGCTGCCGGTAATGGTGCGCCACGGCGATTTCTGGGAGCCGTTGCTCTGTGTGATACCCACTCTGCTACATGAAACTTTCGAACAGGCCTGGGAGGCCGGCGAGCGCAGCCCGCGCCAGATCATGCAGGCGCTGGGCGCCAAGGCCCTGGATTGCCCCGCGAACGACCCGCGCCTGGCCAACTTCAACACACCTGAGTTGTTGCACCAGCCACCCAGCGTGTCAGAATGAGCGTCGCACAAGGAACTTTGCCGACGTTGCACACGTCACAAGGTCAGTACTCAAAAAAGCATTCTCTCGGAGACAAACTCATGACTCAACGGACCATCGCCGCTCTCATGCTTGCACTGGGCCTCGCTACCCTTGCCGGTTGCGCCTCGCCTACAGTGATCACCCTGAATGACGGTCGCGAAATCCAGGCCGTCGACACTCCTAAATTCGACAAGTCCACCGGCTTCTATGAATTTGAACAGCTGGATGGCAAGCGCACACAGATCAACAAGGATCAGGTTCGCACCGTTAAAGACCTGTAAGTCTTAACGCCGGATACGAAAAAGCCCGCTTGATGCGGGCTTTTTCGTGCCTGGGGTTTACCAGTCCAGGCTGATCTCGCTGCGAAAACTGCGCTCCTGGCCGGTGACCGGGTCGATGAACCGTACACCCTGGGCCAGCAGCTTGAGCGGATTGGCGTAGTCGTCCTCGGCATCCTGGATGACGTCGGGGTAGAACGGATCGTTGCAGATACTCGCCCCCAGCGCCGTCATGTGTACCCGCAACTGATGCTTCTTGCCGGTCACCGGGAACAGGCCGTAGCGCCACAGGTCGCCGTTCTTTTCCCGCACCTCGAGCGCCGTCTCGGTGTTGCTCGCCCCCTCTCCTTCCTGCATGCGAAAGAATGGCTCGCCATCCACCAGCCGGCTTTTATGCACCAACGGAAAGGTCAGCCCAGGCAATGCCGGGGCGATGGCTTCGTAGAACTTGTCGATCTTGCGCGTGGGAAACAGCTGTTGATACGCCGAACGGGTCTGGGGGTTGGCCGAAAACAGCACCAGCCCGGCGGTATGCCGATCGATGCGATGCAGCGGCACCAGGGCCGGGTTGTCCAGGCGACGGATCAAGCGCCGCAACAGGGTCTGCTCGACGTACTCACCGGCGGGCGTTACCGGCAGGAAATGCGGTTTGTCGGCCACCACCAGGTGTTCGTCGGCGTACAGGATGGTCTCCTGCACCGGGATCACTTTCTCGTTCGGCACTTCGCGAAAGTAGTAGATGCACAGGCCTTCGCGGTAGGCCAGGTGCTGGCTGATGGGCGTGCCGTTGATGTCCAGCACCCGGCCCCGGGCGATGCGGTCCAGCCAGTGCTCACGGCTGATGGCCTGGAAGTGCTCGCAGAGGCAATCCAGCACAGTCGCCCAATTGCCCGGGGGCAGGTACAAGGTGCTGGCTTGATGCTGGGCAGCGGAAAAAACGGACATGGGCAGGCTCAGAGCTTGGAAATACAGGCGGGCATTATCCCGCATGCAGCCGGATCAGGCCCAGCACAGATTCACGCCTTGGCCAATTCCGCGCGCAACACCGGCGATGCACTGGCCGCCTCGGTGAACTCCTTGAGCCAGCGCAACACATCCACCGCTTCCCAGCGGCCTGGATCATAAAGCGCGTAGAGCAAGCCCTGATAGCCCACTACATCCAACTGCTTGTGATAACCGGCGCGCTGGAACAACGCCTCGATCTCGGCAAAGCAGGTATTGAAATGCACTTTGTTAAACGGCGTCTTGCCTTCCGTGACCAGGCCATCGAGGCGCAGCTCGTTCACCGCGTCGCGCACGACGTCGGCGGACATGCGATTGACGCTGCTTTTCAGTTGTTCAACATTCACCACGGGCGTTCCCTCTCATTCAATCGCTGTACAAACATACAGTAACCGAATAATCGGGAACTCGCCATCGCCGAGTGCTAGCTAAGAAAGTTCACCACCTGCGCTTCGTCGAACGGCCACTCCAGCTCGGCGCCCGTGTCCACCCGGCGCAGCACCGGAATCCGCAGGCCGTAGGCTTCGAACAGGGACTCGGAATCGGCGATATCCACCAACTCCACCAGTAGGCCGTGTTCGACCAACGGCATGATTTCGGCTTCGGCAAACTCACAAAGATGGCAGCCCAGGGTGCCGAACAACTGACATTCAGGAAGCATGGCAAAGGGTCCGGGAAGAATCAGGTGCCTATTCTAACAGTGTCCGGGTACCGCAAAAGCCTGACCCAGATCACCATGGCGTATAACTGATTCAGCGACTCTCGCGACTTTTTTCCCCTGATACCTGCAATGGAGCTGCGCGTGTTTGCCAACCTGCTGATTATCCTGGCCTCCTCTCTCGTGGTAATTGCGCTGTTTCGTCGCCTGCAACTGCCCCCGGTGCTGGGCTATCTGTGTGTTGGCCTGGCCGTAGGCCCCACCGCCCTGGACTGGGTCAATGACAGCGAAGAGCTGCCAGACCTTGCCGAACTGGGGGTGGTCTTCCTGCTGTTTTCCCTGGGCCTGGAGTTTTCCCTGAGCAAAATGCTCAGCCTGCGCCGGGTGGTGTTTGGCCTGGGCAGCCTGCAGGTGCTGTGCTGCGGGTTACTGTTGGGGGGCTTGCTGGCGCTGTTCGGCCTGTCGCCGACTACTGCCCTGTTGCTCGGTGCCGGCCTGGCGTTGTCGTCCACTGCGATCGTCAGCAAAGAGCTGACCAGCCTCGGCGAAATCTTCAGCAGCCACGGCCAGAATGCGATCGGGGTATTGCTGTTCCAGGACGTGGTTGCCGTGTTGCTGCTGACCCTGGTACCGGTGTTCGCCGGCAACAGCGAGCAAGCCTGGTACTGGGCGTTGCCGTTGACCCTGGGCAAAACCGTGGTGCTGTTCCTCGGCCTGCTGCTGGCCAGTCGCTGGTTGCTGCCGCGGCTGTTCCGTGAAGTGGCGGCCTCCCACTCGGCGGAATTATTCGTACTGCTGGCACTGGTCATTGTGCTGCTCACCGCCTGGCTGACGCACCTGCTGGGCCTGTCCCCGGCGCTGGGTGCCTTTCTCGCCGGGATGCTGCTGGGGGAAAGCCATTACCGCCACCAGATCGAAGCGGATATCCGGCCGTTTCGCGACATCCTGCTGGGCTTGTTTTTCGTCAGTATCGGCATGCTGATCGACCTGCAACTGTTCATCAGCCACAGCCTGTTGATTCTTGGCCTGACCCTCGCCCTGATGTTGATCAAAGGCTGCGTGGTAGCCCTGCTGGTGCAATTGCGCGGCAGCGACGGCGAAACCGCCTGGCGCAGCGGCCTGGCCTTGGCCCAGGGCGGTGAATTCTGTTTCGCCTTGATGGCGCAAATGCAGCAGAGCCGGCTGATGCCCGCCGACATCAGTGGCCTGTTGCTGGCCGCCACGTTCTGCTCGATGCTGCTCACCCCGCTGCTGCTCAGGACTGCACCCGCCATCGCCCTGCGCCTGCACCGCAAGCCCAACCAGCAAGTGCAGCTTGAAGAGATAACCGCCCTCAACGCCGAGCTGCGAGGCCATGCGGTGATCTGCGGTTATGGCCGGGTTGGCCAGTCCATCGGACGATTCCTGCACCGCGAACAACAGGCCTTCATCGCCCTGGATGACGACCCGGAGCGGGTCCAGGAAGCCGCCAGCGAAGACAGCGCCGTGCACTACGGCGACTGCCGCCGTGGCGCCCTGCTCAGCGCTGTCGGCCTGGAGCGTGCGCGCCTGGTGGTGATTGCGGTGGACAACAGCGACGTCGCCCTTACCGTGCTCAACGAAGCACGGCGCCTCAACCCGAAGGTGCCGATCCTGGTGCGCACCCGCGACGACAGTCAGTTGGCCGAACTGAAAGCCGCCGGCGCCACTGAAGTGGTGCCCGAGTTACTGGAATCGAGCTTGATGCTCGCCTCCCATGCGCTGATCCTGCTGGGGTTGTCGGACCAGCAGGTAAAGGGCCGCGTGGATGAAGTGCGGCAAAGCCGGTATCGGCTGCTGCATGGCTGCAACCCGAACGAAGGTGACTCCTCCCTCAATCCTGACTGACGGCGCCAATCTTGTGGATCGACAGATCGGCGCCGTAATACTCCTCTTCCTGACTCAGGCGCAGGCCGTAGACGCGCTTGATCACGCCGTACACCAGCAAGCCGCCGGCCAGCGCCACCACCACACCCAGTGCGGTGCCGATCAACTGGCTGATCAAGCTCACGCCGCCCAAGCCACCCAACGCGGTCTGGCCGAAGATCCCGCAGGCGATCCCGCCCCACACACCGCACAGGCCGTGCAGCGGCCACACACCCAGCACGTCATCGATCTTCCAGCGATCCTGGGCCGCGATGAAGCACCAGACGAACAAACCGCCCGCCACCACGCCGGTCACCAGCGCGCCCACCGGGTGCATCAAGTCGGAGCCGGCGCAGATCGCCACCAGCCCCGCCAACGGACCGTTGTGCAAAAAGCCTGGGTCGTTACGCCCGATCACCAACGCCGCTACGGTGCCGCCGACCATGGCCATCAACGAATTGACCGCCACCAGCCCGCTGACCCCGGACAGGGTCTGCGCACTCATGACGTTGAAGCCAAACCAGCCGACGATCAGAATCCACGACCCCAGCGCCAGGAACGGAATGCTCGACGGTGCGAACGCCACCAGGCGCCCTTCCCGATAACGCCCCTGGCGTGGCCCCAGCAACAACACGGCCGCCAGCGCCAGCCAGCCGCCCATGGCATGCACCACCACGCTACCGGCGAAGTCGTGAAAGCTGGCGCCGAAAGTGCCCAGCAACCAGGCTTGCAGGCCGTAGTTGCCGTTCCACACCATGCCTTCGAAAAACGGATAGATAAACGCCACGATCAAGGCGGTGGCACACAGTTGCGGAACAAAACGTGCACGCTCGGCAATACCCCCGGAAATGATCGCCGGGATCGCCGCCGCGAAGGTCAGCAGGAAGAAGAATTTCACCAGGCCATAACCGTGGTCGGCGCTGATCACCGCCGCCGGTTGCATGAAGGTCACACCGTAGGAGATCCAATAGCCTATAAAGAAATAGGCCAGTGTGGAGATGGCGAAGTCACTGAGGATTTTCGACAGGGCGTTGACCTGGTTCTTCTGCCGTACCGTGCCGACTTCCAGGAAAGCGAAGCCGGCGTGCATGGCCAGGACCATGACCGCACCAATCAGAATAAACAGCGTGTTGGAACTATGGACGAGGGTGTCCACCGCGCTTTGCAAATTTTCCATGGAGAATGGCAGGCCTGCACAGGCAGGAAAAAGCACCAAAGCAGTTCATGACCTTCATGACGCGCACTAAATTGGCACCGACGGTCCGACCCTCTTTTGAGGCCGTGAACCGCTTTGGCGCAGCGTTCAGGGTGAAAGGCAGAATCCGACAGGGTTTTTCCGCGAATTTTAGTTATTTAGGGTAAGGTTTTTCAGGGTTTAAGCCCCAACCGCCCGGATTCAGCGCAAGGCCACCGGCCTGCGCACCAAGGCAAAGCAAAAGCTGTACCAGACAATTGCAGTGAACCTTCACCGACACCGGTGACTCGAAACCAAAAGTAAACAGACCAGCCACTCACGGAGATAACCATGGCCAGAAAAACGGCAAAGACTGCTCAGGAAATATTGATGGCGGATTTTCAAACCCTGGTCAGCGATACCGAGAAGCTGCTGGACGATACCGCGATCCTCGCCGGTGACCAGGCGGACGAACTGCGCAGCAAGATTCACGAAAGCCTGCTCAAGGCCCGTGAAACCCTGCAACTGACCGAAGATTCCCTGCGCGAACGCGGCCAGGCGGCCGTCACCGCCACTGAGGACTATGTTCAGGCCAACCCCTGGCAGTCCGTCGGCATCGCGGCCGGTGTGGGCTTTTTGATCGGCCTGCTGGCCACAAGGCGCTAATTTATGTCTATCGGCGAATCCGGCTCGTCCACGGGCCCAAGTTCTACCTCACGGCGCCTGGGCGCGGCTGTCCTGGGTTTGCTGCACAGCCACGTCGAGCTGTTTGGCATCGAGTTGCAGGAGCAGAAAGCCCGCACCGTCAGCCTGCTGCTGTTCGCAGGCCTGGCGCTGGTGTTTGCCTTGCTGTTGCTGGTGGGCTTGTCGGCGCTGGTGATGATTCTGGTGTGGGATACCTACCGCCTGACCGGGATCATCAGCCTCTGCGTGTTCTACATACTGGCCGCGGCCTTCTGTGGGTTGCGCTTGAAGGCGGCAGTGTTCGATGAGTCCACGCCGTTCCACGCCACCCTCGAAGAGCTGGCCAACGACCGGGAGCGCCTGCTGCCATGAGCCTGACTGAATTGCCGCACAACACTTCCCGGCGGGAGATGCGCAAGGCGTTGATCCGCCTGCGCATGGAAATGCACCGTCAGGAAATTCGTCACGAGTCCCAGCAACTGATGCTGCCGCTGCAAAAGGTCCGCAACATGGGCCAGAGCTGGCAGGACGGTTTTGGCATCAAGCACGCGCCGCTGTGGGGCGTGGGCGTGGTGACACTGCTGGGCTTCCTCACCGGCAAAGGCGCCAAGGGCGGCGGGATCGGCACCATGACTCGCCTGGTGCGGCTTGGCGCCGGTCTGATCCCACTGATCAAACTGGCCATGCAAGGCGCATCGCGCAAAAGTTGAGCCCGCTGGCTGCATTCTTGCAAACAGATCAGGCCCGGCCCTCTCCATCGAGGGCCGGGCCTTTTTCATTTCCGGTCTTTTAAGGAGGCCCCGTGATCGACGGGCAACCGCTCGCCTGCTTCCAGCCCTTCATCGACACCGCCACCGGCCGCATCGCCGGCGTAGAAGCCTTGGGCCGCCTGCGCCAGGCGGATGGCCAACTGCGCTCGGTGGGTCCGCTGTTCGCCGATCCGCGTACGCCTTCCGTGGCCTTGCGCCGCCTGGACCGGCAGATTCGTGACAACGCCCTGAGCCGCCTGCATGAAGCACCGCAAGAGTGGTTCCTGAGCCTGAATATCTCGCCACGCTGGATCACCCGCCTGCGCCCGGGGCAGGCCCTGCCGAGCCTCAAACAACTGCAGATACACAACGTCGACCCGCGCCGCATCGTGTTCGAGATCACGGAACTGGGCGGCGATATCCTACGCCTGGCCGAAGTGGTGGAGCGCTACCGCGAGGCCGGGGCGCGGATTGCCATTGATGACTTCGGCGCCGGCTATTCCCAGCTGGACCGGGTGCTGGCCTTGCAGCCAGACATCCTCAAGCTGGACATGCGCCTGTTCCAGGCCGCTGCCCGGGGCGGCCCAAGTGGTGAGGTGGTACGCGCACTGGCGCAGATGGCGGAAAAAACCGGCTGCTGGATCATTGCCGAAGGCGTGGAAACCGAGGCACAGCTGAATTTCGCCCTGGAATGTGGTTCACGTTATGTCCAGGGCTACCTGTTTGCCCAGGCCCAGCTGGACTGGTTCGCCACCGACGCGTTCGTGTCGCGTTTCGCCCAGCTGCGCACCGGGTATGTCCAACAGAAGCTGGCCGAGCGCGGCCGGATCATGCACCTGCGCCACCAACTGGCAGAACTGATGCAGATCCTGCAAACCTGGGCGCAGGCACAGGCGCCCCTGAGCCAGCTGCCGCAATTGCCGGCGTTTCCCTGGCTGCTGCGTTTTTACCAGTGTGATCGGCATGGCACGCAACTGACGCCCAATTTCGAATGGCACCAGGGCGCCTGGCAAGCCGACAGCCGCTACCTGGGCCACAACTGGTCATGGCGCCCGTACTTCTATCATCTGCTCGCCGAGGGCTGGGAGGAGCGGCGCTTGAGCCTGTCATCGACCTATCGCGATGCCACGACCAACCAATACTGCCTGACGGCCGGACAATTCTTTGATAACGGTCAGCGCCTGCTGTTAATCGATATCGACGCCGTCGGCCTGTAGTTTTTCGCTTGCGAAGGCCTGGCTGAACCGGGAAGCTGGGCGGTGTCATTCACCGCACGGAGAGTACCCGCCTTGGATTGGCCCACCCTGCTTACCCGCGAACGCCTTGGAAAACCCCTGCACAGCCCGGAAGAACTGGGCCGCAGCCCCTTTCACAAAGACCACGACCGCATCATCTTTTCCGGCGCGTTTCGCCGCCTGGGCCGCAAGACCCAAGTGCACCCGGTGACCAGCAACGATCACATCCACACCCGCCTGACCCACTCCCTGGAAGTCAGTTGCGTGGGCCGGTCCCTGGGCATGCGTGTGGGCGAAACCATCCGCAGCGCATTGCCCGACTGGTGCGACCCGAGCGACCTGGGCATGGTGGTGCAATCGGCCTGCCTGGCCCACGACATCGGCAATCCGCCCTTCGGCCATTCCGGTGAAGACGCAATCCGGCATTGGTTCCAGCAGGCGTCGGGGCGTGGCTGGCTGGACGACATGACCAGCGCCGAGCGCAATGACTTCCTCAATTTCGAAGGCAATGCCCAGGGTTTCCGGGTACTCACCCAGCTGGAATACCACCAGTTCGATGGCGGCACCCGGCTCACCTACGCCACTTTGGGCACCTACCTGAAATACCCCTGGACCGCACGCCACGCCGACTCCCTGGGTTATAAAAAACACAAGTTCGGCTGCTACCAGAGCGAACTGCCGATTCTCGAACAGATCGCCCACAAACTTGGCTTGCCGCAACTGGAAGAGCAACGCTGGGCCCGCCACCCGCTGGTGTACCTGATGGAGGCCGCCGACGATATCTGCTACGCGCTGATCGACCTCGAAGACGGCCTGGAAATGGAGCTGCTGGAATACGCCGAGGTCGAGTCATTGCTGCTGGACCTGGTGGGCGACGACTTGCCGCAAACCTATCGGCAACTCGGCCCGCAGGACTCCCGGCGACGCAAGCTGGCGATTCTGCGGGGCAAGGCCATCGAGCACCTGACCAACGCCGCAGCCCGGGCGTTCGTCGAGCAACAGGACGCGCTACTGGCCGGTACCCTGCCGGGAGACCTGGTGGAACACATGCACGGCCCGGCCAAGCGCTGCGTGCTGGATGCCAAGGACATGGCCCGCAAGAAAATCTTCCAGGACAAGCGCAAGACCCTCCACGAAATCGGCGCCTACACCACCCTGGAAATCCTCTTGAACGCCTTCTGCGGTGCGGCCCTGGAACAACATGGCGGGCGTACTCCGTCGTTCAAGAACCGGCGCATCCTCGACCTGCTGGGCAACAGTGCCCCCGACCCGTCGTGGTCATTGCACGCCTCGTTCCTGCGCATGATCGACTTCATCGCCGGCATGACCGACAGCTACGCCAGTGAAATGGCCCGCGAGATGACCGGGCGCTCCAGCCCGCAATGAACCCGAGCCCTGGCTTATGGCCAGGGCTGCTTTTCAAAGAATCGCCCTACGCACGGAACAGAGCGGCCTGATCGAAGTTCTTCCCCGCCGCGATGAATAATCGCGCGCCCTGACCGCAGTCTTTCGACCTGTTCCTACGCCCTATGGCTGGCAGGCCCACTAACTTCTTACTACACGCCCTGGTGGAGCATCTTCAGGGCTCTTGTCCATTTCATGGAAAACCCCATGCTCGAACAACTTCGTATCCTGTTGGTGGAGGATCATCCCTTTCAATTGCTGGCCACCCAATGCCTGCTAAGAAACTATGGCTATCACGACCTGACCCTTGCCGAAAATGCCGAACAGGCAATGCGGCTGATGACGCAAACCGAAACGCCATTCGATATTCTGCTCTGTGATCAATGCTTGCCCGACTTGCCGGGGCTTGAGTTGATTGAAATCGCCAAACGCAGAGGCTTTATAAGATCGGCGATATTGCTCAGCGGCCTGCCGATTAATGAACTGGAGAACCTCAAGGCCCAGGCATTCCAGCGTAATTTTCCGTTACTTGGCTACTTGCCAAAGCCATTGAACCCCATTGGGTTGAACCAACTCATCCACCAACTCCCTCCTCCTCCGCTCAACAAAAAAGTAGGAAGTTAAACGTTCCTCCACTACGAAAGTTCTTCGTAATAAAACCACTCGCCCGTTGCCGCCGACTTTCAAATTCCACCCACGCGAAATTCTCACGCCAAAACAACAAACACCCTGCGAAGCGTAATCCTTTGCTTTTTTTAATGTAGGAACATTCTTGTTTTACGTTTGTTCCACGTTCGGTTCATCCTCCTTCATTGCCATGTGGGCTAATGTGCCGACTTTATTTGCGCTTGTATGGAATTTGATCATGAACTCAGTTTTTATTATCGACGACCACCCTGTTATCCGGCTTGCCATTCGAATGTTATTGGAACATGAAGGCTATAAAGTAGTGGGTGAAGCCGACAACGGTTGTGATGCAATACAAATGGTCAAGGAATGTCAGCCGGACCTGATCATCCTTGATATCGGTATTCCAAAACTCGACGGCCTGGAAGTGTTGTGCCGGTTCAACGCAATGAGCACGCCCACCAAGACGCTGATCCTGACGGCTCAGACGCCCAAGCTCTTTGCCACACGGTGCATGCGCTCCGGCGCCGATGGTTATGTGTGCAAGGAAGGAGACCTGAGTGAGCTGCTCAGTGCCATCAGGGCAGTCTTGTCCGGTTACAACTACTTTCCGAGCCAGGCCCTTAACGGCAACAGCAATGAAACAGATTGCAATGAAGAGCTTGAACTTTTCAAAATAGTGAATGATCGCGAACTCATGGTATTACAACTTTTTGCACAAGGCCGGACAAACAAGGAAATAGCCAAAGGCATGTTCCTCAGTAACAAAACCGTCAGCACTTACAAAAAAGGCTCATGCAAAAACTAAAAGCCAAATCCTTGGTAGAACTTATCGAGATGGCAAAACGTAACGCGCTAGTGTGAGAAATCGGATGCCCAGGCGTATAAAGGACTATCTAATCATTTTGAGCATCGGGGTATGCCTCAGCACGGCCGTGGCTGGCGAACAAACAGTTCCCGAGCAATACGCACTGCTGGGGCGTGCCGGTGCGGTTCAACTGGACACCCCGCTGAATAAGACACAACGCCAGTGGCTGCAGAACAAGCGGGACCTGATACTGGGCACCTCCGGGCCAGACTACCCGCCCTTCGACATCACCTCCAGCGGGCGAGACTATGAAGGGCTGACTGCCGATTACGCCGGCCTGGTGGCCAGGACCCTGGCGATACCGTTGAAGGTGCTGCGCTATTCCTCCCGGGAGGCAGCGATCCAGGCGCTGGAAAACGGCGAGATCGACTTTCTTGGCTCATCCAACGGCTTTGAAGCGGCGAATCCCGACATTGTCCTGTCATTGCCCTATGCGGTGGATCAGCCGGTACTGGTCACTCGTGAAGGTGAGCGTCGTAACCTGGGTGACGGCCTGGCAGGCCTGCGCCTGAGCCTTGTCTACCACTACCTGCCCATGGACGAAGTGCAAGCGTTGTATCCAAAAGCAACCATCCATGCCTACCCGTCCTATCAAAATGCCTTGAATGCGGTGGCATTCGACCAGGCCGACGTCTTCCTGGGCGACACCATTTCCACCCACTACATGATCAACAAGGGCTACCTCAGAAATATCCGCATGGCCAACTTCGGCAAGCACGAGGCCAATGGCTTCAGCTTCGCCCTGCGCAAGGACCAGCCCATTCTCCTGAGCATCGTCGATTCGGTGCTCGATGGCGTGTCGACCTATGAACGCGACAGCATCGCCAAACGCTGGAGCGCCGGCAGCGACATCCTGCTGACGGACCGCAAGCTGCAGTTGACCCAGCGCGAAGAACGCTGGCTTCGGGACCACCCTGTGGTCAAAGTCGTCGTCAACGAAACCTTCGCACCGCTGACCTTCTTTGACAACGACGGCAACTTCCGGGGCGTGACCGCCGACCTGCTGGAGCTGATCCGGCTACGAACCGGCCTGCGCTTCGAGATTCAACACATGCGTGATCTCACCAGCATGATTGACCAGGTCGATTCCGGCGCCGCCGACATCATCGGAGCAATCACGCCCAGCACCGGCCGCGAGTCCCACCTGAACTTCAGCCGCCCTTACCTGGAAAACTCCTATGTACTGCTGACACGCAAGGAAGCCGGTGCACCCACAAGCCTTCAAGAGATGACAGGCAAGCGCCTGGCGATCACCCAAGGCAATCCGCTGGAGAGGTTTCTACGGCAGGAATTTGCCCAGATAACCCTCGTCGAAACAGGTGACACCTTCAAGGCATCGGAATTGTTGGCACAGGGACAGGTGGACGGTGCTGTGAACCCCTTGGTGATCGCCAACTATCTGCTTTCGTCTCCGGCATTCCAGGACAAATTGCAGATCAGTTCCAGCATCGGCACGTTGCCTGCGACGTTTGCCCTGGCGACGTCACGCCACGCCGTCGAGCTGAGTTCGATCCTGGACAAGGCGTTGCTGAGCATTGCTCCGGATGAGATGACGGCGATCAACAGCCGTTGGCGTGGCTACAACGCGGCGTCTGATGGCTATTGGCGCAACTATCACCGCCTGATTGCCCAGATCATCATCGGCACAGGGCTGCTCCTGTTGATTTCCCTGACGTGGAACGGCTATCTGCAGCGCCAGATCAAACACCGGAAACTGGCCGAGCGCGCCCTGAGCGACCAGTTCGAGTTCATGCGGGCGCTGGTCAACGAGACCCCGCATCCCATCTACGTACGTGACCACAACGGCTTCTTGCAGACCTGCAACGACAGCTATCTGCAAACCTTCGACGTCAAGCGTGAAGACGTCATCGGCAAAAGCATTACCCAGATGGGCATGGCCCTCGAGACGGAGGCGGCTCAGTACCATACCGACTATCAACAGGTCGTGGCCGAAGGCAAACCGTTGATCCTTGATCGCACCCTGCACGTTCATGGAAAAAAACTCACGATCTATCACTGGATTCTTCCTTACCGCGACTCCATGGGCGAGGTCCAGGGCATCATTGGCGGCTGGATCGATATCAGCGAGCGGCGCCAGTTGTTCGATGAACTGCGCGCCGCCAAGGAACGCGCCGACGAGGCCAACCGGGCGAAAAGCACATTCCTGGCCACCATGAGCCATGAAATCCGCACGCCGATGAACGCCGTGATCGGCATGCTGGAGTTGACACTCAAGCGTGCCGACCAGGGCCACCTGGATCGCCCTGCCATCGAGGTGGCCTACAACTCAGCCAAGGACCTGCTGGAGCTGATCGGCGACATCCTGGACATCGCCCGTATCGAATCCGGTCGCCTGAGCCTGGCCCCGGAGCGGGTCAACCTGCGGGAGGTGATCGAGTCGGTGGTCCGCGTATTCGATGGCCTGGCACGCCAGAAAACCCTGAGCCTGGTGCTGGAGTTCGCCCCCGATGTGGACGACACCGACGTACTGATCGACCCCTTGCGGTTCAAGCAGGTGCTGTCGAACCTGGTGAGCAATGCGATCAAGTTCACTGAACGCGGGCAGGTGAAAATCAAGGTACAACTGAAGGCCACCGGGCAACCCCAACAGATCGAGATGAAACTGGTGGTGGAGGACACCGGCATCGGGATCAATCGCGAAGACCAGCGGCGCCTGTTCGAGCCTTTTGCCCAAGCCGACAATTCCGGGCACCTGGCCAGGAGTGGCGCCGGCCTGGGCCTGGTGATTTGTCGTAGCCTGTGCACGATGATGGGCGGGCAATTGAGCCTGAGCAGCGTGCCCATGGTGGGCACCCAGGTCCACGTCAGCCTGAAGATGCCCAGCCTGCAACCGCTCAAGGCCGTCGATAAACTGGAGCCGGCCGCGACCACCCCTGCGCCGGTTCTCAATGTACTGGTGGTGGACGACCATCCGGCAAACCGCCTGCTCATGTGCCAGCAACTGGGCTTCCTGGGGCATCAGTTCACCGCCGCCCATCACGGCGCTGCGGGGTTCCAGGCCTGGCGAGAAGCGCACTTCGATCTGGTGATTGCCGACTGCAACATGCCGATCATGAACGGCTACGAGTTGAGTCGTTCCATTCGCGAGTATGAGCAGCGTGAGCAAAAAACACCGTGCGTGATACTTGGTTTCACCGCCAATGCCCAACCTGAGGAGAAACAACGCTGTTTCGATGCAGGCATGAATGATTGCCTGTTCAAACCCATCAGCCTCACTGCGCTGGAGGAGCACCTGGCGCAAGTCGATCCGCTACCCACCCGCAACGTGTTTACCCTTCAAAGCCTGGATGCGATGACGGGCGGCGATCCACAGCTGAGCCGGCGCCTGCTTGAAGAACTGTTGAGCAGCAGCCGCAATGACCGGGTAGATCTGATGGCCATGCTGGTCCGACAAGCCGCCTACCAGGACCTGATCGAGCAGGCACACAAGATCAAGGGCGCTGCCAGGATCATCCAGGCCGATAACCTGGCTGGGCAATGCGAAACCCTCGAACAGGCCTGTGGCCAAGGCGAGAATCGACACGTTATCGAGGCGGGCATCAAGGCCATGGA
Source organism: Pseudomonas sp. Z18(2022) (assembly GCF_036346535.1). Taxonomy (NCBI): domain Bacteria; kingdom Pseudomonadati; phylum Pseudomonadota; class Gammaproteobacteria; order Pseudomonadales; family Pseudomonadaceae; genus Pseudomonas; species Pseudomonas sp. Z18(2022). The sequence goes on from NZ_JAOTOA010000001.1 coordinate 652,934, forward strand.
GAAATCCATGCTTGAGCTGGAGAGGATGCTGCAGATGCAACTGGACGTCCTGGACCGTCTGTAGGAGCGAGCTTGCTCGCTCCTACAGGAGGCTCACCCCATCAGCAATCGGTCAACCGCAGGAAAATCGCCGCCAACTGCTCGATGCCGGCCTGGTCCTGCGGGGTAAACCGCGACAGCGACGGACTGTCCAGGTCCAGTACACCGATCAGGCGCCCTTCCTTGACCAGCGGAACCACCAGTTCGCTGTTCGACGCGCTGTCACAAGCGATATGCCCCGGGAATGCGTGCACGTCTTCCACCCGCTGGGTTTGCCGCGAGGCCGCCGCCGCGCCGCAAACACCGCGGCCAAACGGAATACGTACACAGGCGATCTGCCCCTGGAAAGGCCCGAGCACCAACTCTTCATTACGGTTGAGGTAGAAGCCCGCCCAGTTCAAATCGTCCAGCTGGTTGAACAGGAACGCGGAAAACTGCGCGGTATTGGCAATGAAATCGCGCTCATCCGCCAGCAAGGATTCCAGCTGTGCATGGAGCATGGCGTAGCCATCAAGGCCGGTTCCGGCCTGTTGCAAATCGATCATGGTTGACGCTCCAGCAATTTGAGGCCCACCCAATAGCGGGCGAACTGATAGGCACAACGGCCGTTGCGATTGCCGCGGCCGGTGGCCCAGCGCACCGCGAGGATGTCCAGCTCTTCATCGCGCTGCCATTGCAAACCGGCCTTGCTCGCCAACTCACCGATCCAGTGCTCGACCACATCCAGGAAGTGCTCCTGGTTGAACGGGTAAAACGACAGCCACAGGCCGAACCGGTCAGACAGGGCAATCTTGTCCTCAACCGCTTCGTTGGGGTGCAGTTCACCGTCTATGTTCTTCCAGTTTTCGTTATCGCTCTGGTTCTCGGGCACCAGGTGACGACGGTTGGAGGTGGCATACAACAGGACGTTTTCCGGTGCCTGCTCCAGGGAGCCATCGAGCACGCTCTTGAGCACACGGTAATCGCTCTCGCCGGCTTCAAAGGACAGGTCATCACAGAACAGCACAAACCGCTGTGGCAATTTGATCAGTTGCTCGACCACCCGTGGCAAGTCCGCCAGGTGATCGCGCTCGATCTCGATCAGGCGCAAACCGGCCTTGGCATGCTGGGCCAACAAGGCGCGTACCATGGACGACTTACCCGTGCCGCGCGAGCCCCAGAGCAATGCATGGTTGGCCGGCAGGCCGTCGAGAAACTGTTGAGTGTTACGGGCCAACTGCTCGCGCTGTTTATCCACACCGATCAGGTCGGACAGGCGCATGTCCAGGCTGACTTCCAGCGGTAGCAAAAAGCCGCTGCGGCCTTCGCGCTGCCAGCGGGCAGCCAGGCAATGGTCCCAGTCAACGGCTTCACGGGGGGCCGGCAAAAGGGGTTCCAGGCGAGCAAGTACCGCGTCGGCACGCTCAAGAAAGGCATTCAATCGAGAATCCACGACTATTCCTCTGGCAAGTTCTTGTAAAAGATGGCGTATTGGCAACCCTGAGGCAGACCGTGCAGGGCTGCACCGAATAAAGTCGATTCGTGCCGGGCAAGTTCGAGCCTGTGGATGTTCAGCTATGCTTGCCGGGCGAAAGGAAACGTAAAGTGGTACAGCACCCGATGGATATCAAGTTCGCCCACCGCTTGTCTTATAAACAAGCCAGACTGACAGTGCTGGTCGGATTCGTCTTGGGAACCTTGCTCAGCCTGATACAGATTGGGATTGATTATGCCAGCGAAGACGCTTCCATCAACCGGGAAATACGTGCACTGATTGAAATCAGCCATAACCCGGCTTCGCGCATCGCCTATAACATCGACGCCGAACTGGCTCAGGAACTGACCCTGGGACTGCTGCACTCCCCTGCCATCACCCGTGCACAACTGGTCGACAACAACGGTTTGGTACTGGCCGATGTGAATCGCCCGCGCAAGGAAAGCACCTACCGCCCTATCAGCGATTTCCTGTTTGGCGCCAACCGCCAATTCGAAGACCGGTTGTACCTCACCCACATGCCCAATGACGCCCTCGGTGTATTGCGGCTCGACGTCGATACCTACGCATTCGGCAGCCGCTTCCTGCGCCGCGCCGAGATCACTCTGCTCAATGGCTTTGCCCGCAGCCTGCTGCTCACCGGGATTCTACTGGCGCTGTTCTACGTGATGCTGACCAAGCCGCTGGTGCGGATTATTCGCGAGCTGAGCTCCCGCAAGCACGAGCGCCTCGACTGCCCGCCGGGGCACGAACATGACGAGATCGGGGTGCTGGTCAACGTCGCCAACCAACAGTTTGAAACCATGGAGACGGAAATCCAGCAACGTCGGCACGCCGAGAACCGCCTGACTGAATACCTCGGGCAACTGGAAGACATCGTTTCCGCGCGCACCACCGAGCTCAAGGCCATCAATCATCGACTGACGCTGTCGAACGACGAACTGGAAGCGGCGAAGATGACGGCCCTCGCCATGGCCCAGGCACGGGCAGCATTCCTGGCCAACATGAGCCATGAAATCCGTACGCCGCTCAACGGTCTGTTGGGGATGATCGCCCTGTCCCTCGACAGCCCGCTGAACGCCGAGCAACGCCAGCAACTGTCGATCGCCCATGACTCGGGCAAAGTGCTGGTGGAGCTGCTCAACGATATCCTCGACCTGTCCAAGTTCGACGCGGGCCAGCTGGAACTTGAAAGTATCCCGTTCGACCTCGGCGCACTGGTGGAAGACACCGCCAACCTGCTCTCGCAAAACGCCGCGCCCAGCGTGGAATTGACGTGTTTGATCGACCCGCAGTTTCCCGCCCAGGTGCTGGGCGACCCGACGCGGGTACGGCAGATTGTCAGCAACCTGCTGTCCAACGCCCTGAAGTTCACGCGTTTTGGCCGGGTGGATGTGCGCCTCAGTGCGCAGGCCGGCCGGGTCAGGATCGAGGTGTGTGACACCGGTATCGGGATCGCCCAGGACGCCCAGGTGAAGATCTTCCAGCCATTCACCCAAGCTGGTGCGGGCATCACTCGCCAATTTGGCGGGACCGGACTGGGCCTGGCGTTGACCCATAACCTCTGCGAGGCCATGAAGGGCCGCCTGAGCATCAGCTCCGAGGCCGGCTTTGGCAGCCAGTTCTGCGCCGACCTGCCATTGCCGACGCATTTGCCGGCGACGCGCCAGACACCGTTGTCGGGCGACGTGATCGCAATCACCAGCACCAACAGCGGCCTGGCGGAACTGCTCGGCAGCCTCCTGCCAAGCTGGGGGCTGGCGCCGCGCGTCTACTCCATCGAAGATGACTTGACCGGGCAGACCCCGGACCTGTTGATCACCGATTGCCCCGAGTGCCTGTTTCGCCTGCGCCCGACGATCACCGCGCCGATCCTGCTGGTGACTGCCTACGGCAACTTCATGCCCAGTGAAGAGGTCGCCGCCCTGGCGCCTTTGCAGCAACAAGCCCGGCCGCTGAGCCGCACGGCGCTGTACCAGATTCTGCAACGCAACTTGCGCACCGATCCGGACCTGGTCCTTGACCTGATCCAACTGGAAACCGCCCCCCTCGCCCACCGGGCGCGCATCCTGCTGGTGGAGGACAACCCGGTCAATCAACTGGTGGCCAAGGGCATGCTCGGCAAGCTCGGCTGCGAGGTGATCGTCGCGGCCCATGGTGGCGAAGCCCTCAAGCTGCTTGAAGAACAAAGCTTCGACATGGTGTTGATGGACTGCAACATGCCGGTGATGGATGGCTATGAAGCCAGCCGGCAGATCCGCCGCAGCGGGCGCTGGCCGGACTTGCCGATTGTGGCCCTGACCGCCAACGCCATGTCCGAGGAACGCGAGCGTTGCCGGGCGGCGGGCATGAATGACTACCTGGCCAAGCCGTTTCGCCGCGAAGAACTCAAGGCCTTGCTCGACCTGTGGGTGCCGACTACGACAAGCCTTTGATCTGGCGTAATAGCTCGTCCAGGCCGTCACGCAGGGCATCGGCCTGGTTCAGGTCAACCCCGCTGTCGCACAGCAGCCGCGCCTTCAGCGGTTGCACCCGGTCGCGCAGGTTGCGGCCTTCATCGGTCAGGCGCAGGTGCACTTCCCGCTCATCCAGCGCACTGCGCTGACGCCTCACCAGGGCAAGCTGCTCCAGGCGCTTGAGCAGCGGCGTCAGCGTGCCGGAATCCAGCAACAGACGCTCGCCCAAGGCCTTGACCGTGGGCTGCGGCATGGCTGCATCCTGCCATTCCCACAGCACCAGCATCACCAGATATTGCGGGTAGGTCAGGCCCAACTGGTCGAGCATCGGCTTATAGGCCCGGGTCACTGCGCGTGAGGCGGCGTACAGCTTGAAGCACAGTTGGTCGTCGAGGGCCAGGGACAGGTCGGTCATTTGAGCAGGGCTTCAATCTCTTGGGTCAGGTCCTGGGGCTTGGTAGTGGGGGCGAAACGCTTGACTACCTTGCCGTCGCGTCCGATCAGGAACTTGGTGAAGTTCCACTTGATGCCCTTGGAACCCAGCAAACCCGGGGCCTGCTTTTTTAGCTGCACGAACAACGGGTGGGCGTCGCCGCCATTGACGTCGATCTTCTTGAACAGCGGGAAACTGACACCGAAGTTCAGCTCGCAAAATTCCGAAATGGCGCCTTCGTTGCCCGGCTCCTGCTTGCCGAACTGGTTGCAGGGAAAGCCCAACACCACCAGGCCCTGGTCCTTGTAGTGCTGCCAGAGTTCCTCGAGCCCCTTGTATTGCGGGGTGAAGCCGCACTTGCTGGCGGTATTGACCACCAGAATCGCCTTGCCTGCGAAATCGGCCAAGGTCTTTTGCTCACCCTTGATGGTGGTGCAAGGGATGCTCAGCAGGTTGTCGCTCATGGCAGTGCCTCGAAAGAAATGGGAAGAACTGAAAGATAGTAGGCAATTCAATTGTGTGCAATTGAATTGCCCGGACTTATACCTGGGTATAACGGCCCCTGCGGGCGCGAAGGCCCGCAGAAGGCGTACGGTCTAGCGCGGCACCAGGTCCAGGCACACCGAGTTGATGCAATAACGCAGGCCGGTGGGCGGCGGGCCATCCGGGAACACATGGCCCAGGTGCGCATCGCACTTGGCGCAGGTGACTTCGGTACGGATCATGCCATGGCTGATGTCGCGAATCTCGACCATCGCCTGCTCGGCAATCGGCTCGTAGAAGCTGGGCCAGCCGCAGCCGGAGTCAAACTTCGCGTTGGAATCGAACAGCGGCTCATTGCAGCAGATGCAGTGGTACACGCCGTCGGTCTTGGTGCCGTTGTACTTGCCGCTGAACGGTCGCTCGGTGCCCTTGAGACGGCACACGTTGTACTGCTCCGGGTCGAGCATGGCTTTCCATTCATCAACGGTTTTCTGCAACTTTTCCATCGGTACACCTCGGCAACTGAAAAAGCCTGATCTGTGTCTTTTCCATGGATCAGGCGGCACGTATGATTGCGCCTCTTCAAAACGCCAGTCTGGCACCCGCGTAACCGGCATTCAAACGTATTTATGGGTCAGGCCAACGCAGGATTCTCAGCACGGTAGTCTTCACACCGTCTGGATCGTTCATTTTCAGGATCACATCGCCATGCAGGTCAGCAAATCGAACAAGCTCGCCAACGTCTGCTACGACATTCGCGGCCCGGTGCTCAAGCACGCCAAACGCCTGGAAGAGGAAGGCCATCGCATCCTCAAGCTGAACATTGGCAACCCGGCACCCTTTGGTTTCGAAGCGCCGGACGAAATCCTCCAGGACGTGATCCGCAACCTGCCTACCGCCCAGGGCTACAGCGACTCCAAAGGCCTGTTCAGTGCCCGCAAGGCGGTGATGCAGTACTACCAGCAAAAGCAGGTTGAAGGTGTCGGCATCGAAGACATCTACCTGGGCAACGGCGTGTCCGAACTGATCGTCATGTCCATGCAGGCCCTGCTCAACAATGGCGACGAAGTGCTGGTACCGGCGCCCGACTACCCGCTGTGGACCGCCGCCGTAACCCTGGCCGGCGGCCACCCGGTGCATTACCTGTGTGACGAGGGCGCCGACTGGTTCCCGGACCTGGCCGACATCAAGGCCAAGATCACCCCGAACACCAAGGCCCTGGTAATCATCAACCCGAACAACCCGACCGGCGCGGTGTATTCCAAAGAAGTACTGCTGGGCATGCTCGAACTGGCCCGACAGCACAACCTGGTGGTGTTCTCCGACGAGATCTACGACAAAATCCTCTATGACGATGCCGTGCACATCTGCACCGCCTCCCTGGCGCCGGACCTGTTGTGCCTGACCTTCAACGGCCTGTCGAAATCCTATCGGGTGGCGGGTTTCCGCTCCGGCTGGATCGCGATTTCCGGTCCCAAGCACAATGCCCAGAGCTATATCGAAGGCATCGACATGCTGGCCAACATGCGCCTGTGTGCCAACGTGCCAAGCCAGCACGCCATCCAGACCGCACTGGGCGGCTACCAGAGCATCAATGACCTGGTGCTGCCACAAGGCCGCCTGCTGGAGCAGCGCAACCGTACCTGGGAACTGCTGAACGCGATTCCGGGTGTCAGCTGCGTCAAGCCCATGGGCGCGCTGTACGCCTTCCCGCGGATCGACCCCAAAGTGTGCCCGATCCTCAACGATGAGAAGTTCGTGCTCGACCTGCTGCTGTCGGAAAAGCTGCTGGTGGTCCAGGGCACGGCGTTCAACTGGCCGTGGCCGGATCACTTCCGGGTGGTCACCTTGCCGCGGGTGGATGACCTGGAAATGGCCATCGGTCGTATCGGCAACTTCCTGAAGTCCTATCGCCAGTAACGGGCATTGCGCTGTACGGCCCACCCGCGGTCGTACAGCGATTATCTGGCAACACTTCTTTGCCCTGCGCGGGCCCCTTCGCCTTTTACACTCACCGGTTCCCCCCCTGTTCGGGCATCACCCTATAATTACAGGGCGGCAAGGGAGTGGAGCGAGACGCCCGTGCCGTCCCGGGTGTCGGAAATTCCCTTCAAGGCTCTACATTCAGGCTGTAGGACACAGTTTGAAATAGTCCCTCGGTTGAATAGCCCCATGCCGCACCTTATATACCCCGCAGTACGCGACATATTAAGCATGAGGAGAATTCTACAACCATGATGCGCATTCTGCTGTTCTTGGCCACTAACCTGGCGGTCGTGCTGATTGCCAGCATCACGCTGAGCCTTTTCGGCTTCAATGGGATCATGGCGGCCAACGGGGTTGATCTGAACCTCAATCAGCTGCTGATCTTCTGTGCGGTCTTTGGTTTTGCCGGTTCGATTTTCTCGCTGTTCATCTCCAAGTGGATGGCGAAGATGAGCACCAGCACCCAGATCATCACCCAGCCACGTACCCGGCATGAACAATGGCTGCTGCAAACCGTCGAGCAACTGTCCCGCGAAGCCGGGATCAAGATGCCCGAAGTCGGGATTTTCCCGGCCTATGAAGCCAACGCCTTCGCCACCGGCTGGAACAAGAACGATGCACTGGTGGCGGTCAGCCAGGGCTTGCTGGAGCGGTTCTCGCCCGACGAGATCAAGGCGGTGCTGGCCCACGAGATCGGCCACGTGGCCAACGGTGACATGGTCACCCTGGCACTGGTCCAGGGTGTGGTGAACACCTTCGTGATGTTCTTCGCGCGGATCATCGGCAACTTCGTCGACAAGGTGATCTTCAAGAACGAACAGGGCCAGGGCATGGCCTACTACGTGGCGACCATCTTCGCCGAACTGGTGCTGGGCTTCCTGGCCAGCTCGATCGTGATGTGGTTCTCGCGCAAACGGGAGTTCCGCGCAGACGAAGCCGGTGCTCGCCTGGCCGGTACCGGCGCGATGATCAGCGCCCTGCAACACCTGCGCTCCGAACAGGGCTTGCCGGTGCACATGCCGAACACCCTGACGGCCTTTGGCATCAACGGTGGTATCAAGCAGGGCATGGCTCGCCTGTTCATGAGCCACCCGCCGCTGGAAGAGCGGATTGACGCACTGCGTCGTCGCGGCTGATAGCGACAAAAAAAGGGGCGATTCAATCGCCCCTTTTTTGTGGGCGCGATTCAGCCTTTGGCCAGGCGATACACCCGCTCGTCCAGGCGCGTGACGCCATCCTGAACAAACTTCCAGCTGTCCCCCAGGATGTCCTGCTCCTCCAGCACATCCAGTCTCCACTGCCCGCCAAGCAGCAGCCTCACCTCGTCGTCACTCACCGCAAACGGCGGGCCGGCTTTCTGCGATTGTTCATAGTCGAGAGTGATCAACAGGCCTAGGCTGCCTTCAGCCAGCACCCGGTTCAAATGCGCTGCGTACTGCTCGCGCATCAGCGGCGGCAAGGCAATCAATGCTGCCCGGTCGTATAACGCCGTGCACTCAGTTACTGCTCCAGCGTCCAGCGCAAAGAAATCCCCGCACCACAGCTCGATGGCCCCCGCCTGGAAGACCTTGAACGCACCGCGTTGATGGATCTGCGGCGTCAGTCCCTGCTCGCTGAAAAATTCCTCAATGGCCTTTTCCGACAGCTCAACCCCCATCACCCGATGCCCGATGCTCGCCAGCCATGCCAGATCCAGACTCTTGCCACACAACGGCACCAGCACCTGCGCCCCGTTTGACACGCCCAGGCCCGGCCAGTGGCGTAGCAGGTAAGGGTTCACCTCGCTCAGATGGAAACCTGTCTGATTACGCGCCCAGCGCTCATGCCAAAATCCCGGCTCCATGATTCACCCTGAAAATTCGATCAAATAGCGCTAAAACTTATATTAGATTTAGATCAATGATCTGATTGAAGATGGTCCCATCTTAACCCTCTGGACCCGCTCATGCTCCCTAGCCTGTTTATCTCCCACGGTTCGCCCATGCTTGCCCTGCAACCCGGCGCCAGCGGCCCGGCGCTCAAGCGCCTGGCGGCCGAGCTGCCACGCCCCAAGGCCATTGTGGTGGTCTCGGCGCACTGGGAAAGCCAGGGCCTGCTCGTGACGGGCAGCGCTGCCCCCGAGACCTGGCACGACTTCGGCGGCTTCCCGCGGGAACTGTTTGCCGTGCAATACCCGGCCCCCGGTGACCCACAACTGGCAGCCCAAATCGTGGAACTGCTCAAGGCTGACGGCCTGGAGGCGCGCATTGATGACCAGCGCCCCTTCGACCACGGCACCTGGGTGCCCCTGTCGCTGATGTACCCCGCCGCCGATATCCCGGTGGTGCAGGTATCGCTGCCAAGCCGCATGGGCCCTGCCCTGCAGACCCGCGTCGGCCACGCACTGGCGAGCCTGCGGGAACAAGGCGTGCTGCTGATCGGCTCCGGCAGCATCACCCACAACCTCGGCGAACTGGACTGGCACGCCGGGCCGGAAAGCATCGAGCCATGGGCCCGGGATTTTCGCGATTGGATGGTCAGCAAACTGGCGGCCAACGATGAAGCCGCGCTGCACGACTATCGCCGCCAGGCCCCCCATGCCGTGCGCAGCCATCCCAGCGACGAGCATTTGCTGCCGCTGTATTTCGCCCGGGGCGCAGGCGGTGAATTCAGCGCCGCGCACCAAGGCTTCACCATGGGCGCGCTGGGCATGGACATCTACCGGTTCGCTTAATAGCAGGCAAAAAAAACCCCCGAACCAGTCGGGGATTTTTTATGTTCGATCAATCAGCCCAGGGGCGGATCAATCTTCGCGGTAGCGACGCAGCTTCAACTGCTTACCGGCAACGCGAGTGTCCTTCAGCTTGGTCAGGAGTTTCTCCAGGCCATCTTCCGGCAGCTCCACCAGGGAGAAGCTGTCACGCACCTGGATGCGACCGATCGCTTCACGTGCCAGGCCACCCTCGTTGAGGATAGCGCCCAGCAGGTTCTTGGCGGCGATGCCATCACGCGCGCCCAGCGCGGTACGGCAGCGAGCACGGCCTTCAGCCAATGGAACCGGAGCACGACGCTCACGGTCACCACGGTCTGGACGGTCGCCAGTACGTTCTGGACGATCACCGCGCGGAGCGTTGTTCGGCACCAGTGGACGTTCTTTCTCGATCGCAGCCAGGGTCAGGGCCTGACCGTTGGTCGCCTTGCGCAGCAGGGCTGCAGCCAGGGCACGCGGGGTGCAACCGATATCGGCAGTCAGGCGGTCCAGCAGGTCGCCGTGGGTCGATTCAGCGTCAGCCACCAGCGGCGACAGGCTGTTGGTCAGTTTCTTGATGCGGGCATCGAGAACGGCCTGGGCATCCGGCAGGCGGACTTCGGCAACTTTCTGACCGGTTACACGCTCGATCACTTGCAGCATGCGGCGCTCACGTGGAGTCACCAGCAGCAATGCACGACCTTCGCGACCGGCACGGCCGGTACGGCCGATACGGTGAACGTAGGACTCTGGATCGTAAGGCATGTCAACGTTGAACACGTGGGTGATACGTGGAACGTCGAGGCCACGGGCAGCAACGTCAGTCGCCACAACGATGTCCAGACGGCCATCCTTGAGGGAGTCGATCACGCGCTCACGTTGGTTCTGGGCAATGTCACCGTTCAGCGCAGCGGCTTTGTAGCCTTTGGCTTCCAGGGCACTGGCCAGGTCCAGGGTCGCTTGCTTGGTGCGCACGAACATGATCAGGGCATCGAAGTCTTCGACTTCCAGCAGGCTCAATACAGCCGAGGTCTTCTGGTCAGCGTGAACCAACAGGTGAGCCTGTTCGATCGCGGTAACGGTCTGAGTCTTGGTCTGGATCTTCACGTGTTGCGGATCGCGCAGGTGGCGTTCGGCAATGGCACGGATCGACTGTGGCAGGGTAGCCGAGAACAGTACGGTCTGACGGGTGGCTGGCAGCGCCTTGAAGATGACTTCCAGGTCGTCCATGAAGCCCAGCTTGAGCATCTCGTCAGCTTCGTCCAGAACCAGGTGGTTCACGGTCGACAGTACTTTTTCATCGCGACGCAGGTGGTCGCACAGACGGCCCGGAGTGGCGACAACGATCTGTGCGCCGTTACGGATTGCTTTCAGTTGTGGGCCCATAGGCGCGCCGCCGTAAACGGCCACAACGGTAACGCCCGGCATTTGCTTGGCGTAGGTTTCGAAAGCGGTTGCTACTTGCAGCGCCAACTCACGGGTTGGCGCCAGGATCAGGGCTTGCGGCTCGCGCTTGGCAGGATCGATGCAGTGCAGGATTGGCAGGGCGAACGCGGCGGTTTTACCGGTACCGGTTTGCGCTTGGCCAATCATGTCTTGGCCGGCCATGATGATCGGGATCGATTGCTGCTGAATAGCCGAAGGTTCTTCGTAGCCAGTCGCGATGACGGCAGCAAGAATATTCGGGTTAAGATTAAAAGCGGCGAAGCCGCCGGTTTCCTGGGTCATGGGTCTGCCTCTAAGTGCATCCGCAAAGACCCATGCTCCAAAGCTGCGCATGCCGTGTTGAGACTCAAGAGTCGCCCTGGCTGCTTTGTCGGCGGGGATTTGCGAAAACGAATGAATGAAAAAGATTCGTCAAGGAAGAGTCCGCTGTGCGGACGTGCAGCCGAAGCTGACTTCGGGGAATTGCGCTACCTAAACGCGGCCCGGTTAAAGGCCGGCGCGCACTATACCGGAAATCGCTGAAAAAGGGAGCTTTTTTTATCGGAAAACCCAGGTGAACGGCTCTGCATCAAAGGCTTTGCGCATCCAGGCAGCAGGGTCTATTTTTCAAAGGCCCGGCCCTGTTGGTCATGACGCTTAAACGGTTCACCCTTAACAGCGGGCCCTTCGGTCCGAAACCTCCCTTTGCGCCCGAGGGCACACCCCATGAACCAAGCCACCAGCAGCCGCGTCAGCCGTGAACAGCAGGGGCATATCCTGTTGCTGGGCCTGGATCGCGTGGCCAAGCGCAATGCGTTCGACCTGGAACTGCTCAACGAGCTGAGCCTGGCGTATGGTGAATTTGATCGTAATGACGAGGCGCGGGTGGCCATTGTATTTGGGCACGGCGATCATTTTACCGCCGGGCTGGACCTGGCCAATGTGGGCCCGACCATGGCGCAAGGCTGGCAGCCGCCTCTGGGTGGTTGTGATCCGTGGGGTGTTTTTGCGGGGCCCCGGGTGAGCAAGCCGGTGATTGTGGCGGCCCAGGGGTATTGCCTGACCATCGGGATCGAGCTGATGCTGGCGGCGGACATCAACCTGTGTGCCAGTAATACGCGGTTTGCGCAGATGGAAGTGCAGCGTGGGATCTTTCCTTTTGGGGGGGCGACGTTGCGTTTTCATCAGATTACGGGCTGGGGGAATGCCATGCGTTGGCTGCTCACGGGGGATGAGTTTGATGCCCACGAGGCGCTGCGGTTGGGGTTGGTGCAGGAGGTGATGGCCAGCGAGGATTTGTTGCCCCGGGCGGTGGCGTTGGCGAACCGCATTGCTCAGCAGGCGCCGCTGGGGGTGCAGGCCACGCTGATGTCGGCGCGACAGGCGCGGATTGAGGGGGAGACTGCGGCGGCGGCGGGGTTGCCGGTGTTGGTGGAGAAACTGTTGAACAGTGAGGATGCCAAGGAGGGTGTGAGGGCGATGGTCGAGAAGCGGCCCGGGGTGTTCAGGGGGTGTTGATTGGGGGGTCGGGGACATATCCGTTTTTTCGGGTGTTGCTGAAATGGGTTCCGCTCTTACAGCGGCTCACTTTTGAAAAGCGCAAAAGTAAGCAAAACGCTCTTGCCCCACCACTCGGCACCTCGCCTAGGCTCGGTGTGCCCGAACGCAGGCAGCACGAAGCGGGCCGCCGCGACGGGGCGTCCCTGCCCCGTCGCGGCTAAACCGGCGTCCTGCCGGTTTACCCGCTCCGTACTACCTGCGTTCGGCCAGCGTGGTTTAACGGGGCGCCTAAGATCAAGATCAAAAGCAGATCAACAGCACAGCGGCCTACAGGCCGGCTTGAGTGTGGTGAAGCAAAGGCAACATCAAAATCTAAAGCGAGCACGTTCTACTGTAGGAGCTGGCTTGCCTGCGATGGCATCACCTCGGTGTATCTGATGTACCGAGTTGTCTGCATCGCCGGCAAGCCAGCTCCTACAGAAAAGCAGCTCTGCGCTTGCCTTGGCTTTTGATCTGGCTTTTAACACTCAGGTCGGCTTTCAGGCCGCCGTGCTCTTGATCTTGCTTTTGATCTGCGGGCCCCGTTAACCACGATGGCCGCAAGTAGGCACGGTGGAGCGGGTAAATCGGCAGGGATGCCGATTTAGCCGCGCCGGGCCATGGATGGCCCGTCGCGGCGGCCCGCGGAACCGGGCCTTCGTTCCGGCATGCCGAGCCTAAGCGAGGCACCGAGTGGTGGGGCAAAGACCTTTTGGTTACTTTTGGCTGGGCCGGCATTCCGGGCGTTTGCCAAAAGTGACCAGCTGTAAGAGCGGAACCATAAGTCGCCATTACCGAAGAAACGGATATGTACGCAATAACACCTAAGTAGCCGACCGAATCGCCTTAATCAGCGACTGCAGCGAATACCCCAACCGCGGCGCCAACCCCTCAGCCCGAGCCGACAACGCAGCCACATCAAGCACCTGATCCAAATCCGCCGGCACCAGCAGAATCACATTCCCCTCCTTCACCGGCAGCTCCCAATAATGCCGGTGATACAACCCACGCAACAACGCAGCCCCCAGCGGCTTGCCATCATCAGTAGCCCACTGATTGATCACCAACCACCCCCCAGGATTCAGCTTCTTCTGGCAGTTCTCCAGAAACTTCCAAGCCAGGTGCCCCACCCCCGGGCCAACATCCGTATACAGGTCGACAAAAATCAGGTCCGCCGACTCCGCCGTGGGCAACAACTCCAGCGCATCCCCAACGCGGATGTACAATCGCGGATCATCATCCAACCCCAAAAACTCGATGGCCAGGCGCGGCACATCCGGCCGCAACTCGATGGCTTCAACATCGTCCAGAGGCAAAAACTTCAGGCACGCCTGGGTCAAAGTCCCCGCGCCCAAGCCAAGAAACAACGCACTCTCCGGCCGCTCATGGCACAACGCCCCAATCAACATCGCGCGGGTGTAGTCGTATTCCAGCCAACTCGGGTCGGCGGTAAACACGCAGCTCTGCTCGATGGCATCGCCAAACTCGAGAAAGCGGTAATCGGCCACTTCCAGCACGCGGATCATGCCGAAGTCATCATGGACCTCGGCCAGCAGGCGCTCGACGCGCTCCTCAGACATTGCAACTCCTAACGGCGTGCCAACGGGAAAGCCGGGATTGTGGGCGAACCGGCAGCAGCAGGTCACGTACTAATTGCTGATAACATGGCCGCCCGACCGTCAATCACTCGAGTTCATGATGAGCCAACCCTGGAGCCCCGACAGCTGGCGCGCCCTGCCGATCCAGCAACAACCCCAGTACCCTGACGCGGCGCACCTGGCGCAAGTCGAGCAAAACCTGGCGAGTTATCCGCCGCTGGTGTTTGCCGGTGAAGCCCGTGAGTTGCGCCGTCAGTTTGCCGAGGTGACCCAGGGTCGCGCCTTCCTGTTGCAGGGTGGCGATTGCGCCGAGAGTTTTGCCGAGTTCTCCGCAGCGAAAATCCGCGACACCTTCAAGGTGCTGCTGCAGATGGCCATTGTGATGACCTTCGCCGCCGGTTGCCCGGTAGTCAAGGTCGGGCGCATGGCGGGCCAGTTCGCCAAGCCGCGCTCGTCCAACGATGAAACCATCGACGGCATCACCCTGCCCGCCTATCGCGGCGATATCGTCAACGGCATCGGCTTCGACGAAAAAAGCCGCGTGCCGGACCCGGACCGCCTGCTCCAGTCCTACCACCAGTCCACCGCCACGCTCAACCTGCTGCGAGCGTTTGCCCAGGGCGGTTTTGCCGACCTGCACCAGGTGCACAAGTGGAACCTGGACTTCATCGCCAACTCGGCCCTGGCGGAAAAATACAGCCAACTGGCCGACCGTATCGACGAAACCCTGGCCTTCATGCGCGCCTGCGGCATGGACAGCTCGCCGCAATTGCGCGAGACCAGTTTCTTCACCGCCCACGAGGCCCTGCTGCTCAACTACGAGCAAGCGTTCGTGCGCCGCGACAGCCTGACCAACGACTACTACGACTGCTCGGCACACATGCTGTGGATCGGTGACCGCACCCGCCAATTGGACGGTGCCCACGTCGAATTCCTGCGCGGGGTGAACAACCCGATCGGGGTCAAGGTCGGCCCGAGCATGAACCCCGACGAGCTGATCCGCCTGATCGACATCCTCAACCCGGACAACGACCCGGGCCGCCTGAACCTGATTGCGCGCATGGGCGCCAACAAGGTCGGCGACCA
Source organism: Pseudomonas sp. Z18(2022) (assembly GCF_036346535.1). Lineage (NCBI taxonomy): Bacteria > Pseudomonadati > Pseudomonadota > Gammaproteobacteria > Pseudomonadales > Pseudomonadaceae > Pseudomonas > Pseudomonas sp. Z18(2022). The sequence goes on from NZ_JAOTOA010000001.1 coordinate 668,181, forward strand.
CCTGCCGAACCTGATCCGTGCCGTACAGCGGGAAGGCAAGCAGGTGCTGTGGAGTTCCGACCCGATGCACGGCAACACCATCAAGGCCAGCAGCGGCTACAAGACCCGGGACTTCGCGCAGATCCTCAGTGAGGTGAAGGAATTCTTCCAGGTACATGAAGCCGAAGGCACTTATGCCGGCGGGATTCATATCGAGATGACCGGGCAGAATGTCACCGAGTGCATCGGCGGCGCGCGGCCGATTACCGAAGATGGCCTGTCGGACCGCTACCACACCCACTGCGACCCACGGATGAATGCCGATCAGTCGCTGGAGTTGGCGTTCCTGATTGCCGAGACGCTAAAACAGGTCAAGCGCTAAGAGCTCTACCCGCAACCGCGCTGCACTGGCCCGCTGGCAATTGAGCTGTATCTGCTCAAGCCCGAGCCAGTCGGCCATCTGCCGCAGATTCAGGGCAAGCGCCTGCATGCCCTCCTCGTCCAGCCCCGGTTCTTCCTCGTGAACGGCATGCACCGCCAGGCGCCCGGCCGCTCGCTCGGCGCGTAGATCCACCCGCGCCGCGATCCGCTCGTTGTGCAGGAACGGCAACACGTAATAGCCATACACCCGCTTGTCCTGGGGCGTGTAGATTTCCAGCCGATAGCGGAAATCGAACAAACGCTCGGTACGGCTGCGCTCCCAGATCAGCGAATCAAAAGGCGATAGCAACGCGCTGGCGGGCACCTTGCGCGGGATTTTTGGCTCCGGCAGGCAATACGCCGGCTGCTTCCAGCCCTGGACCTGGCACGTGATCAACTGCCCATCCTCGACCAACTCTGCCAGGCGACCGCGGCTGTCGCTCGGGTCCAGGCGGAAGTAATCGCGCAGGTCTTTTTCGGTGCCCACACCCAGCGCCGTGGCGCTGTGCAACAGCAGGCCGCGCTGGGCTTGAGCTTCATTCAAAGGGGCTTGCTGGAGAATTTCCGCCGGGATTACCCGCTCCGGCAAGTCATACAGCCGCTCAAAACCCCGCCGCCCGGCGACGGTCACCAAGCCTGCTGCGAACAACCATTCCAGGGCATGCTTTTCATCGCTCCAGTCCCACCACGGGCCGGCGCGTTCCTCACGGGTGGACAAACTGCCCGCACCCAAGGCGCCCTGTTGCTCGACGATGCCCAGCACTCGCGCAATGGTCGCCTGCTGCTCGCGACCAAACCGTGCCATTTGCTGATAGATCCCCTGCCCCTGGGCCGCCCGATCCATGCGCCAGCGCATCAACGGGTACAGCGCCATCGGCAGCAACGAAGCCTCGTGGCCCCAATACTCGAACAGCGAACGGCGCCGGCCCGAGCTCCAGGCGGCCTGTTCGAGAATCAACGGAGAGTAGTTACCCAGGCGGGAAAACAGCGGCAGGTAGTGCGAGCGCACCACCGCATTTACCGAATCAATCTGCAACACACCCAAACGCTCAACCAGGCGATTGACCTGCGCGGCCTTGATCAACGCCGGCGGCTGGCGCCCGGAAAAACCCTGGGAGGCCAGCGCCAGGCGTCGCGCCTGCTTGAGGGAAAAGGACAGTTCTGCGGGCATGTGCATCTCCTTGTGTGCTCGCGAACCACCCTACTGCATCCCGAGTCATTTTCGCAGCGGATCTTCCCAAAAGTGCCGGCGGCTTTCCTGCTCGACATCACCACGGTTGAGCCCGATATCCTTGAGCGCCTCATCGCTCATGCTCATCAACAGCTGGCGTTCACGGTGCACGGCGATCCAGCGGGAACCCAATTGAAGCAACCCGGAAAACGGCCGTTTCGCCATCAGTACAAAGCCTCTTTGACCTTTCATCATCTCGCCCTCCAGTAGGGATGACTGAAGTCTGTGCCTGACGCTATGATCAATCCAACGAATGTTTCTTATGCAATACATCTCGGAGATTGATCGATTGTCCAGCTACCCGAGTATCGATACCGAAGTCCTTCGCACCTTCGTCGCCATCGCCGATCAGGGTGGTTTTACCCGCGCCGGCGAGCAGGTCAACCGCACCCAGTCGGCCGTGAGCATGCAGATGAAACGCCTGGAAGAAGATGTGTTGCAGCGCAAGCTGTTCGAGCGCGATGGCCGCCAGGTGCGGCTGACGCCCGAGGGCCAAGTGCTATTGGGCTATGCCCGCCGGATCCTCAAGCTGCACAGCGAGGTGTTCAACACCTTGCGCGAGCCGCACATGGTGGGACTGGTGCGCATCGGCACGCCGGATGACTACGTGATGCGCTACCTGCCGGGAATTCTCAAGCGCTTTTCCAAGGCTTACCCGCTGATCCAGATTGAAATGCACTGTGAATCGTCGCCGGTGCTGATGCAGCGCCGGGACCTCGACCTGACGGTGATCAGCCGCGAACCGGGAAATGAAATCGGTGAACTGCTGCGCCATGAGCGCATGGTATGGGTGGCGGCGCCCTGCTTCTGCATGGATGAGCACAGCGCCGTGCCCTTGGCCATTTCCGGCCTCGACAGCTTTTGCACGCAGTGGGCACGCGCCGCGCTGGACGCCCAAGGGCAGGAGTATCGGCTGGCGTATCACAGCTCCAACGGGGCCGCGATCCTCGCCGTGGTGGGTGCCGGCCTGGCAGTCACGATCAACATGGAGAGCCTGGTGACCGAGGACCTGCGCATATTGGGCGCAGCGGATGGTTTCCCGGCGCTGCCGTCGGTCAATCTGCGGCTGTTGCGCAACCCGCGCACCACCTCGCCGATTACCGAATGCCTCGCCGAGTACATCATCGAAGGCTTCAAACTTTAAAGGTCAGCATCACCGCACACAGCGCCAGGAACCCGCAGAACAGCCCGCGCAACAGACGCTCGGGCATGGCGTGGGCGACTTTCACGCCCCAACTGATGCTGAGCAGGCCGCCGACGGCCAGGGGCACGCCGATCAGCCAGTCCACCTCATGGTGCCAGGCGTAGGTCACCAGGGTCACGCTGGTGCTCGGCAGGGCCAGGGCCAGCGACAGCCCTTGGGCCACCACCTGGCTGGTGCCGAAGATGCTGGTCAACACCGGCGTGGCCACCACCGCGCCGCCGACGCCAAACAAGCCACCCATGGACCCGGAAGCCGCGCCCAACACCCCCAACCATGGCCAGGAATAACGCATCTGCGCCGAAGGCGGTGCGTTGTGGGTAAACATTCGCAGCAGGTTGTAGGACGCCAACACCAGCAGGAACGCGATAAACCCCACCCGCATCACGCCCGCATCAATCCCCACCGCCCAGATCGAGCCCAGCCAGGCGAAGGAAAACCCCATCACACCCAGCGGCAAGGCATGACGCAGTTCGATGCGGTTGCGCTGGTGATAACGCCACAACGCTAGCATCACGTTTGGCACCACCATCACCAGGGCCGTGCCTTGGGCGATCTGTTGGTCCAGGCCGCAAAACACCCCCAGCACGGGGATGGCAATCAGCCCGCCGCCAATCCCGAACAAGCCGCCGACGGTGCCCAACGCCACACCCATTACCAAATACAACGCTAAATCTGCCACCACTGCGCTCCCGCCGATCCCAGGCCTTGCATGCTACGCAGTCCGCTCTAGCGCGGAAACGCACAGCAACGCACAATGGCTATGCCAACTTCGCATAAGCAGCCGCTGATGAACCCTAATACGCTGACCGACCAACTGAGCCTGTTCCTGGATGTGCTGGAAGCCGGCAGCTTTTCCGCCGCCGCGCGCCGTCATCCGCTCACGCCCTCGGCCGTGGCGCGACGCATCGACAGCCTGGAAAGCTCGGTAGGCAGTCGACTGTTTCAACGCAGCACTCATGCCGTGGTGCCGACGCCCGCCGGGCTGGCGTTTGCCGAGCGCGCGCGGCGGATTGTCAGTGAGCTGCAACTGGCGCGGGCCGAAGCGGTGTCGCTCAGCCACGCACCTGAAGGGTTGATCCGCGTGGACGCCCCTGCAGCCTTCGGCCGACGTCACTTGGCGCCTGCCATTGCCGACTTTCTTAACGTGTATCCGGGCCTCGACGTGCACCTGCACCTGATCGACAGCTTTGTCGACATGCAGGGCGAGCATCTGGGCAAGGTCGACCTGGTGCTGCGGGCCGGGCATATCGTCGACACCCGCCTGATCGCCACGCCCCTGGCCAGCATCGTGCGCATCGCCTGCGCCAGCCCGGCCTACCTGAAGAGCCGTGGCACACCGACCCATCCCAGCCAGTTGAACGAACACGACGGCCTGGACTGGGAAGGCCTGGCACCGATGTTCGCCTGGCGTTTTGAGCTGGATGGGCGCAAGACCACCTACCGCCCGCAACGCATCCGCATGAGCGCCAACAACGCCGAAGCCCTGCTCTCCGGGGCGCTGGCCGGGCTTGGGGTTGCCCACCTCCCGACCTGGCTCGCCAGTGAATACCTGGTGCGCGGCGAACTGGTGCCGCTGTTCTGCGAGAACGGCCTGCCGACGCCTGAAACCGCTGGCATCTATGCGCTGCGCCTGGAGCAACACGCCAACGCCCGCAGCCGGTTATTGCTCGAATACCTCAAGGCACGCTTCAGCCCGGTGCCGCCGTGGGATCTGGCGCTGCAAAGCGGCTTGGGCTGACCGGCCGGACAGAATTGTCTGGCGCGTTAAAGGTTTGCCCGCTAGATTCAAAACCAGACACGTTTTAAGGCACTGCCATGACCAAGCCCCTCGATACCTGCGAATCCTTGCTGCTCGACAACCAACTGTGTTTTGCCCTGCATTCCACCTCGTTGCTGATGACCAAGGTCTACAAACCGCTGCTGCAAGCCCTCGGCCTGACCTACCCGCAATACCTGGCCATGATGGTGCTGTGGGAAGAAGATGGCCTGACCGTCGGGGAAATCAGCAACCGCCTGCTGACGGACCCCGGCTCCCTGACGCCGCTGCTCAAGCGCCTGGAAGCCGAAGGCCTGCTCAGCCGCACCCGCAGCCGCGAAGACGAGCGCGTGGTGGTGGTTGAATTGACCGAGGCCGGGCGTGCCCTGCGAGACAAGGCAATGGACATACCGCAGTGCATTCTGGGCGCCAGCGGGCTGGACATTGAACAACTGCGCAAGCTGCAGGGTGACTTACTGGCGCTGCGCGGGAATTTGCAGCGTAGCGTTTAACCCCGGAACCCGCGTGCCAGAGGGCTCCAACCCTCACACGCGGATTTTTTTGTAAATTTATCTTGCGCACTAACTATTAGCGCGATACATTCACCTCACCACTTACTTAGCGCGCAAACAATTAGCGCAAACACCGACGAGGAAAATCACCATGCAAACTCTCTACACCGCAGTAGCCACCGCCACCGGCGGCCGTGATGGTCGTGCTGTTTCCAGCGACAACATCCTTGACGTAAAACTCTCCACGCCAAAAGAGCTGGGCGGCGCAGGCGGCCAGGCCACCAACCCGGAACAACTGTTCGCCGCCGGCTACTCCGCCTGCTTTATTGGCGCCCTGAAATTCGTCGCCAGCCAGACCAAACGCAAAATCCCGGATGACGCTTCGATCACTGCCCACGTCGGCATCGGTCAAATCCCCGGCGGTTTCGGCCTGGACATCGACCTGCACATCAGCCTGCCCGGCCTGGCCCAGGACGACGCGCAAAGCCTGGTCGACGCGGCGCACCAAGTCTGCCCGTACTCCAACGCCACCCGTGGCAACGTCGATGTACGCCTGCACGTAACCGTCTAACCCACGCGGTTTTTTGGAGAAGAACATGAACACATTTGGCAAAGTACTCACCGGCACCCTGCTCGCCTTCTCGATCACCAATGCCTTTGCGGCCAGCGGTGACGTGGAACACAACACCCAGGCGTTTCTCGATGTACTGAACGCCGGCACCGGCAAACCGATGGAGCAACTGACACCCAAGGAAGCCCGTGCGGTGCTGACAGGTGCACAGTCGGGTGTAAAGCTCACACTGCCCAAGGCCGACGTCAGCCAGAAGACCATTCAGGTCGACGGCCAGCCGCTGAGCCTGACCATCGTGCGTCCGGCCGGGGTCAAGGGCACGCTGCCAGTGTTCATGTTCTTCCACGGCGGGGGCTGGGTGCTCGGGGATTTCCCGACCCACGAGCGGCTGGTGCGCGACCTGGTGGTGGGTTCGGGGGCGGCGGCGGTATTCGTCAACTACACGCCATCACCTGAAGCGCATTACCCGGTGGCCATCAATCAGGCCTACGGCGCAACGAAATGGGTGGCCGAACACGGCAGCGAGATCAACCTCGATGGCAAACGCCTGGCCGTCGCCGGCAACAGCGTCGGCGGCAATATGGCGGCGGTGGTCAGCCTGATGGCCAAGGACAAGGGCACCCCGGCGATCAAGTTCCAGCTGCTGTTATGGCCGGTGACCGACGCCAACTTCGACACCGGTTCCTACAACCAGTTTGCCGAAGGCCACTTCCTGACCCGAAACATGATGAAGTGGTTCTGGGACAACTACACCACCGATGCCAAGCAACGCGCCGAGATCTATGCGTCACCGCTACGGGCCACCACCGCACAGCTCAAGGGTTTGCCACCTGCGTTGATTCAGACCGCAGGCTCCGACGTGCTGCGTGATGAAGGAGAAGCCTACGCCCGCAAGCTGGACGAAGCCGGTGTACCGGTGACCGCCGTGCGCTACAACGGCATGATCCACGACTACGGTTTGCTGAATGTCGTCAGCCAGGTTCCGGAAGTTCGCTCGGCCTTGCTACAAGCCTCGGATGAGCTCAAGCAACACCTGAAGTAAAAACTTAACGCCCAATAAAAAGCCCGCTTGTAGGAGCAAGCTTGCTCGCGAAGAACTCATAGGCACCGCGTATATCCAGGATGTACGCGTTATCGTTGAAGTTTTTCGCGAGCAAGCTCGCTCCTACAGCGGGCTTTTGTCGTACCGGTGCCGCAAGAATTACTTCTTGGCGCGACCTTTGTACGAACCACCTTCACGGGTGTCGATCTCGATCAGGTCGTCGATTTCGATGAAATCGGCCACTTGCAGTTCGGTACCGTTAGCCAGCTTGGCAGGCTTCATCACTTTGCCCGAAGTGTCGCCGCGAGCGGAACCTTCGGTGTAGGCAACCTTACGCACGATGGTGGTCGGCAGCTCTACGGAAACCAGACGGTCTTCGAAGAAGATAGCTTCGCAGACGTCTTCCATGCCTTCTTCCACGAACGGCAGAACGGCTTCGATGTCTTCAGCGTTCAGCTCGTACATGGTGTAGTCGGTGGTGTCCATGAACGTGTAGGTGTCGCCGCTGATGAAGGACAGGGTCGCTTCTTTGCGGTCGAGGATCACGTCGTCCAGTTTGTCATCGGCGCTGTAGACGATCTCGGTCTTGTAACCGGTCAGCAGGTTCTTCAGCTTGGTCTTCATGATTGCGCTGTTACGACCAGACTTGGTGAACTCAGCTTTCTGAACCAGCCAAGGGTCGTTTTCGAGACGGATCACTGTACCGGGTTTCAGTTCTTTACCAGTTTTCATTGCGAATATCCGAAATTTGGATGGGATTTACAAAAATCAAGGTCGCGTATCATATCCAATTTACATAAAACTGTACCAGCGCCGTCGCAAGATCGGTCCGCGAGCCTTGTTCCAGAGCCCATTTTTCAGCGTTCGCCGTCACTTCCGGCCAGTGTTCGAGGAGCATTTTCCAGCTATGTGCCATATCGCCATCAGCGTTCCAGGCCTGCCAAAGGGTGACCAACGCGACTTTCGCGGCCGGTGACAAGCCCTCGGTGTACAACTCAAGGAAAGCGTCCAGCTTGTCCAGGTGAATGTCTTCGTCCTGGCGGTAGATGTGCCACAGCAGGGGTCGCCCGGCCCATTGCGCCCGCACGAACGAGTCTTCGCCGCGCACGGCGTTGAAGTCGCAGCACCAGAGCAATCGGTCGTATTGCTCCTGGCGCACGAACGGCAGCACCTGCACCGTCAAGGCATCGCGCTGGTGCACCTCGCCCACATTTAGCGACGCGACACCCAGCCAGCGCTGCACGTCACCCAGGATCCGCCCTTCCGGTACCAGCAGATGAGTGGTTCGCCCATCGGCGGCCAGCACGTCGAGCCAACTGGCCAGTCCGGCGTTTTCGTAGGCAAACAACGACATGATCCGCGCGCCCGAGGTCGGGAAAACCCCAAGCGCCTGCAGAAACTGCTGCCGGGCGGCGGCGTCTTGCTGGAAGGCATCGCGCTGTTCCAGCAGCCCGGCTTCGCGCAGCAAACCGCCAGTACCGAGACGGAATCCGGGAAAGAAGAAGTACTTTTGCACGCCCTTGAATTTCACCGACGGTAAACCGTGGCAGCCGACCACCCAGTCCTCGGCGCTCAGGTAATCCAGGTTCATCCACAGCGGCGTGCGTTCCCGTGCGGCCATCGCTTCCATATAGTCAGGCGGCAGCTGGCAGGCGAACGCGGCGATCACCACGTCTGCCGCATCGGTTGCCGGCCAGTCGCGAGGCCAGTGGCGTACGTCGACGCCCTCCTGCCATTGCTGGTGCACCTGCACATCGATTTCGGGGCACATGCGTTCGAACGCCCGCAGGTCATCGACCCACAGGCGCACCGCACAACCTTGTTCCGCCACCAATTGCCGGGCCAGGCGCCAGGTCACGCCGATGTCGCCGTAGTTATCGACGACGCTGCAAAAAATATCCCAGCGGGCTTTCATTCCGGGCTCCAACGCTCAAAGGCTCGATTGTCCGCACAAATGCCCCGATTGCGAAGGGTTGATCGCGATTATTCTGCACGCGGCTGTGGGACAATCAGCGCCATCCGGCCCCGTAGCAGCTGTCGAGCCCTGGCGAGGCTGCGTGACGGTGGTGAATCTGACGATTTACTTTGGCTGGAACACCGCTACGCAGCCTCGCCAGGGCTCGACAGCTGCTACGTCGCTACGTTGTTCATTTAAGGGGATATTCATAATGGCCACCAGCGCACCGCTCTCGCTGTTCAAACTCAGTATCGCCGTGGCCTTCGGCCTGTGGCTGGGGTTTATCGCCATCGTGCTGAGCGTATGGCTGGCGTCCCGCTATTTGCCTGAGCAAACCGTGGCGCCGGTGGCTCGGGTGGTGCAGCAGTTGGGCAAACCCGAAGTGGTCGCACCGGAGCCGCCGAACCGCATGTTCGAGCAGTATCAGGAGAACCTTCGCAAACAGGAGCAACAGCAGACCCTGGACCAGGCCCGCAACAACCCGCGCAACCTGTCCAACCCCAAATGCCAGTTCTGGCTGCAACAGGACCAGAACGCCCCCAACGACAAGAGCCGGGCCAACGTCCTGCAATTTTGCGATTGATCACGAAAGCCGCCCATGAATAAGCACGCCGTTCACCAACTGGTCCTGGACAAGCTCGCGGTCGATCTCGATATCGCCCAGCGCGCGGCGCAAACCGCCTACGAAACCGCGACCCACGAAGAAAACATCGCCGAGAACAAGTACGACACCCTGGGGCTGGAGGCGTCTTACCTGGCCGCCGGCCAGGCCCGGCGCGTCGAAGAGATCAAGCAGGCACTGACGCTCTGCCAGAACATGCAGCTGCGCCCCTACGACGAGCAGCGCGGGATCGAGGTGGGCGCATTGCTGGGCCTGGTGGATGAAAACGATCGCCAGCAGTGGCTATTCCTGGCACCGGACGGCGCAGGTTTGAAAGTCGATGTGGTGGGGCAACCAGTGACCGTCATCACCCCGCGCTCGCCCCTGGGCAAAAGCCTGCTGGGCAAGTTCGAAGGGGATGAGGTGGAGATTCTGGTGGGAGGCGCTCGGCAACAGTTTGCTGTTACCGAGGTGAAGTAAGCCGATCAGTGAACCGGTAGTTCAACGCCGTCGAACAGCTCTTCCAGTTCCTGCTTGTTGTGGCACTGGATGGCCTTGGCCATCACTTCGCGGGTCAGGTGCGGGGCGAACTTCTCGATGAAGTCGCACATGAAACCACGCAGGAAGGTGCCGCGACGGAAACCGATCTTGGTCACGCTGGATTCGAACAGCTCGCTGGCATCAAGCACCACCAGGTCGCTGTCGAGCTTGGTGTCGACCGCCATCTTGGCGACGATGCCAACGCCCAGGCCCAGGCGCACGTAGGTTTTGATCACGTCGGCGTCGGCAGCGGTGAACACTACTTTCGGCGTCAGGCCACGGTGACTGAAGGCTTCGTCGAGTTTCGAACGGCCGGTGAAACCGAATACGTACGTCACGATCGGGTATTCAGCCAGGGCTTCCAGGGTCAGCTTCGGCAGCTTGGCCAGCGGGTGACCTTGCGGGACCACAACGCAGCGGTTCCAGCGGTAGCACGGCATCATCACCAGGTCGCCGAACAACTCCAGGGCTTCGGTGGCAATCGCGAAATCGACGGTGCCGTCTGCGGCCATCTCGGCGATCTGCATCGGCGAACCCTGGTGCATGTGCAGGGCCACGTCCGGGTACTGCTTGATAAAGCTGCTGATTACCGGCGGCAACGCATAACGCGCCTGGGTGTGGGTGGTGGCGATCGACAGGGTGCCCTTCTTCTCGTTGGAGAATTCCTGGGCGATCTGCTTGATGCTTTCGACCTTGCGCAGGATCTCGCCGGCGGTGGTGATGATTCGCTCCCCGGCCGGGGTGACGCGCGTCAGGTGCTTGCCGCTGCGTGCGAACACTTCAACGCCCAACTCGTCTTCGAGCAGGCGGATCTGCTTGCTGATACCAGGTTGCGAGGTGTAAAGGCTTTGAGCAGTAGCGGAAACGTTGAGGTCGTGGTGCGCCACTTCCCAGATGTAGCGCAGTTGTTGAAGCTTCATATGTGTCCCTCAAAGCGGATAGACGCCACGGGTATCAGCGACGGTATATAACTATATTAAAGGTTAGACGGATAAATCTAGAACTTTTTATCGTTTTCTACCAATCACACGTCATCACTGCGTCGACGCTGCAACAGCGGCACCAGATATACCGGCACCTGCGACAGCTGCAACACCCGTGCGGCGGTTCTCCCCAGAGGTGTCGCCACCCCGACCGCCTGGCTGTGACTACCTACGATCAACAAATCCACAGAGAGTTTCTGCGACTGGTCGAGAATCACTTCACAGGGGTCGCCCTGGATCACCCGCACCGAACGGATCAACTTGAGGTCCTGCTCCCCTTCCCCCAACTCCTCACGAAAACTGTCGAGCACCCGTTGCTCGATGGTCGCCATCACCGTGGTCAGCCCCTGGCTTTGCCATTCACTCAGGGCCTTCTCATCAAGGTAGCTCTGCAACACCGATTCGGCGAACAGCCCGATGGGCTCGACCACGTGAATCACATACAGATCAGCCTTGAACGTTCGCGCCAGCGCCAGGGCATGTTGCATCACATAAGGCGCGTACAGACCCAGGTCCGTGGCGTACAACATCGAACGAATCATAGAACCTCCTGGATAGCCAGGATGGCGGAGATTGATTCAGCTTAGCAGCGCCTTTGGCAGTGCTCAGCCCTCGGTCTGAATTTTCAACTCGTTACTGATGCCATGGGGCACGTGCCCGGTGGCCACGAACTCCCGGGCCTTCTCGCAATGCCCTTCCTGGTCATCGAAAAACACATCGGCGGCAAAGGCTTCGAGGAACGCCGACTTTTCCAGGCCGCCGAGAAACAGCGACTCGTCGAGACGGATATCCCACTCGCGCAGCGTGCGAATCACCCGCTCGTGGGAAGGCGCCGAACGGGCGGTCACCAGCGCGGTGCGGATCGGGCAGGACTCGTCGGGAAACTCACGCTGCAACAGGTTGAGCGCCGCCAGGAAGCCCTTGAACGGACCGCCACGCAACGGCTCCCGTGCCGACTCCCGCTCGCTGGCCTGGAACGCTTCCAGGCCTGCGGACTGGTAGACGCGCTCGGACTCGTCGGAAAACAGCACCGCGTCGCCATCGAAGGCGATCCGCAATTCAGCACTGGAGGCACGACCTGCACCGCCTGAAAGAATGGTCGCGGCGGCAAACCCGGCATCCAGGGCGCTGCGCACGTCCTCGGCATGTGTGGACAGAAACAGGTGGCAGCCAAACGCTGCCAGATAAGGATAAGGACTGCGCCCGCCGACAAACGCGGCGCGGGAGATATCCAGGCCGTAATGCTGGATCGAATTGAATACGCGCAAACCGGTGTCGGCACTGTTGCGCGACACCAGCACCACCTCGACCCGGGCACGGCCGAGGCTGGCGTTGAGGCTCAGGAGTTTTTTCACCAGCGGGAAGGCGTCACCGGGCTCGAGGGTTTCTTCCTCGTGGTCGATCTGGTACTTGCGGTACGCCTCGACGCCTTGTGCCAGGTAGACCTTGTGGCTTTCGCTCAGGTCGAACAGTGCCCGCGAGGAAATCGCCAGCACCAGTTTGTCGCCCAATCCCTTTGCCATGTGTGTTCCCCCCAATCAGCGGTTATGCCGATCCATAAAACTCAAGGCCTGGTACAGCGCCTGCATTCGTGGCAGCTCACAACCGGCTGCCTTTGCGGCCGCCAAGGGGCGCGCGTAGATCGCCGCCAGCTCCAGCGGGCGCTTGTGCACGTAATCGTGATACATGCTGGGCAGGTAGTCATCCATGCTTTCGGTCATGGTAAACATCTGCCCGGCGTAACTGGCGGGGATTTCATGCCCGCACGCGTGGGCGCCCTGCACCACTTCGGCCATCAGCGCCTGGATCAGTTCACGACTGGACTCATCCGCCATCATCGCCGTGGTGCCGGTGCCGAACAATACGGAGAGGCCGTTGTACGGCACGTTCCACACCAGTTTATGCCAGCGTGCCTGATGCACATTGGCCATGGCCTGGGAATCGATGCCGGCCTGGTGAAACAGTGCGGCGCCCTCTTCGACAATCGCCTGCCGACCGGTGTCATCGTTGGCCGCGGGGCCACTGTGGTAACCCAGGTTGACCCGGCCCAGCGCCTGATGCTCGACAATCCCGGGGCCGGAACGGTGCACGCCGATGTAGCACAGGCCACCCAGCAGGTGCAGCGACGGCGGCAGGTGTTCGCGCAGGCTGTCTTCGACATCCAGGCCATTTTGCAGCAGCACAACTTTGGCGCCCGGAGCGGCGATCTGGGCGATGGTCGGGGCCAGCTCGACATTCCCCGTCGACTTGGTACCCACCAGCAGCCAGTCGCAAGGCGGCATGTCGGCGGCACGGGCATAGGCCTGCACCGGGTGCAGGTGCAAGGTGCCATGGACGGTACTGTTAAGTTGCAGGCCGCGCTCGCTCACCGCGGCGTATTCGCTGCGCAGCAAAAAATGCACATCGAAGCCGGCACGCGCGAGCATCAGGCCGTAGAAACCACCAATGGCCCCGGTGCCGATAATCCCGATCCGGGGCGACTGTGTTTTTGCAACGTCGGTCATGGCAACTCCTCTGGTATTCGTTTGAGCGCCTGCTGCACACCCTGAGTCAGGTCGCTGGCGGTCAGACGCGTCAATGACGCTAATATTCCATGGAATTTCCCGTCACACACCACAAACAGCGCCGGCAGGTGAAAGATCTCGTAGCGCTCCACCGCGCCACCATTGTGGCCCGCATCCACCCAGCAGACCCGGTCCACCGGCAAATCCCAACCCGGCAGTTGCTGGTGAAGGAAGCGGCAACGGGAACAACCCTCACCGGTAAACACCACCAGCGAGGTGCCGGGCAGCCCCAATAATTGCTGGTCGATATCCAGATCGGTAAGTTGCAGTTCTTTCACTATACTGCTGCCACCGCCGTCAACTGGACGGTGCTCGGAGTCCGTGTGCATGGGTCGTTTCTTTCCTCACCCTGATGATGTCGCTGTCGAAATAACCCAACGCCCCCTTTCCGGCATTTCCCGCCAACGGCTGCACACTATCGGCCTGGGCGGCGTCGCATGCAATTGCCCGCGCGCCTGGCGCCAGGGCACGGCCATCGAAATGCACATCCCTGCACTGGGCCTCACGGCCCGCTATCCGGGCTATGTAGCGTGGTGCCGCAAAGGCGAACACGGCTACCGCGTCGGCATTGCCTTTACCGATGAGCAGGCCTTGTTCGGTGCGCGGATGGGCGAGCAAGTGTGCCAGATCGAACGCTATTGCCGGCTGCACGAAGGCAGCGGGCCGACACCCAGGCAGAGCGAAGCCCTGGCCCGGGAATGGGTCACGCGCCATGCCGGCGAGTTCTCCCATGAGGCTTTTGTGCAGCCAGCACTGGATTAAAGCGGCCTTTGCCCATTGTCTCCCAGCCTTGTAACGCGCTAAGGTTCGGCTCCCCGCTGCACTTAAATCATGCTGTGCTCCGCCGCACGGGGATCGCTGGCGGCCGGCACCCGTGACCCTGACGAGTAACACGATGGCTGATTTACCGATCAACGACCTTAACGTCGAATCCAACGAGACCCTGATCACACCCGATCAGCTCAAGCGCGAAATCCCCCTGAGCGACGCTGCCCTGCAGACCGTCACCAAGGGCCGCGAAGTCATCCGTGAGATTCTCGACGGCACCGACCACCGCCTGTTCGTGGTCATCGGGCCGTGCTCGATCCATGACCTCAAGGCTGCCCACGAATACGCCGAGCGCCTGAAAGTGCTGGCGGCGGAAGTGTCCGACACCTTGTACCTGGTGATGCGCGTCTATTTCGAGAAACCGCGTACCACCGTGGGCTGGAAAGGCTTGATCAACGACCCGTACCTGGACGACTCGTTCAAGATCCAGGATGGCCTGCACATCGGTCGTCAACTGCTGCTGGACCTGGCGGAAATGGGCCTGCCGACGGCAACCGAAGCCCTGGACCCGATTTCCCCGCAGTACCTGCAAGACCTGATCAGCTGGTCGGCGATTGGTGCGCGTACCACCGAATCCCAGACCCACCGGGAAATGGCTTCCGGCCTGTCCTCGGCTGTCGGCTTCAAGAACGGCACCGACGGCGGCCTGACCGTGGCGATCAACGCCCTGCAATCGGTCTCCAGCCCACACCGTTTCCTGGGCATCAACCAGGAAGGTGGCGTGTCCATCGTTACCACCAAGGGCAATGCCTACGGTCACGTGGTGCTGCGTGGCGGCAACGGCAAGCCCAACTATGATTCGGTCAGTGTGGCCCTGTGCGAACAGGCGCTGAACAAGGCGAAGATCAAGCCGAACATCATGGTCGACTGCAGCCACGCCAACTCCAACAAGGACCCGGCCCTGCAACCGCTGGTGATGGAGAACGTGGCCAACCAGATTCTGGAAGGCAACCAGTCGATCATCGGCCTGATGGTCGAGAGCCACCTGAACTGGGGTTGCCAGGCGATTCCGAAGGACCTGGCCGACTTGCAATACGGCGTGTCGATCACCGATGCCTGCATCGACTGGTCCGCCACCGAGACCACCTTGCGCAGCATGCACGCCAAGCTCAAGGACGTCTTGCCCAAGCGCCAACGCGGCTGAGCAAAGACTGCGGACACAAAAACGCCGGGCTAAGCCCGGCGTTTTTTATGCCTGCTCGTCAGAGCTTCGCGGCATGGCGCTGATGGCGCTCCATGTAGCGCTCCACGTAGGAGCAGGACGGGATCACCGTATAACCTGCCTCTTCGGCGAACTTCAACGCTTCCTCGGTGAGCGCAGCAGCAATGCCACGGCCCCGCAGCGCGTTGGGCACGAAGGTGCGATAGATATCCAGGGTCTGTTTCCCAAGGTCCATATAGGTCAGATAGGCACGATGACCGTCCACATTGGTCTCGAACTGATGACCAGCCTGGTCATGGTGGATGGACAACGCCTCGCTCATCACTACTCCTCGCGGGTCTTGGTTTCTGACCCCTACCTTACCGATGTTTTTCCGGCGAAGGAACATCTACGCCACCCGGTGCCGGTTTCGACAACGAGAAAAGTCGCCAGTGCCTTGCACTAACGCTCACAACCAGCACAGGGAAATAGTAGGCGCCAATCGCACAATTGCTCAAGACACGCTCGTCCTCCGTTGCGCTGGCGGACATAGAAAGGGCCAATCGAGCATCCTTAGGTCGATGGCCTGAACATTGCCGGCAGTTGAAGCTTGAGACGAACACGCGCTCTTAAAGTCACCTCTACATGCACAAAAGATACCGGGTGGCGAAAAGACATTCTGAACAATAGTGTCGGGGACGATATATAAATTGACTTATGTTTACATGGCTTAACACATGCCAGCCGGCCCTTTCAGGCTGGATCCAATCCCCGGCAGAGTGCAAAAATCTGGATAATTTTTATACAGACTCTCAAAAGATTAGCCAAAATAGATTGGCCGCGAGAATTTTTTTTGCTTCTTGCGCTACGTCAGTTTACTTACTACAAGTAATGGGTAGTATGTACGCCGGCTATTAGCTCACTCTGAGAAAGTAGCCATTTAATAGAAAGTCCTTGAAGGGGAACACGATGAACAACGTTCTGAAATTCTCTGCTCTGGCTCTGGCCGCAGTTCTGGCTACCGGTTGCAGCAGCGTCTCCAAAGAAACCGAAGCTCG
This sequence comes from Pseudomonas sp. Z18(2022), assembly GCF_036346535.1. Classification (NCBI taxonomy): domain Bacteria; kingdom Pseudomonadati; phylum Pseudomonadota; class Gammaproteobacteria; order Pseudomonadales; family Pseudomonadaceae; genus Pseudomonas; species Pseudomonas sp. Z18(2022). Next base: position 684,568 of record NZ_JAOTOA010000001.1, read on the forward strand.
TCTGACTGCAACTGAAGACGCAGCAGCTCGCTCCCAGGCTCGTGCAGACGAAGCCTACCGTAAAGCTGATGAAGCTCTGGCTGCTGCTCAAAAAGCACAACAGACTGCTGACGAAGCTAACGAGCGCGCTCTGCGCATGCTTGAAAAAGCAAGCCGCAAGTAATAATCCTTCGGGGTTGTTATCAAGCCGATCCATTCTTGGATCGGCTTTTTTTTGCCTGGAATTTCGTGGGAGCGGGCTTGCTCGCGAAGATCGTCAACGATGACGCGTGCAGCCTGAAAGAACGCGGTGCTCGGGAGTTTTTCGCGAGCAAGCTTGCTCCTACTGATCGACCGGCGTGCTCGACACCATCGGCGCCCCGCCCGGCACACCGATTTCGGTCGGCAAACCGTCTTCGGCGGCAACTACGTCACGCACCTGGTCCCAGTTGACCCGCAGGTTGCTGGACAGGTCTTCACGCTTGAGCAAGGCGTTGATCACCGCAGTGTGCTTGTCGACCACCGACGGGGTGCCGTCGTCGTTCAGCGGCGTATGGGCTTCCAGATAGACCTTGCCACCGGCTGCGCCGAACTTGTAGGCATCGTTGATGATCCGCACCGACGTGCCCACCGGCACCATGCTCGCCATTTCCAACACGTTGTTGTTGAACATGCGGAAGCAGCCGTGGCTGGTACGGGTACCAATACCAAACTTCATGTTGGAGCCGTGGATCAGGTAACCCGGGGTGCCGAGGGTGAACTTGAACGGCCCCAGCGGGTTGTCCGGGCCGGCCGGCACCACGTTGGGCAGCGGGTCGCCGTTGGCAGCGTGTTCGGCCTTGATCGAGGCGGGCGGGGTCCAGGTCGGGTTGGGGATCTTGCCCGTGATGGTGGTGTGGGCGACCGGAGAGCCCCAGCCCTCACGGCCAATACCCAGCGGGAACGTGTACACCACGTTCTGGCCCTTGGGGTAGTAGTAGAGCCGGTATTCCGCCAGGTTGATCACGATGCCCTCACGCGGGCCCGGCGGCAGGATGAAGCGCGTCGGCAGCACAATCTCGGTACCCGCCCCCGGCAACCAGGCATCGACGCCCGGGTTGGCCGCGACCATCTCCGAATAACCCAGGTCGTAGGTCGTGCCCAGGTCGGCGAAGGTATCTTCGTACTTGGCCTTGATCACCTGGACCTGGCCAACGATATCTTCACCCGGTGGCGGCAAAGGCAACTGCAAGGCTGCAGCGGAACCGGCCGCGCAGAGCGCAGCAAGAGACAGGCAGCAGGTGACGACGGAGAGGCGCGACAACATCCGGGAATTCCTTCGCAGATCGACGGGTAGTAAAAAATGGATTGTACACGGCTGCCCGGCGGGCACCCATATTCAAAGTTCGAAGCGCAGCTCTGGCCAGATCGGCGGTGTGCCGCGCTTTTGCGACTCAAGGATCGCCCGGCATAAGGGGCACAAACGCTGGTCCTGGAAGATCGAGCGATCCACCGACGACCAGCGTGGCTGAGCGGGCAACAACGTACCGCAGAGGGTGCGGTCAATGGACCCGCCCAACTCCAATTGACGCGTCACCAGATGCACCCGGACTTCCTGGCAGGCGAACAGATCCAGCTGCTCGTCAGGCTCGATCAGTTGGTAGGCAAACAGGGACCAGGCAGGACGCGACATCAGGGGCTCCAAATCGGGGGGGCGCCACCTTAGCCGAAAGACCGCTGCTAGAAAAGCGTCATAGCAGTGGTTTTAGCGTTGGCCAGACATTTTCCAGCAACTTGCCCTGCGCGCCAACCGCCGGGTGCAATTGGTCAGCCTGCATCAGCTCCGGATGACCGCCAACTCCCTCCAGGAAAAACGGTACCAGCGGGACGTTTTTTTCCTTGGCCAGGGCGCCGTAGACCTCGGCAAATGCCGTGGTGTATTTCGGCCCATAATTGGGCGGCAACTGCATGCCCAACAGCAGCACCTTGGCCCCACCGGCCTTGGACTGGTCGATCATCGATGCAAGATTTTGTTTCAATTGCGCCGGTGGCTGTCCACGCAAGCCGTCATTGCCGCCCAGCTCAATGATCACCACGTCCGGCTTATGCTCTGCAAGCGCCGCCGGCAGCCGCGCCAGGCCTCCGGCACTGGTGTCGCCGCTGATGGAGGCGTTGACCACTTTATCGTCGAAACCTTCGCTCTTGAGCCGTTGTCCCAACAACGCTACCCACCCTTTGCTGGTATCCAGTCCGAAACCGGCACTGATACTATCGCCAACGATCAGGACTGTACCCGCCGCTGCGTTCTGGGCCATGCACATCAAGGCCAGGCCAGCACTCAAAAACCACATTCGCATTGGATTCTCCATGGGCGCAAGCATTCTCACCGCGCGAAACCTTAGCAAAGTGGTTCCCAGCGCGGAAGGTGAACTGACTATCCTGCACGAACTGAGCCTGGAACTGAACAAGGGCGATAGCCTGGCTATCGTCGGCGCCTCCGGTTCCGGCAAATCCACCCTCCTCGGCCTGTTGGCCGGCCTCGACCTGCCCAGCAGCGGCGAAGTCACCCTCGCCGGCCAGGCCCTGAGCACCCTCGACGAAGATCAACGTGCGCGCATCCGCGCCGAACACGTGGGTTTTGTGTTCCAGTCCTTCCAGTTGCTCGACAGTCTCAATGCGCTGGAAAACGTGATGCTGCCGCTGGAACTGGACGGCCGCAAGGACGCCCGTGAACGCGCCAAGCACCTGCTGGAACGCGTCGGCCTGGGCCAGCGCCTCACCCACTCGCCCCGCCAGCTCTCGGGCGGCGAACAGCAGCGAGTGGCGATTGCCCGGGCATTTGCCGCCGAACCGGATGTGCTGTTTGCCGATGAACCCACCGGCAACCTCGACAGCCACACCGGCGAGCGCATCAGTGACCTGCTGTTCGAACTCAACAAAGAGAGCGGCACGACCCTGGTGCTCGTCACCCATGACGAGCGCCTGGCCCACCGTTGCCGACGCCTGATCCGTCTTGAAGCCGGCCTGATGGTCGCGCCCCTGGAGCCTTGATGGCACGTTTGCCGCTGTTGCGCCTGTTCAGCCTTGCCCTTCGCCAGTTGCTGCGCGATGCCCGCGCCGGCGAACTGCGCGTGCTGTTCTTCGCGCTGCTGGTGGCCGTCGCCGCCAGCACCGCCATCGGTTACTTCGGTGCCCGCCTGAACGGCGCCATGATGTTGCGCGCCACCGAATTCCTGGCGGCCGACCTGGTGCTTGAGGGCAGTTCGCCCGCCCGCACCGAGCAAATCCAGAGCGGCACCGAGTTGGGCTTGCAGCACGCCCGGGTCGTGGAGTTCTCCAGCGTGATTGCCACTGACAATGGCATCCAGCTGTCCAGCATCAAGGCGGTCAACGAGGAATATCCGTTACGCGGCGAGCTGAAGAGCGCCGCCGAGCCCTTCGGCGCAGAAACCGCCGGGGGTGGTCCCAAACCCGGTGAAGCCTGGGTGGAAGCGCGGCTGCTGACGGCGCTGAACCTGAAGATCGGCGACAGTATCGACGTCGGCATGAAGACCCTGCGTCTGGCTCGCGTGCTGACCTACGAACCGGATCGCGCCGGCAACTTCTATAGCCTGACGCCCAGGGTGATGATCAACCTCGCCGACCTCAATGCCACCGGCGTGGTGCAGCCCGGCAGCCGCGTGAGCTATCGTGACCTCTGGCGCGCGCCCCAGGGCGGCACCGTGCTGCAAACCTATCGCGACCTGGTCAAGCCCGGCCTCGCGGCCAACCAGCGGCTGCAGGATGCTCGCGACGGCAACCAGCAGATCGGTGGTGCCTTGGGCAAGGCCGAGCGTTACTTGAACATGGCCAGTCTGGTGGCAGTGCTTCTTTCCGGGGTGGCGGTGGCGCTCTCGGCGAACCGCTTCGCCAGTCGACGCTTTGATGCCAGTGCCTTGCTGCGCTGCCTCGGGTTGTCGCGGCGCGAGACCATGTTGCTGTTCAGCCTGCAACTGACCGTGCTGGGGCTGCTGGCCAGCCTGAGCGGCGCCCTGCTCGGCTGGCTGGCGCAACTGGGGCTGTTTGCGCTGTTGCATGACCTGCTGCCGGCGGATGTTCCGCCTGGCGGGCTATTCCCGGCCATCGCCGGGATCGGCACCGGGCTGGTGGCCCTCGCCGGTTTTGCCCTGCCGCCACTGGCCGCGCTGGGTCGTGTGCCACCGCTGCGGGTACTGCGGCGCGACCTGTTGCCGATCCCTTCCAGCACCTGGATGGTCTACGGCGCGGCGCTCTTCGCCCTGGGCCTGATCATGTGGCGCCTGAGTCTCGACCTGGTGCTGACCTTCGCCCTGCTGGGTGGCGGCGTGATCGCCGCGCTGGTTCTCGGCGGACTGCTCCTGCTGCTGTTGCAGAGCCTGCGTCGCCTGCTGGCCCGGGCCTCCCTGCCCTGGCGCCTGGGGTTGGGCCAGTTGCTGCGTCATCCACTGGCCGCGGCGGGCCAGTCCCTGGCGTTCGGGTTGATCCTGTTGTCCATGGGCTTGATTGCATTGTTGCGTGGCGAACTGCTCGACACCTGGCAAAACCAGTTGCCCAAGGACGCCCCCAACTATTTCGCCCTGAACATCCTGCCCGCCGACAAAGACACCTTCGGCGCCCGCCTCCTGGAGTTGCAGGCGCAGTCTGCGCCGTTGTACCCGGTGGTGCCGGGGCGACTGATCAGTATCAATGGCGCGCCGGTGCAGGAGATCGTCAGCAAGGACTCCAGCGGCGACCGCGCAGTACAGAGGGACTTGAGCCTGACTTGGGCCGCCGATCTGCCACCGGGTAACAAACTCACGGCAGGATCCTGGTGGACGACGCAACCGAGCGACGAGATTCCCGGTGTCTCGGTGGAGGCCAAGGTTGCCGATAGCCTGAAACTCAAGCTCAACGATCACCTGGTGTTCACCGTCGGCGGGGAGAACCGTGAAGCGCGAGTTACCAGCCTGAGGGAAATCAACTGGGACAACTTCCAGCCCAACTTCTTCATGATCTTCCAGCCCGGCACCTTGAAGGACCTGCCGGCGACCTACCTGACCAGCTTCTACCTGGCGCCCGGTCATGACCAGCAGATCGTCGACCTCTCCCGGGCCTTTCCGGCGGTGACCATCCTGCAAGTGGAGGCCCTGCTGGAGCAACTGCGCAGCATCCTGGCCCAGGTCACCCTGGCGGTGGAGTACGTGCTGTTGTTTGTGCTGGCTGCGGGGATGGCCGTGTTGTTCTCCGGCCTGCAGGCCACACTTGATGAACGGATTCGCCAAGGTGCCCTGCTGCGGGCGCTGGGGGCGGAGCGCAAGTTGCTGGTCAAGGCCCGGCGTATCGAGTTCGGGTTGTTGGGCGCGGTCAGCGGCCTGCTGGCAGCGCTGGGCACGGAACTGGTGACGCTGGTGCTGTATCGCTATGCGTTCGACCTGACCTGGCACCCGCATCCATGGCTGTTGCTGCTGCCGGTGATCGGCGCGGTGCTGATCGGCGGCGCCGGCGTGTTCGGCACCCGCCGCGCGTTGAATGCCAGCCCGTTAACGGTGCTGCGCGAGGGCTGAAAACGCAGATGGCCCGCGCTCTTTAAAAAGCACGGGCCATCCGCTGTTACTTCACATATTCGATAGCCGTGATCCACCAGCACACTTCGCCGGTTGGAGTCTGCACAAGCGCTTCATCATCCACTTCCTTGCGCAACAATGCCCGGGCCATGGGTGAGTCGATGGAGATGTAGTCCATGCGCTCATAGATCTCATCGTAACCCACGATGCGAAAACGCTTGGTCTGCCCCTGCTCGTTTTCAATCTCTACCCAGGCGCCGAAGAATACCTTCCCTTCCTGCTCCGGCATGTACTCGACCACGCGCATGTCTTCAAGGCGCTTGCGCAGATAGCGCACACGGCGATCAATCTCCCGCAGCAGCTTCTTGTTGTACTGGTAGTCGGCGTTCTCGCTCCGGTCTCCCAGGGAAGCGGCCCACGTCACTTTACGGGTGGTATCAGGGCGCTTTTCTCGCCACAGGTAATCAAGCTCCTTTTTCAGGGCTTCATGACCTTCTTTGGTAATCAGCTTGGTGCTCAAAAGCTCTACATCCCCTGGAAGTTTCCATTTTTCAGACCCGCAGCCGCGGCCTGCACAGCGCAATTAACGCCCGATGCAGACTGTGGGGGTCGATGATAAATGAACGCAGGAAAGTAGCCAGACCCAGCGCTGGATTCCGGCAGCCAACGCCGCGTCAGTTCGCATCCGGTTGAAGCGGGTGCCCTTCAGGCTGGGAGCGCCCAGTCTCGCTCAGCCAAGCAAGAGACTCATCCAGGGTTTGAAGCGCGACCCTCAGGTTGTCCCGCAGAACCGGCAATTGAAACAGTGCTGCCGCCAACTGTTGCTCCTTGTGGCGAACCGCCAGGTCACGGTCATGCAACCGGGTTTCCTGGCTCTCCAGATAGCGCGCACGCTCATCCATTCGACGCTGCTCCGCCTGGTTTAACGCGGCGCTGCCGGCCAGTTGTTCCTCCCGGGCAGTCAGCGTGTGGGCCAACAACTGCAGGGACGCTTCTTTCTCGGCAATGCTCTCGCCGCTGCGCTGGCTCTCCTGCTCGAAGTCGGCCTTTTCCTGACGAAGTTCCAGACTCAGCTGCTCGAGCGCTTCCTCCTGCCTGAGCACAGCGAGCTTCTGCTGCGTCAACTCTTGCGCCACTCGGGAAAGATTGGCGAGCGTATCGTCCACCTCGAATAGTGTGGGCGAGTCTTGCCGGGCGGGTTCAGGTTGTCGGATTACCGGGGCCTGCAGTGGAGCGGCGACCACAGGTGCCTCGACCAATGCTGAGGGTGGCGGTTCAACGAGGGGTTCGGGTACCGGCGGCGCAGGCTCTGAATGTTCAAGGGCCCGTGGAGGAGAAACCATCGTTGAGGAGAAACGAATCGACGGCACGATCAATGAGTTGCTTTCGATAGCGGGCAAGCCGGGCGCGGAAGTGCCGAGGGTGATCACCTTCATCACCAGGGATTTCTTGATCGTCAACGAATGATGATCTTCAGGCCTGGCAGGTGGCAGTTTGCAGCCTTTCAGATCAACGAAATGATAGGGAATCTGGGGCTCACCGGTGCTTGCGGATTTTGCCACGGGCGCAGCGGCAAGTGTCAGGATCTGCTTGAAGACACGGGTCGCTGTTTGCAGGTCTTCCTTGGAATCTATCGCCCCGAGAAAGTAGCGTTCGGACTTTTTACGCAGCGCCGCGAGATATACCCGTGAACTACCGGGCTCTGTCTCTTCATCCAGGCTATAGGCAAGGAAATTGGAAGCAATCTGAGCCACCGCAAAACTACAAAGCAGTGCACCGTTGACCGGCGCATCATGCCCGGACTGCTCAAGAACAAGGGTACGTAGAAGCAGCATGATGATCAGGCTCCATTTGAAATTGGCAGAACGTCAGATTCACACCAAATAAAATATGACAACAATTGACGCATCAACAATATAACAATTGTTGATGCGCGTTATCGCGCCGTACGTAGGACTTATCTTATTCAGGCACTTCGGCGTTTCCAAGACAGCCTATTGAACGTACCATTTTTAACAGTACGACACTGGACATACCCCAATCATAAATATTTCAAATTTTGACTTTTCGAGCACTCACAACCTGCGGTTCATGCAGGTTAATCGGGGTATCGATTTAATCGGGCCTCGCCATATTCATTCAGTAGAAAAGCATAATGATCGAGATAACGAGCCTGACAAAAAACATGGGCGCAAAAAGCATTATCCATGATATGTCATTCAACGCCAAAACCCAGGAATGCCTGGGCTTATTTGGAAATGATGGTGCAGGGAAAACAACTATCATCAAAATGATATCAGGCTCGATCACACCCTCTTCAGGCCAAATAAAAATATTCGGTAACGATATAGCCCTCAATGCATTCCAGGCAAAGAAGATGACGGGCTACCAGCCAGAATCACTTCCAAGCCATAACACAATGAGCGTGAAGGGGTATCTTGATTTTATTGCTGACGTACGCGGATTCCGCGGCGCGCAAAAGCGCAAGATGATTGACCGGGCGGTCGCACGGCTGGAGCTCTGGCGGATACTCAAATGCCCGATCGAAACGCTCACGGCAGGCTTGAAACGCAAAGTCGCCATCGCCCAGGCAATCCTGCATGACCCCGGCCTGCTGTTGCTCGACGAGCCAACGGAAGGGCTGAGCGCCGATCAAAAACACAAAGTCAGAATGCTCATCAAGTCGCTCAACGATGAAATGACGATCATCGTCGCGTCCCGCTCTCCTGAAGAGCTGACCAGTATTTGTAACAGGGCACTGGTGATCGCCGACGGCCGCCTGGTGGCAGACACTTCCCTGCCCGAATTGCAACGCAGTTCCCGTCATTACCAGGCGGTCACCCTTGCAGCCGATACGCCACTGGACCTGCTGGCCCTGGCAGTATTGCCAGGCGTCGCCGGCATCGAGGAAGACCGTGAGACCCCCGGCACGGTGACCATACTCGCTATCCCGGGGCAAACGATTTATCCCCAGATCAATGCCCTGATCGCCCACCGCCGGTGGAAAATCAACGCCCTGAACCTCGAACTCGGGCGCCTGCACGAAGTGGTCCGCCACATGAGCCAGGAGGCCTCGAATTGAAACTTCTACCGGTGATATTCAAGCGTCAACTTGTCAGTTACTTTTCAGCACCCGTCACGTATCTGAGCACTGCTGTTTTCCTGACAGCCGCCACTGCCTTTGGCTTCCATACAAGCCAGCTACTGGAACAAAGCAGTGTTGACTTATACGGTTTCTTTCAACTGCATCCATGGCTTTATTTACTATTGATACCTTTTCTTGCCATTCAATTTTGGGCAGACGAGCCCAACGCGGGCGCCATGAACTTTCTAAAGACCCTGCCGGTCACTTGTTTCGAAATCGTTATCGGGAAATTTCTGGCCGCCTGGGTCGTTTCCGGTATTGCCTTGTTATTGACCTTTCCCATCGTCATCACCGTCAACTATTTGGGAAACCCGGACAATACAGTCATTGCTTCCCAGTACCTGGCAAGTTGGTTGTTAGCGGGAAGCTACTTATCGGCTGGCTGCCTTATTTGCACACTGACGAATCACCGCGCCGTTACATTTACCGTCACACTGTGTTTGCTCCTGGCCGCCAGCGGGCTGTCCTCAATTCTTGATGCCATTGAACACCAAGCGCCAATCTGGCTCATTGATCGTATTCTTTCCCTGAGTCCGTCGACACGCTTTGATGCCATTGGCCAAGGCGTCTTTGCTCTTCAAGACAGTGTGTACTTCATCAGCATGATCGTTGCCTTTCTCGCTGCAGCGATCATTGCCCTGAATGCCAGAAACGGTTGAGAAGGACAAATCACGATGAAATCGCCACTAAGCGCCAGCCTCACCATTATCACCCTACTGCTACTCTTTCTCGCTTTTAACCTGGTATGGGCACTGAAACTTCCCAATCTGCGGCTGGATTTTTCAGAACAAAAAATCCACACACTCTCTGCCCCGGTACAGACGTTACTTGCCTCACTGGAACAGCCGGTTGATCTGTACTTTTTCAACTCAAGCAAACATCCGAAAAAAACCAGCGCGATAGAAAGCTACGGTAAACGTGTGGAGTTGCTGCTCAAAGAGTATGAAGAAGCCGCACAGGGCAAAATCAACCTGCACCTCATCGACCCCGCCCCTTTTTCGGAAGATGAATACAAAGCCAGGCTACTGGGGCTTGACGACCAACAAGGGTTCTTTGGCCTTGTCGGCACCAGCGCCGGCCATGGGCCACACAGCATTGATTCATTCAGCCCGGACCGGGAGTCGCTGCTGGAATATGAAATCAGCCATTTGATTCATAAAGTCATCCACCCGGAGCAACCCGTTATAGGTCTGATATCCGGGCTGCCAATGGACGGTGAACGCGACGAGCGCAACGGCGTGAATACGCCTGACTGGCAGGTGGTTCAAGCGATGCGCCGCCAATTCAATCTCGTGAGCCTGGCACCCGGTATCGAGAAAATCCCCGAACACGTCAAAACCTTGATGGTGGTTCACCCCGGCAAACTGCCGGATCAAACCTTGTACGCGATCGATCAGTTTGTGCTTGGCTCAGGCAGGCTGATGATGTTTATCGACCCGCTAACCGGGCTGGATACCAGCCCCTACCCCCCTGAAAACCCCAAGCTGCAAACACTGCTGACAGCCTGGAGTATCCAGATGCCTGCGAATAAGGTCATTGCCGACCGCAACTATGCCACCTCAGTAATCATCGCCACCGGCCAGCCAGCGGTGCGCCATCCCGCTGCACTGACCTTGCCCCGCCAGGCGATGACACAGGATGACATCAGCACCTGGAAACTCCACAGCGTGAATGTCTTGAGCAGTGGCGCACTGGCGCCCGCGAAGAAAAGCCGCATGACCTTCACTCCCCTGCTCCAAAGCTCCGGCCAAGCGGCCCTGCTTGATGCCAAGCGCGTTGCCGAGCCGGCACCGTTTGATTCACTGATCAACGAGGCAGCCACACGCGGCCAACAGCATGTGATCGCAGCCCGTGTGGAGGGACCCGCCTATTCCGCTTTTCCTGAGGGGCAAGGCGGGCGTGAGGCCAGTTTGCAAAAGTCTGAGAACATCCACGTCGTGGTGGTCGCCGATACCGATCTGCTCAGCGACCGTGTGGCAGGAGTGCCCCAAAACAATCGCGCGATGAGCGGAGCCTCGTCGAACAACGCAATGTTTGTCTTGAACACCCTGGATAACCTGGCAGCACCCGACGCGCTGATGAACGTTCGCCCCCGCGCAGGCGGCGGTCGATCACTGCAGGTGCTGCTGGCTATGCATGAAGACGCTGAACAGGCCTATCGGGAAAAGTCGGCCGAACGGGTGCAACGCCTGGAACGAACGGAGAAGGAATGGCAATTGCTGAACCCCCTGACAATTTCCCCCGCGACCCAGGCGGTAACCTCCAACGCACTGCTGCAGGCACTCAACAAGGAGCGTTTGCGCATCCCCATGGAAATTCACGCGATTAAGGTTCAGGCATACGCCCAGGTTCATGCCCTGGAGCGCAAGGTGAAGCTGCTCAATATCCTGCCGATACCGCTGATACTGTGCCTGATTGCGTGGACCATCTGCTGGTTGCGCCGCCGTCGCCGGCACCTGCCTTCAACGGCGTTTTATTGAAGGCTCAGCGCCGGGCGATCAGCCCTTGCCGGGCAATACGGGTCAACTGGCGTATCACTTCGTGCGCATCACTCGCGCTCGGCGCTTGAATAACGGCCAAGTCAAAGCTGTTGGACGCAAAGCGCGCAAGGGAGTCGCCATCTTCCACGAACTGGATCAGAAAGGCTGAAGGCCGCCCGGTACGGCGCGGCCAGCCATCCAGATAACGCAACAGTGTCGGCTGATGCTTGCCGCCCAGAAGGATTTTTGGATTGCGTTGGGTAAGGTCCGCGGTGATCGGGGCCAAGCGTATGAGGGGGCGTAGTGCATTCATCGTGTCGTGTCTCTGCCTCAAAAGTCTGCGGGCAGGTGAGAGGCAACACCGAACCAGCGCTTTAGCGGAATTTCGAAACCGGCCCATGAGCTCTGGCTTCTGTCGGGACTGTGATCAGTCACCGGTGGCGCCCCGCAATTAGCTGTTTAAATCGGCGCATGGGCAACATCCTAGAGAAGCCCGTAGGGCGGTGTCAAGAATCCCGAGCAATGAAAAGGCCCGCACGGGCGGGCCTTTAGAGGGCGTTGCGCAGTATCAGTGAGTGATGGCGCGGTCGGCAGACAGTTTGCCTGCACCTTCCACCAACACCGCCAGCGTACCGCCCAGCAACGCCAGGGCGAACTCATAACCGTTGTTGGCCATGAACAAACCGTTATGGATATGCACCGAGAAAATCGCTACCAGGGAAATGATCGACAAGCCCAACGCCGCAGGCCGCGCCAGCAAACCGATGATCAGCGCGAGCCCGGCGAAGAACTCGGTACCGCCGGACAACAGCGCCATCAGGGTGCCCGGGGTCAGGCCGATACTTTCCATCCATTGGGCTGTGCCCGCCAGGCCGCCGCCGCCAAACCAGCCAAAGAGTTTCTGCGAACCGTGGGCGGCGAAGATGATCCCGACAAAAATCCGCAGGACGGTCAAACCGTAACCGGCGCGGGTGGAGAGGACGCGGGTGATCAATGGGCTCATGCTGATAATCCTTTTCAATGTAGGGGGTGGTTGGCCGCTATATTAATCAGTTTAAACAATGATAAAAGCCGATAAAACGGCTAATTATAATCGACTTAATAGATCATTTGCGTGAGGCTACCCTTGGCGCTGCAGGCTCCAGAGACTCCCGCTCCCGGTCAAACGCCAGGTAGTACTTGTTCACGCTATTAACATAGCTGACGCCACTCATTCCCACCTGCTCCATGGCAATGCGCTCGACCTGGAAGAACCACTGATTCGGGTTAAGCCCCCGGCGCCGGGCTTCAGCGCGCATGCCCTGGACCCGCTCCGGCCCCATGTTGTAGGCCGCCAGCACAAAGGCCATGCGCTCGCGCTCGTTGAGCTTGGGGCTGGAGAAAAACTTGCGCCGGATCATCGCCAGGTAACGCGCGCCCGCCTGTACATTGTTATCCAGGCTTTCGATGTTGTTGACCCCAACCCGCTGCGCCGCCGACGGGGTGATCTGCATCAACCCGGTGGGGCCGCCGCTGCTTCGCGCGCCGGGGTCGAGGGCCGACTCCTTGAACGCCAGCGCGGCCAGGTTCAGCCAGTCCATGCCTTGCTCGCGGGCATGCTTTTGCAGCACCGGGCGCAGCTTTTCCAGGCGCTGGCGGTCGGCCCTGGCCAGTGGGTAACGCACTTGATACAGGCGACGATAGATGCGCTGGAACGCCACATCCTGGTCAGACGGCGTGCGGTAGGTCTTGAGGAAACGGTCGATGCTGGCCCGCAGCATCGAGGCATCCTGGCGTACGAACCAATACTCTTCGCCCGGCTCGCTGATGGTCACCTGCCGGTCAAAACGCAGCTTGGGCAGGATCTTCGCCCAGCGCTCGGCAATCGGCCGCTCGACAATCGTCAGGTGAAAAATCCCGGCCTGGACCATCTCCAGCACGTCTTCCACCGCCAGGCTGGGGTCTACCCATTCCACCTTCACCGGCGGCAACTTGTGCAGCGCCAACTTCTGGTTGACCTGATTGATCGCATCCGACGCGGCGCTGCCGGTGGTCAGCGCCAGGGTGCGCCCGGACAGTTGCTCCAGCTTGGTAAACCGCCGCTCGCCCTTGAGCCCTACCAGCCACAACGGCACGTCGCTGGCGATCGGGTCACTGGTGGCTATCTTGTGGGCGGCCTTCACGTCGAGCAATTCACCGGGGGCCACCAGGTCGCCCTCGCCACGGGCCAGCGCACCGATCAACTGGTCCTTGGCCTTGGGAATAATCTTGAGGTTGATTTCCTCACCGTCACGGGCGTGACCGTTGAGGTATTGCTCGAAAGCCCGCAGGCGATGGTATTCAACACCGATGGCCTGGCCCTGGACTTCGCCGGAGCTGTTACGGCTCTGGTTGACCAACACCCGCAAGGTGCGGCTGCTGCGGATCTCCGCAAGGTCGCGGACCTTGCCGGTCCGGGTCACTTCCAGCGGCCCGTCCAGACGCGCAACCGCCGCCATGGGCAGCAGTAACGTCAGGCACAACATAAGCAACGCCGAGGGTCGGATCATCCGCTCTCCGGAAGAAAGAATACTGCCCATTGCATCGCGAAAAACGAGGCGTTGGGGGACAGAAACAGAGCGCCATGAGCGCAGGCTTTGGGCGCAAGGGTGGCACGGCAGATGGCAATAAACCAAACACGGTGTTACTTGCGACTTTCAAAGACAGCTTTAACTCGTTGTAGTTCTTGGCTTTTCTTATAAATCTACAGCTCTGATATGCTTTCCGACCGCAGGCGGAGGTAGCACCATGCAACTCATTGATATCGGCGTCAACCTGACCAACCCAAGTTTCGACGAAAAGCACCAGGCCGTCCTCGACCGTGCCTACACCGCCGGGGTGAGCCAATTGGTGCTGACCGGTACCAGTGTCGACGGCAGCGAACAGGCCCTGGAGCTGTGCCAGCGACTGGATGAAAGTGGCCAGCGCCTGTTCTCTACCGCCGGCATCCATCCCCACTCCGCCAGCGATTGGAACGCCGAGAGCGCCAAGCGCCTGCGCGGCTTGCTCAACGAAAGCCGCGTGCGTGCGGTGGGTGAATGCGGGCTGGATTTCAACCGGGATTTCTCGCCACGCCCCCAGCAGGAAAAAGTCCTCGAAGAACACCTGGCCCTGGCCGTGGAGTTGAAACTTCCGGTGTTCCTTCACGAACGCGACGCCAACCAGCGGCTGCTGGAAATCCTGCGGGACTATCGCGATCACCTGTCAGCCGCCGTGGTGCACTGCTTTACCGGCGAGCAGAGTGCGTTGTTCAGCTACCTCGACCTGGACCTGCATATCGGCATCACCGGCTGGATCTGCGACGAGCGCCGTGGGACGCACCTGCATCCGCTGGTCAGGGAAATTCCCCGGGGCCGCCTGATGCTGGAAAGCGATGCGCCCTACCTGCTGCCACGAACCCTGCGGCCCAAACCGAAAAACGGTCGCAACGAGCCCGCCTATTTGCCGGAAGTCTTGCGGGAAGTCGCCCTGCACCGCGAAGAAACCGTGGAAGACCTGGCGCAACATAGCACCGCCTGCGCCCGGGCATTTTTTGGATTGCCTGTGCCGGATTGACGCGGCGCATTGACCCATATCAAAACCCGTTGGCTCGATAGCGGCACAATAATGGCACCTTGCCAATGCTGTTTCCGCTATCAGAGAAAACCTTCCATGGGTGCCTGGCTTAGCAACATCTCGCTGAAGTACAAATTCTGGGCCGTCAACGCGGTCGCCTTCATCACCACCCTGTTGCTGGTGTTGTACGCCGTGCAGCTCGAACAACAGGCCCGCAGCCAAGCCGCTCAGGCTTCAGCACAAGCCCAGGCCCACCTGCTCGGTGCCTGGCCCGCCGGCCAGCCACTGCCCAAGGGCGAGCACTGGCTGACGTTTGCCAAGGGCAAAATCCCGCAACTGGGCGACCAGGATCTGTCAGCCCTCGCCGCAGCCACCGGCTGGGTGGATATCAATCACATGCCACTGTTCGGCGAAAACCCGCTGATGGGCGCCAAAGTGATCAGCCGTGCCGACGGCCAGCAGGTCGCCGTGCTGGCCTATGCACCCAGCTTGAGCCAGGTCTTCGAAGAGCGTTTCGCCAACTACGCCGTGGCAGTGATGATTCTGATGCTGGCCATGCTTGGCGCCTCACAGCTGCTGATCCGTTTTCTGCTCAGCCAGCTCAACACCTTGAAAGACGTGATGCTTCACGTCGAGAAAACCGGCGACCTCTCAGCGCGCGTGCCCCTGGCCTGCAAGGACGAAGTCGGGCAGATGGCCAGTGCCTTTAATGCGATGCAGGCGGGTTATCAACGGGTGGTCAACACCGTGGCACGCACCGCCAAGCAACTGGACGACGGTGCCGCTCGCCTGGCCAGCAGCATGAACGAGGTGCAGCACGGCATGCTCGGCCAGCAAAGCGAAACCGACCAGGCCGCCACCGCGATCAACGAGATGACTGCCACCGTCTACCACATCGCCCAGCACGCCGGCGCCACCCGCGACTTGTCCCAGACGGCCGACACCCTCGCCGGCAGCGGCCAGGAAGTGGTCAGCCGGGTGCAACGCTCGATTGCCGGGCTGTCCAGCGGCGTGCAGCAGACCGCCGAGATGATCCAGAAACTGGCCGAGGACAGCCAGAAAATCAACAGCGTTGTCGGGGTGATTCACAGCATCGCCGAGCAAACCAACCTGCTGGCCCTCAACGCCGCCATCGAAGCCGCCCGCGCCGGCGAGATGGGCCGGGGCTTTGCCGTGGTGGCCGACGAAGTGCGCAACCTGGCCAAGCGCGTGCAGAGCTCCACCGATGAGATCACACGCATGGTGTCCGCCCTGCAGGCCGGCACCCGGGACGCGGTGGACTTTATGCAGGAAAGCTCCTTCAAGGCCGACGACTGCGTGCAGCAGGCCCAGGAAGCCGGGATAGCCCTCGCCGAAATCACCGGCGCCGTGGCGCAAATGCGCGAGAGCAACACGCAGATTGCCGTCGCGGCCGAACAGCAAAGTCATGTGGCCGAGGAAATGAATCGAGCGGTGGTGAGCATTCGTGACGTCACCGAGAACACCGTGCAACAGACCGTCGACTCGGCAACCACCAGCAATGAGCTGGCGACCCTGGCCGGGGAACTGAGCAAGGCCATCGGACAATTGAAGCTGTAGACCCTGAAGGGATGGCTATGGCCCCCATAGCCATCCTTGATTCGCCGCGCCGCCCTGCCCGTCCTACACTCGGTCCAAGATGTTTCAACGGACAGAGGAATCACGATCATGGGCAAACGTCATCCAAATCTCCCCGCCTGGCAATGGCGCAACCAACCGCAGAATCATCAGCACGCGACCAATCAAGTGTTGCAGCTGCTGGCGCTGCCGCTGCTGGTGATCGGCTTTCTGCTGATGGTGTCTGGCGTGTTCGGCGAGAACCTGGCGAGCGTTGCTATCGGGGTTGTCGGCATTGTGGCCGCGCTGGCTTTGCAGCATCACGGTCGTAGCCTGGAGGCGCGCGCCAGCGACGCCTCCCACGATCAACACCTGTTGGTCTGACGGGTCAGGCGAACACCACCACCGACTGGCGGCTGATAGCGATCAACTGGCCGTCCGGGCTCCACAGCTGCGCAGCCGCATGGCCGTAGCCGTCGCGGGCATGTTCGATGTGGACCAGGTATTGGCACCAGTCCAGGGTGCTGAGTTTTTGCAACGGCTGGACGAACTCGATGGTCCAGCTCAGGGTACTGCCGGCGGCCGGCCGGGTCAGGTGCGGCAGCACCGACGGTGGCCACGCATCCACCAGCGCGAGGAGATGCGCTTCGGTCAGCGGCTCTTCTTTCACATCGCCACGCAAGCGTACCCAGCCGCCCATCTCACGGGATTTATTGCCGGTGAACGGCAGGCCGCCCACGCTCCAGCGCATCGCCAGGTGCCGCATGAACTCCGGCGTCACGCCTTTGATGTACGGCAACTCCTGGCACTCGTCCCAGTGCTTGAAGGTGGGCGCAGGTTCAGCCGCGACGTCGATCTGTGACGGGCGCGACGCGCCAAAACTCGCTTGCACCAACGTCATCGTTTCGCCGTTCTGCACCACGCGGCCCAGCAGTTGGCTGACGGCCTTGCCTTCGCGCAGCACTTCGACTTCGTAGCGGGCGGACACCTCCGGCGCCACCGGGCCGACAAAGGTAATCGCCAGCGAACGCAACGGGCGATCCGCCGGAACCTGCGCGCGCAAGGCCTCGTACTCCAACGCCGCGACCAGGCCGCCAAAGCTGGCGCGGCCCTGGGCCCATTCGGCCGGAATCGAAATGTCGAGGGGATGGCTGCGGGCAGCGTCGAGCAAATCACTAAAGCGCATGGCGATCTCAACTTGAAAAAAGGATTGAGGGATCTTAACCAGCCAGCCAGCGCCGTACAGCACCTATTCCAGCCAAAAGTCCGGACAGATAGGCCGCGGGCTCAAGCGAAGCAGTCGGCGCTCAGTTTATCCAGCACACGATCCGCCCGCCCTTCGGCCTCGGCCATGGTGCGGTGCCAGCCCGACACGCACGGCTGCAAATCCGGCTCGTGCCCGGCTTGCGCCAGCCATTGCCAGCAATCATGCCAATCGCCAAGGGCACCCTGGGCCGCCTTGAGACGGGACACGGCCTTGGGGGGCAGCTTGTCCAGCTCGGGATAAGCTTCGGCGGCATAGCGCACGCGCTTGATCAGCAGACGCAGGCGATGACGATCATGGTTGGGGTCGTTCAGCGCCTCGCCGAGGTTTTTCCATTGCTTGGCCAGGCGCTTTTCAATCCGAGTGCGCAAGCCCTTGAGCAATTTCTGCCGTTGGGATGCACGGATAAAGCGGGGGAATGCCTCGAGGATCAGCAGCAAATGCGCCAGCTCCGGCCCTTGTGCGACCGAGCGATAAGTGGCTGGTTGCTGACGGATACGCCGGTCAGCCGCCTCATGATGGCCGTGCTGGTGCAGGTACGCCGCCAACACTTCCCGGTCACGAAACGGCGTGGTCAGTTGGCCGACGGCACTGGCGGACTGTTCGAGTTGCTCGACACCGGGCAACCCGCGCAATGGCCGCAACAGGCTGCGCAAGCGCCGCACGGTGGTGCGCAGATCATGCAGGGCCTCGTCATCCGTGACGGCGGCGAGTCGCGCCTGGCAGTTCAGCAACCCTACTTCCAGGCCTATGACCTGAGCGACCAACTGATCTACCAAGGCTGACATCCTTTCCTCCTCAATGATTAATCCTGGGTGGGCTTGAGGCCGCCGACGCAGCCTCGTTGCACTCGACAGCTGCTACGGGTCAACGTCCTGCGCGAGACTCACGAATGTAGAAACGGGCTTTCTCGGCCTTTTCCGAGCAGCCTTGAAACGCTTCGAACTGCTGCTGGGTCTTGGCGCCCGTCAACAACGACAGGGCCTTGGAGTAACTCACGGTGCCGGCAAACCCTTCGGCCTTGGCCAGGTCAAGCTCGTGCCACGCTGCATCCAGTTGCGTGCCGCAGCTGTCGCGATAAGCGGTCTTCCCGGCACAACCGGCCAGGGCCAACACGATCACAGGTACACACATCCAGGCTTTCATCAAATGACACCTCAAGAAAAGAAAAAACAGTCACAGGAGTAGACGTTGCCCACACCGAAAAGTGCCTTATCCGACTGCCTGAATCCGCAGCGCCGATTGCCAGAGCATACCCGAGCGGAGTAGCCCACTTGCGAAAATAATCGGTTGCGACCGTGATGATTGAAGCGTGCCCCTCGATGGGTGCATTGTGGGCACCTGTTTTGCGAAGGATCTGGTCATGAAGAAACGTGTTGCATTGGTGCTGGGCTCCGGTGGCGCCCGGGGCTACGCCCATATCGGCGTGATCGAGGAAATCGAAAGGCGCGGCTATGACATCGCCTGCATTGCCGGCTGCTCCATGGGTGCCGTGGTGGGCGGGATCTATGCTGCGGGCAAGCTGGACGAGTATCGGAACTGGATCGAAAGCCTCGATTACCTGGACGTGCTGCGCCTGGTAGACGTGAGTTTTCGCCTGGGAGCAATCCGTGGCGAGAAGGTCTTTGGGCAGATCCGCAAGATCGTCGGCGAGATCAACATCGAAGACCTGCGCATTCCCTACACCGCCGTGGCCACCGACCTCACCAACCAACAGGAAATCTGGTTCCAGGAAGGCTGCCTGCACCAGGCCATGCGTGCCTCGGCGGCGATTCCCAGCCTGTTTACCCCGGTGATGCAAGGCAACCGCATGCTGGTGGACGGCGGCCTGCTCAACCCCTTGCCGATCGTGCCGGTGGTGTCGAGCCACTGCGACCTGATCATTGCGGTCAACCTCAACTCCACCAACCAGAAGCACTACACGCTGCCGGTGATCCAGCGTCCGCCGGCGTTCAAGAGCCGCTTCGATAACCTGGTGCGTTCATTGGGTTCGCACTTGCCGTTCCGCCGCAAGCAGGCCGAGCAGTTGTTGCTGCTAGAACAGGAAGCGCTGCTGGCCCAGGCCGCGGATATCAACCCGTGGCTGGAGTCGGCCGAACCCGAGGCACAGCAACCGGCGGCGGCCCCGGAAAAGGCCGGCGCGCCGAAGTCGGCGACCGGCTCGTTCATCATCGATAACGTGGGCCCGGCGTCGCTGCTGGATTTGATCAACCAGAGTTTCGAGGTGATGCAGACGTCGCTGGCGCAGTACAAGATCGCCGGGTATCCGCCGGATGTCCTGATCAACGTGCCGAAGCGGGTGTGCCGGTTTTTCGAGTTTTACAAGGCGCCGGAGTTGATCGCCCTGGGGCGGGAGATTGCGAGCGATACGCTGGACCGGTATGAGAGTGAACAACACTGACGCCCCGTAGCAGCTGTCGAGCGCCAGCGAGGCTGCGTTGGCCTCACCACCGATTCGAGACTGGCACAACACCGGGTTGCGTCCAACGCAGCCTCGCTGGCGCTCGACAGCTGCTACGGACAATCAGGATTCGTTATTTAACAACCGATACCCAACACCCGCCTCGGTCACGATAAACCGTGGCTGAGTCGGATCATCCGCCAGCTTCTGGCGCAGATGCCCCACCACAATCCGCAGGTAATGGCTGTCTTCGGTATGGGTTGGCCCCCAGATATCCTTGAGCAGTTGCTGCTGGGTAATCACCCGCCCGGGATGCCGCGCCAACTGTGCCAGCACTGCGTATTCCTTGCGGGTCAGAGCCACTTCCACACCGTCCAGCAGCACTCGCCGATAGGCCAGGTCGACCGTCAGCGGGCCGAAACGCAACGCCGCTTCCTGGGCCTCCCCCGCCGGCGCCTGGCGCAGCAACGCCCGCACCCGCGCGAGAAACTCCTGGATGCCAAACGGCTTGGTCACGTAGTCATTGGCGCCGTTGTCCAGTGCCTCGACCTTTTGCACTTCACTGGCCCGCACCGACAGCACCAGCACCGGCACCGTGGACCACTCACGAAACTCGCGCAGCACCTGCTGGCCGTCCATGTCCGGCAGGCCAAGGTCGAGCACCAGCAGGTCCGGTTTACTCAAGGCGGCCTGGGCCAGGCCTTCGTTGCCGGTGCCGGCCTCGATCACTTTGTAGCCCTGGGAGGCCAGGCTGATACGCAAGAACTTGCGGATCTGCGGTTCGTCGTCAATGACCAAAATCGTCGCAGTCTGGCTCATGGTGTCCAATCAAAATCCGTGAAGAAAAGAGGGTAGCTCAAGGTTCGCTTTCCAGGCCAGGCTGGGCCTGCAATGGCAGGAATAAAGTGATGCAGGTGCCGCGGCCTTCAATGCCGTCGGCCACGCTGATATGCCCGCCGTGGGCGCCGACCATGCCCTGGCAGATCGCCAGGCCGAGCCCGGTGCCCTGCCCTCCGCGATCACCACGAGCGGCGGTGTAGAACATGTCGAAGATCTTCGCGCGCTCCTCCTCGGGAATGCCCGGGCCTTCATCGGCGACGGCAAAAAACAATTGGTTATCCACCACGCCCGCACTGAGTTTCAGGCGGCCTTGGGGCGGCGAGAAGCGTGCAGCGTTTTCCAATACGTTGACCAGCGCCTGTTCGATCAAGGCCGCATGCACGTAGAGCAGTGGCAGCTCGGGCGGTACGTCGGTGGTCACTTGCAGCGGCGCCAATACCGCACGCAAGCGGCCCAGGGAACTGCCGACGATATCGCCGGGGGAAACCCAATCCCGCGCCAGCTTCAGGGCGCCGTGGCCCAGGCGGGTCATGTCCAGCAGGTTCTGGATGTAGCGGTCCAGGCGCTCGGCTTCATCGCGGGTGCCTTCCAGCAACTCCCGGCGATCCTCCAGGGGAATCGCTTCGCCGAGGGCCAGCAGGCTGTCGATGCTGCCCCGCATGGAGGTCAGCGGCGTGCGCAAATCGTGGGACACCGAGGCCAGCAAGGCACTACGCAGTTGCTCGGTTTCGCCATGCAGGCGAGCGGCTTCCAGCTCCTGGCCCAGTTGCGCCCGGGCCAAAGCCTGGGCCAAGGGCTGGCTCAGGGCTGTGAGCAGGCGGCGGCGTTGGCCACTCAATTCCAGGCCGGCTTTCGGGCTGACACCCAACAAACCCAACGGACCTTCTTCGCCGGACAACGGCCACCACCACCAGCGCCCAAACGGCAAGGTGCCCGTGCCCATGCCCGCCGGCTGATCGTGCTGCCAGGCCCAATCGGCGGCAGCGCGCTCGGCTTCGGTGAAGGTGATCGGGCCGCCGGTCTCGACCTTCCAGTCGCCCTGCCCGTCACGGTTGAGCAGGCACAATTGCAGGTCGCTCCAGCCTTCCAGATGATGCGCGGCGGCACTGATCACCGCTTGGCGATCGGTGGCGGCGGTGAGCTTGCGCGACAGGTCGAGCAACTCGGTGGTTTCTTCCTGGGTATCGCGCAGCGCCTGCAACTGCCGACGCTGGCGCGCAGCGAGGTTGCCGGTGAGCGCCGCCATCAGCAGGAAGAACAACAGGGTCAGCACGTCCTCTTCACGCTGGATCGCGAAAGAGAAATTCGGCGGGATAAACAGAAAGTCGTAGCTCAGGAATGACAACGCCGCACACGCCAGCGCCGGGCCCAGACTGCTGCGTACCGCCACCAGCAGCACGGCGGCGAGGAACACCAGCGAGATGTTCGGCAACGGCAGCACACTGGCGACACCCCAGGCGACGGCCGCCGCGATCACGGTCGCTACCACTGCCAGCGCGTAGTCAAACCACACCAACCCACGCACATCCGGCAGGCGTGGTGGGGCCGGGATTTCGTCGCTGTCGAGGACGTTGATTTCCAGGCCCCGGGCATTGCGCAGCAAGCGTGACGCCAGGCCACCACCAAACAGGGTGCGATGCCAGCGCGGACGTGATTGCCCCACCAGAATCAAGCTGGCGCGTCGTTCGCCCGCATGCTGGATCAGCGTCTTCGCCACCTCCCCCGCCCGCAGCAACACCACTTCACCGCCAAGGCGCTCGGCCAATTGCTGGGCGTTTTGCAGGCGCAGACGCGATTGTTCATCACGCACCCGGCCGTTATCCACATGCACCAGGCTCCACGGCAAATGCCGACGCTGGGCCACGCGGCTGGCGTGACGCACCAGGCGTTCGGCCTGGGCGTCGCCGTCCACGCCCACCAACAACCGGCCACGCACGGCGGGCGCAGCCTGGCCCAACTGGCGATAACCCTGGGCCAGGTCGTCGTCGACGTGGGCCGCAGCGGTTTGCATCGCCAGCTCGCGCAGGGCCATGAGGTTGGTCTGGGTGAAGAAGGCGTCGATGGCCGCGCGAGCCTGTTCCGGCACGTAGACCTTGCCGTCGCGCAGGCGCTCCAACAGTTCGCGGGATGGCAGGTCGATCAGCAGCAGTTCGTCGGCCTCCTGCAAGACCCAGTCGGGCAAGGTCTCGCGCACTTGCACGCCGGTGATACCGCGTACCTGATCGTTGAGGCTTTCCAGGTGCTGGACGTTGACCGTAGTGAAGACGTTGATGCCGGCAGAGAGCAGTTCCTGGATGTCTTGCCAGCGTTTTTCGTGACGGCTGCCGGGGGCGTTGCTGTGAGCCAGCTCGTCCACCAGCACCAGTTTGGGCTTGGCAGCGAGCAGGCCGTCGAGGTCCATTTCTTCCAGCATCACGCCGCGGTATTCGGAGCGCAGCAGCGGCTGTTGCGGCAGGCCGCTGAGCAAGGCTTCGGTCTCGGCGCGGCCGTGGGTTTCCACCACGCCGGCAATCAGCCGCACGCCCTGGCGCAGTTGGGTGTGGGCGGCCTGGAGCATGGCGTAGGTCTTGCCCACGCCGGGGGCGGCGCCGAGGAAGACTTTGAGCCGGCCACGGCCGTCCCGGGGTAGTTCGGCTAACAGGGCATCGGCGCGGCCGGAGTCGCTCATGCGGGCGGTCTTCCTTCAGGTGTTGATGTAGTGATTGTGATGCAGCCATCGCGGGCAAGCCCGGCTCCCACATTTGATCTTCAGTGAATCCAGACTTTGTGTTCAACAAAGATCAACTGTGGGAGCGGGCTTGCCCGCGATTGGCGGCGCCACTGCTTACAACTTTTCCAGCGCCATATTCAACGCCAAAACGTTCACCACCGGCGGCCCCACCAGCGGGCTTTCGATGTGCTCATCCATCAAGCGCTCCAGGGTCGCCACCGGCAGGTTACGTGCGGCCGCCACCCGCGCCAGTTGATAGGCAATCGCCTGTGGTGGCAAGTGTGGATCAAGACCGCTGCCGGAGGTAGTCAGCATTGCCATGGGCACCGGCCCCTGGCCTGGCACCAGCAGTTTGTTGGCATCATCAAATACCCGAGTGGCCAGCGCCGGGTTGCTTGGGCCGAGGTTGCTGGCACTGCTGGAAACGGTGGCAAACGCCCCGGCGGATGGCCGCGGGTGGAACCAGCCGTCACCGGTGAAATCCTGGGCGATCAGGCTCGAACCACGCACCTTGCCGCCGGCATCGCGCACCAGGCTGCCGTTGGCCTGGTCAGGGAACGCGACTTGCGCCACGCCGGTGACCACCAGGGGATAGGCCACGCCGGTGATCAGGGTCATCAACACCAGCAGGCTCAGGGCCGGGCGGATTATGTTGGACATTTCAAATTCCTCAATTCGGTCATTGCAACCTGCAGGCACCGGTTTGCCGGCACCCGCAGGCATCGGGTCAAACCAGGTGCAGCGCGGTCAGCAGCATGTCGATCGCCTTGATGCCCACGAACGGCACCACAATCCCGCCCAGGCCGTAGATCAGCAGGTTGCGACGCAGCAACGCTGCCGCACTCGCCGCCTGCACACGCACACCACGCAGGGCCAGCGGGATCAGCACCACGATGATCAGGGCGTTGAACACGATGGCCGAGAGGATCGCGCTCTGCGGGCTTTGCAGGTGCATCACGTTGAGCACACCCAGTTGCGGGTAGATCGAGGCGAACAGCGCCGGCAGGATCGCGAAGTACTTGGCCACGTCGTTGGCGATGGAGAACGTCGTCAGCGCACCGCGGGTCACCAGCAACTCCTTGCCGATCTGCACCACGTCCAGCAGCTTGGTTGGGTCGCTGTCGAGGTCGACCATGTTGGCGGCTTCACGGGCGGCCTGGGTGCCGTCGTTCATTGCCATGCCGACGTCCGCCTGGGCCAGCGCCGGGGCGTCGTTGGCACCGTCGCCGCACATCGCAACCAGGCGCCCGTCGTTCTGTTCGTGACGAATGCGCGCGAGTTTTTTCTCAGGGGTGGCTTCGGCCAGCACGTCATCCACGCCGGCTTCCGCAGCAATCGCCGCAGCGGTCAGCGGGTTGTCGCCGGTCACCATCACGGTGCGGATCCCCAGCTTGCGCAGCTCGGCGAAACGTTCGCGAATGCCGGGCTTGACCACGTCCTTGAGGTGAATCGCGCCGAGCAACTTGCCGTCGGCACACACCAGCAACGGCGTGCCGCCGCTCTGGGCGATCTTGTCGATTTCACGGGACAGCGCCGGTTGCAGGTCGCGGCGTTGCAGGCCGATGAAGGCCAGCAGCGAATCCACCGCGCCTTTACGGAACACACGGCCCTGATAGTCGACGCCAGACAGGCGGGTTTCTGCGCTGAACGGTACGGAGGTCAACTCATCCGTCGACGGCTCGGCTTGCGGGTGCAGGCCACGCAGGTGTTCGACGATGGATTTGCCTTCCGCCGTGTCGTCCGCCAGGGACGCCAGCAACGCGCCTTCTGCCAGCTCCTTGCCGCTGACACCGGGTGCGGCGATCACGTTGGTGCAACGACGGTTACCGAAAGTGATGGTGCCGGTCTTGTCCAGCAACAGCACGTGCACGTCCCCTGCTGCTTCCACCGCGCGACCGGATTTGGCGATCACGTTGAGGCGTACCAGGCGGTCCATGCCGGCGATACCGATGGCCGACAACAGGCCGCCGATGGTGGTCGGAATCAGGGTGACCAGCAGCGCCACCAGGAACACCAGCGGCAGGTTGCCATTGGCGAAGTGGGCGAACGGCTGCAGGGTCACCACCACCAGCAGGAAGATCAGCGTCAGGCCGATCAGCAGGATGTCCAGCGCGATTTCGTTGGGGGTTTTCTGGCGTTTGGCGCCTTCCACCAGGGCGATCATGCGGTCCAGGGTCGACTCGCCCGGGTTGGCGGTGATGCGGATCATCAACCAGTCCGAAACCAGGCGGGTGTTGCCGGTGACGGCCGAACGGTCGCCGCCGGACTCACGGATGACCGGGGCGGATTCGCCGGTGATCGCCGCCTCGTTGACCGCCGCGATACCTTCGATGACTTCGCCGTCGCCAGGGATCATTTCCCCGGCGGCCACACGTACCACATCACCTTTACGCAGGCTGGCGGCCGGTACGACCTTGAAGCTGCCATCGGCTTCCTTGCGACGGGCGCTGAGGCCCTCGCTGCCGGCCTTGAGGCTGTCGGCACGGGCCTTGCCGCGACCTTCAGCCAGGGCTTCGGCGAAGTTGGCGAACAGTACGGTGAACCACAGCCACACCGCGATTTGCACCGCGACGTAGGTCGGTACGGCGTCCTCCGGCACGAAGCACAGGAGGGTGGTGAGGATCGCGGTCAGTTCGACCACCAGCATCACCGGCGAACGTTGCAGTTGGCGCGGGTCCAGCTTGACGAACGCCTGGACCAGCGCCGGGCGCCACAGGGCCGACATTGCGGTTTTGGCCGGCTCCTGGGTTTTCACCGGAGCCGCGTTTTTTGCAGGCATATTCATTTTCATATCCCCTAGGCTCTTCATTTAAAAAGCAGCCATGCTCAAATGTTCAGCGATAGGCCCAAGTGCCAGCGTCGGCAGGAAGGTCAGGCCGCCCACCAGCAAAATGGTCACGGTCAACAGGGTCACGAACAGCGGGCCGTGGGTCGGGAAGCTGTTCTGGCCAATCGGCGCGGTCTTCTTCATCGCCAGGCTGCCGGCCAACGCCAGAACCGGGAGGATGTAGCCGAAGCGGCCGAGCAACATCGACAGGCTCAACATCAGGTTGTGGAACGCGGTGTTGGCACTGAAGCCGCCGAACGCCGAACCGTTGTTGGCACTGGCCGAGGTGTAGGCGTACAGCAACTGGCTGAAGCCGTGGGGCCCAGGGTTACTGATGGCGCCGGCCGGGCCAGGCAGGCTGGCGGCGATGGCGCCGAGTACCAGGGTGCCCACCGGCATCACCAGCAAGGTCACCACCAGCAATTGCACTTCCCGGGCCTGGAGTTTCTTGCCGAGGTATTCCGGCGTGCGACCAATCATCAGGCCGGCGAGGAACACCGCGATCAACACGTTGAGCAACATGCCGTACATGCCGGCACCGACGCCGCCGAAGATCACTTCGCCGACCATCATGTTGACCAGCGACACCATCCCGCTCAGGGGGTTGAGGCTGTCCTGCATGCCGTTGACCGAACCGTTGGACGCGGCGGTGGTAGCCACCGACCACAGCACGGTGCCGGTGGTGCCGAAGCGCGCTTCTTTACCTTCCTGCGGCGCGGCCTGTTCCACCGCCGGGTTGTTCAGCGCAGGGTTGGGCTGATACTCGGCCCACATCGCGGTTGCACCGCCGATGATGAACAAGGCCAGCATGCAACCGAGAATCGCCCGGCTCTGACGCAGGTCTTTCACGTAGTGGCCAAAGGTGAACACCAACGCCACCGGAATCAGGATGATCGCGCCCAGCTCAAACAGGTTGGCCCAGGCAGTCGGGTCCTCGAACGGATGCGCCGAGTTGACGCCGAAGAAGCCACCGCCGTTGGTGCCCAATTGCTTGATCGCAATCTGGCTGGCGGCCGGCCCCAGTGGAATCACCTGGTCAACGCCTTGCATGGTCACGGCGTTAACGTAGTGAGCGAAGGTTTGTGGCACGCCCTGCCATACCAGGAACAACGCAAACACCAGGCACAACGGCAACAGGCCGTAGAGGGTGGCGCGGGTCATGTCGACCCAGAAGTTGCCCAGGGTCTTGGTGGATTTGCGACCGATCCCACGGCACAACGCGACCAGTACGGCGAGGCCGGTGGCAGCGCTGACGAAGTTCTGCACGGTGAGGCCGGCCATCTGACTGAGGTAGCTCAGGGACGCTTCACCGCTGTAGTTCTGCCAGTTGGTGTTGGTCATGAAACTGATGGCGGTGTTGAACGCCAGGGTCCATTCCTGGCCCGGCAACTTCTGCGGGTTCAGCGGCAGGTATTCCTGGAACACCAGGATGGCGAAAAGCAGAACGAAACCGGCAAGGTTGAACGCCAGCAAGGCCAGCGCGTACTTCTGCCAGCTCTGCTCCTGGTCGGCATCGACACCCGAAAGGCGATAGCAAACGCGCTCGACCGGGCCGAACACCGGCGTGAGCCAGGTTCGCTGCCCTTCCATTACCTTGTAGTAGAACCGCCCCAGGGCCGGTGCCGGAATCAGCACCAAGGCAAAGAAGGCGATGATCAGCCAATAGTCATAACTGTGCATAGCCTGCTCCTAGTTCCGATCCGCGCGTAACAGCGCAACCAGCAGATAAATGAACAGCGCCACAGCCAACAGCAGTGACACCCCGTCCAGAACGCTCATGGAAGTTTCTCCGTCGTGCGGCGACTGCCGCGTGTAGGAGGATTGTCCGCAGGAGTGGCGTAAAGGAACGAGAGCGACGGTATGGGTGGGGCGTAAAGACGGCGTAAAGAGTGGGTTTATGCGGGGTTTACAGGGGCTGTGCACTTCAAATGTGGGAGCCGGGCTTGCCCGCGATGGCGTCAGACCAGACACCCACGCCCTCATCTGGTGCAGCGCTTGAAATGATTCAAACGCCAAACCGTTCCCTCGGCGACAGTTCGGCGCCTTTACGACACGGCATGGGTTAATGGCATGCCCGCTGCAATGCCCTGAAACATTCCAAACCGTTCAGGGAGAGCTACACGATGAACACACAACTCAAACCCACCTTGGGCACCCTGCATTTATGGGGCATCGCCGTCGGCCTGGTAATTTCCGGAGAATATTTTGGCTGGAGCTACGGCTGGGGCGTGGCAGGAACGCTGGGCTTCCTGGTGACCTCATTGATGGTCGCCGCCATGTACACCTGCTTTATATTCAGTTTCACCGAACTGACCACCGCCATTCCCCACGCTGGCGGCCCGTTTGCCTACAGCCGCCGGGCGTTTGGCGAGAAAGGCGGTCTGATCGCCGGACTGGCGACGCTGATTGAATTCGTCTTCGCCCCGCCCGCCATCGCACTGGCCATTGGCGCGTACTTGAATGTGCAGTTTCCGGCCCTTGATCCGAAACACGCGGCAGTCGGCGCCTACATTGTATTCATGGGCCTGAACATCCTCGGCGTGAAACTGGCCGCGACCTTTGAACTGGTGGTGTGCGTGCTCGCCGTCGCCGAGTTGCTGGTGTTCATGGGCGTGGTCGCCCCTGCGTTCAGCTTCAGCAACTTTGCCCTCAATGGCTGGGCCGGCTCCGACACCTTCGGCGCGCCGGCGATTGCCGGGATGTTTGCGGCGATTCCATTTGCCATCTGGTTCTTCCTCGCCATCGAAGGCGCCGCCATGGCCGCCGAAGAAGCGAAAGATCCCAAGCGCACCATTCCAAAGGCCTACATCAGCGGCATCCTGACCCTGGTGGTTCTGGCGATGGGCGTGATGTTCTTCGCCGGCGGCGTCGGTGACTGGCGCACGCTGTCGAACATCAACGATCCCCTGCCCCAGGCGATGAAAACCGTGGTCGGCGACAGCTCGGGCTGGCTGCACATGCTGGTGTGGATCGGCCTGTTCGGCCTGGTGGCCAGCTTCCACGGGATCATCCTGGGTTACTCGCGCCAATTCTTCGCCCTGGCGCGCGCGGGTTACCTGCCCTCCTTCCTCGCCAAACTGTCGCGCTTTCAGACACCGCACCGGGCGATCATCGCCGGTGGCATCGTCGGTATCGCTGCTATCTATAGCGACGGGCTGATCAACCTGGGCGGTATGACCTTGACCGCGGCAATGATCACCATGGCGGTGTTCGGCGCCATCGTCATGTACATCATGAGCATGCTCAGCCTGTTCAAGCTACGCAAGACCGAACCGTTGCTGGAACGCACCTTCCGTGCACCGGGCTATCCAATCGTGCCGGGGATTGCGCTGGTACTGGCCGTGGTGTGCCTGGTGGCAATGGCGTGGTTCAACGCGCTGATCGGGCTGATCTTCCTGGGCTTCATGGTGGTGGGTTTTGTGTACTTCCAACTGACCGCACAAGACCGCGCCGATGCGCCGGCGGACGCGATGCTGACCGGGCTATAAGGTTACCGGGGCAGAACGGGCCTACAATGAACTACTAAGAAAGCCCGTTACTCAAAGCAGCTATTACCGTGGGAAATTTCCCCGCGGTTTGCTGCCTCAAGGAGAGCCCTATGCCGTGGTATGCCTGGTTGATTTTAGTGGTCGCGATCGGCTCGATCGTCGGTGGTTTGCTGATGCTGCGAGACAGCGCCAACAAGGTTGAATTGACCGACGAACAACGCCGACGCGTGGCCGAGCGCAATGCCCAAGCGGACGCCAAGGATGCGCAGGATCGCTGAGCCTGAGGCGGCTCTACCGAGGAGCCGCACAATTTTGTAAACACCCGCCTATGCCCAGGCAAGCTTGGTTAATATGGCCTGATGTTTCGGAGGCCTCCCCATGCGCTATTCACAAGATCACAAAGCTCAAACCCACCAGCGCATCATCAAGGAGGCCTCTGTACGCTTTCGCCGCGACGGCATTGGCGCGACCGGCCTCCAGCCGCTGATGAAAGCGCTTAACCTGACCCATGGCGGGTTTTATGCGCACTTCAAGTCCAAGGACGAGTTGGTAGAAAAGGCACTGCAGGCCGCAGCTGCAGAGTTGGATGTGCATTGCGAAATGCTGTTCAGCCAGGAGCGGCCGCTGGAGGCGTTCATCGACAGCTATCTGTCTGAATGGCACCAGACCTCGCCGGATCAAGGCTGCCCGCTGACGACGATGTCATCGGAGATGGGGTTGCGTGGGCAGAACAGCCGCACCACGGATGAAGTCCTCAATGCTCGACTCAAGCAGGTTGAAACGGCGCTTGGCAACCCGAATGCCGGGGAGCAGAGCCTGGTGCTGATGTCGACGCTGGTGGGGGCGTTGGTGTTGGCGAGAAGTGTCGAGAGTGCCGAATTGGCGACACGGATTCTCGATGTGGTGAGGGGGAGCTTGAAAGCAGAACTCGCTGAACAGAAGAAAGCCGGTCAATGACCGGCCTCCTCGCCTGCTTTCAGATCCTCAATTCACCTCAAGCCGGGCGCGGTTCTTTTCCAGCAATGCCTTGCCGATTCCTTTTACTTCCAGTAACTCATCTATCGCCGTGAACGGCCCGTTGGTTTCGCGGTAGGCGATGATGGCCTTGGCTTTGGCGGCGCCGATGCCGAACAGGTCGCGGCGCAGGGTTTCGGCGTCTGCGGAGTTGAGGCTGACTTTGGAGGTTTGTTCGGCCTTGGTCATTTGGGTGGTGATGGGGGCTGGGGTTTCAGGTTTGATGGAGGGTGCGGCGGTGGTGGCCAGGGAAATGCTGGTAAGGAAAGCAAAGACGAGGGATGAGAAAGTAGCTTTACGCATTGGTGACGCTCCATGACATCGATAAGGGAAAAGCAGCTTTTCCGAAGCTGCTTTTTAAACTTAGGCGATGTTTGGAGAGAGTCAAAAATGGGTGAGTTACAGGGTGTGAGCTGAATGAGCGGTCCTTGAGCCCGGCAGCGAGAGCGCCGGCCCGCCTGCCCCACTACGCTCTCACACGCTCTTGCGGGCCTGCTCGCCAGGACGATCCAACGCAAACGCCGAAACGTGTTCCTGTACCCTTCCCCCTGATAATCCGGCGCCCTAGCACTGGAGCAATCGCTTCGCGCCT
The DNA here is from genome assembly GCF_036346535.1 of Pseudomonas sp. Z18(2022). Lineage (NCBI taxonomy): Bacteria > Pseudomonadati > Pseudomonadota > Gammaproteobacteria > Pseudomonadales > Pseudomonadaceae > Pseudomonas > Pseudomonas sp. Z18(2022). The sequence goes on from NZ_JAOTOA010000001.1 coordinate 715,996, forward strand.
CATCGGTAGCGTTACGAACCGCGGCTGCCGTGACCTGCTCACTGAGTTTCAACCGTTCAATGTGTACTGCGCAGGCCTCACCAAATGCAGAGCCGCTTTAGAGCCGCCTTAAGTTAAACGCATGCGCACTATAGAAACCTAGAATAAATAAAAATATAGGTCCCGTAGACGGCGAAGAAAGTCCGTCCTGAAACAGATTGAATACGGTAACGAATGGGAAAATTATGGCGACCATCGCAATATAAAATCTCTTTTGATAATCGTCACTTTGCGGATTCTTGAAAAACGGCCTGATGATGCTCCACAGGAACAAAATATAGAAGAACCCTGCGAGCCCACCCATTTTCCATATAGCCCCAAGATATTGATTATGTGGCGTATAGCCTGACGTGCCTACATCATTGTTGAAATAACCAAGTTCGGAGTCAAACAGTCCATACCCACTGAACCCAGTACCAAATATTGGGCTTTTCATCAAATCCTCAGCCAGAATCACATACAACCCAAGCCGGCCGGAAGATACACCATCCCAGTTCCCTGAATAGATATTGTTTGCCATGATCACGATTTTGGCAAAGAGCTCCACAAAGTAATCCGAGAAAAACGAAATAATAACGGCGGACGCAATGAAAGAGGACAGAATGTATAAAACAACCATAGCCAGTCGTTTAAACGTCATTCGTCCGGCAAAAAAACAACACAGACAACTTATGATCACCCCAAAGGCGGCTTGCCTGGAACCGCTGCCCAAGACCAGAATCAAACTGCACAACATACCGACATAGGCGATCAGCCTGACGTTTCTCGGTGGCTTCATCATTACCCCTAGCGACAGGCAGACCATGAAGGAAAATGAGAAAAACACGGCGATGCCGTTTATGCCGTTACTACCGTGAAACTTGAGACCGAGAAAAGTCGGAGCAAATACGCCGCCATAAATGAATTCCCCTGGAACCCGTTCAAACTCAGCAAATATTGCCACACTCCCCTTTATGAAAATCGCATCCAGGGTTGCTGCCAACGCCGTCGCGGACAGCAGGTAAATGAGCGTCTTATTGAATTTTTCCGGCTGAAAGTCTCCCGCCGCGATACTTCTTCCGAGCAAGTAAATCAGGTAAGGTTTGAAGAAAAAACCCAGGGATAGAAGCGCTCTTGCGATATTTCCCGGCTGGAAAAACAACTGTACATAGATCAGCGAAACCAGTGATAGCACAATGCTTATGAGCAGCCATTTATTTATTTTCTGATGAACCAAAAACACATACGGCAGTGCAAACAGGCATAAGACGTCAGCAGGAGCGATTTCAACGCCAAGAGCCGGAACAAATATACGCAATGGAATGCATAATAAGATGGCTGAAAAAAACAGAAGCATCTTTTACGGTCCTTGCAGTTGATACTGACAAAAAAAGAAAGAAACTGTACGCGACGGCCGCATAAATGTCCATTTGGTATCCAGCATGCTCTCAATATCGGAGAGCACACTTCGTTTTTGACGTGCGGCAGACTTTCAGGGCTATTGAGGCAGTGGATTTGCAGATCGCTTGCCCTGCGCCAAGAAGCGGAAGTGCACTACCAATGGGTCACAAATAGCCAATTGGCGCACCCTCCCATTCTCTCAGCAACTTTCCGCGCTTCAATTTCAGCTGCTACGGGAGATCAGCTAAAAATAAATACCTGCACGGCGTGATCTCAAGGATCGAGGCGGCGCTGCTGGTAAATCCAGTCAACGATTTCACCGTCCGGGGAATAGCCGCTGACCGTTTCGCGCAGCAGTTGGCGCACACGCGTGTAGTCATCCTGTTCGACGGCGCTGAGCAGCTCCGTTAAACGGGCCTTCAAGACGTCCCAAGGCAAGTAGTCCTCATTGGCACTCATAATCATGGGGTGCGGAGTCGTGACTACGTTGTCGCCGATCAGCAATTCTTCATAGAGCTTTTCGCCAGGACGCAACCCCGTGAACTCAATGGAGATGTCACCTTGAAGATTTTTATCAGAACGAATACTCAAACCGGAAAGATGCACCATCTTCTCTGCCAGCTCGACGATTTTCACCGGCTCGCCCATATCCAGAACAAATACGTCACCGCCCTGCCCCATGGAACCCGCCTGGATAACCAATTGAGCGGCTTCAGGGATACTCATGAAATACCGGGTAATCTTGGGGTGTGTAACCGTCAGCGGGCCACCAGATTTTATTTGCTTGTGGAACAACGGGATCACCGATCCGGATGAACCCAGCACGTTGCCGAACCGCACCATGGTAAAGCGGGTCTTGTTCACACGGGAAACATTGGACGTTTCACCGAAAAGCACCGGAGCTATCTCACTGCTGAGCGCCTGCAGCGTCATTTCTGCGAGACGCTTGGTGCTTCCCATAACATTGGTCGGACGCACCGCCTTATCAGTAGAAATCAGCACGAAGTTCGCCACGTTGGCGCGTAAAGAGGCTTGTGCGGCGCTCAACGTGCCCATCACATTATTCAGTACGCCTTCAGCAATATTATGTTCGACCATCGGTACATGCTTGTAGGCCGCCGCATGGTAGACCGTGTTCACGCGCCAGGTTTTCATGACGTCAAAGAGCTTTTCCTGATTGCGGACAGAGCCCAGGATTGGCAATAACTTAACTGAAAGCGACTCACGTACGATTCGCTGCTCAAGCTCTTGCAGGATGCTGTAGAGATTGAACTCGCTATGCTCATACAACAGCAGTGTCGTGGGTTGTAGCGTGAGAATCTGCCGGCAAAGCTCAGATCCGATTGAACCGCCCGCCCCGGTTATAAGAACCGACTGCTCCTTAATGCAATGTTCAAGCAGCTCATCCTGAGGGGGGACAGAGTCGCGGCCTAACAAGTCAGCAATATCAACTTCCTGGATATCGTCAACTTTCACTCGCCCGCTGGCCAAATCCATAAAACCGGGCACGCTTTGCACATGGAGCGCGAAGCCCTCCAGAAAGGTCAATATCTCCCGGCGACGCCCGCGATTGGCAGACGGAATGGCGAGAAGAATCTGCTGGGCACCGGTTACATCAACCATCTGCTGGATATGCTTTGGCTTATAGACATGCAAGCCTGAAATCACACGATCGGCAATGCTGCTGTCATCATCAATAAAGGCGACAGGACGCAACAGCCTCCCCATGCGCAACGCAGCAACCAACTGATTACCGGCTGCCCCTGCACCATAAATGGCCACCTTCGGTAGTCCATCATCCCGGTTGGTAAAAGGAACATGTTGCGCAGCCGTAAACCAGTCTCCCAGGAAATACTGGCGCATCGCGAGGCGTAGCCCCCCGATCATGACCATGCTCAACCACCAGTAATTGAAGATGACCGAGCGTGGAACAAACATTTGATGGTTGCCGCTCCAGTAAACAACCAGCGCGAGAAACAACGATGACAGGCTGACGGCCTTGATAATTGCGATCAGCGCATCGTTTCCAAAATAGCGCATGACTGCACGGTACATACCAAACCGTACAAACAGCGGAATCGCAATGACCGTGGCGCTCAGGAATAACCATAGGTATTCAGTGAAAGGATTGATCAGCTCATCAATCCCCAGACGGACGACAAAGGCCATCCAAAGGGCAAACCAGACAAGAAAAACGTCGGTCACTACCTGGAAGGCACGTTTCTGCCGCCGCGTTAAACCCAGTAATAAGGTTCTCAACTTATCCATAACGCCTTGAAACACCTCTGTTACTCCTAAAGTACATCCGCCACCACCATGAATGATTCCAAGGGACCTCATCCCATGATGATGGAAAACTCCATTTGACCGGCCCGCAGCTCAAGTCCTTCTGCGTTGCAAACAAAGACGGGCATTCCTGACTGTCTAACTGATTACTCTTCGGTAGCCAACTGCATAACGGTCTTGAGCACCGAGCATGTCTTGTCAATTTCAAGCTGCGTCAACGTTGGGTGCACGAGAAACATCACACTTGTTTCGCCGAGTTCTCGTGCTACCGGCAACCGGCTCGCCGGACGCCAGCCAGTATTGTCAAACGCCTTCTCAAGATAGACCTCAGAGCAGGAACCGGAAAATACCGGAACGTCCCGTGCCGAAATCTCCGCCAGAATACGATCGCGATCCCATCCGGCCTTGAGCGCCTGAGGCTCAACAAACACGTAGCACTTATACGCCGCGTGAACACTGTCCTCAGGCATGACTGGCACACGTAAACCTTTGAGTTGGCTGGCGCACTCCCAGATCTGCCCGGCATTCGCTAGCCGACTGGCCTGCCAATCGGTCATGCGCTTGAGTTGAATCCGGCCGATCACGGCCTGAACCTCAAGCATTCTCCAGTTCGTACCGAAGCTTTCGTGCAACCAGCGAAAACCTGGGGGATGGTTGCGTTCGTAGACTGCTTCCCAGCTTTTGCCATGATCCTTGAACGACCACATGTCCGACCACAACTTGCGATCGTTGGTTGTGACCATTCCGCCCTCGCCGCCTGTGGTCATGATCTTGTCCTGACAAAAGGACCAGGCAGAGATGTGGCCAATTGACCCCACCGAGCGCCCCTTGTAACGAGCGCCATGGGCCTGGGCACAATCTTCGATCACTTTAAGGTCGAATTCCTCGGCCAGGGACATGATCGGATCCATATCGCAAGGCCAGCCAGCCAAATGCACACAAATTACGGCCCGGGTGCGAGGCGTCAGCACAGCGCGGATAGTCTGCGCGCTGAAGTTTTGCGAATCGCGATCCACGTCGGCGAAAACCGGAACAGCCCCGGCATTCACAATGCTCGAGACGGAAGCAAGAAACGTGCGTGAGGTGACAATCACTTCATCGCCAGCACCGATACCCAAGGCCTTCAAGGCAAGGTCCAGGGCAACCGTTCCGTTGGCCAGTCCGATGGCGTATTCGGTGCCCGCCCATGCAGCGAACTCCTTTTCAAACTCACGCCCCTGTGTACCGGTCCAGTAGTTGACCTTATTGGACAGAATCACATCACGTACGGCATCAGCCTCCTCTTCACTAAAAGAAGGCCAAGGAGAAAATGGTGAATTCAACACAACCAGTACCCGTCAGTTTTCATTCGAAAATATGAAAGACTCGTCAACACGAGCCCCGTTGCAATTCGCTCAATACGCTGTTCACGCGGCGACGATATTTCAAGAACCGTCAAACAACCTGGCCGGCACTCCGGCGACCGTAACCTTGTCTGGCACATCTCTGACAACTACGGCACCCGCGCCAACCATGACCTGTGAACCGATGTTCACAAGTTGTCGCACGCAGGCACCTATGCCAATCCAGCTCAAATCCTGCACGCAGACGCCGCCTGCAAGCCGGGCGCCGGGGCTGATGTGCACACACGATCCCAATAGACAATCGTGGTCGACGCTGCTGCCCGTATTGAGAATAGCGCCACTGCCTACTCTGGCATCGGCATTTACCACAGCGCCAGCAAAAACCACCGATCCTTCACCAAGCGTGGCATACCGGCTGACGGTTGAATCCGGATGGCGCAGCGTAACCAGCGCAGCGCCTGCCGCCTTGAGCTGGTCCAGTTTTGCCTGGCGTACCCGATTATTGCCGATCGCCACCAGCACTCCGTCATATTCATCCACAGCCGCCAACAGTCTCTCAGTGTTGCCTACGACGTTCCAGGCACCATTTCGAAGCAACCCGGGCCAGGCATCATCAAAGAACTCAATGGTGTCCCAACCACAGCATTCGGCTGTATCCGCGACGACTTTGCCATGGCCGCTAGCACCCAGCACCGCGAGGCGGCTCATGACTTGGAGCCTGTGAACTTCGATGCTGTCGCTTCGCCTTCGGCACTGATACCGTCACGTACCAGAACTTTCTTGATCGTCAGGAAAATCACCTTCATATCCAGCCAAAAAGACTGATTATCGACATACCAGGTGTCCAGCTTGAACTTTTCTTCCCATTCAATTGCATTCCGCCCGTTGATCTGTGCCCAGCCGCTGACGCCAGGGCGCACCTCATGGCGACGATATTGTTCGGCGCTGTAGAGAGGCAGGTATTCCATCAGCAACGGTCGTGGGCCCACCAGGCTCATATCGCCCTTGACCACATTCCACAGCTCGGGCAGTTCATCCAAGCTGCTGGATCGCAGAAAACTGCCAAAGGCTGTCATGCGCTGGGAATCAGGTAAAGGCTCACCGTTTGCATCATGAGCATCTCGCATCGTACGGAACTTGATCATTTCGAACGGCTTGCCATTACGACCTGGACGAACCTGACGAAACAGAACAGGAGATCCCAATTTCTTGCGAATGTTCCAGGCAATTACTGCTATGACCGGAGAAAGCAGAATTAGTCCAAGTAATGACGCAAATAAATCAAAACCACGCTTGATCATCTGGCAACACCCTCCAGCCAATCCACAAACCGATCAGCCAACTTACGTCGGTCAAACTCTCTGACCGCCAATTCTCTGCCTCGTGCGCCCTTGGCCCGCAGCTCGTCACGATCATCTGCCGCCTGTATCAACGCATCTGCGAAAAGAGCAGCATCATCAGGAGGTACGACAAAACCGCAGTTTTCCGTGGAAATCATCTCGGCGAGCCAGCCTGGATAGTTATTTAAAACAGGCAACCCCGAAGCGATATAGTCGAAAAACTTGTTAGGCGACGTTCCGTAGTAAAAGGCCGGTACGTTTGCCAATATTTGCAGCCCCAGATCCGCGCTGGCCATCAAACCGGACAATCGGGCTTTGTTCACCGGGTCATGAAATATCACATTGTCCAGCTGTTCTTCCGTTGCACGCTTCTGAAGCGCGGGCTTGAGCTTGCCCTGCCCGATCAAAACCAGCCGGATATCATCGCGCTTTCGCAGTTTCAGCTCTCGAGCCGCATCGAGCACCGCGTCCAGCTTGTTGGCCACCCCATGCGTACCCGCAAAGACCGCTACCAGATGACTTTTATCCACTCCAGCCGGCAACCATGGCTCAGCAGGCGTGTTGAAAATATCCAGGTCACAACCGTTTGGGATCATTTCGATCCGATCACGCGCCACACCGCGGTGCGCAATGCCATCCACAATACCCGGCGACAACCCAATGACCCGGTGAGCCGAGCGATAGCTTGCCCACTCAAGAAAAGACATGGCGGCAAGGATTACCGGATTACGAATGACACCCATCGCTTTCGGCAGCTCGGGCCAGAGGTCCCGCACCTCGAATATAAACGGCTTATTGCGAAACCACCGGGCGAATATCCCGGGTATACCGGCTGTCAAAGGCGTCGTGGTCGCAAAAACCAGGTCGTAACGCTCGGTTAGTGCAATACCGATACTGCGCACTGCAAACTTCAAAAAGCTGAGCGCTCGAACGAACAGGCCATCGCTGTTGGAGTACGCCAAGTCAAATTCGATGATCTCAATACCGTCGACGGTACCTTTGCGTTTTCCACCAACGAAAGAGCTTTCCAGCCCCGTTTGGCCACCACCATAGCTGCCACAGACCATCGTCACCTGGTGACCCCTGGCAACCAGGCGGCGGGCCATCTCATAGGACCGGATACCAGTTGCTCCTTTCGGAGTTGAAAAATGCTGATGAAAATAAAGGACTTTCATGTCTACCAGTGATACTCCGTAGTCAAAACGCCCGCCGAAGTCACCTCAACCTCAAGCACCGGCACCTCAGTTTTTTGTAAGTAGTAACGAGACTCCAAACCCTGGACGAGTTCCCGCCGAACGATAGGCATGCTGCCCGCAACGGATATTCGATGCGAGCCGTTGGTCAGAACCTCGCCCTCAAACCGCCAGTCCCCAGGCTGCAAACGCCAGCGTAGAACTGCACGATCCTTGAATCCGGTGAATTCATCCCTGACCTTCATGCCGGTATCGGTCAGGCTGACATGCCGCTTATGACGGACGCCGTTGCCGTCGATGTACGTGGCGCCGCAGGAGCTGGTTCCAGCCTGCTCAACCAGACTTTCGACCTGGCGCGTACGCAACCATTCCCCGAACAGAAACCGGCTGAGCCTGGGCATCTGGTCTTGCCCATCAAATTGAACGGTGTTGTGGCTGGCGGTACCCGGAAAATAACTCAGCCAATGGGCAGAGGTGTTGTAGCTGAAGGTCCCTGCATCCCGGAGCAAGTTAATGCCTGCACGCCATAGATCCACATGCAGGGCATCTGCCTGGCTGGGGCGAAATCGGAAGCGCGGGTAGCGCAATACAGCATAGGTTTGTTCACGCCGTAACAATGCATAACCACCCTGATCAAACAGTTGACTACCTGGACGCTCCGCTATCGCCGATGGGCCAGGCAGGAGCAGCCAGCGCAGTGGCAAATCCCATTCACCTGCCGACTCATAGGCTCTCTTTCCGGCAAACAACGCCATGGCCAACTGGACCGCAGGCCTGAAGTCGCGATAGTCCGTATCCGTCAGTGGCAGCAGCCGGGCACCATCATTTGCGCCAATGTTCGGAGCATCTCCAGTGTGCTCGTCGACTAACGAAAATAACCAATGCGCGGCTGTGCGAGCCCTGAGTTGGAAGGTAGCGGAGAACGCCGGGAGCCCCAGTTTGTTTCTCCAGACTTCAACCATGGAAAACGTGTCGAGCATCACCCGATGATAATTGACGGAGTACTGGCTGAAACTGCCATCTTGCTCAATCAACCGAGCGGCCCGGTTTTCGAGCCATTTGCGCCCCAATCGCTGCCAGCGTTCGCCCTCGGGGCAACCGCTTAACGTCAACCAACTGCCGCCGACAAAAAGTGCGGCAGCCTCGGAAGTCCCGTGGTTATTGTCCTGAGCCATCGCATAGCTCAGCGTCGGCTCAATACGTTTGAGATGCAGTCGAACCAGATCCACAAGCCCCGGCAACGGGTGGGCAAACTGTTCAAGAATGACCGAACTCATCGCCAGGTGCAGGACACGAATGGACGCCTCCTGACCGCACTTCCAGTTCGGACCGCAATAGGGAGGATTATTGACACACCAATCCGCCAACCAACCGTTTAACTGCGCCGTCCCTGAAGATCCGCCAACACAGGACTTCTGGGCAAAGACCAACGTCCAGTCAAATCGCGAAGCTTCCCAGATATTCTTGATATCACCGACAGCGGCATCAAAATCCGGAATCCGCCACCATTCCCGGCCGGGATCAGGCACTCGAACTCCATTCAGCGGATTCAAATGCCAGTCAGGAGGTGCGTCCGATACCGGACATTCCCAGAACCCGAAATATCGGACCTGGGAATCCCATTGGGACGCACATGGCAACGAGCCGGCCTGTCTCGCACTTTCCGCAAAAAACGGGCCATGGGGAATTTCAGCCCGAAGGCGTCTGACAGGGTTCAAACCAGTCTTGACCCCAAGCCGATACGTCAATGCACGCGCCAGATTGCCAAAACCGAGAGCTATCGCAGTTTTGGCTTTAACAAGGAGAAGGCTCATTGCTCGCGCAGAATCCGGGCAACTTCAATGCTCACGCGCGCCACTTCGAAAATTTCATCGGAAGTGATCGGCGTGACAGCCCCGTTTTGCACCGCTGCAAGGAAAGCCGCAGCGCACTCGCTTTGCCCCTTGTTCTGTTTCCAGAGATTCAGCTTGCTGAAGCCCGGCCAGCCGAAACCTTTCAACTTGCGGAAGTTATCCAGTTGCAGGACGCGCCCGGCAGCAAAGACTTCAACTCGCTCTTTTGGAAAGCTTGAAGCGCCATTGGCCAGGTAGTGGATTGTGCCGAAAGAGCCATCCTCAAACCCCAGGGTAATCGCCGCTTTATCTTCCGTAATGGCAACAGCAGGCGTATCTCCCATTCTGCGGGCCTGAATCGAAACAATTTTGCTGCCCGCCAGAAAACGCATCAGGTCGATGAAATGACACGCTTCGCCAATAATACGCCCACCGCCGACTGACGGGTCCTGGGTCCAGTGATTCGCGGGAATCGCTCCGGCATTCATCGTCATGATGAAAGACTTGGGCTCTTTTACAGCCGAGAGCAACGCCTTCATCTTTTGGACCTGTGGCGAAAAGCGTCGATTGAACCCAACCATCAAATGTGGCTTGAGCCCTTGTTCGACAGCCTTTCGATAGGCCTCTTCAACCGTTGCCAAATCCTGGGATTCAATTGCCAATGGCTTTTCGACGAACACATGTTTACCCGCCTCCAGCGCTTGAGCGACAAAACGGGCGTGGCTGTCGTGACGGGTGACAATTGCAACGGTATTGATCGTGCTCTCGCCAAGCATCGCACTGATATCAGTCGAGGCTTGTGCAAATCCAGCCTTGCTGCCGTGTATTACACCGTTGATACCGCCGGCAGTCACAATCGTATGGAACTGAGCGCCCGCGGCCTTAAACGCCGGTATCAGCATTCTTGATGCATAGTTTCCTGCACCGATGAAGCCAACCACGGGTTTGACCGGGTCGAAACTGGCTACCGCACCAGGTGCCAGCACGACTTCCTTGATGTTTCGCTCGGTATCTTCCGAGGTGTACTGAAGAATGATACCCAGCGCCGAGTTATCCGTCGTAAGCGTCTGATAAGCATCCGCGGCATCTTCAAATGCAACCCGATGGGAGATCAACGAGTTGACCTCCAATTGGCCGCTGGCGAGCATATCCAGGACGGCTTCGAAGTTGCGCTGCTCAGTCCAACGAACAAAACCTATCGGGAAGTCGTTGCCTTGATCTTCGTAACTCGGATCATAGCGCCCGGGCCCGTAAGAACATGAAACCTGGAATGTCAGTTCCTTCTCGTAGAAGTCAGCTCGACTCAACTCAAGCCCGGTGACCCCCACCAGAACAATGCGCCCACGCTTGCGGCACATGTGTGCCGCCTGGGTGACCGGATCGGAAGACTTGGTCGACGCGGTAATGATGACGCCATCCACGCCTCTTCCGCGGCTGAACGTCATCCCCGCCGATACAACATCTTCCCCTTTGCCGGGATTGCAGGTTTCGGCGCCATAACTGCGAGCCAACGCCAGTTTTTGCTCATCAAAGTCAATGGCAAGTACTCGGCAGCCCTGGGCTCGCAGGAGCTGAACCGTCATCAGTCCGATCAGACCTACGCCGGTGACGACAAAGGTCTCGCCCAGCGTAGGCTGAGCCAGCCGAATCCCCTGCAAGCCGATGCTGGCCAGCACGGTAAACGAGGCGGCTTCGTCGCTGACCGAATCCGGGATCAAGGCGCACAGATTCTTGGGAACGATAACGATATCGGCATGAGGGCCATTGGAAACCACGCGGTCGCCGGGCTTAAACCCGGATACGTCACTGCCCACGGCGCCTACAACACCCACGTTGCAGTATCCAAGCGGCAACGGCTGTGCAAGCTTCGAGCGAACGGCTTCTACCGTTGTCGCCAAACCATCGGTCTGCACCTTTTGCAGAACCATGCGAACCTTGTCAGGTTGCTGGCGAGCTTTTTCCAACCAGTTGGCCCGGCCAAATCCTACAAGCATGCGTTCCGTGCCGGCAGAAATCAGCGTATTGGTTGTATTGATCTTTAGCGTGCCACTGCGAACGGCGGGAGCGGGTGCATTAACCAATGACGTCTCACCGCTAGCCATGTTCTGAACAACCTGCTTCATGCATTCACACCAATAAAGTTAAAAATTCACTCATCACTGAGAAACTTGTATAGAGCTATCTATCCTACCATCGGATAAGACCGGGACGTGCCCGCCGACTCAACCGTCCAGGGCAAAATCGCCGTCCAGATACTGTTTGCACCACAGCTCCATGCAAACGATGCCAAACAACGTATAAGCAGCGTCTATTCGGCCTGAACGATCTGCTTCGATCAGATGCGCCACTGCTTTGGGGTCGAAAATCCCCCTTTTCAGCAGGGATGCCGGAGAAAGCACCTCATCGACCAAAGGCTTCAGGCGTCCTTGCAACCAGTTGCGAAGCGGTACACCGAAGCCCGTCTTGGGCCGATAGATGACGTCGTGAGGCAGATAGGGTTCCATGGCCTTCTTGAAAATCCATTTCCCTTCCCGGCCTTTTTGCTTGATATGCGATGGCAGTGAACCCGCCAGGCGTACCAGGTCAAGATCCAGCAGCGGAACACGCACTTCAACGCCCGTCGCCATACCCATTTTATCGGTGTAGTTGAGGTTGTGATCGGTGAGAAAATGCTTGCACTCCAGGGTGAGCATTTTATCAAGAGGTGTTGCATCCGAAGGCAGCCGCGAAAGTGTTTCTCGCATAGGCGCAAACAGATCATCGGCCGCCAACTGGCGTCGCAAGTCTGGCGCCAACAGCCCATACGCCTGATCAGGTTCAAGCCAGAGGAAATAACTGATCAAGCGATCATCAGCAGGCAAGTCCGCGTAGCGAAAAGCCTTCCCGAGGCGACGAGACAGCGGAGACGACGCCGGAAGCAAGCTTGAGCTACGGGCCAGTACCGAACGCAGCGGTCGAGGCATGCCGCCCCACCAACGCTCTTGTGCCAGAGCGAAATGACGACGATAGCCTGTAAAAATATCATCTCCCCCGGCACCCGACAGCAGGACCTTGATACCGTTCTGGCTCGCCAGTTCCGAGATGAACAACGCATTCAACGCGGCCGGATCCGGCGTAGGTTCATCGAGCAGGTAAACCATTTCCGGCAGACGATCCATCATCTCATCGCCGACGCCTACGACATGCAGGTCGACATCCAGATGCTTGGCAACGCGCTGTGCGTACGGAAGGTCATCGGCGAACCCCTCGTTTGCAGTGGAGCCGTTGTCTACACGGATACTGAAGCACTGCAAACGCCCCTTGTCCCGCATTTCCTGCGCTGCAAACGCGACGATGGCGCTGGAGTCCAAGCCGCCTGACAAGAATGAACCCAACGGTACGTCGGACACCAACTGACGCTGGACGGCAGTCCTGACCGCATCGGCAACATCAACAGCGACATCCGCAACCGTTTTTGTCAGGGGTTTCTCGGAAATTGGCAGTTCGTAGTAAAACCAGCTCTTCTCAATATGCCCATTACGAACGCATAACGCTTGGCCAGGTAAAACTTTTTTGATATCCCGCACAATCGTCCGATCACCTGGTGACCAGAGAAAACCAAGGTGCGCGAGTACGGCTTGCGGGTCAATTTCAGTTTTACTGAAGCCGCCTCGGATCAAGCCTTTCATCTCACTTGAAAATGCAAAACAACCATCATTGGAATGGATATAGAGGGGTTTGACACCCATCTGATCTCTAGCCACCCAAAGTGTTTCAGTGTCGCGCTCCCAGAATACGACCGCAAAAATCCCGTTCAAGCGGTTTAAACACTCAATTCCATAACGACAGAACAGTGCGAGCAATACTTCGGAGTCGGACTGGCTGGAAAAGTGATCCCCCGCCGCTTCGAGATGAGCCCTTAATTCTCGAAAGTTATAGATTTCACCGTTAAACACCATGACCACTCGCCCATCGGCAGAGACCATTGGTTGGTGACCGGCTGAAGTCGTATCGAGAATGGAAAGGCGCACCTGGCCCAGCCATACACCAACGTCGGTATCGGCCCAAACACCTTGATCATCAGGCCCACGACGTCTAATAAACGAAAGCGCCGAAGAGAAATCAATAGATTCCCGCGTTCCGTTATGAATGTAGCCCAAAATTCCGCACATATCAGTTTCTCTAGATTGGGTTATTAACTGGCTCTTCGCGCTTTGAGCTCAAGAATAAAAAAGGAAGCCATATAGACGCCATGAGCAGAGCGACCGAAGCCAATTCTCCTCGGAAAAGGTGAAGCATGGAGGCGACCGTTAACGCATAGACTCCCAACGCACGGTCGCTTTTAGGGTTATAAATAACAGCACCATGGAGCCGCCCCCATATAACCCCAAGAAGAAGCCCGCCCACCAGCACGCCGAGGACGCCAAAATTCATGTAAAACTCGCCAAAAATACCTGGAGGCATTGTCGTTCCTTGCAGCAGCCACATATTGGGCCAGAACGCACCTGTAAATATACCGGCAGCGGTAAGCGGCTTATTCGGAAAAAGCACCGAAGGCAACAAAATCAATACGAGCATCAACAGCGTCTTTCCGTTCTGCCACTCAAGCCCCTGTGGCATTGCGTCTATCAACACCGTCATCGTCTGCAACTGCATAAGATTGCCAGTAAACTGTATCATCAGAAAATGAACAAGCGACAGGAACACTCCTTGGTCTTGATTAATAAAAGAGAAGTTTCCCGTCACGAGATACTGCTGCTTGAACAGATGGTAGGCCATCAACGAAACAAACATCACAACACCCAGCAAAGCGCATTTCAAAAAACTGACCCGCTTGACTCGATAATGCCGAACTATAACCAATGAAAGCACAATAATGAAAAGCGTCGATTTTTGCCCTTGAAGTGAGCAGATAAATAACCCGCCCAAAAAGTAAACCCAAAAACAAACTCGCTCGGAAAGGGACTTCTTCTTGTCGCGCGTCAAGCGGATAAACCATGCCAGCGAGACCGAAAGCAACAGATTCTGTAGTAGGAACAGCCCGTTCAAACCTGCAAACGCCCTGGTTCGATCACTGGCACCTTGGAGCAGCCCTGAAATCCCGCCCAGTAAGAAAAGAATTGCTGCAAATGCCAATATCGCAACGAAGGTAAATACTAATGATCTTTGAGAAAGGACCTTCGGTTCTACAATATAACGGAGCTTGACCGGAATCATAAGATGCGTCCTACGCCCTAGATAACACCCTATCAAAACAAGCACAAGAGCGCCGAAATACAACAAAATGGCCTTTTCAATGGAGCCATTTTTGTCGGAATAAACAAACCCCCATATCTGACTAAACCCATCAAACCCCTTAATAAAGGGGTATAAAGGAACAATGACGCCCGCGCACCAAATTACCAGAAAGAAAAACCCTGCACCAAAAAAATCAAACCCGCTCTTCTTCACCGGGGGACGCAAGGCACCACCGTCCAAATCACTTCCGCTCAAGGTAGCTCCCTTAATCATAAATCAGCGAGGCGGATTTTCACCGCGGTCAGAAGCAGCGTAACGGATAGAAGCGCACCGACTGCATACGCCAGAACCCCAGCCCAGCCACCCAACACGGGAATACCAAAAGACAAGATCATGAGAGCAAATACGCCTTCAACGATATTAACTTTCAGGCTCAAACCAAAAACACGTAGCGCTACAAGCATCGTACCGCAAGCCAGTGCGATAGCTTTCAGCGGTAACGTCAACGCCAACACAATCACATACATGGCAGTCAACTTATATACACCACCCACAAATACCAGCCACGCGGCCGAGGCCACAATCAACAACAACGCAACCGCCGACGATACCTTGAGCATACTTTTTACAAACGCATTATACCTCGCAGACAAAACGCTCTTATTATTGAGTACCTCAACCAGATCAGGAAGCGCTCTTTGCGCAATGATCGCCAGCGGAAGCAAGCCAAGAACAAGGCTTAATATGGCTATACCAAAAAACCCTATTTCCTCAGTTTTGATATGAAATGCAGTCAACATAAGAACAGGCAAACTATCCACTAGCAGCCGGACGAAAAGCCCGGCATTGATAGTCAGGCCAGACGTAGCAGTTTCGATCACCTTGCGCCGGTCTACCTGCACAAAATTCAGCGCTGGAAAAATATAAGTCCTGAGCTTCCACCACACCGCAACCAGGCAGAAAAACTCACCAAGATAACGGGCAATAATCCAACCTTCGACACCATATAACCTAGTAAGTACAATATGCAAAACAATGCCAACCGCTGTAACCAGCATCAATATAAAATAGATTTCGCTGATGGCTTTTACGCCTTGAGCAAAACCTGTAGTGACACGTAGCAGGTTCGTGAGCAACACCAGCCCACAAGCATTTAACACATACAAACTAATCGCCGAAGACAACAAATATTTATGCGTGATGTATATACCGGCAACGACCACAGCCGAGGTAATGCCCACCAATAAAAAAACCTGTCGCAGCACGTCACTCTGACGAGAAAGCCCCGTACTCGCAGCAGTATCCCGGATAGCGATACTTTGCATTCCCAAGCTACCCGCCAATACGACAAGTGCGATTACTGTTTCTAACGAACGCACAACCCCGACAACCGATGGATCCACCCAAGGTGTGATCAAAAACTGACTAATTATTACGCCACCCTGAATACAAGCCGTGATAAAAAAGAGATGCAATAGCCTCGAATTCTCGAAGATGCTGATTAGACGAGCTAACACGCAGTACCACCATTAATCTCGATAAACATTCTCAATGAGGCTCACCCTTATTTTATCGGTGCAAGGAATCCAGGACACTTTTGAGCGCGGTACGGCGAGCGGCAATGGAATAGTTGGAGGAAATCCACTGATGCCTGGCTTTGGCATCTTCAGCGCAAGTCGGCGTGGCAACAACCGCCTCCATGGCCGCAGCAATTTCTTCCTGGCTATCTGGTTGAACCCAGTAAGCGAAGTCACCCGCGACCTCAGGCACCGCGCCCCGAGGCGAAGTTATCACTCGCGCTCCACACGCCAGGGCCTCGCCGATCGCATGCCCGAAACCTTCATAAAGCGTTGGTTGAACATAGGCCAGGCAATTGCGGTAATGGTGCAGCTTCTCTTCATCGGAGATCATCCCGACAAACTCCACCTTGTCTCCTACACCCAGGCGCTGCGCCAGGTCTTTTAGTTCCTGCAGGTAGTCACCATGCTTACCAGCAACAACCAGTCGAAGATGACGTGCGTTAGCCGAAACCTTTGCAAACGCCTCAATCGTCGGAATGAGCCCTTTACGAATGGCATTTGTACGACTTGTCCAGGTCACCGTAAAAAAGTAATCCGATCCAACCGCCGGAAGCTCGCTAGGAGAATAGTAGTCTGTATCGATCGCCAGCGTTGCGTACACTGGGTTTCTGACCGGCAGGTTGGTTGTGACTTCCTCACACTCAGATCTTGAGATAAACAGGTTTCGATCAGCCAACAACAGCGAGGTGCGCAGTACTGCCTTCTGCCATAACGGGCGGTCCAGGTAACACAGACCCGGAATTTCCTTCCGGCAGGTGGAATAGTCAAAGGCCCCAGTTACAATTACTGGACGACGACGTAGTTTTCCGGCGAGCAACGGAAGCGGTGAATGCCCCCACCACCAACAAAAATAGAGATCCGCCTTCCAATCTAATGTGCCCGGCGTCCCCGACAAAACGACTTCGTGTCCAAGCTCCTTGAGAATACGAATATCGACCCGATAAAATTCGACTTTATCAAACATCTCGCGCCAATTAGCGTGAGCGGACATATTAGCAAAAAAACATATACGCACAGTGCACCAACCCGTTACCAGCCACCAGTATTAAACAACCACCTTCTGCTGATACATTGAAAGCAATGTATCGTGCAAATTAGGCACATCAATTTCACCCACCGCATCAAAGAGCTTGGCCGGACTACCGTAAAGCTCTTTAACTTCATCTTCCCTGACAAAGGCAGGATCAACTATTATCGTTGGCCGATAACCTGCAATCTGTGCCATTTCATCAATCACGCTCAGTAAAGAAATGCTGCGACCTGAGCAAATATTTATAAACTCACCGCGTTGATCAGACGTCAACAGCCTCGAATAGGCCTCCACCACAAAACCGACATCAGACAAGTCCCGGGAAACATCCAGGTTGCCTAGCCTGAGTTCCTTTTCCCCACGAGCAAACGCGCCCACGATCTTGGAGAAAACGAATGACTCCGACTGGCCTGGTCCGGTGTAGTTGAATGGCCGCACCACCAATATAGGCATACGAGAAAACCACTTGCGGACCAGGGCCTCCATCGTCAGCTTGCTCAATGCGTAATGGTTAACGGGCTGCGGTTCACTGCTCTCTGAAATGGGCGATGAAATGGCGTTTCCGTAAATATTTGCACTGCTTGCAATGATGATTTTCTCAACAGCCACCGCTGCCTCCTTAATCGCATTAAGAAGGCTTTCCGTACCCAACACATTGACCCGGTAGTATGACAAGGCATCGCTGCCAGTGACATGCGCCAGCGCGGCCAAATGAATAATATGAGTGGGTTGAACCTGCTTGATCCAACCACTGAGCCGCTCCGTGTCATTCAGGTCCGCGTCCAGATGGTCAAACTCACACGCCAGCCGCTCCCCTCCCAGGCCGGCGACCCGCCAGCCAGCTTGGGTGAGGCTTTCCGCCAAGTGCTTCCCGGTGAAACCTGAGAGCCCTGTAATCAGTACTGTCCGATCGTTACTTTGAAGTGCCATTGCGAACCCTTCTCAAGTCAGCTTCAACCATCAACTGGCACAGTTGCTCCAGCGTCGTTTCTGGTTCCCAGCCTAACCGCTCTTTTGCAAAGGACGCATCGCCAATCAACAACTCTACTTCCGCAGGTCGATAGAAGCGTGGATTGACTTTTACCCGGGTGACGCCGGTCCGACGATCAACGCCGAATTCATTCTCGCCACTTCCGGACCAATCAATATCAACGCCTACAGCTTTGAAGCTCATGGCAACAAAATCACGAACAGTTTCCGTGCGATTTGTGGCCAGCACAAATGTTTCCGGCGTGTCGATTTGCAACATCCGGTGCATGCCATCTACATACTCTTTAGCAAAACCCCAGTCTCGTTTGGCATCCATGTTTCCAAGTTCCAAGACTTGCTGCTCGCCCATTTCGATACTGGCTACAGCATCGGTAATTTTCCGAGTAACAAACTCTTTTCCTCGCAGCGGAGACTCATGGTTGAACAGAATGCCGCTGGTGGCAAAAATGCCATATGACTCGCGATAATTAATGGTTGTCCAATGCGCAAACAACTTCGCAACGCCGTAAGGACTACGCGGGTAGAAGGGTGTGCTTTCAGATTGAGGAACAGCCTGTACCAATCCAAACATTTCAGATGTCGAAGCTTGATAGAAGCGAATCTTCGGATTTACTATTCGGATCGCTTCCAGCAAATTAAGCGCACCGACACCCGTAATCTGCGCGGTTGTAATAGGCTGATCGAAGGAAACACCTACGAAGCTTTGAGCCGCCAGGTTATACACCTCGTCCGGGGCGCAATTCTGAATTAAACGAATGGTCCCGGAGAGGTCAGTCAAATCAAATTCGACGAGGTGAAGATCATCATGCCCAAAAACGCCAAGTTCCTCTAATCGCCAAAAACTTACAGAACTTGTCCGGCGATAGGCGCCATAAACCTTATACCCCTTGGACAGCAGCAGTTCGACAAGGTAAGCCCCATCCTGACCTGTAACACCAGTAACCAGCGCATGCTTCTGCATCTGTACAACTCCTAAAAATTTAAGCCTTAAACACGTCCATAGGTATCGTCAAATCGAACAATATCATCCTCACCCAAGTACGTTCCTGACTGCACCTCAATGATCTCAAGAGGAATGGTGCCGGGATTGGAAAGGCGATGAACATGGCCAATAGGGATATAAGTACTCTGGTTCTCGTTCAGCTGAAAAACGCGATCTTCACAGGTGACCTCAGCGGTGCCAGACACAACAATCCAGTGTTCCGCGCGGTGGTAATGCTTCTGCAAACTCAATGTTGCTTTAGGCTTCACCAGTATTCGCTTCACCTGAAAGCGCGAGCCGGAATCTATGCTGTCGTACCAGCCCCAGGGGCGATGAACACGACGATGAAGCTTTGACTCTGGCCTGGCCTTGACATTCAATGCTTCGACAATGGCCTTGACACCCTGGCTACGGTCTTTATCCGCAACCAATACCGCATCAGGCGTTTCGACGATAACAATATTTTCAAGCCCCACGGCCGTTACTAAACGGTGAGAGGCGTAAACCAATGTATTGGAGCTGGAGTCTATGATTACATCGCCATGAGTAGCGTTTTGTTTTTCGTCCTTTTCACTCGAACGCCAAACAGCATCCCATGCACCCAGATCAGACCAACCGGCGTCCATCGTCAGCATTTTTAGCGTCAGACCGGCTGAAGGCGTTTTCGCACAATGTTCGATCACGGCATAGTCGATTGACTCTGGCGGTATCAGGGAGAACGCTTCGAGTTGTGGTCGAATAAACCCATTATCCTGAACTCGGCCCTTCCACGCGGCTTCAGTGGCATCGAAGATGTCCCTTCTGAACGCGCTCAGTGCTTTCAACCAGACTGACGCACGCAGCACAAAAATGCCGCTATTCCAGAAATAGCTTCCATCTTCCAGGTATTTTTCTGCAGTTGACCGCTCAGGTTTTTCAACAAACGCGTCCACCCTCTTGACGTTAGAGGGATCTGCCGAGTGGATATAACCATAACCCGTTTCAGGACGGTCAGGCGTGATCCCCAAGATCACAATGCTGCCGTCTTTTGCAACGTCGATAGCTTTACTGACCGTATCAGTAAAGGCTTGAATATCGAGAATCATCTGGTCGGCCGGGACAACAACCAGGACAGGGTCAACTTCCTGACCCACTTCATCGCGCGCATAGAGCGCCGCCAACGTAAGCGCAGGAGCAGTATTGCGTCCTACCGGCTCAAGAATGACTACAGCTTTAGAAACGCTCATCTCCCGTATCTGGTCGAGACACAGGAAACGATGCTCATCATTGGCAACGATGCATGGGGCCAGCAAATCCGAGCCTTGACCGCCGATCTTCAACAGTCGGGCAATAGCCTGCTGAAACAACGTCTCTCGCCCCGAAATTGCCAGAAACTGCTTGGGGTAAAGAGTTCTGCTAAGCGGCCAGAGCCTCGTTCCAGAGCCCCCAGACATAATAACCGGAAGAATTTTCATACAAGCCAGATTCCCCGAGTATCAACAATCTGACGCCCCTGGAGAAGTGAAGAAGCAACACTTTTGAATGGCTTGTGATCCACTAACAACAATAAGACATCCGCTCGCTCAAACGCTTCTTCTATTGTGCATAACTCAACATTCGGCAACGTCGCAGGCAGAGAATCAATATTAGGTTCTACGACAATAACTTTCCCGGCGTGACGGTTTGAGATATTTTTCGTAATTTCCAGAGATGGACTTTCACGCAGGTCGTCAATATCGGGCTTGAATGCCAGGCCGAAGCACGCAATAACAATGTCTTTTTCCGACTTCTCGGGGTGACTCGACAGATGATCGGCCACAGCAGCATCAACCTTTTCAATAACCCACGATGGTTTCGAGTCATTGACCTCACGTGCCGTTTTGATCAGTTTCGCCTGACCATCAGCCTGGCTGACGATGAACCAAGGGTCAACGGCGATGCAGTGTCCACCCACGCCAGGCCCTGGCTGGAGAATATTAACGCGAGGGTGCCGGTTGGCAAGCTTGATAAGCTCCCAGACGTCGACATCAAACTTATCGCATATCATCGACAATTCGTTCGCGAAGGCGATGTTGACATCGCGAAAGCTGTTCTCTGTCAACTTGCACATTTCTGCGGTTCGGGCATTGGTGATAATACACTCGCCCTCTACAAACAACTTGTAGAGACGTGTCGCCGCGTCCGAGCACTTGGGGGTCATCCCGCCAATGACTCGATCATTCTGTACCAACTCACGCAAAACATGACCTGGAAGTACACGCTCAGGGCAGTGCGCAACGCGAACGTCCGACGCCTCGCCATGGGTCTGCGGAAACGTCAGGTCAGGACGTGCTTCAGCCAGCCACGACGCCATCTTTTCGGTCGCCCCCACCGGTGAGGTGGACTCAAGAATGACCAGGTCACCCTTTTTCAGTACTGGCGCAATGGATTTGCTTGCGGACTCAATGTAAGAAAGATCTGGAGCATGACCATCCTTGAACGGAGTGGGCACGGCAATCAGGAAAGCATCCGCCGGCTCTGGTCGAGTGCTCGCGCGCAGATACCCCTCGGTCACGGCCGCATGCACGACTATGTCCAAATCAGGCTCAACGATATGAATCTGTCCACCGTTGATCGTGTCGACGGCCTTTTGATTAACGTCGACACCAATGACCTTTAACTTTCGCGCGGCAAAAACGGCTGCGGTTGGCAAACCAATGTAGCCCAGACCAATGACAGAAATAGTGGAAAATTCCATGACCAAACCTTAATTTTTGAAAGTGGCTAGAGCATTAACAATGCGCACGCAGGCGTTACCATCACCATAAGGATTATGAGCAAAGCTCATTTCCTCGTAAGCCTTTTGATCAAGTAAAAGCTCACGCAAATGGTGAACTATCTTGTCCTTCTCTGTACCGACCAATCTTACGGTACCGGCCTCAATCGCCTCAGGCCGCTCAGTAGTGTCCCGCATTACCAGGACAGGCTTGCCCAAAGAAGGAGCCTCTTCCTGCACGCCACCGGAATCAGTCAGAATCAAATACGACCGATTCATCAAATATACGAAAGGCAGATAATCCAAGGGTTCTATGAGGTGAATATTTTTTATGCCAGCCAACAAACGATTGACCGGTTCACGGACATTTGGATTTAAATGAACAGGGTAGACAATCTCGACATCATCAAACTCATGGGCAATCGTAGCCAACGAACTGCAAATTCTTTCGAATCCATCGCCGAAGCTTTCACGTCGATGCCCTGTCACGAGGATGACGCGGCGCTGAGTGGGTAAAAAAGCGAACTGCTGAGAAAATTTCTGCTTTAACTGTTCATTGGACTCGAGCTTCTGGACGACCTCAAGCAGAGCGTCAATTACAGTATTTCCCGTCACATGAATTGCGTCAGGTGCAACCCCTTCACGCAGTAAATTCTGCTCCGATCTTTCGGTAGGAGCGAAGTGAAGACACGCGAGCGCTCCCGTCAACTTTCGATTGGCCTCTTCCGGCCAGGGAGAGTATAAATTCCCGGTACGAAGTCCTGCTTCGATATGAGCGACAGGAATTTGCTGATAATACGCCGCCAATGTAGTTGCAAAGGTCGTGGCGGTATCGCCATGCACCAAAACAATATCCGGCCGATAGGTCCGGAAGATTTCCTTCATTCCCTGAAGAATACCAGTTGTCACATCGGTAAGGTCTTGACCCGACTTCATGATATTCAGATCAAAGTCAGGCTCAAGTTTAAATAACTCTAACACTTGATCCAGCATTTCACGGTGTTGACCCGTGACGCAGATTTTGGCCTCAAAACGCTCATCTGCATTCAACGCTAAAGCTAATGGAGCCATTTTTATAGCTTCCGGTCGCGTACCGAAAACACTCAAGATCTTTAAAGTCATTAGATTACCAACGATTCCATATCATTATTTAGTCAGAGAATCAGTCTGGAAACCAGCAACGCTGCCTTGCTCCTGCCTGACCTACCGATTACGCGCAAGCGACCTTTTGCCGCTCCAACTGCAACCACTTCTGCTCTGCAGCATATCATCACCAAGCGTGCCGACATAACGCCTCGCTGGTCCCCTATACTGCGTATGAGACCCCACCACCCCTGCCCAGTTCAGGACCGGACAACGTTTTACCGCAACATTTGCAGTGCGTCGTTTCACGGCAGCGGCGCGTCGCAACCATTCATTGAAATTGGGTCGTTGTCCCATAAGGATCCCGCCCCATCTGTATATTCCCCGTGACGATTGAGCCCACGCTCGACCGTACCACCTAGCTCATTGGTGCTCGCCGGCGCACTTCGCGCAGCCAACCTGAGCAGGCCGCACCTTTATCCAACTCTCACCAGATACTAGCCATAAGCCACTAATCAAGAAGTCACACGCAAATCAGTGACATCAAACCTCGTTGGCCGGCGCAACCTTCAACTATTAAGCTAACAATATAAACTTGCGCAGCACGCTTGACCGCACGCACAAGTAAATACAGATCAAACATCGAAACCTCATGAAGACCCGTCGCGAAATTCAGGTAACTTCCGATAGTCGAAAGCCGCCCAGAAGAGCCTTTCAGATGACCGTTCAGATTTGCGCTGGCGTGTAATATAGATTCCGCACGAAAACAAGACATACGGCCCGGGGGAAGCACGTGAGGCGAAAGGCTTCACGTGCGTGGAATTATTTTTGGAGTAACTTATTGCCAAGCTCTTGTTGCCGATCCAGCTGAGCGGCCCCGGAGCCCGAGGACTGAAGAAGCGAAGCTGCCAGGTCGTGCCTATCGTGCTCTGTATTAACCCGAGCAGCACGTAACGCCTGCCTGACCAGCGCAATACCTATCGCGGCAACAGCGCCGAAGAGCAGGCCAAGCAAAATGATCAATGGGCGATTAGGACTCGACGGAACCAGTGGCTCAAGGGCTTGCTGGTCAATGCTCACCAACTTCAGCTTCGCCATATCAATATTCAGACTGCTCAAGCGGAAAATCTCTGTTCGCAGCGGTTGAACACCCGCAAGAAAGATATCTTCATTTTTTCGAGCATCCAGCACTTCAACCTCTCGGTTGGAGGCCAGCAACTGAAGCTCCTTGGCGATTTGAGCGATGCGCGACTCGGTAAAGTCGTCCGACTTCCGCGACTGCAATGCAGCAAGCTCAGCCTTAAGCGCATCCACCCCCATAAAATAGAGCGGAATCTGCTGATTGTTCACCTCAGTACGCATCACACTGCCAGCACCTGTTACAGCCGATTCGCCAAGTGAGGAAGGCGTAGCTGGCTTTTGAATACCCAAGGAACGGGCAATCCCTATTGCCTCATTCAGTTGAGCGATACGGTCACTACGTAAGGTCTTCAGCTGAGACCGCAGCGCCTTCAACTCATCTTGCAATTGCGCCCGCCTCAAGGAGTCGGATTCTCGCAATGATGCTATTTTGGCTTCTTTTTCAATATCGTAGTTTGAGCGAGCCGAATCGAGCTTGCCGTTAAGCTCCCTCAAACGGTTTTTAGCGATCACATTCAAATCAGCCGTGATGCGCTCGCGCTCACTTGCGATAGCGTAGTCGACAAAGCCATTAAGAATAGAGACGCCGTCGACGCCTTTCGGATACATCATCTCGAGCTTGATGTAGGCACTCAGCGAATTTTTCTTATCTGCATCAGGAAGAATCAAACGGATAGAGTCATGATTGAATTCTTGAAAACTCTGCTCCAGCGTCTGCCCAGGACGAACAAACTTCTCGAAAAGCTTCTGATTTTTCCTGAAATAGCCCAGACGGGTATCATAGGAGTCAAGTGCCGCGCCTACTTTGAGGAGCGCTTCGGAAGGAGGCAGCTGATAAATCTCTGAACGATTTAGCGCATCTAAATCATTAATAGCGGCAGGACGCAAAACACTGCTGATTTTATATAAAGGATCAGCTAAAAATGCGTAGGATGCAGCAATCAATCCCGCGCCGATGGTGACAAAAAGCAGAAGTTTTTTTTGTTGCCAGACAGACGCGAAAAGCCGCACAAAATCAATTTCTTCGGATGATCGAACCGGGGGAGCACGGAAGCTACTACTCACAACAAAAACCTGCCTTCAAAGAGAAACTGCGGGCTCGTTATGCAGACAAAATTGTGTATTTTTATTCTAGTTATATGACCGAAAAACCCAGCGTCGCTGCCGAGTTTTGAGCGCAAAAAATGCCTGTTATCGAGAACAGATTCCATTCTGCCATCTCGCTGACATATTACAAGTCTTGACTTATCCGTAGGGCGCTTCCTTAACACCTAGGGGCAACCCTGATAAAGGTCGCCCGAGAAGGACAAGAAAGAAAATTTTGTAGCAACGAGACAATAATCAGTGGTATCGCCGGATTTACCACCCGCCAGATCACTCCAAGCACTGATGTGTACTGCACGAGAATCGTCCGACGAACGGTTCAGGAGTTCACTGCAATACCCATGGAAGCTCTACCCGCGCCCTGCAGTCATAGACTTTTCACGTCGATTCCATCCAACGATGACACTTAACAGCGGCCCCAGCAGCATTCCAATTATCAAGGCCACCACCACAAACACCGATACGGGCATCTGCCCGGTCACCAACCCCAGGAATGAAAGACACACACCCTGCTGGTTTTCCAGCACGAACCCTAACACTGCCAGCACGACAATCAGCATCGCCAGCACGAGAACAACGCGCTTAATCCCACGCATAACCTTCTCCTACCCAAAAAACACTCAGACGCCTTCTTCCTCGTCTTCGTTCACCCGATCCCGCAATTCCTTGCCTGGCTTGAAGTGAGGCACGAACTTGCCATCGAGGCTAACGGATTGGCCAGTCTTCGGATTACGCCCCACACGCGGCGCCCGATAATGCAGCGAAAAGCTACCAAACCCACGAATCTCAATCCGATCGCCGGTAGCAAGACACTGGGACATCTGCTCAAGCATGGTCTTGATGGCCAGCTCCACATCCTTGGATGAGAGCAGCCCTTGATGGGTGACAATTCGTTCGATCAACTCCGACTTCGTCATATTTTTCCCTTCTTTTTCAAGCAGCTAGGAAAAGCGCTTCGAAGGTTTTAGCATGACCGGAGGAATTTGAACAGCCCAAGTATTGACTTATATTCAAAGAGTTGGGGCGTAACTCTCGGAGCCACAGCTTTAGAGCCCACCACCCCTCGCCTCGCGTAGAGGCACAGAAGCCACTCAAGCGTGGTAACTGGCTGAGGGAGCCTATGAGCGCGAATGCGCTACCAGCAAGACCACAGCGCGCCAGCTGCAGAACACCCAGACGAAGTTCGCGCAACACCAAATCCCAGGCACAAAAAAGGGCGACCGAAGTCGCCCTTTTTCTATGGTCTGACAGAACTTAGTTCTGTTTTTCCATTTGTGCACGCAGCAGGTCGCCCAGAGTGGTAGGACCAGCAGAAGGCTCAGAGGTAGCTGGCTTGTCGCGCAGGCTCTGGATGGCTTCTTTCTCTTCAGCATCGTCTTTCGACTTGATGGAGAGCTGGATTACGCGGCTCTTGCGGTCAACGCTGATGATCTTGGCTTCTACTTCTTCGCCTTCTTTCAGAACGTTGCGCGCGTCTTCAACGCGGTCACGGCTGATTTCGGAGGCTTTCAGAGTCGCTTCGATATCGTCGGCCAGAGTGATGATGGCGCCTTTGGCGTCAACTTCTTTCACGATGCCTTTAACGATTGCGCCTTTGTCGTTCTCTTGAACGTACTCGGAGAACGGATCGCTTTCCAGTTGCTTGATACCCAGGGAGATGCGCTCGCGCTCTGGGTCAACCGACAGGATAACGGTGTCCAGCTCGTCGCCCTTCTTGAAGCGACGAACAGCTTCTTCGCCCACTTCGTTCCAGGAGATGTCGGACAGGTGAACCAGGCCGTCGATGCCGCCGTCCAGACCAATGAAGATACCGAAATCGGTGATCGACTTGATGGTGCCGGAGATTTTATCGCCCTTGTTGAACTGGCCAGAGAAATCTTCCCATGGGTTAGATTTGCACTGCTTGATGCCGAGGGAGATACGACGACGCTCTTCGTCGATGTCCAGAACCATAACTTCCACTTCGTCGCCGACTTGTACGACTTTCGAAGGGTGGATGTTCTTGTTGGTCCAGTCCATTTCGGAAACGTGTACCAGGCCTTCCACGCCTTCTTCCAGCTCTGCGAAGCAGCCGTAGTCGGTCAGGTTGGTAACACGCGCGGTGACGCGAGTGCTTTCTGGGTAACGAGCCTTGATAGCGACCCATGGATCTTCGCCCAGCTGTTTCAAGCCCAGGGAGACACGGTTGCGCTCACGATCGTACTTCAGAACCTTGACATCGATCTCGTCGCCAACGTTGACGATTTCCGATGGATGCTTGATACGCTTCCAAGCCATGTCGGTAATGTGCAGCAGGCCATCGACGCCACCCAGATCGACGAATGCGCCGTAATCGGTGAGGTTCTTGACGATACCTTTGACTTGTTGGCCTTCCTGCAGGGATTCCAGCAGAGCTTCACGCTCGGCGGAGTTCTCTGCTTCCAGGACACTGCGACGGGAAACGACAACGTTGTTGCGTTTCTGGTCGAGTTTGATGACCTTGAATTCGAGTTCTTTGCCTTCCAGGTGCGTGGTGTCGCGCACAGGACGAACGTCGACCAAAGAACCTGGCAGGAACGCACGGATGCCGTTAACGTCGACAGTGAAGCCGCCTTTAACCTTACCGTTGATAACGCCCTTGACCACTTCTTCAGCTGCGAAGGCTGCTTCGAGAACAATCCAGCATTCAGCGCGCTTGGCTTTTTCACGGGACAGCTTGGTTTCACCGAAACCGTCTTCAACCGAGTCCAGAGCAACGTGAACTTCGTCACCGACATTGATAGTCAGGTCGCCAGCATCGTTGTAGAACTGTTCCAGCGGGATCAGAGCTTCAGACTTCAGACCAGCGTGAACGGTTACCCAGCGAGCTTGGTAATCGATATCAACAATAACACCGGTGATGATGGAGCCTGCCTGAAGGTTCAGGGTTTTTAGGCTTTCTTCAAAGAGTTCCGCAAAGCTTTCGCTCATTTTAATTCCTGTTGATAAGGGCGAAGAATACGCCCATCTCCACACCCCAGACGGTGTGGGTTAGTTTCAATTAGAAGAAGCACCGCAGGACTATGACTGGTCCCCTGCAGCCTTCTTGGTCACCCGGCGATATCGCGAATGGCGATTTCACTCAAGATGCGTTCCAGCACCTGCTCGATGGACAACTCCGTGGAATCCAGCTGTATGGCGTCAGCCGCCGGCTTGAGCGGGGCTACCGCACGCTGGGTATCACGCTCATCGCGTGCACGTATCTCATCTAGCAGACTCGACAGACTAACACCATCGACTTTGCCCTTCAACTGCAAGTAACGGCGACGGGCCCGCTCCTCGGCGCTGGCGGTCAGGAAAATCTTCAGTGGCGCGTCGGGAAACACCACCGTGCCCATGTCGCGGCCGTCAGCCACAAGGCCCGGCGGTTCCTGGAAAGCCCGCTGGCGCTGCAGCAAAGCGTCGCGCACCGCCGGCAGTGCGGCGACCTGCGAAGCCCAGGAACCGACCTGCTCGTTACGTAGATCATCGGTCACATCATCCCCTTCAAGGATGATGCGCTGGGGATGACCTTCCGTCGCCCCGACGAACTGCACATCAAGATGCGCAGCCAACAACTTCAGCGATTCTTCGTTGGTCAGGTCGACGCCATGGTTGCGGGCCGCAAAGGCCAGCAAGCGGTACAGCGCCCCGGAATCCAACAGGCACCAGCCCAGGCGCTTGGCCAGGATGCCGGCGATCGTGCCTTTGCCCGAGCCACTTGGCCCGTCGATGGTAATCACCGGTGCTTTGATATTCACAATTGAGCCTCTTGGGCTACACGGAGGCCGACTTGGGCACACAGTGTAAGAAAATTCGGAAAAGACGTAGCCACGTTGGCACAGTCATGGATACGAATCGGCGCAGCCGCTCGCAGGGATGCCACGCTGAAGGCCATGGCAATCCGGTGATCTCCATGGGCATGGACCTCACCACCACCTATCACGCCACCCTCGATGATAATCCCATCAGGTGTTGGTTCACACTTCACACCCAGGGCCAGCAGACCGTCGGCCATGACCTGGATCCGGTCAGACTCCTTGACCCGCAGCTCCTCTGCCCCGCGCAGTACCGTCCGGCCTTCGGCACATGCCGCAGCCACGAACAGTACCGGAAACTCATCGATAGCCAGCGGAACCAGGGCTTCGGGAATCTCGATGCCCTTCAACGCCGCCGCACGAACGCGCAGGTCAGCAACCGGCTCACCACCGACTTCGCGCTGGTTTTCCAGGGTGATATCCGCCCCCATCAGCCGCAGGATATCGATCACCCCGGTACGGGTCGGATTGATGCCCACATGCTCAAGCAACAACTCGGAGCCTTCGGCAATCGATGCCGCCACCAGGAAAAACGCCGAGGAGGAAATATCACCCGGCACTTCAATATGAGTCGCAACAAGCGAGTGACCGGATTCGACCGAAGCCGTAGCACCCACCACCTCCACCGGATAACCAAAACCGCGCAACATCCGCTCGGTATGGTCGCGGGTCGGCGCCGGCTCGGTAATCGAGGTTTTACCCTCGGCATACAACCCGGCCAGCAACAGGCAGGATTTAACCTGGGCACTGGCCATCGGCAATGCGTAGGTCAGCCCTTTCAGTGCCTGGCCACCACGAATCGTCAGCGGCGGCCGGCCTTCCGGCCCGGTCTCGATCACCGCGCCCATTTCGCGCAATGGCTTGGCCACGCGATTCATTGGGCGCTTGGACAGCGACGCATCGCCCGTCAACACACTGTCGAAGCTCTGGGCCGCGAGCAAACCGGACAACAACCGCATGGAAGTGCCCGAATTACCGAGATAGATCGGGCCTGGCGCCGGCTTCAAGCCATGCAGGCCAACCCCATGAATGGTGACGCGCCCATGGTGCGGGCCTTCAATCACCACGCCCATGTCACGAAACGCCTGCAAGGTCGCCAGGGCGTCTTCGCCTTCCAGGAAGCCTTCCACCTCGGTGACACCGTCCGCCAGGGAGCCCAGCATGATCGAACGATGGGAGATCGATTTATCCCCAGGCATCCGAATCTGCCCGCTCAAGCGGCCACCGGGGCTGGCGAGGAAGACCAGATCATCCGCGTTTACAGCAGCATCCATATAAGCCCGACGCGCCAGAATCTTGCTGAAATGCTCCCGCGCCACCCGCGCACGGGTGAACACGCCCAACAACTGATGCCCGTCGCCGGCATCGACCGCGTCGCGCAAGGCGTCAAGGTCGCTGCGGAATGTATCCAGAGTGCGCAACACTGCATCGCGGTTGGCGAGGAAGATGTCATGCCACATCACCGGGTCGCTGCCGGCGATCCGGGTAAAGTCGCGGAAGCCACCGGCGGCGTAACGGAAAATCTCGAGGTTCTCGTTGCGCTTGGCCAGCGAATCCACCAGGCCAAACGCCAGCAAATGCGGCAGATGACTGGTCGCCGCCAACACTTCATCGTGGCGCTCGACCTGCATATGCTCGACATCCGCCCCCAGCTCGCGCCAGAGCCGATCCACCACGGCCAATGCCGCAGGATCGGTTTCATCCAGTGGCGTCAGAATCACTTTATGACGGCGGAACAACTGCGCATTGGACGCTTCCACGCCGCTCTGCTCGGAACCGGCAATCGGGTGCCCCGGTACAAAGCGCGCAGGCATGCCACCAAAGGCCAGCCGGGCGGCACGAACGACATTGCCCTTTGCACTGCCGACGTCGGTCAGGATGGCTTGTCCAAGGTCCATGCCAGCCAACAGCGCCAGCAACTTCTCCATGGCCAGGATCGGCACCGCCAACTGAATGACATCCGCGCCCTGACAAGCAACGGCGAGGTCCGCCTCACAACGGTCCACCACCCCCAACTCAACCGCCAACTTGCGCGATTGCGGGTCCAGGTCTACACCGACCACTTCGCCACACAGGCCACTTTCCCGCAGGCCCTTGGCGAAGGAGCCGCCGATCAATCCCAGACCGACCACCACCAGGCGACCGATCATAGGCACAGCAGGTTGCAATGCAGTGACATCAACCACGAGCCAGAACCTTGGCCAGCGCCTCAAGGAAGCGACTGTTTTCAGCAGGCAAACCGATGGTGATACGCAGGTGGTTCGGCATGCCGTAGTTGGCCACCGGACGCACGATCACGCCTTCGCGCAGCAGGCCCTGGAACACCGGCGCCGCTACCTGGCCGAGATCGACACAGATGAAGTTGCCCTTGGACGGAATCCAGCCCAGGCCCAGCTCACGGAAACCCTCCTGCAACTGCAGCATGCCGCTTTCGTTGAGGCGACGGCCTTCTTCCAGGTACTCGGCATCCTGCACCGCAGCGCAAGCCGCCGCCAGCGCCAGGCTGTTGACGTTGAAGGGCTGGCGAACACGGTTCAGCACATCGGCCACCACGGCGGTGGACAGGCCATAGCCGACCCGCAGCGACGCCAGGCCATAGGCCTTGGAGAAGGTGCGCGAGACCAGCAGGTTCGGATAAGCCGCGAGGAAGTCCAGGCCGTCCGGCAGGTCACTGCCTTCGGCGTACTCGATGTAAGCCTCGTCCAACACCACCAGCACGTGCTCCGGCACGTCTTGCAGGAAGTTGTCCAGCACCTCGGCGCTGAACCAGGTGCCGGTCGGGTTATTCGGGTTGGCGATAAACACGACGCGGGTCTGGTCATCGATGGCCGCCAGCATGGCCGGCAGGTCATGACCCCAATCTTTCGCAGGAATCACGCGCGCCTCGGCGCCAACGGCCTGAGTGACGATCGGATAGACCGCAAACGCATGCTCACTGAACACCGCGTTCAGGCCCGGCGCCAGATAGGCACGTCCGACCAGCTCCAGGATGTCGTTGGAGCCGTTACCCAGGGTCACCTGGTTCAGCTCAACCCGGCATTTTTCCGCCAACAGGGACTTGAGCGCAAAGCCATTACCATCGGGATAGCGGGTCAGCTCGGCCAGCGCATCACGGATCGCGGCCAATACCTTGGGACTTGGACCCATCGGGTTTTCGTTACTGGCCAGCTTTACGATCTTCGATGGATCCAGATTCAACTCACGCGCCAGCTCGTCCACAGGCTTGCCCGGAACGTAAGGCGACAGTTGTTGCACGCCCGGCTGCGCCAGGGCGAGGAAGTTGCCACTCATGTTAAAGCCTCACAAAACCGCTTTCGGGTAAGAGCCCAGCACCTTGAGTGCCACGGCTTCCTGACTGATTTTCTCGAGCACACCCTTGACCAGTGGGTCGCGGTGATGGCCGACGAAGTCGATAAAGAACACATAAGTCCATTTACCGCTGCGCGAAGGACGAGTCTCGATTCGCGTCAGGTCAATCCCGTTGTCGTGGAACGGCACCAGCAGCTCATGCAGCGCGCCGGGCTTGTTGCTCATGGAGACGATGATCGAGGTCTTGTCGTCGCCGGTCGGCGGCACTTCCTGGCTGCCGATCATCAGGAAGCGCGTGGAGTTATCCGGGCGGTCCTCGATTTTCTCGGCCAGGCGCGTCAGGCCATACAGGCCAGCAGCCATGTCGCCGGCAATCGCCGCCGAATTCCACTCGCCCTTGACCCGCTTCGCCGCTTCGGCGTTGCTGGATACCGCCACGCGCTCCACGTTCGGGTAATGCGCGTCCAGCCACTTGCGGCACTGGGCCAGGGACTGCGCGTGGGAGTAGATGCGGCTGATGCTGTCGGTCTTGGTGTTTTCGCCCACCAGCAGGTGATGGTGGATACGCAGCTCGACTTCGCCGCAGATCACCATGTCGTGCTCAAGGAAGCTGTCGAGGGTGTGGTTGACGGCACCTTCGGTGGAGTTTTCCACCGGCACCACGCCAAAATTCACCGCCCCGGCGGCCACTTCACGGAACACTTCGTCGATCGCAGCCATTGGCTTGCTGATCACGGCGTGGCCAAAGTGCTTCATGGCCGCGGCTTGGGTGAAGGTGCCTTCAGGGCCGAGGTAAGCCACTTTCAGCGGCTGCTCCAATGCCAGGCACGAAGACATGATTTCACGGAACAACCGCGCCATCTCTTCGTTGCCCAACGGGCCCTTGTTGCGCTCCATCACCCGCTTGAGCACCTGGGCTTCGCGCTCCGGGCGGTAGAACACCGGCACTTCGCCTTCAGCCAAAGAAGCCATTTTCACCCGTGCAACTTCCTGGGCGCACCGCGCGCGCTCACTGATCAGCTCCAGGACTTTCTCGTCCAGGCTGTCAATGCGTACGCGCAGGGCCTTGAGTTCTTGCTCAGACATTAGCCGTGTTCCTTTTCGAACTCTGCCATGTAAGCCACCAGCGCCTTGACGGCGTGGATATCGACAGCGTTATAGATGGAGGCGCGCATGCCACCTACCGAACGGTGGCCCTTGAGGTTCAACAGGCCGCGCTCGTCGGCGCCGGCCAGGAATGGCTTGTCCAGACGGTCGTCCGCCAGGCGGAACGGCACGTTCATCCAAGAACGATCAGTCAGGTTGATCGGGTTGCTGTACAGGCCGCTGGCGTCGATGAAGTCGTACAGGGTACGTTTCTTCTCTTCGTTGAGCTTGCCCATGGCAGCCACACCGCCCTGCTCTTTCAGCCACTCGAATACCAGGCCCGACAGGTACCAGGCGAAGGCCGGCGGGGTGTTGTACATCGAGCCGTTATCGGCCGCGACCTTGTAGTTGAGCATGGTCGGGCACAGCGAACGGGCACGACCCAACAGGTCTTCGCGAATGATATTGACCAGGATGCCGCTCGGGCCGATGTTCTTCTGCGCGCCGGCGTAGATCATGCCGTACTTGGACACGTCGATCGGGCGCGAGAGGATGTCCGAGGACATGTCGCACACCAGCGGAACATCACCCACCTCGGGAACCCAGTCAAACTCCAGGCCGCCGATGGTTTCGTTCGCCACGTAGTGAACGTAGGCCGCGTCCTTCGAGAGTTTCCACTCGTTCTGACCGGGAATGGCGAAGTAATCGTAAGGCTTGGCCGTGCCCGCCACATTGACGTGACCGTAACGGGAGGCCTCTTCAATGGCCTTCTGCCCCCAGATACCGGTGTCGATATAGTCGGCAGTGCCGCTTTCCGGCAGTAGGTTCAGCGGAATCTGAGCGAACTGCTGGCTCGCCCCACCCTGCAGGAACAACACTTTGTAGTCGGACGGGATGTCCAGCAAGTCGCGCATATCCTGCTCGGCCTTGGTGGCAATGGACACGAACTCATCGCTGCGATGGCTCATTTCCATCACGGAGAGGCCTTTTCCATGCCAGTCGAGGAGTTCACCCTGCGCGCGCTGCAGGACTGCTTCAGGAAGCGCCGCGGGACCGGCACAGAAGTTATAGGCTCTCTTGCTCACATCCAATCTCTCTGATCTGGTGGGACTGCAATCAACATCCCGCAACGCGGACCCCTGTAGGTGCTGGCTTGCCAGCGATGCAAACGACTCGGCACTTCACTTGAACCGAGTTGATGCCATCGCCGGCAAGCCGGCGCCTACAAGAGCGGCGCGGCGTCGTATTTCAAAAGGGACAAACAACAAGGGGGCGAATCTTCATCCGCCCCCTGTGTGTCCGCTTATTCCTGCGGTTCTTCTTCGTCTGCGGCAGCGTCGAGTGTTGGCTCGTCGACGTTGTCATCGCCACCGGCGATTACCTCGCCCTCAAGCTCTTCACCTTCCAGCTCCTCGCCCTCGACTTCCGATGGCTCCTGGACACGCTCCAGGCCTACCAACGTCTCGTCGCTGGCCAGCTTGATCAAGGTCACGCCCTGGGTGTTACGCCCCAGGCTCGACACTTCATCAACCCGGGTACGTACCAGGGTGCCCTGGTCGGAAATCAGCATGATTTCCTCGCCATCCAGCACCTGGACCGCGCCGACCAGACGGCCGTTGCGATCGTTGCTGACCATGGCGATAACGCCCTGGCCGCCACGCTTGTACTCAGGGAACTCGCTGATGGCCGTACGCTTGCCGTAGCCGCGGGCCGAAGCAGTGAGGATCTCGCTGCCTTCTTCCGGGATCAGCATCGAAATCAGCTTCTGCCCTTCCGGCAGACGCATGCCGCGCACACCGCGGGCGGTACGGCCCATGGCGCGAACGTCGGATTCCTTGAAGCGCGTCACCTTGCCGCCGTCGGAGAACAGCATGACTTCACGCTCGCCATCGGTAATGGCGGCCGAAATCAGTACGTCGCCTTCATCCAGTTCGAGGGCGATCAGGCCCACGCTGCGTTGACGGCTGAAAGATTCCAGCGGGGTCTTCTTCACAGTGCCCTTGGCGGTGGCCATGAAGATGAAGTGACCTTCGGTGTATTCGTCCACCGGCAGCATGGTGGTGATGTATTCATCACTGTCCAGCGGCAGCAGGTTGACCAACGGACGACCACGGGCGGCGCGGGACGCTTCCGGGATTTCGTAGGTTTTCAGCCAGTACACCTTGCCCTTGCTGGAGAACAGCAGCAGCGTGGTGTGACTGTTGGCAACCAGCAGGTGAGCGATGTAGTCCTCATCCTTAACGCCGGTAGCCGATTTGCCTTTACCGCCACGACGCTGGGCCTGGTACGCAGCCAACGGCTGGGTCTTGGCATAGCCACCGTGGGAGATGGTCACGACGCGATCTTCTTCCGGGATCATGTCACCCAGGGTCAGGTCGAGACGGGCGTCGAGAATCTCGGTGCGACGCACGTCGCCGTATTCGGCGCGGATCACTTCCAGTTCTTCGCGGATCACTTCCATCAGGCGCACGGCGCTGTTGAGGATGCGGATCAGCTCGCCGATCTGGTTGAGGATCTCCTGGTACTCGGCCAGCAGTTTCTCGTGTTCCAGGCCGGTCAGGCGGTGCAGGCGCAGTTCCAGGATGGCCTGGGCCTGTTCCGGGGACAGGAAGTACTTGCCGTCGCGCAGGCCGTATTGTGGGTCCAGGGTCTCCGGACGGCACGAATCGGCACCGGCACGTTCAACCATTGCCACTACGGCGCTGGATTCCCACGGCATCTTGATCAGGGCTTCCTTGGCTTCCGACGGTGTCGGCGAAGCCTTGATCAGGGCGATAACCGGGTCGATGTTCGACAGCGCAACCGCCTGGCCTTCCAGGATATGGCCGCGTTCACGGGCCTTGCGCAGTTCGAATACGGTACGACGGGTAACGACTTCGCGGCGGTGACGCACGAAGGCTTCCAGCAGATCCTTGAGGTTCAGGATGCGCGGGCGGCCGTCGATCAGCGCTACCACGTTGATACCAAATACGCTTTGCAGCTGGGTCTGGGCGTAGAGGTTGTTGAGGATCACCTCAGGCACTTCGCCACGACGCAACTCGATCACTACGCGCATACCGTCTTTGTCAGACTCGTCGCGCAGTTCGGTGATGCCTTCCAGCTTCTTCTCTTTAACCAGCTCGGCGATCTTCTCGATCAGACGGGCCTTGTTCAGCTGGTACGGGAGTTCGGTGATGACGATCTGCTGACGGCCACCGACCTTGTCGATGTCTTCGATCATCGAGCGGGCGCGCATGTAAATGCGCCCGCGACCGGTGCGGTAGGCTTCGATGATGCCGGCGCGACCGTTGATGATCGCGGCGGTCGGGAAGTCCGGACCCGGAATGTATTGCATCAGCTCATCGACGGTCAGCTCGGGGTTGTCGATGAGGGCCAGGCAACCGTCGATGACTTCACCGAGGTTGTGTGGCGGGATGTTGGTGGCCATGCCCACGGCGATACCGCTGGAGCCGTTGACCAGCAGGTTGGGAATACGGGTCGGCATGACCGCCGGGATCATTTCGGTGCCGTCGTAGTTCGGCACCCAGTCCACGGTTTCTTTATGCAGGTCGGCCAGCAGCTCGTGCGCCAGCTTGGTCATGCGCACTTCGGTGTATCGCATGGCCGCAGCGTTGTCGCCGTCGACCGAACCGAAGTTGCCCTGGCCGTCTACCAGCAGGTAGCGCAGGGAAAACGGCTGAGCCATCCGAACGATGGTGTCGTACACCGCAGTGTCGCCGTGAGGGTGATACTTACCGATCACGTCACCGACAACACGGGCAGATTTCTTGTACGGCTTGTTCCAGTCGTTACCCAGCTCGCTCATCGCGAACAGCACACGCCTGTGCACGGGCTTCAAGCCATCGCGCGCATCAGGCAGTGCCCGACCGACAATTACGCTCATCGCGTAGTCGAGGTAGGACTGTTTCAGCTCGTCTTCGATATTGACCGGGAGGATTTCTTTGGCCAGTTCGCCCATGAGAAGCCTGATTCCTTTTTCGGGTGAAACCTCGTCACATCCTATGGGACGAACGAAGCTCGCCGCTGCTGGCATGATGCCTGGCAACGACTTACGACAAATCAACGAGTTATGACACGGATCTGCGCATTAAAGGTTACCCCTTGGGGTGACCCTGGAAACCGCCGGATGTTATCACAATCGCCGCCACGCACCTATCCCCCTGATGCGCATGGAGCATAGTAAGTTGACGGATGACAGGCTTGACGGCGACGAGAGGGGCTTAGAGCCGGATCCAAGGGGATTTTTGCGGGCGAATTGCCTCAATGCAGGCGTTTACGACACATCAGTTGCGCCATCTTCGCCGTGTCGGGCCGCTCGACGATGCCTTTTTCAGTCACGATGACGTCAATCAGGTCCGCCGGCGTTACGTCAAACACCGGGTTGAAGGCATCTACATCGGCCGCCACACGGGTGCCGCCGACCTCCAGCAGCTCACGGGCGTCGCGCTCTTCAAGCGGCACGTCATCGCCACTGGCCGCCATCAGGTCGATGGTGGAGCTGGGCGCCACCACCATGAAACGTACGCCGTGATGCATCGCGCACACTGCCAACTGATAGGTGCCAATCTTGCTGACCACGTCACCATTGGCGGCAATGCTGTCGGCACCGACGATCACCCAGGTCACACCCTTGGTCTTGAGAATATGCGCGCCGGCCGAATCGGCATTCACGGTGACCGGAATGCCGTCGTTGGACAACTCCCAGGCCGTCAACCGCGAGCCTTGCAGCCAGGGCCGGGTTTCGTTGGCGTAGACCCGCTCCACCATGCCTTCCAGGAAC
This sequence comes from Pseudomonas sp. Z18(2022), assembly GCF_036346535.1. Taxonomy (NCBI): domain Bacteria; kingdom Pseudomonadati; phylum Pseudomonadota; class Gammaproteobacteria; order Pseudomonadales; family Pseudomonadaceae; genus Pseudomonas; species Pseudomonas sp. Z18(2022). The sequence goes on from NZ_JAOTOA010000001.1 coordinate 754,259, forward strand.
GCCCCGCGGATCACACCGAGGGCCGTACCCACGCCGCCCGTGGCCAGCGCACCAGCATTGCCATGGGTGAGGATCGCCTGGACATTGCCCTGGTGCTTGCGGATCAACTCCACACCCAACTGCGCCATGGTCAGGTTGGCCTCACGGTCGCTTTGGTGAATCGCCACCGCCTCGGCCTCCAGCACCTTCAACGGGTCGGCGTGTTTCTTGAGGCGATCGAGGCAATCGCGCATGCGCTTCATGGCCCAAAAAAGATTCGACGCCGTCGGGCGGGTGTCCGCCAGCAGCGCGTAGTCCTCTTCCCAGGCGGCCTGCCAGTCATCGCCCTCTTTGATGCGCGCACGCGCGGCCAGCACCAGGCCATACGCCGCACTGATGCCAATGGCCGGTGCTCCGCGCACCACCATCGAGCGAATGGCCTCGGCCACCTCGGCCGCACTGGTGCAGGCGACCCAGGTTTGCGAGGACGGCAAAATACGCTGATCGAGCAGGTACAGTGCGCCATCACGCCAATCAATGGCCTTCACCGTCTCCGCTGCCAACAGTCGATCGCGCATCCTTCACCCCGCACTCATGAACAAAAGCCGCCGATTATAGCGATCCGCCAGCCAGGACGCTCGGGTATACTTCGCCGTTCTTTATAGATGCCTGGGAAACCGCCCTCGATGACACCGACTGCCGCCCCGCTCGACTTATTGCTGCTGCCCACCTGGCTGGTACCTGTCGAGCCTGCCGGTGTCGTGCTCAAGGAACACGGCCTGGGCATTCGCGACGGGCGCATTGCGTTTATCGGCCCACGCGCGGCGGCCTTGAAGCTCAAGGCTACCGAGGTACGTGAACTGCCGGGCATGCTGCTCAGCCCCGGCCTGATCAACGCCCACGGCCACGCGGCGATGACGCTGTTTCGCGGCCTGGCCGATGACCTGCCGCTGATGACCTGGCTGGAAAACCACATCTGGCCCGCCGAGGCCAAGTGGGTCGACGAAGCCTTCGTGCGCGACGGCACCGACCTCGCGATCGCCGAACAGATCAAGGGCGGCATCACGTGCTTCTCGGACATGTACTTCTTCCCGAAAGTCGCCAGCGAACGCGTGCACAACGCGGGCATTCGCGCACAAATCGCCATCCCGATCCTCGATTTCCCGATTCCCGGCGCTGCTGACGCCGACGAGGCGATTCGCCAGGGCGTCGAGCTGTTCGGCGACCTCAAGCATCACCCGCGAATCAAAATCACCTTCGGCCCGCACGCGCCGTACACCGTCTGCGATGAAAACCTGGAAAAAATCCGGGTGATCGCCGAGGAGCTGGACGCCTCGATACACATGCACGTGCATGAAACCGCCTTCGAAGTGCAGCAGTCCGTTGAACAGCGCGGCGAACGCCCGCTGGCACGGCTGGGTCGCCTGGGTTTGCTGGGGCCGCGCTTCCAGGCCGTTCACATGACCCAAATCAGCGAGGACGACCTGGCTTTGCTGGTAGAAAGTAACACCAGCGTGATCCACTGCCCGGAATCCAACCTGAAACTGGCCAGCGGTTTCTGCCCGGTGGAACGCCTGTGGCAAGCCGGCGTCAATGTGGCAGTAGGCACCGACGGCGCCGCCAGTAACAATGACCTCGACCTGCTGGGCGAAACCCGCACCGCCGCGCTGCTGGCCAAGGCCGTCGCTGGCTCGGCCACCGCCCTGGATGCCCACCGCGCGTTGCGCATGGCCACCCTCAATGGCGCCCGAGCCATGGGCCTGGAAAGTGAAGTCGGCTCGCTGGAAGTGGGCAAGGCCGCCGATATCGTGGCCTTCGACTTGTCGGGCCTGGCGCAACAACCGATCTACGACCCGGTCTCACAGCTTATATATGCCACCGGACGCGATTGTGTGAAACACCTTTGGGTCGGCGGCAAGCAATTGCTCGACGACCGGCAACTGACCCGCCTGGATGAGCAACAGTTGTGCGCCACGGCCATCGCCTGGGGCCAGCGCATCAGCGGTCACACCGAATAACGCCCGCCCTGGCAGTGCATGCCAGGACCGGCAAAACGCTTTATCAGATTTAGAGGATTCCCCATGAGCAACGTCGACCACGCTGAAATCGCCAAATTCGAAGCCCTGGCCCACCGCTGGTGGGACCGCGAAAGCGAGTTCAAACCCCTGCACGACATCAACCCGCTACGGGTCAACTGGATTGACGAGCGCGTCAACCTGGCCGGCAAGAAGGTGCTGGATGTGGGTTGCGGCGGCGGGATTCTCAGCGAATCCATGGCCCAACGCGGCGCCACCGTGATGGGCATCGACATGGGCGAAGCGCCCTTGGCCGTGGCCCAACTGCATCAGCTGGAGTCGGGCGTGAACGTCGAATACCGGCAGATCACCGCCGAAGAGCTGGCCGAAGAGATGCCCGGGCAGTTCGACGTGGTCACTTGCCTGGAAATGCTCGAACACGTGCCAGACCCGTCCTCGGTGATCCGCGCCTGCTTCCGCATGGTCAAGCCCGGCGGCCAGGTGTTCTTCTCCACCATCAACCGCAACCCGAAGGCGTACCTGTTCGCGATCATCGGTGCCGAATACATCATGAAGCTGCTGCCCCGCGGCACCCATGACTTCAAGAAATTCATCCGCCCTTCCGAGCTGGGTGCCTGGAGCCGCCAGGCCGGGCTGACCGTCAAGGACATCATCGGCTTGACCTACAACCCGCTGACCAAGCACTACAAGCTGGCCAGCGACGTTGACGTCAACTACATGATCCAGACCCTGCGCGAGGAGTAAGCCTGTGAAGTTGCAAGCGGTTCTTTTCGACATGGACGGTACCCTGCTGGATACCGCGCCGGACTTTATCGCCATCTGCCAGGCCATGCGGGCTGACCGCGGCCTGGCGCCGATGAACGACCAGCACATCCGCGATGAAATCTCCGGCGGCGCCCGGGCGATGGTCGCCGTGACCTTTTCCATGGACCCCGAATCCCCAGGCTTTGAAGAGCTGCGCCAGGAATTCCTGGAGCGCTACCTCAAGGGCTGCGCCATCCACAGCAAGCTGTTCGAGGGCATGGAAGAGCTGCTGGCGGATATCGAGAAATCCAGGCTGATCTGGGGCGTGGTCACCAACAAGCCGCTGCGCTTTGCTGAACCGATCATGCAGCAACTGGGCCTGGCGGAGCGCTCGGCGCTGCTGATCTGCCCGGACCACGTGAAGAACAGCAAGCCGGACCCGGAGCCGCTGATCCTGGCGTGCAAGATGCTCGACCTGGACCCGGCCAGCGTACTGTTCGTGGGGGATGACCTGCGGGACATCGAGTCGGGCCGCGACGCCGGCACCCGCACTGCGGCGGTCACCTATGGCTATATCCACCCGGACGACAACCCGCGCAACTGGGGTGCCGACGTGGTGGTGGATCACCCGCTGGAATTGCGCAAGGTCCTGGATAGCGCGCTGTGCAGTTGCTGATCGGGAATGCTTGAGGTTGATGTGCCTTTGTGGCGAGGGAGCTTGCTCCCGTTCGACTGCGCAGCAGTCGCGAAAAGCCGGGGCTGCTGCGCACCCCAGCGGGAGCAAGCTCCCTCGCCACAAGAGCCTTAGCCGCACTCAATCACATGGATTTTCTGTGAACTTTGTCGAGGTTGTTTATGTTTGATTACTCCGCACGTCCAGAACTGCTCAAGGGCCGGGTCATCCTGGTCACCGGTGCCGGTCGCGGGATCGGCGCAGCGGCGGCAAAAACCTATGCCGCCCATGGCGCCACCGTGCTGTTGCTGGGCAAGACCGAAGCCAACCTGGCGCAGGTCTATGACGAAATCGAAGCCGCCGGCCAGCCACAGCCCGTGGTGATCCCGTTCAACCTGGAGACCGCCCTGCCCCATCAATACGATGAGCTGGCAGCGATGATCGAAAAGGAATTCGGCCACCTCGACGGCCTGCTGCACAACGCCTCGATCATCGGCCCGCGCACGCCGATCGAACAGTTGTCGGGTGAGAATTTCATGCGGGTGATGCACGTGAACGTCAACGCGATGTTCATGCTGACCAGCACGCTGCTGCCGCTGCTCAAGCTGTCCCAGGATGCGTCGGTGGTGTTCACCTCCAGCAGCGTGGGCCGCAAGGGCCGCGCTTATTGGGGCGCGTATGGAGTGTCGAAGTTTGCCACTGAAGGCCTGATGCAGACCCTGGCCGATGAGCTGGATAACGTCGCACCGGTGCGTGCCAACAGCATCAACCCGGGCGCTACCCGCACCAGCATGCGGGCCCAGGCGTATCCAGGGGAGAACCCGACCGATAATCCGACACCGGAAGAAATCATGCCGGTATACCTGTACCTGATGGGGCCGGACAGTACGGGCATCAATGGGCAGGCGTTTGACGCGCAATAAACCCTGATACGGTCTGTGTGGGAGCTGGCTTGCCTGCGATAGCATCACCGCGGTGTGACTGAAACACCGAGGTGCCCGCATCGCAGGCAAGCCAGCTCCCACATTGGTTGGTGGTGTGGTTAAAAACTCAGTTCTTCACCACTTCCTCAAGCGTGAAGCGCCCCAGCGGGTTTTGCAGGAAGTTGCTCACGTTCTTGCGTGAGATGTTGATGTACGGGCTGTAGTACAGGTCGATCCAGTTCACATCCTGTTTCGCCATTTTCTGCAGGTCGACATACATCTGCTCACGCTTGGCCGGGTCGGCCTCGATCCGTGCGGCCGCCACCAGGTCCTTGACCTTGTCGTTCTTGTAGCGGGTCATGTAGTTCTGGTTGGTGTCGTGGCCCAGCACGAAGGTGGTCTTCTGGTCCGGGTCGAGGATGTCGTTGGTCCAGTACATCACCGAAATGTCGTATTCGCCGTCCACCAGCATCTGCCAGCTTTGGGTCGGGTCGACCTTTTGCAGGTTGGCTGTCACGCCGACCTTGGCCAACTGATCCTTGATCATCACCGCGATCTGCTCGTCGGCTTCGTTGCCGGCGTTGACCACGTAGTTGAGCTTCAAGTCCTGAGCGCCGGCAGCGGCCAATAGTTTCTTGGCTTCGGTCGGGTCATACGGACGTTGCAGGTTGTTGGCGTAGTGGTACAGCGAGCCTTTTGGAATGTAGGAATAGGCCACAGTGCCCTGGCCGAAGGTGGCGGTTTTCACCAACGACTGTTTATCGATGGCCATGTCCAGCGCCTGGCGTACTTCCGGCTTGGCCAGCAGGCCGTGGGCATGGTTGATCAACAGGTGATCTTCACGGGTCGACGGGTCGGAGTGGACCACCACGTTCTTGTCTTTTTTCAGCTCTTCAACCCGGGAAAACGGGACGAAGATCGCCGTGTCCAGCTCGTTGTTCTGCACCATGCGCATGCGCGTATTGTCGTCGGTGACCGACACCCACTCCACGCCATCCAGGCTCACCTTGCCGGCCTGCCAGAAGTTCGGGTTCTTCTTCAGGATCACCCGATCGCCCTTGCGCCACTCGCCCACGGTAAACGCGCCGGAGGTCACCGGGTTTTCCGAGTAGGCGTCTTCGCCCATCTTGGTCATGGCCTTTTCCGACAGGATCGATACCGTCGGCGAAGCCAGTTGCGAGAGGAAGGCTACCGCCGGGGTTTTCAAGGTCACTACCAGGGTTTGCGGGTCGCTGGCCTTGGCCGTGTTGATCAGGCTGAACGGGTCGCTCCACAGCGAGGCCTTGTTGTCGCGGATGCGCAACAGGCTGAACGCGGCGTCGTCAGCGGTGATCGGCGAGCCGTCCGAGAACTTCGCGGCACGCAGCTTGAAGGTATACGTCAGGCCGTCTTTGGAAATGTCCCAGCTTTCTGCCAGCCCCGGTTCCATTTTGGTCCCCAGGTTATCCACGCGCACCAAGGTGTCGTAGACGTTGGCGAACACCCAGGTATCGCGGTTCTGCGCGCTTTTGATCGGGTCAAACGTGGTGCTGTCTTCGCGGCAGCCGATGGTGAGCACACCCGCCGCGTGGGCGATACCGGCGGTCAGCGACCAGGCGGTGAGCGTGGCGGCGGCGAGCAACTTCAAGTGACGGGATTGCATGTCATAACTCCTTGTCTATAACGGCGGTTGTTCACGAGTGGCAGATAGGGTCAAAGGCTCTTCAAGCACGCAACTGTACCGATGCGTTTGCACAAAATGAGTCGGCGGCAATACCTCGGCACACACCGCGCGTGCATGCCGGCAGCGCGGGTGAAAGGCGCAACCATTGGGCAATTTCAGCGGGCTGGGAGGCTCGCCCGGCAAAGGTTCACTGGGCAGCGGGCGATACGGGTCTATCTCCGGGATCGCCTGGATCAGCGCCGCCGTGTACGGATGACGCGGCGTGGTGAACACCGCTTCCACCGGGCCTTCCTCGACGATTTTCCCCAGGTACATCACCGCCACCCGGTCGCACAGACGGCGGACGATGGCCAGGTCGTGGGCGATAAACAGGATCGCCAGGTTCATGCGCTGTTGCAGTTCCAGCAGCAGGTTGATGATCTGGCCCTGGATCGACACATCCAGGGCCGCCACACATTCGTCGGCAATAATCAGCCGCGGTTCTACCGCCAGCGCCCGGGCAATACCGACGCGCTGGCACTGGCCGCCGCTGAGGGAGCCAGGCTTGCGGCTGGCAAGCTCGGGGCGCAGGCCTACCAGGTCGAGTAATTCGTCGACCCGGCGCGGGATATTTTCTGACGACACCTTGCGTTGCACCCGCAGCACTTCAGCAATGGTTTCGCCGACCGTCAGACGCGGGTTCAGGGCCGCGTAGGGATCCTGGAAGATCATCGCCGTCTCGTGCCGCAAACGCGCGATATCGACCGGCCCGGCGTGGGCCATATCGATGCCATCAAACACCACCTGCCCGGCGCTGATCGGGTTGAGGTGCAGGATCGCCCGCCCCAACGTACTTTTGCCGCTGCCGGACTCGCCCACCAAACCGAGGGTTTCACCGGCGGCCAGGGTCAAGGACACGCCGTTGACCGCCCTCACCCACTGTTTATTCAGACCCAACAGGCCGCCGCCGCTGGCGGCAAAACGCACCTCAAGGTCATTCACCTGTAACAGCGTCATGGGCGAGCTCCCAAGGGATAGTGACAGGCCACTCGCGCGCCTTCCGGCAACAGCTCGGTGCACAAGGTGCCGACTTGCGGGCAGCGCGGGTTGAACCGGCAGCCCTTGGGCAATGCGTCGAGCAATGGCGGCTGCCCGGCGATGGTGCGCAACAAGGCGTGGCCGCTGCTCGTGGCAGGCTGGCACTCGATCAGGCCGGCGGTGTAAGGGTGTTGCGGGTGCGCCAGCAGCTCGTATTTGCTGCCGTGCTCACACAGGCGGCCGGCGTACATCACGGCGATGGAATCACAGGTTTGCGCCACCACGCCCAGGTCGTGGGTGATCATGATGATCGACAGGCCACGCTGGTCCCGCAGGTCCAGCAGCAGGCGCAGGATCTGCGCCTGTACGGTGACGTCGAGGGCTGTCGTGGGTTCGTCGGCGATCAGCACCTTGGGATTGCAACCCAGGGCCACGGCAATCATCGCCCGCTGGCGCATGCCGCCGGAAAACTCGTGAGGGTAATTGTCGATACGCGCTTGAGGATCGGGAATGCCAACCTGGCGCAGCACTTCGATGGCCTGCAAGCGCGCGTCCTTTTTCGACGCCCCCTGGTGCAGACGGATGCCTTCGGCGATCTGCTCGCCGATGCGCATCAGTGGGTCGAGGTGACTGCTGGGGTTCTGGAAAATCATCCCCAGTTGCCCGCCGCGCACCGCGCGCATCCCGGCATCATCCAGCGTGAGCAGCTCCTGGCCGGCCAGACGTACCGAGCCGCCTTGCACCCGCAGGCTCGGGGACGGCAGCAAGCGCATCAGCCCGCGACAGGCCATGGTCTTGCCCGAGCCGCTTTCACCCACCAGGCCGAGGATTTCACCTTCGGCCAGGTCGAAGGACACCCGGTCCACCAGCGTCACATCACGCCCAGTGTTATTGGCGATCACGCTCAGGTCGCGCACTTGCAGAAGGCTCATGAGCGGTCCCCCAACACTTGCGCCACACCATCGGCCAGCAGGCTGAAGCCCATGGCCAATGTCACGATGGCCAGGCCCGGGAAGGTGCAGATCCACCAGGCGGTGGTGATGAACGCCTGGCCTTCGGCAACCATGGTGCCCCACTCGGCTGTCGGTGGTTGCACGCCCAAACCGAGGTAGCTGACCGCCGCACCGTTGAGCAGCACCAGCACCGCGTCAGACATCGAGAACACAATCGAGCCGAACATCGCGTTGGGCAACAGATGCCGGAACAGAATGCGCCCATGGCCAAAACCCAGGCTTTTGGCGGCCAGGGCGAAGTCGCTTTCCTTGAGCACCAGGATTTGCGAACGAATCAGCCGCGCGTAGGACACCCAGCCCACCAGCGCCATGGCGATATAAAAGCTCTTCAAGCCCGGGCCGAGAATGGCCATGATCGCCAGCATCAATACCAGGAAGGGGAACGCGAGAATCACGTCGATCACCCGCATGCAGAAGCTGTCGAACCGCCCGCCGATGTAGCCGGACACCGCACCGACAAAGGTGCCGATCAGGAACGGAAAGATCACCCCTACCACTGCCAGTTGCAGGTCGATACGTGCACCCCATATCACCCTCGAAAGGATGTCTCGCCCGTAGTTATCCGTGCCAAATGGATGGGCCTGGCTGGGACCCAGCAAACTGATGTCGGTGTTTTGCGCAATCGGGTCAAAGGGTGCGATCCACGGTGCAAAAACGGCCAGTGCCAGCCATGTCAGCAGAATCAACAGGCCCCAGGCCGCCGTCAGCCGGCCATTGCGAAAGCCGAAGCGCAGGCGCAAGCGCCACGGAGCAATCAAGGGGCGGCTGCTCATTGCATTTTCACTCGAGGGTCCAGCGCGACCGTCACCACATCGGCGACAAAGTTGACGAGCACCGTCGCACAAGCCAGCACCATCGCCACGCCCTGCACCACCATGTAGTCGCGGGTGAAGATCCCGCGCACCAGCAACTGGCCGATGCCGGGAATTGCGAACAGGCTTTCGATCACCACCGTGCCGCTGATCAGCCAGCCGATGTTCACCGCCAGCAGGTTGACCGCCGGCACCAGGGAGTTGGGCAATACGTGGCGACGAAACACCGCCGCCTCCGACAAACCGCGCGCCCGGGCGGCGGTGACGTGATCGGCCTGCAACTCCATCAACATGCTCGCCCGCAGGTTACGCACCAGCACCGCCGACAGCGCCAGGGCGATGGTCAAGCACGGCAGGACCATGTGGTGCGCCTTGTCCAGCCAGGTACGCCCATAGCCGGAGACCGGGAACAGCCCCCACTGCACGCTGAGCAACAGGATCAGCATCAAGCCCAGCCAGAATGCCGGCATGCCCAGGCCGACCGTGGTGAACAGCCGGATCAGGTTATCCGCCCAGCCGCCCTTGTTACGTGCGGCCACGGTGGCCATCGGCACCGCGATCAACAGCGCCAGCAGCACGCTGCCGAGCACCAGGAACAGGGTCGGCTCGATGCGGGTGACGATCAGTTTCAGCGCGTCGACCTTGTACAGCAGCGACTGGCCCAAATCGCCCTTGAGCAGGTTTTTCAGGAAGTAGAAATATTGCAGCCACAAGGGCTGGTCGAGGCCGTACTGCGCGCGGATCTTCAGCAACGCATCCGGCGTGCTGCGCGATCCCAGCAGGGCACGCGCCGGGTCGCCGGGAATCGAGCGCACCAGTACAAAGGTGATCAGGCTGATGCCAAACAGCACCGGCAGCAACTGCAGCGGCCGGGACAGCACAAAACGGTAACGCGCCAGGTTCATCCGTCAGCCTCGGTGACGAGCAAGGAAGTCCAGCAGCACCGGGAAGTAAGCCTGGGGCTCTTCGTAGAACGGCATATGGCTGCTGTTGGGAAACACGTGCAATTCAGCGTGCCGGGCGGCGCTTTTCATACGCATGGCGCAGGCCGGGGTCAGTTCATCGTGCTGGCCGGTGGTGATCAGTATCGGCATTTTGAATTCGGCCATCTCGGGGATGCGGTTCCAGTCCTTGAGGTTGCCGATGTAGAGGAATTCGTTGGGGCCTTGCATGGTTTCGTAGGGGCCCATGTTCCAGTCGCCGAGGGAACGCTGGACCGGCGCCGGCCATTCATCCAGGCGGCAGACGTGGCGGTAGTTGAGCAAGGTGATGGCCGCCTGGTACTGCGGGTGATCGAGGGTGCCCATGGCTTCATGGCGCTGCATCATCGCCACGGTTTCGCTGCCCAGGGCGCCGCGCAGGCGCTCCAGCTCCAGGGACAGGTGCGGAATGTCGCCGACGGTGTTTTCCAGGATCAGGCTTTTCAGCGCGTCGGGGTAGTGAATGGCGTATTCGATGCCCAGCCATCCGCCCCAGGAATGCCCCAGCAAATGCACGCGACCAAGGCCGAGGGCCTGGCGCACGGTTTCGACTTCTTCGACATAACGGCTGATTTCCCACAGCGAAACATCAGTCGGTCTGGCTGAAGCGCCCGTGCCAAGCTGGTCGAATGCAACCACTCGCAGGCCGTTGTCCTTGAGCCAGCCATGAGCGTCGCGCAAGTAGTCGCAAGGCAGGCCCGGGCCGCCATTGAGACACAGCAACACCTCATCGCCTTCGCCAAAGCTATAGGCCACGAGGTTGTGACCATCGACTTGCACGTTGTACCGCTGGTCGGGGGCAATTTCACGCCACATGTATACATTCCTTGTTGTGTGTCGGCCCTGGGAATAGTGGCCGTTTAAAGGCCAACACTACCGAGGATGCCGCGCGTCCATAACCTGGTAATTCTTATAGGTTTGGTCTGGCAGTCCTTCGCCGGGGCGTGGCATTCTACTTGCAGCAAGACGAGATTCAAACGAATTCGGGAGCAGAACGGATGCTGGCCAGGCTAACGGCGTTTAATGACCGTCTCATCCCCGGCAGGAGCCTGGATGAACAGATGGACAACACCCTCGTATTGGCCCAGGACCTGGGTTTCGACGCGTTGGTCTACGACTACACCCCCGTGCCCATTGACCATAATGGTGCACTGATCACCCCTTCTGTGCTGCAACTGCGCAATACGCCACCCGACTGGTACAGCTTGTGGTGCAGCGCTGGCTTCTATCAGATCGATCCGGTGCAGCACCTGGCACTGTCTACGGTTTCACCATTTGTCTGGTCCTACGAGGCCAAGGCCGATACGGCACTGCAAAAGATCATCGACCCCTGCCACGCCCCGGTTTCCAGCTACCTGCACGACCGGCAGATGACCTGCGGCGTCAGCGTGCCGATCCATTTGCCCCGGGGCGGCTTCGCCTCGCTGACCGGCCTGCGCACCGGCAAGGCCAGTACGGTGTTGCAGGACGCCCGCCGCACGTTGTCAGACTTCAGCCTGATTACCCACGCCTTGCAGGAAGCGGCCTACCCGCTATTCAGCAAGGAGCTGCGTTCCTACCCGCATATCCGCCTGACCAAGCGTGAGCGTGAATGCCTGAAATGGGCCGCCGACGGGCTGACCGCCGCCGAGATTGCCACGCAATTGAGCCGGTCCCTGGCCGTAGTCACCCTGCACCTGGCTTCGGCCATGCACAAACTGGGGGCCAAGAACCGGGTACAGGCGGTGGTACGAGCCACCCACTACCGGTTGCTGGAAGACTGATCCGAAGGAAAAACCTAGCTGTTTTGCTAGTTACTTAAACTTTCCGTGCCGACTATCGTGTGCCTGATCATTTTTTCTCAAGGCAGGGCACGAAATGGAATTCATCGAAACAATCCGCGAAGGTTATGCGGCCTTTCGCGACTACCAAACCTGGTATCGGGTCACCGGCAACCTGGACAGCGGCCTTACGCCGCTGGTCATCCTCCACGGCGGCCCGGGTTGTACCCATGATTATGTCGACGCCTACAAGGACGTTGCTGCCAGTGGCCACGCGGTCATTCACTACGACCAACTGGGCAACGGCCGCTCCACGCACCTGCCTGACAAAGACCCTTCATTCTGGACCGTCGGCTTGTTCCTGGAAGAACTGGACAACCTGCTGGACCACCTGCAAATCAGCAACAACTACGCAATCCTGGGGCAATCCTGGGGCGGCATGCTGGGCAGCGAACACGCCATCCTGCAACCCAAGGGCCTGCGTGCGTTTATCCCGGCCAACTCGCCGACCTGCATGCGTACCTGGGTCAGCGAAGCCAACCGCCTGCGCAAGCTGTTGCCTGAAGGCGTGCACGAGACCCTGCTCAAGCACGAACAGGCCGGCAGCTACCAAGACCCTGAATACCTGGCCGCTTCGCGGATTTTCTATGACCAGCACGTGTGCCGGGTCAATCCGTGGCCGGAAGAAGTGGCTCGCACATTCGCCCAGGTGGATTCGGACCCGACGGTGTATCACGCCATGAGCGGCCCGACGGAATTCCATGTGATTGGCAGTTTGAAAGACTGGAACGTGATTGGCCGGCTGTCGAAGGTCAATGTGCCGACCCTGGTGATTTCCGGTCGGCATGATGAGGCCACGCCACTGGTGGTCAAGCCGTTCCTGGATGAGATTGCCGACGTGCGCTGGGCGCTGTTCGAAGACTCCAGCCACATGCCGCATGTTGAAGAGCGGCAGGCGTGCATGGGGACGGTGGTGCAGTTTTTGGATGAGGCTTGTTCCTTGCCCCACAAAGCACTCAAGACTGGCTAACCAGCCGTAGCAGCTGTCGAGCCTTGGCGAGGCTGCGTCAACGGTGTATCTGACCCACCGCTGACGCAGCCTCGCCAAGGCTCGACAGCTGCTACGCAAAGCTCTTCTGCTTCGTCAAACTTCGCTGGTCTGTGCCCTGCCCTGCACCGCCGCTTTCTTCGGCACTTCCGCCAGCAATGGAATCTCTTTGCCCTCGGCATCAAACAGTTTGCCGCCGCTGAAGTAATCCCCATCCCGCAACGCCGCCACATCCTGGAAGCACAAGCTGCGTTCAGTGCCGGCAACAAACACCGACTGCTGGTCCGAGTTGCCGGTGGTGAAGTGGTTGAACGCCAGGTTCAACAGGATGGCCATGATCGCCGACGAACTGATCCCCGAATGGAAAATAGTCGCAAACCAGCTCGGGAATTGATCATAGAAACTCGGGGCCGCAATCGGGATCATGCCAAAACCGATGGAAGTGGCGACGATGATCAGGTTCATGTTGTTGCGGTAATCGACCTTGGACAAGGTACGAATCCCACTGGCCGCCACCGTACCGAACAGCACGATCCCGGCCCCGCCCAGCACCGAAGTCGGCACCGCCGCAATCACCCGCCCCATGAACGGCAGCAGGCCGAGGATCACCAGGAATATCCCGCCGGTGGCGACCACGTAGCGACTCTTGACCCCGGTAACCGCCACCAGCCCGACGTTCTGGGCGAACGCGCTTTGGGTGAACGAACCGAAGATCGGCGCAAACATGCTCGACAGCATGTCGGCACGCAGGCCATTGCCGAGGCGCTTGGAGTCGACCTTGGTGTCGATGATTTCGCCCACCGCGAGAATGTCCGCCGAGGTTTCAACCAGCGTCACCATCACCACGATGCACATGGAAATGATCGCCGCCAGGTGGAAGGTGGGCATGCCGAAATGGAATGGCGCGGGAAAGCCGAACATCGGGCCCTGGGTCACGCTGGAGAAGTCAGCCATGCCAAGGAACACCGCGATGATCGTGCCGATCACCATCGCCAGCAGGATCGACAGCCGCGAGATGGTCGCGCTGCCGATCTTGCTCAGCAGTAACACCAGCACCAGGGTCAGTGCCGCCAGGCCGATGTTCGGCATGCTGCCGAAATCCGCGGCGCGGCTGTTACCGCCCATGGCCCACCGGGCGGCGACGGGCATCAGGGTCAGGCCGATGGTGGTGATCACAATGCCCGTGACCAGCGGCGGGAAGAATTTGGTGATTCGTGAGAACACCGGGGTGATCAACAACCCGATCAACGACGCGGCCATCACCGCGCCGAGAATCGCCGGGATGCCGCCCGCGCCATCGCTGCCGACAATCGCCACCATCGTTGCCACCCCGGCAAAGGACACCCCTTGCACCAGCGGCAACTGGCAGCCGAAGAACGGCAGCCCAAGGGTTTGCAAAAGCGTGGCCAAGCCACCGGCAAACAGCGAGGCGGCAATCAGCAAGCCAATATCGGCCGGCGACAACCCGGCCGCCTGGCCGACGATCAACGGTACGGCCACGATGCCGCCGTACATGGTGAGCACATGCTGCAGGCCGTAAGCCATGTTGGCTGCGACGCCGAGATTCTCATCTTCTGGCCGCTGCGGTGACGCCTTCGGGATAGTCATGGTGAGGGGTTCTCTGTTTTTGTTGTGCACTCACTGTATGCAATAGAAAGATTGGATGTCCATAGAGTTGTATACAATCAATTTCACAAAACCATCATCAACGATGTTACAAAAATCCATTCAGCCGCCCTGCCCCGTGGCTTGAAGCGCTGCGCACAAGGACTTGAAAAAAAATGCTCAACCGCAAGCTGCGCATTCACGCCCCGGCGATTTACTACTTCGACATGGTTCGCCGCTGCCACTCGATCCGCGAAGCCGCGCGCCGCCTGAACGTCGCCTCTTCGGCGGTGAACCGGCAGATCCTAAAGCTGGAGGATGAAGTGGGCGCGGCGCTGTTCGAGCGGCTGCCCGGCGGGCTGCGCCTGACCGCCGCCGGCGAGATCCTGACCCGTCACGTGAGCATCCTGTTGCAGGATGTGGAACGTGTACGCGGTGAGCTGGACGGTTTGAACGGTGTGCAGACCGGTCATGTGGAAATCGCCACGGTGGAAGGTGCCACCGTGGAGCTGTTGCCCGCCGCCCTCAAGCGCATGCGTGAGCGCTACCCGAAGGTGACCATTGGCGTCACGGTGCAGGGTTCGCAGTCAATTCCAGGCGCGGTGGTCAATGGCCAGGCTGATCTGGGGCTGGCCTTTGCCTTACCGCGCAGCAGCGAAACCATCCAGGTGTGTGTCGGCCATTTCCGCCTGGGCGCGTTGATGGCGCCGGGGCATCCCCTGGCGGGCGAGGCCAGCGTGAGTTACGCGCGCTGCTGTGAACATGGGGTGATCCAGGCCAAGAGCGAGCTGTCGGTTCATCACCTGATCGCGCCTCTGCACAAGCGCTCGGCGGCGACGAACAAACCGCTGCTGCACAGCAACTCCATGGAACTGGCCCGGCAACTGGCGCGCCAGCAACTGGGCATCGCGTTCCAGACACGCATCGGCGTGGAGGTGGATTTGGCCCGCGGTGAACTCCTGCACATTCCGCTGAGCGACCAGGGCGGGATCTTCAGCGACCTCGGTCTGTACGCCCGCAAAGACCGGGACTTGCCGATTGCGGTGCAAGCCATGGCCCATCTGCTCAGTGAAGAAATCAGCTTGCGCGAAAATCGGGAAACACCCCGGGCACCGCGTATTTCCTGACTTCCAGGCCAGCTTCAGTGCTGCCGTTTCGGCATCGGCCCAGGCGAGATTCTGTTCTTTGGAACCCACAACGGATGTGCGGATACTGCGCCCGGCGACCCTTGCACGGTTGCCATGAGCCAAAACGCCAAAGGAATTAAAACAATGAAAAAGGCACTGCACGGCGCAACCGTATTACTCACACTGTTCGGCGGCGGGGAGGCTGTCGCGCTGGAGTGGATGAACAACAGCGTAGGATTTCGCTACGGCCAACAGTTCACCAATCCGAACAACCCGGATGAATTCAGCAAGCGCATCTACAGTTTCACCCACGCCAGCGGCTACCAGTACGGCAGCAATTACCTGAACCTCGATGTGTTCCTGTCAGACAGCCGCGACCCGCGCAAGGGTACCGACCACGGCGGCAGCGAGGTGTACGCCGTGTACCGGCACCAGTTGTACGCTTCAAGGGTCTTCGATGTGCCGCTGGGCACCGGGGTGATCAAGGATTACGCACTGACCTTCGGCTTTGACGCCAACCGCAACAACAACCTGGCGTCGGCGAAAAAGCGCGCGCTGGTGATTGGCCCGACCTTGAAGTTCAACACCGTCGGCGTGCTGGACCTGAGTCTGATGTACTACAAGGAAAGGAACCATTCCGGCATCCCCGGCGCGAAAGAACCCGACCACACCTTCGACGATACCTACATGCTCAACCTGACCTGGATGCGCCCTTTCGAGATCGGCAACCACGGGGCGAAGTTTCAGGGGTTTATCAATCATGTCGGGGAAAAGGGCGAGGACTTCCACGGCCGCGACACCGCGCCGGAAACCCTGATGCGCACCGCGCTGATGGTGGCGGTGCGCCCGGGCAAAAGCGTCAAGCCCAACCTGTACCTGGGCGTGGGCTACGAGTACTGGCATAACAAGTTCGGTGTGGACGGCGGCCGGGGCAGCCGCACTTCAACGCCGACGGTGAATATGGAAGTGACTTTCTAATCCCCCCATGCTTGCTCAAGGAGCCCGATCAACTGTGGGAGCTGGCTTGCCTGCGATAGCGGTGGGTCAGCCAATAATGATGTCGGATATGCCGCCCTCATCGCAGGCAAGCCAGCTCCCACAGTTTGACGGCATTATCAGATCAAGCACGCGCAAGCTCCGAATCACTACCCTTCGGCCGCGCCAGCCAGTAGCCCAACACCGCCAATGGCGCCGTCGCCAGCATCACAATCGCGGTAATCAACAGCGGCTGGTCGATCATCGACGACACGATCAGGCTTGCAAGAAAGCACAGGCCCAACTGCAAGGTGTTCTGCAATGCCGCTGCCTTGCCGGAATTTTCTGCAAACGGCATCAGCGCATTCGCCACCACGATCGGGTAGCTGGCGCCGTTGACCAGCGCCATCAGGCAGAACGGAATCAGCAAGGTGGCGAGCGTGGGCACGGTCAAGGTGGCCACCAGGTACAGCGCCACCATGCTGACGCAGTACGCCAACAGTAGCCACGGCAACAAGGTCTGGCCCTGGAAGCGCTGCAACGCGCTGCGGCAACTGTAGCCGCCGATCAGGAATGACAGCGTTGGCAGTACATAGCTCAAGCCAATGTCGTTGGGGCTGTAGCCCATGCCGCCGAGGATGAACGGCGAGGCGGTGAGCCAGGCGAAGAAACTGGCCGAGCACGCGGCAAAGATCATCACGTTGCCGGTGAACACCCGCGACTTGAGCAGTTGCCCATAACCGAGTCGGGAAGGTTCGCCGTCGGTTGTCAGGCGTTTCGGCAAAGGCTTGAGAAACAACGTCGGCAACAGCAGTAACAGCGAAACCACCAGCAACACACCGAAGATCGCCTGCCAACCCCAGTGATTCAACATCAATGCCCCCAGCAGTGGTGCCAGGGCGGGTGACAGGGACATCAGCGGCATGATGCCCGCGAACACCCGATGGGCCTTATCCGCCGGGTAACGGTCGATCACCAGCGCCTGCCAGCTGACGGCGGCGGAACACACGCCAATCGCCTGCACAAAGCGCAAGGCCAACAACTGCGGTGCGGTCTCGACCCAGAACATGCCCAGGCAACCGAGCACAAACAGCGAAAGGCCCGTGAGCAGCACCGGTTTGCGCCCCAGCCGGTCGGACAGCGGCCCCCACAGCAACTGCCCGACGGCAAAGCCGGCGAGGAAAATGCTCAGGCTCGCGCCCACCGCGCCGGGTGAAATCTGCAGTTGCTCGCCCATGGCGCCAAACGCCGGCAAGTACATATCCATGGCCAGATAGCCGAGCATGCTCAGCCCCGCCAGGTACCAGGTGAATCCAAAAGAATTTTTCATTGAAGCCTTGTATAACCTGCCATCAAACTATTTGCTGACTGGCGCCTATTATGAAGCTGCATACTTCCCTGTGAAGCGAGAATAATTGGACTTTCCTATCAATATTTTTGAAGGCAACACCCATGTGGTCTGAATATTCCCTGGATGTAGTGGATGCAGTGGCCCGCCACGGCAGTTTCAGCGCCGCCGCCCAGGAACTGCACCGCGTGCCGTCGGCCATCAGCTACACCGTGCGGCAAATCGAAGAATGGCTGGCGGTGCCGCTGTTTGTCCGACGTCATCGGGATGTGGAACTGACGCCCGCCGGTAGATTGTTTATCGACGAAGCCCGCGGCGTCATGAAAAAAATGCTCGGCACCCGCCGGCTGTGCCAGCAAGTGGCCAATGGCTGGAGTGGCCAACTGAAAGTCGCGGTGGACTCCATCGTCAAACAGCAGCGCTGCCGGCAACTGGTGCTGGATTTCTATCGCCAGTTCCCAGAGGTGGAATTGCTGCTGGATTACGAGGTGTACAACGGGGTGTGGGATGCCTTGGCCGACGACCGCACCGACATTGTGATCGGCGCCACCAGCGCGGTGCCGGTGGCCAGCCAGTTCACGTTTCGCGACATGGGTTTGTTGAACTGGCTGTGCGTGGTCAGCAGCCGGCACCCGCTGGCGACGGAAAAAGGCTTGCTCAGCGACGACCAATTGCGACCTTTCGCCTCCCTGTGCATGACCGATACCTCGCGCAACCTGCCCAAGCGCGACACCTGGACCCTGGATAACCAGCGTCGTTTAGTGGTGCCCCATTGGGCCTCGGCGATTGATTGCCTGCGAGATGGCCTGTGCGTCGGCATGGCGCCGGCGCACCTGGTGCAACCGTGGATCGAACGCGGCGAGCTGAGCGCCCTGCAACTGTCCCGGCCCTTCCCAGCCAGCCCGTCGTGCGTGGCGTGGGCGCAGAACAAATTGTCGCCGGCCATGGCCTGGTTGCTGGATTACCTGGGGGATACCGAGACCCTGAATCAGGAGTGGTTGAACGGCCCCGCGTAGCAGCTGTCGAGCTTTAGCGAGGCTGCGTCGGCAGCACCACCGCCATCGAGTTTGACCCGCGGCCCTGCGTCGGCAGCCCCACCGCCATCGAGTTTGAACGGTGACCGAGGTGCGTCCTACGCAGCCTCGCTGGCGCTCGACAGCTGCTACGGAAGGTGGGTAGATCTAGTCCAGCAGCCGGGAAAGCGCCCGCACGATCATTTCCACTTCCTTGCCGTCAATGGTCAACGGCGGCAACAACCGAATGATCTTGCCCCGCGTCACGTTGATCAGCAGCCCATGCTCGTGCGCCGCGCGCTGGGCCAGGTCGCGGTGAGGCGTCGCCAGCTCAATGCCGATCATCAGCCCCTGCCCGCGAATCGCCAGCACCTGGGGATGTTCGCTCAACTCCACCCGCAAGCGCGCCAGCAACCGCTCGCCCTGTTGTGCCGCGTTGTCGAGCAGGCCTTGTTCTTCGATGATCTCCAGCACCGTACACCCCACCCGACAGGCCAGCGGATTGCCGCCGAAGGTGCTGCCATGGCTGCCAGGCGTAAACAATTGCGCCACGGCAGCCCGGGCCAGGCACGCACCAATCGGCACGCCATTGCCCAGGCCTTTGGCCAGGGTCATCACATCGGGCACGATGCCTTCATGCTGGAAGGCAAACCAGCGACCGGTGCGGCCGATCCCGGTCTGGATCTCATCGAGTATCAATAACCAACCTTGGCGAGTGCAATGCTCGCGCAAGGCTCTCAGGTAACCCGGCGGCGCGACTTGCACACCGCTTTCGCCCTGGATCGGCTCCAGCAGCACCGCGACAATCCGCGCGCCGAACTCCTCGGTCACCGCCTCCAACGCCTTCAAGTCACCGAAGCCGACCTTGATGAAGTCCCCCGGCAGCTTTTGAAACCCCAGCCGCACGGAAGGCCCGTCGCTGGCAGACATAGTGCCCAGGGTGCGCCCGTGGAAAGCATTCTCCATCACCACCACCAGAGGCTGTTCGATACCCTTTTTCCAGCCATGCAACCGCGCCAGCTTCAGCGCCGTTTCGTTTGCCTCGGCCCCGGAATTGTTGAAGAAGGCCTGGTCCAGCCCGGAAAGTTGGGTGAGGCGCTGGGCCAGCCGCTGCTGCCAGTCGATGCTGTAGAGGTTGGAGGTGTGCAGCAGCAAACCGGCCTGCTCACTGATGGCCGTCACCAACCGTGGGTGGGAGTGGCCGACATTCGTCACCGCCACACCCGCCACGGCATCCAGGTATTCACGACCCTGCTGGTCCCACAGGCGCGTGCCAAGGCCACGGGTAAAGCTCAGGGGCGACGGTTGATAAGTGGTCATCAGGCAGGCGGCGGTCATGGCGTGAGGCTCCAGTGCATCGTAGTGATGACGCCAGTATCGTTAGCCACCCGAGCTGGATAAACTGCGCATTCCTGCAATCACTTTAAACCAAGGCTTGATAATGGATCTGTTCCAGGCGATGACGGTGTACGTGAAAGTGGTGGAAGCCGGCAGCATGACGGCGGCGGCGCAAGCGTGCGGCATGTCCACCACCATGGTCGGCAATCACCTGCGCGCTCTGGAGCAACGCCTGGGCGTCAGCCTGCTCAAGCGCACCACCCGCAAGCAAAGCCTGACCGAGTTTGGCGGGATTTATTACCAGCGTTGCCTGGAAGTACTCGGGCTGGTGTCCGACTCCGAACAGATGGCCGAACAAGCCAACAGCGACGTACCCAAGGGCCTGCTGCGGATCACTGCGCCACCGGCCTTTGGCACCGAACGCCTGGCACCGGCACTCAGTGAATTTTCCCAGCGCTATCCCCAGATCAAGCTGTACGTAGTGCTGAGTAATCAGCGGATGGACATGGTCGACAGCGGCTTCGACGTGGCCATCCGCCTGGGGGAGCTGGACGCTCCAAGCCTGATTGCCCGGCCAATGCTGGATTACACCATCACCCTCTGCGCGTCCCCGGGTTACCTGGCGCGGCGTGGCACGCCCCAACTCCCCGATGATCTGCAGGAGCACGACTGCCTGGCATTCGCCTACCCGGCGACCGACGACTGGCGCAACGCCGACAAACTGTGGCGCATGCGCGGCGCAGAGGGCGAAGTGGAAATTCCCGTTTCCGGCTCGTTGACCATCAACAGTTCCCAGGCCTTGCGCCAGGCGGCACTGGAAGGCATGGGCATCGTGATGCTGCCGGACGCACTGGTAGAGCCCGACCTGCGGGCCGGGAAGCTGGTGGCGTTATTGACGTCCTACCAACTGCCCAGCCGGCCGATGCATTTACTGTACGCCCAGGACCGCTATCGCCTGCCCAAGCTGCGGGCCTTTGTGGATTTCGTCATGGAGAAGTGGGCGCGCTAAAGGCTCACTCCGAGCTCACGCAAGCGTTCGCGTGTCTGCCCGGCAGACACGTGATGAATCCCCTGCCAGCCCAAGGCAATGGCCGCCTCGGCATTACCGGCCACGTCATCAATAAATACCACTTCAGCCGGCTGGATATCTGGCAGATGGGCACGCACCTGCGCCAGGCTGGCGTGGTAGATCGCGGCATCGGGCTTGATCAACTTGATTTCG
The DNA here is from genome assembly GCF_036346535.1 of Pseudomonas sp. Z18(2022). NCBI lineage: Bacteria > Pseudomonadati > Pseudomonadota > Gammaproteobacteria > Pseudomonadales > Pseudomonadaceae > Pseudomonas > Pseudomonas sp. Z18(2022). The sequence goes on from NZ_JAOTOA010000001.1 coordinate 775,535, forward strand.
CCAGACACCACGATGTCGCGAAAATACTGCAGGAACGGATAGTTGGCACGGGCGTAGGGAAAGGTCTCGGCGGACCAGTTGGTCAGGCCGAACAGTGGCATCTTCGCCTCATGCAACGCTTCCAGAATCGCCACGCCTTCAGGTAATGCGCCACGCAGCATCTCGTGCCAGCGGTCGTAGTACGCCTGGATCAAGCGTTCGTGTTGGGGGTGTTCGGCGATCAGCGTGCGGGTCGCATCGGCCAGGCTGCGGCCGGCATCCTGCTCGGTGTTCCAGGCCTGAGTGCAGACCGTGTCCAGGAACTGCTGGCGCTCGTGGTCGTCGGCAATCAGTTGGCGGTAGAGATGGTGCGGGTTCCAGTCGAACAGGACACCGCCGAAATCAAAAACAACTGCGCGAATCGTCATAAGGACATCTCCGTTTAAAACACCTGCAGATGCGGGATAAATGGATTGCATAAATATGCATCGAAACACTTCAGATATTTCCGACAGCACGGACTAGACGGGTTGCTTAGTGTCGAAGGTGCAATCGGTCACACATTTGTCTGGAAGGGAACTCCATAAAACTTACGACACATCGCGAAGAAGTTGGAGGTAACCCATGAACACTATTAATACTTCTGTCATTTCCCCATCAAGCGCCAGCAGAGCAATGCTGGAAAATCGTCAAATGGAACAGGGGGCCGGATCCGGCCCTCTGGAGAAACGGTCCCTGGAGTCGGCGATCGAACGGGTCAAGGGCCAGACCGGAATTGCATCAGGCCATCTTGCACCTTTCCAACGCCTGGCCGCTGAGCACAACACCCTCATTGGGGTACGTGCCGTCGAGCCAGTGGCAACCGGGCTGATCGAGGCAGGGCATCCCACCAAAGACTTTCATATCAAAGGCAAAAGTGCCGACTGGGGGCCGCAGGCCGGCCTGATCTGCGTGGATCAGGGGCTCAGTAAACTGGAGAAGTTTTCTGAAACCAATCCGCAGAAAATCGCCAAGGCCAGCGAGCAAACCACCAGTTGCATCCAGGATGGCTATGCGGTTTCAGTTCCGCTGGCGGTGTCGAGCAACCGCCTTAACGACCTGCTGAAGCTCGGCAAAATCGATCAACTCCAACCCGAGACCCCTGACGGCGTCATACGCTTCAATGCACAGGGACCCAGCCATAAAATCTACGCATTCGAAGGCAAGCGCCAATCACCTTTAGATAACGACTTTCAAATCACCCACCAAGGCAAGCCTGTCGAAGTGCTGGCAAAAACCGAAGGCGGCAAAGCCCTGACGGCTGACTATGATTTGCACTTGATCGGCCCGCACATGAGTGACCTCGGCCCGCAAGACAAGCTACTCGTGCCGGATGTCGCCCACAGCGTATTTAAGGAGCGGGTTGATGGCTATAAACAACGCAGTGCAGATCCCAATCAATACAAGGCGCCAAATGAACTGCGCGAAGACTATGAAAGCGCTGATCGTTTTTATCAAAAGGAAGACAGCAACATCGGCAATGCCACGTCGCGAATAGCGAACATGATCCCGGCGATCAATGAGGCGCTGGTGGGGAAGGGAGAGCGGGTGGTTCACCACAGTACGGATTCAGGGAGCCCGGTGGCTGATGTTGCTGCCAACTACCCGGTAACCTTTTTCCTGCCGGCCAAACTCGGACGGTTCGACGAAATCGCCATCATCAATGACAGCAAGGAAATGGCAGAACTGATCCGGACAGCCAAAGACAGTGGTTACCACATGCCCTTGAACCCACTGTGGGAAAAAGAAGTGGTAAACGTCAGGCGGCCCGCGTTCAGCGAGGCACAGGCGCGCCTCTCTTCATCCCGCACCGTCTGAAGTTGTGAAGTAACCCGCCGCGGCCTTGATAACACCTCTTCAAGGTCGCGGCCCGCTCACATCGCTCAGGCCTGAACCAGGCCCTGGATCTTCACGGTTGGATTGACGTCAGCGTCGTAGTCCACGCCGTCGATCTCGAAACCGAACAGGCGGAGGAACTCCGCCTTGTAGCCGGCAAAATCGCTGATCTCGTTGACATTGTCGTCGGAGACCTGATTCCACAGTGCCGCGACCGCGTCCTGAACCTTCGGCTCAAGTTCCGCGAGGTCGGCACGCAGGCGGCCGTCGGCGTCGAGCTTGGGCTCTTTGCCGTACAGGCTGTCCTTGAACAGGCCATAGACCTGCTCGATGCAACCTTCGTGGGTGCCCTGTTCTTTCATCACTTTAAACAGCAGCGACAGGTACAGCGGCATGATCGGGATCGCCGAGCTGGCCTGGGTGACCACGGCCTTGAGCACCGACACACGGGCGTCGCCCTTCAGTGCAGCAAGGTTTTCGCGCAGGGTCAGGACTTTCTTGTCCAGGTCCTTCTTGGCTTCGCCGATGGAACCGTTCCAGTAGATGTCCTGGGTCAGCTTCTCGCCGAGGTAGGTGAACGCGGTGGTCTTGGCGCCTTCGGCCAACACGTCGGCGTCACGCAGGGCGTCGATCCACAGCTGCCAGTCTTCGCCGCCCATGACTTTCACGGTGCCGTCGATTTCTTCCTGGGTGGCCGGCTCAAGGGTGGTGTCGACCACGACGCCCTTGTCGGTGTTGATACCGCGCAGGGTCACGGCCTTGCCGATCGGCTTGAGGGTGGAGGTGTGCACCACGCCTTGCGGGTCGGTACGGCGTGGCGCGGCCAGGCTGTAGACCACCAGGTCGATCTTGCCGAGGTCTTTCTTGATGGTTTCGATGGTCAGGCGCTTGATCTCGTCAGAGAACGCGTCGCCGTTGATGCTCTTGGCGTACAGGCCTTTTTCCAGTGCGAACTTCTCGAAGGCGGCGCTGTTGTACCAGCCGGCAGAGCTGAGCTTGCCCTCTTCGCCTTCTTTCTCAAAAAACACGCCCAGGGTGTCGGCGCCGCAGCCAAAGGCAGCGCTGATGCGCGCGGCCAGGCCGTAGCCGGTGGAAGCCCCGAGGACCAGCACCTTTTTCGGGCCGCCTTCAATGGCACCGTGTTGGGTCACGTAGTCGATCTGCTCTTTGACGTTCGCTTCACAGCCAACCGGGTGAGCGGTCACACAGATAAAGCCACGAACCCGCGGTTTGATGATCATAAAATTTCTGCCTCTTCCAAGGTGCCGAAGGCCAATGGTGGCCATTACAGCGTCAATCGTACCGGTCTATGACGCCCGGAAAACCGAAGCGTCACGATAGTCGCAAATCTTCTGTTCACAAAATGCTATCCGCAACACTGCTGATCCGGCTATTAGCCGAGGTGTTTTAAAGGGACAACGGTAAAAAACTGTGCAGTGACTTCACAAATTTCCAGCATTTAAAACGCCACCTGAGCGCGATAACACCCTATCATGACCATATTATTTCGATATGTTTCAGCTCGGGCATGATGCCCTACGGGTTGACTGACTCCTTTGCCTGGCCTGCCAGTCGATCGCGGACGGTTTTGAAGCAATCGAAAACCGCCCGATGGAGCCAAGTTTCATGAGTAAGAGTGTCATCCGCAAACGCCTGGCGTCCGCCGCCTGGGTCCTTGGCGTATTGCTGTTCATCTATTGCTTCCCGAAAACCACCCTGGTGTTTCTGCTGCTGGTGGTGTTCTGCGGGCTGTATGACTTCCTGCGCAATGGCCTGTACGACGGCACGACCATCAAGAAGTATTTCATCGGCAATGGTCGCAATACCTGGCTGCTGGCACCCTTCAACACGCTGTTTGACCTGTTGAGCCAGCGCAATCGCCACGTTTATAAGATGAACGACCTGCCACCGGCCTGGCGTGAAGACCTGCAGAAGGTCATCGACGACGCCATGGCCAACAAGGACGAAATCATTCAGTACCTGGATGAGCGCATGGCCGAGAAAAAGCGCGGCATGTTGTTCTTCCAGTGGTACGGCCGTCCGATCGAGACCACTCTGGATATTCCGCAACTGCGGGAAAAACTGCCCTATGTGAAAACCATCGGCGTGTCGGTGTTCAATGAAAACCGCTCCACCTCGTTTCACTTCGGCCCGCTGCGCATGATGTTCCGGGTGCTCTACAACATGGCACCGGCGCCCCATCACGACGGCGTTTACATCCAGGTCGGCAAGCACAAGCACTACTGGCACGATGACCCGCTGTTTATCTTCGATGACACGCTGATGCACGCCTCCTTCAACAAGAACGACGCCAAGCGCTACTGCCTGTTCATCGATATCGTGCGGCCCACCCGGGTGCCGTCCGTGCTCAACGGCCTGATCGCCGGCTTTGCCGGAGCGGTCTTTACCTTGCGGCGGTTTTTCTACAAAAACTGGAAGCTGATTCAGTAACTTCTGCGGCATGATGGTGCGCGACGGTATTTGCGCTCGGCTCCAGTGCCGGGGAAAATGCCAGTCCAATGCGACCGTTAACGGCGCGCACTATCCTCAAGCCACTGGCCTTCCATGGTCCGGTGGCTGTGCTTTCAGGGAATCAGAATGCCCCAAAGACAAGTCATCAATGCCTCCGTAAGCCCTAAAGGCAGCCTTGAAACGCTGTCGCAACGTGAAGTCCAGCAACTGAGCGAAGCCGGTACCGGCAGCATCTACACCCTCTTCCGTCAATGCGCCCTGGCCATCCTCAACACCGGCGCGCATATCGACAACGCCAAGACCATCCTCGACGCCTATAAAGACTTCGAAGTACGCATCCACCAGCAGGACCGTGGCGTGCGCCTCGAACTGTTGAACGCCCCGGCTGACGCCTTCGTCGATGGCGAAATGATCGCCAGCACCCGGGAAATGCTGTTCAGCGCCCTGCGCGACATCGTCTACACCGAAAACGAACTGGACAGCCAGCGCATCGACCTGAGCAGCTCCCAGGGCATCACCGACTACGTGTTCCACCTGTTGCGCAACGCCCGCACCCTGCGCCCGGGCGTGGAGCCGAAGATCGTGGTGTGCTGGGGCGGGCACTCGATCAATACCGAAGAATACAAATACACCAAGAAAGTCGGCCACGAACTGGGCCTGCGCAGCCTCGACGTGTGCACCGGCTGCGGCCCCGGCGTGATGAAAGGCCCGATGAAGGGCGCGACCATTTCCCACGCCAAGCAACGCATTACCGGAGGGCGCTACCTGGGCCTGACCGAGCCGGGGATCATCGCCGCCGAGGCGCCGAACCCGATCGTCAACGAGCTGGTGATTCTGCCGGACATCGAAAAGCGCCTGGAAGCCTTCGTGCGCGTCGGCCACGGCATCATCATCTTCCCGGGCGGCGCCGGCACGGCTGAAGAGTTCCTGTACCTGCTGGGCATCCTGATGCACCCGGACAACCACGACGTGCCGTTCCCGGTGATCCTCACCGGGCCGAAACACGCCGCGCCGTACCTGCAACAGCTGCACGCGTTTGTGGGCGCAACCCTGGGGGAAGCGGCCCAGGCTCACTACCAGATCATCATTGATGATCCGGCAGAAGTGGCGCGGCAGATGACGGCCGGCCTGAAAGCGGTCAAACAGTTCCGCCGCGAGCGCAACGACGCGTTCCACTTCAACTGGCTGCTGAAGATCGACGAAGGCTTCCAGCGCCCGTTCGACCCGACCCACGCCAACATGGCCAGCCTGCAACTGAGCCACGCCCTGCCGCCCCACGAACTGGCGGCCAACCTGCGCCGGGCGTTCTCCGGGATCGTGGCGGGCAACGTCAAGGACAAGGGTATTCGCCTGATCGAGCAGAACGGGCCGTATGAGATTCATGGCGACCCGGCGATCATGAAGCCGCTGGATGAGTTGCTGAAGGCATTTGTGGAGCAGCACCGGATGAAACTGCCGGGCGGCGCTGCGTACGTGCCGTGCTATCGCGTGGTGCAGTGAGTCAGCGCTGAACCGCGACGCACTTGATCTCCAGCAGCAAGCCTGGATTGGCCAGTTCCGATACGCCAATGACCGTCCAGGCGCACAACCCTCGCGGGAACAGGCGGTTTTTCACTTCACGGAAAACCGCCATGTGTTCGCTCATGTTCACGTGGTAAGTGGTCATGTCGACCACGTCTTCAAACGTACAACCCCCCTCCTCCAACACCAGCCGCAGGCTCTCCCAGGCTGCGACGAATTGCGCCTCGGGGTCGGTGATGACTTCCAGCCTTTCCGTGCGGCCGACCTGGCCTGCGCAGTACAACGTCTTGCCGACTTTTACGGCCGGCACGTAGCCGGCGCGCTCGACGATGGGTTGCATGGAGGTGGGGATGATGAGGTGGCGGTCGGTCATATGTTGTATCTCTTGAGGCCGGTATCAGGCGTGTCGACAGGGACAGTTCGGACTATCGTTTTACCTGTTCCGACCCACCCACGCCAGATGAGTAATCTATGGACCAATGGATCTTGCCCTCCACAATTCCTTACCCTAAGGTAAGGAGTATCACGAGAGAGGCTTTCAACATGGCTACCGCCACACTTACTTCAAAAGGACAAATCACCATCCCTGTTCAAGTCCGCGCCGCGCTTGGGCTGGACACTGGCGACCGGGTCGAATTTGTGGAAATGGAAGAAGGCAAATTCGCCATCATCGCGGCCAGCAAAACCGTACTGGACCTCAAAGGGCTGATCCGCAAACCCGCCAAACCTGTCAGCATCGAAGCAATGAACCTGGCCATCGCTGCGCAGGGGGCAAAAGCACGATGATCGGACTGGATACCAATGTGCTGGTGCGCTATGTCACCCAAGATGACCCCGTTCAATCGCCAAAAGCATCCAGACTGATCGAATCTCTCACCACTTCCTCGCCGGGTTTCGTCAGCCTGGTTTCAGTGGTGGAGTTGGTATGGGTCCTCCAATCCAGCTACCAGTGCGCCAAGAGTGAAGTGGTTGCCGTCCTGGAAACGCTGCTACGCACCCGGGAACTGACTGTAGAACACGCCGAAGTCATCTGGCAGGCACTGCGGCGATTCACAAGCACCAAGGCCGACTTCGCCGACTGCCTGATTGAACGCTGTGCCCACGCAGCTGGATGTGAATATACGGCGACATTTGACACCAACGCAGCCAAGGCTACAGGCATGCGGCGGCTGACATGAGACGCCGCGTTGCAGCAGCGTTCAGGCTTTGGTAGAAAATGCCGTTACCGACTTTATCCAGAGATACGACCAACGTGCGCACGCTTCTTCTCGCCGGCTTGACGTTAACGTCCCCACTGGCCTTCGCCGAAACCATCACCTGGCCCGACCTGCCCTCCACCTGCTTCGTCAGTGGCCGCTCCGCCACCAGCCAGGATGTGGATACCGGTTGTGCGGCATTTCTGATCAATGTGAAAGGCCAGGCGGCAGGCACGCCGATCAAGCTGGATATCCCGCAGTACGCGATGCATGTCGACGAAGCCACAGGCAAGCAAACACCAGTGATCCTCATCCAGGCGGAAGAGAATGGCGACGTAAAAGCCGTGGGCTACAAGGAGCTGGGCACCGGCCAGTTGGGCGCGGCGCTGCTCAGGGAAGTTCGGCTTCTGGGTACACAGAAGCCGATTTAAGCGACTGCAATACGGTCAGCGAACCCAACCGCCGCCCTGCCAGTGATAGCCGTCATTGCGTTGTACCCAATGCGGATGCACGTAGCGATAACCTGGACGCTCCGGCTCCCAGTGGCCGTGCACCGCCACATAACGCCCGCCTTCCCAACGCCAGTAACCCCGCGACCACAGGTAGCCTGGCCGCCCTTCGGGCTCGACCTCGATGACCTGCACCGGCGGCGGTTGCGGCGCGACGACTTCTACATATTCACGCTGCACCGGTCGTCGATCATGCACGACCCGCTCCTCTACACACCCGGAAGCCGCGACGACCAGCGCCGCCAATGCCGCATAACGTAACAACATACAGAATCCTCGGGCGTCACCGCCCAGCGTTTACACCAGTAAAAAATGCCCCCTTGTTCCAGCCGCGCTCCTGCTTGGCTATAAGACTTTTTAACAGGTGCCAACTGTCAGGTTGCTGAACCTGCGGGCAGACGGCAGGTAAAGAAAAACTGACCTTTTCAAGAGGTACACACTGCGACCGGTTGTTTCAGGCGCACCAGAATCAGGCCTGCCACCACCACGGCGATCCCTGCATACGTCGATGCATAAATCACGTCGCCGAACATCATTGCCGCCCATACCAGTGTCACCGGAGGCTCCAGGTACACCAACGCAGCCACATGGGTGGCCGTCATCACCCGCAACAACATCCACAGGCTCAGGTAAGCGAGGAAGGTAGAAAACACCGTCAGCCAAAGGATGGAGATCAATACATCGGGGGCCCGGGGAATGCTCAACGTATCGGTGTAGAGCACCGCTGCGGCAAAACCGATCAAGGTCAACGACGACTGGATAAACAACGCCAGGGCAAGGTCGCCGGACTGAGCCTGGGCCGAACGTCGTTCATACAGCGTGGCGACGGTCAGCCCCAGCGCCGACACCAGGGGCAATGCATACATGACCAGCCCGACATCGGCTCCGCTGTTGCGGTATTGCCCCGAGATCACAATCGCCACGCCGGCAAAACCGATCATCAGCCCCAGCCACTGCCAGCCACCACTGCGCTCGGCCACGCTGCCCGATGACAGGGCCGCCGTCATCAACGGCTGCAAGGCCGCGATGATCGCCGCAATCCCCGGTGGCAACCCGTTCTGGATCGCCACGTAGACACAGCTCAAATAGAGAAATTGCGACAGGAACCCGATTACGGCGTGATGGCGGATCCGCGCCCAGGAAACCTTCAGCAGCCGCACGTTCAAGAACAGCGCCAGGCACAGCGACACCAGCAGAAAACGCCAGAACAGCACGTTGAACACCCCATCACTACGGGCCGCCAATTTCGCGCCGATAAAGCCCGAACTCCACGACAGCACGAAGACTATCTGTAACAGCAGCAGCCCTAAGGTCGATCGTTTCATTGAGCCTCCGGTTCGCTTGATTGACCGAAAGGCTAAGGGCCGCGCATGATTCTGTATATTTGAATAGTCTGCACCACTAATCCATAAAAGTGGAATCATGAGTAAACAACTGAACATCGACCTGTTGCGCACCTTTCACGCGGTAGCCCGCTTTCAGCGATTCAACGAAGCGGCCAACCACGTGCACCGCAGTGCCTCCACGGTGACCACACAGATTAAAAAGCTCGAAGAGCAAGTCGGCCAGCGCCTGTTCAGCCGCAGCAACCAGGGGGTTGAGCTGACCATGTACGGCAAGAAACTCCTGGGTGAAACCACCGAGTTCCTCAAGAGCCATGATCGCCTGCTGGCCTCCCTCACGCCGCAACGCATGCAGGGCAAGATCCGCCTTGGCCTGCCTGACTCTTACGCACCAGACTTCATGCAGGATTTTCTGCCGCGCCTGGTGGCCGACAACCCGCTGCTGGAATTGGAGGTGGAAGCGCGTTCCAGTGGCGAACTGCTCACATTGTTCGGCAGCAAACAGCTGGACCTGGCCCTGATTGTCAGCGCCCTGCCCTTGGAACAGGGCGAACGCCTGGGGGAAATCCAGCCACTGTGGGTCGCCGCCGAACACTTCAGCTATCCACAGCAGGCGCCGTTACCGATTGCGGTGCAACTGTCAGGCTGCCCTTATCGCGCCGCCGCGATTCGGGCGCTGAAGGAGCACGGCACTTACTATCGGGTGCTGCTGGAAAGTGCCAGTTCGCCTGCCGTTGAAGCGTGCATTCGCAGTGGCATGGCGGTGGGCCTGGTGGAAGAAAGCCGCATGGGCAAGGGATTGACCCGAGTGATTGCCGGGGCCCAATTGCCCCCATTGCCGGTGCATCACCTGTATCTACTTTGCGATAGCAGCAACCTGCTGGCGCTGCATGTGTATGAGCAGGTCAAAGTCGGCTTCAGCGTCTAGGGCGGGCCGAAACGCAACAGCACCGCGTCGACAAATCGCCGCAGCTTGGCGGTGCGCTGGCGGTTCGCGGTGTAGAGCAAATGCATCTGCCGGCTTGGCGCTTCAAACTCCGGCAGCACGCGCACCAGTTCGCCGCGCGCCAGGGCCGAACGCAAAAAATCTTCTGGCCCCAGGACAATGCCAAAGCCATCCAGCGCCGCAGTCATCAACGCCCGGCTTTCATTCACGTGCAGGCGGCTGGTGACTTGCGCCTTGTGCAAGACGGCGCCTTGGTAGAACGACCATTCGCGATCGACCGGGCGCGACCAGTAGGCGTATCCCAGGCACTCGTGGTGTTCAAGGTCTGCCGGCGTCAGCGGCGTACCGCGCTCGGCCAGGTATTTGGGTGCGGCACAGACCACCAGACGGTAGGGCTGCAACGGCCGGGCGGTGAGGCTGCTGCTTGCCAGAGGGCCGATACGGAACGCCACTTCGTAGCCCTCCTCCACCAGGTCGACAAACCGGTCGGTCAGGTGCAGGTCGATTTCCACCTCGGGGTTGTCCCGTAGAAACCCGGTCACCAGCGGCATCAGGCTGTAGGAGCCAAACGTCACGGGAGCGCTGATCTTGAGCTTGCCCCGCGGCGTGTCATTCATGATCTGTGCAAGGGAGTCCGCCGCCTCAGCCTCCGTCAGGATATGTTTGCAGCGCTCGTAGTAAGCACTCCCGAGCTCCGTCAGGCTTTGCCGACGCGTGGTGCGGTTGAGCAAGCGGGCGCCCAGCCGATGCTCCAGGGCCGCCACATGCTTGGCCACCATTTGCGGCGACAGGCTCAAACGCTCCGCCGCACGGGCGTAGGACCCCATCTCGGCAGCCGTCACAAAGGCATTCATGCTTGAAAGGCGGTCCATCATTCACCACTCCCAGTAACAACACCAAGATCAGAATGGCCATTTATCGCCATCCAGTCGCTAATCATCATAACGGCTCTCTCAACCCAGGAGCACCGACATGAAAATTGGCATCATCGGAGCAGGCTTTATCGGACGCGCCGTTGCGCAGTTGGCATTGGCCGCCGGCCATGAAGTGATGTTGAGCAACTCCCGTGGCCCTCAGTCAATGACCAGCGTGCGCAGCGGCATTCGCGGGGTTCAAGTGGGCACTGCGCAAGATGCAGCGCAATTTGGCGACCTGGCACTGCTGGCCATTCCGTTCGAGCATTACCGCAGCGTGCCGGCGCAGTGGCTGGAAGGCAAAATCGTGATGGATGCCAACAACTACTACCCGGATCGCGATGGCCATATTCCAGTGCTCGACCGTTTTGAAACCACCACCAGCCGGTTGGTCGCCGAGCACCTGTCGCAGTCGACGGTGGTGAAAGTGTTCAACGCCATCCTGGCGCCAGACTTGACCCAGGACGCGCGCAGCAGCGGCGCACCCGATCGGCGTGCGCTGCCGGTCGCTGCAGATGATCCGGCCGCCAAGGCGCAAGTGATTGCCTTGCTGGACGACATAGGCTTTGACGCAGTGGATGCCGGCGGGCTGGATGAGAGCTGGCGGTTTGAACGCGCCAAACCTGCGTACTGCATTCCACTGGACAAAGAGGGGCTGAAGGCGGCCCTGGCGGCGGCGGAGCGCCAAGTAGAGCTGCCCGCCGGTGACTGGTACACGCCCAGACCGTAAACCCTGTAAAACCCCGCCGGCCACTGTCGTGTTCGGCGGATCCCCAGGCACTGCCGGCCCCGCAAATACGACCTATAGTCACACGACGATCAATTTCGCAGGGGTGCTGCAAAATGCCATCTCGTCGCGTCCCTCTCTATGTGCACCTTTCCTACCTGTTCGTCGGGTTGCTGCTGCTTTTTGCGCTGATCAACCTCAGCTATCAATTCCTGCAGACCAAGCGGTTCATGGCCGATGAGGCCCGTTCGCGCTTCGAGATCGCCGGCCAGCTCACCCTCAAAGAGTTGCAGAACCTGTACGGACCCGCCCAGCTCACCGTTGGCCTGCTGTCACAGCAGCGCCTGATGAACGCCACCACCCTGGATGAACGCCTCGACAGCCTGCCCTTCCTGGTGACGATGCTGAAGGCGCAGCCGGCGGTGCGAGGGGTTTACATGGGATACGGCAATGGCGATTTTTTCATGCTGTTTCGCGGGGATGAAAACCCTGCACGAGATCCAAGGCTGGCACCGCCAACAGGCACCGCCTGGACCCTGCAGAACATCCAGGCACACGATGGCAAACCTGTCGGCGAGTATCTCTACTTGAACGCCGACCTGTCCGTGATGGAGCGCCGGGCTGATCCAGCCAACCAGTTCGATCCCCGCACCCGCAGCTGGTACACAGGCGCGAAATCCGCAGGAAAGCTGTTTGCAACCCAGCCATACCCGTTTTTCGGCACCGAGGACGTAGGGGTCAGTTTTGCTCAGCCTACGCAAAATGGTGCCGGGGTCGCTGGCATCGATATCAGCTTGCAGTCTATCGACCAACTTCTGCAGTCGGCCAAAATCACCCCGGGCTCACACCTGACCATCCTCAATCATAAAAACGAGGTGATCAGCTCTGAAAAAGGTTCGCGGCTGATATCGAACAGCAATGGCGAAAATCGCCTGGCGCGCCTGGATGAGCTAAGCCTGCCGGTGACTCAGCAATTTGTGGCGGCCGCGGCCACCCAACACAACGACCGATTAAGCCTCGGTACCCGCGACGGTGAATGGCAAGGCATGCGCGTTGAACTGCCGTTGGCGGGCACGGAAAATCTTTCCCTATGGATGACAACGCCGTATCGAGAGCTGATGGCCAATGCGATTGCCACCCGCAATCACGGCTTGTTCATCTCCCTGGCGTTTCTTGTCGTGAGTATCCTGGTGGCCCTGGCCATGTCCCGTGCGGCATCCCGGCCGTTGGCGGCACTCACCCATCAGGCTACGCAAATAGAACAATTCAACTTTGAGGCATCAACGCAGGTTAAATCGAACATCGCCGAGGTCATCGACCTGGCACATGCCATGGGCAGCATGAAGTCCACCATTCAGCACTTTCTGGAACTATCGACGGTGCTGTCCAGCGAGACCAACTTCCAGAACCTGCTGGCGCGTTTGCTGATGGAAATGCAGGAGACCACCGGTGCCAAAGGCGGCTTGATCTATCTGGCCGATGCCAATGCCGGCCACTTGAAAGTGGCGCGAGTGCGTTGGGGCAATGAGTTACAGGAAACCGCCGAGGGCAAGCCGATTGAACTGGCCGACAACCCGAACCACCCACTGGTGCAGGCACTCAATACGCCCCAGGCAAAGCCTGCGCGATTGAGCCGGGAACAACTGCAGACTCATTTTGGTTTTCTGAAGGATATCCAAACCTCACTGACGCTTTGGGCTTTACCGCTGAAGGACCGCAGCGGCCTGTTGCTGGGCGCCCTCGTGTTGCTGGTGGATGAGAACGAACGGCGACTGACACCCTCGCTAATGGCCTTCGTGGAAGCCTTGTCGAGCACCGCCGCCATCGCCCTTAACACCCAGCGCCTGATCGATGAGCAGAAGACCTTGCTGGAGTCGTTTATCCAGCTGATCGCCGGCGCAATCGATGCCAAGAGCCCCTACACCGGCGGCCACTGCCAGCGCGTACCTGAGCTGACGAAGATGCTCGCCCACGCGGCCTGTGCTGAAAGAGACGGGCCATTCAAGGATTTCGCGCTCAATGAGGAGCAGTGGGAGGCGCTGCATATCGCGGCATGGCTGCACGACTGCGGCAAAGTCACCACGCCTGAATATGTGGTGGATAAAGCCACCAAACTTGAAACGCTGTACGACCGTATCCATGAAGTGCGGATGCGTTTCGAAGTGCTCAAGCGCGACGCCGAACTCGACTACTGGAAAAGTATCGCCGCTGGAGGTGCGGCCGAAACATTGCAAATAAAACTGGCTGAGAAGCTCGCGCAACTGGATGACGATTTTGCCTTTGTGGCCCAGTGCAATATTGGCGGAGAGTTTATGGCGCCGGACCGTGTTGAACGCGTGCAGAAGCTGGCCAACTACACGTGGCGTCGCACCCTCTCGGACCGTATCGGCGTTTCCAACGAAGAAAGTGCCCGTAAACAACGTTCGGCCGAAGCAGAACTTCCAACCATGGAACCCTTATTGGCAGATCGTGCCGATCACCTGTTCCCGCGCAGCAGCCGCGAAACCCTGAGTGATGACAATCCGTACGGCTTCAAGGTCAAGGTTCCGGAACACCTCTACAACCGCGGGGAGCTTTATAACCTGTGTATCAGCCGCGGCACCCTGACCGAAGAAGAGCGCTACAAGATCAACGAGCACATCATCCAGACCATCAGCATGCTGGAAAAACTGCCGTTCCCGCGTCACCTCCAGCAAGTCCCGGAAATAGCTGGCGGCCACCATGAGAAAATGGACGGCAACGGCTACCCGAAGCGTCTCACCCGCGAACAGATGAGTTGGCCGGCACGCATGATGGGGATCGCGGATATTTTCGAGGCACTGACAGCCGTCGACAGGCCCTATAAAAAGGGCAAGAAGTTGTCGGAGGCGATCAAGATCATGGGCTTTATGAAAAAGGATCGGCACATCGACCCGGAGATTTTCGACCTGTTCCTGCGCTCGGGGATCTATCTTGAATACGCCCGGCGTTACCTGCCCGAGGAATTGATTGATGCGGTGGATATCCAGCCCTACCTGGACATGAACTGCACTGAAGACGCTTGATTCGCAGCCAACAAAAAGCCCGCTGACCGTTACCGGTTCAGCGGGCTTTTTACATCGGTTTGGTCCTGAATCAGGACCTCACCGACGTCTTACAGTGCGAGGTCAGAAGCTGGCTTGCTCGGCTCAGCCGCAGGCTTGGCAGCCTCGGTGGCTTTTGGAGCAGTCAGCTGCGGAATCGCTGGCGGAGGCGTCAGCTGCAGAATGTTGGCGGTGTAGGCCCATTCTTTAGCAACAGCTTCAGGGCTGTCGTTCAGCTTGGTGCCGTAGCTAGGCACGATCTGGTGCAGCTTTTCCTGCCAGGCCGGGGACGCAACCTGTTCCTTGAACACTTTCTGCAGCACGGTCAGCATGATCGGAGCCGCGGTGGACGCGCCTGGCGATGCACCCAACAGGCCTGCAATGGTGTTGTCGGCGGAGCTGACCACTTCGGTACCGAGTTTCAGGACGCCGCCCTGCTCTTCGTCACGCTTGATGATCTGCACGCGCTGACCGGCTTGCCACAGGCGCCAGTCGGATTGCTTGGCGTTCGGGAAGTACTCTTGCAGCGCCTTGAAGCGGTCGTCATCCGACAGCATCAGTTGGCCGGCGAGGTACTCGACCAGTGGGTATTCGCGGATACCGACTTTGGTCATTGGCCAGATGTTGTGGGTGGTGGTGCTGGTCAGCAGGTCCAGGTACGAGCCTTCTTTCAGGAACTTGGTCGAGAAGGTGGCGAATGGGCCAAACAGAATCACGCGCTTGCCATCCAGCACGCGGGTGTCCAGGTGCGGAACCGACATCGGCGGTGCGCCAACCGACGCTTTACCGTAGGCCTTGGCCAGGTGCTGCTCGGCAATCGTTGGGTTATCGGTCACCAGGAACGAACCGCCAACAGGGAAGCCTGCGTATTCCTTGGCTTCAGGAATGCCCGACTTCTGCAGCAGGTGCAGTGCACCGCCGCCCGCGCCGATGAACACGAACTTGGCGTCAGTCGACGTCTTGGTGCCGTCTTTCAGGTTTTTGTAGCTGACACGCCACGAACCATCGGCGTTCTTGGTGATGTCCTGCACTTCGCTCGACAGTTTCAGGTCGAACTTCGGCGTAGTTTGCAGGTGAGCGACGAACTGGCGGGTGATCTCGCCGAAGTTCACGTCCGTACCGATCGGGGTCCAGGTGGCCGCGATTTTCTGGTTCGGGTCACGCCCTTCCATCATCAGCGGGACCCACTTCTTGATCTGCACCGGGTCTTCGGAGTACTGCATGCCGGCGAACAGCGGGCTCGCTTGCAGCGCTTCGTAACGCTTCTTCAGGAACTTGATGTTGTCATCGCCCCACACAAAGCTCATGTGCGGAGTGGAGTTGATGAACGAACGCGGGTTCTTCAGGACGCCCTGCTGAACCTGCCAGGACCAGAACTGACGGGAGATCTGGAACGCTTCGTTGATCTCGACCGCTTTCGGGATTTCAACGTTGCCGTTCTTGTCTTCCGGGGTGTAGTTCAGCTCAGCCAAAGCCGAGTGACCGGTACCGGCGTTGTTCCAGCCGTTGGAGCTTTCTTCGGCCACGCCATCGAGGCGCTCGACCATCTCCATCGACCAGTCCGGTTGCAGCTCGTTGAGCCACACACCCAGGGTCGCACTCATGATGCCGCCGCCGATCAGCAGCACATCGACTTTCTTTGCCTCTTCCGCGTGAACGGACGTGATCCCCATCGACAAAGCCAGCCCCAGCAGGGCAGTGTTTACTTTTTTAAACATCAGTAGCACCTATGATAAAACGCCATCCGCCCCACCGCCCCTGATCATGGGCAACCCTCAATCACGCTGCGCCAGGCAACGCACCGCGGGGTTTGCACATTCACATGAGGACCGCAGGGTGGGCACACAAGGCCGACGTATCGACCTCACTTTTATGTCCCTTCTGCGCTGACTTCTTATCATTATTGGCTTCAGCTACCTGGACGACAGCCAACCGCCGGGACGTATACGGGTGTACGCACCGGAGAAAGACTAGACCAAGACGGCGCGCAGAATATCACGGCAAACAGCCGGTATGCGCTGTTTGGCCAATTGACAGCTCTAAATCGCGGGTTTTAACGCCCAAGTGTCAAGCGCGACAGGCGCGACGTGGGGTCACAGGCCGCTTGATGAAACTGAACTCTGCGGCATAAGGCTGTTCTAGACAGCTTCGTCGCTGCTTGCGTAGCATCGGCGGCTGTCCTTCGTGCACTTCTTCCAAACAGAGTTACCCATGACTATCCAGCAAACACCCGGGCACGTGCTGCCCGCGCGCAGCGCCGCCAAAATGGAAGCTGCCATGGCCGTGGGCGCCTTCGCGATCGGCACCGGCGAATTCGCCATCATGGGCTTGATGCCCGACATCGCCCACAATTTGAATTTGAGTGAACCCCAGGTCGGCCACGCCATCAGTGCCTACGCGTTGGGCGTAATGGTCGGCGCCCCGCTGCTGGCCATCCTTGGCGCCAAGCTGCTGCGCAAACACATGCTCCTGCTGCTGATGGGCCTGTACGCTTTGGGCAACCTCGCCACCGCCTTCACCCCGACCTTCGGCTCGCTGGTGGCCTTCCGCTTCATCAGCGGCCTGCCCCACGGCGCCTACTTCGGCATCGCCGCCGTGGTCGCCTCCAGCATGGTGCCCAACGACAAACGCGCCGGCGCCGTGGCCCGCGTAATGATGGGCCTGACGCTGGCCATGCTGCTCGGCAACCCCATCGCCACCTTCCTCGGCCAACACCTGGGCTGGCGCTCGGCGTTTGCACTGGTCAGCGTGATTGCCCTGTGCACCATCGCGTTGGTCTGGCAGTTCGTACCGGATCGCCACGACGAACCCCGCAGCGACCCGCGCAAAGAACTGCGCGCCTTCACCAAACCGCAGGTGTGGATGGCGCTGTCCATTGGCGCTATTGGTTTTGCCGGGATGTTTTGCGTATTCAGCTACCTGGCGCCGACCATGCTCGAAGTGACCAAAGTATCGCCGCAGTGGATTCCATTCGGTTTGGCTGCGTTTGGCGTAGGCGGCATCATCGGCAACATCGCCGGCGGCAAACTGTTTGATCGCCTGCAATTTCGCGCGGTGGGCTGGATCATGGTGTGGTCGATGGCCGTGCTGATTTTCTTCACCTTCGCCGCGAGTTCGCTGTGGAGCGTACTGGTGGGCATCGGCCTGGTCGGCACCATGATCGCCATGGCCGCGCCGCTGCAAATCCGCTTGATGGACATTGCTCATGAAGCGCCGAGCCTGGCGGCGGCGTCCAACCACGCGGCGTTCAACCTGGCGAATGCGCTGGGGCCGTGGTTGGGTGGGATGGCGATTACGGCGGGGTATGGGTGGACCAGCACTGGATACATCGGTGCTGCAACAGCGTTGGTAGGTTTGGGCATCTACCTGATCGCCCGACGCATGAAAGGCGGCCACTAACGCCCTCCCACGATCCAATGTGGGAGCGGGCTTGCTCGCGAAAGCGGTGGGTCAGTCACTGAGTAAATGACTGCCCCACCCGCTCAGTCAGTCATCATGCATCAACCCCGAACCATACTCCCCGTAACTACTCCCCAGCGCGTTGCCCCCAAAATTCATCTTGGCGGCTTTGCTGGGGCTGTGGTCGCCAAAGGCCTGGCATCCCCCGCTGAAACAAGGGTCGCTGCTCACGTTCGACGACCCAGTCGAGCAAGCGCTCAACAGCAAAGTGCCAGCGACCATCACGACCTTGACGAGATTGGAGATCATTTTTCAGTTCCCTTGGCTGGACGCGTAGGCATATACGCTTATGAGGCGAGCGTAGACCTCAATGTCAGTGGGAATTATGAAACTTTGCCGTACGACAGGATTGGTTCAGCTTGATGTCGTTTTGGCGACGAATTATCCCGGCACATATTCTGATTGGCGATATCAACAGTTAGCTCCTACATATTAAAGCCGAAGGGGCATCAATTCAGATGATCCTGCGACCTACGTACAGGGAAGCTCAAGTAATGGCTAAAGACGAAAAAACCAGCGAAAGCGTCGCTTCAAAGGCAGCCAAGCTGCTGGCGGATCCAAGCACTCCGCCGGATGTAAAATCTGTCGCAGCGTCGGCGCTGACTCAAGCGCCGGACAAAAAGAAGAAATAGGTTGGAACGGCGCCAGGGCGGCGGAAGCTCTGGCACTGACCGCCACGGGAGCAGGCACATTCCTGTTAAACTATCCGCCCTTCGCCTTATCCACCTCAGATCCTAATGTCCTCACCTATAGCACCAACGCCATCGTTCTCCCGTCGTTTCTCTGTTGCCCCGATGATGGACTGGACGGACAGACACTGCCGCTTCTTCCTGCGCCTTCTCTCCAAAAACGCCCTCCTCTACACCGAGATGGTGACCACCGGCGCAATCCTCCACGGCGACCACGAACGCTTCCTGCGCCACAACGAGGCAGAGCACCCACTTGCCTTGCAGTTGGGCGGCAGCGTCCCGGCTGACCTGGCCGCCTGTGCCCGCATGGCCCAGGACGCCGGCTACGACGAGGTGAACCTCAACGTCGGCTGCCCCAGCGACCGGGTGCAGAACAACATGATCGGCGCCTGCCTCATGGCCCACCCGGCCTTGGTGGCGGATTGCGTGAAGGCAATGCAGGACGCGGTATCGATCCCTGTCACGGTTAAGCACCGGATCGGCATCAACGGCCGGGACAGTTACGCCGAGCTGTGCGATTTCGTCGGCCAGGTGAAAGACGCGGGCTGCACCAGTTTCACCGTGCATGCGCGAATCGCCATCCTGGAAGGTCTGTCTCCGAAGGAAAATCGGGACATTCCGCCATTGCGCTACGACGTGGCGGCGCAGTTGAAGCAGGATTTCCCGGAGCTTGAGATCGTTCTCAACGGTGGGATCAAGACCCTTGAGCAGTGCCAGGAGCATTTGCAGACGTTCGACGGCGTGATGCTGGGCCGTGAGGCTTATCACAATCCGTATTTGCTGGCCGAGGTGGATCAACAGCTGTTTGGCAGCACTGCGCCGGTGATCACCCGCGCGGAGGCGCTGGCGCAGTTGCGGCCTTATATAGCCGAACACCTGGCAACAGGTGGCTCGATGCACCACATTACGCGCCACGCACTGGGGCTGGGGACCGGTTTCCCAGGGGCGCGCAAGTTTCGGCAGTTGTTGTCGGTGGATATTCATAAGGCCAGTGATCCGCTGGCGTTGCTGGATAAGGCCGGGGAATTGTTGGAGGGGCGGTGATTGGGGTGTCAGTGGGTTTATTGGGTGGCTGATACGATGCTTTCGCGAGCAAGCCCGCTCCCACATTTGGATGGGGGCGCATCAGGGAGATTGGTGTGGTTTTGAGGGCCTCATCGCAGGCAAGCCAGCTCCCACAGTTTGAGCGGGGTGGTCATCGGGCAGTCGGGTTGAACCTGCCGGCGGTTTTGGCCTCCTAGTTAGCAGTGGCCGGTGTTTCAAACGGCTGTTTTCAGGTTGTTGCCCTCGCAAACGATCGAATGCATTTGCGCCCTTGAGCGGCTGTCAGCGCTCGGGTAATGTCATCAGACCCACAGGACAGAGCACGCCCATGACTTCCAAGCTGGAACAACTCAAGCAATTCACCACCGTAGTAGCCGATACCGGCGATTTTTCTACCCTCGCCAAGCTCAAGCCACAAGACGCCACTACCAACCCTTCCCTGCTGCTCAAGGCCGCGTCGATCCCAGGCTACGCCAAGCTGCTGGACGAGGCTGTTGCCGACTGCAACGGCGATGTAGGCCTGGCCAGCGACCGTTTCGCGGTGGCCGTCGGCCAGGAAATCCTGAAAGTGGTGCCGGGCCGCATTTCCACCGAGGTGGATGCCCGCCTGTCGTTCGACACCGACGCCGTACTCAAGCGCGCGCACCGTCTGATCGACCTGTACGACAAGGCCGGCATCAGCCGTGACCGCGTGCTGATCAAGATCGCCTCCACCTGGGAAGGCATCCGCGCCGCCGAGCAGCTGGAAAAGGAAGGCATCCAGACCAACCTGACCCTGTTGTTCTCCTTCGCCCAGGCCGTGGCTTGCGCTGAAGCCGGCGTGTTCCTGATTTCGCCGTTCGTGGGCCGTATCTACGATTGGTACAAGAAGGCCAACGGCAACGACTACACCGGTTCCGATGATCCGGGCGTGCAGTCGGTGACGCGCATCTACAACTACTACAAGGCCAATGGCTACAAGACCGTGGTGATGGGTGCGAGTTTCCGTAACCTGAGCCAGATCGAAGAGCTGGCCGGTTGCGACCGCCTGACCATCAGCCCGGACCTGTTGGAAAAACTGGCAGCCGACAACGGCAAGCTGGAGCGCAAGTTGGCACCAGGCCACGCGGGCGAAGCTCGTGTGCACTTGACCGAAGCGCAGTTCCGTTGGGAGTCCAACGAAGATGCGATGGCCACCGAGAAACTGGCCGAGGGCATTCGTCAGTTCGCCCGCGACCAGGAAAAACTCGAAGCGCTGTTGACCGCCAAGCTCTAAAAACGGGCGACGGCAAAAAGGGCGGTACCCTCGCGGGTACCGCCCTTTTTCGTGCCTGGCTCTTTTTTAAAAGAGGCAGCTATAAACTCAATGGCGCTCCAGCGCATTCACCAGGTCGTGGAACGCCTCGCGGTTGGAGTCGTTCAAGCCCATCAGGATCTTGTGGGCTTCCAGCACCTTGACCCGTACCACTTCCTCGGACTGGTCCTGGGACGGCAGGTCGGTCAGGCATTCCGGGCACGGGATCGGGCGGTCAACGATGTTGAACACTTGATCGAAGCCCATGGACTGCAACAGACGGGTGATGTCTTCGTGGGTGGTGACGACGGTCGGCAGCAGTCCGACCTTCTGCCGAGACAGAATGGACAACTTGGCCAACAGCCCAAGGGTGGTGCTATCGATGCTGCGGGTTTCGGTCAGATCGATCACGATCGCCGAGAAATTCAAGGCTGTGAAAATCCGCTCAATCGTCGCATCCAGCGCTGAACACAAGGTCAGGCGCACTTCACCGACAAACTTCAGGACAAAAGTCCCGTCTTGCTCGGCGAATTGGATTCTTCCGGTACTCATCAAAGATTCCTGCTCAACACCAATAGGGCGATATCATCCGGCATCTCCCCTAGCGTGGCCAATCCAAAAACCTGCCGCAGGCCATCCAGGCTGCCGCCCGCCGACCTGACCCGTTGGGGTAAGGCGGCTTCTTTCTCTTTGAGTGTAGGCTCTGACAAAAGGTCCAGGATGCCATCAGACATCAGCGTCAGGCTGAATGTCGGCGGCAGTTCCAGAATGTGGTCTTCGTAGGTGGCTTCATTGAACAAGCCCACCGGCAAACCACGCCCTTCCAGGTAGCGCACACTGTCTGGAGTGTATAAAACCGGCAATGGCAGGTGACCGCCAATGCTGTAGGTCAAAAGACCTGTTTCTTCATCTATCACGCCGCCGACCATCGTTACGTGCTTGCCCAGCTTGCAGCTGATCAGGCCCCGGTTGATGTGGCCCAGCACTTGCGACGGGGTGAACTCCGGCAAGGTGCCATTGCGCTTGGATTCGAACAACAGCCGTGTGGTCATGAATTTCAACAACACGGTCACGAATGCCGAGGAGGCGCCATGGCCGGAAACGTCGGCCAGGTAGAACGCGACACGCCGCTCATCAACGCGGAAGTAATCGACAAAATCACCCGACAGGTACAGCGACGGGATGATCTGGTGGGCAAACTTGAACTCGTCGATGCTCCACGGGCTCACCGGCAGCATGTTCATCTGCACCTGGCGACCGGCGTTCTGGTCTTCCTGGAGCAGGTTCAGGCTGGCTTCGAGTTCGCGGTTGGCGGTTTCGAGCTTTTCACGGTAACGCTGGTTTTCCAGCAGCAACCGTGCACGATCCAGTGCACGACGCACCGAGTGCTCCAGTACGGCCAGGTCTTCCAGGGGCTTGATCAGGTAGTCGGCGGCGCCCAGGCGCAAGGCCTCGACAGCATCGTTCATCACGCCGGCACCGGACACGACGATCACCGGCGTCTGCGGGGCAATGTCGGTCACCTGGCGGATCAGCTCGAGGCCGCCCACCTGAGGCATGCGCAGGTCGCAGATAACCAGGTCGGGCTTGTCGCGCTCGAACACCTGGAGACCCTGGAGGCCGTTGCTGGCCTGCAGGACACTGAAGCCACTGTCTTCCAAATAGGCCGCGAGACTCGCGCGCACTACTTCGTCGTCATCGATTATCAGCAGCGTGGCACTGGTTTTCTGCATGTGGGCAAACGGCGCCAGAATTAGGTTGGCGTAGGCAGCTCGACAATGGCCGGGCTTACTACTGGATTCGCTTTCTAGCCTCTCTGTCCTACAAAACGCCGGGATATTTCCCGTGCACAAAGGTAAAGCAGAGGTGCCCTTCTAAGGCGCAGACGGTACTCCCATCCGCCAGGGGTTTCAAGCTCATGGCGATGGTCGCCGGGCGTCTTTACATCGCAAATCACCGGTGGTTATAAGAACGTATAAAACCGCGACTTAAAGTAAGGACGTAACTCACGGATAAACCTCGAATCCCGCCCACGAAAAAGGCGACCCGAGGGCCGCCTTCTTCATTTAAGCCCCAGGCTTAAAAGTCGTCTACAACCTTGCCATCCTTGACCTTGAACTCGCGATTCTGCAAGTAGGCGTTACGGATAAAGGTGTATTTGTCGCCGCTGATCAGCTTCTCGGAGGACAGCAGGCTGGCACGTGTGTCGACGATATTCAGGCCGAAGGTGCTGTTGCGCCAGCCGATGTCGTTCATGTAGCGGTAGGGCTGGGTGTAGCTGTCCACGTACTTGGACGGCGCATCACGCAGGGTGCTTGGGCCCAGCAGTGGCAGCATTACGTAAGGACCACTGCCAACGCCCCAGTGACCGAGGGTCTGGCCAAAATCTTCGTCATTGCGTTGCAGCCCCATTTTGGTGCCGACATCAATGAAGCCCAGCACGCCGAACGTGGTGTTCACCAGCAAGCGGGCAGTGTCGACGCCGGCAGCGTGCGGCTTGAGTTGCAACACGTCGTTGGCAAAGTTGCCGACATCGCCGATGTTGCGGAAGAAGTTGTGAACGCCGTCCTGCACGAACTGCGGGGTCACGAACTGATAGCCTTGGGCCAATGGCTTGAGGGCGTAGGTGTCAACGGTGTCGTTGAAGGTGAAGATCGGGCGGTTGACGCTTTCCCATGGATCATCTTCCGAGGCCGCCTGGGCCGCGAAAGGAACCAGCAATACGCTGGCACATACGGATAGCTGAGCTAGACATTGGCTCCAGCGCATAGCTTGAACTCCTTGAATGGTCTGTCATGGGCGCTATGCCCTGAATGTGGCCGTCAGTATATGACGGAAGTGTCAGATTAGGCAGCCTTGCAGAAATGTCATTCCGGTAAATGCACAAAATTCCTACAAATAGAACCGATGTAACCTGCTTGTCATCGGCGTCCGCTAGCGTGACTGCTATTTCAGGGACGTCGAAATGCCCCACGCCGAAGTTGTTGCTGCCAGCGCCCCGTCCTTGACGGCCGTATTGTTCGGGCTGAGTGGTTGCCTGGTGGATTTTGGTTCCCAGGCCCGCGCGGACTCAGCGCCCTCAATCGACCCCCACGCCACCGTCGGCGCCCTGAAGATCCTGCGCAGCCTCGAAGAACAGCGTGTGCCTTGTGCGTGGCTGGACGAGCTCCCTCTGTCGGTTTCCACACCCTTGGCCGCCGGGCTACCCCGCTGGATCAAGGCCACCCAGCCCTCCTCCACCCGCTGGCCCGCGCCCCACGCTTGCTGGCAGGCTTTGATGGAACTGAACATCGAGCGCCTGGAAGGCTGCGTGCTGGTCAGCGGCGAGCCGCGCCTGCTGCAATCCGGGCTCAACGCCGGCCTGTGGACCATTGGCCTGGCTTCCTGCGGCTCACTGTGCGGGCTTTCCCCGGAGCAATGGCAGGCACTCAGCGAAAAGGAACGCGAGCATAAGCGTGCCAAGGCCACTGTCGCGCTGTATGGCCTGGGCGTGCATTCGGTGATTGACCACCTCGGCGAACTGCACACCTGCCTGGCAGACATCAGCCTGCGCCAGCTCAAAGGCGAGAAGCCCTGATCGAGATCATGCACAGTCGGCGCCAGTGGATTAATCTACAGGTCAGCCCGTAGACCTTTCACGGCGTGCCGCGGTCTATGCCAGTGCCTATCGATAAAAGGAAGAACGCCATGCCTGCCCGCGAACAACTGCAAGAACAGGTCAAAATTTTGCGCGAGCAATTGGATCAGAATCCAGAGATGCCACTCGAAAAGCGCGAAGAGCTGCAAACATTGATTGCTGAACTGGAAGTTCAGGAGCCGCTGGAAGGCGCCATTCAGGATCCGAGTATCGCCGACGGTGTGAACCTGGCGGTGGAACGCTTTGAGCTGGACCACCCGGGAATTGCCGGGACCTTGCGCAATATCGTCGTGACCCTGGGCAACATCGGGATCTAAAAGCCGGACACCTACCCAATGTGGGAGCGGGCTTGCTCGCGAAAGCGGTGGGTCAGTCAATACACCTGGTGACTGACACACAGCTTTCGCGAGCAAGCCCGCTCCCACATTTATTTTGTGTGAAGGCTACTGGCGAGCCAGGCGCAGGTTCTGGAATTCCACCGCCTCCGTACTGCGATACGGGTTGATATCCAACCCGCCGCGACGCACGTACCGCGCATACACCGTCAATTTTTCCGGCTTGAGCAGGCGTTGCAGGTCGAGAAAGATCCGCTCCACGCACTGTTCATGGAAGTCCGAGTGCTGGCGGAAGCTCACCAGATACTCCAGCAGGCTGGCATGATCCAGCGCCGCGCCACGGTACTCCACCGCCACGCTGCCCCAGTCGGGCTGGCTGGTCACCGGGCAGTTGGACTTGAGCAGATGGCTGTGGACGCTCTCCTCCACCACGCGCGAGTCATCGCAACGCAACAGTTCCGGGCGCGGGTGCTCGTAGTTGCTGACGGTAATGTCCACGTCATCAATGCACACACCCGGCAAAGCGACCACACCTTCGGTTTCAACCTCACCCAGGCTGCGGATGCGCACGCCTACTGGCTTGCCGGCGGCTGCACTCAGGTCGGTGCGCAAGGTCGCTTCAAGGCTCGGCACATCGGCAAACGCCGTCTGGTTCAACGAGTTGAGGTACAGCTTGAAGGATTTCGACTCGATGATATTCGGCGAGTCGGCCGGGATGCTGAATTCACCGATGGCCACCACGGGCTTGCCGGAAGGCAGCAGCCAGGACAGTTCGAAGCAGTTCCAGAAGTCCACGCCTTTATACGGCAGGGTCTCGGCACTCAGGCCCAGCTCGGCCCACTTGGCGGCGCGAGGGATCGGGAACAGCAACGAAGGGGTGTAGGTGGAGATGTATTCACTGGACTTGCCCAGCGGCGAATGTTCGGCTGCGGGATGCATGGCGGAAACCTGGCTAAATAAACGCGGCCATTCTACCCGCCTTTGCACCCCATTTGCTTATTGGCTGACCGTCAGCTTGCCCACCATGCCCGCCTGGTAGTGGCCGGGGATGTTGCAGGCGAACTCAAGGCCAGTGGCCTTGGTGAAGGTCCAGGTCAGTTCGGCGGTCTTGCCCGGCTCTACCAGCACGCTGTTAGGGTCGTCGTGTTTCATGCCGCCCATGTCGCCGTGGCCCATCGCACTGTGGTCCATTTTGCCCATGCCTGTCGCGGTCAGCATGCCGCTGGCCTGCATCTGCAGCATTTCTTTCTGATGTGCCGCGTGCATGGCGGCGTCGCCAAGGTTGAACTCGTGGAGCAACTGGCCTTTGTTGACCAGCACAAAGCGCACGGTCTCACCGGCTTTTACATCGATGGCCTTGGGCGAAAAGGAAATATCCTGCAGCACCACTTCCACTGTACGGGTGGCCTTGGCGGCCGGTGCAGCTTCACCGAAGGCGAAAGTTTCAGCCGGGGACGCCAGCACCGGAAGACTCAGCGCCATCAGGCAGCCGGCCAACAGCCAGGATTTACGCAAAAACATGCTCACACTCCAAAGGTTCGGAATCAGTCTGTGGGACACTTTACGAACGCGCCGCTGCCAGCCAACTGACGGCCAGATTACAACTTTGTCAGCTTGAGCCTACCGCCGGGTGTGCGCTGTATAAAGTCTGTGTTTACGTAAAGCCATGAGCCGCCCATGAAACTGCTGATCGTCGAAGACCAACCGAAAACCGGCCACTACCTGCGCCAGGGTCTGGCCGAGGCCGGGTTCAACACCGAACTGGTGGCCGATGGCATCAGCGGTCAGCACCTTGCACTGACCGGCGACTACGACCTGTTGATCCTCGACGTGATGCTGCCGGGCCGTGATGGCTGGCAAATCCTCCAGGCCGTGCGCGGTGCCGGGCTCGATATGCCGGTGCTGTTCCTCACCGCGCGGGACGCCGTGGAAGACCGGGTGCACGGCCTGGAACTGGGCGCCGACGACTACCTGGTCAAGCCCTTCGCCTTTTCCGAGCTGCTGGCCCGAGTGCGCAGCCTGTTGCGCCGTGGCAGCAGCCCGCCCCAGGAAACCAGCCTGCAACTGGCCGACCTGCGCCTGGACCTGATCCGCCGCCGGGTGGAGCGCGACGGCCAACGCATCGACCTCACGGCCAAGGAGTTTTCCCTGCTGGAACTGCTGCTGCGCCGCCAGGGCGAAGTGTTGCCCAAATCGCTGATTGCCTCCCAGGTGTGGGACATGAATTTCGACAGCGACACCAACATCATCGAAGTCGCGATCCGCCGCCTGCGCCTGAAAGTCGACGATAACTTCCCCAACAAGTTGATCCATACCGTGCGCGGCATGGGCTATGTGCTCGAGGAACGGTTCAGTTGATGAAACGGATTTCCCTGGCCAGCCGCCTGGCGCTGCTGTTTGCCGGCTGCACCGCCGTGGTTTCATTGTTGGCCGGCGTGCTGTTCAACCACGCCAGCGAGGCGCACTTTATCGAGCTGGACCAGCAGTTGCTCGACGGCAAGCTGGTAGCGCTGCGCAGCACATTGCAGGGTGCCTACACGCCTGAGCTGTTTGCCTTACGAGAAGTGAAGCTACGGGACGAACTCAATCGCCAGCCTGACCTAGCCCTGCGCATCACCTCAGGCGATCAACGCTGGTTCGACGGTGCACCCGGCATCACCCTGCCCCGGGCGCCGGGCCTGCACAGCATGCAGAACGCCGGGACCGACTACCGCGTGTACAACGCGCCACTTGTTCCGGGTGACCCTGACTCTCCACGACTGACGCTGATGCTCGACATCACCCACCACCAACACTTCCTGCAACGCATGCAGCATCTGATCTGGTTGACGGTCGGCCTTTCCGCCCTGGCCACCGCCCTGCTCGGTGCATGGGCCGCCCGCAGCGGCTTGCGCCCTTTGAGGCGCATGAGCGAAGTGGCCAGCAGCGTGTCCGCCCACTCCCTGACCCAGCGCCTGCCCCAGGAGCAAATGCCCGCCGAACTGGCGGAGCTGGCCCAGTCCTTCAACGCCATGCTTGGGCGCCTGGATGATGCGTTCCAGCGGCTCTCGGCGTTTTCTGCCGACATCGCCCATGAGTTGCGCACCCCACTGTCGAATCTGCTGACACAGACCCAGGTCATCCTCACGCAGCCACGGCCGCTGGAGGACTACCGCGAGGCCCTGCACAGCAATCTGGAAGAACTGCAATGGATGGCGCAGTTGGTCAATGACATGTTGTACCTGGCCAAAGCCGACCATGGGCTGCTGGTGCCCAAGCGCGAAACCTTGATGCTGGCGGACGAAGTGGATGCCTTGCTGGAGTTTTTTGCGCCATTGGCAGAGGACGTCCAGGTGCGCCTGGTTCAAGAAGGCGGCGCCAATACCTCAGGTGACCGCAGCATGTTGCGCCGGGCGATTTCCAATCTGCTGGATAACGCATTGCGGTTCACGCCGGCGGGGGGCGAAGTCAGTGTGCGGGTTGTCGAGGGTGTGCAAGGGGTGAGGTTGAGTGTGGAAAACACCGGGGAAGGCATTCCAGAGGCGTTGTTGCCAAGGCTGTTTGACCGGTTTTACCGGGTAGATCCGGCTCGGCATGAAGGGAGTAGCGAGCACGCGGGGCTGGGGCTGGCGATTACACAGTCGATTGTGCGGGCCCATGGCGGGCGGATCTTCTGTGAGTCTGGGCCGGGATGGACGCGGTTTGTGATCGAGTTGCCGCTAGGGCATTGATGCAAGCTGTTCCGGCCTCATCGCGGGCAAGCCCGGCTCCCACATTAGACTGAGTTGTTCTGGCGAACTCGGTCAAATGTGGGAGCTGGCTTGCCTGCGATAGCGGTCTTAAGAACTACGAATACCTGAGGGCATGCGCCGGCTCGATCTTCGCCGCCCGATACGCCGGATAGATCGTCGCCAGAAAGCTCAACACAAACCCCGCCGAGCAAATCAGCAGCACATCCCCACCCTGCAATTCCGAAGGCAGGTTGCTGACGAAATACACGTCCGAACTGAAGATATGCTGCCCGGTCACCCGCTCCAGCCAACCCACCAGTTCACTGACGTTCAGCGCCGCAATCACGCCGAGGATGCCGCCGATCAACGTACCGACGATGCCGATCACCGTGCCCTGCACCATGAAGATCGCCATGATCTGCCGCGGCGTGGCACCAATGGTGCGCAGGATCGCAATGTCGGCGCCCTTGTCGTTCACCACCATGATCAAGGTCGCGATAATGTTGAACGCCGCCACGGCAACGATCATCAGCAACAGCAGGCCGATCATGGTCTTTTCCATCTTCATCGCGCTGAACAGGCTGCCCTGGGTGTGGGTCCAGTCGTCCGCCTTGTAGTCAGCGCCAAGGCTGGCGGCGATATCCGCCGAGACCTTGGGCGCCGCATACAGGTCTTTCACCGCCAGGCGCACGCTTTGCACCTGGTTCGGTTCCCAATGCTGGATCTCTGCCGCGTCGGCCATGTGGATCAGGGCCATGGAGCCATCCAGTTCGGCGCCCACCTTGAACACACCGACTACGTTCAGACGCTGCATGCGCGGGGTAATGCCACCGGGTGCGCTGCTGATTTCCGGCACGATCAGGGTGAGCTTGTCGCCAACGTTCAGGCGGAAACGCCGAGCGGTAATTTCGCCAATCACCACACCGAACTCGCCCGGTTTCAGGTCTTCCAGATGGCCCTGGACAATATGCTGGGCCACGATCGACACCTTGCCTTCCTGGGCCGGATCAACGCCGCTGATCTCGATCGGCTGCATCGCGCCCTTGTAGGAAAGCATGCCGTCCATCTGTGTGAACGGTACCGCAGCGGTGACTTCAGGATTCTTCATCGCCGCATCCGCCACCGGCTGCCAGTCGCTGATGGGCTTCACGCCAACGATGGTCGCATGGGGCACCATGCCGAGGATGCGTGAGCTCATTTCCCGCTGGAAGCCGTTCATCACCGACAACACCACGATCATCGCCAGCACGCCCAGGGCGAGGCCGATCATCGAGGTCATCGAGATAAACGAAACAAAACGGTTGCGGCGCTTGGCGCGGGTATAGCGCGTGCCGATGAAAATCGATAACGGTCTGAACATTCGCGGGCACCGTTGAAAAAATAGAAAACCCGGCGTCAGGCGCCGGGCTTGAAACAGGTCAGATGGCGACCAGATGACCTTCCTGCAGGTGCAGCACACGGTCCATCTGACGGGCCATGCTCATGTCATGGGTCACCACCAGGAACGCGGTGCGCATCTGGGTGCTCAGTTCCAGCATCAAGTCCTTGATGCCCTGGGCGGTGTGGGAGTCGAGGTTGCCGGTAGGCTCGTCGAGCATCACCAGGCCCGGGTTGTTGACCAGGGCGCGGGCAATCGCCACACGCTGGCGCTCGCCGCCGGACAGTTCAGCCGGTTTGTGCTCCAGGCGATGGCCCAGGCCGACCCGCTCCAGCAACGCCTTGGCACGCTGGCGTGCTTCCGGGATCGCGGTCTTGCCGATCAACAGCGGCATGCAGACGTTTTCCAGGGCGGTGAACTCAGGCAGCAAGTGGTGGAACTGATACACAAAGCCCAACGAACGGTTACGCAACTGGCCGCGGGCCTTCTCGCCCAGGGCCGACAGTTCTTCGCCGGCCAGCCAAACGCTGCCCTGGGACGGCGTATCAAGGCCGCCCAACAGGTTGAGCAAGGTACTTTTACCGGAACCAGAACTGCCGACGATCGCCACGCGCTCGCCCGGGTGCAGTTCCAACTGCAGGTTGGACAACACCACCACGGATTCCGGGCCTTCCTCGTAGGATTTGCCCAGGTTGCGGCAGCTCAGGATTGCTTTTTCACTCATGCCCGATTCACTCATAACGTAAAGCCTGCGCCGGCTGGGTACGTGCCGCGCGCCAGGCTGGATACAGGGTGGCAAGGAAACTCAGGACCAACGCAGCGGCGCCGACCATCAACACGTCCTGGCTCTGCACCTGGGACGGCAAGTAGTCGATGAAGTAGACGTCGGAGTTCAAGAATTTGTGGCCGATCAACACTTCCAGCCCGGCGATGGCGGCGCTGACGTTCAGCGCAGCGAGAATCCCCACCACGGTGCCGATCAGGGTGCCGACCACGCCGATCACCGTGCCCTGGACCATGAAGATCGCCATGATCTGCCCCGGCGTGGCGCCGAGGGTGCGCAGGATAGCGATATCGCCCTTCTTGTCGTTCACCACCATCACCAGCGTGGAGATGATGTTGAAGGCCGCCACGGCGACGATCAGCAGCAACAGCAGGCCGATCATGGCTTTTTCCATGCGGATGGCCTGGTACAGGTTGCCGTGGGTACGGGTCCAGTCGCGGGCGTAGTACTGGTTTTCACCCAGGTGCTGGGCGATTTCCCACGAGGTACGCGGCGCGTCGAACAGGTCGTTGAACTTGAGGCGCAGGCCCTGCACCTGGTCCGGCTTCCAGCGATGCAGGCGGGCCAGGTCGGTCAGGTTGGTCAAGCCCAGGTAACCGTCGATCTCACCGGCGCCGACATGAAAGATGCCGACCACGGTGAAACGCTTCATGCGCGGGAACATGCCGGCCGGGGTCACGGTGACTTCCGGCGCGACGAAGGTCAGCTTGTCGCCGATGCTCACGCCGAGCTTGGCCGCGGCCTTGTCGCCGATAACAATGCCAAAGCTGCCGGGCGACAAGTCGTCCAGTTTGCCCTGTTGCATGAAGTTATCGATGATCGAGACGTTGCGTTCCTGTGCCGGATCGATGGCATTGAGCAGGACTTTCTGCACTTTGCCGTCGTTGGTCAGCAAGCCCTGCATCTGGGTGAAGGGCGCAACCGCCAGCACTTTGGGGTTCTGCTTGACCTTGGCGGCCAGGCTTTGCCAGTCGCTGATGGGCTCACCCGACTCGATGGTCGCGTGGGGCACCATGCCCAGCACGCGGGTGCGCATCTCATGATCGAAACCGTTCATCACCGAAAGCACCACGATCATCACGACAACGCCAAGGGCGAGCCCGATCATCGAGGTCAAGGAAATGAACGACACAAAATGATTGCGACGCTTTGCACGGGTATAACGCGTGCCAATAAATACGAAGAGAGGTCTGAACATGTCGGGGCTTGTTCGGAGGAAAAGAAGACGTCCCGGTGGCGGGGTCTGGTAAGCAGCTTTACACTCAGACCATCACCGCTGCCTTGGGTTCGCCATGTCGACATTAGATGAAGAAGATCGCCGCGAATACTACCGTATCGAGGACATGATCGCACTGGAAATTACCCCGCTGTCGGGCCCGGAAGCGCTGAGCAAGGAAGTATTGCTGGATGATTCTCCGCTGTTCAATCTGCTCAGCGAGTTGCACCTGAGCGAATTCGAATCCCAGCACCTGCTGCGCCAGATCGGCGAGCGGGACCGCACCCTCGCCGCCTTCCTCAAAGTGCAGAACAAACGCATGGATTTGCTCAGCCAGATCATGGCGCAAAGCCTGCTGGGCGAGATCGGTACGCCGCAGCCCGTGGTCATCTCCGAAGGCGGCATCGAGTTCCTGAACCCTACGGCAATCCAGCCCGACAGCCACCTGGCGGTCAAGCTGGTGCTGATGCCACAAGCCCTCGGCCTGTTACTGCGGGCCAAGGTCACCCATTGCGATGCCAAGACCGGCGGCTTTGAAGTCGGCACTGAATTCGAAGCCATGACCGATGCCCAACGCCAACTGCTGGCGCGCTATATCCTGCAAAAGCAGGCGCAGGAACGGCGCCTGGCGCGGGAAAAAAGCGAAGAATCCGACACCTGAAGACGAACAATGAATGGCGCGTCGCGTCATCCATCCAGCCAGGAACCCTGGCGTAAAGGAGCAACTGTGACCCTGATTTATGGCCACCGCGGTGCCAAAGGCGAAGCACCGGAAAACACCCTGACCAGCTTCCAGGAATGCCTCAAGCACGGCGTGCGCCGTTGCGAACTGGATTTGCACCTGTCCATGGACGGCGAGCTGATGGTCATCCATGACCCGACCCTCAAGCGCACCACCGACCGGCGCGGCAAGGTCGTCGAATACTCAGCCGCCGACCTGGTGAAGATGGACGCACGCAAAGGCGGCCCGGGCTGGGTCAATCCCTGCCCGATCCCACGCCTGGAAGAACTGTTCGAAAAATGCGACTTCGATCACTGGCAACTGGAAGTCAAAAGCGCGTCACGCACCCGCGCGGCAACCACCGTGCTGGCGATCCGGGAAATGGCCCAGCGTTTCGGGCTGATGGACAAGGTCACGGTCACCTCAAGCTCGCGGGAAGTATTGAAAGCTGCGCTGGACCTCACCCCGGACCTGTCCCGCGGACTGGTAGCCGAATACGCCTGGCTCGACCCGTTGAAGGTAGCGGCCAACTATGGCTGTGAGATTCTGGCGTTGAACTGGACGCTGTGCACCCCTGAGCGTCTGGAAAAAGCCCAGCGCCAGGGTTTGCACGTGTCCGTGTGGACCGTCAACGAACCCGCGCTGATGCGCAGGCTCGCCGACTTCGGCGTAGATAGCCTGATTACAGACTTTCCCGGTTTGGCCACTGCCACTCTCGGGAATTACTGAAATCGGTCTCCCCGGCCGGCTCAGGCCACCGGCCGGAGCCGCTCAAAAAAGCCGGTTGATGCCGTCGTAGGCCGCTACCCGATAGGCTTCAGCCATGGTCGGATAGTTGAACGTGGTGTTGACGAAATACTTGAGGGTATTCAGCTCACCCGGCTGGTTCATGATCGCCTGGCCGATGTGCACGATCTCCGACGCCTGGTAGCCGAAGCAATGCACGCCGAGGACTTCCAGGGTCTCGCGGTGGAACAGGATCTTCAGCATTCCCTGCGGCTCGCCGGCGATCTGCGCACGCGCCATGCTCTTGAAGAACGCCTTGCCGACTTCGTAAGGCACCTTGGCCTTGGTCAGTTCGTGCTCGTTCTTGCCGATCGAGCTGATCTCGGGAATGGTGTAGATCCCGGTCGGCACGTCGTTGACGTAGCGCCAGCTGCCGTTGTCGACAATGCTGCCAGCGGCCGAACGGCCCTGGTCGTGGGCGGCACTGGCCAGGCTTGGCCAGCCGATCACGTCACCGGCACCGTAGATGTTCGGCACGCAGGTGCGGTAGTTCTCGTCGACTTCGATCTGGCCACGGCTGTTGACCTTGACCCCGATGTTTTCCATGCCCAGCTTGTCGGTGTTGCCGGTACGGCCGTTACACCACAGCAAGGCGTCGGCCTTGATCTTCTTGCCGGATTTGAGGTGCAGGATCACACCGTTGTCCAGGCCTTCGACCCGCTCGTACTCTTCGTTGTGGCGCACAGTGATGTTGTTGTTGCTGAAGTGGTAACTCAACGCCTGGGAAATTTCCGAGTCGAGGAAGCTCAGCAACTGGTCACGGTTATCCACCAGCTCGACCAATACGCCCAGGCCGCTGAAGATCGAGGCGTATTCACAGCCAATCACGCCGGCGCCATAGATGATCAGTTTGCGCGGGGTGTGGCCCAGGCTGAGGATGGTGTCGCTATCGTAGATGCGCGGGTGGTGGAAATCGATATCCGCCGGGCGATACGGGCGCGAGCCGGTGGCGATGATGATGTGCTTGGCCACCAGTTTCTCGACCACGCCGTTGGCGCAGACCACTTCGACGGTTTGCTCGTCGGCGAAGCTGCCGGTGCCGAAGAACAGGTCGACGCGGTTACGGGCATAGAAGCCGGTACGCGAGGCAACCTGTTTGGAAATGACTTTTTCAGCGCTCTTGAGCACGTCCGGGAACGAGAACCAGCGCGGCTCACCAATGGCCCGGAACATCGGGTTGGTGTTGAACTGCATGATCTGGCGCACCGAGTGACGCAAGGCCTTGGACGGGATGGTACCCAGGTGGGTGCAGTTACCGCCGACCTGGCGACGGCTATCGACCATCGCCACCTTGCGCCCTGCTTTGGCGGCGTTCATCGCCGCACCTTCTCCAGCAGGGCCGGAACCCAGTACTACCACGTCGTAGTTGTAGACAGCCATGCGTACTCCTCAGAACAGGCCAAGGCGCACGGTTGGGCGCCTGGCTAAATCATGCCGCGGCCAGCGGTCATGAAGGATCAAATAGGCTCAGTGTGTGAGCCGGGGCACAGTCTATAGAAGGCTTAACGCCGCGCACATTAACCCTTGGTCGCGTCGTAGGCCAGTTTTGCCTTTACTACACGGCATTCGTTACGGCTTCACTGCCGTCAGTTGCTCGAATGCCTTGTTGCTCCGTGTGACGAAACCAGCGCCCTCGCGCATCACAAAAAACGCGGCGACCTGGTGTTTTTCGGCGTATTCCCAACCCTGTTCGGGCCCGAGGATCAGCAGCAGCGTCGACAATCCATCGGCCATCAGTGCCGAAGGCTGCAATACCGTCACCGACGCCAGCTGATGGGTGATCGGCGTGCCGGTCCGGGCATCCAGGGTGTGGGAATAACGCCGACCATCCTGCTGGAAATAATTGCGATAGTCACCCGATGTCGACACACCAAAGCCATCCACGGCGATGATTTTTTCGGCCACTTGCTGATCGTCGCGGGGCTCTTCCAGGGCTATGCGCCAGGGCGAGCCGTCGGGTTTGACGCCAGCGGCCTTGAGTTCGCCGGTGGCTTCGGCGAGGTAGCTATGAATGCCAAGCTGGGTGAGTTGCGCGGCAATGCGGTCGACGGCGTAACCGGCGGCGATGCTGTTGAAGTCGACTTCGACGGCCGCGTCCTTGCACAACTGGTTGCCGTCGATGTGCAAATACTGATGGCCTAAACGCTGGCGGACCTGCTCAAGGGTGGTGGCGTCCGGGACTTTTATCTCACGGGCCTGAGGGCCGAAGCCCCACAGGTTCATCAGTGGTTCGACCGTCAGGTCAAACGCGCCATCGCTGGCCTGGGACAACTGCTCGCCAGTGCGCACCAGGTGCAGGACAGGCTCCGGCATCGGCTGGCAGCTGTGGGCCGGCAGGTCGTTGAAACGTTCGATATCGGAGTCGCTGCGGTAGGTCGACATCTGGCGGTCGACCTCTGCGAGAACGCCTTCTACCTGGCGCTGGACTTCGGCCGGGCCAGGAACCCCTGGCGTGCGCACATACTGGATGGAATAAGTGCTGCCCATGGTCGGGCCACCGAAGCGCTCGAGCGAGTCGCCGCCGCAGCCGGCCAGCGCCGCAAGCCCGGCTAAAACCAAAATATGCCGCACGCCGCCCATAAAACCTTTCACTGTCGGAAATTGAATTAACCTGTAGGCAAGCACCTTTTCAGGACTGGCCATTATGCGGCATGTCGTTTTCTGTTTATTGCTGATGTTTTCGGTCCCGGTGTTGGCGAATGAGGCTGATCGGCTCAAACAAGCCGACTTTCCTGCGCAATCACATCAATTGGTGCTGAAAAACCAGGCCGTCCTGACCTACCTGTGGGCAGATGTGTATGCGGCGGCGCTGTTCGCCCAGGCTGACCTGAGCGCCAAGCAGGCCCTGGATCAGCAAAAGGACCTGCGCCTGGAGCTGTATTACTTTCGCGACATCGACCGCAACGATGTGATCAAGGCCGCCACCGCCACCCTCGAACGCCAGCAAGCGCCCGCCGCCCTCGCGCGCCTCAAGCCGGAACTGGATCAACTGCACCAAAGTTTTCGCGATATCCGCAGTGGTGACCGTTATGCGCTGGATTTTCGGCCTCAGCGTGGCCTGAACCTGGAAATCAACGACACGGTAGTGTTCAGCAGTCGCAATGACGAGCTGGCTAAAGCGTATCTCGGCATCTGGCTGGCACCGAAAGGCTTGTCCGACAGCCTGCGCAACACCCTCCTGAATTAATCCCCGCACCCTGCGGCAATTTGCCAGCTTGCTATCGGTTTTTTGTTGCCTGTGGTGGCTTATACACATATCGTTACAAAACTGTTCAGCGCCAGCTTCGTGCCGAGGCTTCAACAGCAAGGACGGTTGCGACCAGGGATTACTAATAAGATAGCCAAAATGAGTGCATGACATGTCCACTACAACGGGCAAGGGCAAGGCGATCTTTCGCGTTGTCAGCGGTAATTTCCTCGAAATGTTCGACTTCATGGTCTACGGCTTCTACGCCACGGCCATTGCCAAGACCTTTTTCCCCACCGACAGCGC
This sequence comes from Pseudomonas sp. Z18(2022), assembly GCF_036346535.1. Classification (NCBI taxonomy): domain Bacteria; kingdom Pseudomonadati; phylum Pseudomonadota; class Gammaproteobacteria; order Pseudomonadales; family Pseudomonadaceae; genus Pseudomonas; species Pseudomonas sp. Z18(2022). Next base: position 812,604 of record NZ_JAOTOA010000001.1, read on the forward strand.
CTTCGCCTCCCTGATGCTGTCCCTGGCAACCTTTGGTGCCGGGTTCCTGATGCGTCCGCTGGGCGCGATTTTCCTCGGTGCCTACATCGACCGTCACGGCCGTAAAAAGGGCCTGGTGATCACCCTGGCGCTGATGGCTGCCGGCACGGTGCTGATTGCCTGTGTCCCCGGATACGCCACCCTGGGCGTTGCGGCGCCCCTGATCGTGCTGTTCGGTCGCCTGCTGCAAGGCTTCTCGGCCGGTGTAGAGCTGGGCGGTGTATCGGTGTACCTGGCGGAAATCGCCACTCCGGGCCGCAAAGGCTTCTTCGTCAGCTGGCAGTCCGCCAGCCAGCAAGCCGCGGTGGTATTCGCCGGCCTGCTGGGTGTGGGCCTGAACCACTGGCTCAGCCCCGAACAAATGGGTGACTGGGGCTGGCGCGTGCCGTTCCTGATTGGTTGCCTGATCGTGCCGGTGATCTTCGTGATTCGTCGTTCCCTGGAAGAAACCCCGGAATTCCAGGCACGCAAACACCGCCCTACCCTGCAGGAAATCGTGCGCTCCATCGGCCAGAACTTCGGCATCGTGATCGCCGGCATGGCGCTGGTGGTGATGACCACTGTGTCGTTCTACCTGATCACCGCCTACACCCCGACCTTCGGCAAGGCAGAACTGCACCTGTCGGACTTCGACGCATTGCTGGTAACGGTGTGCGTGGGCATCTCCAACTTCATCTGGCTGCCGGTGATGGGCGCGGTGTCCGACAAGATCGGCCGTAAACCCCTGCTGCTCGGCGCGACAATTCTGGCGATCCTCACTGCTTATCCGGCGCTGTCCTGGCTGGTGGCCAACCCGAGCTTCAGCCATCTGCTGATCGTGCTGCTCTGGCTGTCGTTCCTGTACGGCTCGTACAACGGTGCGATGGTGGTGGCGCTGACCGAAATCATGCCGGTAGAAGTACGTACCACCGGGTTCTCCCTGGCCTACAGCCTGGCGACAGCGACCTTTGGTGGCTTTACTCCGGCGGCTTGTACCTACCTGATCCACGTGCTGGACAACAAGGCCGCGCCGGGGATCTGGCTCAGCGGTGCGGCGGTGCTCGGGTTGGTCGCCACGTTGATCCTGTTCAAAGGCAACCGTCATGAGCTGCGGACTGCGCAGGCTTCGATAGTCGGCGGCGCTTGATGGATCGCTATCGCAGGCAAGCCAGCTCCCACATTTGAGTGGATTCACACATCAACATGTGGGAGCTGGCTTGCCTGCGATGAGGCCGGTACAAACAACACAAAACCCACAGACATAAAAAAGCCCCGAACCAGTCGGGGCTTTTTCATTTACTGCTGATGCTTAGCGCGGGAACGCTGGCGGGTTGACCCCGGCCATGTCTTCCATCACGCGAACCACCTGGCAGCTGTAACCGAATTCGTTGTCGTACCAAACGTACAGAACAACGCGGTTATCCTGGGTAATGGTCGCTTCCGCGTCCACCACACCGGCGTGGCGCGAGCCTACGAAGTCGGTGGAAACCACTTCCTGCGAATTGACGAAGTCGATTTGCTTATGCAGATCGGAGTGCAGCGCCATGTAGCGCAGGTACTCGTTCATCTCTTCACGGGTGGCGGCTTTCTCAAGGTTGAGGTTGAGAATGGCCATCGACACGTTCGGCGTCGGAACACGGATCGCGTTACCGGTCAGCTTGCCGGCCAGCTCAGGCAGGGCCTTGGCAGCAGCGGTGGCAGCACCGGTCTCGGTGATCACCATGTTCAGCGCGGCGCTGCGGCCACGGCGATCGCCCTTGTGGAAGTTGTCGATCAGGTTCTGGTCGTTGGTGTACGAGTGAACCGTTTCAACGTGACCGTTAACGATGCCGAACTTGTCGTTCACCGCTTTCAGCACCGGCACGATGGCGTTGGTGGTGCAGGAAGCAGCCGAGACGATCTTGTCTTGCGCGGTGATTTCACCGTGGTTGATGCCGTGCACGATGTTCTTCAGCTTGCCCTTGCCAGGCGCGGTCAGGACAACGCGGTCGATACCCGGGCAAGCCAGGTGTTGGCCCAGGCCCTCGGCGTCGCGCCACACGCCGGTGTTGTCCACCAGCAGTGCGTCCTTGATGCCGTACTGGGTGTAGTCCACTTCAGCCGGGTTCTTCGCGTAGATCACCTGGATCAGGTTACCGTTGGCGGTGATGGTGTTGTTTTCTTCGTCGATGACGATGGTGCCGTTGAACGGACCGTGTACCGAGTCGCGACGCAAGAGGCTGGCGCGTTTGGTCAGGTCGTTTTCTGCACCTTTACGCACCACGATGGCACGCAGGCGCAGGCCGTCGCCGCCACCGGTTTTTTCGATCAGGATGCGCGCCAGCAGGCGGCCGATACGACCGAAGCCGTACAGCACAACGTCGGTGCCTTTGCGGGCGGCGGCGTTTTGCTGGCCAACCACGTCGGCCATTTCTTCACGCACGAACTGCTCGGCGGTACGGCCAGCGCCTTCCTTGCGGAATTTGTAGGCCAGCTTGCCCAGGTCTACCGAGGCCGCGCCGAGCTTGAGCTCGCTCATGGCTTTAAGCAGAGGGAATGTTTCGTGGACGGAGAGTTCGCTGTCGTCGGCGGAGCGATGGCGAGCAAAGCGATGAGCCTTGAGAATCGCGATGACTGATTGGTTGATCAGGCTGCGGCCATAGATCGAGCTCACCACGTTGTTATTGCGGTAGAGCTGACCGATAAGCGGAATCATCGCTTCAGCGAGTGCTTCACGGTCGATCCATTCACCAAGACACTGGTCGGGCTTCTGAGTCACGGGAACCTTCCACATGTAGGGGCAGAAAAAAGGGGCTACATTATGCCGCCCGACCGCCCTCGGAGCAATGCGCGGCCAGCAACAAAACCCCTTGCAAAAAAATAACGCCGCGCTGGAGCCCAGTAAATACGTGGCTTTCAGGGCACCCCCTTCCGGGCCATTGTGACAAAGTGTCCGTAACCCTCCGAAACATACGCCGATTTCGGCACTACATAATGAGTCAAAAGACGCCTTTGTTTGTCTTAGCCACTACATTTCCTGCAAACCGTAATAGGCTCAGTCAGCAACTGACAGGCGGCACTCCGGGCCGTTACAATTACCGACTTTGTCGCAACGCTTGGAGCTCAACCTTCCGTGCCCGTTCTGCGTCTACCGCTTCTCCCTGCCGCGGCAGGTAAACAGCACTGGGGCAACCTGCCCGGTGCCGCCCTCAGCCTGGCCATCGCCGAGGCTGCCAGCGCTGCCAAGCGCTTTACCCTGCTGCTCACCGCCGACAGCCAAAGTGCCGAGCGGCTGGAACAGGAGCTGAGTTTCTTCGCCCCCGATTTGCCGGTGCTGCATTTCCCGGACTGGGAAACCCTGCCCTACGATCTGTTCTCGCCGCACCAGGACATCATTTCCCAGCGCATCGCCAGCCTGTACCGCTTGCCGGAACTGGCCCACGGCGTGCTGGTGGTGCCGATCACCACGGCCCTGCATCGCCTGGCGCCGACCAAGTTCCTGCTGGGCAGCAGCCTGGTGCTGGATATCGGCCAGAAGCTCGACGTGGAACAGATGCGCACCCGGCTTGAAGCCAGCGGCTATCGTTGCGTCGACACGGTGTACGAGCACGGCGAGTTCGCGGTACGTGGCGCGTTGATCGACTTGTTCCCGATGGGCAGCAAACTGCCATACCGGATCGACCTGTTCGACGACGAAATCGAAACCCTGCGTACCTTCGACCCGGAAAACCAGCGCTCCATCGACAAGGTGGAGTCGGTCAAGCTGCTGCCGGCCCGGGAATTCCCGCTGCAAAAAGATGCGGTCACGCGCTTCAAGGCACGTTTCCGCGAGCGCTTTGACGTGGACTTCCGCCGCTGCCCGATCTTCCAGGACTTGAGCAGCGGGATTACCCCCGCCGGTATCGAGTACTACCTGCCGTTGTTCTTCGACGAAACCTCCACCCTCTTCGATTACCTGCCCCAGGACACCCAGGTGTTCTCGCTGCCGGGCATCGAACAGGCGGCAGAGAACTTCTGGAATGACGTGCGCAACCGTTATGAAGAGCGCCGCGTCGACCCGTCCCGTCCTTTATTGCCACCGGCCGAATTGTTCCTGCCGGTGGAAGACTGCTTCGCCCGCCTGAAAAACTGGCCGCGTGTGGTCGCCAGCCAACAGGACGTGGACGCAGGCGCCGGCCGCGAGCGCTTCCCGGCGCAAGCACTGCCGAACCTGGCGATTGAAGCCAAGGCCAACCAGCCGCTGGAGGCGCTGTCGAACTTTCTCGGTGACTTCCCCGGCCGTGTGCTGTTTACCGCCGAGTCCGCCGGGCGCCGCGAGGTGCTGCTGGAGTTGCTGGAGCGCCTGAAGCTGCGGCCGAAAACCGTCGACAGCTGGCCGGACTTTGTCGCGAGCAAGGATCGCCTGGCGATCACCATCGCGCCGCTGGACGAAGGCCTGCTGCTGGACGACCCGGCCCTGGCATTGATTGCCGAAAGCCCGCTGTTTGGTCAGCGGGTGATGCAGCGTCGCCGTCGCGAGAAACGCGCCGACGCCAACAACGATGCGGTGATCAAGAACCTCACCGAACTGCGCGAAGGCGCGCCGGTGGTGCATATCGACCACGGCGTGGGTCGCTACCTGGGCCTGCAAACCCTGGAGATCGACAACCAGGTGGCCGAATTCCTCACCATGGAATACGCCGAGGGCGCCAAGCTCTACGTGCCGGTGGCCAACCTGCACCTGATCGCCCGCTACACCGGCAGCGACGACGCCCTCGCGCCGTTGCACCGCCTGGGCTCCGAGACCTGGCAGAAAGCCAAGCGCAAGGCCGCCGAACAGGTGCGCGACGTGGCTGCCGAACTGCTCGACATCTATGCCCGCCGCGCCGCCCGCGAAGGTTATGCATTTGCCGACCCAAAGGCCGACTACGCCACCTTCAGCGCCGGCTTCGCCTTCGAAGAAACCCCGGACCAGCAAACCACCATCGACGCCGTGCGCGCCGACATGCTGGCGCCCAAGCCAATGGACCGCCTGGTGTGCGGCGACGTGGGCTTCGGCAAGACCGAAGTGGCGATGCGCGCCGCCTTTATTGCGGTGCACGGCGGCCGCCAGGTGGCGATCCTCGTACCGACCACCCTGCTCGCCCAACAGCACTACAACAGCTTCCGCGACCGCTTTGCCGACTGGCCGGTGACCGTGGAAGTGATGAGCCGCTTCAAGTCGGCCAAGGAAGTGAACGCGGCGATTGCCGACCTGGCGGAAGGCAAGATCGACATCGTGATCGGCACTCACAAGCTGCTGTCGGATGATGTGAAGATCAAGAACCTGGGCCTGGTGATCATCGACGAAGAGCACCGCTTCGGTGTCCGTCAGAAGGAACAGCTCAAGGCCCTGCGCAGTGAAGTCGACATCCTGACCCTCACCGCCACGCCGATTCCGCGCACGCTGAACATGGCGGTGTCGGGCATGCGCGACCTGTCGATCATCGCCACGCCGCCGGCGCGCCGGCTGTCGGTGCGCACCTTCGTCATGGAACAGAACAAAAGCACGGTCAAGGAAGCCCTGTTGCGTGAGTTGCTGCGCGGCGGCCAGGTTTACTACCTGCACAACGATGTAAAAACCATCGAGAAATGCGCCGCCGACCTCGCCGAACTGGTGCCGGAAGCGCGGATCGCCATCGGCCACGGGCAGATGCGTGAACGCGAACTCGAACAGGTGATGAGCGACTTCTACCACAAGCGCTTCAACGTGCTGATCGCCTCGACCATCATCGAGACCGGCATCGACGTGCCAAGCGCCAACACCATCATCATCGAGCGGGCCGACAAGTTCGGCCTGGCGCAGCTGCACCAGTTGCGCGGCCGGGTCGGTCGCAGTCACCACCAGGCGTATGCCTATTTGCTGACGCCGCCGCGCCAGCAGATCACCTCCGACGCCGAGAAGCGCCTGGAAGCGATCGCCAATACCCAGGACCTTGGCGCCGGCTTTGTGCTGGCCACCAACGACCTGGAAATCCGTGGCGCCGGCGAACTGCTGGGCGACGGCCAGAGCGGGCAGATCCAGGCCGTGGGTTTCACCCTGTATATGGAGATGCTCGAGCGCGCGGTGAAAGCCATCCGCAAGGGCGAACAACCGAACCTCGACCAACCGCTGGGTGGCGGCCCGGAAATCAACCTGCGCTTGCCGGCGTTGATCCCCGAAGACTACCTGCCGGACGTGCACGCGCGGCTGATCCTGTACAAACGCATCGCCTCGGCCACCGACGAAGAAGGCCTCAAGGACCTGCAGGTGGAGATGATCGACCGCTTCGGCCTGCTGCCGGAACCGACCAAGAACCTGGTGCGCCTGACCCTGCTGAAATTGCAGGCCGAGCAACTGGGTATCAAGAAGGTTGATGCCGGGCCGCAAGGCGGGCGTATCGAGTTCGAGGCGCAGACGCCGGTGGACCCTCTGGTGCTGATCAAGCTGATTCAGGGCCAACCCAATCGCTACAAGTTCGAAGGGGCTACGCTGTTCAAATTCATGGTGCCGATGGAACGCGCCGAAGAACGCTTTAATACACTGGAGGCGCTGTTTGAGCGCCTTATCCCGAAAACTGCTTGAAGGACGCCCCAATGCGCCTGTTCCGCATTTTGAGCTTGTTGTTGGTGGTCGTTGCCCCTTCGGCGTTTGCCGACAGCCCGTACCTGGTGGAGATGATCCTGGTGCGCCAGAACGCCGAGCCGGTGATCACTAGCCGTGCGGCGCCGGAAAACTGGGACGCCGGCGCGCCACGCCTGCCGGCCGACAAAATGAGCCCGCCGCGGCTGGGCAACATCGTCGAAAAACTCAATGCCGACAATAGCTACACGGTGTTGCTGCATCGCACCTGGGAACAGAACCTCGGTGAGCAGCCGATCAAGCTGGCGATCAGTGACGGCACGGAGCAGTTCGGCCAGTTTCCTATCGAAGGCACCCTGAGCCTGCAACTCGGACGCTTTACCGATATCGATGCAGACTTCTGGGTCAACCAGTTCGACGCCAACGGCAGCGTCATCGCCAGCGAGCACCTCAGCCAGCAAGACGTGCGCACCAAGAACAACCAGCTCAACTACCTGGACGGCGGCCACCTCGCCCTGCTGATCAAAATCACCTCGCTGACCGCCAAGCCGCCCAGCGCGCCACCGCCCGACGTCCAGGACTGATCCAGCACCATGCCCCTGACGTCGTCGTTGACCAAACCCCTGGCCCCTTCGTGGGCCAATCGCTTTAAAGAGCAAAGCCTTGAGCGCGGCCGGCGCTACGCCCTGGAAAACCGCGTGCGTATCGTCGAGTCTGGCGACAGCACCATCATTGCCAGCTGCGAAGGCTCGGGCGGCAATGTCTACCGCCAGACCATCTCCCTGCGCGAATCCGCCAAGGGCACGCTGATCCTGGTGGACAGCCGCTGCACCTGCCCCGTGCACACCAATTGCAAACACATCGCCGCCGTGCTGCTCAAGGTCCAGGAAACCCTGGCCTACCCGGCGGCGGCACAGGATGCCGAGCTGCTGGAGAAACTCCAGGCGGTGCTGGATAACCGCGTGGTGCTGCCGCAAGTGGTGATGGAAGACGTGCAGCCGGTGCCGCGCCTGTGGCTGGCGAGTATCGAGTTCAGCGCCTTCGAACCGCGCAACGGCAAGATGCAGCGTTACATCCAGCATCGCGCGGCGCTGTCCTTCAACTATCTGGGCAACTACGTCAGCGGCCAGAAGAACGCCGACATCATCGTGCGCCAGGAACAGCAGAGCCTGCGGATCAAGCGCCACCCCGAGGTTGAGCAACAGTTTCGCGAACAACTGCGCCTGCTGGGCTTCAAGATTGCCACGCGCCAGAGCAAGGCCTTGCCGGAAAGTGCGGGTGAGCTGTTCGAAATGGTCAATGACAGCGCCTGGCTGACCTTCACGTTGAATGCGTCACCGACCCTGCGCGCCCAAGGCTGGGAATTGCAGATCGATGAGGATTTCGGTTTCGACTTGAGCGCCGTCGACGACTGGTACGCCAGCGTCGACGAAGTGCCGGAACGCGACTGGTTCGACCTGGAGCTGGGGATCATCGTCAACGGCGAACGCCTGAGTTTGCTGCCGATCCTGTTGAACCTGATGCGCTCCCACACCGAGATCCTCAACCCGGAAAAACTCGCCCGGCGGCGCGACGACGAACTGATTCTGGTGAACATCCCCGGCCTGCCCAACGGCCACGGCCCGCTGCAAGTGGCGCTGCCTTACGGCCGGCTGAAACCGGTGCTGGCGACCCTTGGCGAGTTCTACCTGCAAGAGCCCGGCACCACCGCGCTGCGCCTGGCCAAGGCAGACGCCATTCGCCTGAACCCGCTGGAAGACCTGCCACTGCAATGGGAAGGCGGCGAAAAGATCCGCAACTTCGCCCAGCGCCTGCGGGATATCAAGGATTTCAGCTGCGAAGCGCCCGAAGGGTTGAACGCGACGTTGCGCCCTTATCAGTTGGAAGGTTTGAGCTGGATGCAGTCGCTGCGCCAGCTCGATGTCGGCGGGATTCTCGCGGATGACATGGGCCTGGGCAAAACCCTGCAAACCCTGGCGCATATTCTGAGCGAGAAAATCGCCGGGCGCCTGGACCGGCCGTGCATGGTGGTGATGCCCACCAGCCTGATCCCGAACTGGCTCGACGAAGCCGCACACTTCACGCCGCAGCTCAAAGTATTGGCGCTGTATGGCGCAGGGCGTAAGAAACATTTCCCGCAGTTGCAGGACTACGACCTGCTACTGACCACCTACGCCCTGCTGCCCAAGGACATCGAGCAACTGGCCGCCCTGCCCTTGCACGTGCTGATCCTCGATGAAGCGCAGTACATCAAGAACCCCAACAGCAAGGCAGCCCAGGCTGCCCGCGAGCTGAACGCCCGCCAGCGCCTGTGCCTCAGTGGTACACCGCTGGAAAACCACTTGGGCGAGTTGTGGTCGCTGTTCCACTTCCTGCTGCCGGGTTGGCTGGGTGATGTGAAAAGCTTCAACCGCGATTACCGCGTGCCGATTGAAAAGCGCGGCAGCGACGTGCGATTGCAGCACCTCAATGGTCGGATCAAACCGTTCCTGCTGCGCCGTACCAAGGAGCAGGTGGCGACGGAATTGCCGCCCAAGACCGAGATCATCCACTGGGTCGACCTCAACGAAGCCCAGCGCGACGTGTACGAAACCATGCGCCTGGCGATGGACAAGAAAGTCCGCGACGAGATCACCCGCAAGGGCGTGGCCCGCAGCCAGATCATCATCCTCGAAGCGCTGCTCAAATTGCGGCAGGTGTGCTGCGATTTGCGCCTGGTCAATGACGCAACCCTGCCGGCCAAGGGCAGCAGCTCGGGCAAGCTCGACAGCTTGATGGAGATGCTCGAAGAGCTGTTTGCCGAAGGACGCAGGATTTTGCTGTTTTCCCAGTTCACCTCGATGCTGAGCCTGATCGAGGCCGAGCTGAAGAAGCGTGGCGTGGCCTACGCGCTGCTGACCGGGCAAACCCGGGATCGGCGCACACCAGTGAAGGACTTCCAGAGCGGCAAGCTGCAGATTTTTCTGATCAGCCTGAAGGCCGGCGGCGTCGGGCTCAACCTGACGGAAGCGGACACGGTGATTCACTATGACCCGTGGTGGAACCCGGCGACGGAAAACCAGGCGACCGACCGCGCGTATCGCATTGGCCAGGAGAAGCCGGTATTCGTCTACAAGATGATTGCCCGGGGCACGGTGGAAGAGAAAATCCAGCATTTGCAGAAGGAAAAGTCTGATCTGGCGGCGGGCGTTCTGGATGGGCGTACGACAGGGGATTGGAAGCTGGGGAATGAGGATATCGAAGCGTTGTTTGCGCCGTTGCCTCACAAGCAAGAGAAGCGCTGACTTTAAGACCGCTATCGCGGGCAAGCCCGCTCCCACATTTGGAATGCATTTCCCTGTGGGAGCTGGCTTGCCTGCGATGAACGCGACACGGTCTTAATCAATCAATTGAGCATCCCGCAGGGCACCCAACGCCGCCAGCCAACGCGGATCCTGCTTGTACTCGGTCGACGCCACCGCCTGGCCACGCATCCGCGCGATACGTGCCGACGGCGTGACTTTCATGCGCTGGGCAGCACTCAGGGCCAACTCGGCGGCGGCGCGGTCGTTACACACCAGGCCCATGTCGCAGCCAGCCGTCAGCGCGGCTTCGATACGGCTGGCGGCATCACCGACCACATGGGCGCCGGCCATCGACAGGTCATCACTGAAAATCACCCCGTCGAACTGCAACTCACCGCGCAGGATGTCCTGCAGCCAGCGCCGAGAGAAGCCGGCGGGTTGCGCGTCGACCTGTGGATAAATCACGTGGGCGGGCATAACGGCCGCCAACTGCTTGCTCAATCGTGCGAAAGGCACCAGGTCATTGGCACGAATCTGTTCCAGGCTGCGTTCATCATTGGGAATCGCGACGTGGGAATCGGCCTCAGCCCAGCCGTGACCAGGGAAGTGCTTGCCGGTGGCCGCCATGCCCGCGCTGTTCATGCCACGGATAAAGGCACCAGCGAGCAAAGCGGCACGTTCAGGATCGCCTTCGAACGCGCGAGTGCCCACGACGGCGCTGCGCCGGTAATCAAGGTCCAGTACCGGGGCGAAGCTCAGGTCTAGCCCGACCGCCAGCACTTCGGTGGCCATGATCCAGCCACACTGCTCGGCCAGCTGTTCAGCATTCGGGTTGTCGGCCAAGGCACGCATCGCCGGCAGCCGCACAAATCCCTGGCGCAAGCGCTGCACCCGGCCGCCTTCCTGGTCGACCGCCAGCAGCAGGTCCGGGCGCACCGCACGAATCGCGGCGCTCAACTCACGCACCTGGCGCGGATGCTCGATATTGCGCGCAAAAATGATCAGGCCACCCACCTCGGGCTGGCGCAACAAGTGACGATCTTCAGCCGTCAGCCAGGTACCGGCGACGTCCACCATCAAAGAGCCTTGCAGGGCTTGGGTCATAAAGCTTCCTTAAATAACGCACGCAGCCCGAAGCCTCCGCGAGATCGCATCGCCAGGATTGAACCTGGAGACGGACGCTCAGCGAGCGCAACGGGCTGTGGGTAAATAGCTGAAATCGGCATGGGCGGCTAGCTTAGCGGATGCAAGCGGCCGCGCACACCCGGGCGGGTCAAACCTTGGCCGGGGCCGGCACCGACTTGCTGCGGGGGCGCAACTGGGCGGCCGCCATGGCCTGGTCGGTGACGCCGCTTTCGGCACGCATGCCGGCGGCAAGAAACGGCACCATCAGACGCATGACCTGCTCGATGGATGTATTGACGCCAAAGTCGGTCTCGGCAATCGCACGCAGGGCCTTGATCCCGGACATGCTGAACGCCGCGGCGCCGAGCATGAAGTGCACGCGCCAGAACAGTTCGATCGGCGGAATACGCGGTGCGGCTTCGTTGACCAGCAACATATAGCGACGGAACACCTTGCCGTACATGTCTTCCAGGTAGCGCCGCAGGTGACCCTGGCTCTGGCTGAACGCCAGGCCCAACAGGCGCATGAAAATCGACAGGTCATTGCCACTGCGAGGCTGGACTACCAGCGCTTGCTCGACGAGGATTTCCAGCAGGTCTTCCAGGCTGGGCTTGTTTTCAGGCTTGGCCTGGCGGCGCTCCAGCTCACGGTCGAGGCTGATGCAGAAAGGCCCCAGGAACCGTGAGAACACGGCCTGGATCAGCGCTTTCTTGGAGCCGAAATGATAATTCACTGCCGCCAGGTTGACCCCGGCCTTGCTGGTAATCAGCCGCAATGAAGTTTCAGCAAATCCTTTTTCCGCGAACAACTGCTCGGCAGCATCGAGAATGCGTTCAACGGTTTCCGACTGGGCCATGGCTACTCCGCCTGACAAACACTTGTTTGAAACATACGTTTCAAGCTATGTCTTGTCAAGCCTGCAGGTCGGTTTGCGGCCGGTCGGTCAGTTAATTCATGGCCATTTAATCACATTCGCTGAGGTCTGTAGGCAGCGCTATCTCCAGCCTGTAGGACAGGTGATAAATGACCGTCCAGCGGAGTGACTGAAAACGGTGATTGCCAAGCGCAGTCCACTGTATATAATCCCAGTCACTGTATAAAAAGACAGAGCGATCAACATGCTAAAACTGACGCCACGCCAAGCTGAGATTCTGGCTTTTATCAAGCGCTGCCTCGATGACAACGGCTACCCGCCGACCCGGGCGGAAATTGCGCTGGAACTGGGATTCAAGTCGCCCAACGCCGCTGAAGAACACCTCAAGGCCCTCGCCCGCAAAGGCGCGATCGAGATGACCCCGGGTGCTTCGCGCGGCATTCGTATCCCTGGCTTCGAAGCCAAGGCCGACGAGTCGACACTGCCGATCATCGGCCGGGTCGCAGCCGGTGCGCCGATCCTGGCACAACAGCACGTCGAGGAATCCTGCAATATCAACCCGACCTTCTTCCATCCTCGTGCCGACTATCTGCTACGGGTCCATGGCATGAGCATGAAGGACGTGGGCATTTTCGACGGCGACCTGCTGGCCGTCCACACCACACGTGAAGCCCGCAACGGCCAGATCGTCGTCGCCCGTATAGGTGATGAAGTGACGGTCAAACGCTTCAAGCGCGAAGGCAGCAAGGTCTGGCTACTGGCTGAGAACCCTGAGTTCGCGCCGATTGAAGTGAACCTGAAGGATCAGGACCTGGTGATTGAAGGCTTGAGCGTCGGCGTTATTCGCCGCTAACGGAGGCATCATGCAGTTCCTACAGACCCCACAACACACCCAGCTTTCGCTGTTTGAGGCCTTCATGGCCCAGCCCCTTGCGCCCATCCTCAAGGAAACGGTCGAAGCGCCCTGGAGCGCCGAACCCGAAGCGTTCAGTGAACTGTCGTTGCGCGGGGCTGCCGGGAGCTGCCTGAGCCTGCTGGCGCCGATTCTGCGCGAGTTGAGCGAGGAGCAGGACGCACGCTGGCTGACGCTGATCGCCCCACCATCCAGCCTGACCCGGGCCTGGCTGCGGGACGCCGGCCTTAATCGCGAACGCATCCTGTTGCTGCAACCCCGCGGCACTCAGAGCGCCCAGCAGTTGACCTGTGAAGCCTTGCGCCTGGGCCGTAGCCATACGGTGGTCAGCTGGCTGAACCCGCTGAGTACAGCGGCCAGGCAGCAACTGATCAGCGCCGCACGCACAGGCGATGCACAGAGTTTGAACATTCGGTTGGGATAAAACGATGTGCGGGCGACTGGCTGTTGCCAGGGTCCGCCATGACACGAGGCTTCTTCAGGATTGAGAAGCCGATCTGCATAATTGAAGCTTACAAAAAAGCCGACAGACGGACTCAGTGAAGAATCCGTGGGCCGTCTTCCTTCTCCGGCTCGCCTTCAGCCAGGCGCCCCGCCATCTGCACACCTACGCTCAACATGGCTTTTGCCACTTCCACGTGCTGGCCTTGCAGGAACGCTTTTGCGTCCTCGGAAAAATCCAAAATAACCAGAGAACCCTCGTCCTCAGCCCGGCGCAGCTCGATTCGGCCGTCGGGCAGTTCAACAATTTCCAGAAAGGACGTTGGCATAAAAGTCTGTTCTCCACGAAAGGCCGGCATTATATCAGTGTTGTGACGAGCGGGCTTGCCCACGTTGGGCGGTGCAGCAGCCCTCCGACAGCTGACATTGCCAGACCGGAAAAGCCTTGGGGCTGCTTCGCAGCCCAGCGGGAGCAAGCTCCCTCGCCACAAAAGCGCTAGCTGCCAGTGAGAGACTTAAATAGCCCTCAGCACTCGTTCAACCCATCCCGAAACCGAATGGCCAGCTTCTTCAGCTCCTGCCGCCAGCTTTCCAGCTCTTCCCGGCTCAACGGCTCAGGGCCTTCTTCATCCAGGCTCACGGCCACGATCAGCGGCTGCGTCACATCACCCTTGGGCGTGTGTTTCACCCGTGGCGGCTGAAACATTTCGGCGTGGGCTACCAGCAACCGCGCCAGCCAACTGTCCGGGCTCTGCGCCATCTCGACCAACTCGGCCAACTCCGGGATGGCCATGGATTCCAGCACATCCCGGTTGATGATCATCTCGGCACGCGGCGAACCGGCCTGAGGCAAACGATAGAACCCGGCGATCTCATGGCACAAGCCAAGCAAGGCGCCATACAGGTGGAACAGCGCGGCTTCACGCCCGGCCTGTACCAGCGCGATAGCGTTCATCTCCTTTCCTTCCTCGGCACGGCCAAGGGCTTCCAGGGACAAACCCGCGAAGTAAATTTTCTGGTTGGTGCGGGTATAGAGTTCGTTGGCCATGAAGGCAGTCTCCACAACGAATAAGGCGTGATGCTGGCTGTGTAGGAGCGAGCTTGCTCGCGAAGACCTAAAGGATAACGCGTTTAGCCAGAATGCCCGCGTTATCGTTAACGACCTTCGCGATCAAGCTCGCTCCTACAGCCTGGGTCAAGCGCCCTGGCGCTTGTCCTCGACCTTCCACTTGCCACCGTCGTAGAACGCTTTCCAGCCGGTAGGCTTGCCTTCAACCTCGGTTTGCACGTACTGCTCCTTGGTCTTGCGGCTGTAGCGGATCACGGCCGGGCGACCGTCCGGGTCCTTCTTCGGCGCTTCGCAGAGGAAGTGGTATTTCGGATCGATCTCGTCTTTATGGGGCACGATCTCCATCACCAGCGGGGCACGAGTCTCGCGGTTTTTCGGGAACTGGCTGGCAGCCAGGAACAGCCCCGAAGCGCCGTCACGCAGGATGTAGGTGTCGTTGACCTTCTCGCACTTGAGTTCAGGCATCTTCACCGGGTCCATCTTCGGCGGCGCCGCATCACCGCTTTTCAGCAGTTTGCGGGTGTTCTTGCAGGTCGGGTTGGTGCAACCGAAGAACTTGCCGAAACGGCCGGTCTTGAGCTGCATCTCGCTCCCGCACTTGTCGCATTCCAGGCTCGGACCTTCGTAGCCCTTGATGCGGTAAGTGCCCTCTTCGATCTCGTAGCCGTTGCAATCCGGGTTGTTACCGCAGATGTGCAGCTTGTGCTTCTCGTCGAGCAGGTAGGCATCCATCGCCGTGCTGCAGATCGGGCAACGGTGCTTGCCACGCAGTACCAGCGACTCGGATTCACCCTCGTCATCGGCAGCGATTTCATCGCCCGGCACCAGGTTGACGGTGGCCTTGCAGCGCTCTTTCGGCGGCAGGCTGTAACCCGAGCAACCGAGGAATACGCCGGTGGATGCTGTACGAATCTGCATCGGGCGGCCGCAAGTGAGGCACGGAATGTCCGTCATCACCGGCTGGTTGGCGCGCATGCCGTTCTCGGCGCTTTCAGCTACTTCAAGTTTCTTCTTGAAGTCGCCGTAGAACTCGTCGAGCACGTTTTTCCAGTCGCGTTCGCCCTGGGCCACGTCATCGAGGTTCTCTTCCATGCCGGCGGTGAAGCCGTAGTCCATCAGGTTGGAGAAGCTCTCGGACAGGCGCTCGGTGACGATGTCGCCCATCTTCTCCGAGTAGAAGCGACGGTTGTGCAGCGCCACGTAGCCGCGGTCCTGGATGGTGGAAATGATCGCCGCATAGGTCGAAGGACGACCGATGCCACGTTTTTCCATCTCTTTTACCAGGCTGGCTTCCGAATAACGCGCCGGCGGCTTGGTGAAGTGCTGGGACGGGTCGAGCTTGATCAGCTTCAACACATCGCCCTGGGCCATGTCCGGCAGAACGTCGTCGTCGCCCGGCTTGGCGATTTGCGGCATCACGCGGGTGTAACCGTCGAACTTGAGGATACGGCCCTTGGCGCGCAGCTCGAAGTCACCGGCACCCACGCTGACGGTGGTAGACAGGTATTGCGCCGGCAGCATCTGGCAAGCCAGGAACTGGCGCCAGATCAGCTCGTAGAGGCGCTCAGCGTCGCGCTCCATGCCGCTCAGCTTGCTTGGCTCGGTGTTGGCGTCGGAGGGACGAATCGCTTCGTGAGCCTCTTGTGCGCCTTCCTTGCTGCTATAGACGTTCGGCTTCTCCGGCAGGTACTTCTTGCCGAACTCGCTTTCAATATAAGTGCGCGCCATCGCCACCGCGTCTTGCGACAGGTTGGTGGAGTCGGTACGCATATACGTGATGTAGCCCGCTTCATACAGACGCTGGGCCATCATCATGGTCTTCTTCACCCCGAAGCCCAGGCGGTTGCTCGCGGCCTGTTGCAGGGTGGAAGTGATGAACGGCGCCGACGGCTTGCTGCTGGTGGGCTTGTCTTCACGCTTGACGATGCTGTAGCTGGAAGCCTTGAGCTTCTCCAGCGCAGCCATGGCCTGGGCTTCGTTGAGCGGCTTGAAGGCCTCGCCTTTCTCGCGGGCCACTTCAAAGCGCACGTTGTTGCCCTTGGCAGTGCCCAGGTCAGCGTGCACTTCCCAGTATTCTTCGGGGTTGAACGCACGAATCTCGCGCTCACGTTCCACGACCAGTTTTACCGCAACCGACTGCACACGGCCGGCGGACAGGCCACGGGCGATCTTCGCCCACAGCAGCGGCGAGACCATGTAGCCCACGACGCGGTCGAGGAAGCGACGGGCCTGCTGGGCATTGACGCGGTCAATATCCAGTTCGCCCGGCTTGGAGAAGGCTTCCTGAATCGCCTTCTTGGTAATTTCGTTGAACACCACGCGCTTGTAGCGGCTGTCGTCACCACCGATGGCTTCCCGCAGGTGCCAGGCAATAGCCTCCCCTTCGCGGTCCAAGTCGGTTGCGAGATAGATGGTGTCGGCATCTTTGGCGAGCCGGCGCAGCTCTTCGATGACCTTTTCCTTGCCCGGGAGGATCTCGTACTTGGCTTTCCAGCCATGATCGGGATCGACACCCATGCGCGAGACCAGCTGCTTGCGCGCTTTCTCTTTAGGCGTGAGCACCGGACCTTCGCCCGCAGCCGCCTTGCCGCGCTTGGCGGCAGGCTCCTTGCTGGCGCTAGCCGAACCGCTGGTGGGCAGGTCTCGGATATGGCCGATACTCGACTTCACCACGTACTCGTTACCCAAGTACTTGTTGATGGTCTTGGCCTTAGCCGGGGATTCCACAATGACCAGCGATTTGCCCATGGATCGGAAAATTCCTGAATTCGAGAAGTGAAAGGCGGTTGGCGCCTGACGCGGCAACGCTATATATAGTGGCAACAAGGTGAGGTCAAGCGCAGCATTCTGCGCGGCCTGCCTTTATTGCGCGGAAAAAAGGCTGGGTTCGACCTGGATCAAAGCAAAGCGCGGGACCTGTTCGCCGTCAACTTCGACGGTCTCCAGGAACATGCTCAAGGGACGCACCCAAAAGCCGTAATCGCCATACAGTGCTTGGTAAAACACCACTTCCTCTTCGGTCTCGGAATGCCGCGCCACATTAAAAACGCGGTACTTCGGACCTTTATAATGCTGGTAGAGCCCTGGTTCGACTTTCATGCTCTGGCCCTCTTACAAAATTTGTTAAAAAAAAATATAAAAAATTCCAAAAAACAAAAACCGGGGCACTGGGCCCCGGCTTCCGTCAACGAAACGTTTAGATACGTTCGAAGACGGTGGAGATGCCTTGGCCGAGACCAATGCACATGGTTGCAACACCCAGGTTGCCGCCATTTTGCTTCATCACGTTAAGCAACGTGCCGGAGATACGTGCACCGGAACACCCGAACGGGTGACCCAAGGCAATCGCGCCGCCGTGCAGGTTAACCTTCTCGTTCATCTTGTCGAGCACTTTCAAATCTTTCAGCACTGGCAGGGCCTGTGCGGCGAAAGCTTCGTTGAGCTCGAAGAAGTCGATGTCGGAGATGCTCAGGCCTGCGCGCTTCAATGCTTTTTGTGTGGCCGGTACTGGACCATAGCCCATGATCGCCGGGTCCACACCTGCGACCGCCATCGAACGAATCACCGCCATCGGCTGGATGCCCAGGTCCTGGGCACGCTGGGCCGACATCACGATCATGCACGAAGCACCGTCGGTGATCTGCGACGAAGTACCCGCTGTCACGGTGCCGCCCTTTGGATTGAAGGCAGGCTTCAGGGCCGCCAGGCTTTCCAGGGTGGTGTCCGGACGAATGGTTTCGTCGTAGTCGAACAGTTTCAGGAAACCGTTCTCGTCGTAGCCGTTCATCGGGATGATTTCATCCTTGAACTTGCCTTCCAGCGTCGCCTTGTGGGCGAGCTGGTGGGAACGCAGGCCGAATGCATCCTGGGCTTCGCGGGTGATGCCGTGCATTTTGCCGAGCATTTCTGCGGTCAGGCCCATCATGCCCGAGGCTTTCGCCGCGTACAGGGACATGTGCGGGTTCGGATCCACACCGTGCATCATGCTGACGTGGCCCATGTGCTCCACGCCGCCGACCACGAACACATCACCGTTGCCGGTCATGATCGCTTGTGCAGCAGTGTGCAGTGCGCTCATGGACGAGCCACACAGGCGGCTGACGGTCTGGCCGGCAGCAGTGTGCGGGATCTGCGTCATCAAGGAAGCCATGCGGGCGATGTTCCAGCCCTGCTCCAGGGTCTGGTTGACGCAGCCCCAGATCACGTCTTCGACTTCATTAGGGTCGACCTTGACGTTGCGCTCCAGCAATTTGCTGATCAGGTGCGCCGACATGTCTTCAGCGCGGGTGTTGCGGTGCATGCCGCCCTTGGAGCGGCCCATCGGAGTACGACCGAAATCGACAATCACGACGTCTCTTGGATTCAAGCTCATAAATATTCTCGCTCAAGTGTCTGGGGCGCTTAACCGAAGAAGCTCTGGCCGTTCTTGGCCATCTCACGCAGCTTCGCAGTCGGGTGGTACAGCGGGCCCAGATCAGCGTATTGATCAGCCAGGGCAACGAACTCGGCCACACCGATGGAATCGATGTAACGCAGCGCACCACCACGGAATGGAGGGAAACCGATACCGTAGACCAGGCCCATGTCGGCCTCGGCTGCGGTTTCAACGATGCCGTCTTCCAGGCAGCGCACGGTTTCCAGGCACAGGGCGATCATCATCCAGTTGACGATGTCCTCGTCGGACACTTCACGCTGTTCGTAGATGACCGGCGCGAGTACTTCGTGAACCGAAGGATCGGCCACTTTCTTCTGCTTGCCCTTCTTGTCGGTCTCGTAGGCGTAGAAGCCCTTGCCGTTCTTCTGGCCCAGGCGCTTGGCCTCGTACAGTGCGTCGATCGCCGAGCGGCGGTCGTCTTTCATGCGATCCGGGAAGCCTTCAGCCATTACGTCGCGACCGTGGTGACCGGTGTCGATGCCGACCACGTCCATCAGGTACGCCGGGCCCATTGGCCAGCCGAATTTTTCCATGACCTTGTCGATGCGCACGAAGTCCACACCAGCACTGACCAGCTTGGCGAAACCGCCGAAGTACGGGAACAGTACGCGGTTGACCAGGAAGCCCGGGCAGTCGTTGACCACGATCGGGTTCTTGCCCATTTTCTTGGCGTAGGCAACGGTGGTGGCGACTGCCAGCTCGCTGGACTTCTCGCCACGGATCACTTCCACCAGCGGCATCATGTGCACCGGGTTGAAGAAGTGCATGCCGACGAAGTTTTCCGGGCGCTTGAGGGCCTTGGCCAGCAAGGTGATGGAAATGGTCGAGGTGTTGGAAGCCAGGATAGTGTCTTCCTTAACCTGGGCTTCAACTTCAGCCAGTACCGCCTGCTTGACCTTCGGGTTCTCGACAACCGCTTCGACCACCAGGTCGGCGTGGCCGAAATCGCCGTAGGACAGCGTAGGACGAATGCCGTTAAGCACTTCAGCCATTTTCGCTGCAGTCATGCGGCCTTTATCAACGCGGCCCACCAGCAGTTTCGCGGCTTCTGCCAGACCCTGCTCGATGCCGTGCTCGTTGATGTCCTTCATCAGGATCGGCGTGCCTTTGGACGCCGACTGATAGGCAATACCGCCGCCCATGATACCGGCGCCGAGTACGGCAGCCTGTTTCACGTCGCGGGCGATTTCGTCGTAGGCCTTGGCCTTTTTCTTCAGTTCCTGATCGTTCAGGAACAGACCGATCAAGCTCTGCGCGGCAGAGGTCTTGGCCAGTTTGACGAAGCCGGCAGCTTCGATTTCCAGGGCCTTGTCGCGGCCGAAGTTCGCGGCTTTCTGGATGGTCTTGATCGCTTCAACCGGCGCCGGGTAGTTCGGGCCGGCCTGGCCTGCCACGAAACCTTTGGCGGTTTCGAACGACATCATTTGTTCGATGGCGTTGAGCTTGAGTTTTTCGAGTTTTGGCTGACGCTTGGCCTTGTAGTCAAATTCACCGCTGATGGCGCCCTTGATCAGGTTCAGTGCGGCTTCTGCCAGCTTGTCGGGAGCAACCACGGCATCCACGGCGCCGACTTTCAGCGCGTCTTCAGCACGGTTTTCCTTGCCGGCGGCAATCCACTCGATGGCGTTGTCGGCACCGATGATGCGCGGCAGGCGCACGGTACCGCCGAAGCCCGGGTAGATGCCCAGCTTGACTTCCGGCAGGCCGATTTTCGCGGTGGCCGACATCACGCGGAAGTCGGCGGCCAGGCACATTTCCAGACCGCCGCCCAGGGCGATGCCATTGATCGCGGCAACGGTCGGCACGTTGAGGTCTTCGAAATCGCTGAAAATCTTGTTGGCTTCGAGGTTGCCAGCCACAAGCTCGGCATCGGGCAGCTTGAAGTTGTCGACGAATTCGGTGATGTCAGCGCCGACGATGAACACGTCCTTGCCGCTGGAGACGATCACGCCCTTGACCGATGCATCTGCTTTGATGGTGTCTACGGCCTGACGCAATTCATTCAGGGTTAGACGGTTGAACTTGTTGACGGACTCACCCTTGAGGTCGAATTTCAATTCGACGATGCCACTTTCAAGAGCCTTAACCGTGATGGCTTTACCTTCGTAAATCATCAACTGATCTCCACGATATGGAAGCTGAACAGTACACGTCGGACGCAGGATTCAGCGTAGGCACTGACGTTACCGTCGATGCTAACGCCAATTTGCCAGGCACACCCGCCAACGCGATAGTCGGGATTCTGTACGAACGGTCTGAAAGACAAACGCTCAATTCATACGCCCGTTTGATTTGGGTACGTCACCTTCAGCCAAATCCGAAGAATTGTCAATCGCTCGAAAGGGCCGCAAAAACGCGACTTTTCAGTCATTTCAGAACCCGGGGCAGCCGGCATCGCCTCGCCAATGTTTAATCATTCACGAAATCAATAATAAGAAATTTGATTTAAAGGGCTGTACAGAACCGAATATGCGGCTAGGCTAGCGGCACGTTTAACGAATTACCGGCCTGCCTGGCCAACTCCAGCCCGATGATGCTTTCGGGCTTTTTAATGCCCGCAAAAAACTCAGGCCAGCGCCTTGAGCACCGCATCAATGTCCTGCAACACGCTCAACTCGCCCTTTTCGCCCCAGTACAGGGTGATCATTTGCTTGTCGGCTTCGACTTTGTAGACGTTCGCCGGCAGCGTCGCAAAATGTGGCAACAACTTTTCATCGACGCAGCTTTCCTGCCACTGATTGACCCAAACCCCCGGTTCCAACTGCCAATAACTCCAGGTGACCAGTTTGGTGCCGCGCCGTGGCCGGTGATATTGCGCACACGGGCTCGGCGGCTCGTGCTTAAGCCAGTGCGGCCAGTCCTGGGGCGTCAGTTGCATGGCCAAACCGATGCGTCGCGCCTCCATGCGCAGGGCCATGCGCCCGCTCGAATGGCGCGACGGACGCAACCACGCCAGAGGGCTTAAAACCAGCGCAAGGATTGACACCACTATCCAGACCGTCATATGTGTACTCCCGAATTTCTTGATGAGCGGATTTGACCTGACGCAATCCCATCCGCTTGAAACCAGCCATACTGAACTTATCGCTTTCCTTTGGAGGAACTCCTCATGCCCTACGAACATATTCTGGTCGCCGTGGACCTGACCGAAGAATGCGACCCCGTGATCAAGCGGGCCGTAGGCCTTGCAGGTGACTCGGTGAAACTGTCCCTGGTGCATATCGTCGAGCCGATGGCCATGGCCTTTGGCGGCGACGTGCCGATGGACCTGTCCCAACTGCAACAGCAGCAGTTCGACCAGGCCAAGGAACGCCTTGATCGCCTGATCAACAAGTACCCTGCCCTGAAAAAAGACCAGAGCCACCTGACCTACGGCCAGCCGCGCCAGGAAATCCACCACCTGGCCAAGGAGCAAGGTTGCGACCTGATCGTGGTCGGCAGCCATGGCCGCCACGGCCTGGCCTTGCTGCTGGGGTCTACAGCCAATGACGTGCTGCACGGCGCACCTTGCGATGTGCTGGCAGTGAAACTGGTAAAGAGCTCGTAAGACCAAAGGCGATCTAATGTGGGAGCAAGCCCGCTCCCACATTTGAACTGTATTTCATATAAAAAAACCGGTGCTCATATAAATGAGCGCCGGTTTTTTATTGCGCTTGAATCACTCAGGCATCCAGCTCGGCCCAACGTTCAACCAGTGCTTCCAGCTCGCTGTTCAACTGTTCAAGGGAGGCAATCACCTTGGCGGTTTCTGCAGCAGGACGCAGATAGAAACCCGCGTCAGCCATTTCAGCTTCCACGGCAGCGATCTGCTGTTCCTTGGCGTCGATATCACCCGGCAGTGCTTCCAGCTCACGCTGGAGCTTGTAGCTGAGCTTCTTCTTCGCAACAGGCGCTTCCTGGGCTGGAGCTGGCTCGGCAGCCACCGGGGCAACCACGGCCGAGGTCAGGTCAGCCTTGCCGGATTTGCTCTCGGTCACGCCCAGCAGGCGCGGCGAGCCGCCCTGGCGCAGCCAGTCCTGGTAACCACCGACGTATTCGCGAACCTTGCCTTCACCTTCGAAGACCAGGGTGCTGGTGACCACGTTGTCGAGGAATGCCCGGTCGTGGCTGACCATCAGCACAGTGCCGTTGAAGGTCAGCAAGACCTCTTCCAGCAGCTCCAGCGTTTCAACGTCGAGGTCGTTGGTCGGTTCGTCGAGCACCAGCAGGTTGGCCGGTTTGCTGAACAGCTTGGCCAGCAGCAGGCGCGCACGCTCACCACCAGACAAGGCTTTAACCGGCGTACGTGCACGCTGCGGGCTGAACAGGAAGTCGCCCAGGTAGCTCAGCACGTGGCGGCTCTGGCCGTCGATGTCGATAAAGTCGCGACCTTCGGCGACGTTGTCGATCACGGTTTTTTCCAGGTCCAACTGGTGGCGCAACTGGTCGAAGTAGGCCACGTCGATGCGCGTGCCCTCTTCCACTTTACCGCTGGTGGGTTGCAGGCCGTTGAGCATCAGCTTGAGCAAGGTGGTCTTGCCGGTACCGTTGGCACCGAGCAGGCCGATACGGTCGCCGCGCTGCAGGACCATGGAGAAGTCCTTGATCAGGAACGGGCCGTCCGGGTGATGGAAGCTGACGTTTTCCAGCACCATCACTTGCTTGCCCGACTTGTCGGCGGTATCCAGCTGGATATTGGCCTTGCCGGTGCGTTCGCGACGCTCGCCGCGCTCAACGCGCAGGGCTTTCAGGGCGCGTACGCGGCCTTCGTTACGGGTGCGGCGGGCCTTGATGCCCTGGCGGATCCAGACTTCTTCCTGGGCCAGCTTTTTATCGAACAGGGCGTTGGCGGTTTCCTCGGCGGACAGCGCGGCTTCCTTGTGCACCAGGAAGCTCGCGTAGTCGCCGTTCCAGTCGATCAGGCCACCGCGGTCCAGTTCGAGGATGCGGGTTGCCAGGTTCTGCAAGAAGGAACGGTCGTGCGTGATGAACAGCACGGCGCCCTGGAAATCCTTGAGGGCTTCTTCCAGCCAGGCGATTGCACCGATGTCCAGGTGGTTGGTCGGTTCGTCGAGCAGCAGCAGGTCCGGCTCGGACACCAGGGCCTGGGCCAGCAGGACGCGGCGACGCCAGCCGCCGGACAATTCGGCGAGGGTCTTGTCGGCCGGCAACTGCAGGCGGCTCAGGGTGCTGTCGACCAGTTGCTGCAAGCGCCAGCCGTCACGGGCTTCGAGGTCTTGCTGGACGTGCATCAGCTTGTCCAGGTCGGCTTCGGTGACGCAGTTCTGCGCCAGGTGATGGTATTCGGCAAGCAGTGCGCCTACGCCGTCGAGGCCTTCGGCAACCACGTCGAACACTGTCCGTCCGTCGGCCACCGGCAATTCTTGCGGCAATTCGCCGATCTTGAGGCCCGGGGCGCGCCACACAGAGCCTTCATCGGACTTCTGGTCGCCTTTAACCAGCTTCATCATGCTGGACTTGCCGGTGCCGTTGCGGCCGATGATGCACACCCGCTCACCACGGGCGATCTGCCAGGACACCTTGTCCAACAACGGCATAGCGCCGAAAGCAAGGGACACATCGCTGAATTTGAGCAGGGTCATACGCTTCTCCAAAAACTGGGCGCGCATTCTACCTGACTTAGGGCTCGAGGCGGCCGGCATTTTCGCCGTTGACACGTTCTGTCGGACATTTCAGATGAACTTGAATGAAGCGACCGGCAAAGCTTTCACCGGTTGCGGCCAAAAGGCTAAGCTAGGGGCAATCAGTGTCGGCGACGTCGGCACTAGTCCAGTTTCCTCTGCACGGACGTCTCATGCGCAGTCGCCTTTTCAACTTTTTATCTTGTCTGCTTCTTTCTGCCACCGCCGTTCAATCCGCCCAGGCCGTGGACCTCACCACCCAACGTCAATATTACGATGAAGCCAAACGAGCCCTCGCCAAAGGCGACAGCGGCCCGTATTTCCAATACAGCCAGGCCCTGGCCGACTACCCGTTGACGCCGTACCTGGCCTACGACGAACTGACCGCACGCCTGAAAACCGCCAGCAATGAGGAAATCGAACAATTCCTCGCCAAGAACGGCGACCTGCCCCAGGCCAACTGGATGAAACTGCGCTGGTTGCGCTGGCTGGCCGACCGTGGCGATTGGCAAACCTTTGAAAAGTACTACGACCCAAAGCTCAATTTCGTCGAACTGGACTGCCTCCATGGCCAATTCCAGCTGACCCACAACCAAAAAGCCGAAGGCTACAAAACCACCGAGAAGCTGTGGCTGACCGGTAAATCCCAGCCTGCCGCCTGTGATGCAACCTTTGGCCAGTGGGCCGCTGACGGCCAACTGACCGAACAGAAAATCTGGGACCGCGCCAAGCTGGCCACCGAAGCGCGCAATTACCCGCTGGCCAACAGCCTGGTAAAAACCTTGCCGACCCTTGGCGCCCAAGGCCGCCTGATGGTGGACGTGGCGCAGAAGCCCGACATGCTCAGCGACCCGTCGCGCTTCCTGCCGGCCAACGAGGCCATGTCCGACGCCGTCGGCCTGGGGCTTCGCCGCCTGGCACGCCAGGACCCGGACAAGGCCATGGCCCTGCTCGACGGTTATGCCAGCAGCATGCACTTCTCTCGTGACGAAAAAGTGTCGATCGCCCGGGAAATCGGCCTGACCCTGGCACGCCGCTACGACCCGCGCGCCCTCGACGTGATGACCAAATACGATCCGGAACTGCGGGACAACACCGTTTCCGAATGGCGCCTGCGCCTGCTGCTACGCCTGGCGCGCTGGGAAGATGCTTATCAGTTGACCCGCAAGCTGCCGCAGGATTTGGCCACCACCAACCGCTGGCGCTACTGGCAGGCCCGCAGCCTGGAGCTGGCAGAGCCGAAGAACCCGCAAGCCCTGGTGCTGTACAAGGGCCTGGCCAAAGAGCGCGACTTCTACGGTTTCCTCGCGGCAGATCGCTCCCAGTCCCCGTACCAACTGAACAACAAGCCGCTGATGATGAGCCAGGCGCTGATGAACAAGGTGCGTAACACCCCCGGCGTACGCCGTGCCCTGGAGTTCTACGCCCGTGGCCAGGTCGTTGATGGCCGTCGCGAGTGGTACCACGTCAGCCGACACTTCAACCGCGACGAAATGGTCGCCCAGGCGAAGCTGGCCTATGACATGAAGTGGTACTTCCCGGCGATCCGCACCATCAGCCAGGCGCAGTACTGGGACGACCTGGACATCCGCTTCCCGATGGCCCACCGCGACACGCTGGTGCGTGAAGCCAAGGTCCGCGGCGTGCATTCAAGCTGGGTGTTTGCGATCACCCGCCAGGAAAGCGCCTTTATGGACGACGCCCGCTCCGGCGTCGGCGCCACCGGGCTGATGCAACTGATGCCCGGCACCGCGAAAGAGACCGCACGCAAGTTCAGCATCCCGCTGGCCTCGCAACAGCAAGTGCTCGACCCGGACAAGAACATCCAGCTCGGCGCGGCGTACCTGAGCCAGGTCCACGCTCAGTTCAACGGCAACCGCGTACTCGCCACCGCCGCCTACAACGCCGGCCCCGGCCGTGTGCGCCAATGGCTGCGTGGCGCCGACCACCTGAGTTTCGACGTGTGGGTGGAAAGCATACCTTTCGACGAAACCCGCCAGTATGTGCAGAACGTGCTGTCTTATTCGGTGATCTACGGGCAGAAGCTCAATGCGCCACAGCCGTTGGTGGATTGGCATGAGCGGTATTTTGATGATCAGTAACACGACTTTCAGAGGCTGATACATAACCTGTGGCGAGCGAGCTTGCTCGCGTTGGGCTGCGCAGCAGCCCCAAGTAATGTCGCGGCGTTATTCAGATAGATCGGGTTGTAAGGATTCAGGGCTGCTTCGCAGCCCAACGCGAGCAAGCTCGCTCGCCACAACGATCCGGTATGGTCGTCAGGTCAGTGCCTAACCGGCTCATCACCATCACTGAACTGCAACGCCGCCAATCGCGCATACAGCGGATTACTCGCGATCAACTGCTGATGCGTCCCCACCGCCACCAGCTTGCCCTGGTCCATCACGGCAATCCGGTCGGCGTTCTTCACGGTGGCCAAGCGGTGGGCAATCACCAGGGTGGTGCGCCCTTCCATCAGCTGCGGCAACGCTTGCTGAATCAGGTGTTCACTCTGGGCATCCAGGGCGCTGGTGGCTTCGTCCAGCAGCAGGATCGGTGCATCCACCAGCAACGCCCGGGCAATGGCCAGGCGTTGGCGCTGGCCGCCGGAGAGGCCCATGCCGCCGTCGCCCAGGTGAGTCTGGTAGCCATCGGGCATTTGCAGGATGAAGTCGTGGGCGTGGGCGATACGTGCTGCCTCTTCGACCTGGGCGAAGGTGGCCGACGGATTGCCGTAGCGAATGTTTTCTTCAACGCTTCCGAAAAACAGCGCCGGGCTCTGGGATACCAGGGCGAAACAGCGGCGCAGGTCCAGCGGGTCGAGTTCGGTCAGCGGGTGACCTTCCAGGAGAACGCGACCTTGCTGTGGATCGTAGAAGCGCAGCAACAGGTCAAAAATGGTTGATTTACCCGCACCGGACGGGCCGACCAAGGCCAGGGTTTCGCCGGCATTGATCGTCAGGCTCAGGCCATCAATGGCGTAGCTGTCTGGCCGCGACGGGTAGGAAAAGCGCAGGTCCTGCAACTCCAACCGACCGCTGACCCGCTCTGGCAGCTTGATGACATTGGCCTCGGGGGCCTTGATTTCATTGCTCGATTGCAGCAACTCGCCAATCCGCTCTGCCGCACCGGCTGCGCGCTGCAGTTCACCCAACACTTCACTCAACGTACCGACGGCGCTGCCGACGATCAGGCTGTAGAACACGAACGCCGCCAGTTCACCACCGGAAATCCGCCCGCTGATCACATCCATTCCGCCCACCCAGAGCATCACGCCCACGGCGCCCAGCACCAGCATGATCACCAGGGTAATCAGCCATGAACGCTGCAGGATACGTTTGCGCGCGGTGGTGAACGCCTCTTCCACCGTCACGGCAAAGCGTTGTTCGTCCTGCACCTGGTGGTTGTAGGCCTGCACGGTCTTGATCTGGCCGAGGGTCTCGGACACGTAGCTACCCACATCGGCGATACGGTCCTGGCTCAGCCGCGACAGGCTGCGCACCCGGCGGCCGAAGATCAAGATCGGTGCCAGCACCAGCGGCAGCGCGATCACGACGATGCTGGTGAGCTTGGGGTTGGTGACAAACAACAGCACGATCCCGCCGATCACCATCAAGGCGTTGCGCAGGAACAGCGACAGCGAGGAGCCGATCACCGATTGCAGCAAGGTGGTGTCGGTGGTCAGCCGCGACTGGATTTCCGAGCTGCGGTTGTTTTCATAGAAACCCGGGTGCAGGTAGATCAAGTGATTGAACACCTGCCGCCGGATGTCCGCCACCACCCGCTCGCCGATCCACGACACCAGGTAAAACCGCGCAAACGTGCCCACCGCCAGGCCCATCACCAAAATCATGAACAGGCCGATGGACTGGTTGAGCAGGTGCGGTGACTGGGTCATGAAGCCCTGGTCCACCAGCAGGCGGATGCCCTGCCCCATGGACAAGGTGATGCCTGCGGTGACGATCAACGCCAACAAGGCCCCCAGGGCCTGCCAGCGGTAGGGAGCGACGAAGCGGCTGGCCAGGCGAATCGCGCGGCGTTGACGGGCTGAGAGCATGGAGGGTTTCACCTGAAGGTTGGAGACGGGAACCTGCACCTTTACATGGGGGGAACTTGAGTGAATCACAATGAGTCAGGTTAATTATGCTTACCGAACCTAGCCCCTAGAGGCTATCGGTCTAAGGCTCGGCTGGAAATTTGTATCGGTTTCTGCTGGACTGGGCATTCGATCCGCTGGACGTGTATGGAGTTGTAATAACGCGTTCACGCGGGGGATTTAGAGTAGGTACACAACCTGATGAGGAGACGGGCCATGTCCTTGCAAAACAGCAGCAACGCCAAAATTGAAGTGATCCGCCAACCGCAGCAGTTGCCTTGCTCGTACATCGACGCTCAAGGCCGCGAAGTGCAAATCACCGAAGAGATGATCCAGAGCGCATGCGCCGAACTGGAGCAGAAATTGGTCAAGCCTGCCAAGCAAGGCTGATTCGCCCAAGCTCTTTTAAACCCGGCCTTGTTAGCCGGGTTTTTTATGGGTTCAGATTGCCTGTGCACCCAACGCCGAGACGATGTTCGACAAGGCGGCAGACTCGCCGCTGATCCGCACCTTCAAGCCATCAATCTCACGCCGCGGCGGGTAGTGCTTGCGCAGTTGGTCAAATGCCTTGCGCTGCTCGTCAACTGTGCCTACAAGGCTGCGGCGGAAATCCGCGTCATCACGGCGCGGGTCGTACACGCCACGGCAAATAGCCGCCAGCGCCCAGGCCGGGTCGGTATTGGCGTTGAGGCTGACCTCGGCCAGCCAGGGCTCTGGTAGCAAGTCGCTGAGTTGAATGGTTGGCTCCTGGCCCAGATACTGGCAAAGCGCCTGGTAGATCTGCGCGGTGCCGCGCTGCCGGCCGTCCAGGCTGTAGCCGGCGATATGCGGGGTGGCCAGCACACACAGGTCGGCCAGGTCGACGTCCACCTGGGGCTCGCCTTCCCATACATCCAGCACTGCTTGAAGGTCTTCGCGGTCCAGCAGCACGTCCTTGAGGGCGGCGTTGTCGACCACCGGGCCGCGGCTGGCGTTGATCAACCAGGTGCCGGGTTTCAGTTGGTTGAGGCGCTCGCGATCAAACAGGTGCCAGGTCGAACCGTTGCCGGATTTGTTCAGCGGCGTGTGCAGGCTGATCACATCGCATTGCTCGATAATCTGTTCCAGGCTGACGTAATCGCCGTCCTCGGCGATCTGCCGGGGCGGGTCGCACACCAGCACGTTCCAGCCCAACGCCTTGAGCACCTTGACCAGGCGCCCGCCGACCTCACCGGCGCCCACCACGCCGTAGGTACGCTGGGCCAGGTCAGCGCCTTCGATTTCGGCCAGGGTCAGCAGGCTGCCCAGCACATAGTCGACCACGCCACGGGCGTTGCAGCCGGGGGCGCTGGACCACTGGATACCGGCGCGCTGGAAGTAATCGAGGTCGAGGTGGTCGGTGCCGATGGTGCAGGTGCCGACAAACCGCACCGGTGTGCCTTCGAGCAAGGCGCGGTTGACGTTGGTCACCGAACGCACCAGCAGCACGTCGGCCTGCTCAAGGGTCGCACGGTCGATGGACCGCCCCGGAACCCGGCGAATCTCGCCAAAACCTTCGAAGAATGCATCGAGCAGCGGGATATTTTCGTCGGCAACAATCAGCATGGCAGGCTCCTTTCGCGGATCAGCAGTGTACAGCGGTTTTCCTTGTGGCGAGGGAGCTTGCTCCCGCTGGAGTGCGGAGCGCTCCCAAATGAAGCAACGTTTTTTTTCAGGTACACATCGGTTGCCCGTTCTGGGGCTGCTGCGCAGCCCAGCGGGAGCAAGCTCCCTCGCCACAGCAAGCTCCCTCGCCACAAAAAGCAATCTTTGCGCGCGCAAGTGCTTACAAATCCACAACACAGGTTTTTTCCTGACCAACACGTCAGGGCGTAGAATGCGCCGTCCTGCGCTCCGCCTCTCTGGACATCCGTACGTGAACACTGCCGCAACTACCCCCGCCCTCTCTCGCCCCGCCCGCGTCAGCCTTGAGGTGCGCAACCTGCTGGCGCTGGCCCTGCCGATCATGATCGGGCAACTGGCGACCACGGCCATGGGCTTTGTCGATGCGGTGATGGCCGGGCGTGTCAGCTCCCGGGACCTGGCGGCGGTCGCCCTGGGCAACTCCATCTGGATCCCGGTGTACCTGTTGATGACCGGCACGCTGCTGGCCACCACGCCAAAGGTCGCCCAGCGCTTTGGCGCCGGTACCCACGGCGAGATCGGCCCGCTGGTGCGCCAGTCAATGTGGCTGGCGCTGGTGGTGGGGATTACCGCTCTGCTGTTGCTGATCAGCGCCGAACCGATCCTGCACCTGATGAACGTCGACCCCGAGCTGATCAAACCGTGCATGGGCTACCTGCACGGCATCGCCTCGGGCATGCCGGCGATTGCGCTGTATTACGTGCTGCGCTGCTTCAGCGACGGCCTGGGCCGCACGCGGCCGAGCATGGTTATGGGCCTGTGCGGGCTGGCGCTGAATATTCCGCTGAACTATGTGTTCATCTACGGCCACTTCGGCGTGCCGGCCATGGGCGGCATCGGTTGTGGCTGGGCCACGGCGATCGTGATGTGGGTGATGATGCTCGGCCTGGCCGCCTGGACCCGCTGGGCGCCGGTCTATCAGAGCAGCGAGCTGTTCAAGCGCTTTGACTGGCCGCAGTGGTCGGTGATCAAGCGTGTGTTGAGCATTGGCTTGCCCATCGGGATTGCGGTGTTTGCCGAGTCGAGCATTTTCGCGGTGATCGCACTGCTGATCGGCAGCCTTGGTGCCACGGTGGTGGCCGGGCACCAGATCGCCCTGAACTTCAGCTCGCTGGTGTTCATGATTCCCTACTCCCTGAGCATGGCGGTCACCGTGCGCGTGGGCCAGGCCCTGGGCCGTGGCGAACCCCGCGAGGCGCGTTTCGCCGCCGGTGTGGGGATGGGCACGGCGCTGGTTTACGCCTGCCTGTCCTGCAGCCTGATGCTGCTGTTTCGCGAACAGATTTCCACTATCTACACCTCCGACCCGAGGGTGATCCAGGTCGCGGCGATGCTGATTGTGTTTGCGGCGTTGTTTCAGTTCTCGGACGCGATCCAGGTCACGGCCGCCGGCGCATTGCGCGGTTACCAGGACACACGGGTGACCATGGTGCTGACGCTGTTTGCGTATTGGGGCGTAGGGTTGCCGGTGGGCTATGCGCTGGGGCTGACCGACTGGCTCGGCCAGGCACGCGGCCCGAGCGGCTTGTGGCAGGGGCTGATCGTTGGCCTGAGCTGTGCGGCCGCAATGCTGGTGATCCGCCTGGTGCGCAGTGCACGCAAGCGGATTCGCCGGGTTTAAGCGGACTTCTTGCGGATCCAGTACAGGTAAGTACCGGCCTGTTCCTGCTGGTCCACCAGTTCATGGTCGAGAAACACGCAGAACTTGGGGATGTCGCGACGGGTCGACGGATCGGTCGCGATCACCTTGAGCAAGCCTCCGGGCGCCAGGTCGCGGATGTGCTGGTGCAGCATCATCACCGGTTCCGGGCAGTTGAGGCCGGTGGCGTCGAGAACGGCGTCGACGGGTAAATCAGGGGTCAGGCTCATGGTTTACTCCTAAACAGGCCGGCATTTTAGCGGTAATGCGGGGCGCCAGGTAGTCAGCGGCGCCCTCAAGGTTTTCGCGAGCGAGCTCCTACAGGGGCGGGTTACCGGGCCTTTGGCTTCTTCACATCCAGCCGACGCAAATGGCAGGTCACTTCTTCACGGTCGTGGTACAGCTGCTTGCAGCCGATTTCCACCCGAATGCCCCGTTCCTTGAAGCCGTCGGCAATGCGGTCGAGCAAGCGCCGTACTTCGGCATAACGCTGCTTCATCGGCAACTTCAGGTTGACCACCGCTTCGCGGCAATGTCCCTCGCCAATCCAGGTTTCCAGCAGGGCCGCGTTGCGCGCCGGTTTCTCGACGATGTCGCAGACCATCCAGTCCACCGGCTGCTTGGGCGTATAGATGAAGCCGTCGGCCATCAAGTGCTGCACCAGGCCGGTGTCCATCAGGCTTTCGGCCATCGGGCCGTTGTCGATGGCGGTCACCAGCATGCCGCGATTGACCAGCTGCCAGGTCCAGCCGCCAGGCGCTGCGCCGAGGTCGACGCCGGTCATGTCGCTGTGCAGGCGCTCGTCCCACTGATCCCGAGGGATAAAGTGGTGCCAGGCTTCTTCCAGCTTCAAGGTCGAGCGGCTTGGCGCGTCCCGGGGGAATTTCAGGCGGGGAATGCCCATCGGCCACATCGCCGAGTTGTTCGACTCGGCCAGGCCCATGAACACTTCACGGCCGCTTTTGAAGGTCAGCAACAGGCGCGGCTTGCTGGCGTCTTCCACCAGTTTGCCGGCGGCCATCAGCGCCTTGCGCAGGTGCCCTTCGAATTTCTTGCAGAAGTTCGACAGTTCCTTGCCGTCGTTGGTGTCGACCATCTCCAGCCACAGGCTGCCGCACACCGGGAAATCCCGCAGGTGCGCCAGGATCACGCTGATACGGTCGGTTTCCGGCAAATCGATGAACACCCCACGCGCCCATTGCCTTGGGAAGATCAGCTCGGCAAAGCGTTGGCCGCGCATCAGGCGCTGGGCGCCGTCTTCTTCGGTGCACACGAATTCGGCGCAGGCGCTGCCGGTCTTGGCCTTGGCGTAGCCCGAAACATTCAGGCGCGCGGCGTGTTCCGCGATCTCGGAACAGACTTCGCCCTCAAAACCCGGGCGGCAGTGCATAAAAAGGGTGTTCATCAACTCTCCTGGATCACGGGCTTGCGATAGCGCAATGCCTGTCATGAAAACGCGCGCATGATAGCCGAGTTCGGAACCTTGGACTTATCCATAGAGTCCAGTAATTAGCCAGCTACCTAAAACAGGGCTAATTTATAAGCTCTGTTCGTCCCGTCAGGTCCGTAGCCGTGCGGACCATAAGGAGTCATGTAATGTCATCCCTTAATAGTCTGAGAACGCTTAAAACCTTACAGATCGACGACAAGACCTATCACTACTTCAGCCTGCCCGAAGCCGCCAAGAGCCTGGGTGATCTGGACAAGCTGCCGATGTCCCTCAAGGTGCTGCTGGAAAACCTGCTGCGCTGGGAAGACGAAAAGACCGTCACCGGCGCCGACCTCAAGGCCATTGCCGCCTGGCTCAAAGAGCGCCGCTCCGACCGCGA
This sequence comes from Pseudomonas sp. Z18(2022), assembly GCF_036346535.1. Lineage (NCBI taxonomy): Bacteria > Pseudomonadati > Pseudomonadota > Gammaproteobacteria > Pseudomonadales > Pseudomonadaceae > Pseudomonas > Pseudomonas sp. Z18(2022). Next base: position 846,169 of record NZ_JAOTOA010000001.1, read on the forward strand.
GATCCAATACCGCCCCGCCCGGGTACTGATGCAAGACTTCACCGGCGTCCCCGCCGTGGTCGACCTGGCCGCCATGCGCGCCGCCGTGGCCAAGGCCGGCGGTGACCCGCAGCGTATCAACCCGCTGTCACCGGTGGACCTGGTGATCGACCACTCGGTAATGGTCGACAAATTCGCCACCACCGGCGCCTTCCAGGAAAACGTCGACATCGAAATGCAGCGCAACGGCGAACGCTACGCCTTCCTGCGCTGGGGCCAGAGCGCCTTCGACAACTTCAGCGTGGTACCGCCGGGCACCGGTATCTGCCACCAGGTCAACCTGGAATACCTCGGCCGCACCGTGTGGACCAAGGATGAAGACGGCCGCACCTACGCCTTCCCCGACACCCTGGTGGGCACTGATTCCCACACCACCATGATCAACGGCCTCGGCGTACTGGGCTGGGGCGTGGGCGGGATTGAAGCAGAAGCAGCGATGCTCGGGCAGCCCGTTTCGATGCTGATCCCCGAAGTGATCGGCTTCAAGCTCACCGGCAAGCTGAAAGAAGGCATCACCGCCACCGACCTGGTGCTGACCGTCACCCAGATGCTGCGTAAAAAAGGCGTGGTCGGTAAATTTGTCGAATTCTATGGTGACGGCCTGGCTGACCTGCCGCTGGCCGACCGTGCCACCATCGCCAACATGGCTCCGGAATACGGCGCTACCTGCGGCTTCTTCCCGGTGGATGAAGTGACACTGGACTACCTGCGTCTGTCGGGCCGGCCTGCAGAAACCGTCAAGTTGGTAGAGGCGTACACCAAGGCCCAGGGCCTGTGGCGCAACGCTGGCCAGGAACCGATCTTCACCGACAGCCTGGCCCTGGACATGGGCAGCGTCGAAGCCAGCCTCGCCGGGCCGAAACGCCCGCAAGACCGCGTCTCGCTGCCTGACGTTGGCCAGGCTTTCAGCGACTTCCTCGACCTGCAATTCAAACCCACCAACAAGGAAGAAGGCCGCCTGGAAAGCGAAGGCGGCGGCGGGGTTGCCGTCGGCAACGCCGACCTGATCGGTGAAGCCGATTACGACTTCGAAGGCCAGACCTATCGCCTGAAAAACGGCGCGGTGGTGATCGCGGCGATCACCTCCTGCACCAACACCTCCAACCCGAGCGTGATGATGGCCGCCGGCCTGGTGGCGAAAAAGGCGGTGGAAAAAGGCCTGAAGAGCAAGCCGTGGGTGAAAACCTCACTCGCGCCCGGCTCGAAAGTGGTCACCGATTACTATAAAGCGGCGGGCTTGACCCAGTACCTCGACAAGCTGGGCTTCGACCTGGTGGGTTATGGCTGCACCACCTGCATCGGCAACTCCGGGCCGCTGCCCGAGCCGATCGAAAAAGCCATCCAGAAAGCCGACCTGGCCGTCGCCTCGGTGCTCTCGGGCAACCGTAACTTTGAAGGCCGGGTGCACCCACTGGTGAAAACCAACTGGCTGGCCTCCCCGCCCTTGGTCGTGGCCTATGCACTGGCCGGCACCGTGCGCATGGACATCAGCAGCGAACCCCTGGGAACCGGCTCCGATGGAAAACCGGTGTACCTGCGGGACATCTGGCCCAGCAGCAAGGAAATCGCCGACGCCGTCGCGCAAGTCAGCACCCAGATGTTCCACAAGGAATACGCCGAAGTGTTTGCCGGCGATGAACAGTGGCAAGCCATTGAAGTGCCACAGGCCGCGACCTACGTGTGGCAGAAGGATTCGACCTACATCCAGCATCCACCGTTCTTCGACGACATCGGCGGCCCGCTGCCGGTGATCGAGGACGTGAAAAGTGCGAACGTGCTGGCGTTGCTGGGGGACTCGGTGACCACCGACCACATCTCCCCCGCCGGCAACATCAAGACCGACAGCCCGGCGGGCAAATACCTGCGCGAGCAAGGCGTGGAGCCGCGAGACTTCAACTCCTACGGTTCGCGTCGCGGCAACCACGAAGTGATGATGCGCGGCACCTTCGCCAACATCCGTATCCGCAACGAAATGCTGGGCGGTGAGGAAGGCGGCAACACGATCTACATCCCCACCGGCGAGAAAATGCCGATCTACGACGCAGCCATGAAATACCAGGCGTCCGGCACCCCGCTGGTGGTGATCGCCGGCCAGGAATACGGCACCGGCTCAAGCCGCGACTGGGCGGCCAAGGGCACCAACCTGCTGGGCGTCAAGGCGGTGATCGCCGAGAGCTTCGAGCGGATTCACCGCTCCAACCTGGTGGGCATGGGCGTGCTGCCACTGCAGTTCAAGCTGGACCAGAACCGCAAGGCGTTGAAGCTGACCGGCAAAGAGAAGATCGACATCCTCGGGCTGACTGATGCCGAGATCGAGCCGCGCATGAACCTGACACTGGTGATCACCCGGGAAGATGGCAGCAGCGAGAAGGTTGAAGTGCTGTGCCGCATCGACACCCTGAATGAGGTCGAGTACTTCAAGGCGGGCGGGATCCTGCACTACGTGTTGCGGCAGTTGATTGCCTCGTAACTAACACGCGCTACACAAAACACCGCCTTCGAAGGCGGTGTTTTCATTTTTGCCGCGGGAGACGGTCGTTATACTGCCGGCCTCAGATTTTGATAGTCACAAGGATTTCCCATGCTCGCGATGCCATGGCTGTACCTGGCGCTTCTTTCCATCGGCTATGTACTCGCCTTGAGCTACGGGCAATTGGGGTTGCTGGCGGGGTTGTCCGTCGCCATGCTGCTGTTGGCCGGGTTTGCCGTGCGCCAGCAGCGCAACCCTTGGGTGCGTTATCTGGGCCATGGGCTGTTTATCGTGCTGGCGCTGGGGTTGGCGATGCATTGGCTGCCGGGTTTCTACAACGGTCGGGGCATCGCCCCGCAGCGCTTTACTGACGATGCCGTGCCGTTCTCGATGTATTTGAATCAGGATAAGCCGCTGATCGGCTTTTGGTTGTTGCTGGCGTGCCCGTGGATTGTGGCTCGCAGGTCATTGCGGCTGTCGATCTATGCGACGGCCATGGCATTGACTCTGACGGCGATTGCCGCACTGGGCGGCGCTGCGTTGTTGGGCGTCATCAGCTGGGCGCCGAAATGGCCTGAGCAGGCGTGGTTGTGGGTGTTGAACAACTTGTTGCTGGTGACCCTGGTGGAAGAAGCGTTGTTTCGGGGCTATATCCAGGGCGGGTTGAGCCGGCGTTTCAGGCAGTTGCCCTATGGTGAAAACCTGGCACTGCTGCTGGCAGCGCTATTGTTCGGAGTGGTGCACCTGGGCGCAGGTTGGCAGTGGACGCTGTTGGCGACTATTGCTGGCGTCGGTTACGGGCTGGCGTATCGTTTTGGCGGGTTGGGCGCGGCGATCGTTACGCATTTCGGGCTGAATTTGCTGCATTTCGGGTTATTTACGTATCCGATGCTGGCGGGCTGAGGCGGAGCCGATTGTTGCAAAAAATAAGTTAAATAAAACCCCGCAACGGTCGACAACCTGTCAAAGCCTTGCGGATTGAAAACTCATGCGTAATAACCAACCCGTTACCCAGCGCGAACGTACCTTCCCCGCTCAGCAACGGTTGATCTCCACCACGGATGCCAAAGGCGTGATCACCTACTGTAACGACGCCTTCGTCGAGATCAGTGGGTTTTCCCGTGACGAACTGCTGCGTGCCCCGCACAACCTGGTTCGTCACCCGGATGTTCCGGCGGCAGTGTTTGCACACATGTGGTCCACGCTCAAACAAGGCTTGCCATGGATGGGCATCGTCAAGAACCGCTGCAAAAGCGGTGATCACTATTGGGTCAACGCCTATGTGACGCCGGTCTTCGACGGCAATCAGGTGATTGGCTACGAGTCGGTAAGGGTCAAGCCCACCGCCGAGCAGATCCGCCGTGCCGAAGCGCTTTACCAGCGCATCAACCAGGGCAAGCCAGCCATTCCGCGCCGCGACAAGTGGCTGCCGGTGCTGCAGGACTGGCTGCCGTTTATCCTGGTCAGCCAGTTGAGTTTTCTGATTGGCGTTTGGCTCAATTCCCACTGGGGCTTTGCCCTGGCCGCCGCGCTGTCGGTGCCGCTGGGCCTGCTGGGCCTGAGCTGGCAACAGCGCGGACTCAAGCGTTTGCTGCGCCTGGCCGAGCAGACCACGTCCGACCCGTTGATCGCGCAGATGTACACCGACAGCCGCGGCGCCCAGGCCCGCCTGGAGATGTCGATCCTCAGCCAGGAGGCGCGCCTGAAGACGTGTCTGACGCGCTTGCAGGACACTGCCGAACACCTCAACGACCAGGCCGCACAGTCCAATACCCTGGCGCATAACAGCTCCAGCGGTCTTGAGCGCCAGCGCGTGGAAACCGAGCAGGTGGCCACGGCCGTCAACCAGATGGCCGCGACGACCCAGGAGGTCGCCAGCCATGTACAACGCACGGCCGACGCCACCCAGGAAGCCAATCGCCTGACCGGGCGTGGCCGGGATATCGCCGGTGAAACCCGCGAGGCGATTCAACGCCTGTCGGTGGCCGTGGGCGAAACCGGCGTGACCGTGACCCAACTGGCCAAGGACAGCGACGAGATCGGCGGCGTGGTGGACGTGATCAAAGGCATCGCCGACCAGACCAACCTGCTGGCCCTGAACGCGGCCATCGAAGCGGCCCGTGCCGGTGAGATGGGCCGGGGTTTTGCGGTGGTGGCGGACGAGGTTCGGCAACTGGCGCAGCGCACCAGCGAGTCCACCGGGCAGATTCATGCGCTGATCGCCAAGCTGCAGCAGACCGCCAATGCCGCCGTACAGACCATGGACGCCGGGCATCGCCAGGCCGAGGAAGGTGTGGCGCGGGTGATGGAAGCGGATCAGGCGCTGATCGGGATCAGTGAGGCAGTGGCGCACATCACCGACATGACGGCGCAGATTGCCGCGGCGACCGAGGAGCAGAGTTCGGTGGCTGAAGAGATCAGCCGCAATATCAGCACCATTGCGCTGTTGGCGGACCAGACGTCGGAACAGGCGTTGAATTCGGCGCAGTTGAGTGAAGAGCTGACGCATACGGCGAATACCCAGTATTCGCTGGTGGAGCGCTTCAACCGGTAGACAGCTATCGCAGGCAAGCCAGCTCCCACATTTGAATGTATTCGCAAATCAAAATGTGGGAGCTGGCTTGCCTGCGATGAGGCCCTAAAGATCAGCAAGAAAGCTTGAAACCTTCACCGCCGCAGCCTCCAGATGCTGCTCATGACTAAACCCTGAAGCCTTCAACGGCTTCAAGTCATGATCCCCCGCCACCAGCCACATCACCTCGATGCACGGCGACAACACATACCCTTCCACCGCCGCCCGATTACCCAGTGCATCCCGCTCGCCCTGCACAATCAACGTCGGCGTCTTCAACCCGGCCAGATGCTCGGTCCGCGGCTTCTCCGGCTTGCCCACCGCATAGAACGGATAACCCAGGCACACCAACCCGTCTGCACCCAATTCATCCGCCAGCAAACTGGCCATTCGCCCGCCCATCGATTTGCCGCCAACCGCCAGTTTCCCAGCGACATGACGTCGCACCTCGGCGTACACCTCACGCCAGCATTCCAGCAATTTCGGGGCAGGATTAGGCGGGCGTTTCCCCCCGTCCACCCGACGCTGGGCCATGTACGGAAACTCGAAACGCAACACGTTCACGCCATGCCCGGCAAGGCGTGCAGCCATGTCATTCATAAAGCCCGAGTCCATCGGCGCACCCGCACCGTGGGCCAGGATCAGCGTCACCGGCGTACGCGCGATAGACCCTGTCGCGACATCCCACAACCAGCCGCGTTCCCGCACACACTGCGCCCATTGATCCCCGTCAATACTGGCCTTGTGCTCTTTGCCCATGCTTGCCTCGCTTTTTAGTCTGCCTATAACTCCAGCCCAAGTGCCGCATTTGCTTGGGTTGAACCGTGGATGGGGAACCATGAACACTACTTTAAGTACCGCCTATAACTACAAGGTGGTCCGCCAATTCGCCATTATGACGGTGGTGTGGGGCATCGTCGGCATGGGGCTCGGGGTTTTTCTCGCCGCCCAGTTGGTATGGCCCGAACTCAACTTCAATTTGCCCTGGACCAGTTTCGGCCGCTTGCGCCCACTGCACACCAATGCGGTGATCTTCGCCTTTGGCGGTTGCGCGCTGTTTGCCAGTTCCTTCTACTCGGTGCAACGCACCTGCCAGACACAACTGTTCGCGCCAAAGATCGCCCAGTTCTGCTTCTGGGGCTGGCAGTTGGTCATTGTGCTGGCCGCGATCACCTTGCCGCTGGGCTACACCAGCTCCAAGGAATATGCCGAGCTGGAATGGCCGATCGATATCCTGATCACCATCGTCTGGGTGGCCTACGCCATCGTGTTCTTCGGCACAGTGATGAAGCGCAACACCAAGCACATCTACGTCGGTAACTGGTTCTTCGGTGCGTTCATCATCACCGTGGCCATCCTGCATATCGTCAACAACCTGGAAATCCCGGTCAGCCTGACCAAGTCCTACTCGCTGTATGGCGGTGCGACAGACGCCATGGTGCAGTGGTGGTACGGGCATAACGCGGTAGGCTTTTTCCTCACCGCCGGCTTCCTCGGGATGATGTACTACTTCGTGCCGAAACAGGCCGAGCGCCCGGTGTACTCCTATCGCCTGTCCATCGTGCACTTCTGGGCACTGATCACCCTGTACATCTGGGCCGGCCCTCACCACTTGCACTACACCGCGCTGCCGGACTGGGCACAGTCATTGGGCATGGTGATGTCGCTGGTGCTGCTGGCGCCAAGCTGGGGCGGGATGATAAACGGGATGATGACGCTCTCGGGCGCCTGGCATAAGTTGCGCAGCGATCCGATCCTGCGCTTCCTGGTGGTGTCCCTCGCGTTCTACGGCATGTCGACGTTTGAAGGGCCGATGATGGCCATCAAGACGGTCAACGCCCTCTCCCACTACACCGACTGGACCATCGGCCACGTACACGCCGGCGCCCTCGGTTGGGTAGCGATGATCTCCATCGGCGCGCTGTACCACATGATCCCGAAAGTCTTCGGTCGCGAGCAGATGTACAGCCTCGGCCTGATCAACGCGCACTTCTGGCTGGCCACCATCGGCACCGTGCTCTACATCGCGTCGATGTGGGTCAACGGCATCGCCCAGGGCCTGATGTGGCGTGCAGTCAACGAAGACGGGACCTTGACCTACTCCTTCGTCGAAACCCTGGTGGCCAGCCACCCAGGCTTCATCGTGCGGCTGGTGGGCGGGGCGATCTTCCTCAGCGGCATGTTGCTGATGGCTTACAACACTTGGCGCACCGTGCGTTCGGCGCCATCCCTCCAAGCCGCCGAACACCCCGCCGCCGCGCAGATGGCCTGAGGAGTCGATGATGAAACACGAAACCATTGAAAAGAACGTCGGCCTGCTGATGCTGCTGATGGTGCTCGCCGTGAGTATCGGCGGCCTGACCCAGATCGTGCCGCTGTTCTTCCAGGACGTGACCAACAAGCCGGTGGAAGGCATGAAGCCCTACACCGCGCTGCAACTGGAAGGCCGCGACATCTATATCCGCGAAGGCTGCGTACAGTGCCACTCGCAGATGATCCGTCCGTTCCGCGCCGAGACCGAGCGTTATGGCCACTACTCGGTGGCCGGTGAAAGCGTGTGGGATCACCCGTTCCTGTGGGGCTCCAAGCGCACCGGGCCGGACCTGGCCCGCGTCGGCGCACGCTACTCGGACGACTGGCACCGCGCGCACTTGTACAACCCGCGCAACGTGGTGCCGGAATCGAAGATGCCGGCGTACCCGTGGCTGGTCACCGCCGCGGTCGACAGCAGCCATACCGAGACCAAGCTCAAAGTGATGCGCACCCTCGGCGTGCCGTATACCGACGAGGACATCGCCGGCGCCGTGGCCAGCCTCAAGGGCAAGACCGAGATGGACGCGCTGGTTTCCTACCTGCAAGTGCTCGGCACTGCCATCAAGAGCAAGAGGTGAGCCATGGGATTTGAATTCGATGCGGGAACCATCCGCGGCCTCGGCACGCTGGTCGTGGCCATCGCCTTCATCGGCCTGTCGCTGTGGGTGTTCAACTCCCGGCGCAACGCGGAGTTCGCAGAAGCCTGCCTGCTGCCGTTTGCCGATGAACCCCAACCGCCAACCCCCGACGCTCAAGAAGAGCCTGCAACAAGGAGCAACCGGCCATGACTACCTTCTGGAGTACATGGATCTGCGTACTGACCCTCGGCAGCCTGATCGGCCTGACCTGGCTGTTGATCGGCACCCGCAAGGGCGAGACCAAGGGCAGCGTCGACCAGACCATGGGCCACGCCTTCGACGGGATCGAGGAATACGACAATCCGCTGCCGCAATGGTGGTTCATGCTGTTCGCCGGCACCCTGGTGTTTGCCGTCGGCTACCTGATCCTCTACCCGGGCCTGGGCAACTGGAAAGGCGTACTGCCGGGCTATGAAGACGGCTGGACCTCGGCCAAGGAGTGGGACAAGGAAATGGCCAAGGCCGACACCAGGTTCGGACCGATCTTCGCCAAATTCTCGGCCATGCCCGTGGAAGAAGTGGCCAAGGACCCGCAAGCGCTGAAAATGGGCGGTCGCCTGTTTGCCTCCAACTGCGCGGTGTGCCACGGCTCGGACGCCAAGGGCGCCTACGGCTTCCCGAACCTGGCGGACAACATCTGGCGCTGGGGCGGTTCGGCCGATGCCATCAAGATGACCATCATGAATGGCCGTCATGCCGCGATGCCGGCCTGGGGTGAAATACTCGGTGAAGACGGTGTGAAGAACGTCGCTGCCTATGTGCGCCATGACCTGGCAAAACTGCCATTGCCGGCTGACAGCACGGCCGATGTGGCCGCCGGCCAGGCGGCGTTCAATACCACCTGCGTTGCCTGCCACGGCCCTGAAGGCCACGGTATGGAAGCCATGGGCGCGCCGAACCTGACGCAGCCAGGCGGCTTCATCTACGGCACCAGCCTGGCGCAGTTGCAGCAGACCATCCGCCATGGTCGCCAGGGCCAGATGCCGGCGCAGGAAGTGCTGCAGGGCAATGACAAGGTGCACCTGCTGGCCGCCTACGTTTACAGCCTGTCCCACAACGCCGATGGCGCAACGCCTGACAGCCAACCCAAGTAACCGCGCACTACCCAAAAGCCGCGCCTGATTCAGGTGCGGCTTTTTTGCGACCCATTGTCGCACCCTTCCGATCGCTGACTTTCCCCTCCTGCCATTCGGGTCTACGCTTGTTTGCACAATGGACCGGCATTGGCCGGTCGATGGCCGACTTGCACTCGATGGGTTGAAACATTTCTGCTCGATGACAGGCGCAAAGGCTGGTACTTACCGGCTGTCGTGCCACTGACCGTTCGTCGTCCGGGCCGCTTGTTTACACACACCTAGTTACAAGTACCTTCGACCCCTCTAAAATCCTGTCCAAGTCGTCAGCTTTTAACCCTGAATTTTGTCCTTACGCCAAACATGGAAAGGGCGCAGAATCTGGTTTGGAACGCATTGACGCAGGTCACCTTGCGTTGCAATGGAATCTTGCTTTCTCCATACTTGCGACCGATTTTTACCCTATAAAAAAACCTAAACCGTGGAACCTTAGAATGAGCACAGCAATCAGTCCGACTGCTTATAACTATAAGGTAGTCCGCCAGTTCGCCATCATGACGGTGGTCTGGGGGATCCTTGGCATGGGGCTCGGCGTTTTCATCGCCTCGCAACTGGTTTGGCCAGAGTTGAATTTTGGCCTGCCATGGACGACGTTTGGACGCCTGCGCCCGTTGCACACCAACCTGGTGATTTTCGCCTTCGGTGGATGTGCACTGTTTGCCACTTCTTATTACGTCGTGCAGCGAACCTGCCAAACGCGACTGATTTCCGATGCATTGGCTGCCTTTACCTTCTGGGGCTGGCAAGCGGTCATCGTTGGCGCGATCGTCACCCTGCCGCTGGGCTACACCACTACCAAGGAATACGCCGAGCTGGAATGGCCGATCGCCATTTTGCTGGCGATTGTCTGGGTGACCTACGCGGTGGTGTTCTTCGGCACCATCGTCAAGCGCAAGACCAAGCACATCTACGTCGGCAACTGGTTCTACGGGGCGTTTATCCTGGTGACGGCGATGCTGCACATCGTCAACCACGCGTCCTTGCCGGTGAGCCTCTTCAAGTCCTACTCGGCTTACGCCGGTGCGACGGACGCGATGATCCAGTGGTGGTACGGCCATAACGCCGTAGGCTTCTTCCTCACCACCGGCTTCCTGGGGATGATGTACTACTTCGTGCCGAAACAGGCCGAGCGTCCGATCTACTCCTATCGCCTGTCCATCGTGCACTTCTGGGCGCTGATCACCCTGTACATCTGGGCCGGTCCGCACCACCTGCACTACACCGCATTGCCGGACTGGGCCCAGTCCCTGGGCATGGCGATGTCGATCATCCTGCTGGCGCCGAGCTGGGGCGGCATGATCAACGGCATGATGACCCTGTCGGGCGCCTGGCATAAATTGCGCACCGACCCGATCCTGCGGTTCCTCGTGGTCTCCCTGGCGTTCTACGGCATGTCGACCTTCGAAGGCCCGATGATGGCCATCAAGACGGTCAACTCGCTGTCCCACTACACCGACTGGACCATCGGCCACGTACACGCCGGCGCCCTCGGCTGGGTAGCGATGATCTCCATCGGCGCGCTGTACCACATGATCCCGAAACTGTTCGGCCGGGCGCAGATGCACAGCGTCGCGTTGATCAACACCCACTTCTGGCTGGCCACCATCGGTACCGTGCTCTACATCGCTTCGATGTGGGTCAACGGCATCACCCAGGGCCTGATGTGGCGTGCAATCAACGATGACGGCACCCTCACCTACTCCTTCGTCGAAGCGCTGCAAGCCAGCCATCCGGGTTACATCGTGCGCGCCCTGGGCGGTGCGATCTTTGCCAGCGGCATGCTGTTCATGGCCTACAACGTGTGGCGCACCGTGCGTGCATCCGACCCTGTAGAAGCCGAAGCCGCTACCAAGATCGCCGTTGTGGGAGCTCACTGATGAAGCATGAAGTAGTCGAGAAGAATATCGGCCTGCTGGCCTTCTTCATGGTTATCGCCGTGAGTATCGGCGGCCTGACCCAGATCGTTCCGCTGTTTTTCCAGGACGTGACCAACAAGCCGGTGGAGGGCATGAAGCCGCGCACCGCGCTTGAACTGGAAGGCCGCGACGTCTACATCGCCAACGGTTGTGTCGGCTGCCACTCGCAGATGATCCGTCCGTTCCGCGCCGAAACCGAACGCTACGGCCACTACTCGGTGGCTGGTGAAAGCGTGTGGGACCACCCGTTCCTGTGGGGTTCCAAGCGTACCGGGCCGGACCTGGCCCGTGTCGGCGGTCGTTACTCCGATGACTGGCAGCGCGCGCACTTGTACAACCCGCGCAACGTGGTGCCCGAGTCGAAAATGCCGGCGTACCCGTTCCTGGTCGAAAACAAGCTCGACGGCAAGGACACCGCCAAGAAGATGGAAGTCTTGCGCACCCTCGGCGTGCCCTACACCGACGAAGACATCGCCGGCGCGGCCGCTGCCGTGAAGGGCAAGACCGAAATGGACGCACTGGTGGCCTACTTGCAAGGCCTTGGCACCATCATCAAAAGCAAACGGTGATCTGGATGGATATCGGGATGATTCGAGGCCTGGGCACCGTTGTCGTGATGGTGGCTTTTATCGGCCTGGCCTTGTGGGTGTTCAGCCCCAAGCGCAAGTCGGAGTTTGAAGACGCGACGTTGCTGCCCTTCGCGGATGATCCCGAAGCCATCAAGCACGTCGTGGAAGCGTCTAGGAGTAACAAAGAATGACTACGTTCTGGAGTCTGTACGTCACAGTCCTCAGTCTGGGTACCATTTTCGCCCTGACCTGGCTGCTGCTGTCGACCCGCAAGGGCCAGCGCGCCGAGCAAACCGATGAAACCGTTGGGCACTCGTTCGACGGCATCGAGGAGTACGACAACCCGCTGCCCAAATGGTGGTTCATGCTGTTCGTCGGCACCATCATCTTCGCCCTGGGTTACCTGGCGCTGTACCCTGGCCTGGGCAACTGGAAAGGCCTGCTGCCGGGTTACGCCTACCTCGACAACGACAAGCAAACCCCGTTTGCCAACGGCCAGACCGGCTGGACCGGCGTGCACGAATGGGAAAAGGAAATGGCCAAGTCGGACGCCAAGTTCGGGCCGATCTTCGCCAAATTCGCCGCCATGCCGATTGAAGAAGTGGCCAAGGACCCGCAAGCCTTGAAGATGGGTGGCCGCCTGTTCGCCTCCAACTGCTCGGTGTGCCACGGTTCCGACGCCAAGGGTGCCTACGGTTTCCCTAACCTGACCGACGCCGACTGGCGCTGGGGCGGTGAGCCGGCGACCATCAAGGAAACCATCATGAAAGGCCGCCACGCGGTGATGCCGGCCTGGGCCGAAGTCATTGGCGAGCAAGGCGTGGCCGATGTGGCCGGTTTTGTGGTGACTAACCTCGATGGCCGCAAACTGCCGGAAGGCGCCAAGGCAGACGTGGCCAACGGCGAGAAACTGTTCGCCGCCAACTGCGTGGCGTGCCACGGCCCACAGGGTAAAGGTACGCCAGCGATGGGCGCACCTGACCTGACCCACCCGGGCGCGTTCATCTACGGCTCGAGCTTCGCGCAACTGCAACAGACCATCCGTTATGGCCGTCAGGGCCAGATGCCTGCGCAGGAGCAGTTGCAGGGCAATGACAAGGTGCACTTGCTGGCGGCGTATGTTTACAGCCTGTCCCATGGGGATAAGGCAGCCGAGGCCGAGTAAGGCAAAGCGGCAATAAAAAACGGCCCCGCCAGTGGAAATTGGCGGGGCCGCTTTGTTTGCACATCGAAAAAGTCGTCACCCTCCAGCAACGTATCTACATTTGAGATTGATCAAGAAAAACAGCAGTAGTAACGTATCTACATTCGTACTCCATGAGGAGGCTAGCCCCCATGACCATCACCACCATTTCCAGCCGTGAATTCAATCAAGACACAAGCGGTGCCAAAAAAGCCGCCCGCCAAGGCCCGGTTTTTATCACCGACAGAGGCAGGCCGGCCCATGTACTGCTAAGCATTGAGGACTACCAAAAACTGACGGGGCTCAATGCGGATATTGTTGACCTGTTGGTGATGCCGGAAGCGGCAGATATCGAGTTCGAAACCGAACGTGCCGTGATCATCCATCGACCCGTGGACCTCTCTTGATGTATCTACTCGACACCAATGTCATCTCTGAACTTCGTAAACCCCAGGCTGACGTGAACGTCGTCGCCTGGGCCAAAAGCGTCATCGCACCACGGATGTATATTTCAGCCATCACCTTGAAGGAACTGGAAACAGGAATCCTGCGAATGGAGCGGCGTGACCCCGCTCAGGGGAAGATTTTACGTACCTGGCTCAAGCGCCATGTAATGCCGGCGTTTGATGCCAGAATCCTGCCGATTGATGCGGCAGTGGCACTACGCTGTGCCACCTTGCATGTGCCAGACCAAGCCAACGAAAGTGACGCGCTAATCGCTGCAACCGCCCTGGTTCATGGCCTGACAGTGGTCACCCGCAACATCCGTGACTTTCAATCCAGCGGCGTCACGCTGATCAATCCATGGGACGAATGACCTCTAAGGCCGTAAATACCGTCCATACTTCACAAGTCAATTGATCCAGATCACGTACACCATCAATTGATTTCCCCCAACGCGACCAAAGGTCGCACCCCTTGAGAGGGATCGGGGGCGTATCATTACGCCACTGCAACACCCCCAATTTGACCCCGGTTGGCACGTACTGGCCGAGGCAAATCTCCACCGCCGTGGGATGCAATGATGAGCGACCAGATACCGGTACAGAACGTTACCCCGCCTGCCAAAACCGTCGACCTCTACGCTTCGCGAGAGAAGATCTACACCCGCGCCTTCACCGGCCTGTTCCGCAACTTGCGCATGCTTGGCGGCGCGGCTTTGTTCCTCCTCTACTTCGGCACCGTGTGGCTGAACTGGGGTGGCCACCAGGCCGTCTGGTGGAACCTGCCGGAGCGTAAATTCTTCATTTTTGGCGCGACCTTCTGGCCCCAGGATTTCATCCTGCTGTCGGGCATCCTCATCGTCGCGGCGTTTGGCCTGTTCTTCATCACGGTGTACGCCGGCCGCGTCTGGTGCGGCTACACCTGCCCGCAAAGCGTGTGGACGTGGATCTTCATGTGGTGCGAAAAGGTCACCGAAGGCGACCGCAACCAGCGCATCAAGCTGGACAAGGCGCCGATGAGCGCCAACAAATTCCTGCGCAAGTTCAGCAAGCACAGCCTGTGGCTGATCATCGGGTTTGTCACCGGCATGACCTTCGTCGGCTACTTCTCGCCGATCCGTGAACTGGTGTTCGACTTCTTCACCGGCCAGGCTGATGGCTGGTCGTACTTCTGGGTCGGTTTCTTCACCCTCGCCACCTACGGCAACGCCGGCTGGCTGCGCGAGCAAGTGTGTATCTACATGTGCCCGTATGCGCGCTTCCAGAGCGTGATGTTCGACAAGGACACCCTGATTGTTTCCTACGATCCGCGCCGTGGCGAAACCCGTGGCCCGCGCAAAAAAGGCATCGACTACAAGGCCGAGGGCCTGGGGGATTGCATCGACTGCACGATGTGCGTGCAGGTGTGCCCCACCGGCATCGACATCCGTGACGGCCTGCAAATCGAATGCATCGGCTGCGCGGCCTGCATCGACGCCTGCGACAACATCATGGACAAGATGGAATACCCTCGCGGCCTGATCAGCTACACCACCGAGCACAACCTGTCAGGGCAGAAAACCCATAAGCTGCGCCCGCGCCTGATCGGTTATGCCCTGGTGCTGCTGGCAATGATCAGCTTGTTGGCGGGCGCGTTCTTCATGCGTTCGCTGGTGGGTTTCGACGTCAGCAAGGACCGCGTGCTGTACCGCGAAAACGCCGAAGGCCGGATCGAAAACGTCTACAGCCTGAAGATCATGAACAAGGACCAGCGCGACCACACCTACGTGCTCGACGCCGCCGGCCTGCCAGACCTCAAGCTGCAAGGCCGGCGCGAGATCAAGGTGGCTGCCGGGGAAATCTTCAGCATGCCGGTGGAGCTGTCCAGCGCGCCGGAACAACTGCCTTCGAGCACCAACGAGGTGAAATTCATCCTCAGGGATGCCGATGACGACAGCGTCCACATTGAAGCCAAGAGCCGATTCATCGGCCCACAAGTTCGTTAATAGAGAGCACAACAATGCCCGCAGCTACTGCCGCAAGCCCCTGGTACAAGCACCTCTGGCCCTGGATCATCATCGGGATCCTGGCCTGTTCGGTGACATTGACCTTGTCCATGGTGACCATCGCGGTGAAGAACCCCGATAACCTGGTCAACGACAACTACTACGAGGCGGGCAAAGGCATCAACCGCTCCCTGGACCGCGAACTGCTGGCCCAGACCCTGCAACTGCGCGCCAAGGTGCACCTGGACGAGCTGACCGGCGAAGTCGAGTTGCACCTGACCGGCAACAGCGGGCCCGGCACCCTGGAACTGAACCTGATTTCGCCGACCCAGCCGGAGAAGGATCGCAAGATCATCCTGACCCGCAGCGACAGCGAACCCGGCCGCTACATCGGCCAGGTGACCGACAAGGTCGAAGGCCGCCGCTTCGTCGAATTGCTGGGCGTGGAAGGCGACCGGACCTGGCGCATGTTTGAAGAAGAACAGGTCAGCCATGACAAGGATTTGCTGCTGGGCGACGAGCCGCTGCAGGGTGCTGAAGACCTGAAAAAATAAAAAGCCGCGCTCCGCGCATCGCGGGCAATCCCGCTCCCACATTTGGAATGCATTCCCCTGTGGGAGCGGGCTTGCCCGCGATGAGGCCCTACCCGCCACCATAGATTCAAACCATGACCACGCCCATCCCTTGCTACCACTGTGCCCTGCCCGTGCCGCCCGGCAGCCGGTTCACCGCCGTGATCCTCGGCGAGTCCCGCGAGCTGTGCTGCCCGGGCTGCCAGGCGGTGGCCGAGGCGATTGTCGCCGGTGGCCTGGAAAGCTATTACCAGCACCGCAGTGAAGCCTCGGCCAACCCCGAGGCGCTGCCGGTGCAACTGGTGGACGAACTGGCGCTGTATGACCGCGCCGATGTGCAAAAACCCTTCGTACGCCACGACGGCGAGCTGTCGGAAGCCACGCTGTTGATGGAAGGCATCAGCTGCGCCGCCTGTGGCTGGCTGATCGAAAAACACCTGCGCAACCTGCCCGCCGTGGCCGAGGCGCGCCTGAACCTGTCCAACCACCGCCTGCACGTGCGCTGGGCCGACGGGCAATTGCCACTGAGCCAACTGCTCGGCGAGTTGCGCCACATCGGCTACGCCGCCCACCCGTATCAAGCCGACCGCGCCGCCGAACAGCTGGCCAGCGAAAACCGCCTGGCCTTGCGCCAATTGGGCGTGGCCGGGCTGCTGTGGTTCCAGGCGATGATGGCGACGATGGCCACCTGGCCGGAATTCAATATCGACCTGAGCCCGGAACTGCACGTGATCCTGCGCTGGGTCGCGATGTTTCTTACAACTCCAATCGTGTTCTACAGCTGCGCACCGTTCTTCAAAGGCGCGATGCGTGACCTGCGCACCCGCCACCTGACCATGGATGTTTCGGTGTCGCTGGCCATCGGTGGTGCGTACCTGGCCGGGATCTGGACCGCCATTACCGGCACCGGGGAGCTGTATTTCGATGCGGTGGGCATGTTTGCCCTGTTCCTGCTGGCCGGGCGCTACCTGGAGCGCCGCGCCCGGGAACGTACGGCGGCGGCCACCGCACAGTTGGTCAACCTGCTGCCGGCCTCGTGCCTGCGCATGAGTGCCGACGGGCAAAGTGAACGCATCCTGCTCAGCGAGCTGGCCCTGGGCGACCGGGTATTGGTACATCCCGGAGCAGTGCTGCCGGCAGACGGCATCATCCTCGATGGCCAGTCGAGCATCGACGAATCCCTGCTGACCGGCGAGTACCTGCCGCAGCCACGACAGGTCGGCGATGCCGTCACCGCCGGCACCCTCAACGTTGAAGGCGCACTGACCGTCGAAGTCCGTGCCCTGGGCCACGACACGCGCCTGTCGGCCATCGTGCGCCTGCTGGAGCGCGCACAGGCAGAGAAACCCCGGCTGGCGGAAATCGCCGACCGCGCCGCCCAATGGTTCCTGCTGTGCTCGTTGATCGCCGCGGCAGTGATCGGCTTGCTGTGGTGGGAGCTGGATGCATCGCGAGCCTTCTGGATCGTCCTGGCGATGCTGGTTGCGACCTGCCCTTGCGCCCTGTCTCTGGCCACGCCCACCGCCCTGACGGCGGCCACCGGAACCCTGCACAAACTCGGTCTGCTGCTGACCCGTGGCCACGTGCTGGAAGGCCTGAACCAGATCGACACAGTGATTTTCGACAAGACCGGCACCCTCACCGAAGGCCGCCTGGTTTTGCGTGCGATTCGTCCGCTGGGCGTGCTGGGCAGCGACGAATGCCTGAGCCTTGCCGCCGCGCTGGAACAACGCTCCGAACACCCGATCGCCCGCGCATTTGGCCGTGCACCACTGGCGGCGGACGAGGTGTTCAGCACGCCGGGCCTGGGCCTGGAAGGACGCGTCGGCAACCGCCAGTTGCGCATTGGCCAGCCGGGGTTTGTCTGCGAACTGAGCGGTTGCGCCCTCCCCGCCTCGCCGAAGGACGCCGGCCAATGGCTGCTGCTGGGCGATACCGACGGCGTCCTGGCCTGGTTTGTCCTGGACGACCGCCTGCGCAGCGACGCGCCAGCCTTGCTCGCCGCCTGCAAGGCCCGCGGCTGGCGCACGTTGCTGCTCTCGGGGGACAGCTCGCCGATGGTCGCCAGTGTCGCGGCTGAACTGGGTATCGACGAAGCCCACGGCGGCCTGCGCCCCGACGACAAGCTGCACATGCTGCAACAGTTGCACAAGGAAGGCCGCAAGGTGCTGATGCTCGGCGACGGGGTCAACGACGTGCCGGTACTGGCCGCTGCCGACATCAGCGTGGCGATGGGCTCGGCCACCGACCTGGCCAAGACCAGCGCCGACGCAGTGCTGCTGTCGAACCGTCTGGATGCCCTGGTGCAAGCCTTCACCCTGGCCCGGCGCACCCGCCGGGTAATCATTGAGAACCTGCTGTGGGCCGGGCTGTACAATGGCCTGATGTTGCCGTTTGCCGCCCTCGGCTGGATCACCCCGATCTGGGCCGCGATCGGCATGTCCCTCAGTTCGTTGACCGTGGTGCTCAATGCCCTGCGCCTGACTCGCATGCCGAGCACGCCAGCCGCGAGCCCCGCCCCCGTAACCCGTCCGCTGCCGGCGTGAGCCGCCCGGGCATGGAGTGCAGATGCCAGCTCTTTACGTGATGATCCCGGCGGCGCTGTTGATCGTGGCCATCGCCATTTACATCTTCTTCTGGGCGGTGGACAGCGGCCAGTATGACGACCTCGACGGCCCGGCCCACAGCGTGCTGTTCGACGACCAGGACCCGAATCACCTGGCCGCCGTCGATGAAGCCAACGGCCCTGAGCAACCGCCCAAGCCGAAAGACCCGCCCCATGCTTGAACTCGCGCCCCTGCTGGTCTCGGCGGTGATCCTCGGCCTGCTGGGCGGCGGCCATTGCCTGGGCATGTGCGGCGGCCTGATGGGCGCGCTGACCCTGGCGATTCCCAAGGAGCAACGCAGCCGGCGTTTTCGCCTGCTGCTGGCCTACAACCTGGGACGTATCCTCAGCTACGCCACCGCCGGCCTGCTGATCGGCCTGGCCGGCTGGGCGGTGGCCAACAGCCCGGCGGCGATGTTCATGCGCATCCTCGCCGGGCTGTTGCTGATCTGCATGGGGTTGTACCTGGCCGGCTGGTGGAGCGGCCTGACACGTATCGAACGCCTCGGGCGCGGCCTGTGGCGCCATATCCAGCCGATTGCCAACCGCTTGCTGCCGGTGTCCAGCCTGCCCCGGGCCTTGCTGCTGGGCGCGCTCTGGGGCTGGCTGCCATGCGGGTTGGTCTACAGCACCCTGCTGTGGGCGGCCAGCCAGGGCAATGCGCTGGACAGTGCAGTGTTGATGCTCGCCTTCGGCCTCGGCACGTGGCCGGTACTGCTGGCCACCGGGCTGGCAGCCGAGCGTGTCACTGCACTGTTGCGCAAACGCAGTGTGCGCATGACCGGTGGGCTGCTGGTGATTGTGTTTGGCCTATGGACGTTGCCCGGCCCCCACCAGCACTGGCTAATGGGCCACTAGATCGCCATGTGGCATAGCGCCGCTCCCCGTTGATGCAAATCAAGATGGCCCCTGCACCCAGCCCCTAGACTCGGCCCACTAGCCTATCCGGGGGAACGCCCGCATGCTCGACGCCATTCGTTGGGACACTGATCTGATTCACCGCTACGACCTGGCGGGGCCGCGCTACACCTCGTACCCCACCGCCGTACAATTCGACAGCCAGGTCGGCACCTTCGACCTGCTCCACGCCCTGCGCGACAGTCGCAAGGCCGTCCGGCCATTGTCGCTGTATGTGCATGTGCCGTTCTGCGCGAATATTTGCTACTACTGCGCCTGCAACAAGGTCATCACCAAGGATCGAGGGCGGGCTCACGCCTACCTGCAGCGCCTGGAGCAGGAGATCCAACTGGTGGCCTGCCACCTCGACCCGAAACAGCCGGTGGAGCAGCTGCATTTTGGCGGCGGCACCCCGACTTTTCTCAGCCACGATGAATTGCGCCAGGTCATGGCCCGGCTGCGCCAGCACTTCAACCTGCTGGACGATGATTCCGGCGACTACGGGATTGAAATCGACCCGCGGGAAGCCGACTGGGCGACCATGGGCCTGCTGCGGGAGCTGGGCTTCAACCGCGTCAGCATCGGCGTGCAGGACCTCGACCCCGACGTGCAGCGCGCCGTGAACCGCCTGCAAAGCCTGGAAGAAACCCGGGCGGTGATCGACGCGGCGCGCACCCTGCAATTTCGTTCGATCAATATCGACCTGATCTACGGCCTGCCCAAGCAATCGCCGCTGAACTTCGCCCGCACGGTGGAGGAAGTGATCAAGCTGCAACCGGATCGCCTGTCGGTGTTCAACTACGCACACCTGCCGGAACGGTTCATGCCCCAGCGAAGGATCAATACCGAGGACCTGCCGTCACCGGCCGATAAGCTGTTGATGCTGCAAACCACCATCGAACAATTGACCAACGCCGGCTACCGCTACATCGGCATGGACCACTTCGCCCTGCCGGATGACGAACTGGCCATCGCCCAGGAAGAAGGCACCCTGCAACGCAACTTCCAGGGCTACACCACTCACGGGCATTGCGACTTGATCGGGCTCGGGGTGTCGGCGATCAGCCAGATTGGCGACCTGTACTGCCAGAACAGCAGCGACCTGAATCACTACCAGAACGCCCTGGCCGGCGCGCAATTGGCCACCAGCCGTGGTTTGTTGTGCACTACCGATGACCGGCTGAGACGGGAAGTGATCCAGCAGTTGATCTGCAACTTCAGCCTGACATTCGAGAAGATCGAAAAAGCCTTCAATATCGATTTTCGCGGCTATTTCGACGAACTCTGGCCACAGCTGGAAGCAATGAGCGAGGACGGACTGATCGAAGTCGACCCACAGGGCATCCGCGTATTACCGGCGGGACGCCTGCTCGTGCGCTCGGTGTGCATGGTGTTCGATGCCTATCTGGAGCATCAGAACCGGCAACGATTTTCGCGGGTGATCTGAGGGTGTTACTTCGCCATCAGGCTCATTGCTTCCATCTGGGCCTGAGGCGACTCGTCTTTCAAGACTTTGGCCAATTGAGTCTGGGCCGTCATCAAGCCGGCCTGGATGGTCGCCACGTCGCCCTGCAAGCCTGCCACCTTGGCCTGGCGTGCCTCCGGACTCAGGGAGGTGTTGGCCATGGCCGCGGAGAGCTCGGCCATCTTCTGCGCAAGTTGCTTTTTCAGCTCGCGGATCATTTTCAACAGTTGCTTGGAGGCGTCGCTCAGGCTGCTCTCATCAATATCGCTATTGGAGGATTTCTTCGCAGAGGCCATGCCCATCCCCGCCCCGGAAATAGTGACCTTCACGCCTTCGGTGGCCTTGGTTTCAGAAGCCGGCACCTTGGCGGCGTCGTCTTTTTCCTTGGCTGCATCGGCAGCCTTCCAAACCGACACCGCGGGCACGTTGATAACCGGATTTTGGACAGTGCTGACTGACATGATCTGAGCTCCAGCTCATAGAGAGACACCTGTGTATCGGCGCCGATACATAAAGCTTTATACCGTTGCTGCTTTTTTGTACACGCTGGCCTGATCATCCCCCAGTGCGGTACCCTTACGTCTTATGTGTGTTTTCCCACAAGGATTTAAGAAATGTCCGAGCCAGTTAAACTGCGCGCTCATAGCCAGGCTCATTGCAAGGATTGCAGCCTGGCCCCCCTCTGCCTGCCACTTTCGTTGAATCTGGAAGACATGGAAGCGCTGGACGAGATCGTTAAACGCGGTCGCCCGCTGAAAAAAGGCGAGTTCCTGTTTCGCCAGGGCGACAAGTTTGATTCCGTTTATGCAGTACGCTCGGGCGCGTTGAAAACGTTCAGCCTGAGCGATGGCGGCGAAGAACAGATCACCGGTTTCCACCTGCCCAGCGAGCTCGTCGGGCTGTCGGGCATGGACACCGAGATTCACCCGGTGTCGGCCCAGGCCCTGGAAACCACCTCGGTGTGTGAAATCCCGTTCGAACGTTTGGATGAACTGGCCCTGCAATTGCCACAGTTGCGCCGCCAACTGATGCGCGTGATGAGCCGGGAAATCCGCGACGACCAGCAGATGATGCTGCTGTTGTCGAAGAAAACCGCCGACGAGCGGATCGCGACTTTCCTGGTCAACCTCTCCGCGCGTTTCCGCGCCCGGGGTTTCTCGGCCAACCAGTTCCGCCTGAGCATGTCGCGCAACGAAATCGGCAACTACCTGGGCCTGGCGGTGGAAACCGTGTCCCGCGTCTTCACCCGCTTCCAGCAGAACGAGTTGATTGCGGCTGAAGGCAAGGAAGTGCATATCCTCGACCCGATCCAGCTCTGCGCATTGGCTGGCGGCTCGCTCGACGGCTGATCCAGACGCTTGCGGCCGAGCCAATCGGCTGGGCCGCAGGTATACTTCGAGTCCGTTTTCCGCCCCAGGACTCTTCGACGATGGTCTTCGATTCGTTCGACATCAAATCCCTGATTCGCCCAGTCATCGACTTCCCCAAGCCTGGGGTGATCTTTCGCGACATCACGCCGCTGTTCCAGTCGCCCAAGGCCTTGCGCCTGGTGGCCGATACCTTCGTGCACCGCTACGTCGAAGCCGAGTTCACACACATCGGCGCGATGGATGCCCGGGGCTTTTTGATCGGTTCGATCATTGCCTACCAGTTGAACAAACCGCTGATCCTGTTCCGCAAGCAAGGCAAACTGCCGGCTGACGTGCTGGCCGAGGGTTACCAGACCGAGTACGGCGAAGCGTTCCTGGAAGTGCACGCCGACAGCCTGTGTGAAGGGGATTCGGTGCTGATGTTCGATGACCTGATCGCCACCGGCGGCACGCTGATCGCGGCGGCCAACCTGGCGCGGCGCATGGGCGCACGGATTTTCGAAGCAGCGGCGATCATTGATCTGCCGGAGCTGGGTGGGTCCCGGCGCCTGGAAGACATGGGTATTCCTACGTTCTGCCTGACGCAGTTTGCGCTGACTGATCAGTAAGCCGGGACTCGTGTGGCGAGGGCGCTTGTGTGGCGAGGGAGCTTGCTCCCGCTGGAGTGCGCAGCGCTCCCAAAGATCTTGGGGCCGCTACGCAGCCCAGCGGGAGCAAGCTCCCTCGCCACACAAGCCCCCCCGCCACAAAAGCGCTGTCTACAAACCCATCTGCTTGCTGATGATTTCGTTCATCACCTCCCGAGTCCCGCCACCGATGGACAGGATGCGGTTGTCGCGATACAGCCGCTCCACCAGGTTGCCGCGCATGTAACCCTGGCCGCCGAGGATCTGCACCGCGTCAAAGGTCACGCGGTCCGCGGTGTCGGTGGCGAGGTTCTTGGCCATGGAGATTTCCTTGATCACACTCTTGCCAGCGGCCATCTTGGCGGCCTGGCGGTAGGTGAACTCCCGGGAGACCTCCACCGCCGTGGCCATTTCCGCCAGGCGATGCTTGAGTACCTGGAACTTGCCGATGGGTTTGCCGAAGGCCTCGCGCTGGGCCGCCCATTTCAGGCTTTCCTCCAGGGCCATCTGCGCGGTCATGTTGGCCATCAAGGCCAGGGCCAGCCGTTCGCTCTGGAAGTTGCCCATGATGCAGGCGAAGCCCATGTTCTCGACACCAATCAGGTTTCCTACCGGTACGCGGCAATCGTCGAAGAACAGCTCGGCAGTGTCCGACGCCCACCAGCCCATTTTCTTAAGTGGCATACCGGTGGTGAAGCCCGGAGTGTCCTTTTCGATCAACAACAGGCTGATACCGCCAAAGCCCGGCCCGCCGGTACGCACCGCCACGGTATAGAAGTCGGCACGCTGGCCGCTGGTGATAAAGGTTTTGCTGCCGCTGACCCGGTAATGGTCGCCGTCGCGAACGGCGCGGGTTTGCAGGTTGGCGACATCGGAGCCGCCGCCGGGCTCCGTGACGGCCAGGGCGGCGATCTTCTCGCCGGACAAGACCAGCGGCGCGACCCGATCGCGCACTTCAGGCCGGGCCCATTTGACGATGGGCGGCAAACCGATATCCAGCGAGCCCAACCCCGCCACCACGCCGCCAGAGCCGCAGCGCATCAGCTCTTCGCTGGCGGCGACCTTGGCGAACAGATCACCTTCGTGGCTGCCGCCCAGGGCTTCGGGGTAACCGATGCCCAGGATCCCGGCGGCGCCGGCCTTGAGGTACAACTCCCGGGGGAAGCTCTCGGCTTCTTCCCACAGCTCGATGCCCGGCAACATCTCGCGCTCGACGAAACGTCGCACGCTGTCGCGAACCAATTGGTGACTGGGGTCGAAGTATTCCTGATAGGCAGACATCGGCAAGCTCCACGGGAAGGTGGAGCGAACTTACCAAGCGCTTGCTTGGTTATCAAGATACAAGGCGGAGCCTGACGAAGACTTAGATGAACAGTAGAGATCAAATGTAGGAGCTGGCTTGCCTGCGATAGCATCACCTCGGTTTAACTGAAAGACCGAGTTGTCTGCATCGCAGGCAAGCCAGCTCCCACATCAAGCCCAGCTCCCACATGTCGTTCTGCGGTGTTTTTAGAGGGCGATCGGCTTACGCCCGGCAAATGAATGCGCCAGGGTTCCGCCATCCACCAGCTCCAGCTCGCCACCCAGCGGTACACCATGGGCGATACGCGAAGTGATCAGGCCCTTGTTGGTCAGCAATTGCGCGATGTAATGGGCTGTCGCTTCGCCTTCCACCGTCGGGTTAGTGGCCAGGATCACCTCGACAAAGGTCCCCTGCTCCTCGATCCGCGTCACCAGTTGCGGAATACCGATGGCCTCCGGCCCCAGCCCGTCCAGCGGCGACAGGTGGCCCTTGAGCACAAAGTAGCGCCCGCGGTAACCGGTCTGCTCCACCGCATACACATCCATCGGCCCTTCGACCACACACAGCAGCGTGTCGTCGCGGCGAGGGTCGGCGCATTGCGGGCACAGTTCTTCTTCGGTCAAGGTGCGGCACTGGCGGCAGTGGCCTACCCCTTCCATGGCCTGGCTCAAGGCCTGGGCCAGTCGGGAGCCGCCGCTGCGATCACGCTCCAGCAGTTGCAGCGCCATGCGCTGGGCGGTTTTCTGGCCCACACCCGGCAAAGTGCGCAGGGCGTCGATCAGTTGACGAATCAGGGGGCTGAAGCTCATGGGGAAAGGTCCGACAAAACAACGAGACGCGGTTTATACCCGCGCCCCGGATTAGCGTCAAATGCTCAATCTTGTGCGACGCGCACCACCAACTTGCCGAAGTTGCGCCCCTCCAGCAAACCGATAAAGGCTTCAGGTGCCTGCTCCAGGCCTTCCACCACGTCC
Organism: Pseudomonas sp. Z18(2022); assembly: GCF_036346535.1. NCBI lineage: Bacteria > Pseudomonadati > Pseudomonadota > Gammaproteobacteria > Pseudomonadales > Pseudomonadaceae > Pseudomonas > Pseudomonas sp. Z18(2022). The sequence continues at coordinate 871,242 of NZ_JAOTOA010000001.1, forward strand.
TCGCGGAACTTGATCTTGCCGTCCCGCACCCACGGCGCCATGGCACTGAGGAACTCCGGCTGGCGGTCGCCATAGTCATCGAACACGATAAAGCCCTGGATCCGCACACGCTTGGTCAGCAAGGTACGTTGCAACGCAGGCAGCCGGTCGGGGCCGCTGGGGGCTTCGTGGGCGTTGTAGCCGGCGATCAGTCCGCACAAGGGAATGCGCGCCTTGGCGTTCAGCAGCGGCACGACCGCGTCGAATACCTTGCCACCGACGTTTTCAAAGTAGATGTCGATACCCTTCGGGCAAGCCTGGGCCAGCTCCTCGGCAAAGTTGTCGCCCTTGTGGTCGATGCAGGCATCAAAGCCCAGTTCTTCCACTACATAGCGGCACTTGTCGGCACCACCCGCCACGCCGACCACCCGCAGGCCCTTGATCTTCGCCACCTGGCCGACCACCGAGCCCACCGCGCCGGAAGCCGCCGCCACCACCAGGGTTTCCCCGGACTTGGGTTGGCCGATGTCCGTGAGGCCCATATAGGCGGTCATCCCGGGCATGCCCAGCACGCCCAATGCCATCGAAGGACTCGCCAGGCCCTTGGGCACCGGTATCAGGTTGCGGCCATCGGAGATGCTGTGGCTCTGCCAGCCGGTGGAACCGACCACCAGGTCACCCACCTCGAACTTGGGATTACGGGATTGCTCGATACGGCTGACAGCGCCGCCGGTCATCACCTCGTCGATTTCTACGGGCGCGGCGTAGGACGGTGCATCACTCATGCGCCCGCGCATGTACGGGTCCAGAGACAGGTAAAGGGTTTTCAGCAGGACTTGGCCGTCGGCCAGTTCCGGCAGCGCGACGCGTTCCAGGCGAAAGTTTTCCGGCACCGGTGCGCCGTGGGGGCGTGAGACCAGCACGATGCGCTGGTTTAGGGTCAATGACTCGGTCATCAGCGAGGCTCCTTCTATCGGTGATTGAATTCAACGGTATAGGGTGCAGACCCCAAGACAGGGTCCAGGGTTCGACAAAACTCCCGTAGCAGTTGTCGAGCGCCAGCGAGGCTACGTTAGCCGCACCGCCGTCTTCATGCCAGACGCGGGACCGAGTCGCTGCCGACGCAGCCTCGCTGGCGCTCGGCAGCTGCTACGGATGCGTATGCGTATGCGTATGCGGAAAATATTCAGCGCAAAAAAAATGCCAGGCACGGGGCCTGGCATCTTCAGTCGCGGGCTTGCCGATCAGAACGGCAGCTTCATACCCGGCGGCAGTTGCATGCCAGCGGTCACGCCGGACATTTTGTCCTGGCTGTTGGCTTCGATCTTGCGCACGGCGTCGTTGACGGCCGCGGCGAACAGCGCCTCGAGCATTTCCAGGTCGTCTTCGCCCACGCCCGGCAATACGCTTGGGTCGATGCTCACGCGCTTGATGTCGTGACGACCGGTCATCACCACGCTGACCATATCGCCACCGGCTTTACCGGTGACTTCGGCGTTGGCCAGTTCTTCCTGCATCTTGGCCATCTTTTCCTGCATCTGCTGCGCCTGCTTCATCAGGCCGGCCATGCCACCTTTCATCATGGGAATCACCTCAAAAGTACGTGGATCAATTATTGGCCCCGGCTTATGACGCCTGGGGAACCGGGGCTTCTACAGGTTCAATAGTATCGTGACGCACCACCGCGCCAAACTGCTCCATCATCTGCTGGATGAGCGGATCACCGTGGATCGACTCTTCAGCCTCGCGCTGGCGGTTGACCCGGCGACGGGACGCCGCCTGGGCCGGCGTTTCCTGCTCGGGCTTGATCAGCTCGATGCTGATGGTCAGCGTGCGTCCGTGGAACTGGTTCAGGGCATCGTTGAGCCGGCGCTGCTGGGTCGCGTTGAACAGGGCGCTGTGGGCCGGGTCCAGGTGCAGCAACCAATGGTCGCCATCGACGGCAATCAGCGTGCAGTTGGCGGCGATGCTGCCGGTCATGCCGGAAATCGGCAGTTTCGGGAACAGCTCCAGCCATTGCAGCGCCAGGCCGGTGGCCGGCATGGCAGCCGGTTCCGGCTCAGGCTCCGGGGCGGGCTCGGCGGTGTGCTCGCTGGCCAGGTCGTCCAGGTAGCTGTAGGCCGAGTCCATGTCCGGCTCGATGTAGTCTTCGTCCAGCGGCGGCTCGTCGTCGAGGTCGGCGCCCGGAGTGGCGGCGTCCACTTGAGCGACGGTTGGCTCCGGAACCGGGGCGGACACCCATTCGGGGGCGTCCGGCACCACGCTGTCCGGGGTCGGCGCTGGCATGGGTGTCAGTTCAGGCTGCTCACTGGTGGTTTCCAGCACTGGCTCGACGGCTGGCTGCAGCTCGACCTCGGCTGCTACCGGGTCATTCCACGGCAGATCGACTTCCGGCACGGGCGCAGGCTCAACCGCAGGCGTTGGCACCACCACAGGCGCCACCGGCTCGGCGACAACAGGGGCCGGTGCCGGAGCAACCGGCGCAGGCGGCGCAACCACTGGCGCGACAACAGCCGGGCCAGCCACTGGTTTGGCGGAATCAACTGTGGCCTGGCTGATCCCCACTGGCTTTAGCGGCTGTCTCGGTGCATCCGTCGTGTCGGCGGGCCTGAAGGCCAGCATCCGCAGCAGGACCATTTCAAAGCCGCCGCGCGGGTCGGGTGCCAGCGGCAAGTCACGCCGGCCAATCAGGCCCATCTGGTAGTAGAACTGCACATCTTCGGCCGGCAAGGCCTGGGCCAGGGCCAGCACGCGGTCGCGGTCGCCATGGCCGTTGTCGACACCCTCAGGCAAGGCCTGGGCGATGGCGACGCGGTGCAGCACATTAAGGATTTCCGAGAGCACGCCATTCCAGTCCGGGCCTTGCTCGGACAGGTGGCGCACGGCTTCGAGCAATGCCTTGGCGTCGCTTTCGATCAGTGCGTGCAGCACATCGAACACCTGGCCGTGGTCGAGGGTGCCGAGCATGGCGCGCACGTCGGCGGCCATGACTTTGCCTTCACCGAAGGCGATGGCCTGGTCGGTAAGGCTCATGGCATCACGCATCGAGCCGTCGGCGGCACGCCCCAGCAGCCACAGGGCGTCGTCTTCGAACGGTACGTTCTCGACGCCCAGCACGTGGGTCAAATGCTCGACCACCCGCTCCGGGGTCATGTTTTTCAGGGAGAACTGCAGGCACCGCGACAAAATCGTTGCAGGAAGTTTCTGCGGGTCGGTGGTGGCCAGGATGAATTTGACGTAGGGCGGCGGCTCTTCCAGGGTTTTCAACAGCGCGTTGAAAGAGTGGCTGGACAGCATGTGCACTTCGTCGATCAGGTAGACCTTGAAGCGGCCACGGCTGGGCGCGTACTGCACGTTGTCGAGCAGCTCGCGGGTGTCTTCGACCTTGGTGCGGCTCGCGGCGTCGATCTCGATCAGGTCGACAAAGCGCCCTTCGTCGATTTCCCGGCACACCGAGCACGTGCCGCACGGCGTCGAGGTGATGCCGGTTTCACAGTTCAGGCACTTGGCGATGATGCGGGCAATGGTGGTCTTGCCCACACCGCGGGTACCGGTGAACAGGTAGGCGTGGTGCAGCCGCTGGCTGTCCAAGGCATTGATCAGAGCCTTGAGCACATGGGTCTGGCCGACCATTTCGCGGAACGAGCGCGGACGCCATTTACGTGCAAGAACCTGATAACTCATCGAAAACCGTCGCAACTGGGAAGCGGAAGCGGGTAATGCTAGCGGAGCAAGGGGGAAATTGCATCCGGCACGCTCGTCTAATCTGACTAAGCTGCTCTAACCAAGCCTATAAAAGGCTGAACCCGGAGAGTTTATGCGCGCAGTCCTGGGCGCCTTGTGGATGATTGCCACGGTCAGCCTGGCGGCACCCGCACCCCTGCGTTTCTCCATTTCCGACAGCTGGACCATGCCCATGGTGCAACTCGACCAGGGCCAGCCGACCCAGGGCATTTTGTATGACGTGATGTTGAGCCTGGCAACTCAGGTCGGGCGCCCCGCAAAATTCCATGTGTTGCCCCGTGCGCGCATCGACACCGCCATGGAGCGTGGGGACGTTGATGTGCGCTGCTACGTGACACCCGCGTGGCTGAACAACCTGTCGGGCGATTACACCTGGAGCATCCCGCTGATGGTGCAACGCAATGTGCTGGCGACTGCCCACGTGCCGCCGCTGTCAGTGCGGCTGGACAGCCTTGCACCGCAACATATCGGCACGGTGCTCGGCTATAGCTACCCGCCCCTGGAACCGCGCTTCGCCAGCGGCCAGTTCACCCGCGACGACAGCCGCAGTGAGGAGCAGGTGCTGCAAAAGCTCGTGGCCGGGCGCTTCAAGTATGCGGTGACCAATGAATGGATACTCGACCGTTTCAATCAGCAACTACCGCCCACACAGCGCCTGCACACCGTGGCCGTGATCGAGGAGCAAAGCCTGGGCTGCTATGTGCGCAACGATCCGCAGGTGCCCGGGCAACAGATTCTGCGCACCTTGTTGCGCATGAAAATGTCCGGGGAGATTGATGAAATCATCCAGCTGTACACCGGGGACAGCGCCCCCGCCCCTTAAGATCATCTGATTTACTCTGTGGGGAGGGAGCTCCCTCTGGGGAGAGAGCTTGCTGTGGGGATGGAGCTTGCTGTGGCGAGGGAGCTTGCTGTGGCGAGGGAGCTTGCTCCCGCTGGAGTGCGCAGCGCTCCCAAAGATTTTGGGGCCGCTACGCAGCCCAGCGGGAGCAAGCTCCCTCGCCACAGCAAGCTCCCTCGCCACAGCAAACATCACTCGAGCTTTTGCCACTGCGGCGGCGGCGCAAATCCTTCGACCCAACCCGGCACCTCCCGCGCCGGCATCGGCCGGGCGATGAAATAGCCCTGGGCCACTTCGCAGCCCATGCGCATCAACAACTGCCCGTGCTCCAGGGTTTCCAGGCCCTCGGCGATGACTTCGCGGCCAAACGCCCGGGCCAGGCCAATCACCGCCTTGGTCAGCGCCAGGTCGTCCTTGTCGTGGAGGATGTCGCGCACAAACGACTTGTCGATCTTGATGGTCTGGGTCGGCAGGCGCTTGAGGTAGCTGAGGGAGGAATAGCCGGTGCCAAAGTCATCCAGGGAAAACTGCACACCCAGGGCCTGGCAGGCTTCCAGGTGCTGGGTGACGCGCTGGATATTATCGATGGCTACCGACTCGGCGATTTCCAGGTCCAGCCGGTGCGGCTCCACCTGCGGGTATTGCGCCAGCAAGTCTTGCAGCCGCTCGACAAAATCCTCGCGCTGGAAATGCCGCGCCGCGATGTTCACGCTCACCGCCCACCAGCGACCCTGCACCTGCCAGTGATGCATCTGCTCCAGCACCTGGGCGATCACCCATTCGCCGATGTCGACAATCAGGTCGGTCTGCTCGATCAGCGGCAGGAAATCCCCTGGCGTCACCAGCCCCCGCTCCGGGTGCTGCCAGCGCAACAACGCCTCGAACCCCACCACCGTGCCGCTGCGCAAGTTGACCTTGGGCTGGTAATGCAGGCACAGCTGCCCCGCCGCCAGGGCCTGGCGAATCTGCTCCACGGTCTGGTGGCTGGCCTTGACCTCCTGCTCCAGGGACACATCAAACAACTGGTAACGGTTACGCCCGCTCTGCTTGGCCACGTACATTGCCTGGTCGGCATGGCGCAGCAGGGTGTCGGCGTCCTCGTCATCCAGAGGAAACAGCGTGACGCCAATGCTGGCGAACACGTTCAGCTCCGCACCCTGGATCGAATACGGCTCGGAGATCGCCTTGAGGATGCGCAGCAGGGCCGCGTTCAGCTCGTCGATATCCCGCACGTAACGCAGGATCAGCACAAACTCGTCACCGGCCAGCCGGGCCACCACATCTTCGCCGCGAATGATCTCCCGCAGCCGCGTGGCCACCTCCACCAGCAGCAGGTCGCCGCAGGCATGCCCATAGCCGTCGTTGACCGCCTTGAAGCCGTCCAGGTCGAGCATGCACAGCGCCAGCGGGATGTCTTCGTTGCGGGAGAATTCCAGTGACTGGTTAAGCAACTCGGACAGGTAGGCACGGTTCGGCAAGCCAGTCAGTACGTCGTGGCCGACCCGCCATTGCAGGGTGTGCAGCAACTGGCGCTTTTCGCTGACATCAAAGCGGATCGACACGTACTTCTGCACCTGCCCGGTCTTCTCATCGAGCAGCGGCACCATGGTGCTGTCCACCCAATACAGGGTTCCATCCTTGGCCCGGTTGCAGATTTCCCCACGCCACACCCGGCCTTCGCTGATGGCTTGCCACATGCCCTGGAAGAACCCCGCGGGGTGCAGCCCAGAGCTGAGAATCCGATGGTTTTGCCCCAGCAACTCGTCACGCCCGTAGCCGGACATGGCGCAGAACTGGTCATTGACGTAAGTGATGCAGCCCGCCAGGTCAGTCTCGGAGAAAATGGCGGCTGCATCCACGGCCCTGCGGTATTTCTCGTCCATGAGTCAGGCTCACTGTGGCTAGCGGTTGAACCGCTCGACCAGGGCGCGCAACCCGGAAGAGATGCTTTCGAGTTCCCGGCCACGGGTGACTGCAGCGTTGGCAGTGCCCGCTGTCTTTTGCACCGTGGCGGCGACGTTATTGATCTGTTGTGAAACTTCCTCGGCGACGTGGGATTGTTCCTGTGAGGCAGCAGCCATTTGCTGACTCATGTCGGTAATTCGCTCCACCGCGTGGCGAATGCCTTGTAGCGCCTGTTGCGCCTCAAGCACTTGCTGCACACCCTGCTCGGCTTCGTGGATGCCCAGGCTTGCGATCTCGACCGCCTCATCGGCGCCGGCCCGCAGGTTCTGGATGATGCCCTGGATCTGCTGGGTCGACTCGCGCGTCTTGCCCGCCAGTGCGCGCACCTCGTCGGCCACCACGGCAAAGCCGCGGCCTTGCTCGCCGGCGCGGGCTGCTTCAATGGCTGCGTTGAGGGCCAGTAGATTGGTCTGGTCGGCGATCGCCTGGATCATGCTCGCAGCCACCTGGATCTGCTGGGTCTGCCCGGCCAGGTTGCCCACCGCCTGGTTGATCTGGGTGACGGTGCCGGCCAGCAACTGGATTGCCTCGCGGGAAGTACCGGCCACCTGGCTGCCCTGTTCGGCGAGGGTGTTGGCGGTGTGGGCTTCGCTGGCGGTTTGTTGCACGTGCACCGCCACTTCGGCGATGGACGCGGCCATCTCGGTCATGGCTGCGGCGGTCATGTCGGTCTCGGCGCGTTGCTCCAGCAGCGCCGACTCGGTGGTGCTCGACAGTACACTGGAGTGGGCCGCGGCTTCGGCCATCTGGTTGGCCAGGTCGCTGAGGCGCGTCAGGGCGGTTTTAAGCCGCGCCTCTTCGCTGATCAGGATCATTTCCAACTGCGCGGTGGGGCCCAGGGCGTCGCTGTAGGTCATGGCGCTGATGGGGTCGGAAAAGGCATTGGGTGTGTTCTGCACAATCCGCTTGAGCTGTAGCCCCAATCGCTGATGGCCCCAGATGCCTACCCCCAGAAACAATCCGACAGTCAGCGCCTGGGCCCAAGCGCCGGGGAACCATTGGAAGGCGGCAAGGCTGGCCACGGCGGCCGCCAGTGGCAAAGCCAAGGCCTGGGCCACGGGCGCCAGGCGTCGCAGCGGCGAGACCGCCGCCCCACCCGCCTGCAACCGTGCATACAGCGCTTCGGCGCGGCGCACCTGGTCGCGGGTGGGCTTGACCCGCACCGACTCGTAACCCGTCAGCCGCCCGTCTTCGAGAATCGGCGTCACATAGGCACTGACCCAGTAATAGTTGCCGTTCTTGCAGCGGTTCTTCACCACGCCCATCCAGCTGTGCCCGGCCTTGAGGTAGCTCCACATCAGCTGGAACACAGCGGGCGGCATGTCCGGGTGGCGCACCAGGTTGTGGGTGCTGCCGATCAGCTCCGCCTGGGTAAAGCCGCTCATGGCGGCAAACTCGGCGTTGCAGTAGGTAATGTGGCTGTTGACGTCAGTCGCGGAAATTAGCCGTTGCTGCTCCCCAAAAGTCTGTTCAACAGCAGTGACCGGCAAATTGAGACGCACGTTAAAGCTCCATGGACAGCATTCGATCGCTCGCTGGACCACCGGGTAGGCAGCACAGGCGTATTCGTATTTCCAGTCGGGCTGCGCCGTCGATCGGCTGATTGGCCGCAGAGGTACGCAAACCCACGATTTTGCACAGCAATTCACCATCCATTCAGTGATGATCAACTAGGCTTTAATTCGGGTATCCGGCACGTGAGGCGCAATGATGCGTGGCACTGACGAGCGACATTTCAGTCCCTGCCAAGCGTCCGTTTTGTGGGCACATTTATGAGAGTAAGGAGAAAGCAATGATTTCCTGTTTCATAAACCTGCCTTCTGAAACGAGACCACCAAATACTTGTCCTAGATGCCGATTCTACGAATTACATCACATTTTGCAAGAAAAGGTGATGGTACGTGCGGTTGTCTAATTTTAAGATTTATCGTTAAGTTCTTGATTCTAAATGGGAATTGAGCGATGCACATTTCAAGTTTGGGTCCAGCCATCAGACGTTACCGCAAGGTCGCAGGGCTTACTCAGGCTGAACTAGGTGAAAAAACCGGTTTTGACCCTAAAACCATCAGCCGCTTCGAAACCGGCACCTATACACCCAGCGTCGAGGCTCTGTTCTTGTTCGCAGAGGCGCTGGGAGTGAAGCTGAAAGTCTTTTTCGCAGATTTGGTCGACGAAGAGGAACAGCGCGCTTATCTGTTCGGTGTCATTCATAAAGCCACCCCGAAGGATCTGGGAAAGCTGATCGCAGCGGTAGACCAGGCCTTGTCCAAGCCTTAGAGCTCGTAACACAAGTGCACGCAATAAAAAGAGCAGGCAGCGCGACTGTCTGCTCTTTGCTGGATGACTCCTGACATGAACTGACAGGACAGCCCCTTAGACTAGGGACTGAGCCGCGCCATTGCTGCGCATTATCAGGGAGTCATCATGAATAGCATTGCCCATTACTTTTTGTTGTACGTCGACAGCCCGGCCACCAGCGCCAACCTCTATAGCCGGTTGCTGGACAAGCCTCCCGTGGAACTGGGGCCAACTTTCGCCCTGTTCATTCTCGACAACGGGGTGAAACTCGGCCTGTGGTCGCGCCACACCGTAGAGCCCGCGGCCCAGGCTACGGTTGGCGGTGGCGAGGTGGGATTCTGCGTCGCCGACGTGGCAACGGTCGATGAGCTGCACGCGCGCTGGGCGGATCTCGGGCTGAACATCATCCAGTCACCGGTCGAGGCGGACTTCGGCTACACCTTTGTCGCCCAGGATCCCGACGGTCACCGTCTGCGGGTGTTCACCGTGAACCCGTAGCGGCTTGCGGCGCCAGCGCCCTTCCAGGCTGATGGCGCCGACACTGGCCAGCACGATCAGGCCACCCAGCACCACCCGCAGCGAAACCTGCTCGCCCAGCAACGTGGCGGCCATCACCATCGCCACGGGTGGCACCAGGTACAACGCCACCGAAGCGCGGCTGACCTCCACATGCCGCAACACATAGGCCCAGGCCAGGTACGCCAGGGCGCTGGGAAAGGCGCCGAGCAACAACACCGCCAGGTTGGCTTGCGTCGATGATTGCGACACCACTGCCGGCAACCCCGGCAAATAGACACACAGCAGCAAAGTGCCCGACCACACGGTGTAGCACACGGTCGTCAGCGGGCTGTAGCGCCGCGAATAGTGTTTCTGGATCGTGAAGTACAGGCTCCACGACAGCGCCGCCACCAGGATCATCAAGCCACGCGGATCAATCTCGCCCAGGCCATGCTCGCCCCAGATCACCACCAGCACCCCGCTCAACCCCAGCAGCACGCAACCCCAGCGCCAGTTGGTGACGCGCTCCTTCAAGGCGAAAAACGCCACCAACACTGTAAACAGCGGAACCGACTGCGCCAGCACACTGGACGCGGCCGCCGTGACAAATTGCTGGCCGAAGTTGATGGTCAGGTGATGCAGGAAAATCCCGAAGAACCCCAGCACCAGCAGCCATGGCAAGTCCCGCAGACGCGGCCGCTCGATCCTCATGACCAATGCCACGCCGGCCATCAACACCGACGCAATCAGAAACCGCCCCAGGGCTAACTGCCCCGGACTGTAGCTGTGCAAGGCCATATGAATACCGATCGGCGAATACGCCCAACAGAGGATGACGCAGGCAGTGACTAGCGTAAGCTTTACAGGTGACGGGGTATTCATGAACGGCGTCCAGCAGTGGGAATGCCGTCAGTCTTGGCCCCGCCAAGGTGCAGGACAATTAACCGTTTCTGACTTCTGTAATCACTGGAACTGAGCGATGGAACTGGCCCAACTGAAAATGGTGAAAGCCGTGGCGCAAACCGGCAGCGTGGCCCAGGCCGCCCTGCAGTTGCACTGCGTGCCGTCCAACATCACCACGCGCATCAAGCAGCTGGAAAGCGAGTTGGGCACCCCGCTGTTCATTCGCGCCGGGCGCGGGTTGGCGATCAGTGCGGCCGGTGAGGTGTTTCTCGACTACTGCGAGCGCATCCTGGCGCTGGTGGAAGAGTCCAAGCGCGCCGTCGACAGCAACGCGATTCCCCGCGGCAAACTGCGCATCGGCGCGGTGGAATCCAGCGCCAGCGGCCGGCTGCCGCCCTTGTTGGCCGAATACCATCGACGCTATCCACAAGTGGAGTTGGAACTGGTGACCGGCGCCTGGGGCCAGCTACTCGATGACCTGCAACACCACCGCATCGATGCCGCGCTGGTGGCCGCCGGCGGCAAACGCGCGAAGCTTGAACAAAGTGTGGTCTACAGCGAGCGCCTGGTGCTGATCACCAGCGCTTCCAGCGCGCCCATCGAAGATGCCCGGGACCTGGCCGGCCGCACCCTGCTGGTCTGGCCGCCCGGCTGCCCGTACCGCGCCGCCCTGGAAAACTGGCTCAAGCCCCACGACATCAAACCGGCCATCGCCAGCTACGCCAGCTGGGGCACGATCATTGGCTGCGTCAGCGCGGGGATTGGCGTGGCGCTGGCGCCGGAAGGCATCCTGGCGCGCTACGAGCAGGCCAACCAATTGACGTCCTACCGCTTCGACGAGTTGGCGGCAGTGGATAACCTGCTGTTCTGGCACAAAGACACCCAACGCCACCTGGCGCGGGACGCATTTGCGGGGCTGCTGCGGGAAACATTCGGCTAACCCGTTGCAACATGTTTCAGTTATCCTGCCGCGAAATTAATTCAAATTGTAAGGGACTACCATGAATTACTTCCGCCTGTTGTTGGCGGCGGCCGCTCTGAGCCTGCCTGTCGCACCCGCTTTTGCCGCCACCAAGCCGGCGCCTGTTGAAGCCACCGCACCCGTCGAAGCCCCCGAAACCGCAGAACATTTTCTCGGCTCCCTCAAGCAGAAGACCGGTACCGTCACCCTGCCCGGCGGCATCGCCACCCTCAAGCTCAACGACGAGTTCTACTACCTCGACCCCGCAGACACTGAGCGCCTGCTGACCGATGGCTGGGGCAACCCGCCGGGCTTCAAAACCCTGGGCATGATCGTGCCGAAAGCCGTCAGCCCGCTGTCGGAACGCGGCTGGGGCGTGATCGTCAGCTACAAGGCCGACGGGCACATCTCTGACGAAGACGCGGCGAAAATCGACTACGCCGAACTGCTCAAGCAAATGCAGGAAGAAGACGTCGAAGACAACAAGCAACGCCAGAAGCAAGGCTACGCCGGCCTGCACCTGCTGGGCTGGGCCGAGCCGCCGCACTACGACGACACCACCCACAAGATGTACTGGGCCCGTGAACTGAAAGCCGACGACGCCAAGCAGACCACCCTCAACTACAGCATCCGCGTGCTGGGCCGTGAAGGCGTGCTGGAACTCAACGCCGTCGCCGGGATGTCCGACCTGGCCACCATCAAGCAGGAGTTGCCCAAGGTCCTGGCCTTTACCAACTTCACGGATGGCAACCTGTACACCGACTTCAACCCGAAGACTGACAAACTCGCGACCTACGGCCTCGCGGCACTGGTTGCCGGCGGGATCGCCGCCAAGGCCGGGCTGTTCGCCAAGATCGGCATCTTCCTGCTGGCGGCGAAGAAATTCCTGGTGATTGGCGTCGTGGCGCTGTTCGCCGTCATCCGCAAGCTGTTCAATCGCAACAAGGCCTGAGTTGCAGGCATAAAAAAGCCGCGGCGTGCCTGGCACACCGCGGCTCACAGAACAGCTTCAGCTTTTCGCAGGAGCCAGCCTGGCGTATTGGTCCTGGCTGATCCAGCCCTTGGAAGAGCGGCCCTCGCCGTTGATGTACTCCACCTGGGCCCAGCCATCCTTGAACGCCAGCACCGCGACCACATCGTCCTTGACCACGTAGGCACGATGACTGGCCTTGGCGTCCGGGGTTTTCTGCAGGAAGGCCTTGTCGGACGAAACGGTCACCAGGCCAATCCACTTCTTGGCAGCCGTCTGGCTCAGGTCCAGGCCGGTGGCAATTTCAGGCATCAACACACTGACGCAACCGGGATGTTCGCGGCCCTTCTCCACGGTCAGCGTCACGCCGTCCGAGGAGGCAGCAACGGTTCCCGGATAAGTCGCATCCAGCCAGGTGGACACCGACGCCTTCGCACCGTCGACCTTGCCCTGCAGGAAGAACGTGCACGTGCGGGTCACGCCCTCGCCCATCTCCTCAGAATAAAAACCTTCCACCTGATGCTCAGGCGTCACGGCCAGCATCAGCCCTTCGTACTTGCCCGCGTGCAACGTGGCGGCAAACGCGGGCGCTCCCACCACACACACGAAAGAGGCAACCCACAAACGAGACAGGCAATGTTTGAACGGCATACTATTTTTTCCCTTCAAGTGCTTCGTAGGCTTTTTTGATGCGCTGGTCATAGTCGCCATAATCCTTGCCGTTATAGTTCAGCGCCATGGCGGCGTAATCCTTGTTCTTCATGGCCTTGACCAGTGCCGGGCTCTGGCTGCAAAAACCGAGGAAGGCCTTTAGTTGCTGCCCGGCATTAATCTTCATGGCCACCACAAACTCAAACACCGTTTTATAACCGCATGCCGTGAAGTTGGAGCCCATTATCTGAAACATGCCCCAGGAGGCCGATTTCAAGGCTGCTTCCTGATCCAGTGCAAAGGCCGTGGCCATGGTTTCCCAGGCCTTGGTCTGGTCCTTGTTGTTGGCCTTCCACTGGGGGCCGGCTTTTTTCACGTAGGGGTACGACAACAGCGGGTGGGTCTGATCGTATTTATGATGGGTGTACTTGCGAAAGTGGTGCCCTTCAAAAGCGATCACCGGCAACTTGGCCGGCCCGAACCCTGAGCGCCCGCCCGACTCCACCGTGGCGAAGGCCTTGATGATATTGACGGAAATACCGTTACCCAACTGCGTGGCGGCGTTCTGAAAGTCCGTATCCGTCAGCGTCGTACCGCCGTCGCACGTGGCCTGGAGCATCATCTGCCGGTTGCGCCGCTCGGCCTCGATCATTGCCCGCATGCGGTCCAGGTAATGGTTGACGGTCGCCTGGACCATGTCGGAACTGGTATTGCCGAACACATTCAGGAAGGTCGGAATGCGCAGGGTCGGGTGCGGCTTGACCGGCACCTTCACCGCCTCTTCGATCAGGCTATTGAACGTGCGCCCGGTGGGGTCGATCACGCCATCAGGATGAGCGTACTTGAGATAGCGGAACTGATACTGGCTGATGCACTGCACCAACTGACCGTCGCACTTGCCGTTTTCGGCGAGGGGAAAACCCAACTTGGGAATGATCAAGTTGAACAAGTACTGGACGCACTGAACGTCGGCGGGCAAGTTGCGGGCTTTGCCCGGCGCACCGACGGAAGCGCTGATGAGAGTAGGCAACCCTTGCAGGCTTTTCATTACTGACATCCTTGTTAGTTGGAGTAGATGAGCCATAAAGCGCCATCACTTTAATATCATCCATGTGCCGCCGACATATTTAGAAATATGTCGCTGGCGCAAACTAACAAGGCGAATTTGGGTTGTCCAGCGCAAGGTTTTAAGGATGTGAGCAACCCCTCACTGACGTCGTCCCTGGGAATAATTTTTAAACGGACTGGGCACTTTGCCACTACTTGCGCTACTGTCTGTTGCGCAGGATGCATTGTCGTCCTGACATCTAACAATGACGTCCAGGGACTGACATGAAATCGACCTTTATTGCCTGTGCCATCAGCGGTTTGCTCTTCGTCTCGACAAACGCCCACGCAGAAGATTTTGCGGGCTACTTGCTCAAGGCCGTAACGCCAAAAGGTTCGCAATGGCAAACCAAAAACGATGACGAGATGGCATCAGCGTTCGCGAATGCCGGGGTAAAACGATACAAGTGGTCTGCCGACACCGGAAAAGACGAGATCACCCTGTTTGTGTTGCCGGGCCAGAATCAACCGCCAAGCGCGGCCCGTGATTCCGATACCCGGGCCGCCGAGAAGAACTGCAAAACACATATCAGCCAGACTGACATGGGAGATACCAGCACCCCGTATATGGGCTGGTCGGTGATCTGCACACAGGCGAACGGCAACGTCATGACCTTGCGGCATTTTGCCTATCAACTGGGGGGTGACACGTACAAGGTTTCCAGGACCTGGAGAGAAATGCCTTCAGAACAAACCGTTGCACAATGGAGCGCAACGCTCGCCAGCATCGCCGACCACATCAACAGCACTAAACCGTGACACAGGAGGTGCCCATGCGTTGGCTGATCGTGGTATCGACTGTCCTGCTGCTGTTCGGCTGTGCATCCAAACCGCCTGTGGCGCCGCCGGACCTGTCCCGCCCGTCGATCGCCGAGACAAAGTCGGTGGTGTTTGCCGGGAAAACATACGTCCTGAAATACCAGGCCCGGGGCAACGTTCCGCTCTGGGAATATTTCCTCGCACCAGAAAGCGTCAACGCCTGGAGCGAACTGGTGGATTTTCGCCTCGCGCCGCCCCAGACCACCGGCAACGAGCCCCGGGACCTTGCCAACCTGATCGCGCAGGCCCACAAACAGGAATACCCCAACCTTCCGGTGGAGATGTTTTCAGACGATAAAACCGATGCGATCTACGTGCTGCTGTTTTATCCGACCTCCACACGCAAGGACGGCAGCTTCTTTGAGTTCAATATCTTCAAATACTACAAGGACAACGGGACCGGCCAAATCATCAGCTTCCACTTTGCCAAGAACATCCCATCCGACACGCCTGCCGCACGACAGGAGTTGCCCGGGCACATGGCGAGGCTGCGCGCAGAAGTGATTCCGGCCATGGGAGAGTTCCCGCTGTACCGTCAGTAACCCTGATGAGCGAACAGCAGAAATCGCTTCGCAGATGACGATTGTCAGCGAAGGGTTTCATAAGGGTATTTTTTGAATCAAGGAGGGTCGCGTTATGGAGGCAACCCCACCAGCCACACCCCGGCACACAATGTTCCCGCTGTGGCTGCTGCCTTCCGGCTCTGACCAGGTTCACGGGTAATCGTTGCGGGGGGACCGATGGGGTCACCATAACGACGCTCGCCTCTCGGCAAGCCGCGCCATTGTACCGATCTCATCGGAAGTTACAACCGTTCGCGCGGGATTAAAAATATCTGATGGTTCAAGTACTTGGCTGTAGGTGCGAGCTAGCGCGCGAAGACCGCAAACACGCCGCGTTCATTCAGCATAGGCACGTCATCGTTGACGACCATCGCGAGCAAGCTTGCTCCTACAAAAGCACGACCTCATCTGCCCTGCCGCCCTCTTGCTGGATCACCAGGTGAATGAAGTGCAGCTTGGCAATCACCGCCGGCGGCAGGACGAACGGATAGAAATCCGGCTGGCCCATGCTGCGGGACAGTTCGTTGAGCATGCCGGCCAGTTCAATCCAGGCATTGACGAACGACAGGAATGCCGCGCCGCCCGGATGTTCAGGGTCATACAGGGTGCTGACGGGAAACGGCTGGTAATCCAGGTCCATCTCCCGGGCGCTCATGCCGAAGCCCAGCGCGGTGTCGACGGCGTCCATCATGTGCAGGTAATGCGCCCAGGTTTCCGCCCAGTCTTCCCACGGGTGCATGGTGGCGTAGGCGCTGACGCAGGTTTGCTGCCAGTCCGGGCGCGGGCCGTTCTGGTAGTGGTGCTCAAGGGCGTCGGCGTAGCTGGCGCGCTCGTCGCCGAACAGCGTGCGAAACGCTTCCTGCCAGTGGCTGTTGGCGATCAGGCGGTCCCAGTAGTAGTGGCCGACTTCATGGCGAAAATGCCCGAGCAAGGTGCGATAAGGCTCGCGCATCTGCACACGGATTTTTTCGCGGTGGGCGTCGTCTGCTTCCTTGATATCAAGGGTGACGAGGCCGTTGGCGTGGCCGGTGGTCGGTGCGTTGCCTTCCAGGTCGATGCCGACGAAATCAAAGGCCAGGCCGGTGTCTTCATCGACGGTCTTGGGGATGACCTGCAAACCCAGGCTGATCAGTTGCGCCACCAGGCGGCGCTTGGCGGTTTCGACCTTGCGCCAGCGTTCCGGGTTTTCGGGGATCGACAGGTCGGGGATGGTGCGGTTCAGGCTGCAAGCTACGCACAAGGTCTGGCCGTTGTTGGCGGGCAGCAACCAGTTGCAGGCGGCCGGCGTGTCGAGGTTGGCGCAGCGGCGAAAGGCAACGCCTTCGGGGTCGGCGTCCAGCAGCCACGTATCGGCGTACGGGCCGGGCTGCAGTGAGGACAGGCGGCTCTGCTCCGGCTGATAGCCCAGCAGCGCCGAACAGGCCAGGCACTGGCTGTTGCGAAAGAACAGCGACTGCCCACAGCGGCACTGCCAGACCTTGCTGTTGCGCGAGGTCTCGGCCATGAACGGTGCGGCAATGCGCGAACTGAGTTGTTCGAAGAAGCGGTACATGGCGATCTCTCCCTGGGCTGCCCAAGACTAGATCATTTCCTGCCGATGATCGTTCCCACGAATTGTAGGAGCCAGCTTGCCGGCGATGGCGATCTTGAAAACGCCATCGCCGGCAAGCCGGCTCCTACAGGATGAGCGTCAGGCAACGGTTATGCCGTGCTGGGTGAGGAACGCGACGAATGCTTCTTCATCCAGCACCTTCAAGCCCAACTCACTGGCCTTGGCCAGCTTGGAACCGGCGCCCGGCCCGGCCACCACGCAATGGGTTTTCGCCGACACAGAACCCGCCACCTTGGCGCCCAGGCTTTCAAGTTTTTCCTTGGCGACGTCGCGGCTCATCAGTTCCAGGGAGCCGGTGAGCACCCAGGTGTGACCGGCCTCGGGCAGGCCTTCGACGACCTTCTTCTCGCTCTGCCAGTGCATGCCGAAGTCCTTGAGCTGCTGCTCGATGGCCAGCGCGCGATGGGCGTTTTCTTCAACGTCGAAGAAATCCCGTACGGCCTTGGCCTGCTTCTCCGGCAAGGCCTGGCGCATGTCGAGCCAGTCGGCCTTGATCACGCCTTCGAGGGAGCCAAATTTATCTGCCAGCTTCTGCGCAGCACCCGGGCCTACGGACGGCACGTGCAGCTTGTCGAGCAAACCACCCAACGTGGTGCTGGCCGCGAACTCGGCGCTCAGCTCGCCCTGCTCCTGCAACTCCAGGCCGCACGCCTCCTTGGAGACCAAGGCCCCGATCACTTCCTGGTTATGGCTGTCTTCAAAGAAGCTGTGAATCTCGTGGGCCACTTCCAGGCCGACGTCCGGCAAGTACGTCAGCACTTCCGGCAAGGCCTGCTGCACGCGCTCCAGGGACGCCAGGGAGCGCGCCAGCACCTTGGCGGTCTCCTCGCCTACATCGGGAATGCCAAGGGCGTAGATAAACCGTGCGAGGGTTGGCGTCTTGCTGTTTTCGATGGCGGTGATCAGCTTCTTGCTGGAAACGTCGGCAAAGCCTTCCAGGTCGATGATCTGTTCGTACTTGAGCTTGTAGAGGTCAGCCGGCGAGCCGATCAGCTTCTCGTCCACCAGTTGCTCGATGGTCTTGTCGCCCAGGCCGTCAATGTCCATGGCCCGGCGCGAGACGAAATGGATGATCGCCTGCTTGAGCTGCGCACCGCAGGCCAGGCGCCCGACGCAACGATACACCGCGCCTTCACTGACGGTTTCCTTGCCCTTGCTGCGCTTGACCAACTGCGTGCGCTCAACGTGGGAACCGCACACCGGGCAACTCTCGGGGATCTGCACCGCACGGGCGTTTTCCGGGCGACGCTCGGTGACCACCGACACCACCTGCGGGATCACGTCACCCGCACGGCGGATGATCACGGTGTCGCCGATCATCAGGCCCAGGCGCGCCACTTCGTCCATGTTGTGCAGGGTGGCGTTGGACACGGTCACACCGGCAACCTTGACCGGCTTCAAGCGTGCCACAGGCGTTACAGCCCCGGTGCGGCCGACCTGGAATTCAACGTCCAGCAGTTCGGTCAGCTCTTCCATGGCCGGGAATTTGTGAGCGATTGCCCAGCGTGGCTCGCGGGCACGGAAGCCCAGTTCCCGCTGGTAGGCAATGCTGTTGACCTTGAACACCACGCCGTCGATTTCATACGGCAAGGCATTGCGGCGCTCGCCGATATCACGGTAGTAGTCGAGGCAATCCTGAATCCCCTTGGCCAGCTTCAACTCATGGCTGATGGGCATGCCCCACTGCTTCAGCTGTTGCAGATTGCCGATGTGGGTGTCGCTGATATCCGTGGTCACGCCGTAACAGCAGAATTCCAGCGGACGGCTGGCGGTAATCTTCGAATCCAGCTGGCGCAGGCTACCCGCTGCCGCATTGCGCGGGTTGGCGAAGGTCTTGCCGCCGACTTCCAGTTGGGTGGCGTTCAGCCGCTCGAAACCGGCCTTGGACATGAACACTTCGCCGCGCACTTCCAGGGTCGCCGGCCAGCCGGTGCCCTGCAGTTTCAGCGGAATATTGCGCACAGTGCGCACGTTGACGCTGATGTCTTCACCGGTGGTGCCGTCGCCGCGGGTGGCGCCACGCACCAGTTCGCCATCCTGATACAGCAGGCTGACCGCCAGGCCATCAAGCTTCGGCTCGCAGCTGTATTCCACCGCCGCGCCACCGCCAAACAGGTCGCCTACCGGCAGGTCCAGGCCCTCGGTCACCCGGCGATCGAATTCCAGCATGGTGCTTTCATCGAAGGCGTTGCCCAGGCTGAGCATCGGGATTTCGTGACGTACCTGAGTGAATGCAGACAATGCCGCACTGCCGACCCGCTGCGTCGGTGAATCACGGGTAACCAGGTCCGGGTGCTCGGCTTCCAGGGCCTTGAGCTCGTGGAACAGCCGGTCGTACTCGGCGTCCGGGATGCTCGGTTCGTCGAGGACGTGGTAACGGTAGTTGTGCTGATCCAGTTCAGCGCGCAGTTCGAGGATGCGGGTGTGGGCGGCGGTCATGGGTGTTCTCTCATAAAGCAAAAGAGCAGCCGAAGCTGCTCAATATGTTAGTGCATGGATTCTACAGGCAACGCTTAAGCTTGGACCTCAGCGCTTCTGTGTCAGGGCGCGACGCTCGAACTCGACGATGCGCTGACGGTAATGCTCGATGGTCTGGGCGGTCAGGACGCTGCGTTGATCGTCCTTGAGCTCGCCGTTGAGTTCCTGGGACAGCTTGCGGGCAGCGGCCACCATCACGTCGAATGCTTGTTTCGGGTGACGCGGGCCTGGCAGACCGAGGAAGAAACTCACGGCCGGGGTGCTGAAATGGTCGATGTCGTCCAGATCAAAGATGCCCGGCTTGACCGCGTTGGCCATGGAGAACAGCACTTCACCGTTGCCAGCCATGCTTTCGTGGCGGTGGAAAATATCCATTTCGCCGAAGCGCAGGCCGCTTTCCAGAATATTCTGCAGCAAGGCCGGGCCCTTGAAGCCGGCGGCGTCACGGCAGATCACGCTGATCACCAGCACCTCTTCGGCGGCCGGTTGGTCCTTGACGGATTCTTTATGGGCGCTCCTGGTCGGTGGTTCATCCGGGAAGTCATCGTCACGGCTGCTGAAGCTCGGGCCTTCGTCCAGGTCCAGGTTCAGGTCGCCCTGGGCCGGTTCGCTGGCCGCAGCACGTTTGCCGCGTTTGGGCTCGCGGGCTTCACGCACCGGTGCGCTCATCGACGGCAGGTCGTGCTCGTCCAGCTGCGGCTCTTTATGGTTATCCAGGACACGCGGTGGCCCCAGCAGCTCGGCGCTGCCGTCGTCGTCCGGCAGATTGGACAGGTTGCGGTCCAGGCGGAATTTCAACTTGCCCTTGCCGCCGCGCATCCGGCGCCAGCCATCAAAAAGAATACCGGCAATGACAATAATGCCGATGACGATCAGCCACTCGCGCAGACCGATTTCCATGTAATCCCGTGCCTCTAATAAAAAATGCTGAAAAATAAGGGGTTTAGCACCGTGCAAACCGCTTTAAAACGTGGCGCCAACTCTATGTTCTGAATGACGTTTTGCCCACGCATACGAAAATTTGACATTAAACTAGCACGACCAAAGATAACTTTACACCGTCTGTCAAAATGCCTTGAACAAATATGTCCATTTGCCACTTTTCCCAGACCGGTAAATCACCTTACATCCTGCTGAAAATCCTCCTTCGAAGTGGGCTCAGGATTCCACCAACGCCATCGCCTCTTCGACATCCACCGCCACCAATCGCGAACAGCCAGGCTCGTGCATCGTTACACCCATCAACTGGTCAGCCATTTCCATGGCGATCTTGTTGTGGGTGATATAGATGAACTGCACCGTCTGGGACATCTCTTTAACCAGTCGGGCATACCGTCCAACGTTAGCGTCATCCAGCGGGGCGTCAACTTCGTCGAGCATGCAGAACGGCGCCGGGTTCAACTTGAAGATCGCAAATACCAGGGCCAATGCCGTCAGTGCCTTCTCGCCACCGGACAACAAATGGATGGTGCTGTTCTTCTTGCCCGGAGGCCGCGCCATGATCGTTACCCCTGTATCGAGTAGATCTTCGCCCGTCAGTTCCAAGTAAGCGCTGCCACCACCGAAAACTTTCGGGAATAACGCCTGTAAACCACCATTAATCTGATCAAAGGTATCTTTGAAGCGATTGCGGGTTTCCTTGTCGATCTTGCGGATCACGTTTTCCAGGGTGTCCAGGGCTTCGACCAGATCGGCGTTCTGCGCGTCCAGATAACGCTTGCGCTCGGACTGCTGCTGGTACTCGTCGATGGCGGCGAGGTTGATCGCGCCGAGTCGTTGAATACGCGCGGCAATCCGCTCAAGTTCTTCTTCGGCTTCTTTCTCGTTGGCCTCGGCGGTCAAGGTATTGAGCACGCCATGCAGGTCGTAGCCGTCTTCCAGCAACTGGTCTTGCAGGGTTTTGCGGCGCACCGTGAGGGCTTGCCATTCCATGCGCTGCTGTTCGAGCTGACCACGGATCAGTTGCGACTGTTGCTCGGCCTGGGTCCGGCGTTTTTCCGCGTCGCGCAGTTCACGGTCGGCGTCTTCCAGGGCGATCTGTGCGGTCTTGAGTTCTTCGTCGACGGTCATGCGCTTGTCGAGCAACTCTTCGAGCTTCAGGCGCAGCTCTTCCAGCGGGGCTTCGCCCTCCTCCAGGTTGAGGCTCAGTTGCTCGCGTTTTTCGGTCAGGCGTTCGGACTGCATTTCCAGGCGTTCAAGGGCCTGGCGGGTGGAGTCGTGTTGCGCACGCAGGGAGCCGAGGCGCACGGCTAACTGGTGGGCGTGGTCCTTGTGCTGACGGGCTTCCTGGCGTACGCGGTCGAGGCGTTCACGCAGGCTGTCGCGCTGGGCCAGCAGCAACTCGCGCTGCTCGGTGTCCAGGGCCATGCTGTCGAGGGCTTCCTGCAGTTGCAGGCGGGCTTCACCGACTTGTTCATGTTCGAGAGCGCGCTGCTCGCCCATCTCGGCCACTTCTTCGTCGAGACGGGTACGGCGCAGGGTCAGTTGTTCGACCTTGGCCTTGCTCGCCGAGAGCTGGGCTTTCAATTCGCCTTGCTGGCGCGCTTCGTCCTGCAACAGGCGGCGCAGATGTTCGCGGCCGGTCTCTTGCTGGCGTTGGGTGGCGCGCAGGGTTTGCAGCTGGTTTTCCAGGGACTCGAGGGTGGCTTCGCGCTCTTCGCGCTCGGCGGTCAGGTTGACGATTTCCTGGCCACGGGCCAGAACGCCGCTTTCCGCTTCGCTGGCGCGACGCACCCGCAAAAAGTGCCGGCCAACCCAAAAGCCGTCGCGGCTGATCAGGCTTTGCCCGGCAGCCAATTGACCCCGCTGAGCCAGGGCCTGCTCAAGACTGTCCACGGGTTTGACCTGGCCCAGCCAAGGCGACAGGTCAATCGCCGCCTCGACCTTGTCCAGCAAGCTGCCCGGCACGCGAGTGCCGTCCGCCGCCGGGCTGAGCAAGCGCAGATCGCCCTGGGCAAACCCTGCCAGGTCAAAGCCGCCAAAATCATCCACCAGCACCGCTTGCAGGTCGGCGCCGAGCACGGTTTCCACCGCCAGCTCCCAACCGGCTTCAACCTTCAAGCCTTCGGCCAGGCGCGGGCGTTCGGCCAGGTGTTGATCGCGCAGCCATTCGGCCGTGCCGGTGCCCGGGTCGAGCGCCGCTTGCTGCAAGGCTTCCAGGGACGCCAACCGGCCGTTGAGCCGCTGCAAATCACCTTGAGCGGTTTGCTGGGCTTGGGTCGCCTGTTGCAGTTGCTGACGCAATTGCTCCAGGCGCTCCACTTGTTGTTCTTCGCTGGCTTCCAGCTCTTCCAGCGTCATTTCGCTTTCGGCGAGCTTCTCGCTCAACTGCAGGATCGCCGCATCTTCCGGGTCGGCAGCGAGCAGCACACGCTCCTCCACCAAACGCCGCTGACGCTCGGCCAGGCGCTCCATGCTGGTTTCCAGTTGCTGGATGCGCGACTGCTGCACCTCAGCCTGGCGGCGCGGCTCGGCAGATTGCAGGTTGAAATTGTCCCACTGCTCCTGCCAGCCATGCATGGTGGTTTCGGATTCTTCCAGGGCCGCAGCGGCTTCTTCAGCGGCGGCGCTGGTGACTTCCTGCTCGGGGGTGAGCATGCCCAGCTCTTCCCCAAGGGTCAGCAGCAACGTGCGGTCGTGGCCCAGGTGGGATTCGGTTTCCAGGCGCGCGCGTTCGGCTTCTTTCAGGTCATCCTGCAATTGGCGCAAACGTTGTTGACCGTGCTGGATGCTCTGCTCGACCCGAGCGATATCGCCGCCCACCGAATAGAAGCGCCCCTGCACCAGATTGAAGCGCTCGGACAGGTCATGGTGACCGTCCCGCAGGCGCTCGATGCTGGCGTCGGCATTGCGCTGTTCGGCCACCAGGGCTTCAAAGCTGATTTCCTGGGTGCCGATGATTGCTTCGCGCTGGCCCACTTGGTCGTTCAATGCTTGCCAGCGCAGAGCCGACAGTTGCGCCTTGAGCTGACGCTCCTCGCCCTTGTATTCCTGATACTTCTCGGCCGCCTGGGCTTGGCGGTGCAGGCGCTCCAACTGGCGCTCCAGCTCTTCACGCAGGTCGGTCAGGCGGGCGAGGTTTTCATGGGTACGACGGATGCGGTTTTCGGTCTCGCGGCGGCGCTCCTTGTACTTGGAGATGCCGGCCGCTTCTTCGATAAAGTTACGCAGGTCTTCGGGCTTGGCTTCAATCAGCTTGGAGATCATCCCCTGCTCGATGATCGAGTAGCTGCGCGGGCCCAGGCCGGTGCCGAGGAAAATGTCGGTGATGTCCCGGCGGCGGCACTTGGTGCCGTTGAGGAAGTAGCTGTTCTGGCTGTCGCGGGTCACCTTGCGACGGATGGAAATTTCCGCGTAGGCCGCGTACTCGCCCACCAGGGTGCCGTCGGAGTTGTCAAACACCAGTTCGATGCTGGCCTGGCTCACCGGCTTGCGGCTGGTGGAGCCGTTGAAGATGACGTCGGTCATCGACTCGCCACGCAGGTTTTTCGCGGAGCTCTCGCCCATCACCCAGCGTACGGCGTCGATGATGTTCGACTTGCCGCAACCATTGGGCCCCACCACTGCCGCCATGTTACTGGGGAAGTTCACCGTGGTCGGGTCGACGAAGGATTTGAACCCCGCCAGTTTGATGCACTTGAGCCGCACGCTTAGGCTTCCGCCAACGCAGCGATGACCAGCGAGCAACTGCGCTCACCGTAGGCCGAGAGCACCTGGCGAATCTGCGGCAGGTCACGGGCCAGCACGGCGGCGAGCAATTGCTCGAACAGCACCAGGTACTCGCTCATGGACGCCTTGCGTTGATCCAGCGCCAGGTAATAGGCACGGTTCATCGCCGGCTGCAGGTTCTCGACGGTTTCCTGCAGATACGGGTTGTTGGCGAACGGATAGGCGGCGCGCATCACGTTGAAGCTTTCTTCGACGAAGGCCCGGATGTCCTGGCGTTCGAAGCTGGCGATCAGGCGCTGCTGGATCTGCACGAACGGCGCCATGTCGGCCTGGGTCTGCCAGCCGGCGGCGACCGCGTTGCCCAGCAGGATATACAGCTCGCCCATCAGCGTGCACAGGCTCTGCACCTTGTGGGCGGAGAGTTCGGTGACATGGGCGCCACGGCGCGGCAGGATCGCGATCAGGTGCCGGCGCTCGAGAATCAGCAAGGCTTCGCGCACGGAGCCACGGCTGACATTGAGCGCCAGTGTGACCTTCTGCTCCTGGATCCGCTCCCCAGGCTTGAGCTCGCCGCGAATGATACGTTCGGCGAGGTGGTGAGCGATTTGCTCGGCAAGACTATCCGGCGCCTTGAACGTCATGTTTTCCCTTCAAAATCTTCTATCGGTACAAGCGCGGCAGTGTAGCGCACTTGCCGGTTGATGGCGTACGGCCCACAGAGCGGAATTTGGCATGAAATAAGCAGCCGTTAAAGTCCAGAAGCCCCCAAAAACGGCGGTTCCAGAGAACTGGACCATAATTAAAGATGTTGAGATCGCACTTTCTTGACCTTTCGGTCAGAAAATCGTTGACCGAAAAGTCAGACATGACTAGATTCGGCGCAAAGCGGTTAACAACAATAATGAGTCTGCGAGGCCTTCCGTGATCCAGTTTTTACTAAACCAGGAGCTCCGTAGCGAGCACGCCCTGGACCCGAACCTGACCGTGCTCAACTATTTGCGTGAGCACCTGGGCAAATCCGGCACCAAGGAAGGCTGCGCCAGCGGCGACTGTGGCGCCTGCACCGTGGTGGTCGGCGAGCTGCACACCGACGATCAGGGCGCCGAGCAGATTCGCTATCGCAGCCTCAATTCGTGCCTGACGTTTGTTTCGTCCCTGCACGGCAAACAACTGATCAGCGTCGAAGACCTCAAGCACCAGGGCCAGCTCCACAGCGTGCAACAAGCCATGGTGGAGTGCCACGGTTCGCAGTGCGGCTTCTGCACCCCGGGTTTTGTGATGTCACTGTTCGCCCTGCAAAAGAACAGTGATGCACCCGACAGCCAGAAAGCCCACGAAGCCCTGGCCGGCAACCTCTGCCGCTGCACCGGCTATCGCCCGATTCTCGCCGCCGCTGAACAGGCCTGCTGCAACAAGCCCCAGGACCAGTTCGACAGCCGCCAGGCCGAAACCATCGCCCGCCTGAAAGCCATCGCACCGACGCAAACCGGTGAACTGAACAGTGGCGACAAACGCTGCCTGGTGCCGCTGACCGTCGCCGACCTGGCCGACCTTTACGACGCGTACCCACAAGCCCGGCTGTTGGCGGGCGGCACCGACCTGGCGCTGGAAGTCACCCAGTTCCACCGCACGCTGCCGGTGATGATCTACGTCGGCAATATCGAAGAGATGAAGCGCATCGAAAGCTTCGACGATCGCCTGGAAATCGGCGCCGCGACTTCGCTGTCCGATTGCTACACCGCTCTCAACCACGAATACCCGGACTTCGGCGAATTGCTCCACCGCTTCGCCTCGTTGCAGATCCGCAACCAGGGCACCCTGGGCGGCAATATCGGCAACGCCTCGCCCATCGGTGATTCGCCGCCGCTGCTGATCGCCCTCGGTGCGCAGATCGTGCTGTGCAAGGGCAACACCCGCCGCACCCTGGCCCTGGAAGATTACTTTATCGACTATCGCGTCACTGCCCGTCAGGACAGCGAATTCATCGAAAAAATCATCGTGCCCAAAGGCGTGCCGCTGTTTCGCGCGTACAAGGTTTCCAAGCGCCTGGACGATGACATCTCTGCCGTCTGCGCCGCCTTCAACCTGAAGATCGATAACGGCGTTATCAGCGACGCGCGGGTTGCCTTCGGTGGCATGGCCGCCACCCCGAAACGCGCAAAAAACTGCGAAGCGGTGCTGAACGGAGCCACCTGGAATTCCGCCACCGTGGAAAAAGCCTGCGCTGCGCTGGCCGAAGATTTCACGCCGCTGTCGGACTTCCGCGCCAGCAAGAAATACCGCCTGCTCAGCGCGCAAAACCTGCTGCGCAAATACTTCATCGAACTGCAAACGCCGCACATCGAGACTCGGGTGACCGCTTATGTCTAACCATCACGCCGTGGAAAAATCCCAGGCCGAACTCGCCGAACTGTTTGCCCAGGACCTGACCAGCGGAGTCGGTCGCAGCGTCAAGCACGACAGCGCCGCCAAGCACGTCTCGGGCGAGGCGCAGTACATCGATGACCGCCTGGAATTCCCCAACCAGTTGCACCTGTATGCCCGCATGTCGGACCGCGCCCACGCGAAGATCATCAGCATCGACACCGCGCCGTGCTACGCCTTCGACGGCGTGCGCATCGTCATTACCCACGAAGACGTGCCGGGCCTGAAAGACATCGGCCCGCTGATGCCCGGCGACCCGTTGCTGGCCATCGACACCGTGCAGTTTGTCGGCCAGGTGGTGCTGGCCGTCGCCGCCCGCGACCTGGAAACCGCACGCAAGGCCGCCATGGCCGCCGTGATCGAATACGAAGACCTGGAGCCGGTGCTGGACGTGGTCGAGGCGTTTCGCAAAAAGCATTTCGTGCTGGAAAGCCATACGCACCAGCGCGGAGATTCCGCCGGCGCGCTGGCGACCGCCAAAAACCGCATCCAGGGCACGCTGCACATCGGCGGCCAGGAACACTTCTACCTGGAAACCCAGATCTCCTCGGTGATGCCCACCGAAGACGGCGGCATGATCGTCTACTGCTCCACGCAAAACCCCACCGAAGTGCAGAAGCTGGTGGCCGAAGTACTCGACGTCTCCATGAACAAAATCGTGGTGGACATGCGCCGCATGGGCGGTGGTTTCGGCGGCAAGGAAACCCAGGCCGCAAGCCCCGCATGCCTGTGCGCGGTGGTCGCACGCCTCACCGGCCAGCCGACCAAAATGCGCCTGCCGCGGGTCGAAGACATGCTGATGACCGGCAAACGCCACCCGTTCTATATCGAGTACGACGTGGGCTTCGATGACACCGGCCGCCTGCACGGTATCAATCTGGACCTGGCGGGCAACTGCGGCTGCTCACCGGACCTGTCGAACTCGATTGTCGACCGCGCCATGTTCCACTCCGACAACTCCTATTACCTGGGCGACGCCACCGTCAACGGCCACCGCTGCAAGACCAACACCGCGTCCAATACCGCTTACCGTGGCTTCGGCGGGCCACAAGGCATGGTCGCCATCGAAGAAGTGATGGACGCCATTGCCCGGCATCTGGCCCTCGACCCGCTGGCCGTGCGCAAGGCCAACTACTACGGCAAGACCGAGCGCAACGTCACCCACTACTACCAGACCGTCGAGCACAACATGCTCGAAGAGATGACCGCCGAGCTTGAACACAGCAGCCAGTATTTCGAGCGCCGCGAAGCGATCCGTCGCTACAACGCCAACAGCCCGATCCTGAAAAAAGGCCTGGCGCTGACCCCGGTTAAATTCGGCATTTCCTTCACCGCCAGCTTCCTCAACCAGGCCGGCGCGCTGATCCACATCTACACCGACGGCAGCATCCACCTGAACCACGGCGGCACCGAGATGGGCCAGGGCTTGAACATCAAGGTAGCGCAAGTGGTGGCCGAGATTTTCCAGGTGGAAATCGACCGCGTGCAGATCACCGCCACCAACACCGACAAGGTGCCGAACACCTCGCCGACGGCGGCTTCCAGCGGTGCCGACCTGAACGGCAAGGCCGCGCAGAATGCTGCCGAAACCATCAAGCAACGCCTGGTGGAATTTGCCGCGCGCAAGTATGAAGTCAGCGAGGCCGACGTTGAATTCCACAACGGGCATGTGCGGGTTCGCGATCATATCCTGACGTTTGAGGCGCTGATCCAGCAGGCGTATTTCGCCCAGGTGTCGCTGTCCAGCACGGGCTTCTACAAGACGCCGAAAATCTTCTACGACCGCAGCCAGGCGCGCGGCCGGCCGTTCTACTACTTCGCGTTCGGCGCGGCCTGTTGCGAAGTGATCGTCGATACGCTGACCGGCGAATACAAGATGCTGCGTACCGACATCCTCCACGACGTGGGCGCCTCGCTGAACCCGGCCATCGACATCGGCCAGGTCGAAGGCGGCTTTATCCAGGGCATGGGCTGGCTGACCATGGAAGAGCTGGTCTGGAACAACAAGGGCAAGCTGATGACCAACGGCCCGGCCAGCTACAAGATCCCCGCCGTGGCCGACATGCCGCTGGACCTGCGGGTGAAGCTGGTGGAAAACCGCAAGAACCCGGAAGACACGGTGTTCCATTCCAAGGCCGTGGGTGAGCCGCCGTTCATGCTCGGCATCGCCTCGTGGTGTGCGATCAAGGATGCCGTGGCGAGCCTGGGTGACTATCGTCATCAGCCGAAGATTGATGCACCGGCGACGCCGGAGCGGGTGTTGTGGGGGTGTGAGCAGATGCGCCAACTGACTGCCGCGAAGGCTGTTGAAACTGAAACCGAGCTGGCTTCGCTTTAGACCGAGGCGCTGCCATCGCGGGCAAGCCCGGCTCCCACATTTGGATGTGTGAACCCGATCAAATGTGGGAGCTGGCTTGCCTGCGATAGCGGTCGAACTGACAACAGAGATGCTGAGGTAAACATGAACAACTGGATCAGCGCCCTCGCCGACCTGCAGAACCAGGGTGAACCCTGCGTGCTGGTGACTATCATCGAAGAGCTCGGCTCCACGCCGCGCAATGCCGGTTCGAAGATGGTCATCAGCGCCGCCCACACCTTCGACACCATCGGTGGCGGGCACCTGGAATACAAGGCGATGCAGATCGCCCGGGACATGCTCGTGCGCGGCCAGCAGAACACTCACCTGGAGCGCTTCAGCCTCGGCGCCAGCCTGGGCCAGTGCTGCGGCGGCGTGACGGTGCTGTTGTTCGAACCGATGGGCCAGGTGCAGGCGCAGATCGCGGTGTTCGGCGCCGGCCACGTGGGCCGTGCGCTGGTGCCGCTGCTGGCCAGCCTGCCGTGCCGGGTGCGCTGGATCGATTCCCGCGAACAGGAATTCCCGGAACACATCCCCCAAGGCGTGCGTAAAATCGTCAGCGAAGAGCCGGTGGATGAAATCGACAACTTGCCTGTGGGCAGTTACTGCATCGTCATGACCCACAACCACGCGCTGGACCTGGAGCTGACCGCCGCCCTGCTCAAGCGCAATGACTTCACCTACTTCGGCCTGATCGGTTCGAAGACCAAGCGCGTCAAGTTTGAACACCGCCTGCGGGATCGCGGTTTCGACACCGCGCAACTGCAACGCATGCATTGCCCGATGGGGCTGACCGAAGTCAAAGGCAAACTGCCTGTGGAAATCGCCATCTCCATCGCCGGCGAAATCATCGCCACCTATAACGCCAACTTCGGCCAGCACACTGCGAGCGCCGAACCCATTGCCAAACTGCTGCCGGTATCACGCCGCAGCCAAGCGACTAACTGAGACGACCATGCCTTTGACACGCAAAGCCTACCGTGCCGCCATTTTGCACAGCATCGCCGACCCTGCCGAAGTTGGGATCGAAGCCTCCTACGAGTATTTCGAAGACGGCCTGCTGGTGATCGACAACGGCCAGATCAGCGCCCTGGGCCACGCCAGCGACTTGCTCGCCAGCCTGCCCGCCGATATCGAAGTCACTCATTATCAGGACGCGCTGATCACCCCAGGCCTGATCGACACCCACATTCACCTGCCGCAAACCGGCATGGTCGGCGCCTATGGCGAACAGTTGCTGGACTGGCTCAACACCTACACCTTCCCGTGCGAAAGCCAGTTCGCCGACAAGGCCCACGCCGAAGAAGTCGCGGATATTTTCATCAAGGAACTGCTGCGCAACGGCACCACCACCGCGCTGGTATTCGGCAGCGTGCACCCGCAATCCGTGAACTCGTTTTTTGAAGCGGCCGAGAAACTCGACCTGCGGATGATCGCCGGCAAGGTGATGATGGACCGCAACGCGCCGGACTATCTGACCGACACGGCAGAATCCGGCTACGCAGAGAGCAAAGCGTTGATCGAGCGCTGGCATGGCAAGGGCCGTTTGCACTACGCGGTGACGCCACGTTTCGCACCGACCAGTACGCCAGAACAACTGACCCTCGCCGGGCAGTTGCTGGGGGAATACCCGGACCTGTACATGCAGACTCACATCAGTGAAAACCTGCAGGAAGTGGAATGGGTGAAAGAACTGTTCCCGGAGCGCAGCGGCTACCTGGACGTGTACGACCATTACAAATTGCTGGGTGAGCGCTCGGTGTTCGCCCACGGCGTGCACCTGTGCGACGACGAATGCGCGCGGCTGGCAGAAGCCGGCTCGGCAGTCGCGTTCTGCCCGACGTCGAACTTCTTCCTGGGCAGCGGGTTGTTCAACCTGCCGATGGCCGAGAAGCACAAGCTGAATGTCGGCCTGGGTACGGATGTCGGTGGCGGCACCAGCTTCTCGCTGCTGCAAACCTTGAACGAGGCGTACAAGGTGATGCAACTGCAAGGCGCACGCTTGAGTCCGTTCAAATCGCTGTACCTGGCCACCCTGGGCGGTGCGCGGGCGCTGCGCCTGGAAGACAAAATCGGCACGCTGCAACCGGGCACTGATGCGGACTTTTTGGTGCTGGATTACAACGCCACGCCACTGCTCAGCTATCGCCTGAAGCAGGCCAATAACATTGCCGAGACGTTGTTTGTGTTGATGACGCTGGGGGATGACCGGGCGGTGTTGCAGACATATGCAGCGGGGCAACTCGTGCACCAACGCTGATTTAACAGGCACCACAAAACAAATGTG
The DNA here is from genome assembly GCF_036346535.1 of Pseudomonas sp. Z18(2022). Taxonomy (NCBI): domain Bacteria; kingdom Pseudomonadati; phylum Pseudomonadota; class Gammaproteobacteria; order Pseudomonadales; family Pseudomonadaceae; genus Pseudomonas; species Pseudomonas sp. Z18(2022). The sequence goes on from NZ_JAOTOA010000001.1 coordinate 902,366, forward strand.
GGAGCTGGCTTGCCTGCGATGCAGACACCTCGATCATTCAGTTGAACCGAGGTGATGCTATCGCAGGCAAGCCAGCTCCCACATTTTTGATCGGGGTTTACAGTTTTACGGACGAGCGCCCCGGCTTCTTGGTCTGCAACAAATGCGAGAACACCGCATGCAGGTCATCCGACGCACTTTCCTCGTCGAGGTTGAGCTTGCTGTCGATGTGATCCATGTGGTGCATCATCAGGTTCACAGCCAAATCCGCATCCCGCGCTTCGATCGCGTCGATCAACTGGGTGTGCTCATCATAGGAACAGTGCGAGCGGTTGCCGCTTTCGTACTGGGCGATGATCAACGAGGTCTGGGACACCAGGCTGCGCTGGAAGCTGATCAGCGGCGCGTTCTTCGCCGCTTCAGCCAGCTTCAGGTGGAACTCGCCGGAAAGCCGGATGCCCGCGCCGCGATCACCCCGGGAAAAGCTGTCGCGCTCGTCGTTGACCATCTGCCGCAGTTCGGCCAGTTGCTCGGCCGTGGCATGCTGCACCGCCAATTCAGTGATCGCACGCTCCACCAGGCGCCGGGCGAGGAACACCTGGCGTGCTTCCTCGACACTCGGGCTGGCCACTACCGCGCCGCGATTGGGCCGCAGCAGTACCACGCCTTCATGGGCCAGGCGCGACAGCGCACGGCGAATGATGGTGCGGCTGACGCCGAAGATTTCGCCCAGCGCTTCTTCACTCAATTTGGTACCGGGCGCCAGGCGTTGCTCGAGGATGGCCTCGAAGATATGCGCGTAGACGATATCGTCCTGGGTTCCACTGCGACCGGCCTTACCGGCTCGCGGTTGTTTCTTGAGGGGCTGCAACTGTTCGTTCATGGGCACTCGGGTCGGGAGAACGGCGGCGAATTGACGTTGACTGTAATACGGCACAGAGGGTCGCTGGCAAGTATCGCGTAAAATCAGCGCACATTGTACACAACCCATTGCGCCAACACACTGTACGGCTGTTTGCGGCGCCGGCTGTATTGCAATGAATCGTTACGTTTGAGTTTAGGCTTGATTCCACGTTTTCTCCTTTCTTTGTAGGAGCGAGCTTGCTCGCGAAGGTCGTTAACGATGACGTTGGTTTACTGACACCCAACGGCGCCCTCAGGTTTTTCGCGAGCAAGCTCGCTCCTACAAGAACAGCCCGGTAGAAGGAACACCGCCCCATGTCTGACGTCCCCCAAGCGCGATTACGCCCACTGGCCGACACTTCGCCTTCGGCCATCGTCGCCGGTTTCATTGCCATGATGACCGGCTACACCAGCTCCCTGGTGCTGATGTTTCAAGCCGGCCAGGCCGCCGGCCTGACCACGGCGCAGATTTCCTCGTGGATCTGGGCAATCTCCATCGGCATGGCGGTGTGCAGCATTGGCCTGTCGTTGCGCTACCGCACGCCGATTACCATTGCCTGGTCTACGCCGGGCGCAGCGCTGTTGATCACCAGCCTGGGCGGCGTGAGTTACGGCGAAGCCATCGGCGCCTATATCACCTGCGCAGTACTGGTAACGATCTGCGGGCTGACCGGCAGCTTCGAAAAACTCGTCAAGCGCATCCCGGCCTCCCTGGCCGCAGCCTTGCTGGCGGGGATCCTGTTCAAGATCGGCAGCGAGATTTTCGTCGCCGCCCAGCACCGTACCGGGCTGGTGCTGGGGATGTTCTTCACTTACCTGATCATCAAGCGCCTGTCGCCGCGTTATGCGGTGCTCGCAGCCTTGCTGATCGGCACGGCGCTGTCCGGGTTGATGGGATTGCTGGATTTCAGCGGTTTCCACCTGGAAGTGGCGACGCCGGTGTGGACCACGCCGCACTTCTCCCTGGCGGCGACCATCAGCATCGGCATCCCGCTGTTCGTGGTGGCCATGACCTCACAAAACATGCCGGGGGTCGCGGTGCTGCGGGCCGATGGCTATAACGTGCCGGCCTCGCCCCTGATCACCACCACCGGCCTGGCCTCGCTGGTGCTGGCACCCTTCGGCTCCCACGGCATCAACCTGGCGGCCATCAGCGCGGCAATCTGCACCGGGCCCCATGCCCATGAAGATCGCAACAAGCGCTATACCGCTGCGGTCTGGTGCGGGATTTTCTACGGAATTGCCGGGGTGTTTGGCGCAACGCTGGCCGCGCTGTTCGCCGCCCTGCCCAAGGAACTGGTGCTGTCTATTGCGGCACTGGCGTTGTTTGGCTCGATCATCAATGGCCTGAGTATCGCCATGAATGAGCCGAAGGAACGGGAGGCAGCGTTGATCACCTTTATGGTCACAGCGTCGGGGTTGACGTTGTTTTCCATCGGTTCGGCGTTCTGGGGGATTGTGGCGGGGGTGTTGACGCTGGTGATTCTGAACTGGCGCAAGGCCTGAATCTTTAAGACCCAGTAACGAAAAAGCGACCCGAATGGGTCGCTTTTTCATGACATCAGACTGCCGGGTTGATCGGCTTTTCTGGATGCCAAGCGTCCAACAGGGCGCTGACTTCAACGCGGGTCAGCTCTGGACGAGCCTTCAGCCACGCTTCAACAGCGGCACGCTGTTCTTCGTTGACCGAACCACGGGTGGCTTTGCAAACCAGACCGAAGTCATCACCGCCAACGTAGTCCAGGCCGTTGCCGTCCATTGCTTCAGTCAGGAATGCTTCGAGGAAAGCGTCAACCGCTTCATCGTCCAAACCTTCTTTGAAGTCCAGGTTCAGTTCGAAACCCAGCTCTTGAAATTCATCAACGCACAGTTTTTTGCGCAGACGCCGGGAACGGTTAGTCGCCATTGGAACAATCCTCTTAAGTAATAACGGGCGGCACTTTAGCAGTTTAAGCCGGCCTTTGCCCGACTCTCTGGGACAGGCGGCAGAGTGCCAGTAAAAAAAACCGCGAATAGCAGCTATCGTTCAGGCACAAGTGCGACTGCCTTGGGGCATAATGCCGACACTTTCATGACCATTGAGGGATTTTTCGTACATACCCCTCGCCTTTTTCACCCCCTCAGCAGTAGGGTTTTAATTCTTATGATCAAATCTTTGCGTCCACTGTTACTTGCCGGTTTTCTTCTGCCCCTGGCCTTTTCCGTTACCGCCGCCCCCGTCAACACTTCCCTGCCGCCCAAGGTCCAGGAAGCCCTCCAGAAAGCCAAGCTGCAAAACAACGCCTTGTCCCTGGTGATGATTCCTCTCAATGGCCCGGGCACCCCGACCGTGTTCAACGCCGACGTATCGGTCAACCCGGCCTCGACCATGAAGCTGGTCACCACCTACGCGGCCCTGGAAATGCTCGGCCCCAACCATCAATGGAAAACCGAGTTCTACACCGACGGCACCCTGAGCGGCGGCATCCTCAACGGCAACCTGTACCTCAAGGGCGGCGGCGACCCCAAGCTGAACATGGAAAAACTCTGGCTGCTGATGCGCGACCTGCGGGCCAATGGCGTGCAGCAAGTGACCGGCGACCTGGTGCTGGACCGCGGCTTCTTCATCCCGCCGCAACTGCCGGAGTTCAATGACGACGGCAACGACGAGAACAAGCCGTTCCTGGTCAAGCCCGATGCCCTGATGGTCAACCTCAAGGCGCTGCGCTTCGTCACCCGCAATGATTCGGGCAAGGTGCTGGTGTCGGTGGAACCGCCGATTGCGAGCATTCGCATCGACAATCAGGTCAAGGTCTCCAACGCCAAGCAATGCACGGGCGATGTGCGCTACAGCCCGATGACCGCCGCCGACGGCAGCGTCACCGTGACCGTCAGCGGCCAGTTGGCGGATGGCTGCAGCTCGCAGACTTATCTGTCGTTGCTGGACCACGCCACCTACACCGCCGGCGCCGTTCGGGCGATCTGGAAGGAACTGGGCGGCAGCATCCAGGGCCGCGACATCCAGGCACCGGTACCGAAGAACGCCAAGGTGCTGGCCCGGGCGTTCTCGCCGGACCTGGCGGAGATCATCCGCGACATCAACAAATACAGTAACAACACCATGGCCCAGCAGCTGTTCCTGAGCCTGGGCGCGCAGTTCCGCACCGATGCCGACGGCGACGACGCCAAGGCCGCCCAACGCGTAGTGCGCCAGTGGCTGGCGAAAAAAGGCATCACCGCGCCCCACCTTGTGATGGAGAATGGCTCCGGCCTGTCCCGCGCCGAACGGGTCAGCGCCCGCGAGATGGCGACCATGCTGCAAGCGGCGTGGAGAAGCCCGTACGCGGCGGAATACATCAGCTCGCTGCCGATTGCCGGCACCGACGGCACCATGCGTAAACGCCTGAAGACCACCGCCATGCGCGGTGAAGCCCACGTCAAGACCGGCACCCTGAACACCGTGCGGGCGATCGCCGGCTTCAGCCGCGACAACAATGGCAATACCTGGGCGGTGGTGGCGATTCTCAACGACCCGAAACCGTGGGGAGCGTCCTCGGTGCTGGACCAGGTGCTGCTGGACCTGTATCGCCAGCCCAAGCTGGCGGCGGCTGCTCCGGTCCTCTAACTGCCGACGAAAATCAAATGTGGGAGCTGGCTTGCCTGCGATGCAGGCGCCGCGGTCTATCAGGGATACCGAGGTGATGCCATCGCAGGCAAGCCAGCTCCTACAGTGATCTGCAGGCTTCAGGCAAGCGTCCGCTCTGCCTCAACTCTGTCCCGGCCCGCCTGCTTCGCCGCATACACCCCCGAATCCGCCCGCAGCAACAAGCCGTCAACGCCCTCCTCGACCCGCCAACTGGCCACCCCGAAGCTCGCCGTCACGGTCCCCACACCCTCCATCGGCGCACTGCGCAACGCCTGCCATAACTCCAGGGCCACTCTGAAGGCCTGACCGCCGTCGGTATTGGGGCACAGCACCACGAACTCCTCGCCCCCCAACCGACAAAACACATCCGTGCGTCGCAACCGCTGGCTGATACGCTGGCACAACTCCTTGAGCACCTCATCGCCCACCCCATGACCATGCTGGTCGTTGATGCGCTTGAAGTGGTCGATGTCGAACATGATCACCGACAACGCCCCCGAAGCACGCTTGACCCGGATCATCTCGGCCTTCAGGCGGTCCTGGAAATAGCGTCGGTTATGGATACCCGTCAGCGAGTCGGTAATCGACAACGCCCGCAGCTCTTCCTCGACCCGCTTGAGGTCGGAAATGTCCGACACGTAGCCGTACCATAAGGTACCGCCGCCGGGCAGTTCTTCCGGCGTCGCTTCACCGCGAATCCAGCGCAGCCCGCGACGCGGCAATTGCACTCGGTACTCTTCACGCCAATGGCTCAGCTGCAGGGCAGACAGGCGAATGGACTCGCGTACCCGTTCGACGTCCAGCGGATGAATACGCTCGAACACCTTTCGCGCATCCTGCTGCAGCAGCCCCGGCTCGATTTCGTAGATATCGCGAATGCCGTCGCTGACATAAATGAAACGCGAGATATCGTTCGGCTCCAGAACGAACTGAAAAATGCCGCCAGGCACATGGGCACTGAGCTTCTTCAGCAGGCGATCCCGCGCGGCCAGCGCCTCATAGACGCGCTTTTGCTCGGTGACATCCAGGCAGATCGCCAGGTGCCCGACCCACAGGCCATGTTCATCCAGCAACACGGTGGCGAGCATGTTCACCGTCAGTTGGCTGCCATCCTTGCGCACCAGCGTCCATTCCCGGGCTTCGTGAACGGTGTCGGCACTGTCCACCAACATCGCCTGGCCTGGCCCGATGCGCTTGCCCAGGGCCGCACTCAACTGCGCGGCACGGTTTTCCAGCTCGGGCGCCCGGTGCAGGCTTTCGAGGGTCAGGTGGCCCAGAACCTCCTCCACGTCATAACCCAGCATCTTCTCGGCACCGGCATTGAAGGTGGTGATCACCCCGCGCAAGTCGGTGGCAATGATCGCCACCTGGGTCGCCGCATTCAGCACGCTGCGCAGTTGCCCGTGGGTACCCCGCAGCTCCTGTTCACGCTGACGCAATTGCGCGGTGCGCTGCTCCACCAGTTTCAATGCACGCTGGCGCTGGCTGACCAGCACGTAGAGCAAGGCGCTGAGTAACAGGCTCAGCAGGCCGCCCATCACCAGGATACTGGCCAGCGAAGAATGATTGCCCTGCTGGAACACCTGGCTGGGGCGCAGGCTCAAGGCATAGATGTGATCACCCAGGGTCAACCGGCGCGCGGCGACCAGGTCGCTGTCTGCCACGGCGTTGCCGGATTCGTACAACACGCGTTTTTCTGCGTCGGAGGTGTCGACGATCTGCGTCACCAGGTTGTCCCGGGCGACCTTGGGCAAGCCATCGGCCACCAGCTGGCGCATGCTGATCACCGCCATGACGTAGCCGTAAGGTTCGCTGACGGGCGTTTGTGTCGTCGGTGCCCGGCTGACCGGTGCCACCAGCAGCACGCCCATGGCGTAGGCCGGCTCCACACCCACCAGTTGCATGGGCTGGGACACCGCCATTTTGCCTGACTGTTGCGCACGCTCCACCGTCGAGCGCCGCAGTGGCTGGGCCAGCAGGTCAAACCCCAGTGGCGAGCCCAGCAGGCTCTGGGTCTGGCTGTACAGCACCGGCACATATTCATCACGCTGGCTGGCCGGGGTCAGTTCACCTGCCGCGTTCAATTCGCGAATGGAGAAGCTCGCGCGGCGCTCGGCCGTCACCTCTTGCTCAAACGCACTGCGCTGGTCACGCGAAACCCGGGGCGCCCAGGCATAGGCGCGGGCACGCAACAGCAAGGGCTGCGCGAAACCGTCGAACTCTGCGCGGGAGACCGTATTGGAGTTGACGAAGAACCGCCGCAGGCTGCCCAGGCGTTGCTCCTGGTCCTCGAAACGCTCCTGGAGGCGACTGTAACGCTCGTTGACCAGCAACTGAAAACGCTGGCGCAGCTGCTGCTGATAGAGATCGGAGGCGGCCCAGGCGACGATGACCGTCAGCGCGATACCGGACAGAAACACCACCACCGCCACCAGCCACGCCGACACCTGCTCACTGATGAAGCCTAGGATTTTCGGGCGGACGGCATGCAGCGGCATAGACAAGACTCAAAACGCCAGCGTGCAGGTGCGTCACTTTGGCCAGGCCTTAAGTTATAGCCACAGGACTTGGGTTTGACCAGCACAAAAAAAAGCCGCAAGCCCGGAATAATCCCGGCTTGCGGCTTTAGAGGGGCCGATCAGCGAGCGGTGATTTTCCACGCCCGATGAATCTTGGCGTTGCGCGCAAAATCCGGGTCGATGGTCTTGTCGCTGATCTCTTCGACGGCGTACCGCTCGACGAGGTTGTCTTCCAGCTGGAACTTGCGGAAGTTGTTCGAGAAGTACAACACGCCGCCCGGTGCCAGGCGCGCCATGGCCAGGTCCAGCAACTGCACGTGGTCACGTTGCACGTCGAAGATGCCTTCCATGCGCTTGGAGTTGGAGAAGGTCGGCGGGTCGATGAAGATCATGTCGAACTCATCGCGGCTGGCTTCCAGCCAGGCCATGACGTCGCCCTGCTCCAGGCGGTTCTTGTCGGAGAAACCGTTGAGGGAGAAGTTGCGGCGCGCCCAGTCCAGGTAGGTTTTCGACAGGTCGACGCTGGTGGTGCTGCGCGCGCCGCCTTTGGCCGCGTGCACACTCGCAGTGGCGGTGTAGCAATACAGGTTGAGGAAGCGCTTGCCGGCCGCCTCTTTCTGGATGCGCATGCGCATTGGGCGGTGGTCGAGGAACAGGCCGGTGTCCAGGTAATCCGTCAGGTTGACCAGCAACTTGACGCCGCCTTCGCTGACCTCGGTGAACTTGCCCTGGGCACTCTGGCGCTCGTACTGCTTGGTGCCGCTCTGACGCTCGCGACGCTTGACCACCACGCGGTTCTTGTCGATGCCCAGCGCCTGGGGAATGGCCGCCAGCGCATCGAACATACGCGCCGAGGCTTTTTCCGGGTCAATGGACTTGGGCGCCACGTATTCCTGGACGTGCACCCAGTCGTGGTACAGGTCGATGGCCATGGAGTATTCCGGCATGTCGGCATCGTACACACGGTAGCAATCGACGCCTTCGCGCTTGGCCCACTTGCCCAGCAGCTTCTGGTTCTTTTGCAGGCGGTTGGCAAACATCTGCCCGCCTTCGCTCAAGCGCGCCTGCTCGACCACAGGGGCCGGGGCGGGTTTGATCGGGTTACCGTTCTTGTTGTACTGACGCTCTTGCGGCTCGGTCGGTGCCTGGTCGTAGGCGGCCTGCTCGCGTTCGGCCTGGCGTTGCTCCGGAGTACGGCGCTCGCCGGTGACGAACTGGTCGGGGGTGACCTTGATCAGCAGCAATTTGCACGGCAAGGCGCCGTTCCAGAACGAATACTGTTTGTGGCTACGGATGCCCATGCGCTTGCCCAGGTCCGGCGCACCGGTGAACACCGCCGCTTCCCAGCCCAGGCACGCCTGACGCAGACGCTCGCCGAGGTTCTGGTAAAGGTACAACAGGCTGGCTTCATCACCCAGACGCTCGCCGTAGGGCGGGTTGCAGATCACCAGGCCTTTCTGGTTCTGGTCCGGGCGCGGCTCGAAGGTGCCGACTTCACCCTGGTAAATCTTGATCCAGTGGCTCAGGCCAGCACGTTCGATGTTGTTGCGCGCCGGCTGGATCAGGCGTGGGTCCGCTTCGTAGCCGCGGATCCACAGCGGTGGCTTGGCCATGCCGACGGCAGCACGTTCGCTGGCCTCTGTATGAAGTTTCTTCCACAGAGCCGGAACGTGGCCGAGCCAGGCGGTGAAACCCCACAGCTCACGGTTCAGGTTGGGGGCCATGTCGGCGGCGATCATCGCGCCTTCCACCAGGAAGGTACCGACGCCGCACATCGGGTCAGTCAGCGCGCCGCCTTCGGCAGCAATGCGCGGCCAGCCGGAACGAATCAGGATCGCCGCCGCCAGGTTCTCTTTCAATGGCGCGGCGCCCTGCTGCAGGCGGTAACCGCGCTGGTGCAGGCTGTGGCCGGACAGGTCGAGGGACAGGATCGCTTCGCCACGGTCCAGGCGCAGGTGAATGCGCAGGTCCGGGTTGATCTTGTCGATGGACGGGCGTTCGCCGGTCGGGGTGCGCAGTTTGTCGACAATCGCATCCTTGACCTTCAGCGCGCCGAAGTGGGTGTTGTCGATGCCCGAGCCATGGCCGCTGAATTCAACGGCAAGGGTGCCATCGGCGAGCATGTGGTCTTCCCACTCGATGTCCAGCACGCCGTGGTAGAGGTCTTCGGCGTCCTTCATCGGGAAGCGCTTGAGCACCAGCAACACGCGGTTGGCCAGGCGCGACCAGAGGCACAGGCGGTAGGCGGTCTCCATGTCGGCCATGCCGCGCACGGCCGAGGTGTGCTCGCGGGCTTCCTCAAGGCCAAGCCCGACGGCTTCCTCGATCAGCAGGCCTTCGAGGCCCTTGGGGCAAGTGAGGAAGAGTTCAAAACGGTCCGACATGGGGCATTCCAGGCTTTTCAGCAATAAGTGAACGGGCGACGCATCGCGCGTTCGGTTTTCAATCAAGCGCTTTTCTTGAAGAGCGCTCGTGTGGCACGAATGTGCCGTTCCACCCCGGCTACAGGCCTTATGGGCCTTTATTGACGGGGCAGTTCATGTATTGGGTGCAACAAAAAGAAATATTCTGACCCTTCGTCGAATAATAACCGACTGCAACAGGCGGGCATTCTCACTAAAGGATTAAACCCATCCTCTTTGAAGGGCACATCATAGCTGGGTTTGCCCAATAAAAGGGGCGAAAAGCCATCCCAGCTTATGGCTATAGCATCATTATCGTTACGTGCTTATGACAAAACGATCATTGAATCCATGTGACCTATTGGTTAGAACTCAACACAGGTTGGCGCCGTAACGACGCCGACACATAGGCTCGCCACGCCGGCAGCGAGCCCACCAACGGCAGAAAAACTCTGCCCGGCCTCGGACGAGGCCGAAGGATATCAAGACAGTCAACAAGTGAGGGAAACACCCTATGAGAAGACTTAAGCGTGATCCGTTGGAAAGAGCATTTTTACGCGGATATCAATATGGCGTTCATGGCAAATCCCGTGAGCTTTGCCCATTTACTCTACCGTCGGTACGCCAAGCCTGGATCAACGGCTGGCGAGAAGGACGCGGCGACAACTGGGACGGTATGACTGGCACTGCGGGAATCCACAGACTCAACGAACTTCACGCCGTCGGCTAATCAAGGGCATTTAATTCCGACACCACCACGAATACGCAACACCTTAACCACGCACGCCCTATCCGGGCGGCGGGCTTCGGCCCAGGGGCTCCTTCAAGGAGCCCTTTTTATTGCCTGCTCTGAGCCTCGTGGCAGCGCCGCGATCGCATCCACCGACTGGCGAATCAGTGCCGGGCCCTTGTAGATAAAGCCGGAATACAATTGCACCAGGCTGGCGCCGGCGGCGATTTTCTCGGCCGCGTGCCTGCCTTCGGTAATACCGCCCACCGCAATGATCGGCAAGCGCCCGGCCAGCTCGGCCGCCAGCACCTTGACGATGTGGGTGCTCTGGTCGCGCACCGGCGCGCCGGACAAGCCACCCGCCTCGTCACCAAAGGCCAGGCCTTCGACACCGACGCGGCTCAGGGTGGTGTTGGTGGCGATCACCGCGTCCATGCCCGAATCCACCAGGGCCTGGGCCACCAGCACGGTTTCTTCGTCGCTCATGTCCGGGGCAATCTTGATCGCCAATGGCACACGCTTGCCATGACGCACCGCCAGGTCTTCCTGACGCTGGCGCAGGGCCTCGAGCAATTGCTTGAGGGAGTCGCCAAACTGCAGGCTGCGCAGGCCTGGGGTGTTCGGTGAGCTGACATTGACCGTGACATAGCTGGCGTGGGCGTAGACCTTGTCCAGGCAAATCAGGTAGTCATCCACCGCACGCTCCACAGGCGTGTCGAAGTTCTTGCCGATGTTGATCCCCAGGATGCCCTTGTACTTCGCCGCCTGGACCCGCGACAGCAGGTTATCCACCCCCAGGTTGTTGAAGCCCATGCGATTGATGATCGCCTCGGCTTCCGGCAGGCGGAAGATCCGCGGCTTGGGGTTGCCCGGTTGCGGCCGTGGGGTCACGGTGCCGATTTCGACAAAGCCAAAACCCAACTGCGCAAAACCGTCGATGGCTGCGCCGTTCTTGTCCAGGCCGGCAGCCAAGCCGACCGGGTTGGGGAAGTCGAGCCCCATCACCGACACCGGCATTTTCGCCGGAGCCTTGCACACCAGGCCATTGAGCCCCAGGCGGCCACCGGCCCCGATCAAATCCAGGGACAGATCGTGGGAGGTTTCCGGAGAGAGTTTGAACAACAGCTGGCGGGCCAGGGTATACATGGGCGGGATTGACTCGGATGGCGGCGAAAGGTGGCGGCGATTATAGCCGGGGTGGAGGGCTGCATGCGAGGCGTGCCGAGCAATCGTCAGTGACGGTGCGCCATCAGTTCCTCGTAGCGCGTCCAGATTTTCTGCGCGTAACGAAGGCGCAGCTCCTCACGACGAGGCCCAGGGCCAGCACCAACATTATAGGAACCGATCGCCGTCCAGTTGTAGCCGAACTGTTTGATGAAGTCGGCCAGGATTGACGCGCCTACCTCCACGGACAGGCAGGGTTCATTGAGCAACCGCTGTTCGGTAATACCGTCCTTGAGCAGGCGCGGCAGGTGGATGCTGTTGATCTGCATCAGCCCGATATCACGGGTACCGTTGTTGTTGGCGTAATTCATGGCCTCGGCGCGATACCCCGACTCCACCGCAGCGATGGCCTGCAACAGCTCCGGCTCGATGTCATAGCGGCGGGCAGCCTCGGCCCAGCAATACGCCCTGGCGTCATCAGGGAAACACAACGCAAACACCAGCATCGCCATGGCTCCCTTCATACCTGGCCCCGACCACAGGCTGCACAGACGTCACTGACCCGCTTGACCGAGCAGGTCATGCGATACCCCTTGCCATACACCGTCTTGATCAGCCCCCTGCCGGCCTTCAGATATTTGCGCAGCGAACAGATGCAACGGGTGAGGGACTCTTCCGTGGCCTCGTTATGGGGCCAGGCCTTTTCCAGCAAGCGGTCCTTGGTTACCAGCGCGCCGGCCGAAACCAATAACAGGCGCAGCACCTGCCACTCCTTGGGCGGTAGCTGGATATCCGAGCCTTCACCGGTCAACCTGCCGTCGCCGTGCAATGTCCATTGATCAAAGACCATCGGGCCAGCCAGGTCCCGCTCTATCACAACGGCCATTGGTACCTCTGCATCCAACTCCCCCTCATGCCCACGCAGGTTCTCCAGAAAAGTGGCGACTATAAGAAGCTCAACCGCTGCACAGGAGAGGCAAAAGCCCACAGGCTTGTTTTTTTTCGGATTGCTGGTGTAAGACTTTTCAATGCGGCCCTCCCTCCGACTCCCGCGTAAATGCACGCTTCACCCGTTCATGCTGGGAGGGCGTCAACGGCGGCGCCTGCCCCGGCTCGGCCCCCGTAGGCACGGCATCACCCGCTGCCGTGGCCTGAATGACAAACAGCCGTACGCTATTGGCCATAGGTCCGTAGTAGCGCCCGGCCAAGGCCGGGCTGGTATCGCGCTGAAAGTCCCCCACCAGCAGCCGCCTGCCCGGAGCCATGCGCACCACGGTGTTGACCCCCGTGCGCTCCACCGCCTCCGAGCGCTTGTCGCGACTGCCGGCCTTGCCCATCTGGCGGCCATCCTCGATGGTGAGCAGCATCTCGATTTCATTCGCTTCGGCGAAGCGCGGCAGCACACTCACCTGTGTGCCATAGACCACCGGCTGCCATTCATCACGGTCCTCACCCGGCCGGGGCAGATAGAACGTCTGGTTATCGTTGAAAACGGCCGGCACATTTTCCTGGCCAAGGATCACCGGCAACGTCGTGACCTTCGCTCGCCGACGCTGCTCCAGTGCCGTGATCCGCTTCATGAATGCATCGTCCTCGACAGGCGTCATTACCCGCGTTGCAGAAGACTTGCCGGCCGCGTCAAAACCCATCTGCTTGAGCTCATCACGATCCACATCCACCAGCCACAACGAAACCTCCACCCCACGCTTGGGCACGTCCAGTTCTGCCACCAGGTTTTCGATAAAGCTCACCTGCGCCGGCTTGCCCTTGATCAACAAGCTATTGGTGTCGGGATACGCCAGCACCGAAATATTCTTGTCGGCGAGTAACCCGGGTTGCCGTGGGGAGGCCCCCTTCTGTTCTACCTCCAGGAGTTTTTCGATCATCGACGCCATGCCCGATACCGTGACGGTTCTGTCGCCCATGCTGTACTCGCGGTCGGCGACGTGGGTGTTGAGCACCTGCACCACCCCGATCCGCTGCGGCCCCATGCGCAGCTCCGCACGCTGGCGGTCCATCAGTTGGGCCAGACGCAGCACATGGTCGACATAGTTCGGTGGCCCGGATACATAGAACACCCGCGCCCCGCTCGCCCTTAGCGGATAGCGTGCTTCGTCGAGCCCCGAGCGCCGCATGAACCCGCGCAGGATATCGACCGAAATATGCCGCAGTGTCACCACCGAGCTTTTCGCCTCGTCGGCGTCATAGAGGTAAAGCACTTGCCCGTCGCTGTACCAGATCAAGCCATGCTGGCGGGCGACCGACTCCAGCAGCGGTTGTGCCGAATCGAAATCGAACGCCCCGCTGATGCGCTTGCGGGCCGCTGCCTGGCTGACAACGATCGGCAGCCCCAACGGCAAGGACAGCGCCGTAAAAAAGGTATGCAGGCTTTCATCACGGGCCTGGTAGGGCTCCCCGAACACGCTGGAACTGCCCAGCATCAACAGCCAGATGAACGCAGTCGCAAAACGATGACGATTGATGAACATGCCTGCAAAGCCCGGGACCAAGGAGCGGCCATACTGCGAGTCACGCCGGTTTCAATCCTGACGGGAAGCTGACGGCCGACCGAGCTTTCCCGACCCGTGGCATGTGCCTTGCTTTGCCTTGTCTATCGCAGCCCGCGCCAACGGCGGAACGGGTTCAGGACAAAGACGTCGTTACCCCGGGCCGCCCTTGTGAGCGGCCCGACGGAGCGACGTTTTTTTATGAAAGGTACGTGTAGATGAATGATCCCCTGGCTTGGGTCAACGGCAGTGATGCCCCGGAAAAGAGCAGCCTCAACCTGGGGTTCATGGCCCTGAGCGATTGCGCCTCGGTGGTGGTCGCCGCCACCCAGGGTTTCGCCCAACCCTATGGCCTGAAACTGAACCTCAAGCGCCAGTCGTCATGGGCCAGCCTGCGGGACAACCTGGTCAGCGGCGAACTGGACGCGGCCCACAGTCTGTACGGCCTGATCTACGCCGTGCACCTGGGCATCGGCGGCGTGGCGCCCACCGACATGGCAGTGCTGATGGGCCTGAACCAGAACGGCCAGAGCATCAACCTGTCCCGCGGCCTGCAACAGCTGGGAGTGACCAGTCCTGAGGCGCTGGACCGCCACGTGCACCAAAGCCGAACAAAACTCACCTTCGCCCAGACCTTTCCCACAGGCACCCACGCCATGTGGTTGTATTACTGGCTGGCCAGCCAGGGCATCCATCCGTTACAGGATGTGGACAGTGTGGTGGTGCCGCCGCCGCAAATGGTGGCGCACCTGCAAGCCGGGCGCATCGACGGGTTTTGTGTGGGCGAGCCGTGGTGCGCCAGTGCAGTGAAGCAGAACCAGGGCTTCACCCTGGCCACCACCCAGGCGCTCTGGCCCGACCATCCGGAAAAAGTCCTCGGCTGCACCCAGGCGTTTGTCGAGCAGTATCCCAACACTGCCCGGGTGCTGGTGATGGCGATCCTGCAGGCCAGCCGGTTTATCGAAGAGAGCACGGAAAACCGTCGCTCCACCGCGCAATTGCTGAGCGCCCCGCAGTACCTCGACGCACCGCTCGATTGCATCGAACCGCGCTTGCTGGGCAGCTATGACGACGGCCTCGGCAACCACTGGCAGGATCCCCACGCACTGCGTTTTTATGGGGATGGCGAGGTGAACCTGCCGTACCTGTCGGATGGCATGTGGTTCATGACCCAATTCCGTCGCTGGGGCCTGCTGCGCGAAGATCCGGACTACCTCGGTATCGCCCGGCGTGTGCAGCAACTGGACATCTATCGGCAGGCGGCCAGTGCGGTGGGTGTGCCGGCCGGTGGCGAGGCCATGCGCAGCAGCCAACTGATCGACGGCAAGGTCTGGGACGGTTCCGACCCGGCCGGGTATGCCCGCAGCTTTCGCCTGCACGCCATGGCAGATGTTGCCAGCCGCCAAGCCTTGCGCTGACAGGAGGACCTTATGTTGCGAATCCTGTTGATCAATGACACACCGCGCAAGGTTGGGCGGCTCAAGGCTGCGCTGACCGAGGCCGGGTTTGAAGTGATTGATGAGTCGGGGCTGACGATCGACTTGCCCGCGCGGGTTGAGGCGGTGCGCCCGGATGTGATCTTGATCGATACCGAGTCGCCGGGACGCGATGTGATGGAGCAGGTGGTGTTGGTGAGTCGCGACCAGCCGCGGCCGATTGTGATGTTTACCGATGAGCATGATCCGGGGGTGATGCGGCAGGCGATCAAGTCTGGGGTGAGTGCCTACATCGTCGAGGGGATTCAGGCGCAGCGGTTGCAGCCGATCCTGGATGTGGCGATGGCGCGGTTTGAGAGTGACCAGGCGATGCGCGCGCAGTTGCAGGCTCGGGATCAGCAGTTGGCGGAGCGTAAGCGGATCGAAACGGCCAAGGGGCTTTTGATGAAAATGAAGGGGTGTAATGAGGAAGAGGCCTACACGCTGATGCGGCGGCAGGCGATGAGTCGGCAGCAGAAGCTGATTCAGGTGGCGGAGCAGATTATTGCGATGAGTGAGTTGTTGGGGTGAGGGGTGTATATCCGTTATTTAGGTAACGGCCACTATTGGTTCCGCTCTTACAGCGGCTCACTTTTGAACAGCGCAAAAGTAAGCAAAACGCTCTTGCCCCACCACTCGGCACCTCGCTAATGCTCGGTGTGCCCGAACGCAGGCATTACTCCGCGGGCCGCCGCGACGGGGCGTCCCTGCCCCGTCGCGGCTAAACCGGCGTCCTGCCGGTTTACCCGCTCCGTACTACCTGCGTTCGGCCAGCGTGGTTTAACGGGGCGCCTAAGATCAAAATCAAGATCAAAAGCCAGAGCACAGCGGCCTACAGGCCGGCTTGAGTGTGGTGAAGCAAAAGCCAAATCAAAATCTAAAGCGAGCACGGTCCACTGTAGGAGCTGGCTTGCCTGCGATGGCATCACCTCGGTGTATCTGAAAGACCGAGTCGCCTGCATCGCAGGCAAGCCAGCTCCTACAGAAAAGCAAAGCCACCCCGTAGCAGCTGTCGAGCGCCAGCGAGGCTGCGTGCTTTTGATGTTGATCTGCTTTTGATCTTGATCTGCGGGCCCCGTCAACCAAGATGGCCGCAAGTAGGCACGGTGGAGCGGGTAAATCGCCAGGGATGCCGATTTAGCCGCGCCGGGCCATGGATGGCCCGGCGCGGCGGCCCGCGGAACCGGGCCTTCGTTCCGGCATGCCGAGCCTAGGCGAGGCACCGAGTGGTGGGGCAAAGACCTTTTGGTTACTTTTGGCTGGGCCGGCATTCCGGGCGTTTGCCAAAAGTGACCCGCTGTAAGAGCGGAACCATAGGCGGCCGTTACCGCAGCAACGGATATGTACACAACCCAACCCCTGTTGGCCCACCTCTTGCTAAAGAATCCCCACAGGTAGCCAACGGCGGTTGCCCCATCCACGACAAAGACGTCGCACATCCGGTTTGCCCTGGCAAACCCGGTGGCGGCGTTTTTTCGTTTTGGCCCCATAGCCCGGGGCCGATGGGGCGGCAACAGCCGCTCCATCACCAGGCCTTCTCATAAGACCCCTTACCGCTGAGGTGCGTGATGAAATCAAGCTTCTGGAAATCCGGTCACACCCCGACCCTGTTCGCCGCGTTCCTGTATTTCGACCTGAGTTTCATGGTCTGGTACCTGCTGGGCCCCCTGGCCGTGCAAATCGCCGCCGACCTGCACCTCACCACCCAACAACGCGGCCTGGTGGTAGCCACCCCGATCCTGGCCGGCGCCGTGCTGCGCTTCCTGATGGGCATGCTCGCCGACAAACTCTCCCCCAAGACCGCCGGCCTGATTGGCCAGGTGATTGTCATCTGCGCCCTCTTCGGCGCCTGGAAACTCGGAATCCACAGCTACGAACAAGCCCTGCTGCTGGGCATGTTCCTCGGCATGGCCGGCGCCTCGTTCGCTGTCGCCTTGCCCCTGGCATCCCAGTGGTACCCCGCCGAACACCAGGGCAAGGCCATGGGCATCGCCGGTGCCGGCAACTCCGGGACGGTGTTTGCAGCCCTGCTGGCACCGGTACTCGCCGCCGCGTTCGGCTGGAGCAATGTGTTCGGCTTTGCGCTGATCCCGCTGGTGCTGACCCTGATCGTCTTCGCCTGGCTCGCCCGCAATGCCCCGCAACGGCCCAAGGCCAAATCCATGGCCGACTATTTCAAAGCCCTGGGTGACCGCGACAGCTGGTGGTTCATGTTCTTCTACAGCGTGACCTTCGGCGGCTTTATCGGCCTGGCCAGCGCCCTGCCCGGCTATTTCAACGACCAGTACGGCCTGAGCCCGGTCACCGCCGGCTACTACACCGCCGCCTGCGTGTTTGGTGGCAGCCTGATGCGGCCGTTGGGTGGCGCCCTGGCCGACCGTTTTGGCGGGATCCGCACCCTGCTCGGCATGTACGGCGTGGCCGCGATCTGCATCGCGGCGGTGGGGTTCAACCTGCCAAGTTCCTACGCAGCACTGGCGCTTTTCGTGTGCACCATGCTCGGTTTGGGTGCGGGTAACGGTGCAGTCTTCCAATTGGTGCCCCAGCGCTTTCATCGGGAGATCGGTGTAATGACCGGCCTGATCGGCATGGCCGGCGGCATCGGCGGTTTCGCCCTCGCGGCGGGCATGGGCGCGATCAAGCAAAGCACCGGCAGCTATCAGTTGGCATTGTGGTTGTTCGCCAGCCTGGGCGTGCTGGCCTGGTTCGGCCTGTACGGCGTCAAGCGTCGCTGGAGAACCACTTGGGGCTCAGCGGCAGTGACGGCTGCACGGGTCTGATGAGTCTGCAACTGAGCTTCGCCCAAGCCAGTGCCACCGGCCCACGGCAGGAAAACCAGGACGCCTTGCGCCTGGTCACACCCGCCCCGGAGCTGGCCGCCAGCAAGGGCTACCTGTGCGCCATCGCCGACGGCGTCAGCCAGTGCGCAGATGGCGGACTGGCCGCCCGCTCGACCTTGCAGGCCCTGGCCCTGGACTACTACGCCACGCCGCAAACCTGGGGCGTGGCCCAGGCGCTGGAGCGTTTGCTGGTGGCACAGAATCGCTGGCTGCAAGCCAACGGTGGCGGCCTGCCGCTACTGACCACCCTCAGTGCCCTGGTGTTTCGCGGGCGGCGCTTCACCCTGGCCCATGTGGGTGATTGCCGGGTGTACCGCTGGCTCGACGGCGAGTTGCAACGCCTCAGCGAAGAGCACGTCTGGGTGCAACCGGGCATGCAACATGTGCTCAAGCGCGCCATGGGCCTGGACCAACACCTGGTGCTGGATTTCCTCGACGGTGAGTTGCGGGCGGGGGAATGTTTCCTGCTGCTCAGCGACGGCGTTTGGGCAACCCTGGGGGATCACGCCATTGGCGCGATCCTGCGGGAACAGTCAAACCTGGACCTCGCCGTGAACACCTTGGTCAGTGCCGCGCACCTGGCGGGCAGCCAGGACAATGCCAGCGCCCTGCTGGTGCGCGTTGACCAACTCGGCGCCGCCACCCTGGGCGATGCATTGGTGCAGTTGCAGCAATGGCCACTGCCGCCGCCCCTCAAAATCGGGCAACACTTCGAAGGCTGGCAGGTGGAAGCGCTGCTGGGGCAAAGTCGTCAGTCCCTGCTCTATCGGGTACGCGACGCCCAGCAACAGGCCTGGTTGCTGAAAACCTTGCCGATCAGCCATGACGACGATGTGTTCGCCGCCCAGGCACTGCTGTCGGAGGAATGGTTCCTGCGCCGGGTCGCTGGCCGGGCGTTTCCTGAAGTCCATCCCGCCAGCGGCCGTCAGCATTTGTACTACGTGATGCGTGAATACGCCGGGCAAACCCTCGCCGAGCTGTTCAAGCACCAGGGCCCGCTCCCCCTGGCACAATGGCAATCCCTGGCCGAGCGCCTGTTGCGTGCGGTCGGGCTGCTGCACCGCCGGCAGATCCTGCACCGCGACATCAAGCCGGAAAACCTGCTGCTGGGCGAAGATGGCGAATTGCGCGTGCTGGACTTCGGCCTGGCCTACTGCCCAGGGCTCTCGGAGGACCGCGCGCACCTGCTGCCAGGCACGCCGAGCTTTATCGCCCCGGAAGCCTTCAATGGCGAACGCCCTACCCCGCAGCAGGATCTGTATAGCGTCGGCGTGACCTTGTATTACCTGCTGACAGGGCATTATCCCTACGGCGAAATCGAAGCTTTCCAACGCCCCAGGTTCACCACGCCGGTCAGCGCCAGCCGTTACCGCCCCGACCTGCCCGACTGGCTGCAACAAAGCCTGGAACGCGCAGTCGCCGCGCAACCGGAGCAACGGTATGAAACCGCCGAAGAATGGTTGCTGGTGCTGGAACAGGCAGACCGCCGGGAGTTGAGCATGCGGCCAAAACCGCTGCTGGAGCGCGAACCGCTGAAGGTCTGGCAAACGTTGGCCGCGCTGTCGTTGCTGATCAATCTGGTGCTGTTGTACTGGCTGTTGCACCACTAAGAGGCGAAATTTCTCGATACCTTGGCGCCAGGCTGAACAAATCCGGCCAAACCGCTACTTGGCACAACCACTGCATTAGCTTTCCCATCAACACACATATAGCCGCACCTTCAACGTCGAAGGTCGAGCTTCCCGAGAGAACGGGACCAGGACAAAGGCGTCCTCGCTACTTGCGTAGCGGGGACGCCTTTTTTTGTTGCGCACGATTTGTCGAGCCACTGCGGAGAACGACATGAAGAAACTCAAACTGGTGATGATCGGCAACGGCATGGCCGGGGTTCGCACCCTTGAAGAATTGCTCAAGCTGAGCAGCGACCTGTACGACATCACCGTCTTCGGCGCCGAGCCCCACACCAACTACAACCGCATCCTGCTGTCGCCGGTGCTGGCCGGTGAGCAGACCTTCGAAGAGATCGTGCTCAATGACCTGAGCTGGTACCTCGACAACAACATCAAACTGTTGCTCAACCGCAAAGTGGTGCAGATCGACCGGGTCAAACGCAAAGTCATCGCCGAAGACGGCAGCGAGGCCGAATACGATCGCCTGCTGATCGCCACCGGCTCCACGCCGTTTATCCTGCCGATCCCCGGCAATACGTTGCAAGGTGTGATCGGCTACCGCGACATCGCCGACACCCAGGCCATGATCGACACCGCCAAGACCCACAGGCACGCGGTGGTCATCGGCGGCGGCCTGCTGGGCCTGGAGGCCGCCAACGGCCTGATGCTGCGTGGCATGCACGTGACCGTGGTGCATATCGGCGAGTGGCTGCTGGAGCGGCAACTGGACAAGACCAGCGGCCAGTTGCTGCAAACCGAACTGGAAAGCCGCGGCCTGGTTTTTCGCTTGCAAGAGCAAACCCAGGCCCTGCATGACGCCGGCAACGGTCGGGTGGGTTCGGTGCAATTCAAGAATGGCGACGTGATCCCGGCGGACCTGGTGGTGATGGCGGCCGGCATCCGCCCCAACACTGAACTGGCGGAAAAGTCCGGCATCCCGTGCAACCGTGGGATTCTGGTCAACGACACCCTGCAAACCTACGACCCGCGCATCTATGCCATCGGCGAATGCGCCAGCCACCGCGGGATCGCCTACGGCCTGGTGGCACCGCTGTTCGAGCAGGCCAAGGTCTGCGCCAATCACCTCGCCCAGCTGGGTTTCGCACGCTATCAGGGCTCGGTGACCTCGACCAAACTGAAAGTCACCGGCATCGACCTGTTCTCCGCCGGGGATTTCATGGGCGGCGAAGGCACCGAGACCATCACCCTTTCCGACCCGATTGGCGGCGTCTACAAGAAGCTGGTGATCAAGGACGACATCCTCGTCGGCGCGTGCCTGTACGGCGACACCGCTGACGGCGGTTGGTATTTCCGGCAGATCCGTGAGAACCACGCCATCGGCGAGATCCGCGATCACCTGATGTTCGGCGAAAACGCCATCGGCGATGTAGGCCATCAAGGCCAGGACAAAGCCATGAGCATGGCCGACACCGCTGAAGTCTGCGGCTGCAACGGCGTGTGCAAGGGCACCATCGTCAAGGCAATTCAGGAACACGGGCTGTTCAGCGTCGACGATGTGAAAAAGCATACCAAGGCCGCCAGTTCCTGCGGGTCCTGCGCAGGCTTGGTGGAACAGATCCTGATCAACACCGTAGGCGGCGCGGCGGACGTCAAACCGAAAAGCGAAAAAGCCATCTGCGGCTGCAGCGACCTCAACCACGGGCAGATCCGCCAGGCCATCCGCGACCAGCATTTGCTGACCATCGCCGGCACCATGAGCTACCTGAACTGGCGCACCCCGAACGGCTGCGCCACTTGCCGCCCGGCACTCAACTATTACCTGATTTCCACCTGGCCCGGCGAAGCGAAAGACGACCCGCAATCGCGCTTGATCAACGAGCGGGCCCACGCCAACATTCAGAAAGACGGCACCTACTCGGTAGTCCCAAGGATGTGGGGCGGCGTGACCAATCCGTCGGAGCTGCGGCGCATCGCCGATGTGGCCGACAAGTACAACGTGCCGATGGTCAAGGTCACCGGCGGGCAGCGCATCGACTTGCTGGGCATCAAGAAGCAGGACTTGCCCGGTGTGTGGAAAGACCTCGACATGCCGTCCGGGCATGCCTACGGCAAATCCATCCGCACCGTGAAGACCTGCGTCGGCAGTGAGTTCTGCCGCTTTGGTACGCAGAATTCCACGCAACTGGGGATCGAGTTGGAGCATGACCTGTTCAACATGTGGTCGCCTCACAAGGTCAAGCTGGCGGTGTCCGGTTGCCCGCGCAACTGCTCGGAAGCGGGGATCAAGGACGTGGGAATTATCGGCGTCGATTCCGGTTGGGAGATGTATATCGGCGGTAACGGCGGGATCAAGACCGAGGTCGCGGAGTTCTTCGTCAAGCTGAAAACCGCCGAAGAAGTACGCGAATACAACGGCGCTTTCCTACAGCTCTATCGGGAAGAAGCCTTCTACCTGGAGCGCACCGTGCACTACCTGCAACGGGTGGGCATGGAGCACATCAAGAAGGCCGTGCTGGAAGACCCGGCACGGCGCCAGGCGCTCAATGAACGCCTGCAATTCTCCCTGTCGTTCGAACAGGACCCGTGGAAAGAACGCCTGGAACAGCCGCTGCTGAAAAAGGAATTCGACACCATCCCCGTCAAACTGCTGGAGGTGCCGGCATGAACTGGCTGGATATCTGCGCCCTCGAAGAAATCAACGCCCTGGGCTCGCGCATCATCACCGGGCCAAAAGGCGACATCGCGATTTTTCGTACCAGTGACGACGAAGTGTTCGCCCTCGACGACCGCTGTCCGCACAAGGGCGGGCCACTGTCACAAGGGCTGATCTACGGCAAACGCGTGGCCTGCCCGCTGCATAACTGGCAGATCGACCTGGAGTCCGGTGAGGCCCAGGCACCGGACATCGGCTGCGCCCATCACCACCCGGCCCGTGTGGAAAACGGCCGGGTGATGCTGGCACTGCGGGACGCCGGTTGATGAACCGCCAGACCACCGCGTCCACCTGCTGCTACTGCGGGGTCGGTTGCGGCGTGCTGATCGAGCATGATGGCTCGCAGATCCTCGGCGTCAGCGGCGATCCAAGCCACCCGGCCAACTTCGGCAAACTGTGCAGCAAGGGTTCGAGCCTGCACCTGACCGGCGACCTGGCGGCACGTGCGCTGTACCCGGAACTGCGGCTGGGCAAGGGCCTGGCCCGCAGCCGCACCGATTGGGACACCGCCCTGGAACACGCGGCGAATGTGTTCGCCGAGACCATCGCCGAACACGGGCCCGACAGCGTCGCGTTCTACATCTCCGGGCAGTTGCTGACCGAGGACTACTACAGCTTCAACAAACTGGCGCGGGCGCTGGTGGGCACCAACAACATCGATAGCAACTCGCGGCTGTGCATGTCGTCGGCAGTGGTCGGCTACAAGCGCAGCCTGGGGGCCGATGCGCCGCCGTGCAGCTACGAGGACCTGGAGTCGAGCGACTGCGTGATGATCGTCGGCAGCAACATGGCCTACGCGCATCCGGTTTTGTTCCGACGCCTGGAGGAGGCCAAAGCCCGGCGGCCACAGATGAAGGTGGTGGTGATCGATCCCCGGCGTACCGACACCTGCGACCTGGCAGACCTGCATCTGGCGATTTTGCCGGGCACGGATGTCGCGTTGTTCCATGGGATCTTGCATTTGTTGCTGTGGGAAGACTGGATCGACCGCGACTTTATCCAGGCCCATACCGACGGCCTGGTGGAACTCAAACGCCTGGTTCACGACTACACGCCGCAAATGGTTACGCAACTGTGCGGGATCAGTGTCGAGCAACTGCGCCTGTGCGCGGAATGGGTCGGCACCTCGGCGAGTTTTCTGTCGCTGTGGTGCATGGGACTTAACCAATCCACCGCGGGCAGCGCGAAGAACAGCGCCTTGATCAACCTGCACCTGGCCACCGGCACCATTGGCCGCACCGGCTGCGGACCGTTCTCCCTGACCGGTCAGCCGAATGCCATGGGTGGGCGGGAAACCGGCAGTTTGTCGAATCTGCTGCCAGGTCATCGCGAAGCGGCCAACCCTGAACACCGGGCAGAGGTAGCCGCGTATTGGGGGGTTGAACAACTGCCAGCCAACATCGGGCTGACCGCTATCGAACTGTTTGAACAGGTCCAGGCCGGCAAGATCAAGGCCCTGTGGATCGCCTGCACCAACCCCGCCCAATCCCTGCCCGACCAGAACACCGTGCGCCAGGCTTTGGAAGCATGTCCGTTCGTGGTGCTACAGGAAGCTTTTCGTACAACCGAGACGGCGCGTTTCGCCGACCTGTTGTTGCCGGCGGCGAGTTGGGGCGAGAAAGAAGGCACAGTTACCAACTCTGAACGGCGCATTTCCCATGTCCGCCAAGCCATCGTCCCACCTGGCGAAGCCCGGCCGGACTGGGCAATCACCGTGGATTTTGCCCAGCGCCTGGAGCAGCGTCTTTGTCCCGGAAAACCGGGGCTTTTTGCCTTTGAGCAACCCGCGCAGATCTTTGATGAATACAAACTGCTGACCCGCGGGCGCGACCTCGACCTTTCGGGCATCAGTCACGCCCTGCTGGACCGGATCGGCCCGCAACAATGGCCATTCCCGACCAGCGCGGTGAGCGGCACCACACGCTTGTATACAGATGGGATTTTTCCTACCGAGACGGGCCGCGCGCACTTTGTGGCCGACCCTTATCGCGCCGCCAAGGAGCAACGTGACGCGCGTTTCCCGCTCACCCTGATCACCGGGCGCCTGCGGGACCAATGGCACGGCATGAGCCGCACCGGCACCGCAGCGCAGTTGTTCGGCCATGTCAGCGAGGCCTTGCTCAGCCTGCACCCGGATGAGCTGCGTCGACATCGCTTGAAGGAAGGCGACCTGGTCAGCCTGAAAAGCCGGCGCGGCAGCGTGATTGTGGCCGTCGGCAGTGATGACAGTGTGCGTCCCGGCCAGGCGTTTCTGCCAATGCACTGGGGCGACCGGTTTCTCAAAGGCGGTGTCAATGCGCTCACCCAGCCGGCGTTCGACCCGCTATCCAAACAGCCGGAACTCAAACACAGCGGCGTGCGCCTGGAGGCGGTGCAACTGCCCTGGCATTTATTTGCACTGATTGAAGGCGATGTGCAGCAACACTTTGAAGCCTTGAGACCGCTGTGTGAGGGTTTTGCCTACGTCAGCCTGAGCCTGACCGGGCGTGAGCGGCCCGCCCTGCTGATTCGCGCCGCGCATCACGAGGCGCCGGCGCTTGAGCTTCTGAAGCAGATTGACCAGTTGCTGGGCCTCCATGACGGCCCAGTCATGGCCTACGACGACCCGCGGCGCTCGATTGGCAAGCGAGTAAAAATCGAAAAAGGTCGCATCACTGCGATCCGCCTGGCCGGCGAAACCCTGGCTCGCCATTGGTTGCAAAGCCTGTGGCTGGAAGGTCGTACCGATGACCAGTTACGACGCTGGCTGCTGGCGCCATTGAGTGCGCCACCGGGGGGCGGTTCGACCAGCAACAAGACGCTATGCAATTGCAAGAACGTCAGCGAAAGCGCGGTGTGCGCCGGCATTGCCCGGGGCCTGGACCTGAATGGGCTGAAGCAGGAACTGGGTTGCGGCACGCAATGCGGCTCCTGTGTACCGGAAATCAAACGACTATTGGCGAGCGGCACACAGCCAATCGCGATCACGGTGTGAGGGATGCATATGAGCGCAAAAGTCTGGCTGGTGGGTGCAGGCCCCGGTGATCGGGAGCTGCTGACACTCAAGGCAGTGAGAGCCCTGCGGGAAGCCGACGTGGTGCTGATCGATGATCTGGTCAACCCGGCGCTGCTGGAGCATTGCCCCGCTGCCCGGCTGATCACCGTGGGTAAACGCGGCGGCTGTCGGTCCACGCCCCAGGCCTTTATCCACCGCCTGATGTTGCGTTATGCCCGGCAAGGCAAATGCGTGGTGCGGCTCAAGGGTGGCGATCCGTGCATTTTTGGTCGCGGCGGCGAAGAGGCGGCCTGGCTCAGGCAGCATGGGGTGGAAGTGGAGTTGGTCAATGGCATTACGGCGGGGCTGGCCGGGGCAACGAACTGTGATATTCCGCTCACCTTGCGCGGTGTCAGCCGTGGCGTCACGTTGGTTACGGCCCACACCCAGGACGACAGCAGTCTCAATTGGCGGGCACTGGCCGAGGGCGGCACGACGTTGGTGATCTATATGGGAGTGGCGAAGCTGGGGGAGATTCGGCAGCAGTTGCTGGAAGGCGGCATGAGCGATGACATGCCGGTGGCGATGATTGAAAACGCCTCGTTGCCCCAGCAACGCGAGTGTCGCAGCAGCCTTTCGCGGATGCAGGAGGATGCTCAGGACTTCGCCCTGAAGAGCCCGGCGATTCTGGTGATTGGCCAGGTTATCCAGGCGACGCAAGCGGTTGAAGCCTTGGCCAGCGTTAGCGCCTGAGACAAATGACAGGCGAAAAAAAGCCCGGCCTAAGCCGGGCTTTTTTCTACAACTCAGTAATTACTGAGCTGCTTGTGCTTCTACCGAGGCTTCTACGCGACGGTTGATAGCACGGCCAGCTTCAGTTGCGTTGTCAGCAACTGGGCGGGATTTGCCATAACCAACCGAGCTTACGCGGTTAGGAGCAATACCGTCTTTGACCAGGACTTGCTTAACAGCGTCAGCACGACGCTGGGACAGCTTCTGGTTGTAAGCGTCAGGACCGACGGAGTCAGTGTGACCTTCAACAACGGTGGTGGTTTGTGGGTACTGTTTCATGAAGTCAGCGAGGTTTTTCACGTCGCCGTAGCTGTTAGGCTTAACAACCGACTTGTCGAAGTCGAACTTCACGTCCAGCTCAACACGAACAACCTGAGCAACCGGAGCTTCTGGCTCTGGAACTGGCTCTGGAGCTGGTGCCGGGGTAGGAGCTGGAGCAGTTTTACCAGCGTTGCCGCCGAAGTTTACGCCCAGACCAACCAGTGCGGAGTAGTCCCACTTGCCGTTGTCCAGTGCGTAGTCAGCTTCAACACCAGCACGTGCGAACAGGTTGTCGGTGAAGTAGTACTTCACACCAGCGCCAGCGATAGCCAGGGTCGATTGATCGCGACCTTTGTGACCATCAGCTTCTACGTTGGTACGGCTCTGGTGGCCGAAACCGCCCTCTACGTATGGACGCAGGGAGTCGACACCAGCTTGACCGAAGTGGTACTGGGCAGTAACGCTGCCGGTATCACCCTTGATCTTCTGGCTACCGGTACCGTCGTTCGAACGGGTGTGGTTGGTGGTGTCGTAGTTCAGGTTGATCGACACGTCGTCGGTCAGGAAGTAACCGATGCTTGCGCCAGGATTGTAGCCGTCTTCGATATGCTTGACGCTATCGTTGAACTGCTTTTTGTAGAACAGCTGGCCTTCAACTGCGCCTTGACCTTGTGCCAGAGCGCCGAAGGAAGTAGCAGCAATAAGAGTACCAATGGCCAAGCCCAAGGTGTTTTTCAGTTTCATCCGTTAAATCCCCATCTGGTGATTGTAAAGCAGTCCCACATACCGGGGGACAACTCGGCGACAAGTCTAACAGAACTTGCCTACACGTAAGAGATATTTGCCACGCACTAAGTTTCAGTACTGCCCGCAAATTTCTCACGTAATTTATCAAGAGCGCGTTTGTAACGCATTTTTGTAGCACTCAAACCCATATGCATGATGTCAGCAATTTCCTGAAATTCCAGCTCTGCGACAAATCGTAGCACCAGAATTTCCCGGTCAATCGGATTCACATGCACCAGCCAGCGATCGAGTCCGCCCTTTTCTTCCGGGGTTGGCGCCTTCTCTTCAGACGCTTCCTCAAGGGGGTCCAGACTCAAAGCATCCATCAAGCGACGCTTTCGCCGTTCCTTCCGATACTGCGTGATGCACTCGTTGTACGTGATGCTATAGAGCCATGTCTTGAACTTCGATTTGCCCTCAAAGTTCTTCAGGCCGTAGAGCACCTTGAGCATCACTTCCTGACAGACATCATCCGCATCTCTATCGTTCCCTAAATACCTTGAACAAACGTTGAACAGAGTGCGTTGATACCTGCGCATCAATTCTTCATACGCGCGTGTTACGTGAAACAGCTCCGTGTGCGAGCGCGCGACCAACTCCTCATCAGAGAGCTCACGGGGGTCATAGCGCGTGGACAGCGTTTGGGCTTTATTCAAAACAAGTCGTGCCGACAGTCAGGTCAATGTCCGCCTCAGCCTGGATACCCAGGATTGCGGCGGCGTACATTAGCAGGGTTTGCCGGGTTAGCGGCTAGTCACATGCTGTTCCAGCAGGATCCGATTCGAAAGCGACACCAGCTCGCCATCATCCGTCAGCACTGTTGTCTTGACCGTGCCGATCTCTTCGATCTGCCCTTCGACCTCGCCCACACGCACTTGTTGCCCAACCTGATATAGCTCACGCACATAGATTCCCGCAAGAATCTGCCCGGCAATTTCCCGGCTTCCCAGACCCATGGCCAGCGCAACGGCCAGACCAACGGTAATCAAAACAATCACAATCACATGGTTCAGCAGGTCAGTCTTGACCTCCAACTGGCTGATCGCGACCGAAATACTGATGATAATCACCAGGCCCTGAGCGATTCGCCCCAGGCCGCTGGCGTAATCCAGCCCTACCCCTTCAGCCGCGCCGCGCACCAGGCCATTGGCCAGTTGCGCCAGCAAAACCCCTACGAGCAGCACCAGCGCGCCACCGAATACCTTCGGCAAATACAGCGCCAGCATGTCGAGCGTAGCTGAAACTCGCTCAAGTCCAAGGGATTCAGCCGCAGAAACCAGAAAAATCAGCAAAACAAACCAATAAACGATCTTGCCGATCAATGTCGAGATCGGCACTTGCAGCCCGGCACGTCCCAGAATCTTGGTCAGGCCGGTACCGCCCATCAGTCGATCGAGACCCAGTTTAGCCAGCAATTTGGAGAGCAGGGTGTCGAGCAGCTTGGCCACGACAAAACCCAGCAGTACCACCACCAGGGCACCAAACAGGTTGGGAATGAAATTCGCCACCTTGGTCCACAGCGCAGTCATTGCAGTTACCAGACTCTGGGTCCAGAGATCGAGTTCCATATTCATTCAGCCTTATCAGCAGTGCGAGCAAGAGGTTTACGACGGGAAACCGGTGAAACATGGGCCGAACCGTTGTTCAGGGCCATCATCAATGCCGGCAACCAGCGGCCGAGCAGACCGAACAGGTCCCCCGCCCCGACCTGGCGGTTGGCGGTTTTCAAAACGCGACCCAGGCAAGCATCGTCGTCCCGGTTGGACGGCGAAGCGTTAAGCATGTCACGCAAAGACTGTTCGAACGGATCGTGCATAAAGACCTCTCGCAAGTGATTTAAAAGACGAGGGTAAAATTCTTCGGGTCACATGACCTCTTTCCACGTTCAGGTCACATTCAGGTCAGACCCAGCGTAAACGTCGAAACAACCACCATTGCCCGACCGCCACCGAGACCATCATCAGGCATGCAATCAGGAACCCGTAAGGGCTGGAAGAGAACGGAATCCCCCCCACGTTGATCCCCAGCAAACCGGTCAGAAAACTCATCGGCAGGAAGATCCCGGTGATGATCCCGAAGCGGTACATGGTGCGGTTCATGCGCAGGCTCAAACGCCGGTCTTCGGTCTCAAGCACAAGCCCCACGCGCTCCCGGGCCAATTCCAGCTCTTCCAGGTAACGGGTCAGGCTGTTGTTCAATTCGTTCCAGTAGTCAGCATCGTCATCGCAGAACCAGGGCAACTTGATCCGGGTCAACTGCGCGAAAATATCCCGTTGTGGCGACAGGAAACGTTTCAGCCCGGCGGCGCGCCGACGGATCTGCAAAACGCTGCCATGCTCCGGGGTATACCGTTCGTCGGCATCCAGTTTTTCTTCTTCGATATCGACGATTTCGGACAGATCGCTGACCAGATCCTGGACCTTGTTGGTCAGGTACTGCGCCATATAAAGGACCAGTTCCGAGGCAGTCTTGGGCCCCTTGCCATCCGCCAACTGCACCAGCAACTCATCGGTGGCGCGTAACGGGCGCAAGCGCAGGGAGATCACCCGTGCCGCCGAGGCAAAGATGCGCACCGAGACCATGTCTTCCGGTTCGGCGCCTGGGTTCAGGTTGACCCCGCGTAAAAACAGCAGCAGTTCGGCGTCCGGCAACGGCAACAGGCGTGGGCGGGTGTTTTCCTCCAGCAGCAGGTCACACGCGAACTCGCTCAAGCCGCTGGATTTGCGCAACCAGGTCTGGGTCTGGGGATGGCTACGGTCCCAATGCAGCCAAAGGCTTTCCTGAGGCTGCAGTTGCAGCTCATCAAGCTCTGTCCGGGCAATCGAACGCGCGCCACCTTTACCGTCCAGCACCAGGGCATGCACCAGCCCCCACTGCGCGTTTTCTTCCTCGAACATCCTCACCCCTGTCGGCTACTGCTGTTTATTCAGGCATTTTCAGCGGGCTGGGAGAGACGATCACACCGTTATTGTCGGCGTACACGTACTCACCCGGGCGGAAGGTCACGCCAGCGAAGGTCACCGCCACGTTCAAATCGCCAATGCCGCGTTTGTCAGTCTTCATCGGGTGGCTGGCCAGGGCCTGTACACCCAAATCGGTCTGGGCAATCACGTCGACATCGCGGATGCAGCCGTAGATCACCAGCCCTTCCCAGCCGTTTTTCGCGGCTTTCTCGGCAATCATGTCGCCCAGCAATGCGCGGCGCAGGGAACCACCACCGTCGACCACCAGCACCTTGCCGGCGCCATTGAGTTCGGCTTGTTCCTTGACCAGGGAATTGTCTTCAAAGCACTTGATGGTGACGATCTCGCCACCAAAGGAGTCTCGGCCGCCGAAATTGCTGAACATCGGCTCAACCACCTGCACCAGCTCCGGGTAGGCGTCACACAGGTCGGGGGTAAGGTAATGGTTCATCGAGAAACTCCTGTAGGTGAAAGAAGGTGTCAAACATCCCACTGTTTACTTACATCTGGAAACGCTTTGCCATGAAGGTTCTTTAATCCGGGCCGAATAGTCGGGCCCATAGGACAGCGACGCAAGACCCACTACGCGACTGAATATGACCAGAACCATCCGATGCGTCATATCTTAGCCGCTACGAGAAGCAAGCGAAACGCCCCTGATAGAGCCTCCCGCTCAAACCTGTGCCAGTTCCTGCGTCTGCGCGCCCGCCAAAGGTGTGAGCGGATCTTTCAACCAACGCTTCACCAACGGCCACACTTCAGCCTGGGCGGCCTTGCTGACGAGCATTTCGACGTGCCCGAAATCCCCGCTGAACCCTTGCTGGCGCCCCAGGCACACGTACTGGCGATGCTCGGAGCCGACTTGCTCGAAGAGCTTGCGACAGGCCCAGTCCGGGTCCTGGTGATCGCCGGCAGCGCTCACCGCCAGCAGCGGAACGTCGACCTCCGCCAGGCCCTTCCACCAATCCTGCTTGCCCTCGCCAAAGCGGCCGAACAGGCCATTCCAGCGCATCGCTTCAATCAGCACGCCTGCCGGCTCGTCCTCCGGGCCGCGTTTCAATCGCGAGCCAGACAATTGGCCAAAGCGCTTCAGGAGCAGGCGACCGGTCCATTCCACTGGCGGCAGTTTCAACGGCCAATGGGTGCGACTGACCTGGCAGCCAAACAGCGCCACCGAGGCTACCGCCGGCGCGCCAAGGTGCTGCCCGCCCAGGGCCGCGGCCAGGGTCGTGCCACCCAGGGAATGTCCGAGCCAGTGGGGGATCTGCCCACTTTGCTCACGCACAAAGGCGGCAATGGCCGGCAAGTCGTAGCGAGCATAGTCGGCAACGCGGTTTTTGGCGTAGTCGTGGTTACGTCGGGACAGCCCGTGGCCGCGCATTTCCGGGATCCACACGTCGAACCCCTCGCGGGCCAGGTAAGCGCCCAGGCCGATGCCCTTGGGCGAATACCAGAAGCGTCGGTTGGAGAAACTGCCATGCACCAAAACCACCGGCACGCCCCGGTTTTCCGGGACATCAGCCAGGCCAAGGCGGGTCACGGCCAGCTCGACGGTGCCGTCAGGGCTGTTGGCGGGCTTGAGGCGATACACATCTTCACTCAGGTCGCCACGACGCTCAGCGCTGATCAAGGCGACGGGAAACAGGTTGCTGCTGCTTTGCATAATGCTCTTGCACAAAAAAGGGCGGCGTCCGGATGGAGTTCCGCCCTGTACAGAATGAGAAATGCCGGCCAACCGCAAGGTTGACCGGCACTTGGGGGTGTTACGTATTACGCCTGGGCTTGGCCTTCAGCCAGGAAGAACCAGGTTTCCAGTACGGAATCGGGGTTCAGCGAAACGCTTTCGATGCCCTGTTCCATCAGCCATTTGGCCAGGTCCGGGTGATCGGAAGGGCCTTGGCCGCAGATCCCGATGTACTTGCCAGCCTTGTTGCACGCCTGGATGGCGTTGGCCAGCAGCTTCTTGACCGCAGGGTTACGCTCGTCGAACAGGTGGGCGATGATCCCCGAGTCACGGTCCAGGCCCAGGGTCAGTTGGGTCAGGTCGTTGGAGCCGATGGAGAAGCCGTCGAAAAATTCCAGGAACTCTTCGGCCAGGATGGCGTTGGACGGCAGCTCGCACATCATGATGACGCGCAGGCCGTTCTCGCCACGGGACAGGCCGTTTTCAGCCAGCAGGTCCACCACCTGGCTCGCCTCGCCCAGGGTGCGCACGAACGGCACCATGATTTCGACGTTGGTCAGGCCCATTTCGTTGCGCACGCGCTTGAGGGCACGGCATTCCAGCTCGAAGCAATCGCGGAAGGCTTCGCTGATGTAACGCGAGGCACCACGGAAACCCAGCATCGGGTTTTCTTCTTCCGGCTCGTAGAGCTTGCCGCCGATCAGGTTGGCGTATTCGTTGGACTTGAAGTCCGACAGGCGCACGATGACCTTTTTCGGGTAGAACGCCGCCGCCAGGGTGCTGATGCCTTCCACCAGTTTCTCGACGTAGAAGCCCACCGGGTCGCTGTAGCCGGCGATGCGCTTGTCGACGCTTTCCTTGATGTCCGGCGGCAGGCCGTCGTAGTTCAGCAGGGCCTTGGGGTGCACGCCGATCATGCGGTTGATGATGAACTCCAGGCGGGCCAGGCCCACACCGGCGTTCGGCAACTGCGCGAAGTCGAAGGCGCGGTCCGGGTTGCCGACGTTCATCATGATCTTGAACGGCAGGTCCGGCATGGCGTCGATGGAGTTTTGCTTGATGTCGAAGCCCAGCTCGCCTTCGAAGATGAAGCCGGTGTCGCCTTCGGCGCAGGACACGGTCACGCCCTGGCCGTCTTTCAACAGTTGGGTGGCGTTGCCGCAACCCACAACCGCCGGGATCCCCAGCTCGCGGGCGATGATCGCTGCGTGGCAGGTACGCCCGCCACGGTTGGTGACGATGGCGCTGGCGCGTTTCATCACCGGTTCCCAGTCCGGGTCGGTCATGTCGGAGACCAGCACGTCGCCTGGCTGGACCTTGTCCATCTCGGACACGTCCTTGATGATCCGCACCTTGCCGGCGCCGATGCGCTGGCCGATGGCACGGCCTTCCACCAGCACGGTGCCGGTTTCTTTCAACAGGTAGCGTTCCATGACGTTGGCCGAGGTGCGGCTCTTCACGGTCTCAGGGCGGGCCTGAACGATGTACAGCTTGCCGTCGTCACCGTCCTTGGCCCATTCGATGTCCATCGGGCACTTGTAGTGCTTCTCGATGATCATCGCCTGCTTGGCCAGCTCGCTGACTTCGGCGTCGGTCAGGCAGAAACGCGCGCGTTCGGCCTTGTCGACATCAACGGTTTTTACCGAGCGACCGGCCTTGGCCTCGTCGCCGTAGATCATCTTGATCGCCTTGCTGCCCAGGTTGCGGCGCAGGATGGCCGGACGGCCGGCTTCAAGGGTGTGTTTGTGGACGTAGAATTCGTCCGGGTTCACCGCGCCTTGTACGACGGTTTCGCCGAGGCCGTAGGCGCCGGTGATGAAGACTACGTCGCGAAAGCCCGATTCGGTGTCCAGGGTGAACATCACGCCGGCCGTGCCGGTTTCCGAACGCACCATGCGCTGCACACCGGCAGACAGGGCCACCAGCTTGTGGTCGAAACCCTGGTGTACACGGTAGGAAATGGCGCGGTCGTTGAACAGCGAGGCAAACACTTCCTTGGCCGCGCGGATCACGTTTTCCACGCCGCGGATGTTCAGGAAGGTTTCTTGCTGACCGGCAAAGGAGGCGTCCGGCAGGTCTTCGGCGGTGGCCGAGGAGCGCACGGCGACGGCCATGTCAGGGTTACCGGCCGACAGCGTGGCAAACGCGGTGCGGATCTCGGCGTTGAGCTTCTCGGGGAACTCGGCTTCCATGATCCATTGACGGATCTGGGCACCGGTCTTGGCCAGGGCGTTGACGTCATCGACGTCCAGCGCATCGAGCGCGGCATGGATCTGATCGTTGAGGCCGCTCAACTCGAGGAAATCACGGTAAGCCTGGGCGGTGGTGGCAAAACCACCTGGCACCGATACACCGGCGCCCGCAAGATTACTGATCATCTCGCCCAGGGATGCGTTCTTGCCCCCTACGTGCTCTACATCATGGACGCCGAGCTTATCGAGGGAAACTACGTACTCTACCAAGGTGATCTCTCCACTTTCTGTGTTGGAAAAGCTCAGGACGCCGGCGGCTCAGTAGGAGCGGTTACCGGCGTTTGTGGCCTGGACCTGGAAAATAAGTGAGAATGCGGCCCACTGCGGGACGGCAAAATCGCGCCTATCATATCCAAGATTCGTCATCAGCTTAAGGCCCAAGGCTCAAATGAAACGATCTGCTTTCTTTATCTCCGACGGCACCGGCATCACAGCCGAAACCCTGGGTCAAAGCCTGTTGGCGCAGTTCGAAAACATTACCTTCAGCAAATTCACGCGACCGTATATAGACAGCGTGGATAAAGCGCGAGCCATGGTACAACAAATCAATCTGGCGGCCGAAAAAGACGGATTTCGTCCGATCATTTTCGACACCATCGTCAATCAGGACATTCGTGAGATCCTCGCGACCTCCAATGGTTTCATGATCGACATCTTCTCTACCTTCCTGGCGCCGCTGGAACAAGAGTTAAGTGAACATTCGTCATACTCCGTCGGAAAATCTCACTCCATTGGCCACAACTCCAACTATATGGAGCGGATCGAGGCGGTGAACTTCGCCCTCGACAACGACGACGGCGCCCGCACCCACTATTACGACAAGGCTGATTTGATCCTGGTGGGCGTGTCCCGCTGCGGCAAGACGCCGACCTGCCTCTATATGGCCATGCAATTCGGGATTCGCGCGGCCAACTACCCTCTGACCGAAGACGACATGGAACACTTGACGCTGCCTGCCGCCCTGCGCGCGCACCAGCACAAGCTGTTCGGGCTGACCATTGACCCGGACCGGCTGACGGCGATTCGCAATGAACGCAAGCCCAATAGCCGATACTCCAGCTATGCGCAGTGCGAATTTGAAGTGCGGGAAGTAGAAAATCTGTTCCGCCGGGAGAATATTGCGCACATCAATTCCACGCATTTTTCGGTGGAAGAGATTTCCGCGAAGATTCTGGTGGAGAAAGGGGTGGAGCGGCGGTTCAAGTAATCTTCATGGCCTGAACCAGCGCTATCGCAGGCAAGCCAGCTCCCACATTGGAATGCATTCCCCTGTGGGAGCCGGGCTTGCCCGCGATGAACGATAACGCGGTCAACCTGCCTATAGGTGAAACCGCCCCCCACCCTGCCCCAACGCCGTCGCCAGCGCATCAAACCCATCCAGCAGCAACTGATCATCCCCCGACGTATTGCAGATGCTCGCCCGGATAAACTGCGGCACCGCCGTCTGCCCCACCGCAAACGCCTCGGCGGTGGCAATCAGGTAATTATTCTGCTTCAGCTCCGCCTCGATTTCCGACGCGCGCCAAGGCTCCGGGACTTCGATCCAGAAGTGCGGGCTATTGAGGTGGGTGCGGTACTCCAGCCCGATCAGCAATCCTTCAACCAACGCCTTGCGCCGGCTGATCTCCTGGATCTGCTGATGCAACAGGTGCTCAGCCGTACCGTTTTCGATCCATTGGGTCGCCAGTTCCAGGGTCACCGGGGTGGCCATCCAGCAGGTTGAGCGCAGGGCCGCGGAAATCCGGCTGACCAGCGCCGGCGGCGCATGCACGTACCCGACGCGCAACCCGGCCGACACCGCCTTGCTCAGGCTGCTGATCAGAATCGTACGTTCCGGGGCGAAATGGCTCAGGGGCGGCGGACGATCTTCCACCAGCACACCGTGGGCCTCGTCCTCAAGAATCAGCAGATTGTGCTCACGGCACACCTTGACCAACGCCTCCCGACGCGCGACCGACAGCACCGCAGTCGTAGGATTCTGGATGGTCGGCGTGCAGTACAACGCCGACACCCGGTGATTGCGACAGACTTCATCCAGCGCCCCCGGCAGCAGGCCTTCTTCATCCATTTCCAGGCCGATGAGGCGGATTCCCAGCATCCGCGCGGCGGTGATCAGCCCCGGATAGGTCAGTTGCTCGGTGACCACCGTATCGCCGGCCCGCAACAGCGCCATCAGTGCGCAAAGCAGCCCGTGCTGGCCGCCGTTCACGCAAATCACCTGCTCGGGAATCGGGTGAAAGTCCCGCTGCACCAGCCACTGTGCACCCGCCGCACGGTAGCGCGGCAGCCCGGCATCCGGGGTGTAGGCACTGATGTCCTGCAAGAACTTGGCGTTGGTGGCCAGGGTCTGGAAGCTCTGGGCCAGGAAGGTGGTCTCCTGCCCCGGGATATGCATGTTGCGGCTCATATCAAAGTATTGCCGCGGCTCATCGCTGAAGTTGCGAAAGCCTTCATCCCGCTGGCGCTCCATCCCACGCTTGCGCACGAAGGTGCCGTCACCCACGCGCGCCACCACCAACCCCAGCCGTTCCAGCTCACCGTAGGCGCGGCTGATGGTGCCAATGGTTACCCCCAGATTGTCGGAAAGCACCCGGTGAGGTGGCAGTTTTCTTCCCGGTTCAATCAAGCCTTCAAGAATGCCCCGCTCCATGACATCGGACAGGCGTTTGTACTTCACGCCCTGCCCGCTGGAGAGTCCTTCTCGCATAATTGACACCATGTCAATATTTGTTTTGACAGCCATCATTCGCCCTAATAGTGTGCTTTTACGGGTTCAATCACCGAATCAAGGCACTCAATATAGAGGTCAATTCGGTCTCATGGAAGCAATGTCACGATGCCAATGTCCGCCGTTCTCGAAAACGCTGAAAAAACAAAAACTCACAAGCAGTGGTTGGCTGGGCTGATTACCAGTGTGATGTTCCTGATTGTGTGCCTGAGCTGGGGCACCACCTGGCTTGGGATCAAGATCGCCGTGGAAAGCGTGCCGCCGCTGACCTCCGCCGGGCTGCGCTTTCTGATCGCGTTCCCGCTGTTCCTGTGTTTTGCCTGGGTGCGCCGCGAGCCGATCCTGTTTCCTCGGGAGAGCCGCTGGTTCTTCGTGTTCGTGACGCTGTCCTACTTCAGCGTTCCGTATTACCTGCTCAACTACGGCGAGATGCATGTCTCGTCCGGCCTCACCGCGCTGCTGTTCAGCTGCATGCCGGTGTTTATCCTGATTTTCTCCGCGTTGTTCCTGCGCGAGCGCATCTACTTTTCCCAGGTGGTCGGTATCGCCATCGGTTTCGGCAGCCTGTACATGATCATCAAGAGCCAGGGCCTGCACCTGGACCATGCCGAGTTCTTCGGGGTGCTGGCGATCCTGGCCGCCGCGATCATGCATGCCTTGTGCTACGTGATTACCAAGAAACAAGGCAGCGCCATCAGCGTGATCACCTACAACACCCTGCCCATCGGCATCGCCGGGCTGATGCTGTTTGTCGCCGGGCTGTGGTTTGAAACCCCGACCTTCGAAGACATCACCCTACGTTCCTGGAGTGCGCTGTTCTACCTCGGCCTGGTGGCCTCGGTGGGTGGTTTTATCGTGTATTTCATGCTGCTCAAGCGCCTGAGCCCGATCATTTTGTCCTTCGTGTTCATCATCTTCCCGGTGTTCGCGGTCATCATCGGCAGTTGGTACGAAGGCGTGCAGATTTCCAAGGACCTGATGATGTATTCGGCGATCCTGCTGGCAGGTTTTGCGATTACCAAGCTGCCCATCGAAAAGCTCCTGGCGAAGAAAAACTGAGATGAAGGTCCTGAGCCCAAGCGCCCTGGAGCAGATTTACGCCCACGCCGACCGCAGCTATCCCGAGGAATGCTGCGGCTTTGTTTTCGCCGATGGCAGCGTGTACCTGGGCAGCAATATCCAGAACGAGTTGCACCGCAAGAACCCCGAGATGTATTCACGCAGCGCTGCCAACGGCTACACCTTTTCGGTGGCCGACACGCTGATGATGAACAAGGCGTTTCGCAGTGATAACCCGGTGGTGGTGATCTACCACTCCCACCCTGACGTCGGCGCGTATTTCAGCGACGAAGACCAGGACAAGGCCCTCTTCATGGGCGAGCCGATCTACCCCGTGAGCTACCTGGTGGTGGATGTTCGCCAGGGCCAGACCCAAGGTTCCAAGCTGTTTGCCTGGGATGGCAAGCGCTTCGCCCAAAACCCCTTCAACGACCTGCAAACGGAGTTGTGCATGAACGCTGTCTCTTTCCCCGACATCCTGGTCCGCGTGGCCAAGCTGCCAGCATCGACCCTCGAGGGTGCCGGATCGACATTGCGCGAAGTCATTGAAAACCTGTGCACCGAGCACCCGCAATTGCGGGCGCACCTGCTCTACGAGAACAACCAGCTCAAGGAGCACTTCCTGTTTACCGCCGAGGAAGAGCTGATCGACGCCAACGACACATTGCCTGAGAAGGCAAAAATCGAGGTCCTGCTGGCCACCTCCGGCGGCATGGATGTGGATCAACTGAGCAACGAGGAAGTGCAGCGCTACGTGCGCCACATCACCTTGCCCGGCGTCGGCCGCGAAGGCCAATTGAACCTGAAGAAAGCCCGCGTGCTGATCATCGGCACCGGCGGCCTCGGTTCGCCCATCAGCCTGTACCTGGCGGCGGCCGGCATCGGCACCCTGGGGCTGGTGGATTTCGACGTGGTGGAAAGCAGCAACCTGCAACGCCAGGTCGTCCACGGCAACAGCACCCTGGGCCTGCCCAAGGTCGAGTCCGCCAAGCAGCGCTTGCAGGACCTGAACAGCCACATCCAGATCAACACCTACGACACCGCCTTCAACACCGACAACGCCCTGGAACTGGTGGGCGCCTATGACCTGGTGATCGACGGCACCGACAATTTCGAAACCCGCTACCTCGTCAACGACGCCTGCGTACAACTGGGCAAGCCGTTGGTGTACGGCGCCATCTACCGCTTCGACGGGCAGATCAGCGTGCTCAACTATAAAGGCGGGCCGTGCTACCGCTGCCTGTTTCCCCAGGCCCCGCCGGCGGAACTGGCGCCCAATTGCAGCGCCGGTGGCGTCATCGGCGTATTGCCGGGCGTGGTCGGGATGATCCAGGCCACCGAGGCCATCAAGTTGTTGATCGGTATTGGCGAACCGCTGTCGGGCCGGCTGATGCGCTTTGATGCATTGGCGATGAAATTCAGCGAGATCCGCTTCAAGCGCCGCGCCGACTGCCCTTGCTGCTCGGAACTGCGCCACAGCCAAACCATCGCACCCGCCGTCTGCGCCGATGCCATGCCAAACCAGCCGTCGCTCGCCGAAGAGCGCTACATCAAGCCACGGGTGCTCAAGCAACTGCTCGAACAACACAGCAAGGCCGACGTGCTGCTGGACGTGCGCGATGCCAGCGAGCTGGAAGTGTGCAAGTTGCCTGGGGTGGTGCACATCCCCCTGGCCGAACTCGACGGGCAACTCGCCACCCTCAGCCGCGACAACACCCACTACCTGATCTGCTACGCCGGGACCCGCGCGGAGCAAGCCGCCAGCACCTTGCTGGCCGCCGGCTTCGCCAACACCAAAGTACTGCAAGGTGGCATGAAACACTGGGTTCGCGACGTCGAACCCGACATGCCTTTGTACTGATCAGCGGCCATGGGTTCTTACTTGATGTTGCATAACTCGATACTCGACGCCATTGGCCAAACGCCCATCGTGCGCCTGGAACAGTTTTCCGAAGACCTCGGCATCGAGGTCTACGCCAAGCTGGAG
This sequence comes from Pseudomonas sp. Z18(2022), assembly GCF_036346535.1. Classification (NCBI taxonomy): domain Bacteria; kingdom Pseudomonadati; phylum Pseudomonadota; class Gammaproteobacteria; order Pseudomonadales; family Pseudomonadaceae; genus Pseudomonas; species Pseudomonas sp. Z18(2022). The sequence continues at coordinate 942,340 of NZ_JAOTOA010000001.1, forward strand.
TCCCTCAACCCCGGCGGCAGCCACAAGGCGCGCATCGCCCTGGGCATGATCCTCGACGCCGAGCGCCGGGGCATTCTGATCCGTGGTTCAGGCCAGACCATCATCGAGCCCAGCGGCGGCAACACCGGCATCGGCCTGGTGATGGCCGGCAATGTGCTGGGCTACAAAGTGGTGCTGGTGATTCCCGACAACTACAGCCCCGAGAAGCAGAAACTGCTGCGCCTGTACGGCGCCAGGGTAGTGCTGTCGGACAGCCGCCTGGGCAACAATTCCCACGGCGAAAAGTGCATGGAGCTGCAGCTGGAAAACCCCAGCTACGTGATGCTCAACCAGCAGCGCAACGGCGCCAACCCGCAAACCCACCGCGACACCACCGCCCGGGAAATCATCCGCGCCTTCGGCGACAAGCGTGTGGACTACTTCGTCAGCGGCATCGGCACCGGCGGCCACATCACCGGCATCGGCGAAACCCTCAAGAGCGCCTGGCCGACGATCCGCGTGATGGGCGTGGAGCCGGAAGAATGCGACCTGCTCAGCGACCGCCACGCGCCGCACCATATCCAGGGCCTGTCCATCGGCTTGATCCCGAGCATCCTCAACGTCGCGATCATTGACGGGATGCTCAAGGTATCGCGCCAGGAATGCCTCGACATGATCAAACGCATCATGCGCACCGACGCCATCAGCCTCGGGCTGTCGTCGGCCGCCAACATGGTGGCCATCGCCAAGCTGGCACCGGAACTGCGCACCGACACCGTCGTGCTGACCATGGTCTACGACAGTGCCGACAGCTATTTGCCCTGTTTTGAATAACAACTATTGCGGGGGTGCCTCCATGGGGGGCTTTATCGACATGCAACAACTGCACGATGAGTTGCTCACCCACCTCATCACCACGCTGGCGCCCGCGCAGTTGAAGCAACTGGAGGAGCACCTTGGCACGCTGGTCCAGACAGCGGCCCAGGCGGTGGCCGAAGACCTGATCGCCTATGCCTGGCGCGACCCGGCCTCCCGTGGGCGCGGGGAGCTGATCCTGGAATCCTATGCCTCGTTCAAGGCGGTGCTGTACTACCGGCTGGCGCACCAGGTATGGAATTTCCCGGACAAGGGCGACGGCGCGTTTTGTGCCATCGCCCTGAAGCTGAGCAACCAGGGCAAGATCCTGTCCGGCGCCGAAATTCACCCCGCCGCCCGCATCGGCCGGCGCTTTGTGCTGGACCACGGCTACGGCACGGTCATCGGCGAAACCTGCGAGATCGGCAACGACTGCTACATCCTCTGCGGCGTGACCCTCGGCGCCCGGGGCATCGCCAACAACCCGGACGGCAAACGCCATCCACGCCTGGGCAACAACGTGGAAGTCGGTTCCGGCGCGCGGGTGCTGGGCTATGTGCTGATCGGCGACAACGTGTTCATCAGCCCTTCCTGCGTGATCACCCAGGACGTGCCGGCCGGTACCAAGGTCAAGGTGGTCAACCAGATCCAGTTGCAGAAAAACGACGAGTCGGACCACAGCAACTACCTCGGCGCGTTTGCCCTCGACGAACGCCTGCACGTGGTGGGCGAGGTCAACGCCAGCCACAAGGTGACGGTGCTGGACGCCGACTTCCATCCCCTGCCCGGCCTGCTGCTGGAACCCACGGTCAAGGAACGCCATCACCTGCAGTTCCGCCTGCGGCACATAGAAACCAACAGTTACCCGCCGCGCCTGCCGCTGAACCTGAAAGTGACCGGGCCCGAATTTGAAATCACCCTGCTCTCTCCCCCTGGCTTAAGCGCGATGGTTCGTCGCCTGCTGCAAGCCAGCCCACTGATCGTCGGAGGTTGAACATGTCCGTGCACACCATGGAAACCCTCGCGCTGTTCGACAGCGCGCCTTACCAGAACGCTTTCAGTGCGCGGGTGATTGCCGTCAGTGAACAGGGGATCGCCCTGGAGCACACGCTGTTCTATCCCACCGGCGGCGGGCAACCAGGCGACACCGGCCACTTCATCCTGCCCGACGGCAGCCGCGTCGACATCACCGGCACCGTGCGCGACCCGGTGCTGCGCTCGATCATCTGGCATCAAGTGGAACACTGCCCCGAACAACTGGCCGCCGGGATGCAGGTGGACGCAAGCCTGGACTGGGAGCGCCGCTACCAGCACATGAAAATGCACACCTGCCTGCACCTGCTGTGCTCAATCATTGATGCCCCTGTGACCGGGTGCAGCATCAGCTTCGACAAGGGCCGGCTGGATTTCGACCTGCCGGAAATGACCCTCGACAAAGAGACCATCACCCGCGACCTCAACGCCTTGATCGAACAGGCACACGCGGTGAAAACCCTGTCGATGCCCGCCTCGGAGTATTCCACCCTGCTGCAGATCACCCGCACCCAGGCGGTGGCGCCGCCGGTGATCCAGGGTTCGGTACGGGTGATCGAAATTACCGGGATCGACATCCAGCCTTGCGGCGGCACCCATGTGACCAATACCGAGGAAATCGGCCGGGTGTTCTGCGAAAAAATCGAGAAGAAAAGCAAACACAACCGCCGGGTGATCCTGAGGTTTGAATAGCCGCCGGGCAGCGGCTGGGGCGCCAACGACCTAGCCGCAGTTCGTACAGCAAACTGACAGCAAATTTATGTGCTTGTAACATTCAGAAACGTACAATCCCGCCAACAACGCCTCGTTGCCCTGACTCGCGAAAACAGCGCCCTTCCTTCCCGGTGGGTCATTCGTGCAGCAGCTAAGCTCACTCCCAATACGCCCTGAACCTGAACGCTGCAGGAATGACTGCCTATGAAAAGAGTGCTCCGTCACTACATACCTGCGTCCACGTTGCGCTTGCTGCCCAACCGCTGGGACTTGGTCGCCCTGCCCCTGGTGATCGGCTTTTTACTGTTTTTCTCCATCACGGCCCGGGAAACCTGGGCGCCCATCGCTACCTTGCAAAGTGAAGTCATCTCGCTGGACCCGGCCAACCTGCCGGAATACGCGATGCGCACCACGATGCGCATGCTGGCGGCGATGGTTGCAGCGCTGGTGTTCACCCTGTTGTACGGCACCCTGGCCGCCAAAAGCCGGCGCGCCGAGAAACTGCTGGTGCCCGTGCTCGACATCCTGCAATCGGTACCGGTGCTGGGTTATATCTCGTTTACCGTGACGTTCTTCCTGCTGCTGTTCCCCGGGCGCGTACTCGGCGCGGAGCTGGCGGCCATCTTTGCGATTTTCACCAGCCAGGCCTGGAACATGACGTTCAGCTTCTACCAGTCGCTGCGCATGCTGCCCCATGACCTGGTGGAAGTATCGACCAACCTGCGGCTTTCCGGCTGGCAGCGGTTCTGGAAGCTCGATGTGCCCTTCGCCATGCCGGGGCTGGTGTGGAACATGATGATGAGCATGTCCGGCGGCTGGTTTTTCGTGGTCGCCTCCGAGGCCATTACCGTCGGCGACAAGACCATCACCTTGCCGGGCGTGGGTTCGTACCTGGCCCTGGCGATTGCCCAGAAAGACCTGCACGCCGTGGGATACGTGATCCTGGCGATGATTGTGGTCATCCTGATGTACGACCAGTTCCTGTTCCGCCCGCTGGTGGCCTGGGCCGACAAGTTCCGCATGGAAACCACCGCCTCCCAAGGCGCGGCGCCGCAATCCTGGTTGCTGAACCTGATCCAGCGCACGCGCATCGTCCAGCGCATCCTGCGGCCTGTTACCCGCACCATCAGCCGCCTGGGCAACAAACGCTTCAGCCTGGCCGGCGGTGCACTCAAGGCGCTGCCGGCAGAAACCCCGCAAGCATCAAAAGTGATCGACTGGGTGTGGGGCACACTCATCGCGTTGCTGGCCGCTTATGCGCTGTATCACATCGTGCAGTACGTCGGCACCGAGGTGACCTTGGCCGAAGTCGGCCATGTATTTTTGATGGGCCTGATCACCCTGTTGCGGGTGGCGGGCCTGATCCTGATCGCCTCGCTGATCTGGGTACCTCTAGGCGTGATGATCGGCTTGCGCCCGGCCCTGGCGGAAAAAATCCAGCCACTGGCGCAGTTTCTCGCGGCGTTCCCGGCGAACCTGCTGTTCCCGGTGTTCGTCATCGTGATCCTGCACTACAACCTCAACCCGGATATCTGGCTGAGCCCGCTGATTGTGCTGGGCACCCAGTGGTACATCCTGTTCAACGTGATCGCCGGCGCCAGCGCGTTTCCCAATGACTTCAAGGAAGCCGCCGCCAACTTCCGCATTCGTGGCTGGTTGTGGTGGCGCAAAGTGATGCTGCCGGGGATTTTCCCGTACTACGTCACCGGCGCCATTACCGCCTCGGGCGGTGCCTGGAACGCCAGTATCGTGTCCGAGTACGTGTCCTGGGGCCAGGACAACGTGGTCGCCCACGGGCTGGGCGCCTACATCGCACAGACCACCGCTGCCGGCGACTTCCCGAAAATTGCCCTGGGCGTGGTGGTGATGTCGATCTTCGTGGTGGCGTTCAACCGCGCGGTCTGGCGGCCGATGTACGCCATCGCTGAAAACAAACTTCGTCTGAATTGATGGGATTCGCTGAGATGACTACCTATACCGAGCATGCCGCCGACACCCCGGAAATCTATTCGTTGAAAAACGTGAACCGGGTGTTCGGCAAAGGTAAAGACGAGCTGCAAGTCCTCAGCGGCGTGGATTTGAGCCTGCACGAAGGCGAGATTGTCGGCATGCTCGGCCGCTCTGGCTCAGGCAAGTCGACCTTGCTGCGGATCATTGCCGGGCTGATCCAGCCCTCGTCGGGTGAAGTCCTGTACAACGGCAAACCACTGACCGGCCCGGCCGAGGGCGTGGCCATGGTGTTCCAGACCTTTGCGCTGTTCCCGTGGCTGACCGTGCTGGAAAACGTAGAGGCCGGCCTGCAGGCCTTGCAGGTCGAGCGCAAGGAAACCCGCAGGCGCGCACTGGCGGCCATCGACCTGATCGGCCTGGACGGTTTTGAAAACGCCTACCCACGGGAACTGTCCGGCGGCATGCGCCAGCGTGTGGGTTTTGCCCGCGGTTTGGTGGTCAACCCGACCTTGCTGCTGATGGACGAGCCGTTCTCGGCGCTGGACGTGCTCACCGCTGAAACCCTGCGCACCGACCTGCTGGACCTGTGGAGCGGCAAGCAGCTGCCGATCAAATCGATCCTGATCGTGACCCACAACATCGAAGAAGCCGTGCTGATGTGCGACCGCATCCTGGTGCTGTCGTCCAACCCTGGCCGGGTGGTGGCCGAGATCAAGGTGCCGTTTGCACACCCGCGCAACCGGCTGGACCCGACCTTCAGGCAGATGGTCGATGACATCTACGCCCTGATGACCGACCGCCGCAGCGCTGACGCGAGCAGAGGTTTGCCTGAGCTGAAAATGGGCAGCCTGCTGCCCGAAGTCTCCACCAACCTGATGGCCGGCCTGATCGAAACCCTGGCCGCCGAGCCCTACAACGGCCACGCCGGCCTGCCGACCGTGGCCGAGCGGCGCTTGCTGGAAGTCGACGATCTGTTCCCGGTAGCGGAGATGCTTGAGCATCTGGGCTTCGCCGAACTCAAGGGCGCCGACATCACCCTCACCGACGCCGGCAAACTGTTCGCCGACTACGGCACCCAAGAGCGTAAAACCCTGTTCGCCGAACATCTGATCCGCCACGTGCCGTTGGCCGCACGCATTCACCAGGTGTTGCTGGAGCGCAGCGGCCATCGGGCGCCGCGGGTGCGCTTCGAGCAGGAACTGGAAGATTCGCTGACGGAGGCGTTCGTCGAGAAGACCCTGGAAAGCGTGGTGGCGTGGGGGCGGTATGCGGAGATTTTCTCCTATGACGACCATACCGAGACGTTCAGCCTGGATGATGTGGAAGGCAGCATGTAGCGACATGATGCCGACCACTTTCCATTGAACAAAACAGAACAAATGTGGGAGCTGGCTTGCCTGCGATGGCATCACCTCGGTGTATCTGGAAGACCGAGGTGCCTGCATCGCAGGCAAGCCAGCTCCCACATTGATTGTGGTTTACATAGTGAGTGCCGTGGTGTTTTTCAGATCACGAACAGCTCAATAAAGCGGTTTACCGGGGTGGCCTCAAGCTTTTCCTGATCCTTGCACAGCGCAAAAATCTCGGCACTGCGCTGTGCGGTAAACCGGGTCGCCAGGTTGGCCTTGAACTTGTCCTCCAGCAACGGAATGCCATCCACCCGGCGGCGGCGGTGGCCAATCGGGTATTCCACGGCCACCTGTTCGGTGCTGGAACCATCCTTGAAGAACACCTGCACCGCGTTGGCAATGGAGCGTTTGTCGGCCTCCAGGTATTCGCGGCTGTAGCGCGGCTCTTCGACGATGACCATCTTCTCCCGCAGCTCATCAATGATCGGATGGGCCGCATGGAACTCATCTTCGTATTGCTCGGCCACCAGGTTGCCAAACGCCAGCGGCACAGCCGTCATGTACTGAAGGCAATGATCACGGTCCGCCGCATTGGCCAACTGCCCGACTTTGGAAATGATCCGGATTGCCGACTCGTGGGTGGTTATCACAATCCGGTCGATCTCATGCAGACGGTGCTTCACCTGCGGGTGCAGGGTCACTGCTGCTTCGCAGGCGGTTTGCGCATGGAACTCGGCCGGAAAACTGATCTTGAACAGCACGTTTTCCATCACATACGTGCCGTAGGGCTGGGACAGGCTGAAGGCGCGCTTGTCTTCAGGCTTGAGTGCCAGGTCCTTGTTGGTGTGGCTGAACAGCACGTCATAAAAGCCCCACTGCGGCGCGCTCAATACGCCGGGAATACCCATCTCGCCACGCATGGCGATATCGGCCAGGCGCACTCCGCGACTCGACGCATCCCCCGCCGCCCACGACTTGCGCGAACCGGCGTTCGGCGCATGGCGATAAGTACGCAGCGCCTGGCCATCGACAAACGCCTGGGACAGGGCCGACAGCAGTTGCTCACGGTTGGCGCCCATCAGTTTGGCGGTGACGGCGGTGGAGGCGACTTTCACCAGCAGCACATGGTCGAGGCCGACGCGGTTGAAGGAGTTTTCCAGGGCAATCACGCCCTGGATTTCGTGAGCCATGATCATCGCGTCCAGCACCGCCCGCACGGTCAGCGGCGCATCGCCATTGGCCACGCGCTTTTGCGAGAGATGGTCGGCGACTGCGAGGATACCGCCGAGGTTATCCGAGGGATGGCCCCATTCCGCGGCGAGCCAGGTGTCGTTGTAGTCGAGCCAGCGCACGATGCAGCCGATGTCCCACGCGGCCTTGACCGGGTCCAGGCGGAACGAGGTGCCCGGCACCCGTGCGCCGAACGGCACCACCGTGCCCTCGACGATCGGCCCCAGGTGCTTGGTGCACTCCGGAAAACGCAGGGCCAGCAGGCCGCAACCGAGGGTATCCATCAGGCAGTTGCGGGCGGTGTCCAGGGCGTCGCGGGATTCGATCCTGAAGTCCAGGACATAGTCGGCGATGTCCTGCAGGACCTGGTCGTAGTCTGGGCGGTTGTTCTGGTCGACGTTGGCGCTCATGGCAGTACTCCAAAAGTTAGGGGTTGTTCCATCCTCAGGGTCAGGGTTGAAGTTTTATAAAAGGCAGGTCTTGGCGCCTGCCTGTGATCGTTAGAAAGAGTCGCCGGGCACGCGCACAAAACCTTCCATCAACACTCGCGCACTGCGGCTCATGATGGCTTTTTTCACGACCCACTCACCGTCGACCTGGCTGGCCTCGGCGCCCACGCGCAACGTGCCGGACGGATGTCCGAAGCGCACTGCATTGCGCTCCACACCGCCCGCTGCGAGGTTAACCAGCGTGCCGGAAATCGCCGCCGCCGTGCCAATCGCCACCGCCGCCGTGCCCATCATCGCGTGGTGCAGCTTGCCCATGGACAGCGCCCGCACCAGCAGGTCCACATCGCCTGCCTTGATCGCCTTGCCGCTGGACGCCACGTAATCCGCAGGCTTTGCCACAAACGCCACCTTCGGCGTGTGCTGGCGCTGGGCCGCTTCGTCCAGGTGTTTGATCAAGCCCATGCGCAGTGCGCCATGGGCGCGGATGGTTTCAAACATCGCCAGGGCTTTCGGGTCGCCATTGATCGCGCCCTGCAACTCGGTACCGGTGTAACCCAGGTCTTCAGCGTTGATGAAGATGGTGGGAATCCCGGCATTGATCAGCGTCGCCTTGAACGTGCCGACACCCGGCACTTCCAGGTCATCCACCAGGTTGCCGGTAGGGAACATCGAGCCACCGCCGCCCTCTTCTTCTGCCGCCGGGTCCATGAATTCCAACTGCACTTCGGCGGCCGGGAAGGTCACTCCGTCCAGTTCGAAGTCGCCGGTTTCCTGCACCGCGCCGTCGGTGATCGGCACGTGGGCGATGATGGTCTTGCCTATATTTGCCTGCCAGACCCGCACCACGGCCACGCCGTTTTGCGGAACCCGCGCCGCGTCTACCAGCCCGGCGCTGATGGCGAACGACCCCACCGCCGCCGACAGGTTGCCGCAGTTGCCGCTCCAGTCCACGAACGGCTTGTCGATGGATACCTGGCCAAACAGGTAGTCCACGTCGTGGTCGGCGCGGGTGCTCTTGGCGAGGATCACGGTTTTGCTGGTGCTGGAGGTGGCGCCGCCCATGCCGTCGATTTGCTTGTCGTACGGGTCGGGGCTGCCGATCACCCGCAACAACAAGGCATCCCGCGTAGCGCCGGGAACCTGGGCCGATTCGGGCAAATCCTTGAGGCTGAAAAACACGCCTTTACTGGTGCCGCCACGCATGTAGGTGGCGGGAATCTTGATCTGCGGTACGTGTGCCATGGTGGTCCTCATGGGCCGGGGCGCGAACCCCGGCCACAGTTGTCAGGCAGTAACAGCCGATTCCAGGAAGTCCTGGGCAAAGCGTTGCAACACGCCGCCCGCCTCGTAGATCGACACTTCTTCAGCCGTGTCCAGGCGGCAGGTCACCGGCACCTCGACACGCTCGCCATTCCTGCGGTTGATCAACAAGGTCAGTTGCGCACGCGGGGTGCGCTCGCCGATCACGTCGTAGGTTTCGGTGCCGTCGATCTTCAACGTCTTGCGGTCGGTGCCCGGCAGGAACTCCAGGGGCAACACGCCCATGCCCACCAGGTTGGTGCGGTGGATACGCTCGAAGCCTTCGGCAGCAATCGCTTCCACACCCGCCAGGCGCACGCCCTTGGCCGCCCAGTCCCGGGACGAACCCTGGCCATAGTCGGCACCGGCGATGATGATCAGCGGCTGCTTGCGTTCCATGTAGGTTTCGATGGCTTCCCACATGCGCGTGACCTTGCCTTCCGGCTCCAGGCGCGCCAGGGAACCCTGCTTGACCTTGCCGTCTTCAACCACCATTTCATTGAACAGTTTCGGGTTGGCGAAGGTGGCGCGCTGCGCGGTCAAATGGTCGCCCCTGTGAGTCGCATAGGAGTTGAAGTCGACTTCCGGCAGGCCCATTTTCGCCAGGTATTCACCGGCGGCGCTGTCGAGCATGATCGCGTTGGACGGCGACAGGTGATCGGTGGTGATGTTGTCCGGCAGCACCGCCAGCGGGCGCATGCCCTTGAGCGGACGTGCGCCGGCCAGGGCGCCTTCCCAATACGGCGGGCGGCGGATGTAGGTGCTCTGCGGGCGCCAGTCGTACAGCGGCGTGACTTTGGGGCCGGTGTCTTCATGGATCGCGAACATCGGGATGTAGACCTGGCGGAACTGCTCCGGCTTGACCGAGGCCTTGACCACTGCGTCGATTTCTTCGTCGCTCGGCCAGATGTCCTTCAGGCGGATTTCCTGGCCGTCGGCGTCCAGGCCCAGCACGTCTTTTTCGATGTCGAAACGGATGGTGCCGGCAATCGCATAGGCCACCACCAGCGGCGGCGAAGCGAGGAACGCTTGCTTGGCGTACGGGTGGATGCGGCCGTCGAAGTTACGGTTGCCCGAGAGCACGGCGGTGGCGTACAGGTCGCGGTCGATGATCTCTTGCTGGATCACCGGATCGAGCGCGCCAGACATGCCGTTGCAGGTGGTGCAGGCGAACGCCACCACGCCGAAACCCAACTGCTCCAGCTCAGTGGTCAGCCCGGCTTCGTCGAGGTACATCGCCACGGTTTTCGAACCCGGCGCCAGGGACGACTTGACCCACGGCTTGCGGGCCAGCCCGAGCTTGTTGGCGTTGCGCGCCAGCAGGCCGGCGGCAATCACGTTGCGCGGGTTGCTGGTGTTGGTGCAACTGGTGATGGCAGCGATGATCACCGCGCCGTCGGGCATTTGCCCCGGCACGTCATCCCACTGGCCAGAGATGCCCTTGGCCGCCAGGTCGCTGGTGGCGACGCGGGCGTGGGGGTTGCTCGGGCCGGCCATGTTGCGCACCACCGAGGACAAATCGAAGCTCAGGCCACGCTCGTATTGCGCGCCCTTGAGGTCGTCTGCCCACAGGCCGGTGTGGCGAGCGTATTGCTCCACCAGGGCGACTTGTTCGTCTTCACGGCCGGTGAGTTTCAGGTAGGCGATGGTCTGCTGATCGATGTAGAACATCGCCGCGGTGGCACCGTATTCCGGGGCCATGTTGGAGATGGTGGCGCGGTCGCCCAGGGTCAGCGCGGACGCGCCTTCACCGAAGAACTCCAGCCATGCGCCCACGACCTTTTGCTTGCGCAGGAACTCGGTCAGCGCCAGCACCATGTCGGTGGCGGTGATGCCCGGTTGCAGCTTGCCCGTCAGCTCCACGCCGACGCTTTCCGGCAGGCGCATCCACGAGGCGCGGCCAAGCATCACGCTCTCCGCTTCGAGGCCGCCAACGCCGATGGCGATCACGCCCAATGCGTCCACGTGCGGCGTGTGGCTGTCGGTGCCGACGCAGGTATCCGGGAAGGCCACGCCGTCACGCACCTGGATCACCGGAGACATTTTCTCCAGGTTGATCTGGTGCATGATGCCGTTGCCCGGCGGGATCACATCGACGTTCTTGAAGGCCTTTTTGGTCCACTCGATAAAGTGGAAACGGTCTTCGTTGCGGCGGTCTTCGATGGCGCGGTTTTTCTCGAACGCCTCCGGGTCAGAACCACCGGCTTCGACGGCCAGGGAATGGTCGACGATCAATTGGGTGGGCACCACCGGGTTGACCTGGGCCGGGTCACCGCCTTGCAGGGCGATGGCATCGCGCAGGCCGGCGAGGTCCACCAGGGCGGTCTGGCCGAGGATGTCGTGGCAGACAACGCGGGCCGGGAACCACGGGAAGTCGAGGTCGCGCTTGCGCTCGATCAGTTGGCTCAGGGACGCGTTGAGGGTCGCCGGGTCGCAGCGACGCACCAGGTTCTCGGCGAGTACGCGGGAGGTGTACGGCAGCGTGGCGTAGGCGCCGGGGGTGATTGCATCGACGGCCGCACGGGCGTCGTAGAAATCGAGGCGGCTGCCGGGCAGCGGTTTGCGGTGTTCAGTGTTCATAGGCTGGGACTCGGTCACGGTAAGGTGTACAGCAAAAACCTGTGGCATGGGCCTGGATGAACACGGTCCCTGTGGGAGCCGGGCTTGCCCGCGATGCGGGCACCTCGATGTGTCAGTTACACCGAGGTGATGCTATCGCAGGCAAGCCAGCTCCCACATTGAACCGGTTCCGATCCTTAAAACCGGCGCCTCAGATTCCCACCACTCAGCGACGTTCGATTGGCACGAACTTGCGCTGCTCAACGCCGATGTACTCGGCGCTCGGACGGATAATGCGGTTGTTGGCACGCTGTTCGAACACGTGAGCCGCCCAGCCGGTGAGGCGTGAGCAGACGAAAATCGGGGTGAACAGCTTGGTCGGGATGCCCATGAAGTGGTACGCCGAGGCATGGTAGAAGTCGGCGTTGGGGAACAGTTTCTTCTGCTCCCACATGGTCTTGTCGATGGCTTCGGAAACTGGGAACAACACCGTGTCGCCCACTTCGTCGGCAAGTTTTTTCGACCAGCCCTTGATCACCTCATTACGCGGGTCGCTGTCTTTGTAGATCGCGTGGCCAAAGCCCATGATCTTGTCCTTGCGCGCCAGCATGCCGAGGGTGCCTTCCACCGCTTCCTGGGCGGACGAGAAACGCTCGATCATTTCCATCGCCGCTTCGTTGGCGCCACCGTGCAGCGGGCCGCGCAGGGAGCCGATGGCGGCGGTGACGCAGGAATACAGGTCCGACAGGGTCGACGCACACACGCGGGCGGTGAAGGTCGAGGCGTTGAACTCGTGCTCGGCGTAGAGGATCAGCGACACGTTCATCACTTTGACGTGCAAGTCGCTGGGCTTCTTGTCGTGCAGCAGGTGCAGGAAGTGGCCGCCGATGCTCGGCTCGTCGGTCACGCAATTGATGCGCTGGCCGTCGTGGCTGAAGCGGTACCAGTAGCACATGATCGCCGGGAACGCGGCCAGCAGGCGGTCGGTCACGTCGCGCTGCACGGAGAAGTCTTTCTCCGGCTCGATATTGCCCAGGAACGAGCAACCGGTGCGCATCACGTCCATCGGGTGGGCGTCGGCGGGGATGCGTTCCAGCACTTCTTTCAGCGCCTGGGGCAGGTCGCGCAGCTTGCCGAGCTTGGCGGTGTAGGCGGCCAGTTCGGCCTGGGTCGGCAGTTCGCCGTATAGCAGCAGGTAGGCGACTTCTTCAAACTGCGCGTCGGCGGCGAGTTCGCGCACGTCGTAGCCGCGATAGGTCAAGCCGGCACCGGCCTGGCCCACGGTGGACAGTGCGGTCTGCCCGGCAACCTGGCCACGCAGGCCAGCTCCACTCAGTACTTTTGCTTCGGCCATGGTTATCTCCAATCTTGTAGTTATTCAGGGAGGCGTGTTCACAACACACCCTCTACTGTAGGAGCCGGCTTGCCGGCGATGAGTCCCTCGACATCGGCGCAATCCTTGAAGACGCCATCGCCGGCAAGCCGGCTCCTACAGTGAGCGAACAGCCTTTATTTTTTGGCGGCGAACAGCGCGTCGAGCTTCTGCTCGAAGGTGTGGTAGTCGATGCGATCGTAAAGCTCCATGCGGGTTTGCATGGTGTCGATCACGTTCTGCTGGGTGCCGTCGCGACGAATCGCGGTGTAGACGTTCTCGGCGGCCTTGTTCATGGCGCGGAAGGCCGAGAGCGGGTACAGGACAATGGAAACATCCGCAGATTTCAACTGATCGACGGTGTAGAGCGGCGTTGCACCGAACTCGGTGATGTTGGCCAGGATCGGCGCTTTCACGCGGGAGGCGAACAGCTTGTACATCTCAAGCTCCGTGATGGCTTCCGGGAACACCATGTCGGCACCGGCCTCGATGCAGGCGGCGGCGCGTTCCAGGGCGGATTCCAGGCCTTCGACGGCGAGCGCATCGGTACGGGCCATGATCACGAAGCTGTCATCGGTGCGCGCATCCACGGCGGCCTTGATGCGGTCGACCATTTCCTGCTGGGACACGATCTCTTTATTCGGACGATGGCCGCAACGCTTGGCGCCCACCTGGTCTTCGATATGGATCGCCGCCGCGCCGAACTTGATCATCGACTTGACGGTGCGCGCCACGTTGAACGCCGAGGAACCGAAACCGGTGTCCACGTCCACCAGCAGCGGCAGGTCGCACACGTCGGTGATGCGGCGCACGTCGGTCAGCACGTCATCCAGGCCGGTGATGCCGAGGTCCGGCACGCCGAGGGAGCCGGCAGCCACCCCGCCACCCGACAGGTAGATCGCCTTGAACCCGGCACGCTTGGCCAGCAGCGCGTGGTTGGCGTTGATCGCGCCGACCACTTGCAAGGGCTGCTCGCTGGCAACCGCGTCACGGAAACGCTGGCCTGGAGTGATGTTGTTATTGGAACTCATGACTCACCTCGTGATTGGGGAGCGCCGTCCGGGAAGTGACGGGCAATGTTGCGTTTGGAAGCGCCGATATGCCGGCGCATCAACAACTCGGCCAGTTCACCGTCGCGATCGGCAATCGCGTCAAGAATGCGGTGATGCTCGGCAAAGGCCTGGCGTGGACGATTGGGGGTGGCGGAGAACTGGATGCGGTACATGCGCACCAACTGATACAGCTCGCCGCACAGCATTTGGGTCAGGGTGCGGTTACCGGCGCCTTGAATTATCCGGTAATGAAAATCGAAGTCGCCTTCCTGCTGGTAGTAGCCGACACCGGCCTGGAAGGCTGCATCGCGCTCGTGGGTGTGCAGCACCTGGCGCAATTCTTCAATCTCGGCGTCGGTCATGCGCTCGGCCGCCAGGCGGCAGGCCATGCCTTCGAGGGATTCGCGGATTTCGTAGAGCTCGATCAGCTCTTCATGGCTCAATGACACCACTCTCGCGCCTACATGGGGGATGCGCACCAGCAGGCGCTGGCCTTCCAGGCGGTGGATCGCCTCGCGCAGCGGGCCACGGCTGATGCCGTAGGTGCGCGCCAGTTCCGGCTCGGAGATCTTGCTGCCCGGGGCGATCTCGCCCTTGACGATGGCGGCCTGGATACGCCGGAAGACGTTCTCGGACATGGTCTGGGAATCGTCTTGGGCCATCACTGGGGTTTCCAGTTGATCCAGCATATTGTCGACACCTTTAAAAGCAATGCCGCAAAAACTAGCCAATCAGCCCCGAATAGTCAAAGAATAAATACACATTGTCGACAATCGTCTAATAACCTGCCTTGCACTCTATCAGGGCATGGCCGGCTGCCAGCGCTGGCACAAGAAAACCTTCATGTTAGAATGCCGGCCACTTTTGCCTGCCATCCATGGATGAAAGGCGCACCAGAGATTGCGCAGCGATGCCAGTCGCCTGCCCCGCGTCAGGATTTATGAGACTCAAGCCCTTCCCCTTTTTGCTTCTACTGTTCATACCGGACCTTGGCGTTGCAGCCGAGAAGACCGTGTATGGCCTCAATGAATACGCCAAGTTGGCCGGCATTGACCTGGAAGTGGCCGCCAAACTCGACACCGGTGCCAAGACCGCCTCCCTGAGCGCCCGCGACATCAAGCGTTTCAAGCGCAACGGCGAATCCTGGGTGCGCTTTTATCTCGCCATCGACACCGCTCATTCCCACCCCATCGAGCGTCCCCTGGCCCGCGTGAGCAAGATCAAGCGCCGCGCCGGCGACTACGACCCCGATGAAGACAAGAACTACACCGCCCGTCCAGTGATTGCCCTGGACATCTGCATGGGCACCGCTTTACGCAGCATCGAAGTGAACTTGACTGACCGCAGCGCTTTCCAATACCCGCTGCTGATCGGCTCCGAAGCGCTGAAACGCTTTGATGCGCTGGTCGACCCCAGTCTTAAATACGCGGCGGGCAAACCTGCCTGCGCCACCGACGCTCATACCGCTGAGTAATTTGAATGCGCTCTCTTAATCTGCACCTGAAAATCCTGATCGCCGTGTTGGTGGTCCTGGGCATTTCGGTCACCGCCTACCAGATTTTCGTGCTGGGGATTCCCGTCACCGAGGACGCCACCGACGACCTGTGGAACATCGACGCCAAGGTCGAGTTCGTCGCCAGCGCCAAGGACCCGGTGAAAATCCAGATGTTCGTGCCGCCGTTAAGCCGCGACTTCGTCAGCCTGAACGAAAGCTTTATCTCGAATAACTACGGCGTGAGCGTCAACCGCCTCGATGGCAACCGCAAGGTCACCTGGTCGGCCCGCCGGGCCAAGGGCAACCAGACCCTCTACTACCGCCTGGTGCTGACCAAGCGCTACAGCGGTGAAAAGGTCAAGGTCAAGGGCCCCACCTTCCGCGACAGCATTGCCGTCGAAGGCCCGGAAAAAATCGCCGCCGAAGCCCTGCTGGCGCCAATCCGCCAGCACTCGGCCGACGTCGAGACCTTTATCAGCGAAGCCATCAAGCGCACCAACAACCTCAACGACGACAACGTGAAGCTGCTGCTGGCGGGCGACCCGTCGACGCCGCACAAGGCCAAGATCGTCGAGCTGCTGCTGTCCATCGCCCACGTGCCGGTGGAAAAGGTCCACACCATCCGCCTGGTGGCCGACCAGCCGCAAACCCCGGAGCTCTGGCTGCGCAGCTTCAACGGCAATGACTGGCTGTACTTCAACCCAGACACCGGCGAACAAGGCCTGCCGGCCGACCGCCTGCTGTGGTGGACCGGCGATGAAAACCTGATCACCGTCGACGGTGGCAAGAAAGCCATGGTGACCTTCAGCCTCAACAACAGTGAAATGAACGCGATCCGCCTGGCCAAGCTGACGGACGAAAACACCGACGCCAACTTCCTCGAATACTCGCTGTACGGCCTGCCGCTGCAAACCCAGCAGACCTTCATGATCATGGTGATGATCCCGATTGGCGTGCTGGTGATCCTGATCCTGCGCAACCTGATCGGCCTGCAGACCCTCGGCACGTTTACCCCGGTGCTGATTGCCCTGGCGTTCCGCGAGACACAGCTGGGCTTCGGGATTGTGCTGTTCACCATTATTACGGCGCTGGGGCTGTCGCTGCGGTCTTACCTGGAACACTTGAAGCTGCAGATGCTGCCGAGGCTCTCGGTGGTGCTGACGTTCGTGGTGGTGCTGATCGCGGCCATCAGCCTGTTCAGCCACAAGCTGGGCCTGGAACGTGGGCTGTCGGTGGCACTGTTCCCGATGGTGATCCTGACCATGACCATCGAACGCCTGTCGATCACCTGGGAAGAGCGCGGTGGCGGCCATGCGATGAAAGTCGCGATCGGCACGCTGTTCGCGGCCTCCCTGGCCCACATCATCATGAGCGTGCCGGAGCTGATCTACTTCGTGTTCACCTTCCCGGCGATCCTGCTGATCCTGGTGGGTTTCATGCTGGCCATGGGTCGTTATCGCGGCTACCGCCTGACCGAACTGGTGCGCTTCAAGGCGTTCCTCAAGGCTGACTCGTAATGTTCGGCTTCTGGAAGACCTGGAAGGCCCTGGAAGCGCGGGGGATCATGGGCATCAACCGGCGTAACGCCGACTATGTGCTCAAGTACAACAAGCGCAGCCTGTACCCGATCGTGGATGACAAGATCATCACCAAGGAACGGGCCATGGCAGCCGGCATCCACGTGCCGGAAATGTACGGGGTCATTTCCACCGAGAAGGAAATCGACAAGCTCGACGAGATCATCGGCGGGCGCAGCGACTTCGTGATCAAGCCGGCCCAGGGCGCCGGCGGTGACGGCATCCTGGTGATTGCCGACCGGTTTGAAGGGCGCTATCGCACGGTCTCCGGCAAGATCATCAGCCACGAAGAGATCGAGCATCAGATTTCCAGCATCCTCACCGGCCTGTATTCCCTTGGCGGCCATCGCGACCGGGCGCTGATCGAATACCGCGTGGTGCCCGACCAGATCTTCAAGAGCATCAGCTACGAAGGCGTGCCGGACATCCGCATCATTGTGCTGATGGGCTACCCGGTGATGGCCATGCTGCGCCTGCCCACCCGCCAGTCCGGCGGCAAGGCCAACCTGCACCAGGGCGCGATTGGCGTGGGTGTAGACCTGGCTACCGGCCTGACCCTGCGGGGCACCTGGCTGAACAACATCATCACCAAACACCCCGACACCACCAACGCGGTGGACGGCGTGCAACTGCCCAACTGGGACGGTTTCATGAAGCTCGCCGCCGGTTGCTATGAACTGTGTGGCCTGGGCTATATCGGCGTGGACATGGTGCTGGACCAGGAAAAAGGCCCGCTGATCCTCGAGCTGAACGCTCGCCCGGGGCTGAATATCCAGATCGCCAACGACTGCGGTCTGACCTTGCGTACCCATGCGGTGGAAGCCCGACTGGAAGAGCTGAAGGCCGCAGGCGTGACGGAAACGCCCGAAGAACGGGTGAAGTTCGTGCAGGAGATGTTTGGGCATATTCCGGCGGTCGAGGGATAAACCCAGTGACCTGCTCCGTACATCCGCTGCCCTACCGGGCCAACCCTGCCGAATACTTTGCAGCGATCCGCCATGCGCCCGGCGCGGTGCTGCTGGACAGTGGCCGACCGGCAGCCGAGCGCGGCCGTTATGACCTGCTGAGCGCCTGGCCCGAAACGACCCTGGCGGTGCTGCCCGACGAAAGCGGCAGCGATTTCCTGCAACGCTTGCGGGAAAACCTGACGTTGCTGGGTGAAGCCGACATTCCCGCGCCCTACGAACTGCCGTTTGCCGGCGGCCTCATTGGCTACCTGAGCTACGACTTCGGTCGTCATCTTGAGCAACTGCCACACCTGGCCGTGGACGACCTGCACCTGCCGGATGCGCGCTTTGGCCTGTACGCCTGGGCCTTGATCAGCGATCACCAGGCGCAGACCAGCCAACTGGTGTTCCACCCCAAACTGGCGGAAAGCGAGCGGCAACGCTTGATCAGCCTGTTCAGCCAGCCCGCCATCAGCCCGCAGGCAACGTTCAAGCTGCAAGGCCCCATGGCCCCGGACGTGACCGCCCAAACCTACCAGCAAGCCCTCGCCCGCATCCAGGACTACATCCAGGCCGGCGACTGCTACCAGGTCAACTTTGCCCAACGCTTCCGCGCCCCGTGCAGCGGCGACCCGTGGGTGGCCTACTGCGCCCTGCGCGAAGCCTGCCCTACTCCGTTTTCCGGGTTCCAGAGCCTGCCGGACGATGGCGCAGTGCTGAGTTTGTCGCCGGAGCGCTTCGTCAAAATCAGCCAGCGCCAGGTGGAAACCCGCCCGATCAAGGGCACCCGGCCACGGGGGGCGACGCCTGCGGAAGACGCCGCCAACGCCGCCGAACTGCTGGCCAGCCCCAAGGATCGTGCCGAGAACCTGATGATCGTCGACCTGCTGCGCAACGACCTGGGCCGCACCTGCCGTACCGGCTCGGTGAAAGTACCGGAGTTGTTCAGCCTGGAAAGCTATCCGAATGTGCATCACCTGGTCAGTAGCGTGACCGGCGAACTGGCCGACGATAAAGACGCCCTGGACCTGATTGCCGGCAGCTTCCCCGGCGGCTCCATCACCGGCGCTCCGAAGATCCGTGCAATGCAGATCATCGACGAGCTGGAGCCGACGCGGCGTGGGTTGTACTGCGGGTCACTGCTGTACCTGGACGTGCGCGGCGAGATGGACAGCTCCATCGCGATTCGCAGCTTGCTGGTCAAGGATGGGCAGGTGTGCTGCTGGGGCGGCGGCGGGATCGTCGCGGACTCGGAATGGCAAGCGGAGTACCAGGAATCGATGACCAAGGTGCGGGTGTTGCTGGAAACGCTGGAAGGCTTGTAGCGACTGGGCAGGCCCCATCGCAGGCAAGCCAGCTCCCACATTTGAATGGGTTCACAATTCAAAATGTGGGAGCTGGCTTGCCTGCGATGGGACCATCAGCCACGCCAAATAACTTACAGGCTCAACTGTCGATTCGACGCCTTGATGAACTCTTTCTTCAAATCCTCAAACGTATGCACCGCCGGGAACTGCGGGAACTCGCGGATCACGTTCTCCGGCGCGTGGAACAGGATCCCACGGTCCGCCTCACCGAGCATGGTGGTGTCGTTGTAGGAGTCACCAGCGGCAATCACTCGGTAGTACAGGGTCTTGAAGGCCAGTACCGACTGACGCTTGGGATCTTTCTGACGCAGCTGGTAGCTCACCACCCGGTCGTTCTCGTCCGTGATCAAGCGATGGCACAGCAAGGTCGGGAAACCCAGTTGGCGCATCAACGGCTGGGAGAACTCATAGAACGTGTCCGACAGGATCACCACCTGGAAGCGCTCGCGCAGCCAGTTGACGAACTCGATGGCGCCGTCCAGGGGCTTGAGGGTGGCGATCACTTCCTGGATATCCGACAGCTTCAGCCCGTGCTCATCCAGAATGCGCAGGCGCTGTTTCATCAGCACGTCGTAGTCGGGGATGTCCCGGGTGGTGGCCCGCAAGGATTCAATACCGGTTTTTTCGGCGAAGGCGATCCAGATTTCCGGGACCAGCACCCCTTCCAGGTCGAGACAGGCAATTTCCACAAGACACTCCCATTTAAAGTTATTGAGTTGAGCGAGCAAAAGGACTGCCGAACTCTAGCGATTCACGCTGGCCGCCGCAACGCAGGCGGGATTTTGTTACCATCGCCCTCCTATAGAGCGCTAAGCGCCATTGACCTGTAGGAACCGTCCTGATGAACCAAGCCTTCGACGTCGCTGAACTCGCCGCGACTTATGCCAACAAATCCGCCCAGGACATTCTCAAGCTGGCATTCAGCCAGTTTGGCGACGACCTGTGGATCTCTTTCAGCGGTGCCGAGGACGTGGTGCTGGTCGACATGGCCTGGAAGCTGAACAAGAACGTCAAGGTGTTCAGCCTCGACACCGGCCGCCTGCATCCGGAGACCTACCGGTTTATCGAGCAGGTGCGTGAGTTCTACAAGATCGACATCGAGCTGATCTCGCCCGACCAGAGCAAGCTGGAACCCTTCGTCAAGGCAAAGGGCCTGTTCAGCTTCTACAAGGACGGCCATGGCGAGTGCTGCGGCGTGCGCAAGATCGAACCGCTGCGCCGCAAGCTGTCCGGCGTGAGCGCCTGGGCCACCGGCCAGCGCCGCGACCAGAGCCCCGGCACCCGCAGCCAGGTGGCCGCACTGGAAATCGACAGCGCCTTCTCCACCCCTGAACGCACCCTGTACAAGTTCAACCCGCTGGCGCAGATGACCAGCGAAGAGATCTGGGGTTACATCCGCATGCTGGAACTGCCGTACAACAGCCTGCACGAGCGCGGGTTTATCAGCATCGGCTGTGAGCCCTGCACCCGCCCGGTACTGCCGAACCAGCACGAACGCGAAGGCCGTTGGTGGTGGGAAGAAGCAACCCAGAAGGAATGCGGGTTGCACGCCGGGAATATCATCAGCAAGGCGTAACGCCTGCCTCAAAATTCTGTACACAGAAATGTCACCATCGGTGCCATTTTTGTGTGCACTTATAAAATCATGCACCGAAAAGTTACACCCTCCTGCGTAGTACCACCGTTTAAATCCCGTCCCGTCCCTGCGCTACAAAATAAATAGCTGTTCAATCGGTCAATTTATATCGCTTTAAATTCAGCTGTTTATTTCCAATCACTCTAAAAACCAAATCCTCCGACATTTTTCCAAGCGAAAATCTGGCACGCATGTGGCTTAAGGCAAAACACACTTTGTATACAATTAATAAAAAAGATACATACACTTTGACATCAGCCGCCCGCCTGCTGATGTCCAGGAGCCTGCCGGAATGCGTACAAGTCTCTCCAATAACATCGCACTGGATCTGCCCTCCTCCTCCCTGAACCCCGAGGCCACGAGCCCCGGCCCGCTGGTGCTCAGCCCGCGTCTGCACAACAAGGACCTGGCGCCTACCAAGGCCGAAGGTCGACGTTGGGGCCGCTACAGTATCTTTGCCCTGTGGACCAACGATGTGCACAACATCGCCAACTATTCCTTCGCCATTGGCCTGTATGCGCTGGGCCTGGGTGGCTGGCAGATTCTGCTGTCACTGGGGATCGGCGCGGCGCTGGTGTACTTCTTCATGAACCTGTCGGGCTATATGGGGCAGAAGACCGGCGTGCCGTTTCCGGTGATCAGCCGCATCAGTTTCGGCATCCATGGCGCGCAGATTCCGGCGCTGATTCGCGCGGTGATCGCGATTGCCTGGTTCGGGATTCAGACCTACCTGGCCTCGGTGGTTTTCCGCGTGCTGTTGACGGCGGTTCACCCTGGTTTTGCCGACTACGACCACAACGCGATCCTCGGCCTGTCGACCCTCGGCTGGGCGTGTTTCGTGGCGATCTGGTTTGTGCAGTTGGCCATCCTCGCCTACGGCATGGAGATGGTGCGCCGCTATGAAGCCTTCGCCGGGCCGGTGATTTTGCTGACCGTGGCATCGCTGGCCGGCTGGATGTATTTCCAGGCCGGCGGCCAGATCGCCTGGTCGATCCGCGAACCGCTGACGGGTGGCGAGATGTGGCGCAATATTTTCGCCGGCGGTGCGCTGTGGCTGGCGATCTACGGCACGCTGATCCTGAATTTCTGCGACTTCGCCCGCTCCTCCCCATGCTGCAAGACCATCAAGGTCGGCAACTTCTGGGGCCTGCCGGTGAATATCCTGGTGTTCGCCGCCATCACCGTGCTGCTGTGTGGCGGGCAGTTCCACCTCAACGGCCGGGTGATCGAGAGCCCCACGGAAATCATCGCGGCAATTCCGAACACCTTCTTCCTGGTGCTGGGCTGCCTGGCGTTCCTGATTGTGACCGTGGCGGTGAATATCATGGCCAACTTTGTCGCGCCGGCCTTTGTGCTGAGCAACCTGGCGCCCAAGTACCTGAACTTCCGCCGCGCCGGGCTGATCAGCGCCACCGTGGCGGTGCTGATCCTGCCGTGGAATCTCTACAACAGCCCGTTGGTGATCGTGTATTTCCTCTCGGGGCTGGGCGCTCTGCTGGGGCCGTTGTACGGCGTGATCATGGTCGACTACTGGCTGATCCGCAAAAGTCAGGTGGATGTGCCGCAGCTGTATAGCGAAGACCCGAAGGGCGCTTATTACTACAGCCGGGGCGTCAATCTGCGCGCCGTAGCGGCGTTCATTCCTGCGGCGGTGATCGCCATTCTCCTCGCCCTGCTGCCCGGTTTTGCCCACGTCTCGCCCTTCTCCTGGCTGATTGGCGCCGGTATTGCAGGGCTGCTGTACCTGCTGTTTGCCAAGCGCCAGCCGTATTACGCCGATGTGAGCGGCGAAAGCATTGCAGTCGATAACGTCAGTCATTAAGTAAGGACATTCCATGCGCATCCTTGTGGTCAACGTCAACACCACCGAATCCATCACCGAGGCCATCGCCAAACAGGCACGGGCGGTGGCGTCCCCCGGCACCGAGATCGTCGGGCTGACCCCGTTTTTTGGTGCCGAGTCGGTGGAAGGCAACTTTGAAAGCTACCTGGCGGCCATCGCGGTGATGGACCGGGTGATGGCCTACGACCAGCCGTTTGACGCGGTGATCCAGGCCGGGTACGGCGAGCATGGCCGCGAAGGGTTGCAGGAGCTGCTCAACGTGCCGGTGGTGGACATCACCGAAGCGGCCGCCAGCACTGCGATGTTCCTCGGGCATGCGTATTCGGTGGTGACCACCCTGGACCGCACCGTGCCGCTGATCGAAGACCGGCTGAAACTCGCGGGTTTGTATCAGCGTTGCGCATCGGTGCGCGCCAGCGGCATGGCGGTGCTGGAACTGGAAGAAGACCCGCTGCGGGCCATGGAAGCCATCGTGCGCCAGGCTGAGCTGGCGATCAGCGAAGACAAGGCCGAAGTGATCTGCCTGGGCTGCGGCGGCATGGCCGGGCTGGATGATCAGATTCGCCACCGAACAGGCGTGCCGGTGGTGGACGGTGTAACGGCGGCGGTGACGATTGCCGAAGGGTTGGTGCGGTTGGGGCTGTCGACCTCGAAGATCCGCACGTATGCCACGCCGAGGCCGAAGAAAGTCATCGGTTGGCCGGGGCGCCGTTAAGACCGAGTCGTGGCCATCGCGGGCAAGCCCGGCTCCCACAGTGACTGAGTGTGCCGCTACTTCTGTGTCTGGCGCAGATCAAATGTGGGAGCCGGGCTTGCCCGCGATGGCCACGCCTCGGTGTAACGCCATCACTCAAATGGCACTGAACCGCTGCCCCAGCTGGCGCTCGACAAACTGCTCAAGGATGAACTCCACAAACGCCCGGGTTTTGCCGGGCAGCAGTTTGTGTTCGGCGTAGTACAGCGAGATATTGCCGTCGTCGACGTACCAGTCGGGCAGCACCCGCACCAGCTGGCCACTGTCCAGATACGGAACTGCCATCGGCATGCTGACCAGCGCAACGCCAAGGCCTTGGGCGCTGGCGCAACAGGCGGCGCCGGAGTCGCTCATGGTCATGCGCGGCTTGAGCACCAGCGGGCGTTGTTCGCGGGTGCGGTGGGTGAGTTGCCAGGAACGCACGCGCCCGGTTTGCGGTGAACGGATCAGGATGCCGTTGCACAGCGACAAGTCCTCGGGCACGACCACCGGCTTACGTTGGGCCAGGTAATCCGGCGAAGCCAGCAAGATCCGGTGCGCCGGTGCCAGCTTGCGCGCGACCACGCCTTGGGGCAGTTCAAAACCACCGCCGATCGCGGCATCGAAGCCTTGGCCAATCAGGTCCACCTGGCGGTTATCGAAATGCCAGTCGGGGTTGATGTCAGGGAAACGCTTTAGAAACTCCCCCAGTAACGGCACCACATAACGGTTGCCGAACACCGTGCCCATGCTCACCTTAAGCGTACCCACCGGCCGCCCTTCAGCGCTGGCCAGATTGGCCACAGCGTTTTGAATGGTGGTGAGGCTGCCACTGACTTCCTCCAGGAACAGCTTCCCGGCTTCCGTCAGGGTCAGACGCCGGGTGCTACGCTGGAACAGCCGCACACCGAGGCGCGCCTCCAGCTTGGCCACGCTTTTGCCTACAGCCGCTGGAGTCAGGCTCAGGTGTCGGGCAGCTTCGGCAAAGCTGCCACCTTCGGCGCTGCGCACGAAGCATTCGATACTGCCAAAGCTTTCCATATCGCCCCACTCTAAACTTTTGGTTTACACAGACTATAGCAATCGCGGTCTACCGGGCGCGCCGGGTGAGGTCGATACTCGGCTCCAACCTCAACACACCTTTTGGAGAACGACATGACCACACAAAACCTCAGCGGCAAAGTCGCCTTGATCCAGGGCGGTTCCCGCGGTATCGGCGCCGCCATCGTCAAGCGCCTGGCCGCCCAGGGCGCAGCGGTCGCCTTTACCTACGTCAGCTCGGCCGCCAAGGCCGAGGAATTGCAGAACAGCGTGATCAGCGAAGGCGGCAAAGCCCTGGCGATTCATGCCGACAGCGCCGATGCAGACGCCATCCGCAGCGCCGTCAACGCCACCGTCAACGCCTTCGGGCGCCTGGATATCCTGGTGAACAACGCAGGCGTGCTGGCCGTGGGCCCGCTGGAAGATTTCAAACTGGAAGACTTCGACCGCACCCTCGCCATCAACGTGCGCAGCGTGTTTATCGCCACCCAGGAAGCCGCGCGGCACATGGGCGAAGGTGGCCGCATCATCAACATCGGCAGCACCAACGCCGAACGCATGCCGTTTGCCGGTGGCGGCCCGTACGCCATGAGCAAGTCGGCACTGGTGGGTTTGACCAAAGGCCTGGCACGCGACCTGGGGCCACGGGGCATCACCATCAATAACGTGCAGCCAGGCCCGGTGGACACCGACATGAACCCGGCAAGCGGTGATTTCGCCGAGAGCCTGATCGGCTTCATGGCCGTAGGCCGTTATGGCCATGTGGAAGAGATCGCCAGTTTCGTCGCCTATCTGGTTGGCCCTGAAGCCGGCTATATCACCGGCGCCAGCCTGACCATCGACGGTGGTTTCAGCGCGTAAGCAAAAGCTGCGACATCACACCACGCTCCGACCTTGGTCGACACTGACTAACGACAAGCATCATGCGAGACTGTTCGCCCGGGCCGGGAATGCCCGGGCGTTCTTATGTCTGGAGTTCTCATGACGCTGTCCAGCGGGCTGATCGCCGCCGTTGCCCTGGCCTATATGGCCATTATGTTTGCCATCGCCTTTTACGGTGACCGTCGCCATGCGCCGTTGCCGCCGCGGATGCGTGCCTGGGTGTATAGCCTGTCGCTGGCGGTGTATTGCACCAGTTGGACCTTCTTTGGTGCCGTAGGCCAGGCGGCCGAACAATTGTGGGCATTTTTACCGATCTACCTGGGACCGGTGCTGCTGTTGGTGCTGGCGCCCTGGGTCCTGCAGAAGATGGTGCTGATCAGCAAGCAGGAAAACATCACCTCCATCGCCGACTTTATCGCCGCCCGCTACGGCAAATCCCAATCCCTTGCGGTGGTGGTGGCGCTGATCTGCCTGGTGGGCGTCCTGCCTTACATCGCCTTGCAGCTCAAAGGCATCGTGCTCGGGGTGAACCTGCTGATCGGTGCCAGCGCCGATACCACCGGCACCCGTTCCCAGGACACGGCGCTGATCGTGTCACTGGTACTGGCGCTGTTCACCATTGTGTTTGGTACCCGCAACCTGGACGCCACGGAACACCACCGAGGCATGGTGCTGGCGATTGCCTTTGAATCCCTGGTCAAGCTGTTCGCGTTTCTCGCCGTCGGGGCGTTTGTGACCTACGGCCTGTACGACGGTTTCGACGACCTGTTCAGCCAGGCAATGCTTGCGCCACGGCTGGAGGAATACTGGAAAGAGACCGTCAACTGGCCTTCGATGGTGGTGCAGACCGGCGTCGCGATGATGGCGATCATCTGCCTGCCCCGGCAGTTCCACGTGACCGTGGTAGAGAATATCGACCCGCAGGACCTGCGCCTGGCCAAGTGGGTGTTCCCGGCCTATCTGATCCTGGCGGCGCTGTTTGTGATCCCGATTGCCCTCGGCGGCAAGATGCTGCTGCCGGGCTCGGTATTGCCGGATTCCTACGTGATCAGCCTGCCGTTGGCCGAAGCCCATCCGGCCCTCGCCGTGCTGGCGTTTATCGGAGGTGCCTCGGCGGCCACGGGCATGGTGATCGTCGCGAGCATCGCCCTGTCGACCATGGTTTCCAACGACATGCTGCTGCCCTGGCTGCTGCGCCGCTCCAGCGCCGAGCGGCCGTTCGAGGTGTTTCGTCACTGGATGCTGTCGGTGCGCCGGGTGAGCATTGTGATCATTTTGCTGCTGGCTTATGTCAGTTACCGGCTGCTGGGTTCGTCTGCCAGCCTGGCAACGATTGGCCAGATTGCGTTTGCTGCCGTGACGCAACTGGCACCGGCGATGCTGGGTGCACTGTATTGGAAACAGGCCAACCGACGCGGGGTATTTGCCGGGTTGGCGGCGGGCACATTCCTGTGGTTCTACACCTTGGTCCTGCCGGTCACTGCGAAAAGTCTCGGCTGGTCGTTCAGCCTTTTCCCCGGCATGACGTGGCTGCATTCGCACCCGCTGGGTCTGTCCGTGACCTCCCTGACGCTGGGCACCGTATTTTCCCTGGCGGGTAACTTCACCTTGTTCGTCTGGGTCTCGATGCTCTCGCGCACCCGGGTCTCGGAGCATTGGCAGGCCGGGCGTTTTATCGGCCAGGAAATCAGCCAACGGGCCAGCGCCCGCTCGATGCTCTCGGTGCAGATCAACGATTTGCTCAGCCTGGCGGCGCGGTTTGTCGGCGAAGAACGGGCGCATCAGAGTTTCGTGCGCTTTGCCTATCGCCAGGGCAAAGGCTTTAACCCCAACCAGAATGCCGACAACGACTGGATCGCCCACACGGAACGCTTGCTGGCCGGTGTGCTGGGTGCTTCATCGACCCGGGCGGTGGTGAAAGCCGCCATCGAAGGCCGAGAAATGCAGCTGGAGGACGTAGTACGCATCGCCGACGAAGCGTCGGAAGTGCTGCAATTCAACCGGGCGCTGTTGCAAGGCGCCATCGAAAACATCACCCAGGGCATCAGCGTGGTGGACCAGTCCCTGCGGCTGGTGGCGTGGAACCGACGCTACCTGGAGCTGTTCAATTACCCCGAAGGCCTGATCAGTGTGGGCCGGCCGATTGCCGACATCATTCGCTACAACGCCGAGCGCGGGCTATGCGGCCCGGGCGAGGCAGAAGTGCATGTAGCGCGCCGCCTGCACTGGATGCGCCAGGGTCGCGCACACACGTCCGAACGGCTGTTTCCCAATGGCCGGGTGATCGAGTTGATCGGCAACCCGATGCCGGGTGGCGGGTTTGTGATGAGCTTCACCGACATCACCGCGTTCCGCGAAGCCGAGCAGGCGCTGACCGAGGCCAACGAAGGGCTGGAGCAACGGGTGACCGAGCGTACCCACGAACTGTCGCAACTGAACGTCGCACTCACTGATGCAAAGGGTGTGGCCGAGACCGCCAGCCAGTCGAAAACCCGGTTCCTCGCGGCCGTCAGCCACGACTTGATGCAGCCGCTGAACGCCGCGCGGTTGTTTTCTGCCGCCCTCTCCCACCAGAACGACGGCATGTCGGCGGATGCCCGGCAACTGGTGCAGCATCTGGACAGTTCACTGCGTTCGGCGGAAGACCTGATCAGCGACCTGCTGGATATTTCGCGCCTGGAAAACGGCAAGATCAATCCGCTGCGCCAGCCCTTCGTGCTCAACGAACTGTTTGATACGTTGGGTGCCGAGTTCAAGGCGCTGGCCCAGGAACAGGGTTTGCGTTTCCGGCTGCGGGGTAGTCGTTTGCGGGTCGACAGTGACATCAAGTTGCTGCGGCGGGTGTTGCAGAACTTCCTGACCAACGCGTTCCGCTATGCCGACGGGCCGGTGCTGCTGGGTGTGCGGCGCCGGCGTGGTGAGTTGTGCCTGGAAGTGTGGGACCGAGGCCCCGGCATTCCCCAGGACAAGCAGAAAGTCATCTTCGAGGAATTCAAACGCCTGGACAGCCACCAGACCCGCGCGGAAAAAGGCCTGGGCCTGGGCCTGGCGATTGCCGACGGCTTGTGCCGCGTGCTTGGGCACCGCTTGAGCGTGCGCTCATGGCCGGGCAAGGGCAGCGTCTTCAGCGTACGGGTGCCGTTGGCCCGCAGCCAGGTCAGCGCCCCCGCCAAGCCGGTACCGGAAAACGGCCAGCCGTTGAGTGGCGCCCAGGTACTGTGTGTGGATAACGAAGAAAGCATCCTGATCGGCATGCGCAGTTTGCTGACGCGCTGGGGCTGTGAAGTGTGGACCGCGCGCGACCAGGCGCAATGTGCCGCGCTGCTGGCGGAGGGTGTGCGGCCGCAACTGGCCCTGGTGGATTATCACCTCGACCACGGGGAGACCGGCACCGAGTTGATGGGCTGGCTGCGGGCGCAATTGGCAGAGCCGATTCCGGGCGTGGTGATCAGTGCCGATGGACGGCCGGAGATGGTGGCCCAAGTGCATGCGGCGGGGCTGGATTACCTGGCCAAGCCGGTGAAGCCGGCGGCGTTGCGGGCGTTGTTGAGCCGGCACCTGCCGCTCTGACCACTGTAGGAGCTGGCTTGCCTGCGATGCAGGCGACTCGGTCTCTGACGTGAAACCGAGTTGATGCTATCGCAGGCAAGCCAGCTCCTACAGGGGCCGGTGACTATTCCGGTAACTGCGCCACGCCGTCTTCATCGGTCATTGCCCGCTCCAGCAGGTCAGCCGGCAGGCTTTTGCTGGCGCGGGCGCCGAGCAGCTTCAGTTGTTCGGTACGGCTCACCAGGTTTCCGCGTCCATCTGTCAGCTTGTTGCGCGCTGCGCTGTAGGCTTTGTCCAACTGTTGCAGGCGGTTGCCCACCTCGTCCAGGTCCTGGATAAACAGTACGAACTTGTCGTAGAGCCAACCGGCACGCTCGGCAATTTCCCGGGCGTTCTGGCTTTGCCGTTCCTGTTTCCACAAGCTGTCGATCACCCGCAAGGTGGCCAGCAGGGTAGTCGGGCTGACGATCACGATATTGCGGTCGAACGCTTCCTGGAACAGGTTCGGCTCCGCTTGAAGCGCTGCCGAAAACGCGGCTTCGATGGGCACGAACAACAGGACAAAGTCCAGGCTGTGCAAGCCTTCCAGACGCTTGTAGTCCTTGCCGGCCAAGCCTTTTACGTGGTTACGCAAGGACAGCACGTGTTGCTTCAGGGCCGCCTGGCCGATCGCTTGGTCGTCCTCGGCCACGTACTGTTGATAGGCGGTCAGGCTGACCTTGGAATCCACCACCACCTGCTTGTCACCCGGCAGCATGATCAGCACGTCAGGCTGGAAGCGTTCGCCGTCCGGGCCTTTGAGGCTGACCTGGGTCTGGTACTCGCGGCCCTTCTCCAGGCCCGCATGTTCCAGCACCCGCTCCAGAATCAATTCGCCCCAGTTGCCCTGGGTTTTCTGGCCCTTGAGGGCGCGCGTCAGGTTGGTGGCTTCGTCGGACAGGCGCAGGTTCAGCTGTTGCAGGCGCTCCAGCTCCTTGGCCAGGGAGAACCGCTCGCGGGCTTCGCTCTGGTAGCTTTCTTCGACACGTTTTTCGAACGACTGGATGCGTTCCTTGAGCGGGTCGAGCAATTGGCCGAGGCGTTGCTGGCTGGTCTCGGCGAAGCGCTGCTCGCGCTCGTCGAAGATCTTCCCGGCGAGTTCGGCGAACTGCGCGCGCAGTTCATCGCGGGAGCCTTGCAGGTCGTTGAGGCGTTGCTGGTGGCTTTCCTGTTGCTCGCGCAGTTCAGCGCGCAGGGACGCGGCCAAGGCATCCAGGCGACGCAGTTCGGCTTCCTTGGAGGAACGGTCGAGGTTCCAGGCGTGGGCGGCGTCGCGGGCGTTGTCGCGGTCGATCTGCAGCAGTTCAACTTCGCGGCGCACGGCCGCCAGGTCGGCCTGTTTGGCCGCGTTGGCTTGGCTCAGGTCGCTGATTTCGTCACGGCTGGCGTCCAACTGCGCGGCGAGCCCTTCCTGGGCCAGTTGCGCGGTGGCCAGGCGCTCTTCGAGCAATTCCCAGCCGGCCATTCGGGCAGACAGTTTTCGCTGGATCTGCCAGCACAGGCCCAATAGCGGCAACCCAGCAGCGGCGAGACCCAGCACAACACTGGTCCAGTCAAAAGCCATAGCGATTCCTGCCGTCACCCGAAAAGAAGAAGGTTAACCAAGCCTGTGCAATGAGGACAGCTCAGTCTTCGATCTGGCCCAGTTCACGCTGGGCGATGCGGTCGCCGGCGCGGGCAGCCTGGCGCAGCAGGTCATGGCCGATGCGGCGGTCCCGGGCGTTGCCGCATTCGCGGCACATCAACTGGCCAAGGCGACTCTGCGCCACCACCACGCCAGCGCGCGCCGGTTGCTTGAGCAAATGCCCCGCGAAATGCTTCACGTTGGGGCTGTGGCCCAGGCGCGGGCTGTCGAGCAACCACAAGGCAACTTTCAGGGAAAAACGCTTGGGTGCGGTAACAACCTGAGGGCTGTCGGTAACAGAAGGTGATACTGAGCGAAACTTCATAAAGCACTGTGGGACAGAACGGAAGGCGCGCCACTCTACTCTTTTTTTCGTACAGGTAAAGCTGAAAAAAGCCTGCACGCCCGTTCTAGAGCAAGCGCTTGGGACAATCCACAGAACCTGTGGATAACTCAGTGGACAACCGTTATGTAACTCCCGCAAAGGCCCATGGAACGGGGGCCGCAGTCAAACTGACGATTTTTTCACCAATAAAAAAAAGCTCGATTTTTCATTGACTTAAATTTTAGTTGCAGGCACCCGGGAGCACTACACGGTGTATGTCAGCACGGTTACACAGGGCGCAACCAATGTGCACAACTACTCACCTGGCGGTTATATCCACCGCGTTTTTCTGTCGGCCCCCGACCCAGGAATGTTACCGAAGCACCGAGGCCAGAAAAGTTTTTTGTCTAGCACACTTTCTTTCCACGTTTCAATCCGTTACTATCCGCGCCGTTAGTACCAAGCTGAAAGTCAATTCTGGTCGAACAACTCCCTCACGGCACCGCCGACAAAAAGGGATCGACCACCTCGATGGTTTCCAGGTATCACTTGCGACGACACAGCCTTTGAACAATGCAAAGGGTGTCGCGAAGTTTCCATACGCTGACCGAACCAACCTGCAAATTGATCAGGATCTTCACCCCGGGCCCAGAACCTTTGCCCCTGTTGTGTTGCCTGCCCTCCTAAGTACCTACCTGCCAGCCCAAGCGCGCCAACTTAATAGCGCTTCAAACTGGCTGCTTTGTTCCAGTCGGGTTCTTCGCTTGATCAATGGTGATCAGCGTCACTGGAACGTTTTAACGTTGCACGGTTCTTAACCGTGTCATTTGTAGGAACACCAATAATATGTCCACTCAAATCCACACTCAGGATGCCATTCGCACCCTCACCAACGCTTTTGCACCAATGAACTGCCTGATCATGGCCGCTCGCAAAGGCTGCTTCAGCTTTACCCTGGTCAACGAACACGGCATCGCTCGTCACAGCGAACGCCTGTACCCCGATCAATACTCCAGCGCAGAACCGCTGCAGGCCGTGATCGATCGTACTCGCCAGGCACTGGTTGCCTGATCGACCCGGATCGCTGAAACACAAAAAACCCCGGTTAAAACCCGGGGTTTTTTATTGCCTGAAATTCAGGCGCGCTAAGTTTAAATTGATATAAACGATATAACTAAATGATGAAAATATTTTAAAAACAGTCCTTTACGTCGTAAATATGACACTACACTTCAACTCAAGCGGCATGATCCGCTTCCGGCGAGCCTGAGATCCGATTCACTGCTGCCAAGCCCCCCTCTCAGGTATCGCCGACCAATTTCATGGATTGAGGCTTTTATGGGCATCGCCGCCAGCGAATTGTGTCGTTATGTGATCCGGCCCACCCTGCTGTATCTGGGCCGCCATAACCCGACTGCCGAATCCCTGCTGCTGGGTATCGCCGCCAGCCAGTCGGCCCTCGGTTCAGCCTTGCACGACCGCCGCGGCCATGGCCTCTACAGCATCACCGAACCGCGCCACCGCGCCTTGTGGGACAACTACCTGGCGCTGGACCCCGAGCGCGCCAGCCTGGTTCGTGGCCTCGCCAGCCAGCACGCGTTCCTCAGCGGGCCGCAGCTTGAGCTGACGGTCAACCTGCGTTACGCCACCGCCATCGCCTGGCTGCTGGTGGAACAACACCGCCCTGCCCTGCCGCCACCCGACGATGTTTTGGCCATGGCGCGTATCTGGAAAGAAATATTTCACCCCCAGGGCCGGCTTCGGGATTTCACCCAAGCCTGGCAAACCTGTGTTTCACCCATGAATCACGTCGCTTGTTGATCGGGCGATTTGCAAGATTCGGCTAAAAACGTTGATTTTGGTCGGATTGTCCTACAAAACCGCTCTATCTCCTATGTTTCAGCCTATAGCGCAAACATAAATTTATTGTTACTTTCCGCAGCGGTGATCACCACGGAGTTCTAATAATGAAAAAAGTAATGCTCAAGACGACACTTAGCCTCGCCGTTGCAATGGCATCCTCCCACGTGTTCGCGAGCGGCTTCGCCCTCAACGAACAAGATGTTGCCGGGATGGGTACCGGTTTTGCGGGACGCTCTTCCTCTGCCGATAACGCAAGCACCGTTTATGGTAACCCTGCCGGTATGGCTCGCCTTGAAGGCCAGCAAGTTACAGGTGGTGTTGCCGCGATCGATGCCTCCACCAACATAAAAGATGTCAGTGGCCGCTCCACCGGTAGCAACAAAGGCGACATGGTGCCTTTTACTGCCGTTCCTTTCGGTTTCTACACCAATAAACTCAATGAGCAATGGGCTGTCGGTTTCGGCGTCTATGCACCATTTGGCCTAGTGACTGACTACGAAAGTGGCTTCCAGGGCAAAGCATTCGGCAGTAAGAGCGAAGTGAAGGTCATTACCTTCCAGCCAACCGTCAGCTATGCCTTCAACGACCGGGTATCCATTGGTTTTGGTCCGACTATCAACCGTATCTCCGGTACGCTTGAGTCCGACATCAACCTGCCAATCGCGGGTACCGGCTCCAACAACATCAAGATCAAGGGTGATGACACCGCGCTCGGCTTCAACGCCGGTCTGCTGGTACAAGCCACTGACACCACTCGTGTGGGCCTGACCTACCACTCGAAAGTGAAGTACAAGCTCGAAGGCCATACCGAAGTGACCAAAGGGACCAACGTTCCTGCCACTCTCTTGAACAATGGTCGCTATGACGCCTCGCTGAAGATCGACACGCCTGAGTCCTGGGACCTGTCTGTTACTCAAGACTTGAGCGATGCCTGGAAACTCTATGCGGGCGCAACCTGGACGCGCTGGAGCCGACTGAAAGACATCACCGTCAACAACGAAGGCGTATCTGCCGCTGCGGGCAGTGGCGCTTTGGCTCCGCAAATTGTCGGCACCATCAAGGAAGACCAGAACTGGCACGACACCTGGGCCTACGCCCTGGGTACCTCGTACCGTGTGACCAAGCAGGTGGTACTGCGTACCGGCCTGACGTTCGACCAGTCGCCGACCAATAACACTGATCGCTCGCCTCGTATCCCTACCGGTGACCGGACGATCTTCAGTCTCGGCCTGGGCTACGACGTAATGCCGAACATGACCATCGACGTGGCTTACTCCTACCTCAAGGAAGAACCTGTCAAAGTTGCACGCGCTAACGCACTGGGCCAGTCCTACAACGCCAAGTACGAAAACAGCGCCAACGGTTTCGGCCTGGGCGTGACGTACAAGTTCTGATGTAAAGCGACATAAAAAAGCCCCGCTCTCTTGCACAAGAGGCGGGGCTTTTTAGTGGGCGCCGATCAGGGCTTCGAAGCCAGCGCCTCTTCCAGCGCCTTGATCAGGTCTGGATTATCCGGCTTGGTCAGGCTGGAGAAATTGGCGATCACCTTGCCCTGGCGGTCCACCACGTACTTGTAGAAATTCCACTTCGGCGCGCTGCTCTGCTGCGCCAGGATCTTGAACAGATGCACCGCGTCCGGGCCCTTGACCTTCTGTGGCTCGGTCATGGTGAAGGTCACGCCGTAGTTCACATAACAAACCTTGGCGGTTTCCTCGCCGGTCTTGGCTTCCTGCTTGAAGTCATCGGACGGCACGCCAATCACTTCCAGGCCCTGGCCCTTGTAGCGCTGATACAACGCCTCAAGCCCTTTGAACTGCGGCGCAAACCCGCAGAAACTGGCGGTGTTGACGATCAGCAGCGGCTTGCCGGCGAAGCGCTGGCACAGGTCGATGGATTCCTTGGCGCGCAGCTTGGGCAACTGGCCTTCAAGCAACGGCGGGCAATCGGCGGCCATGGCGACACCGCCAAAAGCCACCATCAGAGCGGGTACTGCGAGCCAGCGCATCAGCATGTCACCTGTCCTTGAAAAGTCTCAGACACAGAACTTAACAGATCGCCATGCCCAACTGCATCAATGCCAGCCCGCCCTGTTGCCAGCCCCACCACGCCAGAAGCAGCAAGAGCGCTGCTCCTGCGGCGCCGAGCCAATGCCAGGTCGAATTCATGCCACCCCCATTTGCGCCTGCAAACGTGCCACCGGACGCTCGCGCACCGGCCAGTTCAAGGCTGCCGCCACCAGGCTCAGGACGATTGCCACTTGCCAGATCAAATCGTAACTACCGGTTCGATCATAGACCACGCCGCCCAGCCAGCCACCGAGGAACGAGCCGAGCTGGTGGAACAGGAACACGATCCCGCCGAGCATGGAAAGGTTTCTGACCCCAAACAAGGTCGCGACCGTACCGTTGGTCAGCGGCACCGTGGACAGCCACAAGAAGCCCATTGCCATGCCGAACAGGTAGGCACTGGTTTGCGTCACCGGCGCCCACAGGAAGATCACAATCACCACCGCCCGCAGCAGGTACAACCCGGTCAGCAAGCGCGGCTTGGACATGCGCCCGCCGAGCCATCCGGCGGTGTAAGTACCGAAGATATTAAACAGGCCGATCAATGCCAGCACTGTGGTGCCCACCGAGGCGGGCAAATGCTGGTCCACCAGGTACGACGGCAAGTGCACACCGATAAACACCACCTGGAAACCGCAGACAAAAAAACCGAACGCCAACAGCCAAAAGCCTGAATGGGAGCAGGCTTCATGCAAGGCCTCGCGCAAAGTTTGTTGACCGGCCACCGCTGGCAGCGGACGGTCCTTGAGCATGCTCACCAGCGGCACAATCAGCGCCACCATCACACCCAGCACCAGCAACGCGGCCGACCAGCCGAGCCAACCAATCAAACCGAGGGTGCCCGGCAACATGGCGAACTGGCCG
Organism: Pseudomonas sp. Z18(2022); assembly: GCF_036346535.1. Taxonomy (NCBI): domain Bacteria; kingdom Pseudomonadati; phylum Pseudomonadota; class Gammaproteobacteria; order Pseudomonadales; family Pseudomonadaceae; genus Pseudomonas; species Pseudomonas sp. Z18(2022). The sequence continues at coordinate 978,031 of NZ_JAOTOA010000001.1, forward strand.
AATGAGCCGGCGGCGCTGGCGATACCCATGGCCATGCTGCGTTTTTCCGGCGCCACGGCACGCCCCACCACCCCGAGAATCACCGAGAACGAGGTGCCCGACAGGCCGATGCCGATCAGCAACCCGGCACTCAGGGACAGCGACCACGCCGAGTCCGACAAGCCCATGAACACCAGGCCCAGCGCATACAGCACGCCACCGATCATCACCACCTTGGCAGCGCCGAAGCGGTCGGCCAGGGCGCCGGTAAACGGCTGCGCCAGGCCCCAGATCAGGTTTTGCAGGGCGATGGCAAAGGCAAAGGTTTCACGGCCCCAGCCAAACTCGGCACTCATGGGCGCCAGGAACAGGCCAAAGCCATGCCGCACGCCCAGAGACAACGCCAGGATCAACGCACTCCCCACTAGAATCCAGCCGCTGGTGCGCCACATCGAGGTCATTCTTATTCTCCGTTCGCGGGTATATACCCGCTTGTCATCGAACAAACCCGCATCAAGCGAGTTCATCCAGCAAGGCCAACAGGGTTTCGCGCTTTTCGGCGCCCAACTGATCAATCAATTTTTGCTGCGCCGCTTCCCAGGCCGGCAATGCCGCGGCAAGCCGTTCATGCCCGGTTTCGGTGAGCAACACCAGGCGGTTACGCAGGTCGTCACCCTCCACCAACTGCACCAGGCCTTCGCCTTCCAGCACCCGCAGGTTGCGCCCCAACGTGCTGCGATCCAGGCCCATGGCATCGGCCAGGCTGGAAATGCTCGGTTGATCGAGGCGCTGCAGATTACACAGCAGAGAATACTGGGCAACGTTGATCCCGAAGCCGTCGAGAGCGCCGTCGTAATGCCTGCTGACGCCACGAGCGGCGCGACGCAGGTTGGTACATAAACATTGGGAGGCAAGCATGGAGCGTGTATATACCCGGGATTAATGAAATGCAAGAAACTGTTACAGCGCCAGACCGACCAACACAGCGACTTCCAGCAGCTCCAGCAACGCGCCAGCCGTGTCGCCGGTGGTGCCGCCAAGGCGATTGACCATCAGTTGGCGCAAGCCGATAAAGCACAGGGCCGCCAGCAACACGGCAATGCCGCCGCTGAAGCCGCCGATCAAGAGACACGCCAGACCGCTGAGGATCAGCACCTGTTGGCCGACGATCCGTGGTAGATGATCCGCCAACGCCTGCCCCAACCCGCCAGCACGCACGTACCGCGTAGTGAGAAACAGCGCCAGCATCGAAGCGCGGCCAATCAATGGTGCGAGGATCAGCGCGGCGCCGTTGTGCTGCTCGATCAATGCCACCAGCGCAGTGAACTTGAGCAGCAACACCAGGCCCAGGGTGACCACCGCGATCGGCCCGCTGCGCGGGTCTTTCATGATGGTCAGGGTGCGCTCGCGGTCGCCGAAGCCACCGAGCCAGGCGTCAGCGCTGTCGGCCAGGCCATCCAGATGCAGGCCACCGCTGAGCAGCACCCACGCGGTCAACAGCAGCGCGGCATGCAGCAGCAAGGGTGCGCCCATCAACACGGCGTTCAAGCCCCACAGCAGGAGCCCGAACAACAGCCCCACCACCGGATAAAACAGCAACGAGCGTCCCAGCTCCTGGGGCTGCGGCATGCCCGGCAAGCGAATCGGCAGGCTGCTGAGAAACTGCAAGGCGATCCAGAACGGCAGCATGCTTAGAGTCCTTCCTTCAATACGCCACCAGCCTCTACCTGCAGGCTGAACAGGCCACCATGGCCGACTTCGACATTCAACAGTTGCTCACGCGGCAGACCGCGCGCCTGGGCAAGCAGTAGACGCATGACGCCGCCGTGGCTGATCAGCAGCACGCGCTGGCCGTCATACGCTTGATGCAAGCGGGCGACAGCGCCCAGCACCCGGGCGGAAAACTGCGCCACCGGCTCGCCCTGGGGCGGTGTGAAGCTGTAGGGATCGGCCCAGAACAGCCCCAGCGCGTCGGCATCGGTCTCCATCAAGGCCGCAGCGCTCTGCCCTTCCCAGGCACCGAAGTGCAGCTCCTGCAGATCCTTTTCCAGGCTGACTGGCAGGTTCAGGCGTGCGCCCAACTCATCAGCAAACCTCGCGCAACGTTGCAGCGGCGAACTGACCACACGGTCCCACGGGCCCTGCGCCACCACCGCCGCACGCATCTGCTCCCAGCCCCTGGCGGTGAGCGCGTCGTCCAGGCTGCCGCGCAAGCCGCCGCCCAGTTCGGTTTCGCCGTGGCGCAGCAGGTCCAGGTGCAGGGTCATGCCGGACGATCCGCCACGGCGGCTTCAGCGAAGGTTGCCATCTGCCCGTGCAGCGCGCAGGCCAGGCGCAGCAACGGCACGGCCAGCGCGGCGCCACTGCCCTCGCCCAAACGCAGGCCGAGTTCCAGCAGCGGTTCAGCATTGAGGCTTTGCAGCACGTGACGGTGACCGGGCTCGGCACCGCGATGGCCGAACAGCAGCCATTCGCGGCAGGCCGGATTGAGGCGCGTGGCGACCAGCGCCGCGACCGTGCAGATAAAGCCGTCCACCAGCACCACGACGCCCTCTTGGGCACAGGCCAGGTAGGCGCCGACCAGCGCGGCAATTTCGAAGCCGCCGAGGTTGAACAGGGTTTTCAGCGGGGCATCACGCTCGCCTGCGTGCAGTGCCAGGGCGCGTTCGATGACGGCGACTTTGTGGCTGACACCCTGGGCGTTCAGGCCGGTGCCGGGGCCGGTGAGGTCACTGACCTGGCAGTCCAGCAGCGCGCAGGCCAGGGCGCTGGCGGCGGTGGTGTTGCCGATGCCCATTTCGCCGCCAATAAACAGCTGCGCGCCGCTCGCAATGGCGCGGTGCACGCTGTCGCGGCCGGCTTGCAACGCCAGTCGGCCCTGAGCTTCAGTCATTGCCGGGCCGTTGACGAAGTTGGCGGTGCCGGCACCGATGTTGAGGTGGCGCACGCCGGGCAGGTTCAGTGTGGGGGTGATGGTGCCGAGGTCGACCACTTCCAGTTTCGCGTCCAGTTGGCGGGCCAGCACGCTGATGGCGGCGCCGCCGGTGACGAAGTTGTGGAGCATCTGGCCGGTGACTTCCTGGGGGAAGGCGGAGACCCCTTCGGCGACGACGCCGTGGTCGCCGGCGAAGATGGCGATCCACAGGTGGTCGACGCTGGGTTTGACCTGGCCTTGGAGGCCGGCTAATTGGACGGCTACGGCTTCCAGTTGGCCGAGGGAGCCGGCGGGTTTGGTCAGTTGCTGTTGGCGAGCCAGGGCTTGTTCGTGGGCTTGGGCGTCGATTGCTTTGCAGGGGTTGAGCCACCAGGTGTCGGTCATAACGCAGTACCTTTCAGAGTCAGGGGCAGGCCGGCGACGGTCAGGACAACGCGCTGACAACGTTCGGCCAAGGCTTGATGCAGCCAACCGGCTTCATCGACGTAGCGGCGAGTCAATTCGCCCAGCGGCACGACACCCATACCGGTCTCGTTGCTGACAAAAATGATTTCTCCCGGGAGGGTGGCCAGGGTTTGCAGCAGGGTTTCGCGCTCTTGCTTTAGACGGTCAGGGTCTTCGAGCATCAGCAGGTTGGTGAGCCAGAGGGTCAGGCAGTCGACCAGCAGGCAATGGTTGGGGCTGGCGTTTTCCCTGAGGACGCGGGCCAGTTCGATGGGCTCTTCGATCAAGCCCCATTCGGCTGGGCGACGCTCGCGATGGTGGGCGACGCGCGCACTCATTTCGCCGTCCAGGGGTTGGCTGGTGGCGATGTAGGTGACGCTCAGGCCGCTGTCGGTGGCGAGCGTTTCAGCCAGGCGGCTTTTGCCGGAGCGGGCGCCGCCGAGGATCAACTGGAGCATGGGTTGTGCCTCTGCTTTGTGTGTATATCCGTTATTTAGGTAACGGCCACTATTGGTTCCGCTCTTACAGCGGCTCACTTTTGAAAAGCGCAAAAGTAAGCAAAACGCTCTTGCCCCACCACTCGGCACCTCGCCTAGGCTCGGTGTGCCCTCAGCTCCGGTAGCACGAAGCGGGCCGCCGCGACGGGGCGTCCCTGCCCCGTCGCGGCTAAACCGGCGTCCTGCCGGTTTACCCGCTCCGTACTACCTGCGTTCGGCCAGCGTGGTTTAACGGGGCGCCTAAGATCAAGATCAAAAGCAGATCAACAGCACAGCGGCCTGCAGGCCGGCTTGAGTGTGGTGAAGCAAAGGCAAAATCTAAAGCGGGCACGATCCCCTGTAGGAGCTGGCTTGCCGGCGATGGTCGTTAACGATGACGTTGGCGTCCTGAATGAACGCGGCGTTCTCAGGTTCTTCGCCGGCAAGCCGGCTCCTACAGAAAAGCAGCTCTTGCCTTTGCTTCTACCACTCAGGTCGGCTTTCAGGCCGCCGTGCTCTTGCTTTTGATCTGCGGGCCCCGTCAACCACGATGGCCGGAGTGCGGGCATGCCGAGCCTAAGCGAGGCACCGAGTGGTGGGGCAAAGACCTTTTGGTTACTTTTGGGGCGTTTGGGTGACCCGCTGTAAGAGCGGAACCCTAAGCGGCCGTGACCGCAGGAATGGATATGTACACAGTCCAAAAAAATCAAACCCCACACAAATCAAGCAGCAACCCGGTATCCAAATGCTGCTCTACAAGGTCCGCCAACCGCTCGATATCCCGCTCCCGCAACCCGTGATAATCCACCTCTTGCACATCCTCCAACCCAGCCCACCGCAACAACGCACTACACGCAGCCGGCGTCTCAAACACCCCATGCAGGTAAGTGCCAAAGATCTGCCCATCCTCACTCTGCGCCCCGTCACTGCGCCCATCATCCAACTGCACCGCAGCCCGCAATAGACCTGCGCCACTGGTTACGCCCGCGTGGATCTCATACCCACTCACCTCGGCATCCTCCAGCAACAACCGCCCCCGCACATTGCGCAATTGCTTCTCTTCTTCCAACGTCGTACTGAACGCCAGCAACCCCAAACCAACACTGGAACCGCTGGGCCCTTCCAACCCAAGCGGGTCATGCACCTGCTCCCCGAGCATCTGCAACCCACCACAAATCCCCAACACCTTCCCGCCGTAACGCAGGTGCCGCGCCAAAGCCGTATCCCACCCATTGGCCCGCAAATACGCCAAATCACTGCGCACACTTTTCGAGCCCGGCAAAATAATCAGGTCCGCCGCAGGAATCGCCTGCCCCGGCCCGACAAACTGCAAATCCACCTGCGGATGCAACCGCAGCGGATCAAAATCCGTGTGATTACTGATGCGTGGCAACACCGGCACCACCACCTTGAGCACCTGCGCCGCCTTGTCGATCTGACGCTGGTCGATACCGTCCTCCGCCTCCAGGTGCAAATCCATCACATACGGCAACACCCCCACCACCGGTTTGCCGGTACGCGCTTCCAGCCAATCCAGCCCCGGCTGCAACAGCGCAATATCCCCACGAAACCGATTGATGATGAAGCCTTTGACCCGCGCCTGTTCGGTCGGCGACAACAATTCCAGCGTGCCCACCAGGTGCGCAAATACCCCGCCACGATTGATGTCGGCAATCAGCAGCACCGGGCAGTCCACCGCTTCGGCAAAGCCCATGTTGGCAATGTCATTCGCCCGCAGGTTGATCTCGGCCGGCGAACCCGCGCCCTCGACTATCACCACCGGATACGCCGCACTCAACCGCGCATGGGAGGCCAGCACTGCCTGCATCGCGATGGCTTTGTAGTCGTGGTAGGCCACGGCATTCATGGTGGTCACGGCACGCCCATGGATAATCACCTGGGAGCCCGTGTCGCTGTTGGGCTTGAGCAGCACCGGGTTCATGTCGGTGTGGGGCGCCAGGTTCGCCGCCTGGGCCTGCACCGCCTGGGCGCGGCCGATCTCGCCACCTTCGGCGGTCACGGCGCTGTTGAGGGCCATGTTCTGGGGTTTGAAGGGCACCACGGGGATGCCCTGGCGCACCAGCCAGCGGCAAAGTGCGGTCACCAGCGTGCTTTTGCCCGCGTCGGATGTGGTGCCCTGCACCATCAAGGTACTCATGTGGCGTCCTTGTAGGCGCTGAGCGCCTGTTCCAGTCGCAGCCAGTCGGCCTCGGTGTCCGGCAGGCCAAACCGCAAGCTGCTGTTGTCAACAAACAGGCGCAGCAGAATCCCGCGCTGGGCCATGAATTCATGCAACAGCTCAGCCCGGTCGGTGATCATCCACTGGAAAAGCGCGCAGCCGCCCTGAGGCCGCAAGTCGTGGCGTTCGAGCACATCAAACAGGCGCTGGCTGGCCGATTCGCAACGCAGCCGCTGTTGCGCATGGCCGGCGGTATCGCGCAGGCACACTTGCCCCAGCACCCGCGTCGGCCCGCTGACGGCCCACGGTCCCACCTGTTCGGCGAGCAGTTTGAGCAGCTTGCGCTCGGCCAATACAAACCCCAGCCGTACCCCGGCCAGACCAAAGAATTTGCCAAACGAGCGCAGCACGATCAGCCCGACTTGATGAGCCTGGCTCGCCAGACTCAACTGCGGAGTGATGTCCATGAAGGCTTCATCCACCACCAGCCAGCCACCGCGCTGGGCCAGGCGTGCGTGCCAGTCCAGCAAGCGTTGGGGCGCAAGGCTCAGGCCGGTGGGGTTGTTGGGGTTGACCACCACCAGCACGTCGAGGCTGTCGAGGAAGAAGTCGACTTCCTGCTCCAGCACTTCGCGCACGATATAGCCGGCGCGACGCCAGGCCTCCGCGTGCTCGGCGTAGCACGGCGACAACACACCGACCTTGCCCGCCCGGCGCAGGCGCGGCAGTAACTGGATCGCGGCCTGGGAGCCAGCAACCGGCAGCACATGGGTCGCCCCATAATATTCGCAGGCGGCCTGTTCCAGGCCGTCATCGGTTTCAGGCAGGCGCGCCCAGGCCCGCAGCGGGATTTCCGGGATCGGAAACGGCCACGGCGCCAGGCCGCTGGACAGGTCCAGCCATTCGGCTTCTGGAATGCCGTACTGCATCGCCGCCTTGCGCAAGCGGCCACCGTGCTCAAGCATAAAACTCAGCCCCCACGCACAGGATCAACAACCATAGCCACACGCCGCGCTGCACCAGTTGCCAGCCACGCTCGATGGAGTCTGCGTCCGCTGGCGGGCCTTCGCCCAGTTGCGGGCGCTGGTGCAGTTCGCCGTGATAAATCGCCGCGCCGCCCAGTTCGACGCCGAGGGCGCCGGCACCGGCCGCCATCACCGGACCAGCGTTGGGGCTGTCCCAGGTCGGGCCCTGGGTGCGCCAGCATGTGAGGGCCAGGCGGGTTTTGCCCAGCAGCGCGTAGGTCAACGCCACCAAGCGTGCAGGAATGTAGTTGAGTACGTCGTCGATCTTTGCTGCGGCCCAGCCGAAACGTTCAAAGCGTTCATTGCGATAGCCCCACATGGCGTCCAGGGTGTTGCTCAGACGATAGAGCACCACGCCGGGCACGCCTGCGACCACAAACCAGAACAAGGCGGCAAATACCGCATCGCTGCCGTTCTCCAGCACCGATTCGGTGGCCGCGCGGGCGACTTCGGTGCGGTCCAGTTCGCTGGTCTGGCGGCTGACCAGGTAGCTGACACGCTTGCGCGCCTCGTCCAGGTCGTCGCTGCGCAGGGCTTGCGCCACCGGCAGCACGTGCTCGCCGAGGCTGCGCATGCCGAGGGCGCAATACAGCGCGAGGATTTCCAGTACCCAGCCGATGTAAGGCGCCCACGACAGGGCCGTGGCCAGCAGGGTCAGCGGCACCACCGCGATCACCCACGCAGTGACACCATGGCTGCGCCAGCCACGACCGCCGGAATTGAAACGCTGCTCGATGCGCCCGGCAAAATTGCCGAACGCCACCAGCGGATGCCAGCGCCTGGGCTCGCCCAGCAGCGCATCCAGCGCCACCGCAGCGACACTCAGCAAGGCCACACTCATTGACTCACTCCCCAAACATTCTCATACAACATGTCACTCAGTGGCCGTGGTTCGGTCCAGCCTTCGAGCTGCAACATCGGTGCCGGGTAGAACTCGGTCACCGGGCCCAGGCACAACACGGCCAACGGCTTGGCGCCGGGCGGCAGGCCCAGCAGTTCGGCCAGGGCCTGGGGCTCGAACAGCGAGACCCAGCCCATGCCCAGGCCTTCGACGCGGGCCGCCAGCCATAGATTCTGGATCGCACAGGACAACGACGCCATGTCCATTTCCGGCAAGGTGCGTCGCCCGAAGATATGCCGCTCGCGGTCGTCCATCAGGGCAGCCACCAGCACTTCGGCGCAGTCGTTAATGCCTTCGACCTTGAGCTTCATGAACTGGTCGGAGCGCTCGCCGAGGGCTTCAGCGGTGCGTACGCGTTCTTCTTCCACCAGTTGCTGGATCTGCCCGCGCAAAGTGCGGTCGCTGATGCGGATAAACCGCCAGGGCTGCATCAAGCCGACGCTCGGCGCCTGGTGCGCGGCTTGCAGCAGGCGATGGAGCAATTGCGGCGCGACGCTGCCGCCGCTGAAGTGACGCATGTCGCGGCGTTCGGCGATGGCGCGGTAGACGGCTTCGCGGTCGGCCTGGGGAAAGGCGTTGTCAGTCATGGCCTCATCGCGGGCAAGCCCGCTCCCACAGTGGATTGCGTTTCAACTCGGTCAAGTGTGGGAGCTGGCTTGCCTGCGATGGCGGCCTGAGGGTCCGGCGCAAACAAGGCAGCCACCGCCACCGGGTTGGACGGGAAATAAAAGTGCACGTAGGACGCCGTCATCCGGCCCTGACGGTAAACCGCCTCGGCGCCGCGCCCGCCATTCGGGCTCAGGCCCCGGGCAATCGGCTGCCACTCGGTAGTGGTCAGCGAGTGATGGTACGTGTGGCCGCGCAACAGGCCTTCAGGCAGTTCGACGTTTTGCAGCGCCAATGCCGCCAGACGCTTTTGCATCACGGCATCCCCCTGGAGCAGGCCGACCAGTTCAGCACGGGCGCCATCGACATCGGTGAGCGAGTCCAGCAGATAGAGCATGCCGCCGCATTCGGCCAGCAGTGGCTTGCCGGCAGCGTGGTGGGCGCGGATGGCGTCCAGCATCGCGGTATTTTCCGACAGCGCCTGGTGATGCAGTTCCGGGTAGCCGCCGGGCAGGTAGAGGCTGTCAGCTTCAGGCAACGCGCTGTCGCGAATCGGCGAGAAGAATCGCAACTCAGCACCCATCGCCCGCAGCAGGTCGAGGCTGGCGCCGTAGGTAAAGGCAAAGGCTTCGTCGCGGGCCACGGCAATGCGCACGCCGGCCAACAACGGCTGGGCCTCGATCACCTCGGGCGCGGCGAACTCCACCGGCGGTGGCAGTGCTACCTCGCAGCTGCTGCCCAGGGCCTGGGCGGCTGCGTCAAGGCGCAGGTCGAGGTCATTCAGTTCGCTGGCCTGCACCAGGCCAAGGTGCCGGCTGGGCAACTCGATGCCGGTTTCCCGGGACAGTGCGCCATACCAGCGCAGGCCTTCGGTGAGGCTGCCTTCGAGCAATTGCGCGTGGCGCAGGGTGCCGACGCGGTTGGCCAGCACACCGGCAAACGGCAGGTCCGGCTGGTAGCGCGCCAGGCCCAGCGCCAGGGCGCCGAAAGTCTGGGCCATGGCGGTACCGTCGATCACGGCCAGTACCGGCACGCCAAAATGGCGCGCCAGGTCGGCACTGGACGGCGTGCCGTCGAACAGGCCCATCACGCCTTCGATCAGGATCAGGTCGGCTTCCCCCGCCGCTTCCCACAGCAACCGGCGACTTTCCTGCTCGCCCACCATCCACATGTCCAATTGATAGACCGGCGCACCACTGGCGCGCTCGTGGATCATCGGATCGAGAAAGTCCGGGCCGCATTTAAACACCCGCACCTTGCGCCCCAGGTTGCGGTGCAAACGGGCGAGCGCGGCGGTGACGGTGGTTTTGCCCTGGCCGGATGCCGGTGCGGCGATCAGGACTGCAGGACAGTGACGGGGCTGATTCAAAGTTCGATGCCTTTCTGTGCCTTGATACCGGCCTGGAAGGCGTGCTTGAGCATGCCCATTTCCGTCACGGTGTCGGCCATTTCAATCAATTCGGGTTTGGCACCCCGGCCGGTCACCAGCACGTGTTGCATGGCCGGGCGGGCCTGCAGGTCGCTGAGCACCTGGTCCAGGTCGAGGTAGCCGTGCTTGAGGGCGATGTTCAGCTCATCCAGCACCACCAGGCCGATGGCCGGGTTTTGCAGCATTTCACGGGAGACCGCCCAGGCGGCTTCGGCAGCCACGATGTCGCGGGCACGGTCCTGGGTTTCCCAGGTGAAACCTTCGCCCATCACGTGGAACCGCACCTGCTCGGGGAAACGGCGGAAGAACAGTTCTTCGCCGGTGCTGTTGCGGCCCTTGATGAACTGCACCACGCCGCACTGCATACCGTGGCCCATGGCCCGGGCCAGCATGCCAAAGGCTGAGCTGCTCTTGCCTTTGCCATTGCCGGTGAGCACCAGCAGCAACCCGCACTCGTTCGGTGAATTGGCAATGCGCTCGTCAATCACGGCTTTTTTGCGCAGCATGCGCGCCAGGTGGCGTTCGTCACGATCGGGGGATTCAGTCATGGCAGCTCTCCGTTGGGGCTGGACAAAAACGGCGGGCAGGAAAAAGGTACAGATAGACAGCCAAGCATCGCCCACCGTGATGCTGTTGGATGGATCAGGCCGGTCTCCGGGCTCATGAGTGACATGCAATGCCGAGGGTGCGCCTTCCCATATCGCGGGCGATACAGTGGCTTAAGGCACCGTCTTGACTCATTTACCGTTGCGGGGGCAGCGCCGGGATCGTGGCTGCACTGTAGAAAAGTACGCTCACTCACCGGCTTCCCTGTTTCACTCAGTCGACGCGTACGCCACAGAGCACCTGAAACAAGCCGCGAAGGTTAGTGGGTTGGGGGTGGAGCGTCAATTAAAGCCGGACACGCGCGTGAACCATCCGGCCGCTACACGCCTCTACCCCTACAGGTATCAAGGAGAAAACCATGCACAAGACCCGACTTGCCCTACTGATCATGCTCGCCGGCACCCTCGCCGCCTGTGGTGAAAGCTCTACCCTGCAAGTGTCCGACGGCACCGGGCCGTCGCCCAAGCTGCCGGAACCGAATAAAACCCTGATTCCCACGGTGAATATCGCACCGGCGATCGGCTGGCCGGAAGGCACCAAGCCGACCCCGGCGGCGGGCACCCAGGTGGCAGCGTTTGCCGAAGGCCTGGATCACCCGCGCTGGCTGTATGTGCTGCCCAATGGCGACGTGCTGGTGGCGGAAACCACCGCGCCGCCCAAGCCGGACGACTCGAAGGGCATTCGTGGTTGGGTGATGGAAAAAGTCATGGGCCGTGCCGGCGCTGGCGTGCCCAGCCCGAATCGCATAACCCTGCTGCGAGACGCTGATCACGATGGCGTCGCCGAGACCCGCACGGTGTTCCTGGAGAACCTGAATTCGCCCTTCGGCATGACGCTGGTGGGCAACGACTTGTATGTCGCCGATTCGGACAAGCTGCTGCGTTTCCCTTATCAGCCGGGCGAAACCTCGATCAAGGAAGCCGGCACCACCGTGACCGACTTGCCGGGCGGCAGCATTAACCATCACTGGACCAAAAACGTGGTGGCCAGCAAGGATGGCAGCAAGTTGTACGTGAGCGTGGGCTCCAACAGCAACGTCGGGGAAAACGGCCTGGAAGCCGAGCAAGGCCGGGCCGCGATCTGGGAAGTGGACCGCGCCACCGGCGAGCACCGCATTTTCGCCTCCGGGCTGCGCAACCCCAATGGCATGGCTTGGGAACCGCAAAGCGGCAAGCTGTGGACGGCCGTCAACGAGCGCGACGAGATCGGCAGTGATCTGGTGCCGGACTACATCACCTCGGTCAAGGACGGGGCTTTCTATGGCTGGCCGTTCAGCTACTACGGGCAGCACGTGGATGTGCGGGTGAGCCCACAGAACCTGGATCTGGTGGCCAAGGCCATTGCGCCGGACTATGCGGTAGGGCCGCACACGGCGTCCCTCGGGCTGACCTTTGCCGACGGCAGCAAGTTGCCGGCGCAGTTCAGCAACGGCGCGTTTATCGGCCAGCATGGCTCGTGGAACCGCAAGCCCCACAGTGGCTACAAGGTGATCTTCGTACCGTTTGAGGCAGGCAAGCCAAAAGGCCAGCCGGTGGATGTGCTGACCGGGTTCCTCGACAGCGATGAGAAAGCCATGGGCCGCCCGGTCGGCGTGGTGATCGACAAGCAGGGGGATTTGCTGGTGGCGGATGATGTGGGGAACAAGGTGTGGCGGGTGTCGGCGGCGAAATAGCCGATTCAACTCACCACACAAAACAATGTGGGAGCTGGGCTTGCCCGGCTCCCACATTTTGATTAGCGTTTTTCCTAAGGGTTTCGCGCCAGGTGCTCAGCCGGCAACACACGCTTGGCGCTCAGGTAGGCATTCTGCCAATAGGCCTTGGACAGCGTGTCCAGCTTCACCGTACCGCCGGTTTGCGGCGCATGCACAAAGCGCCCTTCTCCCACGTAGATCCCGGCATGGCTGACCTGGGAGCCGCCACCGGTGGCGAAGAAGATCAGGTCACCGGTTTGCAGGTTGTTTTCGCTCACGTCCTGGGCGCGCATCACGATCAGCTCGCGGGTGGTGCGCGGCAGGGAGATGCCGGCTGCATCACGGTAAACAAAACCGATCAGGCCGCTGCAATCAAACCCCGAGTCCGGCGTATTGCCGCCCCAGCGATAAGGCGTGCCCACCAGGCCCAGCGCACGAAAGAGCACGTCTTCGGCTGCCGGCGAGAAACTTTGGGTGGCGTAGGTGTTGAACACCGGCTTGGGCTTGACGGCCACGGGAGCAGGCGGAGGACGACTTGCGCAGGCGCTGAGCAGCGCGGCGCAAACGAGAAGAATTAGGCGGGCCGAGGTCGACATGGGCAGAACAATCCTGATCTGGATGCGGCTTTCGCTGCCGAACGTTGAAAAACAGAACGCGCAAGCAAAGCTCGCGCGATCGATTTACAACAATGTCCAGGGATTCTAGCGCTTACACGTCAAACTTCAAGTATCACTTTAACTTTACTTGCTGGCGGTAACGGTAGTCGGGGCCATCGCCAGGGCGCGCTTGGCTTCGATGAAGGTTTTGCTCCAGTAGCTGTCACCCAGGTTGTCGACTCGCACACCACCGCTGCGGCGGCTGCTGGAGTGGATAAACTGGTTGTCGCCCAGGTAGATACCGGCGTGACTGACACGACCACGGCCAGCCGTACTGAAGAAAAGCAGATCACCGGGCTTGAGGTTGTTCCGTGCGACCAACGGTGCATTAACGTTGATCATTTCGCGGGTGGAGCGCGGCAGGTTCATGCCGGCTTCCTCACGGAACAGGTAGCCGATGAAACCGCTGCAGTCGAAACCGGCTTCAGAGGTACCGCCGAAACGGTAACGGGTACCGATCAGGGACATGCCGCGTTCGAGAATGCTGTCGGCCAGAACTGGAAGCTGGTAAGGCTTGGCGCCGGCGAAATCGGCAAGTTCTTTTTCAGTTGCGATCTCTTCCTGATAAACAGTGGAAGACTGCGATGCAACGAATTTTGCCTGGGACTGTTGTGCCGGTTTTTGCTGCTCAGCCACGTTTTGAGTGTGGGTGGCGCAACCAAACAACAGGGTAACGAGTGCGAGAGGCACGAGGGGTGCGAAGCGATTTAGCATGGGCACGACCGTGGCTGATGTGTAAAGAAGCCGAGACTATGCCTTCTATCACATCGATTTGCAAATTCAATCGTGATCTATGTGACTTCTTGTTTGGACTATGACATCTAAGCCCTTAACACCCTATACAAGCCATTTGCGTGGCCAAAACGGCCCAAACGCAGGTTTTCTGGCGCCTGGAATTTGCCGAAAGCCCCGATTTTGAAGGGCTGGCTACCAGCCGAGGGTTTCTTTAAGGAAGGGAATGGTCAGCTTGCGCTGGGCCTGCAAGGAGGCCTGGTCGAGCTGTTCGAGCAAGTCGAACAGTGCGCTCATGCTGCGGGTGCCACGGGTGAGAATAAAATGCCCGACTTCGTCGGTCAGGTGCAAGCCGCGACGGGAAGCACGCAACTGCAGGGCGCGCAATTTGTCTTCGTCGGACAAAGGGCGCATCTGGAAAATCAGCGCCAGGGTCAGTCGTGACTTGAGGTCGGCCAGCTTCACCGGCAACTCTCGGGGCGAGGTGGATGCGGCAATCAACAAACGCCGGCCGCTGTCACGCAAGCGGTTGAACAGGTGGAACAGCGCCTCTTCCCAATCCGCCCGCCCCGCCACTGCCTGCAAATCGTCCAGGCAGACCAGTTCGTATTGTTCAAGGTTGTCGAGGATCTCGATACCGCGGTCCAGCAGCTCCGCCAACGGCAGGTACACCGCCGGTTCGCCCATCTGCTCGAAACGCAGGCACGCGGCCTGCAACAAGTGGGTACGCCCCACGCCGTCCTTGCCCCAGAGGTAGATCAGGCTTTCGGTCCACCCGGCGTCGGCTTCGCAGAGCCGCTCGACATAGCCGAGTGCAGCGGCATTGGCGCCTGGGTAGTAATTGATAAAGGTGGCGTCGTCACGCAGACGCACACCTAGGGGCAGCTGAATCGGTTTCATGCTGACTGAACGGTTCCAATCGAACCGTTAGTGGCCTCTGTGTAAAGTTTGCAAAGTTTATACCCGTGACGCCGGGCGCACAATGCAGCAGACCACAAGCAAAATCAAAGGTTTGCGTTAACTTGTTGGATTTGGTGAAGATTGTTTGACGCATCGGCAAAACGCCAGAGCCGTTAAATGACAAACCCGGCCTTGAGCCGGGTTTGTGATGCTGCGGTTATAACTCCGGTTCGTCTGTTCCGGCGTACATGTCCGAATCCTTGTACAAGTCGTGCACATGGCGCACCAGCACCATGATCACGGCCGCCACCGGCAGCGCCAGCAGGATGCCGGTAAAGCCGAACAGCTCGCCGCCCGCCAGGATCGCGAAAATCACCGCCACCGGGTGCAGGCCGATCCGGTCGCCCACCAGCAACGGCGTCAGCACCATGCCTTCCAGGGCCTGGCCAACCATGAACACCGCGACAATCCCGAGCATCGGGTACAGGTCGCCGTGGAACTGGAACAACCCAGCCACCAGTGCCGCACCAATCCCGATCACGAAGCCCATGTACGGCACGATGGCCGCCAGGCCGGCGATCAGGCCGATCAACAGCCCCAGCTCCAGGCCGATAGCCATCAGCCCCGCCGCGTAGATAATCCCCAACGCCAGCATCACCAGCAACTGGCCACGGACGAAGGCGCCGAGCACCTCATGGCACTCCCCGGCCAGGGAAACCACACGCTCTTCGCGGTCGCGCGGCAGCAGGCTGCGGATTTTGGCCATCATGATGTCCCAGTCCCGCAGCAGGTAGAACGCCACCACCGGTATCAGCACCAGGTTGGTCAGCCAGCCGATCAGCGCCAGGCTCGACGCCGTCGCCTGGCTCAGTACCACGCCGACGATGTCAGTGGTCTGGCCCATATGCTCGCTGATGGCCGCCTTGACCTTGTCGAACTTCCAGAAGCCGTCTGCCAGCCCCAACTTGGCCTGCGCCCACGGCATGGCCGTGTGTTGCAGCCAGTCGAGCATCTGCGGCGCCAGTTCATAGAGCTTGAACAATTGCTTGGCCAGCATCGGCACCAGCACCAGCACCAACGCCGTGATGATCAACGTGAACAAGGCAAACACCGCCACCACGCCCCAGGTACGTGACAGGCCGAGCTTTTCCAGGCGATCCACCACGGGATCGAACAGATAGGCCAGCAGTAACGCAACCAGGAACGGCGTCAGGATCGAATGCAGCAGGAACACAAAAACGCACAGCAGGACAATCCCGCCAATCCACACCCAACGACGCGTATCCGCCATATACCACTCCGTCTGTTATTTGCTTCCTGCTTCTATATAAGGAGGAAGAACGCTTACCAATGAAAACGTAACTGCGGCGTCGGCTCGACCGGCGCCGGTTGTGCACCTTCCACCACCGGCTGCGGAGCCGGCGCTTCACCTGCCGGGACTTCCTGCAACTTGGCCAGGCTCAACTGGGTACGCAACTGCTCGGCGCTGCCATTCACGCGATAGACAATGCGAGTACCGTCCACGCGTACCGGCTGGGCGCCAAACGGCTCCAGCAGATGACCGAGGGCGGCGTAATGCTCCAGGTTCATGCCCTGCACTTCCAGCAACTGATCGCTGGTGGCAGCGCCGGCCTTGACCGCAAAGCGCGGCGCAAGGCGTTCGCTCACGGCCAGCAGCACGGCGTCGGCCAATGCGCCGGTGTCTGTGCCGGTGGCAGTGCCCTGCTCGCTTTTATCCCCCAGCCACAGGCGCCATTTGGCCGACCATTGGCCGCCGTCTTCGCGGGCGTGCACCGCCAGCAAGGCGTCGGCGCCATAACGTTCGGAGGCGGCACGCAGCGGCGTGGCGTCGGGGCTTTCAAGATTCGGCGCGGTGGCGACGATTTGCTCGTCCAGGTCACCCAACGGCAGGCGCAACGGCAAACCACGGTGCTGGGCCGCACGGCGCAGCGGTTGGGCGACGGCCTGGCCATCGCCGACCAAACTGCTGCCTTCAACGGAATCGTTCAACCACCAACCGAGGATCGACGGCCGATTGCTGCCCCACAGCGCCAGGCCCGCGCCACGCAAGGCGCGATCAGTGCTCACGGGATCGAAATCCACCTGCAGGCTTTCGGGCGGGCCGGCGTCGTAGCCGTATTGGCTGATGATCTGTTGCGGGTCCTTGCGGATCGCCGCCAGGGCTGGGCCATCGGCGGCCTTTGCGTCGCCGGTCAGGCGGATCACCAGGGTTTGCAGGGCACGCTGGGTAGCCTGGTCACGCTCCTGGGGAGACTGACTGCTGACCGGTTCCAGCACTTGATAGAGGCCATTGAGGGTTTCGGCATGACTCGCCAGGCTGACCAACGACAAACAGCCCACAAAAAAATATTTACTCAGACCCATGAAAGAAGATTCCCGAACGGCAAAATAAGCGGTTGGAACAGACCGCGTGAACAGTGTTTAGCAAGGCTGTGACCACAGCGACCGGCAAAACATTCACAGGGCCTCGGCAAGTTTTTGTACTGTCATAACGATAGCGAGTTAAAGGCTATACCTTAATACGGCCCGTGACCGACTCGATTAGCGATTTTTTTAACAGCTATTGCCCCTGCCCGTCGGCCCGAGGATGGCCGCTGCCCCTCAAGCCTGATAAAATCGCGCGCCTTCGCAGACCGTCAATGGCAGGCCATGCTGAAACTTCAGGTTTCGGTATACCCGCCGCATTCGGTCGTTACCCAGAAATCCCCCCTAAAGGCCTGGATCATGAGCAAGCAACCCTCCCTGAGCTACAAGGACGCCGGTGTAGACATCGACGCCGGTGAAGCATTGGTCGAACGCATCAAGAGCGTCGCCAAGCGCACTGCGCGCCCCGAAGTCATGGGCGGCCTGGGCGGTTTTGGCGCCCTCTGCGAGATCCCGGCCGGCTACAAGCAGCCTGTACTGGTCTCCGGCACCGACGGTGTGGGCACCAAGCTGCGCCTGGCACTGAACCTGAACAAGCACGACAGCATCGGCATCGACCTGGTTGCCATGTGCGTGAACGACCTGGTGGTGTGCGGCGCCGAGCCGCTGTTCTTCCTTGACTACTACGCCACCGGCAAGCTCAACGTCGAGACCGCGACCCAAGTGGTTACCGGCATCGGCGCCGGCTGCGAATTGTCCGGCTGCTCCCTGGTCGGCGGCGAAACCGCTGAAATGCCAGGCATGTACGAAGGCGAAGACTACGACCTGGCCGGTTTCTGCGTCGGCGTTGTAGAGAAATCCGAAATCATCGACGGCTCCAAAGTCGCTGCCGGTGACGCCCTGCTGGCCCTGCCATCCTCCGGCCCGCACTCCAACGGCTACTCGCTGATCCGCAAGATCATCGAAGTGTCCGGCGCCGACATCGAAACCATCCAGCTCGACGGCAAGCCTCTGACCGACCTGCTGATGGCCCCGACCCGCATCTACGTGAAGCCGTTGCTCAAGCTGATCAAGGACACCGGCGCGGTCAAGGCCATGGCCCACATCACCGGTGGCGGCCTGCTGGACAACATCCCGCGCGTTCTGCCAAAAGGCGCCCAGGCCATCGTCGACGTGGCCAGCTGGCAGCGCCCTGCGGTATTCGACTGGCTGCAAGAGAAAGGCAACGTCAATGAAACCGAGATGCACCGCGTGCTGAACTGCGGCGTGGGCATGGTGATCTGCGTGGCTCAAGAGCACGTTGAAACCGCGCTGAACGTACTGCGTGAAGCCGGCGAGCAGCCTTGGGTCATCGGCCAGATCGCCACCGCCCCCGAAGGCGCTGCTGCGGTTGAACTGAAGAACCTCAAGGCACACTGATGCAAGGGCAGATGTCCCAGACCTGTGATGTCGTGGTGCTGCTCTCCGGCACCGGCAGTAACTTGCAGGCCCTGATCGACAGCACGCGCGCCGGCGACAGCCCGGTGCGCATCGCTGCGGTGATCTCCAACCGGAGCGACGCCTACGGCCTGCAACGCGCCAGGGACGCAGGTATCGACACCCGCTCCCTGGATCACAAGGCTTTCGAAGGCCGCGAGGCCTTCGACAGCGCCTTGATCGAACTGATCGACGCCTTCAATCCCAAACTCGTGGTACTGGCTGGCTTCATGCGCATTCTCAGCGCTGACTTCGTACGCCACTACAACGGGCGCCTGCTGAATATCCACCCGTCCCTGCTGCCAAAATACAAAGGGTTACACACCCACCAGCGTGCCCTGGAGGCCGGCGACACCGAGCACGGTTGCAGCGTGCACTTTGTTACCGAGGAACTCGATGGCGGGCCTCTGGTCGTACAGGCAGTAGTTCCGGTAGAGTCTGCGGACTCTGCGCAGACGCTTGCGCAACGGGTTCACACCCAGGAACACAGGATTTACCCGCTGGCTGTTCGCTGGTTCGCTGAGGGGCGGTTGATTCTTGGCGACCACGGTGCATTATTGGACGGTCAGTTACTTGCGGCCAGCGGCCACTTGATTCGAACCTAGGAGACTTTATGCGTCGCGCCCTGCTCTTCGCTTTTGCGCTGTTCGCCTTGCCTGCCGTGCAAGCGGCAGACCTTCACCCTTTCTCCGCCAGCTACACCGCCGACTGGAAACAGTTGCCCATGAGTGGTTCGGCAGAACGCAGCCTGACCAAGAATGACAACGGCACCTGGACCTTGAATTTCAAGGCGTCCATGATGATCGCCAGCCTGACCGAAACCAGCGTGATCCGCTTCGACAAGGACGCCCTGCAGCCGCAGAGCTACACCTTCGAACGCGGAGGCCTGGGCAAGGCGAAGAAGATCAACCTGGACTTCGACCGCACGGCCAACAAGGTCACCGGCTTCGAAAACAAGGACCCGGTCAATGTCGCCCTTGAAAGCGGCATGATGGACAAGTCGACCTACCAGCTTGCCCTGCAGCGCGATGTCGCAGCCGGCAAGAAAAGCATGAGCTACCGCGTGGTCGAGGGTACTGATACCGATACCTACGACTTCCGCGTGATTGGCCCGGAAAAGGTCCAGACCAAAGCCGGCTCCATCGATGCGATCAAGGTCGAGCGCGTGCGTGACCCGACGCAAAGCAAGCGCATTACCCAAATGTGGTTTGCCAAGGACTGGGGCGGCATCCTGGTTGCCCTGCGTCAGGTCGAGACCGACGGCAAGGAATACAACATCATGCTGCAAGACGGTACCGTTGACGGCAAGGCTGTCAAAGGCAGCTGATCCGCTGCGCAATGAAAGAGCCTCGCTATTGCGGGGCTTTTTTTCGCCTGCCGACTGACGCCAACATGAAACTTTTGTCATAAAACTCAGCGCCCTGCGACGCAATGTCGCGGTTTACGGGGGCCCGGTGATTGTTCCAGCTTCTGTAAAGGTGTGTTGCAAATTCTGGTTATTTACTTAGCAAGCTAACAAATCATATAACAAAGGCCTGCGACGCCTTGCCGCAGATCAACCAGAGATTGGAGCAAGCAGATGACTGTAAAAGTAACTGAACGCGACGATGAACATATGTCCCATGAAGCAGTAGCCCACGGGATTCACATCTGGGATGTACACCAGCAAGACCTGCTGGTCGGCATGTTTCACGACGAGACCGAAGCTCATAATTATAAAAACGAGCTCGAGACCCTTGAGATGAAACGCCAGGCGCAAAGCTCCTGAGACTCTGAAATCCTTAGACACCCGGCCCCACGCAGCTGGAGTGTTTATAAACACAAACCCCGCCTTTTGAGCGGGGTTTGTGTTTTTTGGGGGGCGGGGGGATTTTTGGGGGCGCTTCGCGCCCCAGCGGGAGCAAGCTCCCTCGCCACAGCAAGCCCCCTTGCCACAGCAAGTTCACTCACCACAGCAAGCGCCCTTGGCACAATGTCGTTTCTACAGCCTTACCACATCAGGTCATCAGGGATCTGGTAGGCGGCGTATGGATCATCCTCATCCGGCACCTGGCTTTCGGTCAGGACGTTCATCTGCACGATGCGCTCCGGCGCCCGCTCCTGGATCTTCAGCGCTGCCTCGCGCGGGATCACCTCGTAACCGCCACCGTGATGGACGATTGCCAGGGAGCCGTTGCTCAGCTTGTTACGCATCAGGGTGTTGACCGACAGGCGCTTGACCTTCTTGTCGTCCACAAAGTTGTAGTAGTCCTCGGTGGTCAGCTTGGGCAGGCGCGAGGTTTCGATCAACTGCTTGACCTGGGCAACACGGGCCTTGGCCTCGGCTTTTTCCTGCTGCTGACGGTTCAGCTCCTGGTCACGCCGGACCTTCTCGGCATGGGCTTCAATGGCCAGGCGCGCCTGGCTGTCATCCGCTTCAGCCTGGCCTTTATGCACCAGACGCTGCTGTTTCTGTTTCTCTTTGCCGACCTGCTTGGCCTGCTTTTGATTGACCAGGCCTGCTTTGAGCAACTGGTCGCGAAGGGAAATGCTCATGGTGCTTACTCACTTGGGCAACGGCTCAGCCGCAGCTGGACAGATTCTTTTCCTGGCGTTTGGCTTCGCCCCACAGGGCGTCCAACTCTTCGAGGGTGCAATCTTCTATGGGACTATGGGTCTCGCGCAATGCCTGTTCGATAAATCGGAAACGTCGTTCGAATTTAGCGTTGGCTAAACGCAACGCAGCTTCCGGGTCGACCTGCAGATGACGGGCCAGGTTCACCGCCGCAAACAGCAGGTCACCCACCTCGTCGGCGATGGCTGCCGGGTCGTTGTCGGCCATGGCTTCGAGCACTTCATCCAGCTCTTCGCGCACGTTATCCACCACCGGCAATGCGGCGGGCCAATCAAAGCCGACCTGACTGGCGCGCTTTTGCAATTTGGCGGCACGGGACAACGAAGGCAGGGCTGTGGGCACATCGTCCAGTAAGGACAACTGCTCCGGCGCGTCGGATTTTTCCGCACGCTCCTCGGCCTTGATCTGCTCCCAGCGTTCCTTGACCTGTTCTTCGCTCAGTTGCGGGATATCCAGCGGCGCATACAAGTCGCCGGTGGGGAACACGTGGGGATGACGACGAATCAGCTTGCGGGTGATGCTGTCGATCACCCCGGCGAACTCGAAGCGCCCTTCTTCCCGCGCCAGTTGGCTGTAATACACCACCTGGAACAACAGGTCGCCCAGCTCACCTTGCAGGTGATCGAAATCCCCGCGCTCGATGGCGTCGGCGACTTCATAGGCTTCTTCCAGGGTGTGGGGCACGATGGTGGCGTAGGTTTGCTTGATGTCCCACGGGCACCCATATTGCGGGTCGCGCAGGCGGTTCATCAGGTGCAGCAGGTCTTCAAGTGAATACATCGATCAATCTCTATCCGTGTTCTGTGGGAGCTGGCTTGCCTGCGATGGCATCGACTCAATACATCTGAAATACCGAGGCGTCTGCATCGCAGGCAAGCCAGCTCCCACACAAGCCCGGCTCCCACAAAAAAATGGGTTATGGCGTGCGGTTGCGCCGGGTCTCAATGATGTTCGGCAACTGGGAAATACGCCCCAGCAACCGCCCCAACGCGTCCAGCCCCGGAATCTCGATGGTCAGGGACATCAACGCGGTGTTGTCCTCTTTGTTCGAGCGGGTGTTGACCGCCAGCACGTTGATCCGCTCATTGAGCAGCACCTGCGACACGTCACGCAGCAGGCCGGAACGGTCGTAGGCGCGGATGACGATATCCACCGGATAGGTCAACACCGGCACCGGGCCCCAGCTGACCTGGATGATCCGCTCCGGCTCGCGCCCGCCCAGTTGCAACACCGAGGCACAGTCCTGGCGGTGAATGCTCACCCCACGGCCTTGGGTGATGTAGCCGACGATGGCGTCCCCCGGCAATGGCTGGCAGCAGCCGGCCATCTGCGTCATCAGGTTGCCCACACCCTGGATCTGGATATCGCCACGCTTGCCCGGCTTGTAGCCGGTGGCCTTGCGTGGAATCAGTTCCAGTTGCTCGCTGCCGCGCTCCGGCTCCACCAGTTGCTGGGCCAGGTTGACCAACTGCGCCAGGCGCAGATCGCCAGCACCGAGGGCGGCAAACATGTCTTCGGCGATCTTCATGTTGGCCTTTTCGGCCAGCTTGTCGAAGTCCACCTGCGGCAGGCCCAGGCGCGCCAATTCGCGTTCGAGCAAGGTCTTGCCGGCGGCGACGTTCTGGTCGCGCGCCTGCAACTTGAACCAGTGGACAATCTTCGCCCGCGCCCGGGACGTGGTGATGTAGCCCAGGTTCGGGTTCAGCCAGTCGCGGCTCGGCGTACCGTGCTTGCTGGTGATGATCTCGACCTGTTCACCGGTCTGCAGGCTGTAGTTGAGCGGCACGATGCGCCCGTTGATCTTCGCGCCACGGCAGTTGTGGCCGATCTCGGTGTGCACGCGGTAGGCGAAATCCAGTGGCGTGGAGCCCTTGGGCAGGTCGATCGCGTGGCCGTCGGGGGTGAAGATGTAGACCCGATCAGGTTCGATATCCACCCGCAACTGGTCGGCCAAACCGCCGATGTCGCCCAGCTCTTCATGCCATTCCAGCACCTGGCGCAACCAGGAGATTTTCTCTTCGTACTGGTTGGACCCGGCCTTGACGTCGGTACCCTTGTAGCGCCAGTGGGCGCATACGCCCAGCTCCGCTTCCTCGTGCATGGCGTGGGTGCGAATCTGCACTTCCAGCACCTTGCCCTCGGGGCCGATCACCGCTGTATGCAACGAGCGGTAGCCGTTTTCCTTGGGGTTGGCGATGTAGTCGTCAAATTCTTTCGGGATGTGCCGCCACAGCGTGTGGACGATACCCAGCGCGGTGTAGCAGTCGCGCATTTCCGGCACCAGCACGCGCACGGCGCGCACGTCGTAGATCTGGCTGAAGGCCAGGCCCTTGCGCTGCATTTTGCGCCAGATGGAATAGATGTGCTTGGCCCGGCCGCTGATGTCGGCTTCAACCCCGGTGGCCTGCAATTCCGTGCGCAGCTGGCTCATCACGTCGGCGATGAAACGCTCACGGTCCAGCCGCCGCTCATGGAGCAGCGTGGCAATCTGTTTGTATTGATCGGGTTCGAGGTAACGGAAGGACAAGTCCTCCAGCTCCCACTTGATATGGCCGATGCCCAGGCGGTGGGCCAGCGGCGCGTAGATGTCGAACACCTCGCGGGCGACACGGTTGCGCTTTTCGTCGTCGGCGGTTTTTACCGCACGAATCGCGCAGGTGCGCTCGGCCAGCTTGATCAGCGCGACGCGGACGTCGTCGACCATCGCCACCAGCATCTTGCGCAGGTTTTCCACCTGGCCCTGGGTGCCCAGCACCATGGATTGGCGCGGGCTGAGGCTGGCACTAATCGCCGCCATGCGCAGCACGCCGTCGATCAGCTTGGCCACCACGGTGCCGAAACGCTGGCTGACGGTGGGCAGTTGAATATGCCCTTCGCGCACGCCGCGATACAGCACCGCCGCGATCAGCGAATCCTGATCGAGCTTGAGATCGGCGAGGATCTCGGCGATCTCCAACCCGGTGCGAAAGCTTGAAGTGCCTTCGGCCCACAGGTTCTTGGCCGCATTGTCTTGCTGTTCAGACTCACGAGCGAACTCGCAGGCTGCTTTCAAGGCTTCACGGTCCAGTGCCGGGTCGACACTGATGGCATGATCCAGCCATGCCTCGAGATTGATACTGCCGTCGGTGTTGATCGGCTGGTGTGCTCTCACCTGTACCATCTTGCTTACCTTCCCTACGACGCACCTTTTAGTGCGTCAAAATCATCGCTGACCTGCTTTACAAAAAAGCTTGTGCACGCTCCCTGGCAGGTCACAGGCCCAGGAGATGCAGGCCAGTCGGATTAAACGGGCATCCTAGCCCGCTTCAAATAACGCCATGGCCTCGACATGGGCCGTCTGGGGAAACATGTCGAGGATCCCGGCACGTTTTAGCCGGTAGCCTTGCTTGACCAACTCGACCGTGTCCCGCGCCAGCGTTGCCGGATTGCAGGACACATACACCAGGCGATCGGCCCCCAGAGTGGCGAGCTTGCGCACAACCTCCAGGGCACCATCACGGGGTGGGTCCAAGAGTACCGCAGAAAAGCCCTCTTTGGCCCATTCCGCGTCGGTCAAAGGCTGGGACAAATCGGCCTGAAAAAAATGCGCATTATGCAAATTATTGCTGGCGGCATTTTGTGCCGCCCGGTCCACCATGGCCTGTACACCCTCCACCGCCACCACTTCCCGCACCTGGCGGGCCAGCGGCAAGGCGAAGTTGCCCAAGCCACAAAACAAATCCAGCACCCGCTCGTCGGGCTTTGGCGCCAGCCATTCCAGGGCCTGGGCGACCATTGCCTCGTTGACCCCGGCGTTGACCTGCACAAAGTCTCCCGGGCGGTACGCCAACTGCAGATCCCACTGTTCCAGACGATAGCCCAGGGCCTGGTCCGGTTCGAACGGTTGCGGCTGGTCCTCGCCATGCAGCCACAATTGCGCTTCATGGAAGGTACAAAATTCCTGCAGGATCGTCAGGTCCGCTTCGGACAACGGCGCCATGTGTCGCAACAACACGGCAATCGACGACCCGCTGAACAATTCCACATGGCCCAACGCCTGAGGTTTGCTCAAGCGCCGCAGCATGTTGGGCAACCGCTGCATGATCGGTTGCAAGGCCTGTACCAGCACCGGGCAATCATCGATGGCGACGATGTCCTGGCTGGCCACGGCGCGAAAGCCCACCTCGAGTTTCTTCGCCTTGGCATCCCAGCGCACGGCCACGCGGGCACGCCGGCGATAGCCGAATTCCGGCCCGCTCAACGGCGCTGCCCACTCTTGGGGTTCGACACCCGCCACACGGGATAATTGCTCGGCGAGCATGCGCTGTTTCAGGGCAAGCTGTTCGTCATGGGGCAAGTGTTGCAGGCTGCAACCGCCACAGCGGCCGGCGTGCACACAGGGTGCCGGGCGGCGCAGTTCACTGGCGGTAAATACGCGCTCGGTGCGTGCCTCGACCACTTTGCCATGGGCGCCCAATACCCGCGCCTCAACCTCTTCACCAGCCAGGGCACCCACCACAAACCAGGTGCGGCCTTCGAAGAACACGATGCCACGGCCGTCATTGGCCAGGCGTTCGATGGTCAGGCGTTGCTTCTTGCCTACTGGAATCTGTGGGGCCCGGCTGCCGCCCGTCGGTTGGAAGCGCAGGCCTCTCTCGTGCTTGGCCATCAGTTGGGCGCGTCGAAAATGCCGGTCGACAGGTAACGGTCGCCACGGTCACAGATGATCGCGACGATCACCGCGTTTTCCAATTCCTGGGACAAGCGCAACATCCCGGCCACGGCGCCACCCGACGATACGCCGCAAAAGATGCCTTCTTCACGGGCCAGGCGGCGGGTGGTGTCTTCGGCTTCACGCTGGGCCATGTCGATGATGCGATCAACGCGGGCCGCGTTGTAGATCTTCGGCAAGTACTCTTCGGGCCAACGACGAATCCCCGGGATCGCCGCGCCTTCCATCGGTTGCAGGCCGACGATCTGGATCTCGGGATTCTGCTCCTTGAGGTAGCGCGAGTTGCCCATGATGGTGCCGGTGGTGCCCATCGAACTCACAAAGTGGGTGATGGTGCCCTGGGTCTGGCGCCAGATTTCCGGGCCGGTGGTGGTGTAGTGCGCCTCGGGGTTGTCGCCGTTGGCGAACTGGTCCAGCACCAGGCCACGGCCTTCGGCGGCCATGCGCTCGGCGAGGTCGCGGGCGCCCTCCATGCCTTCTTCCTGGGTGACCAGGATCAGCTCGGCGCCATAGGCCGTCATCGCCGCCTTGCGCTCGGCGCTGCCGTTGTCGGGCATGATCAGGACCATCTTGTAGCCCTTGATTGCCGCAGCCATGGCCAGGGCGATCCCGGTGTTACCGGAAGTGGCTTCGATCAGGGTGTCGCCAGGCTTGATCTGCCCACGCAACTCGGCACGGGTGATCATCGACAGCGCCGGGCGGTCTTTGACCGAGCCGGCCGGGTTGTTCCCTTCGAGCTTGAGCAACAAGGTATTGCTGGTGTTGCCCGGCAGGCGCTGCAAGCGGACCAGCGGGGTGTTGCCGACGCAATCGGCGATGGTGGGGTACTGCAAGGTCATGGCGTATTCGCAATCCAGACTGCGGGGGCGACCATCATACCGGGAAAGGCTGGCGGGCCATATCACGCAAAGTGCGGTGCTTATTACCTAAAGACATAAGCAACGAATCAACCCACCACGAAATTTTCCCATTCCTGCTGCGTGAGTCCCTCAATCAAGGTGTTTTTGGCCATTTGCCTCGCGCCTTGCAGCACCGTGATGTAGTTCAGGTACTCACCCTCTGTCATCAAGCCATTGGCAACTTTGTCTGTCGCTATTTCCAGGGCCCGGTCAAAGCGTTTGAGGACTGACTCGAATCGTGTCGTATATTTACGCTCCAGAAACGTCACCCAGTGGTGCGCTCTCTGAAGCCGCGCAGGCCAGTTGATTCCCGACTCTTGACGCAAAATCGCCCGACGCAGCGTGTCGACCGATTGCGCATCAGGGATCGCGGTGGAGGCACTAAAACGCTCCGGTAATACTTGAGGCAGATCGAGGCTGGTGGCTAACGCGATGCGATAACTCAAAATTCGCGTGCAGGCGTGCCCCGTGGATTGAGGGGCGAAGCGCTCGGCAATCAGCTGGTTCAAGGCATCAATCCGACGTAATGCCCGGTAATAATGCACAAAGGCCGGCCCGGCACTCTGTACGTTGGCGGCGAGCATTTGTTGCGGCAACCTGTGCAACTCAAGCTCATGCAAGCACAGCAGCCAGCCGTCGATACCACCACTCATGAATCGATACGCCGGCAAGTAGGCAATCATGTTCACGCCGTCATGAAATAGCGCTTCGTCGATCAACGCCCAAATGCGTCGTGTCACATTTTCTCGCTGTGCCCGATATTCAGGGTCAACAAACCCAGGAAACTTGGCGATGCTGCCCAGCAGCTCAAAAAAGTAGTCCGCCATCGGCTGCTCTTGAAGCGCCGCCCAATCACGTTCGCGCCCTTGCACTTCTGCGGGAGGAAGCAACGCCAGCCAACGGTTGGCGCGCTGGTCAAGCGAAGCCGCAGGCTCCCACAATCCGAAATCGATATCCGGCTGCCCCTGGCGCTCACCGAGGCGGCGCAGCATTTGCCTGGCCTGGGGGCTCAGTGGATTGCCCCTCAGATTGATCCCCCGATGCACGTGCGGATAGATGAACAGGTCCGTCTCGGCCAACTCGCTGATCTGGTTGTCACGCAGATCAAAGCTGCGCAGTGAACGCAGGGCTACCGCGCCCCGTGGCAAGCGGTTCAACCCGGCAGCACGCAAGCTCAACTCCTGCAAATTGGTCAAGCGATAGAACGACAATTGCCGCCCCTGCCCCAGCGGGTTGAACGACAAATCGAGCGACCTCAACCCGGTCAATGCTTCCAGTTCAAGCTCGCTCTGCAAGTCAAACTTCAGGCGGTTATGGGCCAGGTTGAGCACCGCCAGATAGGGAGCCCCCTCCAGCGATGGCAGCCGGGTTAGCCGGTTGCCGTTGAAATACAGGACACGAAGGCCTGGAAAGCTTCGCAGAAAGTGCGAAGGCAATTCGGTCAGGCGGTTGTTCTTCAAGCTCAACACCGTTACATGCCCGAAATGGGCACTTAATGTCGGCAAACTCGCCAGGTCGAGGCTGTCCAGGTTGAGTTCCTGGGCAACGCCCAACGTCAAGCCTTCCCTGGCCCAGCAACGCTGAATCCGTGTCACCGCCAAGGCGCGCAAGCCCGCCGAAATGCTGTCCGGGTCGCTTACCAACGCCTCGTCGTTCCAGCGCTGCAATGTTGTATTCAACGCGTTTCGCTCGCTGAACAGATGATCAATGATTAACTTGCGCTCCCCGAACGAATCGCCAGCGTCCAGCAGTAAATCCAACACTTCTGTATCTGTCAGGGAAGGAAACAACTCACGCATTCGCAACACTTGCGCGCGATCCATCGGCCTCAGTTCATCACCGCCACTGAGCGGATACCCGATACGACCATCGGCAATCCGCCGCGGCAGGATGCGCCAGGAGTTGCGCCCAATTTTGAGTAAGGCTTGCGAGGACTCCCGGTTACGCTCCAGGTGATCGCCAATAATCAACGTCAGTTCCTCGACTCCGGACGCATGGGTGTAGCCAAGTACACGGCGCTCAAACTCCGGCAGCGCAGCTAACAGAGCGGGCAAAAAAGCCCCAAGGTTTCCTATCGGCTGCCGGCCGCCGTTCAGTTGGGGGATGTAGGCCTGGTATTGACCGGCCACCGACTCTAATTCACGCTTGAGCGACCCGTCGACGGGGCCGATGCTGTCGATCAGTCGCCCCCTTTCCCACACCTCGACTCGCAAATGATTCGGCCAGCCGTCTATGTACGGCAATGTATGCAGGATCAACTTGGAACTGTCTCCACTCGCCGCAGCAG
The DNA here is from genome assembly GCF_036346535.1 of Pseudomonas sp. Z18(2022). Lineage (NCBI taxonomy): Bacteria > Pseudomonadati > Pseudomonadota > Gammaproteobacteria > Pseudomonadales > Pseudomonadaceae > Pseudomonas > Pseudomonas sp. Z18(2022). The sequence continues at coordinate 1,006,964 of NZ_JAOTOA010000001.1, forward strand.
GCAAGTGCACGCCCTCAAAAGCCCGAGCCTTTCGCAAATAATCGATCCACCAGCGCACGTACGGGGTGAGTGTCCAAGGCACACGGCCCGACTCCAGGAGCCGTGCCTCATCCGCATTGGTTTGACGCACCAGTTCTTCGGCGACGGCCGCCGTCAAACCAGGAAAATGCCGTTGCACCACCTGCGCCAAGGGGTCAGACGACAGTTCGCTCTTGTGAAGCAACGCCTTGAAAAAGTACCGCTCCATTGTTGGTGGGCTGAACAGGACTTTCTCCTCAAGCAGGGCGATCTGCTCGGCGCGACCGAGGCCCGCTCGACCAACGAGCGCATCGGCCCTGGCAGCCCCGACCTCAGCAAGCACCTCATCGAAAAAGTCCGCGCCAAGCTCCATGCCAGCCTTGACTCGCTGATGAACCTTGAAACGCTCGATGGTCTCCACCAGCACCGCCGGCGGGCGCTCGTTACGCACATGCATGCGCCGCAGGATGTCCGGGGAAACGCCACTGATCTGCTGAATCCGCATGATGTCATCCGGCGATAACGTGCTGACCAATGGCCCCAGGCGATGAAACGGTTTATGGCCGTCCCAGGTCAGCGGGTTCTCCCATTCATGATGCCAACTGCCTGCACTGTTGTGGCTCAACACCGGTGCATACGCGTCCTTCAGCACCGGGTGCTGGACGCGCCAGGGTTGAGGCGGCTCGCCCTGGACAACCTTGAGAAACGCACTGTCAAGAAACAGATAGCGATCCGCCCCCAGCCTGTAAAGGCCGAGAGCATCAGGCTGCGGCTCAAGACGAGCGGCATCGACGGCGCTGGCATAGTGCTCGATTGCGCGCTGGCAGGGATAAAACGAGCCATCAGAGACACGGTTGCTCAGCAGGGCCTGGGCGACCCGATAACGAAACCCGGTGATGGCCTGCTGCGTACTCACACCAAATCGGCGCTGATCATTCTCCGAGAGCTGGATGAGGACCGCTTGATAGAAGCTGTCTGCGCCGGTAAACATCGCCCCGACAAGGCCTTCACCCTGAAAAAATGGCGAAAATCGTCCACGGTTTTGATCGATCACCACAACGGTTTGATCCCCGGCCCGCCGCGAAACGTAGGGAACCGCCTGCTTCGCGGGGCTGACGACCAATGCCAGGCCAGTAACGTCGCGCAGTACGCCATCGGCGAACGCTGCGGCCCAGGCCTGAGTCTGCCGATTGAACCGCCGGGGATGGAAAACCCCATCAACGATGGCTGAACGGCGCGCTGCCTGAAGAGCAGCGCGCAAAGCGTCATAAAGCGCTTCGGGTTGCAGTTGCGAGTGCAACAACTGCGTTTGCTGATGCTCCGACAAGGGATGTTCGCGCAGCACTTCCAACAACCGCGCCTGACTCAGTTCGGGGTACAAGGCCCGCAGTTGGGTAATCACGGCAGGTACGGGATACTCGTGACCGATGCTGTCGGGTAATAACCTGCGCACTGAAGCACCGGCACCTCCTGGTACAGAACGACTGGCATCAGCGAACTGGGTAAGTGCCTCAAACAGATCGATTTTCAAGGCCTTTGCCAACGCCGCCAATTGCTGACGAAGCGGCTGTGTCCCACCCGCAAAAACCGCCGGCAACAATTCCACGATTGCCTGTGGAAAATCGATGCTGATCCGGCGCGCAGTGGCATAAGCGAACTGATGATTTTCCAGCCGGGTGACCCTGATCACGTCCGTCGCCGGCGATGACGCCATCTTGCTATAGCGCCGGACTTCCAGGCCCTGTTGGTTTTCAATGCTCAAGGCCGTTTCCGCAGGCCAATTGTCCAGTTGGGTCAGCAACGGAGCCATGACCTCAACGGCCCCCACCAGCGATGGCACACCGGGATCAGCGCCTTGCGCAACCCACTCAATCAGCCTGTCGGCCCTGAACCGATTCACAGCCTCGGTCAGCGATGCAGAAGGACGCACGCCCTGCCAGACCTGGTTTAGCGTTTGTCGTGAAGTGGCACTTGAGTCGAGCAGAATATCCAGGTCCCGGGCCGGAATATTCGGGGTGCCGAGCATTCTTTCCAGAACCTGTGGGTTGGTCAGCGCTTGATGATTGGAAGCGCCTGCGCGTGGCACGGACAGCCGCTGGAACAAGCGCTGATGCCGACGTTGCACGGAACGGTCCAATCGGGTATGCAATCGACTGCCAATCAGCAGATCGGCCACGTCGACAAGCCCTTGAAGAAATTCGCCAGGCTCCCCTTGAAGCGCCAGGGCACCGCCCTCGACCAACGCCTGCTCCATAGCCACAAACATCGCCAAGGCCCGCACCCGCCCCAAACCTTTCAACGCCCCCGGCGCAGGGATCAACAGCACATCGAGAATCTCAGTGATCAAGGCCTGGAACAGTTCGATCAGAGTCGTCATGAAACCCGATGTTTCATTGGCCAGCTCCTGCAAGTTGGCACGGCTGCGTCTGACATAAAAATCGTACAAACTGACGATCGGCACTTTTTCCACTGGCGTGCGTACATAGCCGATCTGCTTGACACCATCGACCCTCGGAATGGCTTGAGCCAGCGAATAGAGGAGCTTGGCAAGCAACCCGGCGTCGGGAGGCGGAGTGACTTTGACGATTTGTTTCAACCGTGCGCAATCACGCAGCAACATCATCTGATACAACCAGTCGACATGACCCGAGCGATAGAACGCTTGGAACGCCACATGGAACTCCTGGCAGGCCTCTCGATGGCTGCCATGGTGGCGCAGAGACCCGCCAGGGCGGTTCGGAAAAAAGCTGAAGGCCCCATTGCAACCGCTGACGGAGAACACCAGATGAGGAATCGTCAGGCGATCGCCTGGCGGTGGGCCCACGTACTGCCCGGTCAGGCCCAAGGATTGAGGCACCCAACTGACGTTGTCCACACCATGCGGCACGAACAGCAGCATCTCTTCCATCGAGCCCCAACGCACCTCCCCCGTCAAAGCGCGTTTAACGTACTGGTACTTGTCCCGGTCGATTCGACTGGCCGTTGTGTTTTTCAGTGCCTCTATCAAGGCGAACTCAAACTCGGTCGTCGCCAGCCCCATGAGGCAACTTCCCAGGGCCGCGTTGGCCATCAACGCCTGGTCCAGACGGGTTTTGAGTTGACCGCCGATATCAAGCCTGCGCACCAACGCAATGAACTGTCCGGCGGTGGCATTGATACCTGCATCGAGATAACTGGCATCGGCCAGGCCGGTCCGGCCGGGATAGCTCCAGCCAGTCAGACCGTCGTAACTCATGCAGGCCGCGTCCCAAAAAGTAATGCTGGCGACCTCCACCGTTCCGCCGGCGCCCGAAGATGCCCGTCGCACACGGCTTGCCGGTTGCAGATAACGCGTATGGATACGCGCGACGCTGGGGTCGATGTCCTGGCCTGTCAGGATTTTCAGCTCGCTGCGCAATGAAGCCAGTGCCTGCTGCCGAAACGCGTCTGTGAGTTCAAGAACCGCCTGCTCCAGGGCTTTCTGCGCCTCCACCCATGCCCCTTGCAGGCGTACATACTCAAGCCGTTCTTCGTGGTTGAGCGCACCGAAAAAATCGTCGAACGACGCTCGCATGGCATCCAGTGCTTGCAACACCTGCCACTCTGGCTCAGCCATCAGCGGAGCGCGTTGCTGCATCATGAATTCGTACAGCGTGTCCGGGAGCGCTGCGGGGGTAATCGGGTCGGCCATTTCCGTGTTCCTGAAAAGGTCAGCCTATCCCGTCACCCGCCGCCTGCGCGGTATCTATGGCGCGTGCACATCAACCATGGTTCTTCTCGAAAACCGCTGGCCCCATGGCAGCAATCTGACCGTCGATAAGGGCCTCGAACGGTTTCAGCAGCGGCTCAAATAACGCAGGCGCTTCGAGCGTCTGCAAGGCTTGAACGATGGCCTCCACCGTCGACAACGCTCCAGGGCCCGGCGCCTTGCGCAAGCGGTAGCGGGACACGGCACCTTCCGCCAGCGTCACCCGGGGCAACGCCGCCAGCAAGGGATTGAGGTGCAGCAACTTGCGCGCCTTGCGCCAAGTTCCGTCCGGCACCACCAACAACAACGGTTCGTCAGATGACGTGTAAGCCTGCAACGGTTGCGCACCCTCGGCAGGGAATAACAAACGCGCCTGGTAGCCCGGAGGGTTTAATAGCGTCTGCATGTCCTCAAAGACCTCCCCCACCACCAACTGCGCATTCACCAATCCCAGCGCCGCCAACCGCGCCGTATTCAAGGCGTGATTGACCTCACTGGGATGCTGCAACAGCAATACGCGGGTGCGGCTGTCCAGGCGGGGGATCAGCGCGCACAGGCAATGGGTGGTGGGGCGCAGGCAGCGGGAGCATTGGGGTCTGGACATGGTTTTCAGGCCTGGTTGAGCTGGGCTTTGAGTAAATCGCGGAAGGTCTGGATCAACGGCTCGCGGCTGCGGCCCCGGCGCATGATCATCGAGAACGGCGCCTGGTAACCAAAGGTCGCCGGCAACAGCACCCGCAAATCGCCCTTGTCGGCCCAGGCCTGGGCGTAGTGTTCCGGCAAGTAGCCGATGTAGGCGCCGGACAGCACCAGGATCAACTGCGCCTCCATACTTTCCACCGTGGCGGCGCTGTGCTTGAAGCCATGGCGCGCCAGTTCGGCCTGGCTCCAGTAGCCGCGGCCAACCATGCGCTGCTGGGTGATGACTTGCTCAGGGATGCGCCGCTCGTTGAACAACGGATGGCGGGTGCTGCAATACAGCCAGTGCTGTTCGCGGTAGAGCGGCATGTAGATCAGCCCGCTCATGCGGTTGGAGAAGGCACCGATGGCCAGGTCCAGGCGATTATCCTGGACCCCCAGCTGCAATTCGTACGGGCTCATCACCGACAGGTGCAAATGCACCGCCGGGTGCTCCTGGCTGTAGGCACCGATCACTTCGGCAAACGGCAGGGCCTTGTCGCTGACGGTGGAGTCGAGCACGCCGAGCTTCAGAGTGCCGCGCAACTCGCCTTTGAGTGCAGCGGCGTATTGCTCGAAGCCTTCCAGCTCGCCCAACAGACGCAGGGTTTCCTGATGGAACAGCTCGCCCTTGCTGGTAAGGCTGAACCCGCCCCGCCCGCGATGGCACAGCACCAGGCCCAGCGCGGCTTCCAGCTGGCTCATATAGGTACTGATGGCCGAGGTGGACAGGTTGAGTTCGTGCTGAGCATTGGCGAAACCCTGGTGCCGCACGACGCTGACGAAGATGCGCAGGAGTTTCAGGTCGGGCAAGGCGTTGGCCATAAGATCTCCAAGTAACACAAAACCTGTAGGAGCTGGCTTGCCTGCGATGGCATCCACTCGGTGCGCCTGGTACACCGAGGCGCCTGCATCGCTGGCAAGCCAGCGCCTACAGTTGCAGCCGAGTTTACCTTAAGCGTTAGTTTAGAAAAATCTGAACTAAGTATTTGCCCCTGCCGATTCTTCCCTTCCCGTGCATTTCGCAGAATCGGCTTCTAATAAACAAAACGATGAGGCAATCCCGTGGACAAGATTTTCCACCAACCACTGGGCGGCAACGAAATGCCGCGCTTCGCCGGCATCGCCACCATGATGCGTCTTCCCCATTTGCAATCGGCCAAGGGCCTGGATGCCGCCTTCGTCGGCGTGCCCCTGGACATCGGCACATCCCTGCGTGCCGGCACCCGTTTCGGGCCTCGGGAAATCCGCGCCGAATCGGTGATGATCCGCCCTTACAACATGGCCACCGGTGCCGCTCCGTTTGACTCGCTGTCGGTTGCCGACATCGGCGACGTGGCGATCAACACCTTCAACCTGCTGGACGCCGTGCGCATCATCGAAGAAGCCTACGACGAGATCCTCGAACACAACGTGATCCCGATGACCCTGGGTGGTGACCACACCATCACCCTGCCGATCCTGCGGGCGATCCACAAAAAACACGGCAAGGTCGGGCTGGTGCACATCGATGCCCACGCCGACGTCAACGACCACATGTTCGGCGAGAAAATCGCCCACGGCACCACCTTCCGCCGGGCGGTGGAAGAAGGCCTGCTGGATTGCGACCGCGTTGTTCAAATCGGCCTGCGGGCCCAGGGCTACACCGCCGAAGACTTTAACTGGAGCCGCAAGCAAGGCTTCCGTGTAGTGCAGGCTGAAGAATGCTGGCACCACTCGCTGGCACCCTTGATGGCTGAAGTACGCGAAAAAGTCGGCGGCGGCCCGGTGTACCTGAGCTTCGACATCGACGGCATCGACCCGGCCTGGGCGCCTGGCACCGGCACCCCGGAAATCGGTGGCTTGACCACGATCCAGGCGATTGAAATCATCCGCGGCTGCCAAGGCCTGGATCTGATTGGTTGCGACCTGGTAGAAGTTTCGCCGCCGTACGACACCACCGGCAACACCTCGCTGCTGGGCGCCAACCTGCTGTACGAAATGCTCTGCGTACTGCCTGGCGTGGCGCACCGCTGATGAACGACCAGGCCGAGGTATTAAAAGCCGCGGCCGACCTGGTGTCGGCCTTCGCCCGCAATGACCGCGAGGCTTACTTTGGTGCGTTCAGCGCCGACGCCAGCTTCGTGTTCTACACCCTCCCCCAGCCGCTGCTGAGTCGCGACGCCTACCAGGTGTTGTGGGACAGCTGGCGCCGGGACGAAGGATTCGAGGTGCTGTCCTGCACCTCAAGCAACGCATTCGTCAGCCTGCAAGGTGACGTCGCGGTATTTGTGCATGACGTGGCCACCGAGCTGCGCATGAACGGGGAGCAATTCTTTAGCCAGGAACGCGAGACCATTGTCTTCAAACGACAAGGTGATCGCACACAACAAAAAGAAGGCCTGTGGCTGGCCTGTCACGAACATTTGTCCGCTATGCCGGAAGGGCTGCCGCCCCCTTAGCCAATGTGATCGGAGCTGATCATGAATAATAAAAACAACGAAAATAGTATTCGCAACATAGAAACCAACGGCGTCGAACAGATCCCGGACCACGAACGTACCGCCGGGCCGAAGGATTTGTTTCGCCTGATTTTCGGCGGCGCCAACACCTTCGCCACCGCCGTGCTGGGGAGCTTTCCGGTGCTGTTTGGCCTGTCGTTCCAGGCCGGCGTCTGGGCGATTGTGCTGGGCGTGCTGGTGGGGGCGGTAATCCTCGCGCCCATGGGCCTGTTCGGCCCGATCAATGGCACCAACAACGCCGTGTCTTCGGGCGCGCACTTTGGGGTGCACGGGCGGATTGTCGGCTCGTTCCTGTCACTGCTGACCGCTATCGCGTTCTTCTCACTGTCGGTGTGGAGTTCAGGCGATGCGCTGGTGGGCGGTGCGAAACGTCTGGTGGGCTTGCCGGAAACCGACCTGACCCTGGGCCTGGCCTACGGCGTGTTTGCCATTCTCGTGCTGACAGTGTGCATCTACGGCTTTCGCTTCATGCTGTGGGTCAACCGTATTGCAGTGTGGGCGGCGAGCCTGCTGTTCCTGCTGGGCATCTTCGCCTTCGCTCCCGCTTTCGACAGCCACTTCGCCGGCACCGTCGCCCTCGGCCAAACCGGCTTCTGGGCGGCGTTTATCGGTGCGGCGCTGGTGGCCATGAGCAACCCGATTTCCTTCGGTGCGTTCCTCGGTGACTGGTCGCGCTATATCCCGCGGGAAACCTCGAAAGTACGGATCATGCTGGCGGTGGTGTTCGCGCAGATCGCCACCCTGATCCCGTTCCTGTTCGGCCTGGCCACGGCGACCATCGTGGCGGTCAAGGCACCGGACTATATCGCGGCCAACAACTACGTCGGCGGCCTGCTGGCGGTGGCACCGAGCTGGTTCTTCCTGCCGGTGTGCCTGATCGCGGTAATCGGCGGCATGTCCACCGGCACCACCTCGCTGTATGGCACCGGGCTGGACATGTCCAGCGTGTTTCCACGGCTGCTGTCGCGGGTCAAGGCGACGCTGCTGATCGGGGTGATGTCGATTGCCTTCATCTTTATCGGACGTTTCGCCGCCAACCTGGTGCAGAGCGTGTCGACCTTCGCCGTGCTGATCATCACCTGCACCACACCGTGGATGGTGATGATGATCATCGGGCTGATCGTACGCCGGGGTTACTACTGCCCGGACGACCTGCAAGTGTTCACCCGCGGTGAAACCGGCGGGCGCTACTGGTTCAGCCACGGCTGGAACTGGCGCGGCCTGGGGGCCTGGATCCCGAGTGCGCTGGTGGGCCTGTGCTTCGTCAACCTGCCGGGGCAGTTCGTCGGGCCACTGGGCAACCTCGCCGACGGCATCGACATCAGCCTGCCGGTGACCCTTGGCCTGGCCTCGCTGGTGTACCTGACACTGCTTCGCGTATTCCCTGAGCCGGCCTCGGTCTACGGCCCGACTGAGGCGAGGGAGCTTGCTCCCGTTCGACTGCGCAGCAGTCGCGAGGCCGCCTGATGAATGGCGTGGAATGGATTGGGGCTGCTGCGCAGCCCAGCGGGAGCAAGCTCCCTCGCCACACAGCCCCCTTTAGCCCCACATAAAAAAGATAAATCGGAGACTCGCCGTCATGGCTTTAGATCTATTCGTCGTCCTCATCTACGCCGCCGGCATGCTGGTGCTCGGCTACTACGGCATGCGCCGCGCCAAGACCCATGAAGACTACCTGGTAGCCGGCCGCAACCTCGGCCCGACGCTGTACATGGGCACCATGGCTGCCACCGTGCTGGGCGGAGCGTCCACCGTCGGCACCGTGCGCCTGGGTTATGTGCATGGCATTTCCGGGTTCTGGCTGTGCGCCGCACTGGGTGCGGGGATCATTGCGCTGAACCTGTTCCTGGCCAAGCCGCTGCTGAAACTGAAAATCTTCACCGTGACCCAGGTCCTGGAAAAACGCTACAACCCGATGGCCCGCCAGGCCAGTGCGGTGATCATGCTGGCCTACGCGCTGATGATCGGTGTGACGTCGATCCTGGCCATCGGCACCGTGCTGCAAGTGCTGTTCGGCCTGCCGTTCTGGATCTCGGTGCTGCTGGGCGGTGGCGTGGTAGTGGTGTACTCGACCATCGGCGGCATGTGGTCGCTGACCCTGACCGACATCGTGCAGTTCGTGATCAAGACCGTCGGCCTGATGTTTATCCTGCTGCCTATCTGCCTGTATCGCGTCGGCGGCTGGGATGAATTGGTGGCGAAGCTGCCCGCGTCGAATTTCAGCTTCACTGAAATTGGCTGGGACACCATCATCACCTACTTCATGATCTACTTCTTCGGCATCCTGATCGGCCAGGACATCTGGCAACGGGTGTTCACCGCCCGTGACGAAAAGGTCGCCAAGTACGCAGGCACTTTCGCCGGTTTCTACTGCATCCTCTACGGCCTGGCCTGCGCGCTGATCGGCATGGCCGCCCACGTGCTGATCCCGGACCTGGACAACGTCAACAATGCGTTTGCCGCCATCGTCAAAGTCTCGCTGCCGGACGGTATCCGCGGCCTGGTGATTGCTGCTGCACTGGCGGCGATGATGTCCACCGCCAGCGCCGGCCTGCTCGCCGCCTCCACCGTACTGACCGAAGACCTGCTGCCGCGCCTGCGGGGCGGCAAACAGTCGAGCCTGAAGATCAACCGCCTGTTTACCTTGCTGACGGGGATTGCCGTATTGGGTATCGCGCTGGTGGTGACCGACGTGATCAGCGCACTGACCCTGGCTTACAACCTGTTGGTGGGCGGCATGCTGATTCCGCTGATCGGGGCGATTTTCTGGAAACGTGCAACCACTTCCGGGGCAATCACCTCCATGACCCTGGGCTTTGTGACGGCGCTGGTGTTCATGATCAAGGACGGTTTGGACGCCAACACCCCGATCTATTACAGCCTGGGCGTGGGCCTGGTGAGCTTTGTGGTGGTGAGTTTGCTGTCGCGCCGCCCGGAGGCGGTGGCGGCGCGGGCGGTCTGAACGAACATTTGGAAGCAGCTTTCTTCAGCGGGTGCGACGTCGGATGTCGCACCCGTTTTTTTTTCATTCCCACATTGCCGAAACCGCAGACGCTCTTGCCTGGATGACCTCTTGAACCAACGAGGCCCATACCATTCCCTGGGTTGTGCCTGCGGCATACGTTGCCCCCGCGACAATTCGGTTGTAGGCCGACCAATAAACGATTGAAAGTCCATCTGCGGTGCCGGGTCTCGCACACTCGATAATGTGCAAGTCGCCACTTTCGATCGCCCTGCGGTAGGACGTCGGAAAGTGCCGAGAAACAGCAGCCAGGCACGCCGCCAATATCTGCTCCTTGTCCTCCTGCGTCGAATCGGGCGGAACCTGTCCACCGGAGACAAGAATGCAGTCCCCATCCAGGCGGCAATTCATGACGCCGATTGGCAAATCGTATTGCAACTTGAGCCCGCGCATTCCAGCACCTTCATTACCCACAGCACGCAGTTTGAAAAACCAGCCAGTGATCGCGATGACTTCTGCTTCCTCTACCCCCATGGCGGTGATGACGAAGTGTTCTCTGCTCAGGTCAGCAATTTGCACCGGACTCAGATATTGGGGCAGGAACTGCACACCGGAGCGCTGCAAAAGCACCTCTATCTCATCCATGAGATGGACAAACTCCAGATCGTAGCCCGATACCTCAATAGACCGGCCGATCCCAGGGATTCCATGTTTTTCCTGGAATTGCCGCTGGCTGATCTCTACAGGTTCACGTCCCGGCTTGCCACTCGGCCAAGGCCTGTTTTCGATATCGCATTGCTCGCGGATCGCGGCATCTACGCCAATGGCATCCTCCACATAGGCTCGTACAATCCGCGATCGCGCGAATCGTGCCAGCGACGGGTTGTCGGCCAGGAGCTTTTCAAACAACTCGATGCCCGCACGATTGCACTCAAATGCCAAATACCGGTTTCCGCACGTCAGGTAATCGTTTTGCAGCGGCTTTGCAGTGGTCTCCGTCGCTGACAAATGGCGCATGTTCACCTGCTTGTGACTGGCTCCATCTGCCTGCTGATTTCCCCCATAAACCATGACTTGATAATTCGCCAAGCGGAACATCACGGCCTGGAGCAGGCCGTTGATACCCCGGCCGATAATCGAGACGCGCGGCGCCCCGGCATGCGCCTGCTGAGAAGGGATGATCAATGAGTGTGCAAGTTTGCGCCTGACAAGGCCGCGCAAGGCCACCAGGCTCAGTTGAACAGAGACCGCATAGTCAAGGTCTCCATTGCAGGCTTCGGTGGTTGCCGCCTGTGTAGTCAGTGTCGCCGGCTTGCGCCATGTGGAAACACCACAGCCGAGCGCTTGTGTACGCAGCCGAAACGCATCCAGTGTCCCGGGCCCGTAGTCCAATACAAGCTGGATGCCTTCAGCTGTTGCCAGGGCCTGCAAAGCATCGTCGCTGAAGACATCGGGCTTGGCGACACAGACCAGGCGAGCGTGTCTGTGCATATGCTGAATGAGGGCCTGATCAATGCGATGAACAGATTCAACATTCAGGGATAAGCAGAGGGCGACCGCCTTGGCCCCTTCCAGCGCCTCGAACCAGTCTTCGACAAATGACACCCTGCAATCGGAAAAGGCTTTCTCGACAGTGTCCGGAATCCGACCGCGTCGACACAACACCTTGATCCGAACCCCCGGGTCCAGTTCAAGCAATAACTTGACGAGTTCTTTTCCTACATTGCCGTATCCCAGTACACAGACATCACGAGGCAGGGAGCCATCGGCGAGTGTCAACCAGTGCGCAATATAAGCAGCAACATGCGGCGCATTAACTCCGGGCGTATGGATCACCCGAATGTTGTTGGATGCGCACAAATCCAATCGCACCTTATCCAGGCTCGTACCTCTGCGAACTAAGTAAAGGTCTCCAAACGGGTGCGATATACGCCATTGCTCTATGACATCTGCATCGATAGTTTGGTCTGCGACAATGATCGTTGTTGGACGCAAGAGTCCGATCTGTATGAGCAGAGCTTGCTTGGTTAATGATGGAGGGAAAAACACTACGTTACTGGGTGCATCGGCCTTCCAGCACCTCGACACAGGTGCGATATGCAAGATATTTCCGGTTGTGGCGATCAGTGACGCGGCGACTGGCGGGACGGAAGAAAGCATCATGGCTTTATCTCCAACAACTCTGACTTGCTCAAGGGGAGTTCAATAAAGTTGGGATGTTTGGAAACGCAAACGATACAAATCTTTTCCTAACGGAACTCAACCTACGCTGATCTTCAGAATTGAATAAGCCAGACACTTCCGATAAACAGGTAGTCCACTTCCGACACTTGAACGCCAAAGCCTGACTAGAGTGCACAGAATCGGACTACTTAGGTATTACCGTGAAACTATCAAATGGCTTGTTCGAAAAACTTCCTGACCGCAGCCTGTTTTTGCAAGTGTACAAAGCAAATGTGGGAGCGGGCCTGCTCGCGAATACGGTGCGTCAGTCAGTGTAAAGGTCACTGATACACAGTATTCGCGAGCAAGCCCGCTCCCACATAAAATTTATGCCGCTTCAGAACGCGCCCAAACACAGGGGTTTGAGCGCTTTTCAGGACTTACCTGCGACGCGGGCGACGCTGCTCGTCATCGGTGCGAATTGGCACCGGTTGCAGCGGTGGCTCGATCAAGCCGAGTGCGACGCCGAGGTCGTGCAGCCAGTTTTGCAGTTTCTCTTTCATGGTGCCCCCTTGGGGTAATGCCGAGCGGCAATTCTGTGGCCGCTTCCTACAGATAGTAGTCTTAAGTCCTACGGATTGCTTGAACGAAACCACAACGAACTATTACTGAATTGATCAAAATCCTGACGGATCGTTCAAGCAATCGCTCTGGTTTCAGTGTCTGGTAGCACCTTGCCCTCTTGTTGCAGGTCAATCCATGCATTGAGGTTAGCGCCGAGCATGCCCTTGCGCCACATCAACCAGGTGGTGGCGCTGGCAAACGGCTCCGCCAGCGGATGAATGGACACGCTGTCCTTGCCCGGCAGGCTGTCGAGCATCGACTCAGACATCAATGCCACCCCGGAACCGGCGATCACACAGGCGAGCATGCCCTGATAGGACTCGATCTCGATGGCCCGGCCCATGGCCACACGGTCGTGGGAAAACCAGGCTTCCAACCGTGCCCGGTAGGAACAGCTGCGTCGGAAAGTGAACACCGAGCGGCCGGCAACATCCTGCGGCCCACGCACGGGTGGGTGATCCGCCTCGCAGATCAGCAACAGGCGTTCTTCACACAGCGGCACGCCGTCAAGGGTGGCCAGGGTCAACGGCCCGTCCACCAACGCGGCGTCCAGGCGCCCGGTGATCAAGCCTTCCAGCAGCTCACCGCTGGGAGCCGACTGCACCTGCAGATTCACCATCGGATACGCCTTGTGGTAGCGCGCCAGCAGCTTGGGCAGATGAATCGCCGCTGTGCTGTACATGCTGCCGAGCACAAAGTCGCCGGCCGGTTGCCCGCCCTGCACCGCGCCATGGGCCTCGTCATGCAGGGCCAGCAGGCGTGCGCTGTAGTCCAGCAACACTTTGCCTGCGGGAGAAAGCTGCAAACGCTGGCGCTCACGTACGAACAGATCGACACCCAGCTGTTCTTCCATCTGTTTAAGCCGGGTCGACAAGTTGGACGGCACCCGGTGCAAACGCTCGGCGGCGCGGGTGATGGAACCTTCCTCGGCCACGGCCTGGAAAATACGCAATTGACTGAACTCCATCACCATTCTCCAAAACTGAACAAGTTACTCACTATTATTCATTTTTACAGAAAGTCAATTCACTTTAGCCTGAGGGTCACTTGCTGCTCCCAGGAAAAACCACCATGTCACCGCTGATCCGCTTACTCGCCAGCTTTATCGCCTTGATGATGGCCATGGGCATTGGCCGCTTCGCACTGACCCCGCAAATGCCGCATCTGCTCAGCGAGGGCCAGATCGACCTGACCGGCGCCGGCCTGATCGCGGCAGCCAACTACCTGGGCTACTTCGTCGGCGCGGTGGATTCGATATTCGCCCGCAGCCATCACCATGTACGCGGGCGTTTGTATGGCGGGCTGTGGTTATGCGTGCTGTTGACCCTGGCGTCGTACTGGGCCCACGGGTTTTGGCCGCATCTGCTGCTGCGCTTTGGGACCGGTGTGGCGAGCGCATGGGCGCTGGTGATGATCACCAGCCTGAGCCAGCCGCTGGCCATTGCGGCCGGGCGCCCACGCCTGGGTGCGCTGGTATTTGCCGGGCCGGGGCTGGGGATTCTGTTGACCGGGTTGCTGGCCCTGGGCTCCAACCTGCTGGGGCAAGACTCTGCAACCTTGTGGCTGGTGTATGGCGTGGTCGCACTGGTGATGCTGCTGGCCATCCTGCCGTTCCTGCCCAAGCCTTCCGCCGCCAGCTCACCCGTTGCCAGCCACACCGACGTGGCCAGCAACGGCAGCATCACGCACCTTTGCTGGATCTACGTGCTGTACGGCCTGGGCTACATCATCCCGGCGACCTTCCTGTCACAGATGGCCAGCGCGCAATTCAAGGGTGCATGGCAGGCGGACCTGTTCTGGCCCTGCTTTGGCCTGGCCGCCGCGATTGGCGTGGTCGCCGCCAGCCTGCGCCGCAAGGACCCGGACACCACCCGCCGCTGGCTGATGACCACGCTTTGGCTGCAAGCGGCCGGGGTGTTTGCCTGCCTGCTGGGCAACGGTTGGGGGCTGGCGCTGGGGGTGTTGCTGTGCGGCGGGCCATTCCTGGCGTGTATGCAACTGGTGATGGCGCGCTTGCGTGAGGTCGCCCCCCACGGCTACCAGCGCAGCACCGGGTTGCTGACCGCCAGCTTTGCGATCGGCCAATTGAGCGGGCCGTTGCTGGCATCGGTCAGCAGCCACCTCAGTGGTGGCCTGCAACCGGCGCTGGTGGTCGCTGGCGCCGGTTTGTTGGTGGCGGGATCGGTGCTGGTCAACCGGCAACCATCGGCACAGCTGCGCGAACCTGTTCACGCCGCGCCAACACCAGGAAAAACAGCCCACCCAGGAAGCAGCCGGTAAACCAGGCGAAGTTGGCCATGCCCTGCAACGCCGGGGTGAAAGTGATCGCGACGCCCACCAGCGTCGCAGGCACCAGCGCCTTGACCGCCGTCCAGTTCACGCCGCCGTCAAAGTAGTAGCGCCCGTTCGGGCTGTCATCGAACAGCGCGTCGACGTCGATCTTCTGCTTCTTCACCAAGTAGTAATCCACCAGCAGAATCCCGAACAACGGCCCGATAAACGCCGCGAGGATGTCGAGGGTGTAGTGGATCATCAACGGGTTGTTGAACAGGTTCCACGGGGTGATGAAGATCGAGGCCACCGCCGCAATCATCCCGCCGGCGCGCCAGCTGATCTTGCTCGGGGCCACGTTGGCAAAATCAAAGGCCGGCGAGACGAAGTTGGCGACGATATTGATGCCGATGGTCGCGGTGACAAAGGCGAACGCCCCCAGCAGCACGGCCATGTCGTTGTCGATACGCGAGACGGTGGCGATCGGATCGTGGAGCATTTCGCCGAACACCGGCAAGGTGCCCGAGACAATCACCACGGTGACCAAAGAGAACGCCAGGAAATTAACCGGCAAGCCCCAGAAATTTCCGCGACGTACGTCCCTCATCGTGCGGCAATAGCGACTGAAATCACCGAAGTTCAAAGTCGGGCCGGAGAAGTACGACACCACCAATGCGGTCGCCACGATGATTTGGCCAAAGGCCTGCCAGCCCGACAAGGATTTTTCCGCCAGGGTGAAGCTGATATTGGCCCAGCCTGCCTTCCAGACGATCCAGCCGGCCAGGGCAAACATCACTGCGTAGACGATCGGACCCGCCCAATCAATGAAGCGGCGGATAGATTCCATGCCGGTCCAGAACACCAGTGCCTGGAGCGTCCACAGGCTGAGGAAACCGAACCAGCCCAGATACGACAGGCCGGCGAAATGTGGCTCTGCGTATACCGCCATCTGTGGGAAAAACCGCAGCACCACGATGATCAGTGCGCTGGACGCCAGGTAAGTCTGAATCCCGTACCAGGCCACTGCGATCAAGCCGCGAATCACCGCGGGAATATTCGCCCCGAACACACCAAAGGCCAACCGACAGATCACCGGGTATGGCACCGCGGCCTGCTGGCTCGGCTTGGCCACCAGGTTGGCGATCAATTGCACAATGCAAATCCCGGCAAGCAAGGCGATCAGCACCTGCCAACTGGCCAGCCCCAGGGCAAACAGGCTGGCGGCAAACACGTAGCCGCCAACGCTGTGCACGTCGCTCATCCAGAAGGCGAAGATGTTGTACCAGTTCCATTTTTGCGGCAGCGGCCCCAGGTCCTGGTTGTACAGGCGCGGGCTATAGCCTTTGGGCAATTGTTCGGTCATCGCAGGGCTCCTCGTAAATACCGGCCTGCCACCCGCGACGGGAGTGCGTACGGGAGGCGGCATGGTTTGTATACGAGTTGATGAGCAGAATGCGTGCCAATGGCGCGAAACCCGGCACAATCCCGCGCCAGGCCTGGATCTACAGGAGGCGTAAAGATGATTAAACGGTGCGGCTTCGCTCAGGGATGGTGCAGATCAATCCTGTACACAATCAATTGTGCACCTTGCGTGCACATTGATAGCCGAAGGTGCAGCAAACTGCACTGAGCAAAGTGCCCCAGGCAATGTCCATGACGGCCAACCCGGCGGACCAGCCCTGCAAGGTCGCCCAATTGCTCAGGTCATACGTGCCGTAGGCCACCAGGCCCAGCAACGCGCCAAGCCGCGCGGCGCGTTGCCAGCCTCCGCTTGTCAAAGCGGGCAGGACGACAAACACCACACAACCGAATACATAAAGAAGGTAGAACGCCACGGCCGGGAACAGGCGCGGCTGATCGAGCATCAGCGGGCCAAGCAGGGCTTTGTAGGTCGGCCCCATGAACACGCCGAGCCAAAGGCCGTCGAGGATCAAAAAGGCGAGCAAGGTGCCAAGGTAGGCGAAGAGGGTTTTTCTGGACATTCATATGATCCTGTAGGAGCTGGCTTGCCAGCGATGGCGTCAGAAGAATCGCCCAAGGCTCACGGGCCTTATCGCCGGCAAGCCGGCTCCTACAGAAGAGCAAACCGCGATCAGCTTAGTTCAATACGATCCGCGTGGATCACAATGCTGCCTTGCTTGTAGAGGGCACCGATGGCCTTCTTGAAGTTGCCTTTGCTGACACCGAACAAACTGCTGATCACTGCCGGGTCGCTTTTATCGCTGACCGGCAACGTGCCGTTGTTCTCGCGCAACTTGGCGAGGATCTTCGAGTTCAGGCTGGACGCCGCTTCCTCACCCACCGGTTGCAGACTCAGGCTGATATTGCCGTCGGCACGGATTTCCTTGATGAAGCCTTTCTCTTCCTTGCCCGGGCGCAGGAACTTGAACACTTCGTTCTTGTGGATCAGGCCCCAGTGCTTGTTGTTGATAATGGCCTTGAAGCCCATGTCGGTGGCCTCGGCCACCAGCAAGTCAACTTCCTGGCCTACCTTGTAGGTGGCCGGGGTCTTGTCCAGGTAGCGGTCAAGGCGCGCGGTGGCGGTGATGCGCTTGGTGTGTTTGTCGAGGTAGACGTGCACCACGCAATATTCACCGGCGGTCAGCTGGCGCTTTTCTTCGGAGTAAGGCAGCAGCAGGTCCTTGGGCAATCCCCAATCGAGGAATACACCAATGCTGTTGACTTCAACTACTTTCAGACTGGCAAATTCACCCACCTGTACTTTTGGTTTTTCGGTGGTGGCGATAAGTTTGTCATCGCTGTCCAGATAAATAAAAACGTTGAGCCAGTCTTCATCTTCACTGGGAATATCTTTGGGGATATAACGATTGGGCAAGAGGATTTCGCCCTCTTGATCACCATCCAGGTACAAACCAAAGTTAGTGTGTTTAACCACTTGCAAGCTGTTGTAGCGCCCGACTAAAGCCATTTTCAATACCCTCATTGCGTGGGCGGCATTCTACCCGAGTTGACGGCGGCGGTCCCGCGTACCGGCGCACAGGCCTGAAAAATCATGGGTTTGCCGGCCACCAACCCGCTCGTCAGATCATCGGCCTGGATTCTGCCAGTGCACGCAGCCTGTTTTCCCCATGGGTTTCGAGTTAAAACAGCAAGTTAGGTGACTATTTCAATCATTAACTGTGGGCAATTCATAAGCCCGCCATTATTTCAGAAGGATATTTGCCAAGCAATTGTCAAGCATTTCATGTACGATGCATGGCCAAGTTAATTTTCTACAGGTTAGTGGCCGCCATGCGCGTAAAAGCATCCAACAGCAAAGCAAAGCCAGCTCCCGCCGTTGAAACCAGCGAATCGATCAACAACCAAATTGCTGCATTCCTCAAGCAGGGCGGCGAAATCCAGCAGATCGCCAAAGGCGTAAGCGGCCAGACTTTCGGCCCGTCCAAGCAGATCACCCTGGGTAAAAAGTAATACTCGCGCATTACACCTGGTCCCTATGCGCTTTGCCTTTCAAGGCGCTAGGACTAGAGCCCGCAACACCCCCTGATACTCCCCCTTTTGCATCAATCGACGAACGGGCTTCATCCGCGAACCATCGCCGGTATGCTTGCACACGTCTAGATCGGGCATTTGCCTGATATTCCCCGTTACTGCTCCTCGCTTTTCATGGAGTGAAGCATGCTCAAATCCTGCATATTCCTGGCCGGCGCCCTGTTGGCCAGCCCCCTTGCCGAAGCGCAGGTTTTCCAGCGTGAACTGGGTGACTTCGACCTGAAATTGGGCACCACACCCAGTCGCAGCATGGCCCAAGGCCTGGTCAAACCCACTTCGCCCGGCAGCGACTCGTTCCACGGCGGGCTGGACCTGAGCCACGACAGCGGCCTGTACCTCGGCCAATTCTCACCGAGCATGGGGATTTCCCCGACCAGCAACCTGGAAGTCGATTCCTACCTGGGTTTCAAGCGTCCCTTTGACCAGACCCTGGGTTATGAACTGGGGATGATCCACTACAGCTATCCCAAGCTGAGCCCACTCGACAGCCAGGAGTTCTACGGCGGCCTGACCTTGCTGGGCAATCGTTTTGGCGCCTCCTTCAGCAACGACCCGGACCGACAGGACAGCACCCTGTTCGCCGACCTCGGCGGCACCAAGCCTTTCGGCATCGGCGTCAGCATGAAATACACCACCCACCAGTTGGGCACGCCGGTCTCGGTCGCCGATGGCAGCTCCATTCGCAGCTTCAGCGACTGGTCGGTGCAATTTTCCAGGCCGTGGATGGGCGTCGACCTGAACCTGATCTACAGCGACTCCAGCCTCAGCGGCGGCGATTGCTCGGCCTACTCCGGACACAACTCGCAATGCGACGGTCTCTTGACCCTGAAGGCCGAGCGGGCGTTTTATTGATGGGATGAACTGTCGCTGCATTGATGGGTTCAGATGCAATACTCTCGTCTGCGCAAGGACTCGCTCATGCTGCGTCGGTTAAAACTTCTTGTTGTATTGCTAACCGTCAGCCTGGTGCTTGCCGGCTGCAACCGGGTGGGCCTGGCCTATCGCAACCTGGATGTGATCATCCCCTGGACCCTCAGCGACTACCTGGACATGAACGCCGGGCAGAAGAGCTGGTTCAACGACAAACTCAAGGAACACCTGGCCTGGCATTGCACCACGCAACTGCCAGGCTACCTGGATTGGCTCGACCGCCTCCAACAGATGGTCGACGACAACCAGGTGACCGACGCCGCCCTGCAAACCCGCACCGCCGAGGCCAAGCAAGCGATTGCCGAAAGCGCACGGGCGATCACACCCTCCGCCGCCGAATTATTGCAGGGGCTCGACGACCAGCAAGTGCAGGACATGGAGCAAGCGTTCGCCAAGGACCTGCGCAAGCGTCAGGATGAATACCTCAAACCGTCCCTCGAACAGCAGATCAAGGAACGCGCCGAGCGCATGAACAAGCGGCTGGATGCATGGCTCGGGCCGTTAAGCGCCAGCCAGCAGAATCGCGTCACCGCCTGGTCAATTGCCCTCGGAGAGCAGAACCAGCAGTGGATCGGTAACCGCGCTCACTGGCAGGCGCTGTTTATCGCGGCGGTAAAAGACCGCCACAGCAGCGATTTCCCACAGAAGATCGAGCAGTTGCTGGTAGACCGCGAAAGCCTATGGACTGCGGAGTATCGCCAGGCCTACGCCCAGACCGAAACCGCCGCCCGCAGCCTGATCGTCGACCTGATGGCGCAGAGCACCGTGCAACAACGCCAGAAGCTGACGCAGAAGATCGACAAGGTGCGCAGCGACTTCAAGGCCCTCAAATGCCTGAAGGCTGGCACCCCGTAGTCATCAGGCAATCTGTGGTTTAGAGGCCAGTTCATCAAACGTCGCCGGATCCAGCGCATCCGCCTGCTCATCCAGCACCTGGCGCGGGTGATTATCGCCAGGGATGCAGCTGTCGATCAGGCTCAGCAGCTGTGAGCCGCGCGGGGTCAATTTGAAATTCTCGCCATTGCCACGCTCTTCCTCTGACCGCGACTCAATAAAGCCGCGTGTGAACAACAATCCCTCGTAATCCGCTGCAGTCTTTTTAAACTCATCGAGATTACCGATGGGCTCACCAGCGGCAGCCCTTTTGGCGGCTTCTTCCTCGGCATATTTGCGCGGGGCAAAGCTGCTGCCACCGTTCTGCACCTCATGCAGCAATCGTTCGATCAAATCCCAATCGTAAGTCGTCATCCTGATTCCTCCTGAAGGCACACGAATATAGGCCCTTCAAAGGTGTGACATGCCGGACCCATCGTCCGTTCAGCCTAGCGGACAGGCGCGATTTCGCTGAACTTTTCAGCGTTCGAAGCCCTCAACCGAATATCATCGCCAAGGAGGTCCGAACCATGAAAACCCTGCTGAATATCGCCGTCGCGGCCACGCTGCTCACCGCCCTGCCCGCCTGGGCCTGCACGCTGGAAGAAGCCACCGCCAAACGTGAGCAACTGGCCAAGGAGGTGACCAAGCTCACCCAACAGAACCCGCAGAAGGCCAAGGAGATCAACGAGGAATTGCAGAACATGAAGCTGGAAACCGCCAGCGCAGACCTGCCCGACAAGTGCCAACTGATCGACCAGCGCCTCAAGGAAATGGACGAAGCGGCCGCCAAAGCCAAAAACTGAGGCGAAAAAAAACCGGACATTGTCCGGTTTTTTTGTGGCTCAAGCCTTACTCGGCAGCCGGTGCTTCCGGCTTGCGGCGCTTCAGGGGAGCCATGCCGTCCTTGCTGACCAACGACAAGTTGTCGGTCTTTGGACGGTTGGCGATCTTGCGCTTGGTCGGCGACTTGGCGCCGGCCTTCTTCTTCTCGCCCTTGGCATCGACCTTTTTCTTCTTCACGCCAACGGCCTTGCCCGACGCCTTGACCTTTTTCGGCCCGCCGTAGGTGCCTTTGACTTCCTTGATGGTGCGGCGCTCGAACGACTGCTTCAAGTAGCGCTCGATGCTCGACATCAGGTTCCAGTCGCCATGGCAGATCAGCGAGATCGCCAGGCCATCGTTGCCGGCACGCCCGGTACGACCGATACGGTGCACGTATTCGTCGCCGCTGCGAGGCATGTCGAAGTTGATCACCATGTCCAGGCCGTCCACGTCCAGGCCGCGGGCGGCAACGTCGGTGGCCACCAGGATCTTCACGCCGCCTTGCTTGAGGCGGTCGATGGCCAGCTTGCGGTCCTTCTGGTCTTTCTCACCGTGCAGGACGAACGCCTTGTACTCCTGAGCCACCAGGCGACCGTAGATGCGGTCGGCCATGGCGCGGGTGTTGGTGAACACGATGGCCTTCTGATAGGTCTCGTTGGCCAGCAGCCAGTTGAGGATCTGCTCTTTATGCACGTTGTGGTCAGCGGTGATGATCTGCTGACGGGTGGTGGAGTTCAGGTCGCTGACGTTGTTGACCTGCAGGTGCTCCGGGTTGTTCAGGACCTTGGCGACCATCTCGCGCAAGGTCGAACCACCGGTGGTGGCCGAGAACAGCATGGTCTGCTGGCGGTTTACGCACTCTTGCACCAGGCGCTGCACGTCGTCGGCGAAGCCCATGTCGAGCATGCGGTCGGCTTCGTCGAGCACCAGCACTTCAACTTCCTTGAGGTCCAGGTTGCCGGCGTTCAGTTGCTCGATCATCCGGCCCGGGGTGCCGATCAGGATGTCCGGCACCTTGCGCAGCATGGCGGCCTGGACCTTGAAGTCTTCGCCGCCGGTGATCAGGCCGGACTTGATGAAGGTGAACTGCGAAAAGCGCTCCACTTCCTTCAAGGTCTGCTGGGCCAGCTCGCGGGTCGGCAGCAGGATCAGGGTCTTGATGCTGACACGGACTTTGGCCGGGCCGATCAGACGGTTCAGAATCGGCAGTACGAAAGCGGCGGTCTTGCCACTCCCGGTTTGAGCCGTCACCCGCAGGTCACGCCCTTCGAGCGCGAGCGGGATGGCCGCTGCTTGCACAGGCGTTGGCTCGACAAATTTAAGCTCGGCCACGGCTTTGAGCAGGCGTTCGTGCAGGGCGAATTGGGAAAACACGGGTGCTACCTCGAAGAAATACAAAAAAACAGCTGCATAGGGTAACGGTTTCGGGCGCCGAGGCCGAGTTTCTTTACGCGTACTGCGTCAATCAGGCGCTTTTTTGTCAGCGAATTTGTCCACAACGACAACTTTGAAGGACTTAAATGCTCTAATCGCCCCGTCACGTCTTACAGAAGAATCGCGTTTACCCATGGATATCAAACAGCTCTGGCTCAACGCCCAAGACCTTTGGGGCACCCTCGACGAGCACCCGTTGCTGCATTCCAGCCTCGCGCTGGTGGTGTTGCTGGTGGTGGCCTTGCTGCTCGGACGAGTGGCGCGGTACCTCATCCTGCACGCCGTCAAGTTGCTGGGCCGGCAACCCGCGCTGCACTGGCTCAACGACCTGCGGCACAACAAAGTCTTCCACCGCCTGGCACAGATGACGCCGTCGCTGGTGATCCAGTTCGGCCTGTACCTGGTGCCGGACCTGAGCAAGACCAGCGCCCTGTTCATCGGCAACGTAGCCCTGGCGTTCACCATCCTGTTCATGGTGCTGGCGATGAGCGCCCTGCTCAACGCCCTGCTGGATATCTACGCCCGTACCGAACACGCCCGCACCCGCTCGATCAAGGGCTACGTGCAGTTGGCAAAGATGGTGCTGTTCGTGTTTGGCGCAATCATCATCGTCGCCACGCTGATCGACCGCTCGCCGCTATTGCTGCTTTCCGGCTTGGGTGCGATGTCGGCGGTGATCCTGTTGGTCTACAAGGACACCCTGCTGTCGTTCGTCGCCAGCGTACAACTGACCAGCAACGACATGCTGCGGGTCGGCGACTGGATCGAAATGCCTCAGGTGGGCGCCGATGGTGACGTGGTGGACATCACCCTGCACACCGTCAAAGTGCAGAATTTCGACAAAACCATCGTCTCGATTCCCACCTGGCGCCTGATGTCCGAGTCGTTCAAGAACTGGCGCGGCATGCAGGCCTCCGGTGGCCGGCGGATCAAGCGCAGCCTGTACATCGACGCCAGCGGCGTGCGCTTCATCCGCGACGACGAAGAGCTGAGACTCTCCCAGGTACACCTGCTGACCGACTACATGAGCCGCAAAAAGGCCGAACTCAAGGCCTGGAACGAAGCCCAGGGCAATGTCGCCGCGATGTCCGCCAACCGCCGGCGCATGACCAATATCGGCACCTTCCGCGCGTATGCGTTGGCCTATCTGAAAAGCCACCCGGAAATCCAGCCGAACATGACCTGCATGGTGCGGCAGATGCAGACCACGGCCCAGGGCATTCCGCTGGAGATCTACTGCTTTACCCGCACCACTGCGTGGGCCGATTACGAGCGCATCCAGGGCGATATCTTCGATTACCTGCTGGCGGTGCTGCCGGAATTTGGCTTGAGCCTGTACCAGCAGCCGAGCGGCGGTGACTTGCGGGCGGGGATGTTGCCGGCGGTGTTGGGCGCCAGTCATTTGCCGGCGCCCGAAAGCCGCGCGCTTTAAGCCACGGAGCGGCTGGGCGACTTGATGCCCAGCCGACTGATCCACACCGCCCCCAGAATCACCAACCCGCCCAGCAGCAACCTGCCCAGCGGCTCGTGCTGGTTCCAGATCAGCAGGTTGAGCAATAACCCCACCGGCACATGCAGGTTATTCATCACCGCCAGGGTGCCGCCATTGACCATGCATGCGCCCTTGTTCCACCAGTACATTCCCAGTGCCGTGCTGACCAGCCCCAGGAATACCAACACGCCCCATTGCAACGGTGCTTCCGGCAGGTAGTTGGCCTTGCCGAACATCAGGAACGCCGGCAACGCCACCGCCAATGCACCAAGGTAGAAGTAACCAAACCGCCGGTAATGCGGCAGATCGCTCGGATGACGAGCCACCAGATGCTTATAAAGCACTTGCCCGGCGGCGTAGGTGAAGTTGGCCAGTTGCAGCAGCAAAAAGCCCATGAAGAAGTTCGGGGTGATCTGGTCAAAGCGAATCACCGCCGCTCCTGTCACCGCCACCAACGCAGCCACCAGCGCCCACGGGTTGAAGCGGCGGTTCAAGGCGTCTTCGATCAAGGTCACGTGCAACGGCGTCAGGATGGTGAACAGCAGCACCTCCGGCACCGTCAGCACGCGGAAGCTCAGGTACAGGCACACGTAGGTCACGCCAAACTGCAGCGCGCCGATCAGCAGCATGCCGCGCATGAACGCCGGCTCCACCGAACGCCAGCGGGTCAGCGGGATAAACACCAGCCCGGCCAGCACCACGCGCACCAGCACCGCGAAGTAACTGTCGACGTGACCGGCCAGGTATTCGCCGATCAAGCTGAAGGAAAACGCCTGGATCAGCGTCACAACAAGTAGATAGCCCATGCTCGCCTCATTTTGAATGGGCGCGACATTAGCGGTTTTCGGCCCTTTACGAAACTCAAGGCAAAAAAAACCCGACCTCGCTAAAAGCGTCAGTCGGGCAGGAGCACTCAGGAGCAAAAAGTGCAAAGGGAGGTTCGATACGCGTACTTGAAGGGTTGCGTGGAGCCATCTAAACAGCGGGCGATTATCTGACGATTAACATCTCACGCCACTTGTGCCAGCAGTGCCTTGGCCTGGTTCACGCCCTTTTCCTGGAAATCACCGCCCAGGTTCACCCCTTCGGCGTGAATGAACGTGACGTCATGGATGCCGATAAAGCCCATGACCTGACGCAAGTACGGTTCCTGGTGGTCGGTGCTGCCACCGGCATGGATACCACCGCGAGCGGTCAGCACAAAGGCGCGCTTGTCAGTCAGCAGGCCCTGTGGACCGGTGGCGGTGTACTTGAAGGTCACGCCGGCACGCAGCACATGGTCGAGCCAGGCTTTGAGGGTGCTGGGAATCGCGAAGTTGTACATCGGCGCGGCCATTACCAATACATCGGCGGCCAGCAGTTCGTCGGTCAGTTCGTTGGAGCGGTCCAAAGAGGCCTGTTCGATGGCGGTGCGCTGCTCGGCAGGTTTCATCCAGCCACCCAACAGGTTGGCGTCCAGGTGCGGCACCGGGCTGACGGCCAGGTCACGCACGGTGATCTGATCCGCCGGGTGGGCGACTTTCCATTGGCTGATGAATTGTTGGGTCAGTTGGCGGGAGATTGAGTCCTGCTGACGGGCGCTGCTTTCGATGATCAGAACACGGGCCATGATTATGTAAGCTCCATCGGTGAATGCTGTAAGGCGATGGAGTGAAGGTTAATCAGGGCTCGTTCGATTAAAAAGCGTAAAAAACTGCTATAACCCATCTATAAATTTGTTTATAAGCGGAGTATTGCTGTACGCAATCTCCGCTTTTGCCTTATTTCGGTGCGCACGTCAGCTGGATACGCATCTTGATAATGGCACGGCTGAAATTGACCGTGGTGTTGGTGGTTTTCCCCGCAGCCACCGTGAGCTTGCGAGTACGCGGGGCTTCCGGGCCGTTGGTAAAGCGTACCTTGCACTCCGCATCATTGGGGCCGTAGTTGGTGAGTTGGATCGAACTGATATTGCTGTCGACGTCCGACGCGCTGTAATCGATCTTCACGCCCTGAATGTCTTTCGTAACGTCGGTAGTAAATGCAAACGCGCTCAATGGCAGCAGCGCCAGCAGCACACAACAGAATTTTCTCATTCGGCAGTCTCCAATAAGGACCGCCAGCTTAGGACAAGAGGAGCTCATCTTGAAAGCGCCCCGCGTTACCCTCGATCAATGGCGCACTTTGCAAGCCGTGGTCGACCATGGCGGCTTTGCCCAGGCCGCCGAAGCCCTGCACCGCTCGCAATCCTCGGTGAGCTACACCGTAGCCCGCATGCAAGACCAGCTCGGCGTGCCGCTGCTGCGCATCGACGGGCGCAAGGCGGTGCTCACCGAAGCCGGCGAAGTGCTGCTGCGCCGCTCCCGGCAACTGGTGAAAAACGCCAGCCAACTGGAAGACCTCGCCCACCATATGGAACAGGGTTGGGAAGCCGAGGTGCGGCTGGTGGTCGATGCCGCTTACCCCAACGCCCGCCTGGTGCGCGCCCTCACCGCTTTCATGCCGCAAAGTCGCGGTTGCCGGGTGCGCCTGCGGGAAGAGGTGCTGTCCGGTGTCGAAGAGCTGCTGATCGATGGCATGGCCGACCTTGCCATCAGCAGCTTTATCATTCCGGGTTACCTGGGAACGGAAATGAGCGACGTCGAATTTGTCGCCGTGGCCCATCCCGATCATCCGTTGCATCGCCTGCACCGTGAACTGAGCTTCCAGGACCTGGAAAGCCATATGCAGGTGGTGATCCGCGACTCCGGCCGCCAGCAACCACGGGACGTCGGCTGGCTCGGTGCCGAACAGCGCTGGACCGTCGGCAGCCTGCCCACCGCCGCCACCTTCGTCAGCAGCGGCCTGGGCTTTGCCTGGTTGCCCCGGCATCTAATTGAACGCGAACTCAAGGAAGGCTTGCTCAAGCTGCTGCCTCTGGAACGGGGTGGCAGCCGCAACCCGACCTTCTATCTTTACTCGAACAAGGATAAACCCCTCGGCCCGGCCACGCAGATTCTTGTCGAGTTGTTGCGCACCTTCGACACGGCTCCGCTGGACGCACCTTTCGCCGCACCGCAACAAGCCTGAACAAGGAGTTCACATGGCCTATTTCGAACATGAAGGTTGCACCCTGCATTACGAGGAATATGGCCATGGCACGCCGCTGATCCTGATCCACGGCCTGGGCTCGAGCTGCCTGGACTGGGAGCTGCAAGTGCCGGTGCTGTCAAAACACTACTGGTTGATCGTGGTAGATGTGCGCGGTCACGGCCGCTCCGACAAACCCCGGGAACGCTACAGCATCGCGGGCTTCACCGCCGACCTGGTGGCCTTGATCGAACACCTGCAACTGCCGCCGGCCCATGTGGTCGGCCTGTCCATGGGCGGCATGATTGCGTTCCAATTGGCGGTGGACGAACCACAGAGGCTCAAGAGCCTGTGCATCGTCAACAGCGCGCCCCAGGTCAAGGTTCGCACCGCCAGTGACTACTGGCAGTGGGCCAGGCGCTGGAGCCTGGCGCGCATCCTCAGCCTGAACACCATCGGCAAAGCCCTGGGCAGCATGCTGTTCCCCAAGCCCGAACAGGCCGAACTGCGCCGCAAGATGACCGAACGCTGGGCAAAAAACGACAAACGTGCTTACCTCGCCAGCTTCGACGCCATTGTTGGCTGGGGCGTACAGGAACAACTTTCGAGAATTTCCTGTCCAACCCTGGTCATCAGCGCCGACCACGACTACACCCCCGTGGCGCAGAAAGAAATCTATGTAAAACTGCTGCCCGATGCGCGGCTGGTGGTGATCGAGGATTCCCGCCATGCCACGCCGCTGGACCAACCCGAACACTTCAATAACACCCTGCTCGATTTTCTCAAGACAGTCGAAACCACAACCCAGGATCACTGACCCATGCTGAAAAAAATCGCCTTCTTTGCCGGTTCCGTACTGTTCGCTGCCAACCTGATGGCGGCCGAGCCTGCCAAGGCACCGCACGTATTGATCACTACCACCAATGGCGACATCGAAATCGAACTGGACCCGGTCAAGGCCCCGATCAGCACCAAGAACTTCCTGGCCTATGTCGACAAGGGCTTCTACACCAACACCATTTTTCACCGGGTAATCCCGGGGTTCATGGTGCAGGGCGGCGGTTTCACCTCGCAAATGTCGCAAAAGCCGACCGAAGCACCGATCAAGAACGAAGCCAGCAACGGCCTGCATAACGTGCGCGGTACCTTGTCGATGGCCCGTACCAACGACCCGAACTCCGCCACCAGCCAATTCTTCATCAACGTTGCGGACAATGCCTTCCTCGACCCGGGCCGCGATGCCGGTTACGCCGTGTTCGCCAAAGTGGTCAAGGGCATGGACGTGGTCGACATCATCGTCAACTCGCAAACCACCACCAAACAGGGCATGCAGAACGTGCCAATCGATCCTGTCCTGATCAAGTCGGCCAAGCGCATCGACTGAAGGCTACAGGGAGTTTCGCGCGGTGCCCAAAAGGCACCGCGCGCATTTGAACAGGAGAGCCCGCCGCGCGGGCGTCAGACCTAATGCTCTATCGTCGTTTTGAACAACTGATCGACATCTTCCGCGACGCTCCCAGCGCCGCTCCTCCCGATAAAGTCCTGCCCTTCTATATCTATTACCTGCGCCAGGTATGGCCATGCTTTGCCGCCTTGCTGGTGGTGGGCCTGATCGGCGCGCTGATCGAAGTGGCGCTGTTCAGCTACCTGAGCCGCATCATTGACCTGGCCCAGGGCACGCCACCCGCCAACTTCTTCCAGATCCACGCCACCGAGCTGATCTGGATGGCCGTGGTCGCCCTGCTGCTGCGCCCGATCTTCGGCGCCCTGCATGACCTGCTGGTGCACCAGACCATCAGCCCGGGCATGACCAGCCTGATCCGCTGGCAGAACCACAGCTATGTGCTCAAGCAGAGCCTGAATTTCTTCCAGAACGACTTCGCCGGGCGTATTGCCCAGCGCATCATGCAAACCGGCAACTCCCTGCGCGACTCTGCGGTGGCCGCCGTGGATGCAATCTGGCACGTGGCGATCTACGCCATCAGCGCCCTGGTGCTGTTCGCCGAAGCCGACTGGCGCCTGATGATCCCGCTGATTACCTGGATCGTCGCCTACAGCCTGGCCTTGCGTTACTTCGTGCCGCGGGTCAAGGAACGCTCGGTGATTTCCTCCGAGGCACGCTCCAAACTGATGGGGCGAATTGTCGACGGCTACACCAACATCACCACCTTGAAGCTGTTCGCTCACACGAATTTCGAGCAGAACTACGCCAAGGAAGCCATCGTCGAGCAGACCGAGAAAACCCAGATGGCCAGCCGTGTGGTGACCAGCATGGACATCGTGATCACCACCATGAACGGCCTGCTGATCGTCACCACCACCGGCCTTGCCCTGTGGCTGTGGACCCAGTCGCTGATTTCGGTGGGCGCCATCGCGCTGGCCACCGGCCTGGTGATTCGTATCGTCAACATGTCCGGCTGGATCATGTGGGTGGTCAACGGCATTTTCGAAAACATCGGCATGGTCCAGGACGGCCTGAAAACCATCGCCCAGCCGCTGGCGGTAACCGACCGGGAGAACGCCCCGCGCCTGGAAGTGCCCCATGGCGAAGTGCGGTTTGATCAGGTGGATTTCCACTACGGCAAGAAGAGCGGAATCATCAGCGGCCTGAACCTGGACATCAAGCCAGGTGAAAAAATCGGCCTGATCGGGCCGTCCGGTGCGGGTAAATCCACCCTGGTCAACCTGCTGCTGCGCCTGTACGACCTGCAAGGCGGACGCATCCTGATCGACGGCCAGAACATCGCCGAAGTCGCCCAGGAAACCCTGCGCGAACAGATCGGCATGATCACCCAGGACACCTCGCTGCTGCACCGTTCAATCCGCGACAACCTGCTGTATGGCAAGCCGGACGCCACCGATGAAGAACTCTGGGCTGCCGTGCACAAGGCCCGGGCCGACGAATTCATTCCGCTGCTGTCGGACGCCGAGGGCCGCACCGGCCTGGATGCTCACGTCGGCGAGCGCGGGGTCAAACTCTCCGGCGGGCAACGCCAGCGCATCGCCATTGCGCGGGTACTGCTCAAGGACGCGCCGATCCTGATCATGGACGAAGCCACCTCGGCGCTGGATTCGGAAGTCGAAGCGGCGATCCAGGAAAGCCTGGAAACCCTGATGCAGGGCAAGACGGTAATCGCCATCGCCCACCGCCTTTCCACCATTGCCAGAATGGACAGGCTGGTAGTGCTGGAAAAAGGCCAGATTGCCGAGAGCGGCAGCCATGCCGAACTGCTCGCACACGGCGGTTTGTATGCGCGATTGTGGCAACACCAGACCGGCGGGTTCGTCGGAATAGACTGATTCCGTTGGTTAACGACTACCTCAATTCCGAACAATTCTGACAGTTTTCTCTATCCCGCTGGTCTCGCGACACAATCCTGCTGTACTCCAATCAGGCCCCAGGAGGGCCCTGATTTAAGGCAGCAGGGACGCATTACAGACCCGTTAATCAGATAGAGAAATCTACTAAGGATGTGTTCATGTCACTGTTCAAACGTTCCGTTACGGAAGGACTGGGTACGTTTTGGCTGGTGTTGGGCGGCTGCGGGAGTGCGGTGTTGGCCGCAGCGTTCCCCAACGTCGGGATCGGTCTGCTCGGTGTGGCCCTGGCGTTCGGGCTCACGGTGCTGACCATGGCATTTGCCATCGGGCATATCAGCGGCTGTCACCTGAACCCGGCAGTCTCGGTGGGGCTGGTAGTGGGCGGAAGATTTCCGGCCAGGGAGTTACCGGCGTACATCGTGTCCCAGGTGATCGGCGGCACCATCGCCGCCGCGCTGTTGTACTTCATCGCCAGCGGCAAGCCCGGGTTCGAACTGGCCTCGGGGCTCGCCAGCAACGGCTATGGCGAGCATTCGCCCGGTGGTTATTCGATGGCAGCGGGGTTTGTCTGTGAGCTGGTGATGACAGCGATGTTTGTGCTGATCATCCTCGGCGCCACCGACCGTCGTGCCCCGGCAGGCCTGGCGCCGATCGCCATCGGCCTGGCGCTGACGCTGATCCACCTGATCTCGATCCCCGTCACCAACACCTCGGTCAACCCGGCCCGCAGTACCGGCCCGGCGCTGATTGTCGGCGGTTGGGCGCTGCAGCAGCTGTGGATGTTCTGGCTCGCGCCGATCCTGGGTGCAGTGGTCGGCGGTTTCACCTATCGATGGCTGGGCAAGGAAGAAACAGCCTGAGCCAACCGGGTTCAGCCCTGCCGGTAAGGCAGGGCTGTTCTCGCCTCTTCGGCATACGCCAGAATCCCCACGCTTTCGCGCTCCAGGAAATCCGCCACCGCCGCCTTCAATCCCGGATGCCGCAGGTAGTGCCAGGAATGGGTGATCACCGGCTCAAACCCGCGAATCAACTTGTGCTCGCCCTGAGCGCCGGCGTCGAAACGCTGCAAGCCATGGGCAATCGCATAGTCCATGCCTTGATAGAAACACGTCTCGAAATGCAGCCGGTCGAACTCCGCCAGGCAGCCCCAATAACGTCCATAAAAACTGTCGCCGCCGATCAGGCTGAAGGCCATGGCCACCGGCCGTGAACCTTGCTTGGCCAGCACCACGCGAATGGCCTCGGGCATGCGTTCGGCCAGCAGGCTGAAAAACGCCCGGGTCAGGTAGGGCGATTGTCGGCGCACGGCGTAGGTATTGGCGTAACAGGCATAGACAAAATCCCACTGCGCCTCGCTCAACTCATGGCCTTGCAACCACTCGAACTCGACGCCCTGCCCCGCCACCTGTTCGCGCTCCTTGCGCATCTGTTTGCGCTTGCGTGAACTCAGGGCGTCGAGGAAGTCCTGAAAGTCACGGTAACCGCGGTTCTGCCAATGAAACTGGCAACCCAGGCGCTGCAGCCAACCCGGCTGCTCAGCCAGTGCCGTGTCTGCCAAGGCATCGGTAAAGTTGATATGCGCGCTGGAAAGGCCTTCGATCTCCAGGTAACCGGGCAGGCTTTTAAGCAATTCGAAACCGTCCTGGGCGCTGGCCGCCAACAGGCGCGGACCGCTGACCGGACTGAAGGGCACGGCCGTCAGCAACTTCGGGTAGTACTCGATGCCCGCTCGCTCGCAGGCGTCGGCCCAACCGTGGTCGAACACATATTCGCCGTAGGAATGCCATTTGCGATAGCTGGGCAACGCGGCAATCAACCGGCCACCTTCGTAATGCAGCAAATGCTCGGGCTGCCAGCCGGAATGCGGGCCAATACTGGCACTGTCTTCCAGGGCACTGAGAAACGCATGGCGCAGAAACGGCTGATCGACGGGGACCAAAGCGTTCCATTCATCGGGCGCAATCTCGGACAGGTTATTCAAACGTTGTAACGGCATCCCATTCCCCGACGGTCACAGCTTTGTGTAGGAGCGAGCTTGCTCGCGATGGTCGTTAACGAAAACGCGACCATTCTGACAGAACGCGGTGGTCTCTGGTTCTTCGCGAGCAAGCTTGCTCCTACAAGGCTCGACCCAAAAAAAAGCCCCGCCAAACGGCAGGGCAAAACCAAATGAGGAGCGCTTTAACGGATGAAGAAAGAGCGCCTTGGAGCGGTGTTACAGGTTGCTTAGAACACGTATTGCACGCGGGCTACGATGGCGTCGCCGCTGTCGTCGCCATTGGCGTTCTGGATCTTGTCAGTGCTGACCTTGAGGTAGTTGGCAGATATCTTCACCGCTTCGTTGGCGTACCAGTTGACGCCGATGGTGTTCAGGCTGGCCTTGGCGTCGCCCACTTCACGGGTCGCGCTGTTACGCACCACGTTTTTGTCGTCAACGCTGATGTTGTCGTAGCGGTAGAACACTTCCCACGCACCGAATTGCTTGTTCTGCGGCTTGATGGTGTCGAACTTGGCGCCGTCGAGTTTGTAGACCCGGGACTCGCCGGTCAGGGTGTAGGCCACCTGACCGTAGAAACCTGTGGCCTTCACGTCCTGATAAGCGGCGCTGTCGGCCTTCATCTTGCGATTCAGGTATTCGGCCTGCACAGACAGCGGGCCACGGGCGAAGGCAAATTCACCACCGAACACCGTGTCGGTGTCGTAGGCATCGTTCGCGGTCAGGTTGCCGGAGTCCAGCCCCACGCCGCCGCCGAATGTCGCACGGTTGCCGTTGGCGCCGGCATCGTTGCCGCCGTTGGTGGCAACGCCGCGAGCGTCCAGGCGAGGACGAATTCGTGAGTCGAACGAGGTGTCCTTCAGGTCACGCACCGCTACGTCCACACCCAGGTGCAAGACGTTGCCGCTGTCGTGCATCGGCGCAAACACGGCACGGGCGTTGAACTGCTTCACGCCTTTGCCGTTCTTGTCGTTGATGTCCTTGGACGACACGCCGGAGGACAGGTAGGCCATGTCGGCCACCACGGCACTGACTTGCAGCCCCATGCCGTTTTCATGGGAGTTGACCCAGTCGGCGACTTCATAACCCAGGTTACGCTCGATGGCGGTCACCCACTTGGAGCTGGTGGCTTTTTCCAGGCCAAAGTCCTGGTCGAAACGACCCGCGCGAATCACCACCGGCTTGAAGCCTACGTACGAGAAGGACGCTTCGTCGAAGTAGCCATCGTCGGCGTTACCGGAGTTGTGGGAGAAATCGTAGTTGATCTGGTATTTCCAATCCTTGTACACCGTGCCGCCCAATTCGAGGTAGGCGCGACGGAAGTACGTCGCGTCGGCCGAGTTGCCGTTCTTGGTGTAAAAGCCATCAAAGGTGCCGTAATCAGCCTGCAAGCGACCACCCAGCTTGAAGCTGAAATTCTGGTCGGTAGTTGCAACCTCAAGGCCGCCCTTGGTTTTGACAACGATATCGGCACCGTCAGTAGTGACAGTACCGGCGAAAGCCTGGGCGGTGACAGCCAGGGCCAGGACGCTGACCGCGAAACCGGCGAAGTGCTTACGGATCATCGAAGAATTCCCCTAATTGATGGTCTTGTGCATTGGCAAAACACGCGGTTTAGAGCCGCTCGTGTTGGGTGGCGATCTTGGCGAGGGGATATTTCAGGTGGGTTGCTGGAACATAAAGATTTTGTTACTCGGGAACTTTTTAATAGCCAATCGAAATAAGCCAAAGGCCCCATACATCAAGGCTTCAGAGCAATAAAATGGTGAAAATGTCAGATGTTGCAAAATGTAAAAACACCCGAGAAAAATGAAATATTTTTCATGTTGATTATTTTTTGAGCAAAAAAAAGCCCGCATCTTTTACCGATGCGGGCTTCGTTTCAGTGTGAAAAGTGACGGGTATTACTGGTCGCGGGAACGCTCGGCGGCCAGGCGTTCGGCCAACGCATCAATATCGGCGATTGGCGGCTCGGGCAGGATCTTCAGCGTCGCCTGCATCAAGCGCATCTGCCGGATAAAGCGCCGGCAGTTGGGGCAGAACATCAGGTGATGGCGCACCAGCAGACGTTCGCGAAAGGTCAGTTGCCCATCGAGAAAGTCACTGGAACGCGCCACTTGTTCCTTACAGGTCAACATTCGCCGGTTTCCTCAAAATGCTCCACCGTGGCGAAGACTTTAAGCCGTGCTCGATGCAGCAGCACACGAACATTGGAGAGCGATAGTGTCAGAAGATTACAAATCTCTTCCAATTCCAGGCCCTGACGCTCCCGCAGCAGCAACACACTGCCTTGCAGCTCGGAAAGACTGGCCAGGGTGTGCTCCAGGCATTCGCGCAGTTCGTCTTCGGTAAGCAGCGCTTCGGGTGTGTCCTGGTGCCAGGCAAACGGCGCGACGGCCCAGTGACCGTCATCCGGCACAAAGCGATCATCGCCGATGGTGCCGTGGGGTGACGGCAGGTCATCGAGCAGCACTTCCCGGCGATTTTGCTTGTAGCGGCCCTTGGCCGAGTTGGCCGTGATGGTCAGCAGCCAGGTCTTGAGGCTGGAGCGCCCCTCGAACTTTGCCAGGTTGCGCACTACCGAGAGCCAGGCGTCCTGCACCACTTCATCGGCATGGCGCTGGCCGACGATGGCATAGGCCACGGCGCGCATGGCGCTCTGGTAGGTGGTGACCATTTCCTTGTAGGCCCGCTGCTCGCCCTTGAGCAATCGTTCAAGCAGGTGCGCGTCGTCCGCTGCTGCCATTCAAGACCTCGATTTCAAAACATGATCAGCGTTTGCGCAGAATCACGCTACCAATCGAATACCCAGCGCCAAACGAGCTGAGCACGGCCACAGCCCCCTTGGGCAAGTCGTCCTGATAGGTGTGAAACGCAATCACCGAACCGGCCGAGCTGGTGTTGGCGTAAGTATCGAGGATCACCGGCGCTTCTTCCACCGAAGCCTCGCGGCCCAGCAGTTTCTTGACGATCAGGTGGTTCATGCTGAGATTGGCCTGATGCAGCCAGAAACGCTTCACATCGCCCACATTCAGCTGGTTTTCCGTCAGGTGCTTGCCGATCAACTCGGCGACCATCGGGCAGACATCACGGAAGACTTTGCGGCCTTCTTGCACGAACAGCTTGTCTGGAGCACCGATGCCCTCTTCCGCCGCGCGGTTGAGGAAACCGAAGTTATTGCGGATGTTGTTGGAGAACTTGGTCAGCAGCTTGGTGCTCACTACGTCGAATTGATGCTTCGATGTAGCAAGGTCCGCGCGCTCCAGAATCACCGCAGTGGCCGCGTCACCGAAGATGAAGTGGCTGTCACGGTCACGGAAGTTCAGGTGACCGGTGCAGATCTCCGGGTTGACCATCAGGATCGCCCGGGCCTGGCCGAGCTGGATGCTGTTGGCGGCGTTCTGGATGCCGAAAGTCGCCGACGAGCACGCCACGTTCATGTCAAAGCCGAAACCCTGGATGCCCAGCGCTTCCTGGACTTCGATGGCAATCGCCGGGTACGCCCGCTGCAGGTTGGAACAGGCGACGATCACGCCATCGATGTCGGCGGCGGTCTTGCCGGCACGCTGCAAGGCTTGCTCGGCAGCACCCACGGCCATCTGGCAGAGGATCGACCACTCGTCGTTGGAACGCTCGGGCAGGCGCGGTGCCATGCGCTGCGGGTCGAGAATGCCAGCCTTGTCCATGACAAAGCGGCTCTTGATGCCCGAGGCCTTTTCGATGAAGGCGGCGCTGGATTCGGTCAGGGCCTGAACCTCACCGCGTTCGATGGCGGCGGCGTTATCCAGGTTGAACTGTTGCACGTAAGCATTGAAAGACTGCACCAGCTCTTCGTTGGAGATGCTGTTGGCCGGGGTGTACAGGCCTGTGCCGCTGATGACGACGTTATGCACGGTCGTTCCTCTAAATCTGTTCAGGCAGAAGGGTATTGGTACCGTCGTACCAAACCGTAAGTAGTTTTATGCCGCCCAGCGGCCTTCAAACTGGAAACGCTTTATTCCATCGCGCCACGGCTGCACCAGCCCAACTCGACGATCCCGGCATTTATAACCGCGAAGTTTGCCACAACATCGAGAACTTGGCGCCCTGTCCCGGACAAACACCTTTACCCCTGTGGCGAGCGACTGTGGCTTGCTCGCTCACCACAGTCGCTCGCCACAGTTGCTTGCCGCACGTCGGTCATGCTTCGACCAGGCTCCATTGTTTACTCAAACGCTTGTCGGAAATCGGCACCTTGGTACCCAACTGCTGGGCGAACAACGACACCCGATATTCCTCCAACCACCAGCGATAGAGCTCCAACTGAGGGTCGCGCTTGCCTTCCTGGGCGTGTTTGTTCAGGCGGTTCTGATACTGGCTCCACAGGCCGCCCAGTTCGGTACTCCAGACCCGATCCTTCTGCACCTGGCTCGGCAATTTCTCCAGGCGCAGTTCGATGGCCTTGAGGAAACGCGGCAGCTCCTTGAACCACTGAGCCGGGGTTTCCCGCACGAAACCGGGATACACCAGGTTGCTCAGTTGTTGCTTGATATCGTTCAGGGCCACGGCCTGGGCCAGGTCAATCTTGCCTTTGAAGCGTTTTTGCAGGCCATGCCACAGCTTCAGGATTTCGAGGGTCAAGCGTGCCTGGCGCTCGGCATGCTCGGTCCAGCTGCCGCGCTTGCGCTCGGCCAGGGCGGCCAGGCCTGCGCCGTCTCGCGGCAGGCTGGCCTCGCCTTCCAGCACGCAGCTGTCGAGGCTGGCCAGCAGAATGTCTTCCACCAGGGCTTCGATACGCCCCAGCTCGCGGTACATCAGCCCCAACTCGGTAAGGCCGGGCAACTTGCCCCGCAGGAATTTTGCCGGTTCGGCCAATTGCTGCAACAGCAAGCGCTGCAATGCCCGACGGTGCTGGAACTCGGCCTCGGCGGCGGTGGAGAAACGCCCTTCCTTGACCGTGCCACTTTCTTCTACCAATGCCGGATAAACCGTCATCGACAGCCCGGCGATGTTTTGCTGGGTTTTCTCGGCCACCGCCGCGAACACCTTGGCCTCCACCGGCTGCTGGCTTTTCGCAGTCTGCGGCACGGCCAACGCCGCCTGGCTGGCTTCGGCAAAACGCGCGGTCAGCTCGGCCAGGTCGCGGCCTTCGCCGAGGAACTTGCCCTGGCCGTCGACCACTTCCAGGTTCATCTTCAGGTGGTTTTCCACCTGCTGCGCGGCCTCGGCCCAGGCTTCATCGCTGACCCGTGCCCCGGTCATGCGCAACAACTCACGCCCCAAGGCCTGGGGCAACGAACCTTGGCCGAACTCGATACGCTGCAACGCTGCCTTGACGAAATCCGGCACCGGCACGAAGTTCTTGCGCAGCGCTTTCGGCAGGTTACGCACCAGGGCAATGCACTTGGCCTCGATCACACCCGGCACCAGCCACTCCAGGCGCTCGGGAGGCAACGCCGGCAACAGTGGCGCCGGCACGCGCAAGGTCACACCGTCCCGCGGGTGATTGGGCTCGAAGTGATAACTCAAGGCCAGGGCCAGGTCCCCCAGGTGCAAGGTGTCGGGGTAATGGGCGGCGGTGACTTCACTGGCCTCGCGGGCCAGCACATCCTCCTCGCGCATGATCAACAGTTGCGGGTCTTTCTGGCTGTTGACCTTGTACCAGCTGTCGAAGGTCGCGGTCTGGTGAATCTCCGCCGGCAAGCGCGCGTCGTAGAACGCGTACAGGGTTTCTTCGTCCGCCAGGATGTCGCGCCGGCGGGCCTTGGCTTCCAGCTCGTCGAGCTGCTCCAGCAGTTGCTGGTTGGCCGTCAGGCAGCGGGCCCGGGACTGAATCTCGCCGCGCACCAGGCCTTCGCGGATAAACAGTTCGCGGGACGTCACCGGATCAATCGGCCCGTAGTGCACCGGCCGGCGACCGACGATGATCAACCCGAACAGGGTGATCTGCTCAAACGCCACCACCTGGCCGCGCTTCTTCTCCCAATGGGGTTCGAAGTGGTTTTTCTTGATCAGGTGCCCGGCCAACGGCTCGATCCAGTCGGCATCGATCTTGGCCACCATCCGCGCATACAGCTTGGTGGTCTCCACCAGTTCGGCGGTCATCAGCCATTGCGGGCGCTTCTTGCCGATGCCCGACGAAGGGTGAATCCAGAAACGCCGCTGACGCGCGCCGAGGTAATCGCCCTCTTCGGTCTTCTGGCCAATCTGGCTGAGCAGGCCGGACAGCACGGCTTTGTGCAGTTTCGGGAAGTCTGCTGGCTCTTTGTTGACGGTCAGCTGCATGTCGCGGCAGATCAGGCTCAACTGGCGGTGGGAATCACGCCATTCCCGCAGGCGCAGGTAATTCAGGAAATTCTTGCGGCACCAGTTACGCAGCGGGCTGGCGGTCAGCTCCTGGCGCTGTTCTTCAAAGCCGCGCCACAGATTCACCAGCCCGGCGAAATCGGAGTCGGCATCTTTCCACTGTGCGTGAGCCTGGTCGGCGGCCTGCTGGCGCTCCGGCGGGCGCTCGCGCGGATCCTGGATCGACATCGCACTGGCGACGATCAGCACTTCCTGCAAGCTGCCAAGCTTGGCGGCTTCCAGCAACATGCGGCCCATGCGCGGGTCCACCGGCAAGCGCGCCAGCTGGCGGCCCATCGGCGTCAGTTGGCTGTTGCGGTCGACGGCCGACAATTCTTGCAGCAGGTTGAAACCGTCGCTGATGGCCTTGCCATCCGGCGGCTCGATAAACGGGAAGTCGGTGATCTCGCCCAGACGCAGGTGCAACATCTGCAGGATCACCGCCGCGAGGTTGGTACGCAGAATCTCGGGGTCGGTAAATTCCGGGCGCCCGATAAAGTCTTCTTCGCTGTACAGGCGCACGCAGATGCCCGGCTCAACCCGCCCGCACCGGCCTTTACGCTGGTTGGCGCTGGCCTGGGAAATCGCCTCGATCGGCAAACGCTGGACCTTGGCCCGGTAGCTGTAGCGGCTGATGCGCGCGGTGCCGCTGTCGATCACATAGCGAATGCCCGGCACGGTCAGCGAGGTTTCCGCGACGTTGGTCGCCAGCACCACGCGGCGGCCCGGGTGGGACTGGAAGATCCGCTGCTGCTCGGCCGGCGACAGGCGCGCATACAGCGGCAGGATTTCGGTGTGCTTGAGCTGGGCCTTGCGCAGCATGTCGGCGGCATCGCGAATCTCGCGCTCGCCGGGCAGGAACACCAGCACATCGCCAGGGCTCTTGCGCTCGCTGCGTTCAAAGGCGGCGATCTCATCGAGGGTGGCAAGAATCGCCTGGTCGACGGTCAGGTCATCCTCGACACGGTTGCCTTCCTCATCCTGCTCCAGGGTCAGCGGGCGGTACCAGGTTTCCACCGGGAAGGTGCGGCCCGACACCTCGACAATCGGCGCATCGTCGAAGTGCTTGGAAAAGCGCTCCAGGTCGATGGTGGCCGAGGTGATGATGACTTTGAGGTCCGGGCGCCGTGGCAGCAGGGTTTTCAGGTAACCCAGCAGGAAGTCGATGTTCAGGCTGCGTTCATGGGCCTCGTCGACGATGATCGTGTCGTAGCGTTCGAGGTAGCGGTCATTCTGGGTTTCGGCCAGCAGGATACCGTCGGTCATCAGCTTGATCAGGGTGTTGGAGTCACTCTGATCCTCAAACCGCACCTGATAACCCACCAGCGACCCCAGCGGCGTCGCCAACTCTTCGGCAACCCGGCTGGCCACGCTGCGCGCCGCAATCCGCCGTGGCTGGGTGTGGCCGATCAGGCCGTATTGGCCACGGCCGATTTCCAGGCAGATTTTCGGCAACTGCGTGGTTTTACCCGAACCGGTCTCACCGGCAATGATCAGCACCTGATGCTTGAGCAGCGCCTCTTTGATCTCATCGCGCTTGGCGGCAATCGGCAGGCTGTCGTCGTAACGAATCACCGGCAGGCTGGCACGCCGCGCCGTCACCTGGGCACAGGAGGCCTGCATCCGCGTCACCCACTGCGCAAGTTTTTCCTCATCGGGTTTCTTGCGCAGCTCAAGCAGCTGCCGCCGCAAGCGGTGGCGGTCGGCGAGCATGGCGTGATCGAGGTTTTTCAGCAGTTGGTCGATAGCGGGCGCTTGGTCAGTCATCAGATACGCAAAGGTCTTCTTAGTGAGGCAGGTGGGCCTGCGGTGACGTGATCGGCAAAATTCAGGGCCGCGATTGTCGCAGATTTCGGCGAACAAGGACGAGTCTGTCGCCGAATGCTCTTTCCTACGTCGTTGGTAAATAGATCACACGTCCCACTCAGAACAATCTTTACAGTTCAAATAGCGAGAGTCGTTCTAATGGGGCGTTGATGATCGCAGCCTTTGCGATACACAACGCCAGGGAGAAGTTCTTTATGCCCGCGGATGGGGCCTTTTTGAAAGAGGATTATCCTGATGCTGATCGGAAAGACACTGCATGACCCGCAGCCCCAAAGAGCCAATACCCTAACCCTCACATCACCCACAACGGGCAACCAGGCCGTCACCAACGCCGACAAACCACTTGATCCTCACCGGGTGCGCGACCTGACCTTTGTCGGTGTCGGCAGCAGCGTGGCCTATCTGGCCAACGAACTGAACGGGCGATTTTCCGCAGGTGACCAACAGCAACCCCTGCGGGGCAAAGTGAGCATTATCGGCCAGGAAGACCCTTGGTCGGCATCTGTTCGCGGCCAAGGCTACATCAATCACCAACATGAAATCATCGACCAGTGGGGCCCCAAGGCTCCCGCCTACAACCCCGGATACGCGGATCGGGCCGAGTTTGCAGCGAGTAACCAGCAGCAGCTGGATCGGGCACAAGCGCTTGGGGCAGAACACCTGCCGACACAGGTCAGCAGCATTCGCCAGCTGAAAAACGGCACCTATCAAATTCAGCTGGACAACGGCCAGACGTTAGACAGCCGCCAAGTCGTGCTCGGCATGGGCGCCGGGCCGCACACTCGCTTATGGAACAACGACGGCCCCCAGACATTGGCAGAAAAACGCCTGGATAACATCCAGCTGCACCAGCAGGAGGCCCTGCGCGGCAAGGTATTGGACCTGGACGAGTTCATGCGGGAAACCGACAGCCATCCTGAAAAATTCGCGGGTAAACACGTGGTAGTGCACGGCCCCAACGCCGGCATTGATGCGGTCGAGCGCGCGGGAGAACTGGGGGCCCATGTTGATTGGCTGATTCGGAGCACCCGACCGGTGCTGCTCGACGGTCATCAGCTGAAATTTGCGCCAGAGGTGGCGAACAACCACCTGGTCTCGGTGGATGCACTGGACATCCACCCGGCTACCACGCCTGGAGGTGCCCCTTTACGGCTGAGCTACAGTGCTCCCGGCGATAACCCACAGGCAACGCGCAAAACCCTGGACGCCGATTACTACGTGTACGCCCTGGGTCAGGATATCAATAAACCTGGAAGCGCCGGCGCAATACTGGGAGCCCTGCAGGGGACACTGGAACCAATCTACGACTACGATCAGATTTATAGCGACCAGCCCTACAAGACCGTCCTGGGCCTGCAAACACGCGGTAGCGACAGCAGTAACGGCCTGCTCATTGTCGGTGCCGCCGTGGCGCAACTGGCGGGGAATGTTCAGCACAGTTATCTGGACCATGCCGCCGAGCGTATTTTCCAGCAACTGGAGCACCTTCCTGGCGAACAGGCCGAGCGGTTGTCGCAGTTGATCTTGCAAGGCGCCAGCGCGACAGACATTCAGCAATACCAGCAGGCGTGGGCCGCAACCACGGTCTTCGCACCGGCAATGCAGGTATTGAAGCATCAGGTGACGGACTACCTGGCGGCCCGGGCTTATTTCCAACAGCAGGCGCTGGAGAAAAAAGGCCCACGTGGCGTTGCGGCAGAAGTGGAAAACCAGACATCGAGCCAGGTACCGTCGGTGGTCGTATCCCCTCAATTGGGCACGGTGAAGGCCTCAAC
Source organism: Pseudomonas sp. Z18(2022) (assembly GCF_036346535.1). NCBI lineage: Bacteria > Pseudomonadati > Pseudomonadota > Gammaproteobacteria > Pseudomonadales > Pseudomonadaceae > Pseudomonas > Pseudomonas sp. Z18(2022). The sequence goes on from NZ_JAOTOA010000001.1 coordinate 1,049,266, forward strand.
GGCCGCCCTGTCGGGGCTCATGCCCGCCTATGTGGCCAAGGGTGAGAATAACTTTACGGCGGATGATCGCACCATGCTGCGTGCCGGAATCGCCGATCGATACCCGAATATCGACAATGCCGGCGCCACTGATTTCATTAATGAAGTGATCAACTTGCGCCACCTTGGCAGCCAGGCCTTTATTGAAAAGGCCATGGCCGAGGGAGCAAACACGCCTCCCGTGCACGCGCCCGTCGTGGGTGTACCGGCGCAGGTCAGGGAAGGCTATGAAGCACACCTGAAAGCCTTGAACGAGGGGGCCGATACCCCGCCGTTAAGTCGTCAGTGGCAGCCGCCTGCATAACAGGAGCTCAAGGGCAATGTTCCGCCCGTTGCCCTATTCGTTATCCAGCCCCTTGCGCCGGTAAGGAAACACATCGATCACCTTGCCGGCGCGAATCGCCTCTTGCAGGCTTTTCCAATAGTCGGCGTTGTACAACTCGCCATGCAGTTCATCGAATAGCCTGCGCTGGCCGGAATCGGCAAACAGGAACGGCGGGAATTCCTCCGGGAACACATCCAGCGGGCCGATGGAGTACCAGGGCTCGGAGGCCATTTCATCTTCGGGGGTGCGCGGCGCCGGGATATGCCGGAAGTTGGCCTCGGTCAGGAAGCATATTTCGTCGTAGTCGTAGAACACCACGCGGCCGTGACGGGTGACGCCAAAATTCTTCAGCAGCATGTCGCCGGGGAAAATATTCGCCGCCGCCAGTTGTTTGATCGCCAGGCCGTAGTCTTCCAGCGCTTCGCGCACCTGAGCTTCGTTGGCGTTTTCCAGGTAGAGGTTGAGCGGAGTCATGCGCCGCTCGGTCCAGCAGTGGCGGATCAGCACGGTATCGCCTTCCACCTCGACAGTGCCGGCGGCGACTTCAAGCAGCTCAGCCAGGCATTCGGGCTCGAACTTGCTCAGCGGAAAACGGAAGTCGGCGAACTCCTGGGTGTCAGCCATGCGCCCTACCCGGTCGACACTTTTCACCAGCCGGTACTTCTCGATCACGGTGGCGCGGTTGACGTTTTTCGACGGCGAAAACCGGTCCTTGATGATCTTGAACACGGTATTGAAGCCCGGCAGGGTAAACACGCTCATGACCATGCCGCGCACGCCCGGCGCCATGATGAACTGGTCGTCGGTGGTGGCGAGGTGGTTGATCAGCGCCCGGTAGAACTCGGATTTGCCGTGCTTGTAGAAGCCGATGGAGGTGTACAGCTCGGCAATGTGCTTGCCCGGCAGGATGCGCTTGAGGAAGCCGATAAACTCGGCCGGTACCGGCACATCCACCATGAAATAGGAACGGGTGAACGAGAAGATGATCGACACATCGGCCTCGTCGGTGATCAGTGCATCGATCTGGATACCGCGGCCTTCCCGGTGCAGCAGCGGAATCACCAGCGGCCATTGCTCATCGCGGGTGTAGATACGCCCTACGAGGTACGCGCCTTTGTTGCGGTACAACACCGAGGAAAACAGTTCGACGTTGAGGTCCGGGTCTTTGCACACCCAGTCCGGCAGGTTTTCCCGCAGTTGCGCTTCCAGGCGGCGCAGGTCAGCGGGCAGGTCGGCGTAAGGCTCGCTGAAGCGGTAGTCGGTGAACATCTGTTCCAGCATGCCCGCCAGCTTGCCGCCGGGCTTGTAGGTGCGGGTTTGCGCAGCACGGGCGCGACGCAGGCTGGGCCGGGTGGTATGAATGAACATGCAGCCGTCACTGATCAGGTCATGGCTGAACAGGCCGCAGAACGTCGAGTTGTACCAGGTCTCGGACAGCTCATCGTCAAACCGCAGGTCGATCAGGCTGATGTAGGCGCTTTTCACCAGCGGCCAGAGGCCAATGTCGAGTAATACGGCCTCATCAAAGGCTTCCCGCAACCGCGCCGTGACTTCGCTGACCTTGTCTTCATACAGATTGATGCGTGCAGCCGAAGCCGCCTGCCCTTGCTGCCACTGCGCCTTTTCGAAACGTTCCCGGGCGCCGTCGGTGATCTGGCGGAAGTGCTCGCGGTAGTCGTCGAAGCCGTCGAGGATCATCTGCGCAATGTCGAGGGCTGGCGTTTGCTGCGGCATTTGGGAAACCTCTGCGGGCATCTGGAGTGAGCTGAGCTTAGCCAGTGTACGAGAACAGGAGAAGGGTCATTTTTCATACAGCCTTGTACAAGATTGTTCATTTCGTACATTTATTTACTGTTTATTTAATTCGACCAATCGGTCAGTAAAAGCATCAATCAGTCACTCTTTCGCCATTAAACGTTTCACCTGCAGGCCTTGAGCGGCGTGCCTTGCCCGCGAGCGCCCGGGTAAATGAGAGTTTTTGCTCTACCGCGCCTGGCCTCCGTTACCAAGCGAGCATTGGATCCAACGTAAGGGAAACCCTGATTACAAGAGTGATGGCTCTTTGCTATATAGCGCGCCCTCTCCCACCCTAACAAGGTCAGAAGACCGATCCGGGAACAGGTTCTAATCGCCCAAGGAGCATTGAGATGTCATTGAGGAATATGGGGATCGGTCTGCGTGCCAGTCTGAGTTTTGGGGTTTTGGCCAGTCTGTTGATCCTGGTCGGCCTGTTTGGCCTGGGCCAGATGGCCAAGCTGCGGGAAAGCGCGCTGATCATCGAAGAATCATGGATGCCGAGCATTGAGAACATCCACGACAGCGCCGCCTATGTCGCCAGCATCCGCCTGGAAGCGTTGCGCTTGCTGACCACTGATGAATCCAGAGTGCGGGACAACAGCAAAAACCTGATCACCCGCCAAGGCGCTGACCTTGAAGAATTGCTTAAGCGCCACGAAGCCCTGCTGAACAACGAGCAAGAACGCGACATGCTCAAGCAGTTGAAAGCCAACGTTGCGAGCTACATGACGATCGTCGCCCAGATGATTCAATTGGTCGACCAGGACCAACAGCAAAACGCCATGGACCTGCTCAACAGCCGCCTGGCGCCCCAGGGCACGGTCCTCAATAAAAGCCTGGAAGACATGATCACCTTCAACCAGAAAGGTGTGGAGGACGCAGCAGAATCAGCGGCCCGGATGTACACCAGCGCCCAGTGGGTAGTGGGCACCATTATCCTTACCGCCCTGCTGGCCACCTTGTTGCTGGCCTGGCTCCTGACCCGCAGCATCACCACGCCCATCGGCCAGGCACTGACAGTGGCCCGCACCATCGCGTCCGGCGACCTGAGCCGGCCGATCATCGTGGAGGGCAAGGATGAAGCGGCCCAACTGCTCACCGCCCTGGCCACCATGCAGGCCAACCTGCAGGAAACCATCCGTGGCATCAGCGAGTCCTCGCAACAGCTGGCATCGGCGGCGGAAGAGATGAGTTCGGTGATGGAACAGAGCACCCGTGGCCTGCAGGCGCAGAACGACGAGATCGAACAGGCGGCCACCGCCGTGACGCAGATGAGTGCGGCAGTCGACGAAGTGGCAGGCAATGCGGTGTCCAGCGCCGAAGCCTCAAAGGCCTCCGACGAAGACAGCAAGCACGGCCACTACCAGATCAGCGAAACCATCAGCTCGATCCAGAACCTGGTGGACGAAGTGCTCGGCGCCTCGACCAAGGCCGAAGGCCTGGCGGCGCAGGCCCAGGACATCAGCAAGGTACTGGAAGTGATTCGCGGGATTGCCGGGCAGACCAACCTGCTGGCGCTCAATGCGGCCATTGAGGCGGCCCGCGCAGGCGAGGCCGGTCGTGGTTTTGCGGTGGTGGCGGACGAAGTGCGCTCCCTGGCACAACGCACCCAGGACTCCACCGAAGAAATCGAGCAGATGATCAACGGTATCCAGCAAGGTACCCAGGACACCGTCGGCGCCCTGAACAGCAGCGCCGAACACGCCGGCCAGACCTTGCAACGGGCCAATAGCGCCGGCAGCGCGCTGGAGAAAATCACCGCGGCGATCTCGCAGATCAGCCAGCGCAACCTGGTGATCGCCAGTGCCGCCGAGCAGCAGGCGTTGGTGGCCCGTGAAGTGGACCGCAGCCTGGTGAACATTCGGGATCTGTCGACACAAACCGCAGCCGGAGCCACCCAGACCTCGGCGGCCAGCCAGGAGCTGTCGCGGCTGGCGGTGGACCTCAATGGCTTGGTGACCCGTTTCGTGCTGTAAAAACATGTATTAGCGATTGTGTCAGGCAGGCCCGTGGGCAACACTTCCGCCCTTATCGAGTAGGAGTTTTTCCGTGAGACCTGTCGACACCCTGCACCTGTTGGTGCTGGCCGCTATCTGGGGCGCGAGTTTTCTGTTCATGCGGATTATCGCGCCGGAAATCGGCATCCTTCCTACTGCGTTTTTCCGGGTGTCGATTGCCGCCACCGGGCTGCTGGTGATCCTCGCCTTGATGCGGGTGAGTTGGGATTTCCAAGGCAAGTTCAAGACGGTGCTGTTGCTGGGCGTGATCAACTCGGGTATTCCCGCCACTATGTATTCGGTGGCGGCCCAAGTGCTGCCGGCCGGTTACTCGGCGATCTTCAATGCCACGACGCCTCTGATGGGCGTGATGATTGGCGGGCTGTTTTTCAGTGAGCGCTTGACCCCGTCAAAAATTGCCGGGGTGTGCCTGGGTTTGTTCGGTGTGGGCATCCTGACCCGCGCGGGGCCGGTGGCCTTCGATATGGAATTGCTGATGGGCGCGCTGGCGTGCCTGTTGGCGACCACCTGTTATGGCTTCGCGGGCTTTTTGGCGCGGCGCTGGCTCGATCAACGGGGCGGCCTGGACAGTCGCCTCGCGGCCTTGGGCAGTATGCTGGGGGCCACGCTGTTTCTGCTGCCGCTGTTTGCCTGGAGTGCCATCAGCCATCCACCGGTCAGTTGGGGCGGTTGGCCTGTGTGGTTGTCGCTGCTGGGATTGGGGCTGGTGTGTACGGCGTTTGCCTACATCCTGTACTTCCGCCTGCTGACGTCCATCGGCCCGGTGAAGTCGATGACCGTGACCTTCATGATTCCGCCGTTCGGGGTGTTGTGGGGCGCGTTGCTGCTGGATGAGCCGCTGTCCATGGCGCATCTGTATGGCGGGTTGTTGATTGCGGGGGCGTTGTGGCTGGTGCTTCGGCCAGGGAAATTGGCCAAATCCTTGTAGGAGCGAGCTTGCTAGCGAAAAACGAAAGATCAACGCGGGGGGTCAGGCTTCCCGCGTTATCGTTGACGTCCTTCGCGAGCAAGCTCGCTCCTACAGGGGGGGTTGATCAGCTCTTACGGAACACAAAAGCCAATCCGACAATGATCAAGCCCATCCCCAGCAAGCTCAGCATTGCCAGGCGGTTGCCGAAGATCAGGTAGTCCATCACCGCCGTCACTGCCGGCACCAGGTAGAACAGGCTGGTGACATTCACCAGATTGCCCCGGGCGATCAGCCGGTACAGCAACAGTGTCGCCAGCAGTGACACCACCAGCCCCATCCACAGCACCGGCACGAAAAAGCCGATGCTGTGTTCGAAGTGAAACGGCTGGAACGGCACAAACACCGAGCACAGGACCAAGCCGGCCAGGTACTGCACCGGCAGCGTACCCAACGGGTTATCGGTGATGCGTTTCTGCATGATCGAGCCGAAGGTCATGCTGGCCAGGGCCAGCAAGCCGAAGAGCATCCCCGCCAGGGACATACCGGACATGCCGATGCCCTGATACACCACCATGATCAACCCCGCCAACCCCAGCGCCAGGCCGAACATCCGGCTCCAGGAACGCCGGCGCTCCATCAACACCACGGTAAGGATAGGTTGCACGCCCATGATGGTCGCCATCATGCCCGGCGTCACTTTGAGGTCCAGGGCCAGCAGATAGAAAATCTGGTAAGCCCCCAACAGCACCAGGCCGGTGGCCGCCGCGTAGAGCATCGGCTTGCCGGGGCGTGGCAATTTCAGTTTGAGGACCGGCACCAGAATCACCAGCCCCGCCAGGGCGATGGCAAAACGGATCAGCAGAAATGCAAAGGGTGAGGCGTGGGCCAGGCCCCATTTGGAGAAAATTGCCCCGCTGCTCCACAGCAAGACAAACAGGCTCGTCGAGGCCGCCGCGGCCACGGATTGTTTCGAAAGAACAGACATGGATACCACCTGTGATCAGGCAAAAAGCCAACTCAGCAACAGCTGAAATTCAGTAGGTTTTTTTCAGGCGGGCACAGGGGAACAGCAATCAGCTGATCAGCCCGAAATGCCAACACCCGGCGGTGATACGACTGCGTACACCGGCGTGCTACTGACAGGTGGGGGGTAGTGACTGATCTGCGCAGGCTGCTGGTTCCCGCACGGCACGACCGCAGCGTTGACCGCTGAATCGACTACCGCTATGCGCAGGGAAGCTGGCATGTGCTGATCTTTTTTGAGGGGATGAATACGGTGTCTGAAAACACCAGTGGGCGACTATAACCAGCAGGGGACATGCTTTGCAATGAGTTTGCCAAAAGGCCAGTAAGGACAGGCGATGGGTGCATGCCTAGGCTGGAAAAACCAGCCCCCACAACCTCAAGAGAAAAAATGCCGCGACCACACACCTTTCTCAGGTACCAGTTGAATAGGTCAAAAGCCCGCAACTTTGCCAACGCAACACTAGCCCGATTGCCGACCAAATTGGAGCACGCAACCGACGGTATACCAAACCTCACGCACGTCCGATTTGAAGCAATAAATGGGGCTGCCCTGGATGCTTATCACACATGGGAGTCGCCCTGCTTTTCATGGGAAGAGGTCGTACAGTGGAAAGCGAAAGAGCTGATGTATTTCGACCTTTCAATCTGGTTGGATCGTGAACTCTGTGGACTGTGCTTTGCCAACCCGAACCACAGCCGGCTAAGGATGCGGATCGTCCGATTAGAGGCAAAACCAGGAGGTGGTCATTCACTGCGCGGTTACATTGCCCCGCTTGCATTGATGGCCGTCGAACATTACGTACGGATCGTTGGCAGCAACACCATCGAAATACAGGAGCCTTTACCGGGAGCAGTTCCAATCTATGAAAAACTGGGCTTTACATTCGATGCTTCCGGCAGGCTTGCAAAGGAAATAGGCAACGCTTAGGATTCTGAGCATCGATCAATTAATGATCAATTCGGAGACACCATGAAAGGTCTCGTTCAAAATAAAGCAACAAAAAACAAAAAATCAGCCCGTAGCCACGAACAGCTTACCGATGAGCTCCCGGCAATTGATCCACGCATACTTCGAGCTCTCCTTGAGGGAGTCGACGAGCCAGCAGGCGTATTGGCAGGCCGTAAATAATCCCCCATAAAAAAACCGCTCCAACAGAGCGGCTTTTTCGTTTCAGGCACTTGGATCAGCCAAACAACCAATACCCCAACGCCGTCAGCACCACCACTGCCAGCACCGGCCGCAGGATGCGATACGCCTTCGGATGCTTGCGCTTCCACTGCTTGACCACACCGCTGAAGCTGTCGCTGAAGCGCTTGCTCCAGGCATACGCCTGGTTGATCCCGCCAACGCGTTCGTCGTCCAGGTTCTGTGGCGCGGTAGCACGGCCCAGTTGGGCGCTGACCCAACGGTTGATGCGGGTCATCAGGCGGCTGCTCAGCGGGCGTTCGATGTCGCAGAACAGAATCACCCGGGTGTGCTCGGTTTCGTTCTTCACCCAATGCACGTAAGTTTCGTCGAACATCACGTCTTCACCGTCGCGCCAGGCGTATACCTGGCCGTCGACGAAGATGCGGCAGTCATCGGAGTTGGGCGTAGACAGCCCCAGGTGGTAACGCAGGGAACCGGCAAACGGGTCGCGGTGCGGGTTGAGGTGGCTGCCACCGGGCAACAGGGCAAACATCGCGCCCTTGACGTTGGGAATGCTGCTGACCAGGGCCACGGTTTTCGGGCACAGCAGTTCAGCCGACGGCAACGGTTTGTCGTACCACTTGAGGTAGAAACGCTTCCAGCCCTTCTTGAAGAACGAACCGAAACCGGCGTCATTGTTCTTCTCGGCGGCGCGGATGTAACCCTCGTCGAACAGGTGCATGGCCTCTTCGCGAATCACTTCCCAGTTGTCCTTGAGCACATCCAGCTCCGGGAACTTGCTGCGGTCCAGGTACGGCTTGGACGGCACGGCAGAGAAGATATACATCAAGGCGTTATACGGGGCGAACAGCGCCGAATGGTTGACGAACTGACGCAACATCGGCAAACGGGCCTTGCCACGCAAATGCACATACAGCGTGCTGCCGATAAACAGCAGCAACACCGACAGTTTGGCGGCCAAAGAAAAGGTCATGCAGCAACTCCTGGAAATAGGCGTCTGGCCATTAGCCTCCCGTTATCGGGAAACCAGACGTAGCAGCCGGCCATGATAAACACTCCGGGCCTCGGGAAAAACCCGCGCACTCCAACAATAAGCATCCTGCGGTGCGCGATGATGGGCCAATTATGCATAAGGCCCGTGCCATCGCGCTGATTTGAATCAAGCCTGGTTTTCCTGATCGGTAAACAAATCGGCGAACAGCATGCTCGACAGGTAGCGTTCACCGGAGTCCGGCAGCACCACGACGATGGTCTTGCCCTGCATTTCCGGCTTCTCTGCCAGGCGCACCGCCACGGCCATCGCCGCGCCACAAGAGATACCGCACAGAATCCCCTCCTCCTGCATCAGGCGCAAGGCCATGGCCTTGGACTCTTCGTCGCTGACCAGTTCGACCCGGTCGACCATCGACAGGTCGAGGTTTTTCGGCACAAAACCGGCGCCGATACCCTGGATCTTGTGGGGGCTGGGCTTGATCTCTTCACCGGCCAGCGCCTGGGTAATCACCGGCGAGCTGATGGGCTCCACCGCCACCGACAGAATCGGCTTGCCCTGGATGTTCTTGATGTAGCGCGACACCCCGGTGATGGTGCCGCCGGTGCCCACGCCCGCCACCAGCACGTCCACGGCGCCATCGGTGTCGTTCCAGATTTCCGGACCGGTGGTTTTCTCGTGGATCGCCGGGTTGGCCGGGTTTTCGAATTGGGCCGGCATGAAGTACTTGGCCGGGTCGCTGGCGAGGATTTCGCCGGCTTTTTCAATGGCGCCCTTCATGCCCTTGGCCGGCTCGGTCAACACCAGTTCGGCGCCGAGGGCCTTGAGCACCTTGCGGCGCTCGATGCTCATGGATGCGGGCATGGTCAGCAACAGTTTGTAACCACGGGCGGCGGCGACAAACGCCAGGCCGATCCCGGTGTTGCCGGACGTTGGCTCGACAATGGTCATGCCCGGCTTGAGTTTGCCGCTGCCTTCAGCGTCCCAGATCATGTTCGCGCCAATCCGGCACTTCACCGAATACCCCGGGTTACGCCCCTCAATCTTGGCCAGGATGGTCACGCCACGGGGGGCGATGCGGTTGATCTGAACCAGGGGCGTGTTACCGATGGAGTGCGCGTTGTCTGCAAAAATGCGGCTCATGACGGGTCCTTAAGGCAATTTCAGGAAGGCCCCAAGGGTATGCCTCGTGTTGCAACGCGTCCAGTCAAGCGAACGTCCGGCGGCGCCCGCAGTCAATCGCCTACACGGATGGAGAAAATTCCCATGAAACGTCGCTACAGTTGGCCGCTCTGGACCCTCGTCGGGGTCGTGGTACTGCTGGTCGTCCTGGATATCGCCCTGCCCTATCTGGTGCGCAATTACCTGAATGACAAACTCGCCGACATGGGCGATTACCGTGGCCAGGTCACCGACGTTGACCTCGCGTTATGGCGCGGGGCCTATCGAATCAACGGTTTGCAGATCGTCAAGGTCGACGGCAAGGTGCCGGTACCGTTCGTCAAGGCGCCGGTGATAGACCTGTCGGTCAGTTGGCACTCGCTGTGGTACGACCACGCAGTAGTGGCCGAGGCACAGTTCATCAAGCCGGAGCTGAACTTCGTCGATGGTGGCACCAACAAACAGGCGTCCCAGACCGGTCAGGGCACCGACTGGCGGGCGCAACTGGGCAAACTGTTGCCAATCACCCTCAACGAGGTGCGCATCGACGACGGAAAGATCGCCTTCCATAACTTCAGCTCGAAACCGCCGGTCAATCTATACGCCACCCAAGTCAACGCCAGCTTCTACAACCTGACCAATGTGGTGGATGTAAAAGGCCAGCGCGACGCGCGCTTCGACGGCAAGGCGCTGTTCCTGGGCCAGGCACCGTTGGAAGCCACCGCCACGTTCGACCCCTTGAGCAATTTCGAAAACTTCGAATTCCGTTTCCGGGCCAAGGATATCGAGCTCAAACGCATGAATGACTTCGCCTCGGCCTACGGCAAGTTCGACTTCAATGCCGGCACCGGCGACCTGGTGGTGGAGGCCCAGGCCGAAAAAGCCCAATTGACGGGCTACATCAAGCCCTTGCTGCGCAACGTCGAGGTGTTCAACTGGCAACAGGACGTGGAGAACAAGGACAAGGGCATCTTCCGTTCGATCTGGGAGGCAGTGGTGGGCGCCAGCGAGACCGTGCTGAAAAACCAGAACAAAAACCAGTTTGCCACCCGCGTGGAGCTGAGCGGCAACGTACACCAGCAAGATATCAGCGCGTTCCAGGCGTTTTTGCAGATTTTGCGCAATGGTTTTGTCCAGGCCTTCAACGCCCGTTATGAACAGCCCAAGCCCTCGACAGATTGATATTCAACGTGACTGCCCATTCAGAGACTGGACAAGAGATTTCGTTTTGGACCAATGAATACGGGCACTTCGGCGGTGATCCGTTCAAATGGGCACATCGTGTGGGCGGAGCATGTGCCCCACTGTTTACGGGCCAATGACTCAACGCAACAAAGCGCAACAGTTCTGGACTGGGTGGTGAGTACTGGCAAATTGCCCTTTCAAACTTGAAGCGGCATACTCTAACGCCTCGACTTAAGTAAGGGTTCTATCTACTCGGCTTGCGTCGTTTTTTTAGTTCTATTCAACCGTTTGGCAAAAGGAAAGCCATGTCAATCCCAACGATGATCTGTTCGCATGTATCAGTCTTGAAAGAATACCTTTCAAAATTCATGACCAACCTAGAGGCCAAACCCAATGGCCAATTAATGTATAGTTTCACTGACGGATTAGTTTTGAACGTCTATGAAACAACAGGAAAAGTAGTCTTCCAAGGTACTGCCCCTGGCGGTGGTATAGCGAATCAAATTGCAGCAATGATCAATCAAATAAACGCTCCGGTACCACAAGCTTAAACTTTGTGACGGTACGCCTACGCGCAGTATTCAACACAGGCGTCGCTGTTTGACTGACTGGAGCATTCCCTGCGGCCCTGGATTATGAGTGCATGAGCGACCTAAATTCGCTCTATTCGTATGAAGGGGCCTCTCTGATCCCATCACGTCGCCTTCCCCCGTAGGCCCTCTGTAGCACGCCAGTGGTTCCAAGCGCCGGGGGGGTTCCCTGCGTCTCCAGCGATATAGACGACCTTGAGAGGTGTCGCAATGTGGCGATGAGCTAGCAAGGAGTAGTTATGCCTACGAGATATCGTGATGCGGTGACTGGGGAATACATTACTGAGGGTGAAGCGAAGCGCAATCCTAGAGAGTCGGTGAAAGAAACTGATAAGCCCAAGCCTAAGTCTCCTCCACCTAAGAAGAGGAAGTAAGGCGCGTGACGGGGCTAGATGGCTAGCCGCGCTCGTCACCATGTAGCGAATTAGGTATACCTCAAGCACTACCGCTTGTCGGGTCGAATGATCCGTAGCGTTATTGCAGCTTGACCACTTCAATCGCTACACTCATCATCGCTACACCCAAACCGCTACAGAGACTTCGCCATGATAATCCGTGCCTACCTCCGCGCTTCCACCAACGAGCAAGACGCTACCCGTGCAAAAGATCAGTTGAGGGCATTCGCCGCTGAGAACGGTCAACGAGTTGTGTCGTGGTATGTTGAGAACGAAAGTGGTAGCACGCTACAACGCCCTGAGTTGTTCCGACTGCTGGATGACTGCGAAGCGGGGGACATCCTCCTGATTGAGCAGGTAGACCGCCTCTCACGCTTGAATGAGGTTGATTGGCAAAAGCTGCGTGCAGAACTCAAAGCCAAGGGCGTATTGGTTGTGGCACTAGACCTGCCAACCTCGCACCAGTCGATGCGGGCTGGCCGCAAGGGTGATGACTTCACCACGCGCATGCTCACCGCCATCAATGACATGCTGCTGGACATGCTCGCCGCTGTCGCTCGCAAGGACTACGAGGACCGCCGCCGCCGTCAAGCACAGGGCATCGAGAAGGCAAAGGCGGATGGCGCATATAAAGGACGCACAACTAACGAGGCGCTGCACTCGCGCATCGCTGGGCTTTTGAAGGAAGGTAAGTCGATTCGCAAAGTTGCGGACCTGCTGGAGTGCAGTACAAACACTGTGCAGCGGGTTCGCCAGATGCAGGCAGTGGTGCCCGCAGAAGCATAAGCAGCGCACTTGCGTGGGAGGTGCAATGCCTCCCGAGCAGTGGCAAATGGTGTTTGGGCATTACTTTTTAAATGTCACATACTCCGGTAAGAATGCTAGCGAATTCAATTGGTCCCGTTGGGCACCCGAGATTCAGCAGGGCAACCCGCAATTGATCCCGCTTCACTGTGCCGCCTAGCTCTCTGCTGAATATGCGCACCCGGCCGCAAATCCCCATTCCTGATACACGCCCCAGCAAACACGCTGTGAGCCCGTGAGGCGCTGCCTGAGCCGCCTTAACCCTCTCGACAAGCAACCTCAATGATCCGTAGAACCCGCAGCCCACAAGGCTATGCGGGGTTTCTGTGCATCTTGAGATTAGCTATCTCATCCTGGAGATTTACCAATGACCAGACCGACCTTCGGGACTGATCCAACCTGGCATCGCCAGGAGAAATACAAGCGCTATCACGGCGACAACGGGGCCAAACCACGGGCCAAGATGGCCGTTGTACAGGCGCTAAGGACACTTAACAACACGCATGGATTCGTCCCGGTTGGGATGATCCTCAAGCAAGACCCCGCACTGACCCGCCCCTCGGTCCACCGTGTGCTGCTGGAGCTGGAGCGCGAAGCGTGCCTAGTCACCCGTGGGCAACCATTCCAACAACACATTCGGCAGTACTGCCTGGGCACGATTGCGCATCACCAGCGACTTGTGGTTCTGCCACCCGACGACCTGCGATCAGCCACTGAGGCAGAGCGCCGACTGCATTACCTGCACCTGGAACTCCAGGGCTGAGGCCGTTGCACTCGCAACTTAAACGCACCCGTCTTACATGGATGAACATTAATGACCAGCAAGTTAGAACAATTGCGGGCTATGCCTGCGCAGGATATGACAACAGCACCGAAGGTCTACGCATGGGAACAACAAGACGGCATGACCGTTAGTGTTGTGTGCCGCGCTGTCGGAATAGCTGTAAGCACACCTGTACTTGATAAGGCCGAAGCATTTAAAAAGAAACACGGCACCCTGGAAGGCTGGAGCCCAGCGCAGGCAACTAATGTCGGAGTGCTAATCAAGAAGGCGGTAACAGCCGCAATGAAAGAGGCGGGTGTAGAGCCGCACCAGTTGCCACAGCACGTAGTTGAACTCATCTACAGCGACAGCCTGGACCGTATCGGACAAGGCGCCCGCCCTTCGGTAAGCCAACAGATCAATGCGCACAGTGTATCTATGCCGCGCCCCACACAGTGGGCATCCGCTATCCGTGGTCGCAAGACTGACTCCCGGAACAAAGCTGCCTTGTCCAAACTAGAGGATCATCCAGTTATGCAAACCATCACCCGCTCAGGGACCGACGTTGCTGGCATCCACAACGGCACCATGTCCCACAGCATCAAGAAGATTGGCGAAGCCTTCACCCTGGCGCAGCGTGTGGCCCAGCTTGAGGACGCTCTTGCAGCCGTTGTACAGCATCAGCAGCAGCAAGACGCTCGACTGGCAAGGCTGGAGGCAGGCGACACCTGGAAGGCTGTAGCGGAGCGCATGCGCAGTGAGGGCGCTGGCTATGGCGCTATCGCCAAACTGACGGGCCGCAGCAAGTCCACGATCAGCTCCTACCTGACTCGAAAGAAAGATTGATAGGTATTTATACCTCTAGCAAAAGGGTACGCATATGGGTACGCGTACCCCACGCCTTGGTCAATAACAAACAATGAGAAGCCCTATGCAACTGACACTAAACGAGCTGCTGGTTGCCTGCGAGCTGCCACCATCCGAGCAACACAACACCGACGATCACGAACCCCGCCGCGCCCTAGATGCTGAGCCTGGGGCCATGTACAAAGCAGCGGTTGCCCTGGCTAATGGAGGTGATGGTGGGGCGGCAGGCCAGCGGCTCGCCCTGCGCGCTAACGCCCGTTACCGAGACGCAACCGCCCTAGGCCAGCGGCGTGGATTGAACGTGGCTGAGAGAGCCTCACAAGACCTCACAGGGCGCAAGGCCCGTGGCCGTTTGCGGGACTGATTAACGCTGCATTCCCGGCCTAAATTCGCGCCACTTATCCGAATGAACTTTGACCTTCCTGCACTTGCGGGAGAGCCAACCCTGCACGAAGGAGTCATCCAGTGAAGCACTACATACGTAACGAAAAACATGTCGGCTTGTTCAAGCAACGTGGCCGACCACCACTCCATCGCATTCGCTGTATGCACACCATCCAGTCGATGTTGGCGGCTGGTGAGCCCATCACTGTCGGCGGTGTGCATAAGCGCATCAGCGTCGGTGCGCCAGCTCAGACCTACACGGTAATGAATTATTTCCTGACCGCTGGCCTTACAGCCGCTCCGTTGGTTGGCGCTCCGCATATCAACCGCTTCGAGATTGCATGCCCTGCTACCTGGGCAGCGACGATCCGCGAACTTACTGAAATTGAGAAATTGTTATGACTGAACAAAATACCGAGACAACCCGCCGTCGCCGTAAACGTAAGCCCCTGGATGTCCACGCCGAGGGGCTGGCGCTGCTGGCTGAGACACTGGCCGCGTCCCGCAAGAAGTTGGAGTGGTGCGCCGAGAACGACTACCCCGTCGATGCTGCCCAGGTAAGCGCCAACGTCTCGCTACTGAAATTGCTGGAGACGATGCGGCACGTCGATGACGACGACAAGGACAAAGAGACCGCCGCCCTGGTAGCTGGCTTCCATGCCAAGACTGCCGAACGTGCCGCCCGTCCCACCGCTGCCCCGACCAAGGAAGACCTGCTATCGGAGTACGGCTTGTGATCGACGACCGCAGCACCTCACAGCTCAACGTCGACCGCATCTATGCCGACATGCAGGCGAAGGCCGCGAGGGCCACTGACGACGCCCGGCTGGGTCGGCTGGCCGCGCTAGCCTCCAGCGCCTCAATGCAGTCCCTGGACAGCACACCGGCCTCCGGATTCCTCAACTTCCGCACTGACACGGACGTGGTCCCCACTTCTAGCGGCATCAAAGTCCCTTAGCCAACCGGCTCCCAAACAATCCGTTCTATAGAGAGAGATTCCATGACTCATAAATTCGCTGCTGCCCGCAAATCCGCTAACGCCATCGCATTGTTCGATGCGCTCAAGGCTGCCGTCCCCTTTAATCTGGTCGAAGTCCCGGCCACTAAATACCCGACTGCCCCGGCCAACCTGCAAGAGCTGCGCAAAGGCATCACCACGATGACGGAGCTGTTCACCTCTGACGAACGTGCTGACTCCAAAAAGACCAGCCGCGACGATGTAGAACATGAGCTGATGGCGGTGATGACCACGCTGTCCAATCGCGGCTTTGCATTCGCGGACCTCCCGAACCTATTCGCCTTTGAGCAAGATCGTAACCAGCACCTCGACACCGTGACTCGATACACCCGAGCGGCCAACGCGAACACCGAGGCTCTGTCGGCCAAAGTGGCCGAATGGTTCTCTGACATCACCGCCGTCCTGTCCGTATCGAAGGTCGTAGGCGCTGAAGTAATGGCCGAGGCTGCCGCTGCCCCGAACAAGACCATGGCGGCGCTGGGTATCGACCTGCACGTTCGCGAGAAGCTGAACGCATCGGCCCAAGCTGGCGTTCCGGTAATGGCAGCAGGCCGTGGTCTGATGGTTCTCAAAGCTGCCAACATCGACGCCTTGTCCCTGGACCTGGGCGACGTTGAGCTGGCTGCCGCAATGGCCTTGCACAGCTACTTCCCGGATGCTATCGAGGGCGCGTCGATGCAGGAAGCTGGGCTGCGCTTCGGTTCGATTGTCCTGGGTGCCAATGCTGATGGCGTCGTGGCGTACCGCGAGGCGGTCCAATCGAACGCATCGGGCCTGCTGCCGCACACTGCCCTGGTGGCTGCTGATGGCAAAGCCCTGGCCGCGCTGCAATCGAAGATCGACGTTCGCCTGGGTGGCGTAGACCATGCCTTCACCGGCACCGTGGAGAACGGCGGCATGACTGTTGCGGAACGCCGTCTGCGTGACTTCGGCAAATCTGCTGTGACCACGTACTAAACCCTACCCCGCTTGCCTAATCGGCTTGTGGGGTATTTTGCTTGTCGAGCCGCTCCCGGACTCCGGCCAGCAGTTCCCTCTGTCGTGTGAGTGGAGCCGTTCCACCATAAACGCCAGTGTGTTTGTTCCCGGCCTGGGTGTGTCCAAGGATACCACCCACCTCTGCCTCACTCGCCCCTGCTGCCCTCAGCAAATCCGCTGCCGTGTGCCGTGCGCTGTACAGACTGAGCTGTCCCTTGAGGTTTGGTATCTTGAGCAAGGCCGCACTAACCGCACGACTCAACCGCGTAACGCGCTGCCGTCCTCTCTCCGCTGTGCTGCCATTACCAAAGCCTGATAGCACCAGATTGAATAGCGGAACGTCCTCCGCTGCCACAGGCAAATCCCTGCGACTGGCTGCGTTCTTGGCACCAGATAGGCCAGCCTGGAATACCTGCTCCCTGTTACCCACGATGTCCTCCCGCATGGTCAATGCCGCAGGACCTTCGCTCAACAGCTCCAGGGGCCGGACACCGTACCGGACAAGCAGACGCATGGCTGCCGCGTCTACTGCATCACCACGGGCGTCCAGGGCGGCCTGCACCTGGGCCACCACGGCTAACGGCATTGGGTCGCGGGCGTTCTTCTGGAGTGCACCACCTGCACGGATGGCCCTGGCTACTGCGCCCTGCTTCGGTAGGCTGATTCCATCCCATCCCGGCACCTCCCGCAATATCGTTATCAGCCCCGCCGCCTGGGTGTGGACTGACGACGCCTTGCCACCGCCATCTAGCTTGCCCTCGGCATAGGCCATGATCCGTTGCACCTGCTGCGCCGGGGTGCTGGGCCAGCGTAGAACGTCATTGCAGAGCTTGCGCATGATCCCCACACGGCCAGCGCTGACTCGCTCACAGTACCCGTCCAGGGCTTCCGCGAACTGCTGGGCGGAACGTCTATCGCCCTGCTGGCTGACCGGCTCCACAGGCGCTTCCACCGGGCCAGGAATGCCAGCGCCAAGGGTTGGTGGTTCACCGCGCTCCAGGGCTTCCAGCGCCCTCACAGCAGCCATAGATTCGAGTGGGTGAACGGCTTCCATCCCAGGCGGCGGCATCCCCTGCGCGGCCATTGTGTACGCCCGCTTCTGCCAATCCAGTTCGGTCTGCCAGTTCCGCGTTACCAGCTTCGCCCCTGGCGCCATGTCTGTAACAGCACGGAGTGTTACCCGCTCGACCACGGCCTGTAGGCTTGCCAGGACGGCGCGGGGATCAACCGGGACCGACGCTCTGCGCTCGGCTGGATCGTTCGCCACAGGCGCCAGGGCTTCGCTACAGATGCGGTCAAACTCTACTGACACCTGCCGGGCAAGGCGCAGGGCTTCTGTGCGGTCGGCGGTGCCTAGGGCTTTGCGGTATTCAGAGCGGCCCAGCAGTTCGGCAACTGGTAGTGGGAAGCGGCGGCGGTAGTGATAACGCCCCTCACGGCGGGACAAATAGGACATTCAGAATTCTCCGGGGCACGTGGTACGGTCATGTGGTGGTTTCGCGGGGCACATACAAGCGCTGAATACACCGCCATGTGTCACACGACCGAACCGCTGCAAGCCTTATTCTACCTGGCCTGCCGACGACTCGACAGTTTGAAAGTGTACCAACGAGTCAGAGACTGAATAGCCCGTCTGCGTTCACAGTCGCCGGGGCTGCGCGGTATAGTCGGGCAAAGCTGATTACTCGCCCGCTTCGGTGCTGCACCGTTCGGCGTCACGTTCGAGGATTGATAGATGAAGTTCGAAGGCACCCAGGCCTACGTTGCCACCGATGACCTGAAACTGGCCGTCAACGCCGCCATCACACTGGAGCGGCCACTGCTGGTCAAGGGTGAACCGGGCACCGGCAAGACCATGCTCGCCGAACAACTGGCCGAGTCCTTTGGTGCCAAGCTGATCACCTGGCACATCAAGTCCACCACCAAGGCCCACCAGGGCCTCTACGAGTACGACGCGGTGAGCCGCCTGCGGGACTCGCAACTGGGCGTGGACAAGGTGCATGACGTTCGCAACTACCTGAAAAAGGGCAAGCTCTGGGAGGCTTTCGAGTCCGAGGAGCGGGTGATTCTGCTGATCGACGAAATCGACAAGGCCGACATCGAATTCCCCAACGACCTGCTGCAGGAACTCGACAAGATGGAGTTCTACGTCTACGAAATCGACGAGACCATCAAGGCCAAGAAACGCCCGATCATCATCATTACCTCCAACAACGAAAAAGAGCTGCCGGACGCCTTCCTGCGCCGCTGCTTCTTCCACTACATCGCCTTCCCGGACCGCACCACCCTGCAAAAGATCGTCGACGTGCACTACCCGGACATCAAGAAAGACCTGGTCAGCGAAGCCCTCGACGTGTTCTTCGACGTGCGCAAGGTACCGGGCCTGAAGAAAAAACCGTCCACCTCCGAACTGGTGGACTGGCTCAAACTGCTGATGGCCGACAACATCGGCGAAGCGGTGCTGCGCGAGCGTGACCCCACCAAGGCCATCCCGCCCCTGGCCGGTGCCTTGGTGAAAAACGAGCAAGACGTGCAGTTGCTGGAACGCCTGGCGTTCATGAGCCGTCGCGGTAACCGATAAGGGCGATTGCCATGCTGCTCAATCTGTTCAATGAAATGCGTGCAGCCAAGGTGCCGGTCTCGGTGCGTGAGCTGCTGGACCTGATCAACGCGCTGAAACAGCGCGTGACCTTCGCCGACATGGACGAGTTCTACTACCTGGCCCGGGCGATCCTGGTGAAGGACGAACGGCATTTCGACAAGTTCGACCGGGCCTTTGGCGCCTATTTCAATGGCCTGGAAAAACTCGACGATCACCTGCAGGCGCTGATCCCCGAAGACTGGCTGCGCAAGGAGTTCGAGCGTTCGCTGACCGACGAAGAGCGCGCGCAGATCCAGTCCCTTGGCGGCCTCGACAAGCTGATCGAAGAATTCAAGAAACGCCTGGAAGAACAGAAAGAACGCCACGCCGGCGGCAACAAGTGGATCGGCACCGGCGGCACCAGCCCGTTCGGTTCCGGCGGTTTCAACCCCGAGGGCATTCGCGTGGGTGACGCCGGCAAGCGCCAGGGCAAGGCGGTCAAGGTCTGGGACCAGCGCGAGTACAAGAACCTCGATGACTCGGTGGAACTGGGCACGCGCAATATCAAGATCGCCCTGCGCCGCCTGCGCAAGTTCGCGCGCCAGGGTGCGGCCGAAGAGCTGGACATCGACGGCACCATCGACCACACGGCCCGGGATGCCGGGTTGCTGAATATCCAGATGCGCCCGGAGCGGCGCAACACCATCAAGCTGCTGTTGCTGTTCGACATCGGCGGTTCGATGGATGCGCACGTGAAGACCTGCGAAGAGCTGTTCTCCGCGTGCAAGACCGAGTTCAAGCACCTGGAGTACTTCTACTTCCACAACTTCATTTATGAATCGGTGTGGAAGAACAACATGCGCCGCACCTCCGAGCGCACATCGACCCAGGACTTGCTGCACAAGTACGGCGCCGACTACAAAGTGATCTTTATCGGCGATGCGGCCATGGCGCCGTATGAAATCACCCAGGCTGGCGGCAGCGTCGAGCACTGGAATGAAGAGCCCGGGTACGTGTGGATGCAGCGGTTCATGGAGAAGTACAAAAAGCTGATCTGGATTAATCCGTATCCGAAAGATACCTGGGGCTACACGGCCTCCACCGGGATTGTTCGGGATTTGATCGAGGACCAGATGTTTCCGTTGACGTTGCGGGGGCTTGAGGAAGGGATGCGCTTTCTTTCCAAATAGGCGGAGCACTCACCGACGTCATCGCAGGCAAGCCAGCTCCCACAGGGAAATGCATTCCAAACTGTGGGAGCTGGCTTGCCTGCGATGCTTTCAGCGGTTCATAAAGCGGCGCAAATACTCCACTTGCTGTCGATGCGCCGTCTCCTGCACCACCGGCGCCAAACGCACTTTCTCCCCCGGTAAACACTGCGCCAGCCGCGCCAGTGCCAATGGCGTCAACGCGCCCAATCGCGGGTAACCTCCGATGGTCTGCCGGTCATTGAGCAACACGATCGGCTGCCCGTCCGGCGGCACCTGGATCGCCCCCAGCGGGATGCCTTCCGAGATCAGTGATGGCCCCTGATACTCCAGCGGCGTGCCCAGCAAGCGCATGCCCATGCGGTCGGCGCGGCTGTCGAGGGTCCATTCGCTGTTGAACACATCAAACAGGCTCTGCCCGCCAAACTGGCCGATCTGCGCGCCGAGGATCACCTCCAGTGGCGCCTTCGTGTCCAGTTTCGGCAACTGCCCGGTGGACAACTCCCGCATTGCACCGCCCGTGCCTGAATACATCAGCTGCGCACCTTCAGCCAGCGCCCGGCCAAAACCATCCAGCCCGCCCAGCTCCTCACGGCCCACCGTGGCGCAACTGCCCAGCACCTGAGGCGCATCAAACCCGCCCGGCGCAGCCAGGTAAGCCCGCGCACCGCTGAAGGGCTGGGTAAAACGCAGACGCTGGCCTTTTTGCAGAATAAAGCTGCGCCCCGGGCTGATCGCTCTTTCATCGACATAAGCGCCCAAGTCCGCCCCGGCCAGTGCCAGCAGGCAGTAATCCTCGGCCTGCACCGTGAAGCCACCCAGGGTGATTTCCACCACCGGTGCATTCAGGCCGTTACCCAGCAACCAGTTGGCCCACGACATCGACACCCAATCCAGCGCGCCGCCCTGGGTGACGCCCAAATGCCTTACGCCAAAGCGTCCAGCGTCCTGCAACAGGCACAACGGTGTGCTGGCCTCGATCAGCAAGCGGCTCATACCTGTGCCTCCAACGGCGTGTCATCACCGCCCAGGTTGATGAATTCACGATGGCTGACCGCTTCGTAACGTACGGTGTCCCCCGGTTGCATCAGGCTGTAGCCCTCGCGCTCGCGGTCAAACAGCTTGGCCGGCGTGCGGCCGATCAGGTTCCAGCCACCCGGCGACACCACCGGATAGGCCGCTGTCTGCCGTTCGGCGATCCCCACGCTGCCCGCTGCCACTCGCTTGCGCGGGGTACTGAGCCGAGGCGCCGCGAGCAATTCGTCCACCAGGCCCATAAAGGCAAACCCCGGGGCAAAGCCCAAGGCGAAAACCTGGTACTCGTGCTGACTGTGGCGACGAATCACCTCCTCCACCGCCAACCCACTGCGCTGGGCGAGTAATGTCAGTTCGGGGCCGACACTCAGGTCATACCAGACCGGTAACACATGGCACTGCCCGCTACCCTTGGGTTCTGGCTGCAATTCTTTGAGCGCCTGATTGATCAGCTCCCGCGCCTGGCCTGGGTCGAGCGCCAGCAGGTCGTAGTGCACCATCAGGGTCGTGTAGGACGGCACCAGGTCCACCAGTGCCGGGCCAAAACTCTCCCGCAAACGCCGGGTGGCGGCGAGCATCCAGGGCATGTTGTCTTCGGCGATCACCTCAAACAGGCGCACCATCAGGCAGTCGATGGCCACCACTTCAATCCGTGGCTTCATGCTGGGGTCAACGCCTCGCGGATGCGCTGCACGGCGGCCACCGAACTGGCGTTATCGCCATGCACGCACAAGGTATTGGCTTGCAGGTGCAACGGGCTGCCATCACTGGCGACCAGCTGTTCACCGCGGGCGATGATCAAGGCCTGCTGGATGATCTTTTCCGGATCGTGGTGCACCGCGCCCGGCAACTGCCGGGAGACCAGATGGCCAGCGCTGTCATAGGCCCGGTCGGCGAAGGCTTCGAACCACAGGGTCACGCCATATTCGTCACCCAGGGCCTGGGCGGCGCTGTTGTCGCGCGTGGCCATCAGCATCAAGGGCAGGCTGGCGTCGTAGGCCGCCACGGCCTGGATCACCGCGCGCAATTGCGCGGGCTTGGCCATCATGTCGTTGTACATCGCGCCATGGGGTTTGACGTAGCTGACCCGCCCGCCCTGGGCCCGGCAGATGCCGTCAAGGGCGCCGATCTGGTAGTGCAACAGGTCCTGGATTTCCTGCGGGGTGTAGGCCATGGAACGGCGCCCGAAACCCTGCAGGTCCTGGTACGCCGGGTGCGCCCCCACCTGCACGCCATGCTGGAAGGCCAGGCTGACGGTCTTGCGCATGATGCTCGGGTCGCCGGCGTGGAAGCCGCAGGCAACGTTGGCGCAATCAATGAACGGCATCACCTCGGCGTCCAGACCCAAGGTCCAGTTGCCAAAGCTTTCGCCGATGTCGCAGTTCAATAGCAGGCGGCTCACGGTGAGGGCTCCTGTAGTCTTTATATTTTTCTAGTGTGGGACCTTTCTTCAGGATCCCGCAACGTTCAGGTTACTGTGCTTCCAGCTGCTTGCCACGGGTTTCCGGCAGGCTCAGCGCCGCCAGGATCACCACGCCGTAGGACACCGCCGCAAACCCGCCAATGCCCATGCTCAGCGGCACCTTCTGGCTCAGCAGGCCAATCAGCAGCGGGAAAAACGCCGCGAGTGCCCGGCCGATGTTGTAGCAGAAGCCCTGGCCGGAACCGCGAATCCGCGTGGGGAACAGCTCGGTGAGAAACGCGCCCATGCCGCTGAAAATCCCCGAGGCAAAGAAGCCCAGCGGGAAGCCCAGCCACAGCATGACTTGGTTGCTGACCTGCAATTGGGTGTAGAGCACAACGATGATGAACGAGCCGACGGCGAATAAAATAAAGTTCTTTTTTCGCCCGAGCAGGTCGGTCATGTAGGCACTGATCACGTAACCGACGTAGGAACCCACGATCACCATCGCCAGATAACCGCCGGTACCGAGGACGCTCAGGCCCCGTTCGTTTTTCAGAAAAGTCGGCAACCAGGAGGTGATGGCGTAATACCCGCCCAGCGCGCCGGTGGTCAACAACGAAGCGCGAATCGTCGTGCTGAGCATGCCGGGGGCAAAAATCTCGTAGAACTTCGCCGGGTTGCTCGGCGCTTCCTTGGCCTTGGCTTCGCGATAAATCTCCGGGTCCTTGACCAGCCGACGCACAAAAATCACGAAGATCGCCGGCAGCAGGCCCAACATGAACAGCGCACGCCAGGCGTCTTCGGGTGGCAACCAGGAGTAGAGCAATGCGTAGAGAATCGCCGTGATGCCCCAGCCCAGCGCCCAGCCGGATTGCACCATGCCCACCGCCTTGCCGCGGTCCTTGGCGCGAATCACCTCGCCCATCAGCACTGCGCCGGCGGTCCATTCACCGCCAAACCCAAAGCCCATCAGGGTACGGGCCACCAGCAACTGGTCGTAGCTTTGCGCCAGGCCACACAGGAAGGTGAAGACCGCAAACCACAGCACCGTCAATTGCAGGGTGAGCACGCGGCCAATACGGTCCGACAGGATGCCGGCGATCCAGCCGCCCAGCGCCGAGGCGATCAGGGTGCTGGTGTGGATCAAGCCTGCCTGGCCAGTGGTAATGCCCCACATCGCAATCAGCGTGGGGACCACAAAGCTCAGCATCTGGGTGTCCATGCCATCCAGGCCGTAGCCGATCTTGCAGCTCCAGAACGTACGACGCTCCTGCTGGTTGATATTGCGGTACCAGTCAAAAGGTCCGGCGCGGCGTTCGGGCTTGGCCACCTCCAGGGTATCGGGCGCACTCATGGCGGATCTCCACGTGAATATTATTGGTATTGTTCTGGGCCCCTACGACGCTTATCGTGAGACGGGCCGATTTTTGGCGTGCGACCCCTGCTGCGTCCAACTAATAAAAACCGCCCCAATGCATAAGAAAAAGTTGATCCCATGAATTTGAAGTTCCTTGAAACCTTCGTCTGGGTGGCCAAGCTCAAGAGCTTTCGCCTCACCGCCGAAAAGCTCTTCACCACCCAGGCGTCGATTTCCAGCCGCATCGCGGTGCTGGAAAGTGAACTGGGGGTGAAACTGTTCCTGCGCGATTCCCGCGGCGTGAGCCTGACGCCGGAAGGCGTGAAGGTGCTCGATTACGCCGAGCAGATGATGGCCACCATGCAAGGGCTGAAGCAGTCCCTGGAAACCACCAGCAGCCAGGTCGGACGGATCCGCATCGGTGCAATGGACACGGTGATCCATACCTGGCTCAGCCCGCTGGTGACCGAGCTGATGGAGCGCTTTCCGCGGGTGGAGATCGAACTGGTGGCCGACACCTCGTTCAACCTCATCGATCAGCTGCAAAAAGGCTTTCTGGACCTGATCCTGCAAACCGACCTGCTGCGCCAGGAAACCCTGCGCAGCCTGGAACTGGGCAGCCACCCCATGGGCTGGATCGTCGCCAGCGATTCGATCCACAACCGCGACTACGCCTCCCTCGCCGAACTGGCCCAGGAGCGCATCATCACCTACTCGAAAAACTCTTGCCCGCACCAGGACGTGCTCAGCCTGATGCAGGCCAACGGCGTGGCCGCGCCCCGGATGAACTGCGTGAATTCGGTGTCGGCGATCACCCGCTTGCTGCGCGACGGGTTCGGGATTGGCGCATTGCCACCGGTGCTGGTCAGGGAAGAATTGGCGCGGGGCGAGATGACCTTGCTGGCCATGGAGCAACGCCCGCCGAACCTGCAGGTGGTGGTGTCGTGGCGGGTCGGGGTGGAGTTGGTGGAGGAGATTGTGGCGCTGTGCCAGATCGTGGTGGGGCGGTATGCGCAGAAAGTGGGCGAGGATTTGATGGTGCTGAGCAAGCCCATTCCACTGAAGGAACCGATTTAAAACTGTGGGAGCGGGATTATGTGGGAGCCGGGCTTGCCCGCGATGCAGTCAACTCGGTCTGTCAGTTACACCGAGGTGATGCTATCGCAGGCAAGCCAGCTCCCACATTTTAAAGTCCTTTGAGGTCGCGCTCTTCGATCGGCCGGCTCTGGCGCAGGCGCTTGCCGCCCAATACCACCCAGTCGATCAGGCGGAACAGGCATTCGATGCCAAACGACAACAGCATCGCCCCGCCCAAGCCCCACCCCATGGCTTCCGGAGTCAGCAACAGCATGTAGCTGTAGCCGTTCCAGGTTTCCTGGCGAATCGCCGGGTCGGCGGCCACGGCCACTTGCAGCGCGCGGATGTACCACGGGCCCTGCATCGCCTGGAACTGTTTATCCAGCGCTACCTGACGGTCAAGCAAAGTGCCCAGGCTGTTGGCATCACTGCGAAACACCGGGTCGTCACTGGCGCGGTAATGGGCCACCAGCGCCTGCAAGTCACCGTTGAAGAACTGCTGCGCCGTGGCGTCGAAGCCGCGCAAACCGGTCTGGGCCTCGATCAAATGGGCTTCGACGCGCTTGGCGTAGTCGCTGATAAACCCCGGCACCTGCACACCCACTAAGAGGCCCACAGCAAACAGCACCAGTCGCAAATAGCTGAGCAACATATTCGGCGTCCTTACTCGGTTGTACCTTGGGACACGCATTCGCCGCGTCGCCACAGGCTCCACTGGCCCGGTTCGTAGCGGGTCCAGGTCTCGTTTTCGGTCAGGGGTTCGGTGGCAATCACCGTCACCACATCATTTGGCGTGGTTTCGGCCTGAAAATCGACGATCACGTCGACATCTTTCAAGCGCGCAGGGCCAAACGGCGCGCGCCGGGTGATCTGCGCCAGTTTGGTCGAGCAATAGCAGAACAGCCAGTCGCCGTCGCTCAGCAGGCAGTTGAACACGCCTTTGCTGCGGTATTCGCTGCAGGCCGCAATCAGGTCCGGCAGCACCTGTTCGATGTCCACCGGCTCCGGGAAGGCTTCACGCACGCGGTTGAGCAAATCGCAGAACGCCGCTTCGCTGTCTGTATCGCCCACCGGGCGGTAGAAGGTGGCGCGGGGATTGAAGTCCGCCAGTTGGCCGTTATGGGCAAAACACCAGTTGCGGCCCCACAGTTCACGCACGAACGGGTGGGTATTGGACAGGCACACCTTGCCCACATTGGCCTGGCGGATATGGCCGATCACCACTTCACTCTTGATGGGATAACGCTGCACCAGCAGCGCGACTTCCGATTCGCTGCTGGCCGCCGGGTCCTGGAACAAACGCAGGCCGCGGCCCTCGTAGAAGGCGATGCCCCAACCGTCGCGGTGGGGGCCGGTACGTCCGCCGCGCTGCATCAGCCCGGTAAAGCTGAACACGATATCGGTCGGTACGTTGGCACTCATGCCCAATAATTCACACATGCCAGGCTTCTCGATTGCTGAGCGTACGACGTTAAAGGCGCGGTTCGACCCGCATGCCGCCGACAGGTGCCGGACGACCATAGCGTTCATCGGCGAAGGGTTCGTCGTCTTCCGGCTCTGCCGCTGCAGCCGCGGCGGCTGCCGCTTTGTGCTCACGGCGAGCCTTGGCGGCACGTTCGAGGGGCCAGCGGATCAGCACAAACACCAGGTACACACCGAATGCGATCATGGAATACATGAACAAATCGGAAATCGCCCGCCAGGCGTTGTTGCCGACCTTGAGCACCAGGTCCAGGGCGGTGATGGCCACGGCCGGGGCAAACTGGGTCTTCACCGGGTCGACAATGGTCGGACTGAACAGCAGCACCGCCATCAGCAGCCGCAACGGCTCGCGCAGCCAGCGCCACATCCAGCGGGTCATGGCAAACCACACCAACAGGCAACCCAGGGCTGCGAAGGCGTAGAGGCCCCAAGCGATCAGATAGTCGTTCTCGGTCATGGTGTCCATGGCAAGGTAGGCAAACAGGCCGCTATGATAACGGCTTTTCAGTGCCGAGGCTGCAATGCCGTCGGCCAACCGCCAGACAGAGAGTGATCCATGCCCCCATCGACCCACATCACTGCCGCCCCGATCGCCCGCAAGGCCCCGGGCACCGACCCGTACGCCTGGCTGCAAGAGCGCGACAGCACCGAGGTGCTCGATTACCTCAAGGCGGAAAATGCCTGGCAAGAAGCAGAATTGTCCGACCAGCAGGCCCTGCGCGAAACCCTGTTCGAGGAGATCAAGGGCCGCATCCTCGAAACCGACCTGTCCCTGCCCTCCCCCTGGGGCCCGTACCTGTATTACACCCGCACCACCGCCGGCGACGAGTACGCCCGCCATTACCGCTGCCCGCGCCCGGCCGATGACAGCCAACAGGTCGACGAAAGCACGGAAGAGTTGCTGCTGGACCCGAACGAACTGGCCAACGGCGGCTTTTTCTCCCTCGGCGCGTTCAGCATCAGCCCCGACCACCAGCGCCTGGCCTACAGCCTGGACACCAGCGGTGAAGAGATTTACACCCTCTACGTGAAGGAATTGGCCACCGGCAAGGTCAGCGAACTGGAGTTCGAAGACTGCGACGGCAGCATGACCTGGGCCAACGACAGCTTGACCCTGTTCTTCAGCGAACTGGACGACACCCACCGCCCGCACAAGCTGTATCGCTATCGCCTGGACGGCACCGCCGCCGAAGAAGTGTTCCACGAGCCCGACGGTCGTTTCTTCCTGCACTGCTACCGCTCAAGCTCCGAGCGCCAGTTGCTGCTGGCCCTGGGCAGCAAGACCACCAGCGAGATCTGGGCGCTGGACGCCGAGCAGCCGCAGCAGGCGTTTACCTGCATGGCGCCACGGGTCGAAGGCCATGAATATGACGTGGACCACGGCAAGCTGGACGACCAGTGGACCTGGTTTATCCGCAGCAACCGCGAAGGCATCAACTTCGCGCTGTTCCAGGCCGCCGACACCGGCAGCGTGCCGACCCAGGACGACTGGCAGAACCTGATCCCCCACGACGACGCGGTGATGCTCGATGGCGTGAGCCTCAATGCCCGAGCCATGACCCTGAGCTTGCGCATCGGCGGCCTGCCGATCATCGAAGTGCACCCGCAAGGCCAAGCGCCTTATCGGGTGGAACTCCCGGACGCGGCCTACAGCCTCTATGTGCAAAACAGCCTGGAATTTGTCAGCGACAAGATTCGCCTGCGCTATGAAGCGCTGAACCGCCCGGCCCAGGTCCGTCAACTGGAGCTGGCCAGCGGCGCACAACAGGTGCTCAAGGAAACCCCGGTGCTGGGGGTGTTCAACGCCGACGACTACGTCAGCCAGCGGTTGTGGGCGACCTCGGCCGATGGCACCCAGGTGCCGATCAGCCTGGTGGTCCGCCGCGACCAGTTGGGCAAGCCGACCCCGCTTTACCTGTACGGCTACGGCGCCTATGGCCATAGCCTCGACCCGTGGTTCTCCCACGCGCGCCTGAGTTTGCTGGACCGTGGCGTGGCCTTCGCCATTGCCCATGTCCGCGGCGGCGGCGAGCTGGGTGAAGCCTGGTACCGCGCCGGCAAGCAGGAGCACAAGCAAAACACCTTCAGCGATTTTATCGCCTGCGCCGAACACCTGATCGCCCAGGGCCTGACCACCTCCAAGCAACTGGCCATCAGCGGCGGCAGCGCCGGCGGCCTGTTGATCGGCGCGGTGCTCAATCAACGCCCGGAGCTGTTCCAGGCGGCGATTGCCGAAGTGCCGTTCGTCGACGTGCTCAACACCATGCTCGACCCGGAGCTGCCGCTGACCATCACCGAGTACGACGAATGGGGCAACCCTGAAGAGCCCGAGGTGTATGAGCGAATCAAGGCCTATGCACCGTACGAAAACGTCAGCGCCCAGGCCTACCCGGCCACGCTGGTGATCGCCGGCTACAACGACAGCCGCGTGCAGTATTGGGAAGCGGCCAAGTGGGTGGCCAAGCTGCGAGACACCAAGACCGACGAAAACCTGCTGCTGCTCAAGACCGAGCTGGGCGCCGGTCATGGCGGCATGAGTGGTCGTTACCAGGGATTACGTGACGTAGCACTCGAATATGCATTTGTTTTCAAGGCGCTGGGGCTGATTTAAGGAACTCCGCTCGGCGGGCGGGTCTGAACACCTGACCGCCGGGCGCGCGCCCTGCACGATTTATGGACAAAGACTGTAAGCCTCATGCCAGAACCGACCTTACTCAATAACGAAATCCGCGACATGCTGATGGATTGCGGCCTGTTCGACCCGTTGCTGCCGGAAGACTTCCATGTGGCGGCGGGCTATTTCAACATCAGCAGCATCGCCCGCGATGAGGTGATTTTCCTCGAGGGCGACGCCGGCACGTTCATGTGCATCATTCACAGCGGCCAGGTGGCGGTGCAGAAGACCAACCATGAAGGCCAGCGGCTGACCATCGCCACCTTGCGCAGCGGGCGTGCCTTTGGCGAGATGGCGGTACTCGATGGCGAGCGCCGTTCCGCCAGCTGTGTGGCGGCCAGCGATTGCGTGCTGTTGAACCTGGGCAAGGATTCCCTGGAAAAAATGCTCAACGACGCGCCGAAAATCGCGGCCAAGATCATCCGTGCGATTGCGATCGCCCTGTCCAAACGCCTGCGCATGGCGGACGGGCAATTGCTGTCCCAGCAGTTTTAACCGCCCGGGGACTTGGGCTTGATGTCGTTCTGCTGCAAGCCGGGGATCGTCTGGTCCTTCGGTGGCGTCGGCAACACGATAGGCGCCAGCATCGGTTCACCGCCGCCGGAGGTCTTGGGCGTCGCCGGTGGCGTGACTTGCGGGTAAGGTGTGGGCGTTGCAGTACCCGGCGAACCCGCAGCGGGCGCGGGCGTAATCGGCACGGTTTGCGACTCCTGGGCCCCGGCCGCACCGCTAAGGGTGAGCGCGCCCCATACAATGACCGTTAGAATGCTGCACTTCATCGATGGCTCCATGGCCTGACCGTAAAGTCGTAAGGCTACTCCCAACCGCGCAAGAATGCCCTTCCCAATGAGATTTCCATGAAACGTTTCGTTCTGCTGGACACCACTCCGATCCCCGACAACGGCGGTGCCTTGTGCCTGTTCGAATACGGTGAGGATTTTGTCATCAAGATTCAGGGCGGTGACGGTGGCCAGTTGATGAACACGCGCATGCACGGCTCCGAAGACGCGCTGGCGGAGATTCCGTGCCGCAAGGTCGCCGGTCGGCCCGGTTCCCGGGTATTGATTGGCGGCCTGGGCATGGGCTTTACCCTGGCGGCGGCGCTCAAGCACTTGGGCAAGACCGCCGAAGTGGTGGTCGCCGAGCTGGTGCCCGGCGTAGTGGAGTGGAACCGTGGGCCGCTGGGGGAAAAGTCCGGCCGCCCGCTGCTGGACCCGCGCACCGTGATCCGCCTGGAAGACGTGGCCAAGGTGCTGCAGGCCGAGCCCCAGGGGTTTGACGCGATCATGCTGGACGTCGACAACGGCCCCGAAGGCCTGACCCAAAAAGCCAACAGTTGGCTGTATTCCGCCGGTGGCCTCAGCGCCTGCGCCAAGGCCCTGCGGCCCAAGGGCGTGCTGGCGGTGTGGTCGGCCAGCGCCGACAAGCAGTTCAGCGACAAGCTGCGCAAGGCCGGCTTCAAGGCCGAGGAAGTGCAGGTGTTTGCCCATGGCAACAAGGGCACGCGGCATACCATCTGGATTGCCGAAAAACTGAAAGGCTAGCGGTTGCGCACCACCTCGATTGAATTCTGACACTCCTCACCGGCATGCCCTGCGGCTGAAAAAGCCGGAGGTTTATTGGCCCGCAAGCAGCTAGAATCAACGCTATCCGTGATCCACTAAAAGACAGGAGCCATGATGAGCTCGACCAACCCGCCCTCCCACACCGCCAAGCTGGACCGTATCCTCGCCGATGCCCAGCGCGACCGGGAAATGGGCTACCGCGACAAAGCCCTGAAGATGTACCCCCATGTGTGCGGCCGCTGCGCCCGTGAATTCGCCGGCAAGCGCCTGAGCGAACTGACCGTGCACCACCGCAACCACAACCATGACGACAACCCCCAGGACGGCTCCAACTGGGAGTTGCTGTGCCTGTATTGCCACGACAACGAGCACTCGCGGTATACCGACCAGCAGTATTTCGGCGAAGGCTCCACCAGCAGCCCGACGATTGCCAAAGCGACGCACAACCCGTTTGCGGCGTTGGCCGGGTTGATGAAGAAGGACGACTGAAGCAATGTGATGAACGACTTGCTGTGGGAGAAGGCTTGCTGTGGCGAGGGAGCTTGCTCCCGCTGGAGTGCGAAGCGCTCCCAAAAATCTTGGGGCCGCTACGCAGCCCAGCGGGAGCAAGCTCCCTCGCCACAGCAAGCTCCCTCGCCACAGTGTTGCACCCCATGCGGTTCAAACTGACCGCCTTTCGAGCAATCCCCGTATAATCGCCGTTTTTCTCGAAGGCACCCTCTCCCGTGGGCAATAAACGCTACAGCTGCATCGGTCTGTATAACCCCAAATCCCCCGAAAACGTCGGCTCGGTGATGCGCGCCGCCGGCTGCTACGGCGTGGCCTCGGTGTTCTACACCGGCAAGCGCTACGAGCGGGCCCGGGACTTTATTACCGACACCAAGAAGGTCCACCACGACATTCCGCTGATCGGCATCGACGACCTGAAAAAGATCCTGCCCCTGGGCTGCATCCCGGTCGCCGTCGAGCTGGTTGAAGGCGCCCGCCCTCTCCCCGAGTACACCCACCCGGACCGCGCGCTGTATATCTTCGGACCGGAAGACGGCTCCCTGGACAAGGAGATTCGCGACTGGTGTGAAGACGTGATCTACATCCCGACCACCGGTTGCATGAACCTCGCTGCCACCGTCAACGTGGTGCTTTACGACCGCCTGGCCAAGGGCAACAACACCCGCTCGGGTCCCAAGTACTGATTTTTTGGGAACATCCACGGCCTGTGCGCAGTCAGCTGCATATCACTAAGCCCTTGTTGGAGACAGATCATGAGCGACAGCAAAACCCTGCGACCCGTTATCCGGTCCACGCCGTTCGAGCCTCAACCCACGCAAAACGTCCAGGGCTGGGAACGCATCGGCTCCCTGGCCGGTGGCGTGGTGATGATGGGCAAAGGCCTGCGCCGTGGTGGCTTTTTCGGTTTGATTCAGGTGGCGATTGGCGGCGTGGCGCTGGCACGCGGGATCAGCGGGCACAGCTCGGCGAAAGAGTTGCTGGAACGCAGCCGTCAGGAAATGAACACCGTGCGGACCAAGATTGAACGCGCCGGTGAGGAACTGAAAAACCTCAAGACCAAGGCTGAAGTGGCGGCAGAGAACGCCAGCAAAACCACAGGTTGAACCCGATACTGTAGGAGCCCGGCTTGCCGGCGATGGCGTCCTCAAGGGCCTCATCGCCGGCAAGCCGGGCTCCTGCAGGGATCAGCGCAGCAGCTTGCTGTCGAGCACCACCGACGACTCCCCGATAATGCTCTCCCCCAGCTGCACAAACTCCTTCGTGCTGATGCTATTCATGCGCATCACCGCCTGGGTCAGGTCATCCAGCGAACGTTTGTTGTGGGTTTTCACACGAATCTCGCGGTCCAGCTCCTGCAACAACACCACCGCCCGTGCCACCGTCGCGCTGTTGGCGTGTTCGACCCGCAGGCTGGTCACGTCCTTGCCTTCCTGGGCCAGCTTGGCCTGGATAGCGGTGTAACGATCGTCACTGAT
This sequence comes from Pseudomonas sp. Z18(2022), assembly GCF_036346535.1. Lineage (NCBI taxonomy): Bacteria > Pseudomonadati > Pseudomonadota > Gammaproteobacteria > Pseudomonadales > Pseudomonadaceae > Pseudomonas > Pseudomonas sp. Z18(2022). The sequence continues at coordinate 1,082,036 of NZ_JAOTOA010000001.1, forward strand.
CCCGCCGGCACGACGCATCAGTTCAATGGCGTAATACTGCGCCAAGCCCTCGCTGATCCAGTCGCTGCCCTGATGGTCGTTGAAGCGACCGATGGCCTGCACCACTTCACGGAGCAACGGGCTGCTGCCGTTTTCGCTGACCAGCGGCGTGCGGCTGTTGAGGTAGATCGAATCCCGCGCCGAGAACGCACCGCGACGCATCGGGTCACTGGCGCCCACCACCAACAGTTTCGCCGGATGCCGCGGGAAGGCCGCTTGCACTTGAGGCCAGACAAATGTGAGCAGGGTCAGCACGTCCATGCGGTGCATGCCCTGCCCCTTGGGTGACGCCACGGTGATTTCAGTCTCGCCCAGGCGCATCCTGCGGCTGCCCAGGTTGCCGGCGAGCATCCAGCCGGTGGGCCGGTCAAACAGGCGGGACACGTTGTCGATGCGGAATTTATTCCTGCCGATGCGCGGCCAGGCCGTCTCGACGCTTTTCCAGCCGGTGGGCAGTTCAAACACCAGGCGTGACACCAGCTCAATGCCGTCCTGCTGGTCGAGACGCGCAGCGGGCACCAGGTCCTCACCGCGAAACAGCGCCCAGCTCGGGGTCATGCGGGCTTCGTAGACGCCCTTCTTGCGCGCATGGCTCAGGCGTACGCGGTAGGTCAGGCTGGCCTTGTCGGCGCTGGGTTGCCACAGGCCACGGCTGTCACCCGGCGTATTGCCCGGCAGTACTTGCCACTGGCCATCGGCCTTGAAGTCGCTGTAGTCACCGTCGCGGCCCAGGTCGAAGTTGAGGCTGCGCACCGCCGAGCCCTGGGACAGGCTCAGGCGTACTTCAGCCTGATCACTTTGGGGCAACAGCTTGACGTGATAGTCCAGGTCGACTTTCTTCGCCCACGCCGACGTACTCAATGCCAACAACAGCAGGCTTGCCGCCAGCCTGGCTCCAACCGTCATACACACTCCTTCTCAACCTGCGCGAAAAATCAGGTAATCCTCCCAGTCATCCTCGGGCACGCTGCCTTCGGCCAGCATGCGCCCGGACTGGGAAATGCGTTCGTGGTGCACCGCGTCGCGATCGCCGCACACCAGGTGGTGCCACAGCGGCAAGTCCTTGCGCTCGCTGACCAGCCGGTAGCCGCAGGTAGGCGGCAGCCATTTGAACTGGTCGGCCTGGCCCGGGGTGAGCTGGATGCAATCGGGCACCGAGTCCCGACGGTTGGGGTAATCGGTGCACTGGCAGGTTTTGAGGTCGAGCAGTTTGCAGGCGATGCGCGTGTAATAGACGCTGTTGTCGTCTTCATCCTCGAGCTTTTGCAAGCAGCACAGGCCGCAGCCGTCGCACAACGACTCCCACTCATCCTGGTCGAGTTGTTCGAGGGTTTTACGGATCCAGAAAGGTTCGACTTTGGCGGCCATGGCTCTACATCAATATCGGTATGTTAAAAGGCCGCCAGTCTAGTGCCCATGGCCGCCGGGGCCAAGCGCTTACGACTGTCGGTAGAACAAGACTTGTCAGTCGACCGGCGGCGAAGTAGCTTTGAGCTCCGGTTTTTTCATCAGGATCAGCCCAATGAGCAGCAACCCACGCGTCGCCGACTACCCGATCCACCCACAATTCACCGACCGCTGGTCGCCGCGCGCCTTCACCGGCGAGAGCATTCCGGTGGACACCCTGTTGAGCTTCTTCGAAGCGGCCCGCTGGTCGCCGTCGGCCTACAACTCGCAGCCGTGGCGTTTTCTCTACGCACGCCGTGACACGCCGAACTGGGAGCGTTTCCTGGGCCTGCTGAACGAATTCAACCGTGGCTGGGCGCAGCATGCGTCGGCCCTGGTGATCGTGGCATCGAAGACCGACTTCCAGGTGCCCGGCGCCGCCGAAGAAACCCCGGCCCTGTGGCACACCTTCGACACGGGTTCCGCCTGGGGTCACCTGGCATTGCAAGCCAGCCTCAGCGGCTGGCACACCCACGGCATGGCCGGTTTCGACCAGGCGCTGACCCGCAAGGAGCTGAAGATCCCCGAAGGCTACGCCCTGCATGCGGCCGTGGCGATCGGCAAGCTGGGAGACAAGTCGACCCTGGCTGATTACCTGCAAGCCCGGGAAACCCCGAGCCCGCGCAAGCCTTTGAGCGAGCTGGTAGCCGAAGGCGATTTCAGCCTCTAGGCAGAGCCTGGGAGTTACCGGGCTTTCGACAAAAGCCGGTAACTCCCAAAAGCCCCGCTACCTGACAAGCGAACCGAAGTCCCTGAGCAACTCATTCTTTCTACTGTTGTACGTCTTCATCTCCCACTCATACAGACCATCACCGGGCACCATGTCTTCAAGGGACAACGACTGGATATCCACCGGGTAAACTCTTTTATCCGCCGCGGAATACAGAAAGTTCTTAAGCTGCAAGTCCTGATGGCGTATGCCCTTTTCCTCCATCCCCTTCAATGCGTCATCCAGCCAGGTTCGTGCCTCTGGCGTCAATCTGCGCCGTTCGACCGTGGCCAGGTTGACCCCATCCAGTTTGCCCATCTTGATATAAGCCCGGCCGCTCTCGACGACTGCCGTCGCGAAACCCTCGCCATAATATTTATTCAGGCAGTCCCGCTCCTGCGTTACATAATCGGGAATGCGCGTGGCGTTTGTAGTGTTGAAGTCTTTATAGACGCTTTTGCCATCCAGGCTTTCGTAGACCACGCCCTCACCGCCCCGGCCAATTTCAGGCCCAAGGTCAGAGGCGACCGACTGCGGGCTACCACCCCGGGCGCCCAATCGTTGCCACTGATCACCCTGAACATGCTGGACCAACAACGGCGTCTGCCGGTTGTTGTGATAAATCCGCGCCTGGACCACGCCGTCGGCGGTTCGGGTCGCCTCCCGCACCTCATAGACGGCGCTTTGGCCGGTACTGTCGGTATGGCGTATATGCGACACGTGCCCGTCTGCGGCCACATAGAGCCCCTGGCTGTTACGTGAAAGCCCGGCGATTTTCGATTCAGGCACCTTGAATTCAGTCAGCAGTCGATTGCCTAGCTCAGTGCCCTCCATTGTCGCTGCGCCGCCCCGGCGTATCAGCCGGGCGCCCCCCCAGCACCAGATCGTCCAGGCCATTGAGCGGATTGAATTCGCGGATAAGCGTGGTGCCAATAATCCTCGATACCTTGGCCGCCTTGGCAGCCGTGCCGGCAAGCCGGGTTCCGGCCTTCGCCACTTTCCCCGCAACCCCCGCCCCGGCAGTGAGGAAACCAAAGGCATCCATGGCCAGGTCCATTGCGCCGTCGACATAGTTACCGTTCTGAAAATTGACGATGGCGGACCGAAGCGGAACCAGGTCCAGAAAGAAATTCGTAACCTTCCACTCCTGTTCCATTTGTCGGTCCAGGGGAGTGATTCCCTTGGCCTGCTTCACCACGTCCTGGTTGTCGATATTCAGGTGCTCGACAAATACATCGGCAATGGCCTTGGTACGCGCCGTGGTAAAGCTTGACGGTGGCAATGAACCCTGCGGCTGCCCTCGACCCAGGTCCGAAGTACCGGCCTTGGTCGGCGTAAAGGTTTCTGTCTTGTAAGTCTTGTTGGCATTACGCGGTATCTGCTCCGTCAACACTGAGGTGGGTACCGTGGTTATCTCTGCATTTTTCAGATCGATTTTATAAACGACAACACCGTTGGCACCCGAGGCTTTCAGCAGCAGGCTTTCATCGGTGTGATGCAGGGTTTTAGACGTGAAATCCGTCCCCAGTGCGTAGGTCTTTTTTTGAAAGAACTCAAGCTGGCCCTGTTCAAGATTTCGCCTGTCGGCCAACGGAAGCTTGGCCACCATGTGTTTGATGGTGGTCGCAATCCCTTGCTTGCGTGAGTCGATGGCCTCGCTGAACTGTGCGTCGAAGGTTTTATTCACCTCCAGTTTCAGCGGAGCATTTATCGCCGCAACAGGAATGCGCCGGTCGCTGGTTTTCCAGCGGTAGCCATTCAGTTCCATCATGGCGATATCCAGCATCGAATAAAGCCCGGCGGGTGCGCGGTTTGGGTTGTAAAGCGGCTCGATGCCCGGCTGCCGTGGATCATCGACTTTCAGGAGTTTTTCTTCAAATGGCAGATCGTTCCCAAACTGCTCTTTGAGCTTGGCCAATGCAATGTCTTGGCGACTCGGGATTTCTACCTCCAATAACCGCGAGGCGACTATCCGTTCCTTTTGCTGCTGATTGAACGCAGTCCTTGCACGCTCCACTTCATCAAGACTGTAGTGATCATCGGCTTTTCCCGGGACAATCCCGTTGACCACGCCCCAGTCAATCAGCGCCGCCACTTGGGCCTGCTCGGTCACCGCACGATCATCCAGGCCAGCACTTTCAGCGGCCGACATCACTTGGGCGAAGGTCATGTTCGGCACCTTCCCCGGCGCCTTGGCTTCAATGGTCGCCGCCGCGATGGCCAGGCTGACCCAGGCGGGGCTGCCGTAGGTAACGCTGTCGGGGATGTCCTTGATCAGAAACACCGGGGCCTTTCTGGCCAGCAGCAGGTAAGCGCCGGTCGCGGCCATTGCCGGGCTGGTCTTGCCGTTGCTGCTCAGGTGCTCGCTCAAGGCCGCCAGCACCGCCGAAGCCGGCTTGCCCCAGTGGTCCGGGTGCGCCAGGTTGAATCCTGCCACCCGGTTTCGCAGGGGCTGGGCGATGGATTCCGGGGCCAGCGTCAGATTGATGGCGGCCAGTGTGTATTCATTCACACTGGTATCGGTGGCGAGGCCATTCAGTTCGGTTTGAATTACCTGGCCCAGCGCCCGCCCGCGTGCGGAGTTAACGAGGGCTTCCAGGGTGCTGGCCGGGTCATCGAGTGGCGGTTGATTGCGGTGCAGATACTCCAGCACCCCGAGGCTTGCGCCGATCTGTGGCGGGTTCGGGTTCTGGCTGCCATGGCGCAACGCGGCGGCGAGAGCCTTGCGCTGATCATCGGCATGCATCGGGACCGGCCAGGACAAAGCGCCACCGAAATTGCCCAGGGGATGCTCAAGGGCCTTGAAGCCGGAATGTGCGCTGACCACCGGGGCATCCTGCGTCAAGGGCATGTTTGCGGCCGACACCGTTGCACGATCAGTGGGCAGTAACGGAATAACGCGGGCAGGTGCAGCGCCAGTATGAAAATTCAACATCGGACCAGTTCCATTGGAAAGAAGGGTCCAAGCCTCACATAGGCACTGCCAGGGGAGAATTGCAGGAGTGTTTACAGAGATTTGTCAGGGCCAGTCATCAGGCCCTGCCGAGCCGCTCCAGAGAACCCGGAACTGCTCGCCAAGCCTCGTATTTTCAGTAGCCGCGCTCGAAACTCACTTCGCCGCGCAACACTTCGTTTGCCTGGTACGCCCGTAAATTTTCGACAAACAACTGCACCATCATCCCCGGTGAGGTCGGCGCCGAGCTGTGACCGGTCAGCAGCAAACCCCAGGCGGTCCAGAACGGATGGCGCTGTGGCAACGGCTCCTGACGGCAAACGTCGATCACCGCGCCCGCCAGATGCCCTTCCTTCAAGGCTTCCACCAGGTCCGCATCCACCACTGCCACCCCGCGCCCGACGTTGATAAACAACCCGGTCGGCTTGAATTGCTTGAACAGCGCCGCATCGTACAAGTCATGGGTATTGGGCGTGTTAGGCAGCAGGTTGACCACGTAGTCCACCTCGCCCACCAGGCGCGGCAACTCGTCGAGCCCGGCCACTTCGATAAACGGCGCCTGTTCGCGGGCTTCACTGGCGATGCCATACAGCTCAACGCCAAACGGCTGCAAAAACTGCGCAACGCTACGGCCGATATCACCAGTGCCGACGATCAGCACCTTGCGCCCCGCCAGGCTCTGGCCCATGCGGTTGTCCCACTTGCGCTCGACCTGGCTGACCAGCCGCGCCAGTACTTCTCGCTCGTGGCCAAGCATGTAGGTGAGCACGTATTCAGCCATCACCTGGCCAAAAATGCCCACGGCGCGGGTCAGGCGGTAATCCCGCGGCAGGCCTTCAGCCAACAATGGCGTGATGCCAGCCCAGGTGGATTGCAGCCATTGTGGCTGGTGGCCCTGGCGCAACAAGGTGGCGAGCAGGTCCGGTTGGCCCAGCCACACCGGGCAATCGGCCGCCAGGCGCGACAATTCAGCGGAGTCGCCGCTGGTCATGACCTCAAGGTCCGGCGCCGCTTCGCGCAGCAGTCGGGCGTACAGCGGGTGATCGTGTTCAGCAATCAGAACGCGCATGGTTCAAACCTTTCAAAAACACTGCAGGCGGCCGCCGGCCCAATTCACTGTCCGTTGCGGCCACCGCCAAAAATTGAATTCCATTGATGAATGTGCCCCGGACGGGGCACTGACCGATCACATCGGGTCATTACGTCGCAGCAGCTCTTCGGGCAAGTGTTCGATGTACTCGTCCTCGGCCGGCGGCATCTGCAGGTGGTAGCCCTGCTTCTCGAGGTTGTCCAGGACCACGGTGATGTCCTCGCGGGACAGCTTGCGCTCCGGGCTCAACACCAGGTCAAAGGCGTGGTGCGGCTTGCCGAAGGCGGCCAGCAGGCTTTCCGGCACGCGCTCCAGTGCATCGCTTTTCAGCACGTAGAGGTACATCTCGTTGCGTTTGAGGCTGCGATAGATGGAGCAAATACGTTTCAAGGCTGTTCTCCGGCAGTGGCCAGGCTGTCCAGCAGCGCCTGGCCCATCAATTCGCGGCGCCAGCCACGCAGCGAATCTGGCAATTTGTAAGGCCCCTCGGGGTAGCCGCTCTTGACCAGGGCTTCGAGGGTTTTCTTGCGCAGCATCAGTTCCGGCGCCATGTCCAGGCGCTCAGCCTCGGCCTGGCCCAGGGCGCGCAGTTGCTTGATCAGCGTGGCGGCGTCCACCGGCAATGGCTCGGCAACTGCCGGCGGCCATTGGTCCATGGAGACGCTGCCGGCACGCTTGATCAGGCCCAGCAGGAACTCGCCGTCCTGGCGCACGGTGCGCGGGTGCATGTCTTCGATCTTGCCCAGCGCGGCGAGGTTATCCGGCTGGGATTTGGCCAGGGGCCATAACGAGTGTTCACGAATGATCCGGTTGCGCGGCAGGTCGCGGGCACGGGCCTGCTGCTCGCGCCAGGCGCACAGTTCACGCAATACGGCGAGCTGGGCACGGGACAGTTTCCAGGCCAGCTTGGCGTCGCGATAGACCTCGTACGGGTCGACTTCGCGGCGCAGGTTGGCCACCAGTTCGGCACCGTCTTCCAGGACCCAGGCGTATTTGTCGTCGGAAAGCTTCGGGCGCAGGCGTATGTAGACTTCCGCCAGGTGCACCGCGTCTTCGGCGGCGTAGCTGACTTGCGTCTCGGACAATGGCCGCTGCAGCCAGTCCGAGCGGGTCTCGCCCTTGGGCAGCTCGATATCGAGCACGGCTTGCACCAAGCGCGAATAGCCCATGGAAAAACCGAGGTTCAGGTAGGCCGCCGCCAGTTGCGTGTCGAACAACGGCACCGGCAGGCTGCCGGTCAGGCGCAGCAACACTTCCAGGTCTTCGCTGCAGGCGTGCACCACCTTGATCACGCCTGGGTTTTCCAGCAAGGCGGCCAAGGGTTGCCAGTTGTCGATGGTCAGGGGGTCGATCAGGTAAGCGCGAACGCCATCACCAATCTGGATCAGCCCGGCAATGGGATAAAAGGTGTCGACCCGCATGAATTCGGTGTCGAGGGCGACGAATGGCAACTGCTGCCATTCGGCGCAATGCTGGCCGAGGCTATCGTTGTCGCAGATCCAGTGAATATCGATGGCCACACGGCTCTCCCTTGAAGAATGGCGCGCAGTATATATCGCGAAAGGGAGTTGCGAGCATTCGCAGTGCACCTGCGACCATGAAAACTCCTATAGGCTCTGAAGAATAGTCCGACAGGCGGGACTTATCCTCTCTTACGCAGGACGTAGACCCGCCACATGGCTGAGCCGGGCATGAATTCCTGTTGGTTGAGGACCTTGAAACCGGCCTGGCGAAACTCCGCCTCCACCTGTAACCGATGGCTGGCAACCGCCGCCAGGGCCGGCTGCGCAGCGCGGTAGCCGCTGTCGCTGTTGACCGAGACGATCACCGTGTCGCGGCTCACCCGGTGAAACTCCCCGAGCAGCGCCAGGCGCCCTTCTGCCGTCGGCACATGACGAAACAACTCCAGGCAAAAAATGCAGTCCACCGCGTTGGCCGACAGGCCGATGGAAAAGGCCGAGCCCTGGAAAGTCTTGATCCGCTTGAGCAAGGCCGGCGCATGGTGGGTGCGGGCATGGTCAAGCATGTCCTGGGAGTTGTCGGACGCGAGGATCACCCGGTTGCCGTGCTCGGCCAGCACCGGCCAGAAGCGCCCCGAGCCGCACGCCAGGTCGAGGATCAGCCCCGGTTCGCCGGCGATTTTCAGCGCACGGCGTACCAGTCGCTCATCACGCCACAGCGCCAGGCGCCGCAGCAACTTGGGCGGGCGCGTGTCAGCACAGACCCGGGCATGCTCCTGGCCTGCACGTTCGGCAAATTCAATCTCGATGGAAGACGGCGGTTGCGACTGCATCACACGACTCAGTTAATGGATCAGACATTCGCAGCTTAACCACCGTCTCGTGAAAAAAAGGTCGAAGGATTGTTTACCGCGCATGCAGGGCCAGTATCCGGCGCACAGCCTGTCGGTTAACTGTCTGTGATCAAGGCTTCATCTTCAGGCCTGGTGCAAATACCAGCGCCAGTCCTGCTCCCCCACTTCACCCATGAACTGGCGGTACTCGGCCCGCTTGACCGCCAGGTACACGCCGAGGAATTCACCACCAAAGGCTTCCCGGGCCCAGGACGAGCCTTCGAGGGCGCGCAGGGTGGTCAGCCAATCGGTGGGCAGTAACTCCTTGGCCTGGGCGTAACCGTTGCCTTCCACCGGCGCGCCGGGGTCGCGCTGTTCGCGGATGCCCCGGTGAATACCCGCCAGGATCGCCGCCGCCGCAAGGTAGGGATTGGCGTCGGCGCCGCAGATACGGTGTTCGATATGCCGGGAAAACGCCGGGCCGCCGGGCACCCGCAACGTCACCGTGCGGTTGTCCACGCCCCAGGTGGCAGCCAGCGGCGCATAGCTGTTGGTCTGGAAGCGCCGGTAAGAGTTGGCGTTCGGGCAGAACATCAGCAACGAGTCGAGCAAGGTGCTGAGCATGCCGCCCACCGCATGGCGCAGCAGCGGCGTGCCGTCGGGTGCTTCGCTGGCAAACAGGTTGTTGCCGTCGCGGTCCGCCAGGCTGACGTGCATGTGCATGCCGGTGCCGGCCAGGTCGTCGAAAGGCTTGGCCATGAAGCATGCGGTCATCCCGTGCTTGTGGGCCACGCCCTTGACCAGGCGTTTGTAACGCACTGCTTCGTCCATGGCTTGCAGGGCGTCGCTACGATGTTCCAGGGTGATTTCCACCTGGCCCGGGGCGTATTCGGAAATCGCCGTGCGCGCCGGTATGCCCTGGAGTTTGCAGGCGCTGTAGAGGTCGGCGAGGAAAGGTTCGATCTGCTCCAGTTCCCGCAAGCCGTAGACCTGAGTCGAGCGCGGGCGACCACCATCCACATCCCGCGCTGGTTGCGGGCGGCCGTTGCTGTCGGGTTTCTGGTCGAGCAGATAAAACTCCAGCTCCGCCGCCATCACTGGGTAATAGCCGTCGGCCTTGAGGTCGTCGATCACCTTGGCCAGCAGGTGCCGCGGGTCGGCCACCGTGGCGGGCATACCTTCGGTGGGGTGCATGCTGACCTGCACCGCCGCCGTCGGGATCAGGCGCCACGGCATGCGCTGCAAACTGCCGCTGACCGGGTAGGCGCGGCAGTCGATATCGCCGACTTCCCAGACCAGCCCGGAGTTCTCCACGTCGTCGCCATTGATGGTCAGGCCGAGGATGGTACTCGGCAGCGGCCGGCCACTTTCGTAGACCGCCAACAGCTCATCGCGGTGCAACAACTTGCCCCGGGGCACTCCGTTGTTGTCGAGGATGAACAGCTCGAACATCTCGATATCCGGGTTCTGGGCAAGAAAGGATTGGGCTTCGTGCAGGGTGGCAAAGGGCGTGCTCATGGGCATTCTCATACGTTCGCGTCAGGCAGGCGCGTGGGCGCTGCCAGGCAGATGCGCGGGGCATCCGGTTGGGCAAATCAACGTGTGAGAACGATGTCCGGTGGGCGCGCGTGGCGGCAGTGCCAGAGCGCCCAGAAGGCGAGTTCGGAGGGAAGTGCATCAGCGGTGATCCGACGACGGTCCGGACGGCTGGACGCGTTGGCGCCTGGCGATGTCTCAGGGTGTGTGTCGGGGGAACCGTCCATGCGGGAATCACAGTAAAGAGATGCCGGGCAGCCTCACACGCAAGGTTAAGCCGTTAAATCCAGTCTTGACGGAGTTTGGTTGTGCCACGGCTAAACATTTGCAAATAATGGCGGCCCTGCTCATGCCCAAGGACCCGACCGCATGAAAGCTTTGCTGACCCTTTCCCTGCTGGCCGGCCTGTCGACCCAGGCCCTGGCCGACAGCCCCGTATCGCGCCTGGATGAAGTGCTCCAGCGCGGTGAAATGAGCGTGTGCACCACCGGCGACTACAAGCCCTACAGCTATTTGCGCCCGGACGGCAGCTACGAAGGCATCGATATCGCCATGGCCCAGTCCCTGGCCAAGAGCCTTGGGGTGCAGGTGAAATGGGTGCCCACCACCTGGAAAACCCTGATGCCGGACTTCCTGGCCCAGCGCTGTGACATTGCCCTCGGCGGTATTTCGGTGTCGCTGGAACGGCAGAAGAAGGCGTTTTTCAGCCAGCCATTGGGCGTCGACGGCAAGATCCCGCTGGTGCGCTGCGCCGATGTGCAGCGCTATCAGACCGTGGAGCAGATCAACCAGCCGCAGGTGCGAGTGATCGAGCCTTCGGGCGGTACCAATGAAGTGTTTGCGCGGGCACATCTGGGCAAGGCGCAACTGACGCTGTTCCCGGACAACGTGACGATTTTCGAGGAACTGCTGGCCAACAAGGCCGACGTGATGATCACCGACGCCAGCGAGGCCCGCTACCAGCAGAAGCTCAAGCCGGGGTTGTGTGCGGTGAATCCAGAACGCTACATGCAATACAGCGAGAAGGCGTTCTTGCTGCCTCGGGATGATGTGGCCTGGAAGAGCTACGTGGACCAATGGCTGCACTTGAGCACGGTGACCGGTGTGTATGACGGCATCATCAACCAGTGGCTGGCTGCGCCCTGACCAGTTCGACAAACGCCCGGCACGCCGCGCTGCGATAACCTCCCTTGCGACTGAGCAGCGCGGCCGTGCGTTGCGGCAACGGCGGGCTCAGCGGCACCGCCTGCAAGCCTGTCTGCACCCGGGCAATCGCGCTGGGCAGGATGGTCGCCAACTGAGTGTTCCGTACGATTTCGATAATCGCGCTGATGGAATTGGCCTCCATGGTGATCAGAGGCTTCGCCGCCTGGCTGCGAAAATACTCATCGATATAGCGGCGAGTGGCGAAGCCTGAGTTCAGCAGCACCCATGGCTGCTGAAGCCACGACTGTTGGCCAATACCCGGATGGCCGTCACTCACCACCACGCTCAGCGCCTCGACAAACACCCCTTCACACTCGATATCCGGCAAATGCTCGCCGGTGAAACCGATGCCGATATCCAGCAAATCCTCGGTCAGCGCCGCCTCGATGCGGTCCTGCGTCAGTTCCTCGACGCTGACGGTTATTCCCGGATACAAGCCGCTGAACCGCGCCAGCAGCGGCCCGATCAGGTAGGCGGTAAACGTCGGCGTCATGGCCAGGCGCACGCTGCCGCGGCTCAGGTCCTGCACGTCATGCATGGCCCGGGTGCCGGCCTGCAAATCCTGCAAGGCCAGGCGCGCAAACCGCACATAGGCCTCACCCGCGTCGGTGAGGCTGACGCTTCTGCCGGAGCGATCCAGCAACGCTGCGCCGAGGGTGTCTTCCAGTTGCCTGATCTGCTGCGACAAGGTCGGCTGCGACACATGCAGTGCCTCGGCCGCCCGGGTGAAATTGCGGTGCTCGGCAACAGCCAACAGGTAGCGGATATGACGCAGCAACATGAATGGCGCTCCAACTATAGGCATGACTTATGGAAACCATAATAAGCCGGTCTTGGACGCTATAGCTGAAAACTTCCATCCTTGCCCCATCAGCGACGCAAGGAGAACCACCATGCAAGATCTCATCGACGGCTTTCGCAAGTTTCAGGGTGAAGCCTTCACCCAACGAAGCGATCTGTTCAAGCACCTGGCCACCACGCAAAACCCCGGCACGCTGTTCGTGTCCTGTTCCGACAGCCGCGTAGTCCCGGAACTGCTGACCCAGCAGGAACCCGGTGACCTGTTTGTGATCCGTAACGCCGGCAACATCGTGCCGTCCTACGGGCCGGAGCCTGGCGGCGTGTCGGCCACCGTCGAATACGCAGTAGCCGTTCTCGGCGTCAGCGACATCGTGATCTGCGGCCACTCCGACTGCGGCGCCATGACCGCGATTTCCACCTGCAAATGCCTGGATCACTTGCCTGCCGTGGCCAACTGGCTGCGCCACGCCGAGTCGGCCAAGGTGATCAACGCCGCCCGCACTCACGCATCAGACGCCGACCGGTTGAACTCACTGGTACGGGAAAACGTGGTCGCACAACTGGCTAATCTCAAGACTCACCCTTCAGTGGCACTGGCCCTGGAACAAGGCCGGTTGAGCCTGCACGGCTGGGTCTACGACATCGAAAGCGGCGGCATCGACGCCCTTGACGGCCGCAGCGGGCGCTTCGTCTCGCTGTTGGACAACCCGAACACCCGCGCCCACGCCGCCTGAAACCTATTAAACCCCAAGAGGAAATCACCATGCTGCAATCCCAATTTGCCCAAACCCCACGCCTGGCCCTGGCCGACACCGTCATCGACATCAAGGCGCGCAAGAACCTGTCGTGGCAGGACCTCACCGACGGCACCGGCCTGAGCCTGGCGTTCGTCACTGCTGCCCTGCTCGGCCAGCATCCGTTGCCGAAAGACGCTGCCGACGTGGTCTGCGACAAGCTTGGCCTCGACCAGGACGCCAGCCGCCTGCTGCAAACCGTGCCCCTGCGTGGCAGCTTCCCCGGTGGTGTGCCGACGGATCCGACCATGTACCGCTTCTATGAAATGCTGCAGGTCTACGGTTCCACCCTCAAGGCCCTGGTGCACGAGCAGTTTGGCGACGGCATCATCAGCGCCATCAACTTCAAGCTGGACATCAAGAAGGTCGAAGACCCGGACGGCGGTTCCCGTGCGGTGATCACCCTGGACGGTAAATACCTGCCGACCAAACCGTTCTGATTTGCCGGCAAACCGTCTACGCTCTTGGCACACCAACAAGAACGAGGGACGGGTAATGAAAGGACTGCTCCGAGCCACCTGGCTATTGCTGTTGTGCCTTGGCCAGGTGCACGCCGCGACCACTCAGGATGAGGACGCCCAAGCCGCCAAGGCCCTGCTGGAAAGGGCCTTGGCGTATTACCAGAGCAATGGCGACAAGGCCTTTGCGGCATTCAGCCGCCAGGGTGATTTCGTCGACCAGGACCGCTACGTATTCGTGGTCGACACCAAGGGCGTGCTGCTGGCAAGTGGCGGGCCCTCTTCGGCGTTGATCGGGCGCAATGTGTCCGAGGTGCTCGGGCCGGATCTGAAGAAGTCGTTCAAGGACGCGCTGGCGGTGCCGGAAGGCAGTGGCATCCAGCAGGCCGAGTACCGGTGGCAGAACTGGAATGACGGCAAGGTCGAGCGCAAGCACGTGTATTACCAGCGCGTCGGGCAACGGATCCTGGCCGTGGGTTATTACTTGCCACGGGCGACCCCGGAGCATGCCAGGGCCCTGCGCAATAAAGCGGTCAAGGCGCTGGAGAAGGACCCGGTCGGGACACTCAAGGCGATCAACGACATGCAGGGTGGTTTTCTGCAGGACGACCTGTATGTGTTTGTGGTTGACCTCGACACCCACCGCTATGTGGCCCATGGCACGACTCCGCGATTGGTGAATACGGATTTCAGCAAGATCAAGGATCCCGACGGGAAGCCGGTGGGTGAGCCGATCCTGGCGGTGATGGCGGAGCAGGATCAGGGGGAATACAAGTACCGCTGGAAAAACCCGGTGACCGGAAAGGTCGAGAACAAGCATGCGTATTTGCGTAAAGCTGGGCATTTCATGGTGGCGGTGGGGTATTACAGTCCTTGAGGCCACAACCTGTTCAAAAGCTGGAATGCAAAATGTGGGAGCTGGCTTGCCTGCGATAGGATCAACTCGGTTTTGCTGATAGACCGAGGTGCCCGCATCGCAGGCAAGCCAGCTCCCACATTGACCGTGTTCACATTAAAAGATCGGGTTATTTCGCCTTGTCTTCCCGCCCGCGCAGCACGCGGTTAGGCATCGCAATCGCGGCCGCCAAGCCCAGCAACGATACCCCGGCACTGACCATCAGCAAATGCCGGAACGTGATCAGCAACTCCCCCCGCAACGCGTCCTGCGCCGGGCCAGGCGCTGCATTCAAACCATCCAGCAGCACATTCCCCGAACTCCCCTCCGCCACCAGCGCCCCGCTGGCCAGGTGCGCAAAGCTGGAGTCCTGCAACAACGCCAACAACAGCGCCGACATGCACGCCACCCCGACCGCACCACCCAGGGAACGAAACAGGTTGGTGGTGCTGGTCGCCACGCCGATGTCCCGCTGCTCCACCGAGTTCTGCGTACCCACCAGGGAAGTCGGAAACTGCATCCCTGCGGCAATCCCGCAGAGCAACATGAACAGACTGGTAACCGCCACAGCCTGGGGCGCACTGAGGGCCATGCCCAGAATCGCGATCGGGCTCAGCAAGGCGCCAATCAGGATCATCGGTTTATAGCGGCCCGTCACCGAGGTCATGCGCCCAGCAAAATACGCACCCATCGGCAAGCCAATCGCCAGCGGCAACAAGTGCAAGGCAGCGCTGTCGGCACCCGAGCCGGTAACGGTCTGGTAACGCAGCGGCATCAATACCGTGAGGGAAATCGCCTGGAAACTGGTAAAGAAAATCGTGCACCAGCACAACACCGCGCTGCGGTTGGCGAACAGGTGCATCGGCAACAACGGCTCCCGCGCCCGGCGTTCGTGCCACACAAACAGCGTCAATGCCACCAGCGCACAGGCCAGCAGCCCCAGCACTTCATCGTCACGCCAACGATGGCCCTGGCCGATCTCGGTGATGCCCAGCAACAACGCGGTCAAGCCGACGATCATCAGCACGGTGCCGAGGTAGTCGATCACCGGCTTGCGCTGCGGCACCGGCAGCCCCACCAGCGTGCGATGGGCCACCCACCAGGCGCCCGCGCCCAATGGCAGGTTGATCAGGAACACCCAGCGCCACGACAGGTACTCGGTCATGTAGCCACCCAACACCGGGCCGGCCACGCTGGCCACTGCGTACATGCTGCTGAAATAACCCTGGTAACGCCCACGCTCACGGGGCGGGATGATGTCGCCGATAATCGCCTGGCTGACCGAAATCATCCCGCCGGCACCGATGCCCTGGAGGATCCGCGCCAGCACCAGTTGCTCCATGCTCTGGGCCATGCCGCAAAACAGCGAAGCAACGGTGAACAGGCCCATGCCGATCAGCATCATCGGCCGGCGCCCGTACAGGTCGCCGAGCTTGCCGTAGATCGGCACCGCCACGGTCATCGCCACCATATAGCCGGAGATTACCCAGGCCAGCAGGTTGACGTCGTGGAACTGGGCAGAAATGGCCGGCATGGACACGGCGACGATGGTCTGGTCCAGCGCCCCGAGAAAGATCGCCATCATCAAGGCGACAAGGACACTGCGAACGGCGGGTGTGGCGGGCTGATTGAGGTTGGTCACGGCAGAACCTGCGAGCAAGGGCCCACGGGAAAAGGAGGCCCGCGGGAATGCTCGTCAGTGTACTAGATAGCTGGCTATTCGATAGCCTCGTAAGGAAGTCCGACGTAATTTTCTGCAATGGTTTTACGCCCGGCTTCGGAGTCGACGAAGTACTCCAGTTCGCTCTGGGCGATGCGCTGGCTGAAGCCATCCGCCTCCGGAAATTGGTGCAACATCGAAGTCATCCACCAGGAAAACCGTTCGGCCTTCCAGATCCGCCGCAGGCAAATCTGTGAGTATTTTTCCAGCAACTCCACCCGGCCTTCGCGGTACACCTTGAGCAGGATGTTGAACAAGGTGCTGACATCGCTGGCCGCCAGGTTCAAGCCCTTGGCGCCGGTGGGCGGCACGATATGGGCGGCATCGCCGAGCAGAAACAGGCGGCCGTACTGCATCGGCTCCACCACGAAACTGCGCAGGGGCGCGATACTTTTTTCAATGGACGGGCCGGTTATCAGTTGCTCGGTGAGTGCCGTGGGCAAGCGGGTTTTCAGTTCGTCCCAGAAGCGCTCATCCGACCAGTCCTGCACCGATTCATCGGCCGGCACTTGCAGGTAATAACGGCTGCGGGTCGGTGAGCGCATGCTGCACAGGGCAAAACCGCGCTCGTGCTTGGCGTACACCAGCTCATCATGGATCGGCGGGGTGTCGGCAAGGATGCCCAACCAGCCAAACGGATAGACCCGCTCAAAGATTTTCAGCGCCTCAACGGGAATCGACTGACGCGCCACACCGTGAAAACCGTCACAACCGGCGATGTAGTCGCAGTCCAGGCGATACTGCTCGCCTTCATGCTCAAAACTCAGCCACGGCTCCGCGCTTTTCAAATCATGAGGCTGTACGTTACAGGCTTCGTAGAAAGTGACAGCACCGCTGGCCTGGCGCGCGGCCATCAGGTCGCGGGTGACTTCGGTCTGGCCGTAGATCATCACCGTCTTGCCGCCGGTCAACGCCTTGAGGTCGATGTGGGTCAGTTGCCCGTTCAACGCCAGCTCAAAACCCTCATGCACCAAACCTTCGGCATCCATTCGCGCACTGACGCCGGCCTGGCGCAACAGGTCGACCATGCCTTGCTCCAGCACCCCGGCCCGGATGCGCCCTTGCACGTAATCCGGGGTCTGGCGCTCAAGAATCAGGGTTTCAATCCCGGCGTTGTGCAGCAGTTGGCCGAGCAATAGTCCCGAGGGACCGGCGCCAATGATGGCGACTTGGGTTTTCAGCGTTTTCATTATTTTTATGGCCCGCAAGCTTCACCGAACGTATTCGGTGAAAGAGTTGTCATTGATGGTGTTGCTGGCATTTTTCACTTGAGTGCCCGGCATAAGAAGGTGAAAACTGAGCCCAAAGCTGCGCTTTTCGCCAATTGGGGCGATTACCGCACAACTCTCCCGAAGTATCGGATGAAGCCATGACCAAAACTGCCAGTGCCGCGATTCCAGTGTTCAAACTCTACGGAGAGAGCCAGCAATGGCCGACCCCGGATTTGTTGCACTGTGAAACCATCTCCCGGCGCAGCCGTGAGTACCAGTGGGAAATCCAGCCCCACCGGCATGCGGACTTGTGCCAGTTGCTGTACGTGCACAAGGGCCAGGCGCAACTGGAGATCGAAGGCCAGCGCAGTACCCTCAGCGAATCGACGCTGCAGGTGCTGCCGCCGTTATGCGTACATGGCTTTCGGTTTTCCGAAGACGTCGAAGGATTTGTGGTCACCCTGGCCGCGCCGCTGATGGCGCATTTGCAGGAACAACTGGGCGCGGCGCTGGATGGCCTGAACGCCCTGGGCAGCTACCCCGCCGGCAAGGACAGTGACTACCTCAACAGTTTGTTCGCCCGGTTGCAGGAGGAGTACGCCAGCGACCAACCGGCACGGGACATGATGATGCACGCGCTGGTCAGCGTGCTGCTGGTGTGGATCAGCCGCCAGGCGACCCAGCGTCGTCATCCGCGCGCGCCGCGAGGCCGCGAATACTTCCGCCGGTTCACCCAGTTGGTGGAGCAGCATTACCGCGAACACCCGAAAATCGAAGACCTGGCCCACAAGCTCGGTATCTCGGTCTCACACCTGAACGGGACATGTCGGGAATTGGGCGGGCAGCCCGCCTTGCAGATCATGCACGACCGCCAATTGCTGGAAGCCAAGCGCCTGCTGACTTACACCAGCATGACCATCAACGAGATGTCGGAAGTGTTGGGGTTTTCCGACCCGACCAACTTCTCGCGGCTGTTTCGCCGGCGCGTCGGGTTTTCCCCGAAAGCGTTTCGGGAGCAGTTGAAAGCCGATCAGGACGTTAGCGCAACGAGCTGAAGGCGGCCATGTGGCCAACGCATTGGCCGTGATTGCAGCTGGCGGCGTAGCTCGGCTGCATGCGGGCCTGTTCAACGCGGTAGGCGGCAGTGCCATAGAGCGCTGTAGCGGCGGCGCACAGGGTGAAAATCATCAGGTACTTTCTTGTTTTGATCGACATGATGCTGACCTCTGATCGGATCAAGAAGGTGCTTGTATAAGCATAGGTCAGCGTGGGCATGTCGCCATTATCGGGCGCCATTCAATCTGTTTATGTCGGCTCAGAGACCGACGTCCCATTCGGGCTCTTCCGGAAACCTCAGCACCAGGAAATCCAGCAGGCTGCGCAGCGCCGCCGGCATGTGCTTGCGCGAGGCGTACACCGCATAGATGTTCATCTGCTGCGGCTCGGCCTCGGGCAGCAGGCGGATCAGCTCGCCACTGCGGATGTAGTCGCCGGCCTGATAACTCGGCAGCCGCGACACCCCCGCCCCCGCCAGCGTCACCCGCAACAAGGTACTCGCCTCGTTGGCGCTGATATTGCCCTGCACCGGCACCGACACCGGCTCGCCGTTTTCCACGAAATGCCACAGGCTTTTGCCGAAGTAGGAATGGGTCAGGCAGTTGTGCCGGGCCAGGTCCTGCACGCGCCGGGGTTGCGGGTGCTCGTGCAGATAGGCGGGCGATGCACAGATCACCGAACGGCACAGCGTGAGCCGGCGGGCGATCAGGTTCGGGTCCAGTTCATAGCTGGTGCGGATCGCCAGGTCGATGCGTTCATCCACCAGGTTCACCGTGCGGTCGAGCATCTGCATGTCGATACTGACCAACGGGTAGCGCTTGACGTATTCGGCGATGGCATCGGCCAACTGGGCCTGGCCAAACGAGGTGCTGACACTCAGGCGCAGCAGGCCGCGGGGCGCTTCGTCGGGCTCGCTGACGGCGGCCTGCATGTCGCTGCACAATTCCAGCATCTGCCGGCAACGGGGCAAGGTTTCGCTGCCGGCGGCGGTCAGGCTGAGCTTGCGGGTGGTGCGGTGCATCAGCCGCGCGCCGACCCAGTCCTCCAGCTCTGCCAGATAGCGCGACACCACCGGCCGCGACAGGTCCAGGTGGTCGGCCGCCGCTGACTGGCTGCCCAGGTCCACCACAGCCACGAACACGCGCATTGCTTGAAGACGATCCATGATTTGCCCGCTTTCAGAAACAAACTATGTCCCAGCATCGCATTTTTTGTAGCGTTTGGTGCAACTAAGCTCTGTCCACACCTTAGCGATGACTGGAGCTGCACATGTTTGGATTCTCCCCGCTCAAGCGCGTGGCCCTGGCCGCCGCTACCCTGGCCTTTACCGCCCACGCCGCGGCTGCCGACTTGACCCTGGACGCCTACAACCCGGGCGAAACCGCGATGATGCCGGTCACTTCGGTACTGGTCAGCGGCGACAAGGACGCGATCCTGGTGGACGCCCAGTTCGGCAACACCCAGGCCGAACAACTGGTGCAGAAAATCCGCGCCAGCGGCAAGCGCCTGACCACCATCTACATCAGCCACGGCGACCCGGACTACTACTTCGGCCTCGACACCCTGACCGCCGCCTTCCCCCAGGCCAAGGTCGTGGCACCGCAGCCGGTGGTGGACCATATCAAGGCCACCGTTGAGCACAAACTGGCGTTCTGGGGCCCGAAACTGGGGGCCGACAAACCTGCCAAAGCCGTCATCCCCCAAGTGCTTGAGGGCCACAGCCTGACCCTCGAAGGCAAGCAGTTGGAAGTGATCGGTCTCGACGGCGCGCAACCGGACCGCACCTTTGTGTGGATCCCGTCGATCAAGGCGGTGGTGGGTGGTGTGGTCGTCTCCGAGAACATTCATGTGTGGATGGCCGATACCCAGACCGCCAAATCCCACACCGATTGGCTGGCAACGCTACAACGTATTCAGGATCTGAAACCGCGCACCGTGATTCCGGGCCACTACCTGGGCACGCCGTCGCTCACATCCGTGGCGTTCACCGCCGACTACATCAAGGCGTTTGACGAAGAAACCGCCAAGGCCAAGGACTCTGCCGCGCTGATCAGCGCAATGAAAAAACGTTACCCGACCCTGGGCGACGCAAGCACCCTGGAACTGGGCGCCAAAGTCGCCAAGGGCGAAATGCAGTGGTGAGTTGATTCAACCCTTAACCGTACTGGAGAACGTCATGAGCAAGATCGCAATCATTGGTGCCACCGGTCGTGCCGGTAGCCAACTGCTGGAAGAAGCCTTGCGCCGCGGGCATACCGTGACCGCCATCGCCCGCAATACCGACAAGATCGGCGTACGCCCCGGCGTCACCGCCAAGCAAGTGGACGCGCTGGATGCCGAGGCGCTGGAACAGGCCATTCGCGGCAACGACGTGGTGATCAGTGCGGCGCACTTCGCCACGCTGCCGGCAGACGCGGTGATCAATCCGGTGAAAAAGGCCGGTGTGAAACGCCTGCTGGTCGTGGGTGGTGCCGGTTCGCTGCTGTTGTCGGGCGGTAGCCGGGTGATCGACAGCCCCGGCTTCCCCGAGGAATACAAAACCGAAGCCAGCGCCGGCAGCGTGTTCCTCGACACCCTGCGCCAGGAAAAAGACCTGGACTGGACCTTCCTTTCGCCCTCGGCGGAATTCACCGAAACCGCCCGCACCGGCAAATTCCGCCTGGGCCAGGATGAGTTGCTGGTGAGCGAGGAAGGCCGCAGCTGGATCAGCTTTGCCGACTTTGCAATTGCGCTGATTGATGAAGTGGAAACACCGAAGCATTCGCGCCAGCGGTTTACGGTCGGATACTAAAACACACTGCAGAACCCGTGTGGGAGCTGGCTTGCCTGCGATAGCGGAGGTTCAGCAATACAGATGCTGGCTGATGCACCGCCATCGCAGGCAAGCCAGCTCCCACATTTTGATCTTCATTGTGGCGGCTGTTGCGCTTGGCTGACCAACCAATTCATCAGCGCTTCCAACCCCGCCGAGGGCTCCGTCCCCGGCGGGTACACCAGGTAATAACCCATCCCCGTCGGCACCCGCAGTTCAAACGGCGTCGCCAGCCGCCCCGCCTTGAGATCTTCGCCAATCAGCGCGCTGTCGCCAATCGCCACGCCGGACCCCTGGGACGCCACCGTCATCGCCAGGTCCAGCGTTTCAAAATGATGCCCCTGAGCCAGATTGCTCAAACGCGTATCCGCCGCCTTCAACCACAACGCCCAATCCCGTTCATCCCGCGTGGGGTGCAACAGCACCTGTTGCTGCAAATCCGCTGGCGTGTGCAAACCACCGAGCAACGCCAGTGCGCACACCGGCGTCAGGCGCTCATCAAACAGGTGCCGTGCCTCGCACGACTGCTCGGCAATCGGTGCATAGATCACCGCTGCATCGAACTGCTCACGGCGAAAATCAACGGTGTAGGCCACGGTAGTCGTGAGTTCCACCGGCACGTCCGGGCGTTCCTGCTGCCACTGCATCAGCCGTGGCAACAGCCAGCGCATCACGCAGGTGGAGGCCTTGAGCTGCAAGGTTTCGCGGCGGGTGCCGATCTGCTCCACCGCCTCACCGATCAAACCAAATACCTGCTGCACCCGCAGCGACCATTCGCGGCCCTCCTCCGTCAGGCTCAAACCCCGGGCCTGGCGCTGGAACAGCGCATAACCCAGGTGACTTTCCAGCCCGGCAATCTGCCGGCTCACCGCGCCCTGGGTGATGTGCAATTGCTCGGCGGCACGGGTGAAGTTGCAGCACTGGGCCGTGACCCAAAAGGTGTGCAAGGCGGGCAACGGCGGTAGGCGTTTCATAAGGGCGCAGCCATGACGTGAGGACATGGCTAGTATGACTTTTTATCGATTGTTGCCGCTACGGGCCAGCCGTTCCAATACCGGCCTTTATCAACAATAAGAGCGACGACAATGGCGACCTGCGGCGAAGTATTGGTCAACCTGCTGGAAGGCTACGGCGTGGACCAAGTGTTCGGTATCCCCGGCGTGCACACCGTGGAACTCTATCGGGGCCTGGCGCGCTCCAGCATCCGCCATGTCACCCCGCGCCACGAACAGGGCGCCGGCTTCATGGCCGACGGCTATGCGCGCACCAGCGGCAAACCCGGTGTGTGTTTCATCATCACCGGCCCCGGCATGACCAATATCACCACCGCCATGGGCCAGGCCTACGCCGACTCGATCCCGATGCTGGTGATTTCCAGCGTGCAGTCCCGCAGCCAGCTGGGCGGCGGGCGCGGCAAGCTCCACGAGTTGCCGAACCAGGGCGCGATGATCGCGGGCGTGGCGGCGTTCTCCCACACCTTGATGTCGGCGGCCGAGTTGCCCGGTGTGCTGGCCCGGGCGTTTGCACTGTTCCAGGCCGGGCGACCGCGCCCGGTACACATCGAGATCCCGCTGGATGTGCTGGTGGAAAACGCCGATGCGTTGCTCGGCAGCGAGCCGGTCAGCGTGTCCCGCGCCGGTGCTGCGCCGTCGGCGGTCAAGCAGATGAGCCGGTTGCTGGCGGCCGCCAAACGCCCGCTGATTCTCGCCGGTGGCGGTGCCATCGACGCCGCGCCCGAGCTGACGCAATTGGCCGAAACCCTCGGTGCCCCGGTCGCCCTGACCATCAACGCCAAGGGCATGCTGGCCTCCCACCATCCGCTGCTGATCGGCTCGACCCAAACCCTGGTCGCCACCCGCTCCCTGGTGGCCGAGGCCGACGTAGTGCTGGCGATCGGCACCGAGTTGGCAGAGACCGACTACGACGTGACCTTCGCCGGCGGCTTCGAAATTCCCGGTGCCCTGCTGCGCATCGACATCGATTCCGACCAGACCGTACGCAATTACCCACCGCAAGTCGCGCTGGTGGCTGACGCGCAAATCGCTGCCCAGGCATTGCTCGCCGAACTGGGCAACACGCCCTTGGCCGCCCGCGACAGCGGCTGGGGCACCCACCGCGTCGCCCGCCTGTGGAGCGAACTGGAACCGACCTGGGACGCCGCCACCCGTGCGCAAACCCTGTTCCTCAACACCATACTGGAAGAGCTGCCCGACGCCGTACTGGTGGGCGACTCCACCCAACCGGTGTACACCGGCAACCTGACCCTGAACCTCGACCAGCCGCGCCGCTGGTTCAACTCCTCCACCGGCTACGGCACCCTCGGCTACGCCTTGCCGGCGGCCATCGGCGCATGGCTGGGGCGTGGCAACGGTGCGCCGGTGGTGTGCCTGATCGGCGACGGCGGCCTGCAATTCACCCTGCCGGAACTGGCCAGCGCCGTGGAAGCACGCACCCCGGTGATCGTGCTGCTGTGGAATAACCAGGGCTATGAAGAGATCAAGAAATACATGGTCAACCGCGCCATCGAGCCGGTGGGCGTCGACATCTACACCCCGGACTTTATCGGCGTGGCCAAGGCCCTTGGCGCGGCCGCACAGCGCATCCAGGGTGTCGAAGAATTGCGCAGCGCATTGCGTGCTGCCACTGATCGCCAGGGGCCGACGCTGATTGAAATCGACCAGGGGCTTTGGATGAAGGAGGTGGCGGTATGAGCACGGTAGTGAACGGGCTGTACATCAATGGCGTGTGGCGTGCGGGCCATGACGTGCTGGACGTGATCAACCCGGCGACCGAGGCCACGTTGGCCCAGGTGAATGTGGGTGATGCCGGAGCAGTGACCGAGGCCGTAGGTGCCGCCAGCGCGGCCTTCCCGGGCTGGTCCAAAAGCACCGGCCATGATCGCGCCGCACTGCTGCGCAAAATCGCCGAGGGCGTCAGCACCCATCGCGAACACCTGATGCACCTGCAATCGAGCAACAACGGCAAGCCGCTGTTCGAGGCCGGGATTGATGTGGATGACGTGATCGCCACCTTCACCTATTACGCCGGTTTGGCCGACGACATGGACGCCACCCAGGATCGTTCGGTGGCACTGCCCACTGAGGATTTCAGCGCCCGTGTACGCCGTGAACCGTGCGGCGTGGTGGGCCTGATCGTGCCGTGGAATTTCCCGATGGTGACCACCGCCTGGAAGCTCGCCCCGGCGCTGGCTGCCGGCTGCTGCGTGGTGCTCAAGCCTTCGGAAGTCACGCCGCTGGCGGAACTGGAACTGGCCAGGATCATCGCCTCGGAGGGGTTGCCTGCCGGCGTGTTCAACGTGGTCTGCGGCACGGGCCTGGCGGTGGGCGCGCCACTGGCGGCGGACCCGCGAGTAGCAAAAATCTCCTTCACCGGCAGCAATGCCGTGGGTGTGCAGGTGATGCAGCGCGCCGCCGAAACGGTCAAGGGCGTGAGCCTGGAGTTGGGCGGCAAATCTTCCTTGTTGGTGCTGGCGGACGCCGACCTCGACCTGGCCGTGGAGCTGGCCTGTGGCGGTGGTTTCTTCAACGCCGGGCAGATGTGTTCCGCCACCAGCCGGGTGTTGGTGGCGGACGAGTTGGCGGACGAGTTCCTGACCCGTTTGCAGGCCAGGGCCGAGAGTATTCACGTGGCGGACCCGTTTGCCGACGACGTCGAAATGGGCGCGCTGGTCAACCGTGCGCAGTACCAGCGGGTGCTGGGGCATATCGAACGTGGCGTGCAAGCCGGTGCGAAATTGCTGTGTGGCGGCGCACGCCCGGCGGACTTGCCTCACGGTTACTTCATTCGCCCGACGGTGTTTACCGAAGTGCCGCTGGACAGCGCGTTGTGGAACGAAGAAATCTTCGGCCCGGTGCTGTGTGTGCGCAGTTTTGCCAATGAAGCCGAGGCGGTGGCGCTGGCCAATGACAGCGAGTTCGGCCTGGTGGCCAGTGTGCTGAGCAGCGACCTGGAAGCGGCTGAACGGGTGGCCAATGCGTTGCAGGTGGGCCTGGTGTGGATCAACGCGCCGCAGGTGATCTTCCCACAGACGGCGTGGGGGGGTTACAAGCAGAGCAGCATTGGCCGGGAACTGGGGCCGTGGGGGTTGCAGGCGTTTCAGGAGATCAAGCATGTGATTCGGGCGGTCTGAAACCATCAGACAATACAGTCCCTGTGGCGAGGGAGCTTTTGTGGCGAGGGAGCTTGCTCCCGCTGGAGTGCGAAGCGCTCCCAAAATTCT
The DNA here is from genome assembly GCF_036346535.1 of Pseudomonas sp. Z18(2022). Taxonomy (NCBI): domain Bacteria; kingdom Pseudomonadati; phylum Pseudomonadota; class Gammaproteobacteria; order Pseudomonadales; family Pseudomonadaceae; genus Pseudomonas; species Pseudomonas sp. Z18(2022). The sequence goes on from NZ_JAOTOA010000001.1 coordinate 1,107,295, forward strand.
TGGGGCCGCTACGCAGCCCAGCGGGAGCAAGCTCCCTCGCCACAGCAAGCTCCCTCTCCACAGCAAGCTCCCTCGCCACAACAACCCCGCCCGCATTTTTTCAATAGCCCCAACGACTTTCTCATTTGCCCCCCTCCCCCACGCCCGGCCTAATACTGCCCTTGTCAGCTTAAGGCCCGCCCATGGAAAACGTCCGCGCAAAACCCGCCACCGCCGTTTGGCTGATGATCAGCGTGGTGCTGGTCGCCCTCAACCTGCGCCCGTCGATGGCCGCCGTCGGTCCGTTGTTGTCGTCAATTCGCGCTGATGTGCCGTTGAGTTTCAGCACCGCCTCCCTGCTGACCATGTTGCCGGTCATGGCCATGGGCCTGGCGATGTTTTTTGGCATGGGTGCGGCCAAGCGCTTCGGCGAGCATCGCAGCATTGTGCTGTCGCTGGTGGTGATCGGCCTGGCCACCGTGTCACGCTTGTTTCTCGACTCGGCGGCTGAGCTGATCCTCAGCGCCATCGCCGCCGGCATCGGGATCGCGATGATCCAGGCGTTGATGCCCGCGTTGATCAAGTCGCGCTTCAGCGACAACGTTTCCCTGTTCATGGGCCTGTACGTCACCGCGATCATGGGCGGCGCGGCCCTCGCCGCTTCGTTCTCGCCGTTTGTCCAGGTGCACACCGGCAGTTGGCGCATCGGCCTGGCAGTCTGGGCGGGGCTGGCCGTATTGGCGCAGGTGTTCTGGTACGCCCAACGCTCGGTGTTGCCGCCTCTGCCCCAAGCCGGTACCGGCCCGCAGGAGTCGTTCTTCGGCAATCGCCGGGCGTGGTTGCTGGCGCTGTTTTTCGGCCTCGGCACGGCGTCCTACACCTGTGTGCTGGCCTGGCTCGCGCCGTACTACGTGGAACTGGGCTGGAGCGAACAGAATGCCGGCCTGTTGCTGGGCTTTTTGACCGCCATGGAAGTGGTCTCCGGCCTGGTCACCCCGGCCATCGCCAACCGTCGCCAGGACAAGCGCGGCGTGGTCGCGGTGCTGCTGGTGCTGATCATCGCCGGCTTCTGCGGCCTGATCCTGAGCCCGCAACACCTGAGCCTGCTGTGGCCATGCCTGCTGGGCCTGGGGATTGGCGGGTTGTTTCCGATGAGCCTGATCCTGTCCCTCGACCACCTGGACAACCCCCGCCGCGCCGGCGGCCTGACGGCCTTTGTGCAGGGCATCGGCTACCTGATCGCCGGTTTGTCGCCGCTGATCGCCGGGATGATCCGCGACCAACTGGGCAGCTTCGAATGGGCCTGGTGGTCACTGACGGCGGTCGTGGTGGTGATGCTGCTGATCGTACTGCGCTTCGACCCACGGCATTACGCGCGGCATATTCGCTGAGGTCGTGTTGTAAACATTATTTGTCCCACCTCAAACAGAGAAAGGTCCGACAGAGCTTTCTATTGGCACGAACGTTCCGTTAACATTTTGTATTGTCTTGTACCGAGCTCGGTACAAACGATTTGCGGACGGAATGGATGCTAAACAGCAACTTGCTTAGAAAGCTCGATATGCAGGACCTGATGGTGTTTGTCGCTGTTTACGATCAAAGCAGCGTCACCGAGGTCTCTGAAACCCTGTTCGTCAGCCAGTCCACCGTGAGCTACAGCCTGAAGAAGCTGCGCACCAGCTTCGAAGATGAGCTGTTTATCAACACCCGGGCGGGCATGCGTCCTACGTACAAAGCCACGAGCATGTACGGCCATGTGCAGAAAATCCTCGAGAGCATCAACCTGTGCCACGCCGGCAGCCAGGCTTTCGACCCCACCCAGAAGGCCGTGGCCTTCAACGTCTGCGCCCCTGAATATTTCGAACAGTTGATCCTGCCGCGGCTGCTGAAAACCTTCGACCACGCCGACCTGCCGGTGATCGTCAATGTGCACAAGCTGGAAACCGACATTCCGGCCGACGCCTTGCGCGACGGTCGCCTGGACCTGGTGATCTGCTTCGGCCCGCATTTTCATCGGGCCCACAAGGACTTCAAGACCCAGATGCTGCTGGAAGATGACCTGGTGTGCGTCTTCGACAAACACTCGGCCCCCCGGGAGCCGGCGTTCAGCCTGCAATCCTTCGTCGAGCGGCGCCACGTGTTCCCCACGCCCTGGAGTTCGGACACCAACATGATCGACGGCTGGCTGGCGCGCCAGTCCCGCAAGCGCCAGGTGATCGCCCGGGCCAACAGCTACAGTGCGGCGCTGAAGATGATCACCGGCACCGACTTTATCGTCACCCTGCCCCGTCGGGTGCAGAAGCTGCTGGCGGACCAAACGCTGTTCGGCCATTGCGATGCGCCGAACGGGTTGCCGGGGTTTACCCTGGATATGCAATGGAATGAACACAGCGAGCAGGACAGCGCCAACACGTGGTTCAGGGAGCAGGTGGTGAAGGTGTGTGCGGATCAGGGGTTGCTATAACCCCCTGTGGTGAGGGAGCAAGCTCCCTCACCACAGAGTATTGCCCGTCAGCCGATGGTGACTTTGCTGTAGGACTCGCGATCCATGTCCACCAGCAACACACTGAGCTGCACCTGCAAGTCCGCAGGCCAGTCGCCCAAATCCTGCAGCGCCGCCAACAGGCTCTCCGACAACTGCTTCTTGACCTGCGGCGATCGCCCGCTGAGCAATGACAGTTTCACCGCGATAAACGCCCGCGGGCTCAAGGAAGTGCCGACCTGGAACGTCTCGACCTTCTGCGCCCGACTTTTGATATCGAACTCGGAACCGAACTGCCCGGACGCCATCAGCACGTTGTTGAGCCGCAACAGGGTTTTCTCAACGGCCAGCTCTGTGAGGTTGGCGGTGTATTCCAGATGCAGGTGCGGCATGAAAGGCTCCGAGTTGTTGTAGGAAAAGAGTCATACATATAGCACGGTGCCGCGCAGAATCAGACCGCTTTCAATGTGAAACTTCGGTCACGCTGCGCAACGCACGATTTTCCCAAATGGCCACCACCACCAACACGGCCGACGTCAGTGCGCCCAGCACCAGCGCCGAAAACATCTGCTGCAAGCCCAGCGGCAACAACACCAGTAACAGCAACAACCCGCCCAGGTGCGAGAGCGGTGGCAATGGCCGGTCGCTCATCACCCACTTGAACAACGCACTGCCCAGCAGGAACAACCACGGGCCGGCGATGATCGCCACCACGCCCGCCTGGCTGGCGTGCCCCGGGTGCACCAGCACCAGTTCATCGGCCACCGCACTGACAATGATCCCGGCCACGATCAACACATGCAGGTAGGTGTAGGCGATCCGCGCCTGGCGTCCCGGGTCGGCGGAGCTGGCGATGCGGTGGTGGGCGCGCTCGGCGCCGCTGTCGAAATAGATCCACCACAGGGCAATGCTGCCCACCACCGCCACCAGGAACGCCGCCAGGCCTTCCCCGCTCCAGGGCAATTCGGCGAAGGTGGCGCCGGTCACCAGCAACGACTCACCGAGAGCAATGATCACAAACAGGCCGCAGCGCTCAGCCATGTGGTTGCCTTCCACATTCCAGTCCGAAAGCGTCGAGCCCCCAAGCCCCGGCACCCAGAAATACACCGACGGCGAAATCAGCTCGATCAACAGCGCCAGGGCCCAGAAGGCCAAACGCTGCTCGCCCTCAAGCAGCGCGCCGGTGATCCAGAACACCCCGGAAAACAGCATCCACGCCAGGATCCGCTGGAAATTGCGGGTCATGTTCAGCGACTCGCCACGCACCGCCCACAACGCAAACAGAGTGCGCCCGGCCTGCATGAATACGTAGGCGCCGGCGAACAACAGGCCACGGTCGGTAAACGCCTTGGGAATCGACGAAGACAACAGCAGGCCCGCCACCATCAAGCCGAACAGGCCGATGCGGATCGGGATTTTTTCCGGGTCGAGCCAGTTGGTGACCCACGAGGTGAAGATCCACACCCACCACACCGCCACCATCATCAGCGCCACCTGCACCGCGCCGCCGATGGACAAGTGCGCAAGCAGCGAATGGGACAACTGGGTCACGGCGAACACGAACACCAGGTCGAAAAACAGCTCGACCATGCCAACCTTGCCGCTGTCATGACTGCCGCGACCACGCAGCAAGGAACGGGATGGGGTCATGCCTGGATCTCCCTGAAGGTTTATCTCAAGATTTTGGTGCAACCACCGCCAACATGTCCCGCTCACTCATGAACGCCTCCAGCCGCGAGCGCATCCAGCGTTCCGCCGGGTCGGTGTCGACGTGGCTGAGCCAGACCATCGACAAGTCCAGGGTCGGGGTTTCGAACGGGAACGGCTCACAGAACAGATTCCCGCCGGCGGCCATGGCCTGGGCAGTGTAGTCCGGCAGGCTGGCGATCATGTCGGTGCCGGCGAGCAACGCCGGCAGCGCGCTGTATTGCGGCACCGACAGCACCACATGGCGCTTGCGACCGATCTCCGCCAGCCACTCATCGGCAAACCCGGACACATTGGCAGTGTGGGACACCAGCACATGGGGCCGTGCGCAATATTCGTCGAGGGTCAGGGGGTTGTCCGAGGCGTCCGCCCGCAGCAGGCACGGGCGGATATGCCGCAATAACTTGCGCTTGGCATTGGCCGGCAGGCCGCGGGTCTGGGTGATACCGACGGTGATATCACCGGAGGCCAGCAGGTCCGGGATTCGCCAGTAATCCACATGCTGCACCACGAACACCACCTGCGGCGCTTCCTGGCGCAAAGCGCGCAGCAGCGGCGGCAGCAGGCCGAACTCGACGTCGTCGGACAGGCCGATGCGAAAGGTCATGGTGCTGATGGACGGGTCGAAATCGTGGGTCAGGCTCAGGGCCGACGACAAGGAATCGAGGGCCGGCGACAGGTGCTTGATGATCTCCTCGGCCCGCGCCGTGGGTTCCATGCGATGGCCGACGCGAATGAACAGCGGGTCATTGAACAGCGTGCGCAGGCGGTTGAGGGCGGAACTGATGGTGGGCTGGCCGAGAAACAGCTTCTCGGCCACCCGAGTCACATTGCGTTCGAGCATCAAGGTTTCAAAGACGACCATCAGGTTGATGTCGGCCTTGCGTAATTCATTGCGATTCATCGGCGCTCGCCCCACTGCCCTGGATAGGAGGCAGTTTAGGAACACCCGGGGCCCTGCGTCTATGCGCACACTGTTCAACGCGGGCCTTTGAGACTATAAAACAGCTTCCGAGGCTTGCGAGAACACCATCGTGCTGGTCATTTCTGCCTTGAGCGTCCTGGTTGCCGGGATTTTGCTCTGGGCCATCAAATTCATCGCTCACCCCACCGCCAGGACTTTGTTGCGGGTTTTCGTCGGTTTATGCCTGGCGGCAGTCGTCGCTTACCTGGTGCTGGCTTCGGGGTTTCCCACCTCATTGCTGGTGTGATCGGCCTCCTGGCCCTGGCGCAAACGCAGTGCGGCCAAGGCGGCCACCACCAGCACCACGGCAATCACTTTCAAGCCGTTCATGGCATTGCCGGTGCTCATCTCGATTGCGCCCATCACCGACGGCCCGACAAACCCGCCGAGCAATCCGCAGGCATTGACGAAGCCCAGCCCGCCCGCCAGCGCCACGCCTTTGAGGCGCGAAGCCGGGTACAGAAAGATGATCGACTGCACCACAAAGAACATCACCGCCGACACACAGAAACCCAACAGGCTGAACACCGGCCCGGACACCGAGGCAATGCCCAGCCCCGCCGCCATGGTCAGCAGGCCGGTAATCAACAGCCGCCGGGCACGGGTGGGTGTGGTCGCAAACCGCGGCAGCAACACCGCCCCCGCCGCCGCGGCAATCCACGGCAATGAGGTCAGCAGGCCGACGCTCATGGTGCTCAGTTCACCGTATTTGCTGATGATGCTCGGCAGGAAAAAGATCACGGTGTAGATGGTGATCTGATGGCAAAAATACACAAAGATCGCCAGCAGGATCTGCGGGGTCAGCCAGTTTTTCAGCGAATGCCCGCCCTCGCCCGCGCCCTCTTCGGTCTCCATCGCGATGCGCTGTTCAATCCCGCGCGCCTCTTCGGCCGAGAGCCACGGCGCCTTGCTCGGACGGTCCGGCAGCTTGCGCCACACCACCCAGGCAAACGCCACGGCTGGCAAGCCTTCGAGCAGGAACATCCACTGCCAGCCGTGCCAGCCGAGCATCCCGTCCATGCGCATCAACGCCGCGCCCACCGGGCCGCCGATGATGTTGGCAAAACACACGCCCAGCAGGAAATACCCGGTGGCCCGCGCCCGCTGCTCGCGGTTGAACCAGTAGGTGAGGTACAGCATCACCCCGGGAAACAGGCCGGCTTCGGCAATGCCCAGCAGCAGGCGCAGGACATAGAACGAGGTCTCGCCCTGAACGAACGCCATGGCCGCCGAAATCAGGCCCCAGGTCACCATGATCCGGGCGATCCAGAAGCGCGCGCCGACCTTGTGCATGATCAGGTTGCTGGGGATTTCCGACAGTGCATAGGTCAGGAAAAACAGCCCCGCGCCCAGGCCATAGGCCGCAGCGGAAATCCCCAGGTCAACGTCCAGGTGATGCTTGGCCAGGGCAATGTTGGTGCGGTCCAGGAAGCTCAGCACGTAGGCGATGATCAGCAAGGGCATCAGCTTGACGAACATCAGTTTGTTCAACGCCTGTGGCTCACGGGCGGTAGTGGCAGTCTTCATCGGGCAAGTCCTCTTGGCGCCCCGCCAGCACCCTGGCTGGGGGACGCATCGGTGTTGTTCTAGGGTTCGAGTTGCGCAACCAGCGCCGGCGGGCGATGGGAAAACAGTTGCAGCAGCGCCCCGCCCAGGGCACAGCCGGCCATCACGAAGAAGCACACCGTGTAGCCGTGCAAGGTGGTCCAGCCGCCGCCCATGGCAATCAGGCTGCCCATCAGCACCGGCGCCAGGCCGCCGCCGATGAACATCGCGGTGGTGATGATGCCGTTGGCAGTGGAGGTCGCCGATGGCTCGGCCGAGTCGCAGGCCACCGCGTAGTAGATCGGCCACACCGCGTTGGCCACCAGGCCGAACAGCAGCTGCACGACGATGATCAGGGTCAGGGTGTTGGCGAAGTAAAACGCGCCGACACTGGCGGCCATCCACACCCCGCAGATGATCAGGGTGACACGCCGGCCAATGATGTCCGACAGCGATGGCCACACCAGTTGCCCGAGAATTCCGGTGAGGGTGAACACCACGCTCATCCCCGCCGACTCCGCCAGGGACAGCCCGGCAATGTTGTACAGGTAGGCCGGCAGCACGATGTTGACGCCCATGTACACCACCTGGGTCAGCATCGTATTGCCTGCCGTCAGGGCGATATTGCGGTTGCGCAAGGTGGCGATAAACGTGCGCCAGGCGTGGCCCTTCACTTGGCTGGCCGGCGCGTTGTCCGGCGGGGTCATGCCCTTGGCGGCGATGTCGACGTACAGCGCGGTGATGCGTTCGGCGGTGGAGTATCGCGCCCAGAAAATCATCAACGGTAACGCCACCACAAACGCGAAGAAAAACACGTAGCGCCAGTTGTCCTCACCAAAGGTGCTGATGACAAAACTGGCGACGATGCCACTGAGCATGGCGCCAATCGGGTAACCCGTGTGGTGCGCGCCCAGGGCAAAACCGCGGCGCTCCACCGGCCACCACTCGGCGGTGTTGCTCACGCCCACCGGCTCGCCCCAGCCTGCACCAAGGTTGACGCCCACCCGCAGCGCAATAAAGGTTGCGAGGTTGCCGCTCAGGGCCTTGAACCCGGAGAGAAACGAAATCGCGGTGTAGCCCAGCACCAGCGGCACCTGGAACCGCGCGCGCTTCCAGCCACCGCCGTAACGGTCGCTCCACATCGATCCGGGAATATCCAGCAGGGCCAGGGCGAGCATGATCACCGTGGCCATGGTGCCCCACTGATCGGCCGACAAATCGAAGTGCTTGGAAATGGTCGGCCCCAGGCGCAGCACGATCTCACGGTCGTAGGCGTTGAGGATCCAGATCATCCAGCACACCAGCAGCGACACCCAGGAGTGCCGGTGAATGCTGCGCAGCGAGGCTTTTTTCAAGATTGCCATGGGTTTCTCCAGGCGCGCGAGGGCGCGCACTGACACAAGGTTGCGGAAGGAAAGTGCCTTGTTGAAAAAAACGCGCTAGCTGGCGAACCGTCGCTCGGCTATTCCTTGCACGCCTAGCCCGGTGATCGCAAAAAGCGCCCCGCGCTGCTGACCGTCGGCCGGGAAACGCGGCAACGGCGGCTTGGCCATGGAAGTCACGAACAGGGTGCCCAGGTTCGGCCCGCCAAAGGTCAGGCTGGTGACCTTTTTCACCGGCATCTGGATGATCCGGTCGACCTGGCCATCGGGTGTGTAGCGCACCAGTTGCCCGGCGTAGACCAGCGCCTGCCACAGGCAGCCTTCGGCATCCACGGTGCAGCCGTCGGCGGCGCCACCGCCACGGGTGTCGACCTTGGCGAAGGTGCGTCGATTGCTCACCGCGCCCGTCGCCAGGTCGTAGTCATAGGCCCAGATCTCGCCCGACCAGGTGTCGCAGAAGTAGAAGGTGTCGCCCGCCGGACTCCAGCACGGGCCGTTGGACACGATGATGCCTTCGTCCAGGGTGTGCAGGCTCAGGTCCGCGTCCAGCCGGTAGAGCTTGGCGCTGGCGCTGTCTTCGAGAGTGTCCATGGAGCCGAAGACAAAGCGGCCCTGGCGGTCGACCTTGCCGTCGTTGAGGCGGTTGTTGGGCAGCGCGGGTTCCGGGTCGATCACCAGGGCCAGTTCGCCGCTGCTGAGGTCGAGGGTGTGCACGCCGTTTTGCAGGGCGACGATGGCATGCTCGCCACTGTGACGCAGGGCCATGGAGCCGATTTTCTGGCCCACGTCCCAGGCGCGCAGCTCGCGACCGTCATCGGTGCAGCGCAGGATCCGGCCGTCGGCGCTGTCGATCCAGTACAACCGTTGTTGCAGGGTGTCCCACACCGGGCCTTCGCCCAGGGTGGTCTTGACGTCGACAAGCACTTCGATACGCATGGTGTTATCCCCTTTTTTGTTGTTGTGCGGGATGGGCATGGCCGCGCCGTGACGCGGCCGGTTTATCACTTAGAAGTTGACCTGGTCGCGCCCCTTGAGCCCGAGGATTTCCCGCGCTTCATCCGGCGTGGCAACCCGGTGGCCGAGGGCTTCGATCACCGTGCGAATTCGCCGTACCTGGTCGGCGTTGGACGCGGCCAGTTTGCCCGGGCCATCCCACAGCGAATCCTCCAGGCCGACCCGGGCGTTGCTGCCCATGGACAGGCCCATGGTGGCCAGCGGAATCTGCCCACGGCCGGCGCCGAGGATCGACCACACGTAGTCGTCGCCAAACAGCCGGTCGGCGGTGCGACGCATGTGCGCCAAATCTTCCGGGTGGCCGCCGATGCCGCCGCGCAAACCGAATACCGACTGGATAAACAGCGGCGGCTTGAGCAGGCCGCGTTCCAGGAAATGGGCGGCGGTGTACAGGTGGCCGATGTCGTAGCACTCGATTTCGAAACGCGTGCGGTTCTCGGCGCAGGAATTGAGGATGTGGGTAATGTCGCGGAAGGTGTTGCGAAAGATCCGGTCGTCGCTTTCTTCCAGGTACGGGCGCTCCCAGTCGTGCTTGAACTCGGTAAAGCGGTTGAGCATTTCGTACAGGCCGAAGTTCATCGAGCCCATGTTCAGCGAGGCCAGTTCCGGCTTGAACTGCATTACCGGTTGCAGGCGTTCTTCGACGCCCATGGTCGGTGCGCCACCGGTGGTGATGTTGATCACCACGTCGCTGGCGGCCTTGATGTGCGGCAGGAATTCGGCGAACAGCGCGGGGTCCTGGCTGGGACGGCCATCGATGGGATCACGGGCATGCAGGTGAACAATCGCGGCGCCGGCTTCGGCGGCACCGATGGCGGCGTCGGCAATTTCCTGCGCGGTGATCGGCAAATGCGGCGACATCGACGGCGTATGGATGGCACCGGTGACGGCGCAGGTGATGATGACAGGACGTTTTTTGGACATGACGATTCTCCGACTTTTATTCTTATGAAAAAAAATCCCGGGTGCTGCGTGTGTGTTCTTCCTTGGCGGACTGCTGGCGCGGCCTACAGGTACTCGACGTTACCGTCGACACTGATCGCTTGGCCGGTGACATTGCGGGCGGCGGGCGAACAGAGAAACAAGGCCATGGCCGCGACGTCTTCGGCGGTGACCATGCGCTTGAGAGAGATCTTGTTGAGGTATTCCTGGCGCATCTCGGCTTCCGGTACGCCGACCTGTTCGGCACGGGCGCGAATCACGCCGTCCATGCGCGGGCCTTCGACGATGCCGGGCAGCAAGGCGTTGACGCGGATGTCGCTTTCGCCCAGCTCCGAGGCCAGGGATTTCATCAGGCCGACGATGGCCCACTTGGTCGCGGCATACGGCGTGCGCCAGGCGTAGCCGAGACGCCCGGCAACCGAGGCGATATGCAGCAGATGGCCGTGGGACGATTCCTTGAGCATCGGCACTGCGTGGTGGGCAAAGCGGTATTGCGCCGTGAGGTTGATATTGATCGTGGCTTGCCACTCGGCGTCGCTGATGGCATCGATGCCACCGGTGGGCCCGGCAATCCCGGCGTTGTTGACCAATACATCCAGCCCGCCGAACTGCTCGCGCTGCACCTGGAACACCGCCTCGATCTGCGCGGCATCACTCACGTCGGCACGGGTGGCGACAGTGCCCGGGTACTTGTCGCGAAACGCCGCCAGGGCCGGTTCGCTGACATCACACACATGCACCTTGGCACCCGCCTCCAGATAGGCCGCGGCCAACACTTCACCGATACCGGCAGCCCCGCCGGAAATCAACACACGTAACCCAGGATAGGGCTGCAGCCGTTGTAGAACACTCATGCACGTTTACCTCCTGAAACAGACGACCGCGAACGGTCGTTCTTGACGAGCAGGCGCGCCAGGGAATCGGCGGCCTGCATGATGTCATCGGTCACCGCAGCGCGGGCGCCGGCGCCATCGCGGGCGGCCAGGGCTTCGACGATGCGCGTATGCGCCTCCATCGAACGCTGCAAGTGAGCTTTATCGGGAGCGACCAGGGCAAAACACGGGCCCATGTGCAGCCAGAAGTTTTCCACGGCGGCCATGGTCAACTCGGCCTGGGCGACGGCATAGATCCGACGGTGAAAGGCGAAGTTGGTCCACAGGTAGCGGGAAACGTCGACTTCGTCGGCGGCCTGTTGCATCTGCTGGCAGAGGTCGGAGATTTCGTCGAGGTCGGCCTTTTCCAGGAGCAGCACGGCCTTTTCCGCGAGCAAACCTTCCAGGGCGACCCGCGCATCGCGAATCTCCCGCAGGCGTTCGACCGTCATCATGCGGACCCGCAGACGAGAGGTTTCGGTGACTTCAAAGGCGTTTTCGGCGCTCAGGCGCTGGAGGGCTTCGCGCACCGGCATGGGGCTGGAGCCGAGGGCTTCGGCGAGGCCGCGGATGGTGAGTTTCTGGCCGGGCTGGAAACGACCACTCATCAAGGCTTCGCGGATCTGGCGATAGACCTGGTCTTGCAAGGTATCGCGGGACACCTGGCGCAAGGTGGGAAGGAGAAGCGGGCCATCTGTCATGAGTCAAAACCTGTGTTGTCGTTCTTATGGCTCCAATATGTGATCACAAATCAAATATGTCAAATAGTTTCCCGTTGACCGTGAGTGCGACGCTGACTTAAATGGCCTCTCTCTCAAGCAAGGACCGCTGAACCATGAAATTTGCCTACACCATCGTCTACGTCCCGGACGTCGCCGCATCGCTGCAATTTTTCGAAAAAGCCTTCGGCTTCAGTCGCCGTTTCCTGCATGAATCGGGGACGTATGGCGAGTTGGATACGGGCGGTACTACCCTCTCCTTCGCGGCGCATGAGTTGGTCGAGATGAATTTCGAGGGCGGGCACGTGGAGGCGCATGCTTCACAGCAACCGCTGGGGATGGAGCTGGGGTTTGTGACTGAGGATGTGCCAAAGGCCCACGCCAGAGCGCTGGCGGAGGGTGCGACAGAACTCTCGACGCCGAGCACCAAGCCTTGGGGGCAGGTTGTTTCTTACGTGCGATGCCCGGATGGCACGCTGGTGGAGTTGTGTACGCCGATTCAGTGAATCGTAATGTGGCGAGGGAGCTTGCTGTGGCGAGGGAGCTTGCTCCCGCTGGAGTGCGTAGCGCTCCCGCTTTTTTTGGGGCCGCTGCGCAGCCCAGCGGGAGCAAGCTCCCTCGCCACAGCAAGCTCCATCCCCACAGCGAGCTCCCTCGCCACAGTGAAATGTAGGGCTCAAGGCCTGAGCGGGCGCTCCTGATCGCGCTCGGACAGCTCCGTGCCATCGTCCGGATGCTTCCAGGTCTGCGGCTTTTCTTCCTCATGAAGCTTTCTGGCCCGCTCCCGCTCCAACTCCTCGCGCTGCTTCTGCTCGTTACTCATACCCACCTCCCATCCGTAAGATTTGGACACACTGGGCAAGCATAGATGAGGGAGCGGTTTTGTGTAGCTCAGCCAATTGATAACCAAGACGCATCAATGCATGTAAACAACTCACTTATCATTTCGAAATGTGTCAGCCACTATCCGCGGTCTTAAGCGAAACAAGCACTTTAAAAAGAACGCTGGAGACACAAAAAAATGCAAACCCCTTCACGGCCTGACTCTGCCCGCTCCAAAGTCGGCGCGGTCTTTCGCGTCACCTCCGGCAACTTTCTCGAACAGTTCGACTTCTTTCTGTTCGGCTTCTATGCCACCTATATCGCTGCCGCCTTCTTCCCTGCTGCCAATGAATTTGCGTCATTAATGATGACCTTCGCCGTGTTCGGCGCAGGCTTTTTGATGCGTCCGCTGGGGGCCATCATCCTCGGCGCGTACATCGATGATGTGGGCCGTCGCAAAGGCTTGATCGTGACCCTGGCGATCATGGCCAGCGGCACGCTGCTGATCGTGCTGGTGCCGGGCTATCACACCATCGGTTTGTGGGCACCGCTGCTGGTGCTGATGGGCCGTCTGTTGCAAGGCTTCTCGGCCGGCGCGGAACTGGGCGGCGTGTCGGTGTACCTGGCCGAAATGGCCACCCCGGGCCGCAAGGGTTTCTACACCAGCTGGCAATCGGGCAGCCAGCAGATCTCCATCGTGGTCGCTGCCGCCCTGGGTTATGGCCTGAACCAGTGGATGGAACCGGCCGTAGTTGCCGATTGGGGCTGGCGCATTCCGTTCGCCATCGGCTGCGTGATCATCCCGTTCATCTTCGTGCTGCGTCGTAACCTGCAGGAAACCGAAGAGTTCGCCAACCGCAAGCACCGCCCAACCATGCGCGAAGTGTTGGCCACCCTGGTGACGAACTGGACCGTGGTGATCGGCGGCATGATGATGGTGGCGATGACCACCACCGCCTTCTACCTGATCACCGTCTACGCGCCGACCTTCGGCAAAACCGTACTCAACCTGACCACCTCCGACGCCCTGCTGGTGACCTTGCTGGTGGCCGTGTCGAACTTCATCTGGCTGCCCATCGGCGGCACCCTGAGTGACCGTTTTGGCCGCAAGCCGGTACTGGTCGCGATGACCGTTCTGACCGTGCTGACCGCCTACCCGGCCCTTTCCTACGTGGTCAATGCACCCAGCTTCGCGCACATGCTGGAAACCCTGCTGTGGTTCTCCTTCCTCTACGGCATGTATAACGGCGCGATGATCCCGGCCCTGACCGAAATCATGCCGGTGGAAGTGCGCGTGGCCGGTTTCTCCCTGGCCTACAGCCTGGCGACCGCGATCTTCGGCGGTTTTACCCCGGCGATTTCCACCTGGTTTATCCATGTGACTGAAGACAAGGCATCCCCGGCCTACTGGCTGATGTTTGCCGCGCTGTGCGCCTTGTGCTCGACCCTGGCGCTGTATCGCAGCGCCAAAGCCCGCACGCAACTCGCCTGAGGATCATGCCGATGAAAGTCCTGATGAAAACCCTGGCGGCGCTGGCGCTCGGTTCACTGGCAATGGCCGCACACGCGGAACAGCTGAAGGTGATGACCTCCGGCGGTTTCACCGCGGCGTATAAATTGCTGGGCCCGCAATACACCACCCAGAGCGGCGACACCCTCGACACCATTCTCGGCCCGTCGATGGGCAAGGCGCCGGAAGCGATTCCCAACCGTCTGGCCCGTGGCGAACACGCCGACGTGGTGATCATGGTCGGCTACGCCCTGGATGAGCTGATCAAGCAAGGCAAGGTCGACAAGGCGTCCCGCGTTGAGCTGGCGGATTCACGCATCGGCCTGGTGGTCAAGGAAGGCGCGGCCAAGCCCTCGATTGCCACCGATGCCGAACTGAAGGCGGTACTGACCAAGGCCAAATCCGTGGCGTATTCCGACAGTGCCAGCGGCGTCTACGTCGAGAAGGAACTGTTCAAGAAGCTCGGCATGCCGTCCAAGGGCACCATGATCGAACGCATCCCGGTGGCCTCTCAGGTGGCCAAGGGTGATTACGAAGTGGGCTTGCAGCAGGTCTCCGAACTGCTGCCGATCCCGGGCGTGACCTACGTCGGAAAGATCCCTGAAGACGTGCAGTCCGTCACCCGTTTTGCCGCAGGCATTCCGGTGAACGCCGAACACCCCGAGCAGGCGAAAAAGCTCCTGCAATTCCTCGCCTCGCCCCAGGCGCAACCGGTGGTGCAATCCACCGGCCTGGACTCGGTTTCACACTGACCGAAACGGCATCTCCCGCGTCAACCGCTCCAGTTCCAGTGCCGCCGGCGTCAACGTACGCCCGCGGCGCTTGATCAACCCAACGTTGCGCACCACCTCCGGCTCCACCAACGGCACACTCATCAGAATCGGGTGCTCGCCGGCCGGCATCGCAATCGACGGCACCATCGCCACCCCGAGTCCCGCCTCCACCAGCCCGATCATCGTGGTCACGTGATGGGTTTCGCAGATACTTTGCTTCTTCACCCGCACCCCGCGCAGGGCCTGGTCCAGCAAAAAGCGATTGCCCGAGGTCTTGTCCACGGTGATGTAGTCGTGCTCGTAGGCCTCGGCCCACGTCACACTGGCCCGGTCCGCCAATGGATGCTCCCGGCGACAGGCCAGCACATAGCGCTCTTGCAGCAACAGCTCGAACTCCACCCCGTCTGCCAGGCTGCCGCTGAAACTCACGCCGAAATCCGCCTCACCACTTTCCACCGCCGCACACACCTCGCCGGCACTCGCGTCCAACACCCGCAGGCGAATCTTCGGATAGAGCTTGTGGAATTCGGAGATCACGTGGGGCATGAAGTAGTACGCGGTGGACGGCACACAGGCGATGGTGACATTGCCCATACGGGTTGAGGCCACGTTGCTGATGCCCATCAGGGCGATGTCCAGGTCGTCGAGCATGCGCTCGACTTGCGGCAGGAACGCACGGCCGACCATGGTCAGGCTGACCCGGCGGGTGGTGCGTTCGAAGAGTTTGACGTCCAGGGCGGACTCGAGCTTTTCAATGCGCCGGCTGAGGGCCGGCTGGGAGATACGGATGGCTTCGGCCGCCGCACGGAAACTGCCCTTGTCTACCACGGCGCGGAAGGCTTGGAGGTCGTTGAGGTCGAAGTTGATGATCATCGAGTGGGCCGTTGTCTGGTCGCGGGTGACATCATTATGGGGGACAGTGGCTTGTCATCGGCGATACCCGATTGAAAAAAGCAGGGTGATGTTGACTCCTGTGCTTGGTACGGTGGCGGACACATGCAAATCCTCTTCACAAATACCTATCGGCAGTCATCAATGGATAAAACAATAAAAAGGACTTCAAGCCCAGCGTCTCTCTATCGCGTGCTTCGACCGGGGTTTTGGCTACTGGGTTTGCTCTGCTTTGCAGCTTTGGGCTTCTTCGCCTGGCAAAGCTTCTACCCGGTCAGCGCTGCCGATGACTGGAGTGTTCAAGTCATCCACCGCGATGTGGAAAAGGCCGCATCGCTGATGCCGATGCCCGACGGTTCACTGATGGTCAGCCAGGAATTAAGCGACGGGCTTGGCAGTATCGTGCGCATCTTGCCCGACGGAAAACGCGAACTGGTTGTAGGAAATCTGTCCAAGCCGGATGGGATGGTCGCCACGCAGGGCGGTTGGGTGTTCAGCCAGGAAGTGGACGGTGCGCCGGTCAGCTTCCTCAAGGATGGCGTCGTCACCGAGCTGTTCAAGGGAGACAGCGTGCAAGGGCTGTGGGACGACGGCGAGTACCTCTACGCCATCGAAGACCGCAAGGTCGGGGCCCGGATCCTGCGCTATCACTGGAGCGACAAGACGTTGAGCGTCGTGCGTGACCAGCTCAGCGAAGGTGAGTCGATCGTTCGCTGCACGGATGGGCGCATGCTCTACACGGAAAAGAAGAAGGGCGTGGTCCGCGAGTTGACTGAAGACGGCAGCGATCCGGTGGTACTGAGCCAACTGAACAAGCCCACCTTCCTGATGTGCGATGAACGCGGGTTATGGATCAATGAGGATTCAACACACCGCGCGCGCTTGTTGTTGATCGACAAGCAAGGGCGCCAGCAGACGATTCTGTCTTTCCTGAAGGCCCCGCAGTCGATTGTGCGTACGACGAAGGGAACGTACCTGGTGGCCGAAGGTGGCCGTAACCGTGTGTTGGAATTGGTGCCGTCCCTGGCACAGGTAGACCCCGTTACAGCTGAAACCGCGCCACCGCCTCATTGAGCGACACGGCCAAACGCGCCAGCTCATGGCTCGATCCGTTGATCTGCCCCGCTCCGGAGGATGATTGCGCAGACAGGTCACGAATGTTGACGATGTTGCGGTCCACTTCCTTGGCCACCTGGGCCTGCTCCTCGGCGGCGCTGGCGATGACCAGGTTGCGCTGGTGAATCTGGTCGATGGAGTCGGTGATCTGGCTCAATGCGCCGCCGGCCCCTTCGGCCAGGATCAAGGTTTCGCTGGCGCGCTGGGTGCTCGATTGCATTGAGGTCAATGCCTCGCTGGAACCCGTGCGCATTGCAGTGACCATCTGGTCGATCTCCAGGGTCGATTGCTGAGTGCGATGGGCCAGCGCACGCACTTCATCCGCCACCACGGCAAAACCCCGCCCGGACTCACCGGCCCGCGCCGCCTCGATCGCGGCGTTCAGGGCCAGCAGGTTGGTCTGCTCGGCGATGGAGCGAATCACGTCGAGCACCTTGCCGATATCCCGCGACTGATCGGCGAGGTTCTGCACCAGGCTCGAGGTTTCACCAATGTTGGTACTCAGTGCCTGAATCGCGCTGACTGTTTCACCGACACGCTGCTGGCCGTCGCGGGCCGTTTCATTGGAGAGCCGCGTGGACTCGGAGGTGGAGACAGCATTGCGTGCCACCTCATCGGCGGCCGAAGTCATCTCGTTGACTGCGGTGGCGGCTTGCTCGATTTCAGCGGTCTGCTTCTGCAGGCTGCGGCTGCTCTGGTCGGTGATGCCGTTGAGGTCGGTGGCCGATGCCGCCATCTGGCCGGCCGACTGGCGAATCAGTTGCAGGGTACTGCGCAGGCTGCCTTGCATGGTCTGCAGTGCCACGAGCAGGCGGGTCACTTCGTCATCGCCGGTGACTTCAACATTTTGGGTCAGGTCGCCTTGAGCGACGTTTTCTGCGGCACGCACCGCGTGGCTCAGCGGACCGACGATGCTGCGCGTCAGCAACCAGGCCAGGGCCACGGTGCTCAACGCCGCCAGCAGCACGAAGCCAAACACCATCGTGCGCGAGCGGCTGTACTGTGATTCGGCCGTCTGGCCTTGCAGGTTTATCTGGGCGTTGTAGTAGTCAGCCAGGGCATTGAGCTGATTGCCAGAACCGTCGACCACGGTTTTCATGTCCACCAGCAGCAACTTGTTCAGCTCGGCGGCCTGCTGCTTGTCGGCAAGGACGAATGACTGGGCAAGACCTTGCTGATACTGACGCAGGGAAACCTGGAACTGATCGTAGAGATTGCGCACCTCGGGCGTGTCGATAACGGCATTCAGGTCGGCGAGTTTTTTCGTCAGGTCCTGGCTGCGGGTGTCCATCTGGCTGCGGTACTGCGAGATGCCGGCCGGATTGGGATCAAGGGCCATGCGCAAGGAAATGGTGCGGATGCGCAGCATGATTTCGCGAATATCCGACACCAGGCGCATTTTCGGCACCAGGCCGCTTTCAACCTGCACGGCACTTTCGCGGATGCTCGCCATGTTCGAGAGCGCAAAGAACCCCAGCAGCGCCACGAGCAAGGCAATCAAGGCAAAACCGAGACCCGCGCGGCGGGCGATGGACAGATTGCGGAGCGACATGGCGATTCTTCTCATTATTGGTATACGACATCGTATGACAGCGTTTCGGCCAGGCGGGGCAGGACTTGAGGGAGATTCGTGGGAAGTTAGCGGATATAAATCAATGACGAAAAAGCCCGCTGGCTTTTAGCTACAGCGGGCTTTGCGGGGCGTCGGAGGCGGTCACAGATTGGCGGGGTTATCAGCCGCAAATTGACGGTCAAGTACCGAGTCCACCAACGCCTGAGCATTCTCGATCAACTGGGCCAGGCCCATGGTCAGGCGGTAGTGAATGCTGTCTTGGCCATCGGCGCAGCGGTAGGCCGTTTCCAAGGCTGAGGACAGGATTTCGGTGGCGTTGGCCAGTGCTTCTTCGGTGCCTACATCCGCACCTACGCTGAAAATCCTGCGAGGTGGGCGTTCGTCGGTTTGCGCGGGTTCAGGCGCAGGTTCGCGCAAGTAATGGTCGAGTGCCCGTTGTGCCGCGTCGGACATTTTGCCGTCGGTGAGTTTGTTGCGCGCACGGGCGCCAAAGGAATCAGGGGGATTGGGGGTGATCTTTTTCATGGTGTAGCTCCACGTTGTCAGAAGGAGCTGCCATTCCCCTGCTGTCAAACAGGATTGGGTGGCAGCTGTACGCGGGTTGACAGACCGGAAACGTGGAAACCCGGCGCACCCGAAGATGCCCCACGTACAACCGCCATAACAGATAGGCACAGACAAGCGTCTGGAGCCATATACGGGGAAGTACAAAGATCGCACGTTATTCGGTCTGTCAAAACCGGCCGCCATGAGGGCGACGGCGCGAAGGTTACCGCCGCCTTCCAGGCAGCGCAACCCTGCATAGTTCGCTCAATAAGCAAGCCACAGACATACCTTGAATGCACCTCCCGGACGACCCGGTTTCTTTATTCCATCAGCGCTGTTGCCCACGCCCGCGCACTTCCAAAAAACGCCTGCGCATTACTGTCCAGCGTCTCCAGGTGATACCCGCCTTCCTGCACGATCACACACGGCAGCCCCAACCCACGAATACACTCACCCAACCGCGCAAACCCTTCCCGCGTCACCGCCACTTTGCTCTGTGGGTCCAGTTCGTAGATATCGAACCCCAGCGACAACACCAGCACATCCGCCGAGAAGTCCTTCACCGCTTTTAACGCCAGCTCCAGCTTTTCAAAGAACACCGCCTCACTGGCGCCATGGGCCATCGGCAAATTGAGGTTGAAGCCCTCCCCCGCCGCCGCACCGCGCTCCTCGGCAAAGCCTGCAACGCCGGGATAGAAGTTGGTCGGGTCGCCATGAATCGACACATAAAGCACATCGTCACGGTCGTAGAAAATCTCCTGGATGCCTTGCCCGTGGTGCATGTCGGTATCGAGCACGGCAACGCGTTCGAAGCCATCGCGCAACGCCTGCGCCGCAACCGCCGCATTGTTGATATAGCAAAACCCACCGGCGGCATCAAAGCGGGCGTGGTGACCCGGTGGACGGCACAACGCATAGGCGGCGGGCGCACCGTCGAGAATGTCCTGGGCGGCGGCCACGGCGCTTTGGGCGGACCAGTACGCCGAGCGCCAGGTGAGTTCGCCAATTGGGCAACTGCCGTCGGCGAGGTAGCGCGCCGCCTGGGCAAGGACGCCGCGCAGGGCGTTGGGCTCGCGCACGAAGATGTTGGACATGACTTCGTCGCCCCAGTCTTCGGGGATTTCTTTCCAGCGCGGGTAGGCTTCCTGGAGGAAGGTCAGGTAGGCCGCGCCGTGCACGGCCAGCAATGGATCAAGGCCGTGGTCGCGGGGTTGCTGGATGTCGAAGCCCAGGGTTTGCGCGGCCAGCAGCAGGTTGCGGGCGCGCTCGGGTACTTCCTGCGGGGTGCGCATCTGGCCGCGTGAATAGTAGCTGCGGGGATGGTGCAGGAGTTGTTCGGGATGGAAAAAGGTACGCATGGGATTTCTCCTGATGGGCACACATCTGCGGTTGAACACCGGACCTGTAGGAGCTGGCTTGCCTGCGATTGCGGTGGCTCAGATACACACTTGTTGCCTGAACCACCGCTATCGCAGGCAAGCCAGCTCCTACATTTTGATCGTGTTCAACCTTGCAGAAATGTTTCGTTAATTAGCCTGGCCGGCGCGTTTCAGCACGGCATTGAGCAATACATCGGTGCCCTGGCGAACATCCTCGGGCAGCACATCTTCGGCTTCGTTATGACTCAAGCCGCCCACGCACGGGATGAACACCATCGCCGTGGGGCAGAACCGCGCCAAGTGGATGGCGTCGTGGCCGGCGCCGCTGACGATGGATTGCTGGGCATAACCCAACGCATCCACCGCCGACTGCACACACGCCACACACTCGGCATCAAACGGCGTCGCCGGGCTGACCCAGTGCGGGCTGACGGTGACGCTCAGGCCACGCTGGGCGGCGATGTCCTGCAAGCGCGCGCGCACGTGTTGCTCCATGGCTTCAATGTCGGCGTCGCGGTGGTGGCGCAGGTCGACGGTGAAATTCAGCAGGCCAGGAATGGTGTTGCGCGACGACTTGGCGATGCTCAATTCACCCACCGTGGTCAGGCCCTGCGGCGCAGAGTCGGCCGCCAGGTTTTCCAGCGCCTGGATCATCTGCGCGGCACCGTACAGGGCGTCCTTGCGCAGTGGCATCGGCGTGGTGCCAGCATGGGCGGCCATGCCTTCCACGCGCACGTCGAGCCAGCGAATCGCCTGGCCACCGGTGACCACGCCGATGCTCTTGGCGTTGTCTTCCAGGATAGGACCTTGCTCGATGTGCGCTTCAAAATATGCATCCACTGCGCCGCCCAATGGGCGCTCGCCGTTGTAGCCCGTGCTGCGCAACGCATCCGCGACGCTGATACCGTCGATATCCTGAGTGGCCAACGCCTTGTCCAATGCCAGGGTCCCGGTGAACACCGCCGAGCCGAGCATGGCCGGGGTAAAACGGGCGCCCTCCTCGTTGGTCCACACGGCAATTTCCAGTGGCTTGCGGGTTTTGATGCCGTAGTCGTCAAGGCTGCGGATTACCTCCAATCCGGCCAGCACACCATAGACGCCATCAAAGCGCCCACCTTCGGGCTGGGTGTCGAGGTGGCTGCCCATCATCACCGGCGCAGCCTCGTGGTCGGTACCCGCCCGGCGGGCGAACAGGTTGCCGATGGCATCCACACTCAAGGTCAGCCCGGCGTCTTCACACCAGCGGCTGAACAGTGCGCGGCCGGCCTGGTCTTCGGCGCTCAACGCCAGCCGGCAACTGCCGCCGCGCGCCGTGGCGCCGATCTCGGCCATGGCCATCAGGCTGGCCCACAGGCGCTCACCCTTAATCTTCAACATACAAACGCTCCAATAAAGCTCATCAAGCCATTTCAAGACGGTGGGCTGTGGCGTGGCGGCGGGACAACGCGAGTACACACACCAGCGACACCGCCGCAATCGCGCTGTAGAACACAGCCATCGGCCACCACTGGCCCTGGTATTCATGGGCCAGCCAGGTGCCGATCAACGGCGTGAGGCCACCGGCCAGCGCACCACACACTTGGTAGGCCAGGGAGATGGCGGTGTAGCGCACTCGGGTTTCGAACAAGCCACTGACGAAGCCGGCGATCACCGCATAAAACGAGGCCATGCACACCACGGCCAGGGCGATGCCGAGGATGATCAACGGTGCCTGGCCGCTGCTGACCAGGACGAACATCGGATACGGCGAAGCCATTGCCAGCAGCGTCATGGCACACAGAAAGCGCGTCGCACCGACCTTCTCCGCCACCCAGGCCGCCAGCGGCTGCACGCAGAACTGGATGATGGCCACGACAAACAGGCATTCCAGAATCAACGAGCGCGGCAGGTTAAGTTGCTGGGTGGTGTAGGCAATCATGAAGGTGTTGGTGAAATACACCCCGGCAATCCCCAGGGTGTTAGCGCCGATGCACAGCAGCAGCGGGCGCCAGGCCGTTTTCAGCACTTCAATCACCGGGGCCTGGTCCTGGGTGATGGCCCGGGCTTTTTCCGCCTTGGCCTTGTCTTCCAGGAACTCAGGGGATTCGTTGACGCCCAGGCGGATCGCCAAGCCGACGATCAACAGCAACGCACTGGCCAGGAACGGCACGCGCCAGCCCCAACTGAGCAGGTCGGCTTCCGGCAGACGGGTCACTGCGCTGAAGGCCAGCAGCGACAGAATCAAACCCGCCGGGCTGCCCAACTGGGCAAAAGAAGCAAAGAAATTGCGACGACCCTTGGGCGCATGTTCGCCGGCCATCAGCACCGCCCCGCCCCACTCGCCGCCTACGGCAATGCCTTGCACCACGCGCAGCAGTACCAGCAACACCGGCGCCGCGACACCGATCTGCGCGTAGGTCGGCAACAGCCCGATGCACACCGTCACCACGCCCATCATCACCAGGGTGATCACCAGGGATTTCTTGCGACCGATACGATCGCCGATATGCCCAAACACGATGCCGCCCAACGGCCGGGCGAAGAAGCCCACGGCAAAGGTGCCGAACGCGGCCATGGTGCTGAACAGTTTGTCGTCGGAAGGGAAAAACAGCTGACCGAACACCAGCGCGGCGGCGGTGGCGTAGATGTAAAAGTCGTACCACTCGATCATGGTGCCGATAAAGGCGGCGGCCGCGGCACGGCGAGGCTGCGGCGAAGCGGAAGGCTTCATGGGGTTGGCTCCTTTGGTTATTTTTTTGGCAGGAGAAAGGTCTGGCGCATGCGCTCTGATGGCGCTGAGTGAGGGTGATTTTTCGTCTCGACGCTATGATTAGTCAATTTTCTATTTATTATTCCAATTATAAATCCTGCTTATTATCGAGCTGTCGCCATGTCTGAAAACCGCCGCGATTTTCACCCGCTGCTCAATGACCGCCTGGACTGGAACCTGCTGCGCACCTTCCGGGTGATCGGCCAGGAATTGAGCATCAGCCGCGCCGCCGCGCGCCTGCACCTGACCCAACCGGCCATCAGCCAGGCACTCAAGCGCCTGGAAGAACAGCTCGACTGCCAGCTGATTGCCCGGCGCGGCCCGCGCTTTGTGCTGACCGAAGCCGGCGAGCAAATCTTCGCGATTGCCGGCGAGATGTACGGCCAGGTCTCGCAGATGAGCAACGCCCTGCAAAAGCCTGACGACGAGGTGATCGGCAAGGTGCGCTTGCTGATGATCAGCCGGATCAATTCCGACACCTTTGATGACTTCCTGGCCGACTTCCATCGCCAGCATCCCAGGGTCGATCTGGACGTTGAGGTGATGCGCAGCTCCGACATCGTCGCCGCCTTGCTGGAAAAAACCGCGACCTTGGGCCTGAGCCTCAATCGCCGGCCGCAACCGCGCCTGGAGCAGCACCTGTTTCTGCGCCAGCGTTATGCGTTTTTTTGCGGGCGGCATCACCCGTTGTTTGGTCGCACCGGTTTGGCGGAGGGGGATTTGCAGTCGGAAAATTTCGTGAGTTTCACCAGCGACCAGATCGGCGGGATGCTCTCGCCGTTGACGATATTTCGCGACCAGCAGGGCTTCAGCGGGCGCATCGTGGCGTCGTCCTCCAGCCTGGAAGAGGTACGCCGGTTGGTGATTGCCGGGTTTGGCCTGGGCTGCCTGCCGATTCATGTGGTGGCCGAGGATGTGAAGAATGGATTGCTGTGGCGCCTGCCGCCGGACGAAGGCATTACCGACGTGGATATCCACCTGCTGTGGAACCGCGAGCAGAAGATGAGCCGGGCGGAAACGGTGTTTATCGAAAGCCTGTCGGCCCGACTGGCCGCGGAATAAATGGCGTAAGTTGCAAGTCACTTGGCGCCCTCTTGCTAGTGTATGAAAAGGGCCCGTCCACCATCATTCGTTCACAGGTTGCTCCCGCTGTCTCAAAACGAAGAGGTGTTCGAATGTCCAGAATATGGTTTATCACCGGCAGTTCCCGCGGCCTCGGTCGCTCGATTACCGTAGCCGCCCTGCGCGCCGGTGATCGCGTAGTCGCCACCGCCCGCAACCCCAAGCAGTTGGATGACCTGGTGGCCGAATACGGTGAGGCGGTTTATCCCGTCGCGCTGGATGTCACCAACAACCAGCAGGTGCTGGAAGCGGTGGATGCCGCGGTGAAACGTTTTGGCCGCCTGGATGTAGTGGTCAATAACGCTGGCTACGGTGATCTGGCTTCGGTGGAAGACGTGACGCTGGAGGATTTTTCGGCGCAGATCGACACCAACTTCTATGGTGTGGTGCACGTCAGCAAGGCGGTGGTGCCGGTGTTGCGGGCCCAGGGCAATGGTCATATCTTCCAGGTGTCGTCGCTGGGTGGCCGCATCGGCATGGCCGGCCTGGCCGCGTATCAGAGTGCGAAATGGGCAGTCGGTGGATTTTCCACAGTGCTGGCACAGGAAGTCACGCCACTGGGCATCCAGGTGACCGTTCTGGAGCCGGGCGGCATGCGCACGGACTGGTCGGGCAGTTCCATGACGATTCCGGCCATCAGTGAGCCCTACCAGCAAACGGTCGGCGCCCTGGTTGAATTGCTCAACTCACCCGGCATCCTGCCGACGGGTCCGGAGCGGGTTGCCGAAATCGTGCTGGAACTGGCACTGAACAAAGACGCCCCGCTACGCTTGCTGATCGGCAGCGATGCAGTGCAATACGCCGCCCGGGCAGCGGCAGACTTGGCCGAGTCGGATAAAAAGTGGCACGACCTCAGTGTGTCAGCCTCGGATTAATCTCACGGTTTGGAAAAAGGTGCTGCATGTCTGACGCGACCCAACCCCGTTTCAACATACCGGATGTGTTCTGGCAGGCGCTGAAGAACGTCGGCCTGGAGCCATCGGAGGTGTTGCGTCAGGCACGCTTGCCCATGACCTTGCACCTGCGCGAGCGGCGAGACCGGCGGCAGGTGACAACGCTGGAATACTTTCGCTTGTGGGAGGCGGTTCGTACGCTTAATCCCGATCCGGCTGTGGGCATCTTGCTGGTGACGCAGTTGGAGATCGCCGCGCTTGCGCCCTCCAGCTTTGCCGCCTTTGTCGCCCGGGATTATCGCGATGGCCTGCACCGCCTCGCCCGCTTCAAGCAACTGTGCACGCCCGAGCGCCTGCTGGTTGCCGAGGATGGCCGCACCTGCACGGTGACCATCGACTGGTTGCACACGCCCGAGTTGCCGCCTGCACGCTTGATAGACGCGGCGTTTGCCACATTTGTCGAGTTGGGCCGGCGGGGCTCCCGCGCACAGGTTATTCCTCTGAAAGTCGAACTGGCTCGCCCGGACGAAGGTAGCCGTGCACTGGCCGAGTTTTTTGGCTGCTCCGTGAAGTTTGGTGCCGGGCGCAATGCGTTGGTGCTGGATGCCGCGGATCTGGATCGATCCTTTCCGGGATACAACCCACAGATGCTGGACATGCTGAACCCCAGCCTGGTAGCGGCGCTGGCCGAGGCATCGGCCCCCGTCAGCATCAGCCATCAGGTGAAGATCACCCTCAAGCGGATCCTGGCCAGTGGTCGGCCCGAGATGGTGGAGGTCGCGCGGGAACTGGGCATGAGCGAACGCACGTTGCAACGGCGCATTACCGAGGCCGGCACCAGTTTCAGGCAACTGATGCTGGAGACGCGCCAGGAAGTGGTGCGCCACTTGCTGACCGAACCGACGATCGAAATAGACGAGATCGCCTGCCTGGTCGGTTATGAAGACACCAATTCGTTTTATCGGGCGTTTCGCTCATGGGAAGGCACGACGCCGGCGCGTTGGCGGGCGTTGTTGGAGAAAACTTGAAGTATGCGAAAAGGTAGCGAAGCCATTACCGCCAGCTAAATGAAGATTTGCCCGACGGCGTTATCAGCCTCGTCCTTCCGCCAAGCTCTTGAGCGGCTATCAAGCCAATCGATATAGTCCCTTTCCTCGGCCCATCAAGCCTGCGGTTTGCTCGGCTATCACTATTCACATAAGCTGAACGCTATGAACACACTTCCTTCGGAGGCTCCGATGGCCACCACCAAAAAGACCGAGAAGCCGCGCAAAAAGGCCGTCAGCGGAGAGCTGAGCTTCCTTGATGTACGGCAAGCCGCGCGTGATGGACAAAAAGCTTTCGACACCTTTGTGATCAGCGGCAAGCTTCCAATCTCCAAGTAGGATTGAATGCCCGCTGTCAAAATCTCTCCTCTATTTCAAAAAATCAGTCACTGGGAAAATTCGGACCTGATGCCCACAGTCGTACCGAGTGGGGCTCATTTCTGCGCCCGGTTCATAGCGATATGGTTGCGCCTTGGATACTCGGGAGAGTCATCTATCCCGATATTGATGATTGAGTGTCGTATTTTTAAGTGGACAAAGCCTTCTCGGCACTGCGCGCCATGATCTGCAAATCCTCAAACGGGTTTCTGCCAAGCAACATGAAGGCATGGGTTGGGCTGGACCAAAACACCACGTTCAGGCCACGGCGCTGCTCGGTGGCCATGGCCACAGCGCCTTTTTTTGCGGCCGTGATGCACAGCGCCAGCGGGCCGTGGCGCGGATCGAGGTAGGTCAACTGGCCGATCAGTACGCCGTCATAATCGAGGATTTGTGCGCGCCTGAACTCAGCGCCGGGCAGGCTTATCGCCGCCGGGCTCAGCGGCAGGCCGAGTTGGCGCCCTACCAAGCCCAGTTGGGCGATATGCGACTCAGGGTCAGTGCTGAGGTTTTCCAGGGTCTGGGGCGTATACAGCGCCATATATTCTGCGACCGAAGCACGCCAGCCCGAACCGGGCTCAGGCCGGGGCCACGTCATGAACAGCCGATCAGCGACCACGCCGGCCACCGCGAAGCTGGCCGCCACCGCGAGAAACCTGCGTCGGCTCAGGGCCGGTGCCGGGGCCGGTGGCAAGGCATCAAGCATCGCCTGCAAACGCGCGGTGGGGGCTTGATCGAGCACCGAATCGAACGCGGCTTTGAACGGCAGGTGACCGCGCTTGAGCTGCTCGACGCGGGCCGTCACGGCGGGGTCAATTCCCAACAGATTATCGATAAGCTGGCGCTGGCTGGGGTCCAGCTCGCCATCGAGATAAGCCACCAGCAGTTCATCCGACGGTGGGGTATTTTGAGTCATCGTCGTTCTCCGCTCGATTTATCCAGCAAGCCACTTGAATGCGCCGTTTCAGCCAGCTTCAAGCGCGCAGCAGCCAGTCGGCTCATCACCGTTCCCACCGGGATGTGCAGGACCTCGGCAATTTCCTTGTATGAAAGCCCTTCGACATAGGCCAGGAAAACCGTCTCCCGCTGGGCTTCGGGCAGCGCATTGACGCGCTTGATCACCTGCGCGGCCAACACGTGGTCCTGGGCCAGGGTTTCGCCGTCGAATGACAATGCCTGCTCGGCATCGACAAACCCCTGCCCTTGCCGCACGCGCTGCGAGCGCAGTTCGTTAAGCCATATCGAATGCATGATCGTCAGCAACCAGCGGTCCAGCCGCGTGCCGGCCACGAACTGGCCTGCACGCTCCAGCGCCCGCACGCAGGTGGCCTGCACCAGGTCATCCGCCACATGCTTTTGTCGCGACAGCACCCAGCCGTATCGCCATAAACGCGGCAACAGTTGGCTTAACTCACGGCGTAACTCGGCGTCTGTGGTGATGGCGGTCTCCCGTTTAAGCCTGAGGCGCAGCGGCTATGGCTTCGGCCAGGTCTTCGTACTCTTCACAGGTGGTGCCGCACAGGGTTTTGATTTTCACCAACTGCTCTTGGGCCAGGTCTACACGGCCCTTGATGACGTAAGCCTCACCCAGGTACTCACGGACTTGTGCATAGCCAGGGTCCAGTGCCACGGATTTGAGGTAGTAGCTGATGCCTTCATCGGTGCGACCCAGCTTGCGGGTGGCGTAGCCGCGGTAGTTCAGGGCCTTGGCGGTGTTCGGATCTTGCAGCGTGTCGAGCAGTGACAGGGCTTCGTCGTAGCGCCCGTCCTTGGCCAGGCGATAGGCGTAATCGGTGCGGTCGGCGTCCGACGTGGCTTTGCTGGTTTGCAGCACGCACTTGCCGGTCTTGGTATCCCAGACCTGGCCTTTGGGGCAGTTGGGCTTGGGCGGCGCCGACTCATCACCGGAAGCATGGGCCTGGCCGGCCAGTAGCGCGGCGGCCATACAGGCACCGAAGAATAGAGCGGTGCGGTAACCAACGGCGTGTTCGTGACGACTCTTCATGGCGTTAATGCTCCGTAACGATAGGGAAAGTACAGCAGCAAACTCAGTGTTGACGATCGCCCCGAGGGCCGGGCAGCATGCGGCGCAGCGTGCTGTCACGCTGGATGTAGTGATGCCACAGCGCAGCGCAGGCATGTAGCCCGGCGAGTACGATGATCGCCCAGGCGACATTGTTGTGCAGGCCGCCCAAGGTGCCACGCAACTCGTGATCGATCACAAACGGCGCAGGCACCGGGAACAGTCCAAAAAAGTTGAAGGGCTCGCCCTGAGCCCAGCGGAACAGGAAGCCCAGGATTACCTGCGTCAGTAGTAACAGGTATAGGCAGCCGTGGGCGATTTTGGCGGCCACGTTCAGCGCCGGGTGCGTGTCGGCCTTTGGATGATTGCCACCGAACAGGCGCCAGAGGATACGTGCCGCGATCAGCACCGCCATGGCGATGCCCAGGGAGATATGAACAGATTGCAGGCCTTTGCGCAGTGGCGTGCCTTTTTCCAGGTTTTCCCAGATGTGTGCGCTGGCGAACATGAAGATCACCAGGGCGGCGGTCAGCCAGTGGAAGGTGCGGGTCAGGCGGTCGTAGCGGTCGGTTGGGGTGTTCATGGGCGTTTCCTGGGTGGTCTGTGTGGTGAACACCGCAACAAGGAAACTTATTCAGAGGGAGGGGAGAATTTTACAGATCAGACCTGTTTACTTTCCAAACCTGCATCCTTGATCAAAATATGCGAACTGAATGCCAGAAAATCACCAAGGTGTTTCGTGATGATCGCAACGGTAATCGGCAATTGAAGCGTCTGGTACTCGTGAACAGCAATGTTACGGAACCCGACCATGTTTTTCAGGTTGGTCAGCAACGCAGGATTGACCCAACCGCCCTGACATAACAACTCAAACACATCACGGGCTCCTTGTGGAACGCCCAAGCGCTCACGACGAATCAGGTGCTGGCCCATGTCCAGCGCGGCTTCACACGCTCGCTGAATATTCAGGATCGCCGCATCCTGGCGCGTGAAATCGGTAGCGAAGCTGGTGGGATCTTTATCGTATTCCTGACGGGCGCGAGCAACGCAACGTTCAATGCTGGCTGCTTTATTGATGAGAACATCATCGACCATACACATTCCCTTCCTTCTGGATATCCGCCAACAACTCGGCTCTTGCCGTGTCCAACGCGGTTTTTTCGCTCAGGACGTAGCTCTCGAAGAGACCTGCCTGGATACTCCCGGACCATAGCCGACGTCCGGTGGTCAATACCTGGTATTGCATCACTGTTGAGGCTGCGCGCAAATCAAGCAAGTCGACTGGAACGCCAACTATATCGGCTAATTCCCCGGAAAGCCGCCATAGCGATAAAGGCTCGACCACTCCCGCAGAAAGAACGGCAACATCCAGGTCGCTCTCACTGCCAGCCTCACCAGTCACTTGGCTACCGAACACATACACAGCCAGTAGACCTGGGACTTCAACCTGTAGGTGCGCCAGTACTTTTTCAAAATTCATGACTGATGTCCGAATCGCCAATTAACGAAGACCGTAGCAGAATTCATTATGTAATTTCTGACTGAAAGCAAAAAACCCCTGACAACATTGAAGTTATCAGGGGTTTTTCGTTTTTCAATAATGGCGGAGAGATAGGGATTCGAACCCTAGGTACCGGTGAAGGTACAACGGATTTCGAATCCGTCCCATTCGGCCACTCTGGCATCTCTCCAACGGCGCGCATCATAACAGCCTGTTTCGTGGAAGCAAAGCGCCTGAGCGATTTTTTTCCGTGCTATCAGATGCTTGCGTCGATTACAGCGGTACGCCGAGACGGTTGGCGACTTCTTCGTAGGCTTCGATAACGTCACCGAGGCCCTGGCGGAAGCGGTCTTTGTCCATCTTCTTGCGGGTGTCTTTGTCCCACAGGCGGCAGCCGTCCGGGCTGAACTCGTCGCCCAGGACGATGGAGCCGTCGTGGAACACACCGAATTCAAGTTTGAAGTCCACCAGCAGCAGGCCGGCGTCATCGAACAGTTTGCTCAGGACGTCGTTGACCTTCAGCGACAGTTCTTTCATGCGAGCCAGTTGCTCAGCGGTGCCCCAACCGAATGCCACTACGTGGGATTCGTTGATGAACGGGTCGCCCTTGGCGTCGTCCTTCAGGAACAGTTCGAAGGTGTAAGGATTGAGCTTGAGGCCCTCTTCCACGCCCAAACGCTTCACCAGGCTGCCGGCGGCATAGTTACGCACGACGCACTCGACCGGGATCATGTCGAGTTTTTTCACCAGGCATTCGTTGTCGCCCAGCAGTTTGTCGAATTGGGTCGGAATGCCGGCCGCTTCGAGTTTCTGCATGATGAAGGCGTTGAACTTGTTGTTCACCATGCCTTTGCGGTCGAGCTGTTCGATGCGCTTGCCGTCGAACGCCGAGGTGTCGTTGCGAAACAGCAGGATCAGGCGGTTGGCGTCGTCGGTCTTGTAAACCGATTTGGCTTTGCCGCGGTAGAGTTCTTCACGTTTTTCCATGATGGGCTCCGCATTACGTTAGGTGGGCTAGGCGATGTGTCGCCAGTCGAGCCCTGAATCTTGATCGGCCAGTTGCAGCCAGTCCGGGTCGCACCCAAGGGTGTCGACAAAACATTGCCGGGCAAGCGTCGGCAGGTTGTTCTTGCTGCTCAGGTGGGCCAGCACCAGGTGTTGCAGGTCTTGCCAGCCCAACTCATACACCAGGTACGCCGCCTGGTGGTTGTTCAAATGTCCAAACTGCCCGCCGACCCGCTGCTTGAGAAAAGCCGGGTAGTGACCACGGGCAAGCAGGTCACGGCAGTGGTTGGACTCGATCATCAATGCATCGAGGTCGCGATAACCGTCCAGCACCTTGGCGCAGTAGGAACCCAGGTCGGTGAGCAGGCCGAAACGTCGCTCACCGTCACTGAATACGTATTGCGTCGGTTCCTGGGCATCGTGGGCCACTTCAATCACATCAATGCTCAAGGCACCGATCTGCAATTGCTCGCCACCGGCCAGCAAACCTGCGGGTTCAATCGGTTTGCGCATCCCGCGCAAGGTACCGCGACTCAGGTACACCGGAAGATTGTAGCGCCGAGACAGCAAACCCACGCCATGCACGTGGTCGGCATGTTCGTGGGTCACCAGAATCGCGCTCAACTGCGTGGGGTGAACCCCCAGGCGCAGCAGGCGCCGCTCGGTTTCCCGCAGGGAGAAACCACAATCCACCAGGACGTACGTGTCGTCATGGGCTACAAGCGTGCCGTTCCCTTGGCTACCGCTGCCGAGAACGGCAAAACGCATCGGATCAGCCCAGGTTGTCCTGAATCACGCCCAACACTTTGCGCGCCACATCGGCCGGCGCCACGGTGTTGATGTTTTTCTCGACGGTGACTTGCACGCTGTCGCCTACCTTGCTCAAACGAACCTGGTAACGCTCGGCACGAGTTTCGATCTCTTCCTTGGTCGGCTTGCTGCCGAACAATTTGCTGAAGAAACCAGGCTCATCGTCTTTCTTCTCGGCTTTTTCGGCCAGGTTGATGTAGTACAGGCCCAGGCTGCGGTTGATGTCTTCAACGCGCCATTCGCCGTGTTCCAGCGCGCGGCCGACACTCGACCAGGCGCGATCCAGGTCTTCACCCAGGTTGAGCACGACGTTGCCGCTGCCGTCTTCGCTGAGGCTGACGCGGCTAGGCGTGTCAAAGCTGCCGGCGGCGAGCAGGGAGACGGAACCGCCCTTCTCGGAGATACGGCTCATGCTGGCGAGCATTTCGTCGACCAGGGCCGCGTCCACGCCGGTGTTGACCGAGCGCGGGGTGAAGTCGACGTTGGCGGTGCTGCCGGCAGGACGCTCGGCGCTGACCACATAGACTTCACTGGTATTACGCTGCACGCCTGGCTCGATACGCACGCGGATGCGGGCTTCGCTGTCATTGGCTACGCCGCCGGCTTGCAGGCGCTTGGCCATGGAGGCCGACAGTTCGCTGGTGTGCTGCCACGCGGTGGTGAATTCACCGGTCTGCGGGCGTTGCTCGTCAATGCGGAAACCGTTGTCCTGGAAGAACTGCACGGCCACCGGCCAGACTTCGGCAGGTGGGCGCTGGGCCATGACCCAGCGGGTGTCGCCGCTCTTCTGCAGGCTGTAGTCGCTGGCATCGGCCACGGCCGACAACGGCTGCGGACGTGGCACTTCGTACTCACCCTTGAAGGTGTCGTCGGCCACGTTGCGCGGGATCGGCAGCAGCGGGTCAAGGCGCTTGGCGACATTGACGTCCGACGGCAATTTCATCGGGGCGGTTTGTTGGGCTTCCAGGTAATCGCTACCGCGGTCGCGGAAGTAGCCTTCCGGGCCCCAGATCCAACCGCAGCCACTGGTGCTGGAGATAATCAAGGCAAGTGCGGAAAGTCCGGCCAATCGCTTCATGCGTAGTGCTTCCTCAATTAAACCAGGACGCCGGACTGGCGCAGGGCCTGTCGCAGCGGTTCGTGACAGGCTTCGCTGAGCCAGGTGAGCGGCAGACGGATACCGTCCGGCATCAGGCCCATCTCATGCAGCGCCCATTTCACGGGGATAGGGTTGGATTCGATAAACAGGGTTTTGTTGAGCGGTGCCAATTGCTCGTGGATCGCCCGGGCCTTGACCGCGTCACCGGCAATGGCAGCGGCGCACAGCTCGCTCATGGCGCGCGGTGCGACGTTGGCAGTCACCGAGATGTTGCCTTTACCGCCCAGCAGGATCAGCTCCACCGCCGTGGCGTCGTCACCGGAATACACCAGGAAGTCGCTGCTGACGCCGGCCAGGATGTCCTTGGCGCGTTGCAGGTCACCGGTGGCTTCCTTGATACCGATGATGTTCGGTACGGTGGACAGTCGGATCACGGTCTCGGCCTTCATGTCGCAGGCGGTGCGACCGGGCACGTTGTAGAGGATCTGCGGGATATCGACCGCTTCGGCGACGGCGCGAAAGTGCAGGTACAGGCCTTCCTGGGTCGGCTTGTTGTAGTACGGCGTCACCAGCAGGCAGGCATCGGCGCCGGCTTTCTTGGCGTTCCTGGTCAATTCGATCGCTTCGCGGGTCGAATTGGCGCCCGTGCCGGCGATGACAGCAATACGCCCTGCAACGCGCTTGACCACGAACTCGATCACTTCGATGTGTTCTTCCACATCAAGTGTGGCCGATTCACCTGTGGTGCCGACCGCCACGATGGCGTTGGTGCCCTCTTGCAGGTGGAAGTCCACCAGTTTGCCCAGGCTGTCCCAGTCGAGATTACCTTGTGCATCCATGGGTGTGACCAGTGCCACCATACTGCCCGCAATCATGCAACCGCTCCTGCCGGAAAAAGAGAGCGGTAATGGTACTGGCGCCAAGATGCTTGTACAAGCGAAGTACCGCCTGAGGATGCGTTCTGGATCAACTTAGTTCGCAGCAACGCCATCATTGGGCCAAAGCAGGGTTTGATGAAGCTGATTACGTAATGAAAACGCCACCTCCTAGCCCTTGGCGATGGTTTTCGCTACCCTTCATCCTTTGATTGATACCGCTTTCATCGTATCGACCGCTCATCGCTTTAGGAAGGCTGCATGTCCACCCCCACAGTCCGCGAACAATTCCTTGTCATCAGTGCCCTTGGCGCCAACCCCATGGAGCTGACTAACGTCCTGTGCCGCGCCAGCCATGAAAACCGCTGCGCCGTCGTGACCTCCCGCCTGACCCGCCATGGCGAGTGCAGCGCGCTGGTCCTGCAGATTTCCGGAACCTGGGATGCCCTGGCCCGCCTCGAAACCGGCTTGCCGGGTTTGGCCAAGAAGCATGACTTCACGGTCAACGTGGTGCGCAGCGCCGCCCTGGAGAACCGTCCCCAGGCCCTGCCCTACGTGGCCTATGTCAGCTCGGCCTACCGCTCGGACATCGTCAATGAGCTGTGCCAGTTCTTTATTGACCACAACGTCGAACTGGAAAACCTGACCTGCGACACCTATCAGGCCCCGCAGACCGGCGGCACCATGCTCAACGCTACCTTTACCGTGACCTTGCCGGCCGGAGTGCAGATCAGTTGGCTGCGCGATCAGTTCCTGGATTTCGCCGATGCCTTGAACCTCGATGCGCTGATCGAGCCTTGGCGCCCACAGAACCCAATGTAAGGAAGTTTTCATGGCAGTAGTCATCGACAAACCGGTAGACGATTTCGAAGCCCAGGCCACCAGTGGGCAGACCTTCAGCCTTGCCGGGCTCAAGGGCAAGCAAGTGGTGATCTACTTCTACCCTAAAGACAGCACGCCGGGCTGCACCACCGAAGGCCAGGGCTTTCGTGACGAGCACGCCGCGTTCAAGGCCGCCAACACCGAAGTATTTGGCGTGTCCCGGGACAGCGTGAAGTCCCACGAGAACTTCAAGGCCAAGCAGGAATTCCCCTTTGAGCTGATCAGCGACAAGGACGAAGCGGTTTGCCAGCTGTTTGATGTGATCAAACTGAAGAAGCTGTATGGCAAGGAATACCTGGGTGTTGACCGCAGCACCTTCCTGATCGACAAGGATGGCGTGCTGCGTCAGGAATGGCGTGGTGTGAAGGTGCCAGGCCATGTGGATGCTGTATTAGCAGCGGCGCAGGCGCTGAACAAGGCTTGATTCACTTGCTGGCTTTGGAATAGCTATCGCAGGCAAGCCAGCTCCCACATGTGCTCGTTGTTCGACATGACAACTCAGCCAATGTGGGAGCCGGGCTTGCCCGCGATGAGGCCTGCACCGGCAGCACAAATATCAGAGTAATGGCGCTACAACCGGTTCCTGCCGGGGCCAGGCGTCCAGCACCGCCTTGAACAGCGTCGCCAGGGGAATCGCGAAGAACACCCCCCAGAAACCCCACAACCCGCCAAACAACAATACCGCACAGATGATCGCGACCGGATGCAGGTTCACCGCCTCGGAGAACAGCAGCGGCACCAGCACGTTGCCGTCCAGCACCTGGATGATGCCGTACACCGCCATCAGGTAGATGAACTGATCACTCCAGCCCCACTGGAACAGCGCGATCAACATCACCGGCACCGTCACCACCACCGCGCCGACGTAAGGCACCACCACTGAAACCCCCACCAGCAGCGCCAGCAGGGCTGCATAGTTCAGGCCCAGCGCGACAAAACCGATGTAAGTGACCCCACCGCAGATAAAGATCTCGATGACCTTGCCACGGATGTAGTTGGCAATCTGCCGGTTCATTTCCTCGGCCACCCGGGTAATCAGCGCCCGTTCACGCGGCAAGTAGCCACGCACCCAACGACCGATCATCTCGCGGTCCTTGAGGAAGAAAAACACCAGGATCGGCACCAGTACCAGGTAGATCATGATGTTGACCAGCAGCGGCAAGCTCGAAAGGGAAAAGGTCAGCGCCCATTGCCCGAACTTTCCGATTTCACCGCGGGCCACTTCAATGGCCTGCAGCACCTGCTCGTCCGACACCAGGTGCGGATAGCGCTCGGGCAGCAGCAAGAGCAGCGACTGCCATTTGGCAAGCATGCCCGGCAGTTCGTTGAACAAGGTGATCAACTGATGCCACAACAAAGGCACCACAATCACGATAAACACCAGCAAAAGCCCCATGAACAAGGCAAATACCAGGCCCACCGCAGCCCCGCCCGGCAAGCGCAGGCGCTCCAGGATGGAGACCAGGCCTTGCATCAGGTACGCCAACACCATGCCTGCCAACACCGGCGCCAACATGCCGCCCAAGGTGAGCACCGCCGTGAAGGCGAGAAACAGCAGGACGGCCAACACCACGGCTTCCTCATCAGAGAAGTAGCGCTGAATCCAGTCACGTAACACTTTGAACATCAATTAACCTCAGGCGATAAGGACAGCATATTCAAGCGATTCAGGCCTTGCGCAACCAGTAACGATAGACGCCCGCTTCGTCTTCTTCATGCAGCAGGGTGTGACCGGCCAGCTTGGCAAACGTACGGAAATCCCGCTGGGAACCCGCGTCGGTGGCGATCACCTTGAGCACCGCGCCGCTGGCCAGCCGGTTGAGTTCCAACTTGGCCTTGAGCAAGGGCAGCGGGCAGTTAAGGCCACTGGCGTCCAGTTCGGCATCGAAGGCTACAGCGTCAGTCATGGTTTTGCTCCGGGTGGGCGTCGGGGGCGCTTAGAATATCTGGTCCGAAGCTCAGTGTCCGGCTACAGTAAGCTCTTTGTCGAAAGGCTTTGTGCATGACTTTTTTGCGCCCTACCCTGCTGACGCTGGCTTGCCTGCTGGCCTCTCCAGGCTTCGCCGACGACCTGCCGTCACTTGGCGACGCCAGTTCTGCCATTGTCTCGCCAAAACAGGAATACGATTTGGGCCGGGCATGGCTGGCCTACCTGCGTGGCCAGGTCTCGCAACTCAACGACCCGCAGCTCAAGGACTACGTCGAAAGCAGCGTTTACAAACTGGTGGAAACCAGCCAGGTCAATGACCGGCGCCTGGAATTCATTCTGATCAACAGCCCGCAACTGAACGCCTTTGCCGCACCGGGTGGCATCGTCGGGGTCAACGGCGGCCTGTTCCTCAATGCCCAGACCGAAGGCGAATATGCCTCGGTACTGGCCCACGAATTGGCTCACTTGTCCCAACGCCACTTCGCCCGAGGTGTGGAAGCCCAGCAGCGCATGCAGATCCCGATGATGGCCGCGCTGCTCGGCGGCATCATCGCCGCCGCTGCTGGCGCAGGCGATGCGGGCATTGCCGCGATTGCCGGCAGCCAGGCCGCCGCGATCCAGGAGCAACGCCGCTTTTCCCGGCAAAACGAGCAAGAGGCTGACCGTATCGGCATTCTCAACCTGGAGAAAGCCGGCTACGACCCGCGCTCCATGCCAACCATGTTCGAACGCCTGATGCGCCAGTACCGTTTTGACGCCAAGCCACCAGAATTCCTGCTGACTCACCCGGTCACCGAATCGCGGATCGCCGACACCCGTAACCGCGCAGAGCAAGCCAAGCCGGGCGGCATTGAAGACAGCCTGCGCTACCAACTGATCCGCGCGCGCGTGCAGCTGTACTACGAAGACACTCCGGGTTTGGCGGCCAAGCGCTTCCAGGCTCAGCTGGATGAAAACCCGAAAAATGATGTGGCGCGTTATGGCTTGGCCATCGCCCAGATCAAAGGCGCCCAGTTCAACCTGGCCCGGGAAAACCTGAAGCCGCTGCTGGCCAAGGCGCCCAACGACATTACCTACAACCTGGCGCAGATCGAGTTGGACATGAGCAACAATCGCCTGCCGGATGCCCAGCAGCGTACGGACCGGATGTTGACGCAATATCCAGGCAACTACCCGCTGAATCAGGTTCGGGTGGATCTGCTGCTCAAGCAAAGCCGCACCGCTGACGCGGAAAAAGCCCTCGAAGGCCTGCTTAAATCACGCACGGACGATCCGGATGTCTGGTACCAGGTCGCGGAAACCCGTGGTTTGTCGGGCAACATCATCGGCCTGCATCAGGCTCGCGCCGAGTACTTTGCGCTGGTAGGGGACTTCAAACAGGCCATTCAACAACTGGACTTCGCCAAGCGTCGCGCCGGAAGCAACTTCCCGCTTTCGTCACGTATCGATGCACGCCAACGTGAACTGATCGACCAGGAACGCATGATCAAAGACATGATGGGCTAAACCTCGCAGCCACAAAAAAGCCCCGCTCTCGTGTATCGAGAGCGGGGCTTTTTATTGGACTAGCGGATTACTCGGCCAGCTTGAAGGTAATGAAGCTGGCGCGGCCCTGACGCAGGACACGCATCGACACCGAGCGGTTCTTCGGCAGCGCCTTGGCGATGTCGGTGAACTCTTTGGTGGAGTTGATGGCCTGGTTGTTCAGGTGAGTAATGACATCACCCGGCTGCAGGCCGATCAGGGAGGCAGGACCGTCCTGGACTTCCTTGATCACTACGCCACTTTTAAGGTCGAAGCTTTTCTTCTGCTCGTCGGTCAACTCGACCACGGCAATGCCCAGGCGGTTGCTGCTGCGTTCGGCACCCGGCTTGCTGTTGCCCAGCGCATCCAACGTCGCGCCTTCTTCCGGGATTGCGCCGACAGTCAGCTCAACGTTCTGACGCTTGCCGTCGCGAATAACTTCCAACTTGGCCTTGCTGCCCGCCTTGAGCGCACCCACCAGATGCGGCAAGTCTGCAGACATGACGATCGGCTGGCCGTTCATGCTCAGGATCACGTCGCCGACTTGCAAACCACCTTTGGCTGCCGGGCCATCGTCCTGGATTTGCGCAACCAGGGCACCGGCCGGCTTGTCGAGACCGAAGGACTCAGCCAGGTCCTTGTTCACTTCCTGGATCACCACGCCCAACCAGCCGCGACTGACTTTGCCACCGGTTTTCAGCTGGTTGGAAACGTCCATGGCCACGTCGATCGGAATCGCGAACGACACGCCCATGAAACCACCGGAGCGGGTGTAGATCTGCGAGTTGATCCCGACCACTTCGCCCGCCAGGTTGAACAACGGACCACCGGAGTTACCCGGGTTGATCGGCACGTCGGTCTGGATGAACGGCACGTAGTTTTCGTTCGGCAGGCTGCGGCCGATGGCGCTGACAATGCCTTGGGTCACGGTGTGGTCAAAACCAAACGGCGAACCGATGGCGACTACCCATTGCCCGGCTTTCAGGTCCTGGGATTTACCCAGCTTGAGCACCGGCAGGTCCTTGCCTTCGATCTTCAGCAGGGCTACGTCGGAACGTGGGTCCGTGCCTACCAGCTTGGCTTTCAACTCGCTGCGATCAGCCAGGCGTACGAGAATTTCGTCGGCATCGGCAATCACATGGTTGTTGGTCAGGATGTAGCCATCAGGCGAGATGATGAAACCCGAACCCAGAGACTGGGCCTCACGTTGGCCACCACCGCCACGCGGCGTGCGCGGCTGGGGCATGCCGCGCTCGAAGAATTCGCGCAGCATCGGCGGCAGGCCTTCCAGGTCCGGCATCTGCTGGTTGGAGACTTTGCGATCCGGCAGCTTCTGGGTAGTACTGATGTTCACCACGGCAGGCGACGCCTGCTCCACCAGTTGGGTGAAATCAGGCAGCTCGGCCGCTTGCGCGGTAACGGCCTGACCCAGCACCAGCACCGTGGCGACTATGGATAGGTAAGACTTCAAACGTGGTATCGACATACAGCTCCCGTTACGACGAGCAGGGTTGAGCGACAGGGTTCAATAAACGCCGAAAAAACTGCGATCGACATTTTTGTTCCGCGAACAAAACAAGGCCAGGGCCGTTAAGCCCTGACCTATAAAAAACATAGGGGATTTTAGCAAGTGAAAATAACGATCCAGACATTTCATGCTCTCGACAGAGGCAGGCATGGACTTTCTCCTGCGCAACATTGAAATATCAGGATGAACATAGGATTAACAACTCACGGCTTGGCGGGGGTCGTGGCGCTGCGTACAGAGAGCGCAATTCGCTCGGCGGTACCAATCGGGATTTCGCCGACGACGGTCACCATCACCTCGCCCTCCAGCGTATTCACACGCCGCGATACAGCGACTGTCGGGCCCAACTGCGTGCGTGTCTCGGTCACCGCCGCGCCGTTGAGGGGCTCCAGAAACACCGAGAAACGCGCCAGGCCATCGTCATACATCAGGCTGCTGACGGTTATCTTGGTGTGGGAATCTTTGTGGGCGCTGCTGTTGACCATCTGGAAGCCTGGCGGCAACCAATCGAGACGCCAATCCTGAGGAACTTCGACCTCCGGGGCCTTGGCGCTGGTAACGGCGACCGGCGTACATTCACCGCTGGGCTGCAGATCCCGATCGTCAGGCACCGACGTTTTGAGCTGGGTGAACTGGAATCGCTCCAGCAACTGACCCTGATCGTTAAGCAACAACGACTTCAGTGGCAGCGCGGTTTCGCGATCCAGGTGCAGCTCAAAGCCATAACGGTATTGATCACGGGGCGTGACAGAAACGATGACCGCATTTCGACCGGCCACGCGCGATTTGCCAATAACGGCCAGATCGTAGAAGGCTTTGAGTTTTTGCGGATCAAGGGCGCGTGAAGGAGAGTCGGGGGAATCCCCAAGCCCGGCAACCAATGTGCCGCTCACGCATTGAGTACGACCATCTACACGCACGACTTCCTGGGCAGAACCATCGAGCTGCAAAAGCCGCTCACGGACTTGACCATTCTGGACGCGATGCCAGATGTCATGGGTAGAAAAACTACCGTTACGCTCGTAGATGAAAGTGCCCTGAAAGCTTTGTTGCTGCTCCGCCCGCCCAAGACGCGTCAGCCAGTCTTGGGCTTCGTCGGCATGGGCGGGGACTGCAAACCAGCCACTGAGCAACAGCGTAAGGAGCGGTATGGCGCGCATAAAGCTCCTTGGCGGTCTAGCGGTTTTCCAGGCTTGCAGCGCGAGCGTATGGCAGAGCGCTTTCAGTGCCTTTCAAGGCCGATTCCTGTGCGTGTTGGCGCAGGTAGCCTGGAAGACGCTGATCCTGCCAGCCGGATTGCCCTTGAAGTACACCGTTGGCCATAGGCCCGGTGGTATCTGCGCTTTCCTTGTAGCCGGCCAGTACAGCTGGACCCTTGACCTGCGGACCGGCCATGACCGGTTGCTGGGTCTGCTGGGCCAGTTCGGCGCCGGCAATTTCGTCTTGGTTGTACAGGCGAACACCTGCCAACACGGCCACAGTCACCGAAGCAGCGACTGCCAGACGACCCAGGCTACGCCAAGGACCGCGAGCAGCTTTTGCCGGAACGGCTTCATCAGCCAGCGCAGCAGAAACGGCCGCAGCAATATCCAGACGAGGGATTAGAAGATCCTTGTGCATCACCGCCCGAGCGACTTGGTAACGAGACCAGGTATCACGGGTTTCGGCATCATCAAATGCATTGAGCACTCGACGAAGTTCCAGTTCATCCGCTTCGTTATCCATCACTGCGGACAGCGATTCCTGCAGGGCATCACGACTCATGGCGGTTCCTCTCTTGGCTGTCGCCGCTGTCTCAGTTTTCCTGCAACAACGGCTGCAGGGCTTTATCGATGGCTTCCCGAGCCCGGAAAATCCGGGAACGTACGGTACCCACCGGACATTGCATGACGGCCGCAATGTCCTCGTAACTCAGACCATCGAATTCACGTAAAGTTAACGCCGTACGCAAATCTTCTGGCAGTTGCTGAATTGTTCGATGGACGGTTCCTTCGATCTCGTCGCGCAGCAATGCACGCTCCGGCGACTCGAGATCCTTGAGGCCGTGATCACCATCATAAAATTCAGCATCTTCCGAACTAACATCACTATCCGGTGGACGGCGACCGCGAGAAACCAGATAGTTCTTCGCCGTGTTAATGGCGATGCGGTAAAGCCACGTGTAAAACGCACTATCACCGCGGAAATTACCGAGTGCACGGTACGCCTTGATAAAGGCTTCCTGTGCAACGTCCTGCGCTTCATGGGTGTCGTGCACAAACCGCACGATCAACCCGAGAATTTTGTGCTGGTATTTCAGCACTAGCAGATCAAATGCCCGCTTGTCGCCGCGTTGAACGCGCTCGACCAGCTGCTGATCCTCTTCCTGGGTTAGCATGAACACTCCTCGTTGTACTTGAAGGAGGCTTGCATAACTAATCGATCAGGCTTGCAAACATAGACTCGGACTTTTCGCAAAAGTTCTCCCCCTCCAAGCAAGTTTCCGGCGCGCACTGATTTGGCACACACGAAAAACGCAGCTCGGGCAATGCCGGCTGCGCGAATAATCTGTCGCCAGTTTCCTGACGCGCCTGACAGAGACGCGGCTCAGTAAATCCAGCGTGTTCCCAGCTTTCGGGCATCCTGCTATTGAGTCGGGGCTTATGCAAAAAGTTCCCATCCCAATCGCTGTCCGTTTCATGAAAGCCGTGCAGTTCGTTGACCGTAGTCTCACAATGCCACGAATGCCCGGCTATTGTGCCGCTCCCCCCCTCTATATACTAGTGGGCCGTGTGACCCTTTGATTCGCCGATCCAGGCG
This sequence comes from Pseudomonas sp. Z18(2022), assembly GCF_036346535.1. Classification (NCBI taxonomy): domain Bacteria; kingdom Pseudomonadati; phylum Pseudomonadota; class Gammaproteobacteria; order Pseudomonadales; family Pseudomonadaceae; genus Pseudomonas; species Pseudomonas sp. Z18(2022). The sequence continues at coordinate 1,149,675 of NZ_JAOTOA010000001.1, forward strand.
TCCTGTTTGCGCCCCCTTCGGATCGCTTTTTGCGGAATCCTTCAAATGAGCCAACAGTTTCAACACGATGTCCTGGTGATTGGCAGCGGCGCCGCGGGCTTGAGCCTCGCATTGACGCTACCGAGCTACCTGCGCATAGCCGTACTGAGCAAAGGCGACCTGGCCAATGGCTCGACATTCTGGGCCCAGGGCGGTGTCGCCGCCGTGCTGGACGACACCGACACCGTGCAATCCCACGTCGAAGACACCCTGAATGCCGGCGGCGGCCTGTGCAATGAAGAGGCAGTACGCTTTACCGTCGAACACAGCCGCGAAGCCATCCAATGGCTGATCGACCAGGGCGTGCCCTTCACTCGCGATGAACATTCCGGCACCGACGACGGCGGTTTCGAGTTCCACCTGACCCGTGAAGGCGGCCACAGCCATCGGCGCATCATCCATGCCGCCGACGCCACCGGCGCCGCGATCTTCAAGACTCTGCTCGAGCAGGCCCGGCAACGTCCGAACATTGAACTGCTGGAACAGCGGGTTGCCGTCGACCTGATCACCGAAAAACGCCTGGGCCTGCCGGGCGAACGCTGCCTCGGCGCCTACGTGCTCAACCGCGCCAGCGGCGAAGTCGACACCTACGGCGCGCGCTTCACGATTCTCGCCTCGGGCGGCGCGGCGAAGGTCTACCTCTATACCAGCAACCCCGACGGCGCCTGCGGTGACGGCATCGCCATGGCCTGGCGTTCGGGCTGCCGGGTGGCGAACCTGGAGTTCAATCAGTTCCACCCCACGTGCCTGTATCACCCGCAGGCCAAGAGCTTCCTGATCACCGAAGCCCTGCGCGGCGAAGGCGCACACCTGAAGCTGCCCAATGGCGAACGTTTCATGCAACGCTTCGACCCACGGGCCGAGCTTGCCCCGCGCGATATCGTCGCCCGGGCCATCGACCATGAAATGAAGCGCCTGGGCATCGACTGCGTCTACCTCGACATCAGTCACAAGCCCGAAGCCTTCATCAAGACCCACTTCCCGACGGTCTACGAGCGCTGCCTGGCGTTCAACATCGACATCACCAAAGGCCCGATCCCGGTCGTGCCGGCGGCGCACTACACCTGCGGCGGCGTGATGGTTGACCAGCACGGCCGCACCGACGTGCCCGGCCTGTACGCCATCGGCGAAACCAGCTTCACCGGCCTGCACGGCGCCAACCGCATGGCCAGCAACTCGCTGCTGGAATGCTTCGTGTACGCCCGCTCCGCCGCCGCCGACATCCTTGAACAACTGCCGCGCATCCCCGTGCCGGCCGCCCTGCCCCGCTGGGATGCCAGCCAGGTGACCGATTCGGACGAAGACGTGATCATTGCCCACAACTGGGACGAGCTGCGGCGCTTCATGTGGGACTACGTGGGGATCGTGCGCACCAACAAACGCCTGGCACGGGCACAGCACCGGGTTCGGCTGCTGCTGGATGAGATCGACGAGTTCTACAGCAACTATAAAGTCAGCCGCGACCTGATCGAGTTGCGCAACCTGGCCCAGGTGGCGGAACTGATGATCCGCTCAGCCATGGAGCGCAAGGAGAGCCGGGGCCTGCATTACACCCTCGACTACCCGCAAATGCTGCCCGAGGCGCTCGACACTATCCTGGTGCCAACCACCTACGGCGGCTGAACTTCAAACGCACCCGCAGGCGCCGATGCACATCGGTGGCCTGCGAATCACGCGGCACACAGATCGAACGCACCCGCCAATCACCCTGCACCCGAAAGCGCAGCACCACGATCAACGGCAACGCCAGGCTGTCGGGGCGCAGTTGCACGCTGTGCCAGCCACGCGCGGCGCTCCACAACTGCCAGCCGTCCTCATCGCGGCGCAGGCCACGGATCGACGAACGGTGAGTCAGCAAAATATGACGCGGCAGCACCCAACCGGCATGCGCCAGGCACAGCAACGCGCTGAAAGCGGCGATCCACGGGGACACATCGAGAAACCATAAGGCACCCAGTGCGAACGCCTGGGCGAAAAGATAAGCCGCCAGCAACTGCCCGGAGGCGTGCCAGCGGCATTCAAACGTATTACTTGGGCTGGACACGATCCAGGATCATCCGAACCATGCGCTGCAGCTCCGGATCTTCCGATTCGGCGCGTTCCATGAACCAGCCGAACATGTCCTGATCTTCGCATTCCAGCAGCTTGCGGTAGCAGTCGCGGTCAACGTCGTTGAGGTGCGGGTAGACCTCCCTGACGAACGGTACCAGCAACACGTCCAGCTCAAGCATGCCGCGGCGGCTGTGCCAGTAGAGGCGATTGAGTTCTACATCTTCGACCATGGAGCGCTCCTCAAATAGAGCGCAAGTATACAGGCCGAAGCTGCCTGGAACAGTCGGCTTTGGTCGGCCATACGGAAACTATCCATTTGCCGGGCGCCCCTCTATGATGCACTCATGACTTTTTAACCTGCGATGACCCATGGCTGACTCTGCTTTCTTCTGCTCCCTGTCCCACGAAGGCGTCCTCGCCGTCCGCGGTTCCGACGCTGCCAAGTTCCTCCAGGGACAACTGACCTGCAACCTCAACTACCTGAGTGACACCCAGGCCAGCCTCGGCGCGCGCTGCACCCAAAAAGGGCGCATGCAATCGAGCTTCCGTATCCTGCTGCAGGGCGATGGCGTGCTGTTGGCCATGGCCACCGAGTTGCTGGAGCCGCAACTGGCGGACCTGAAGAAGTACGCCGTGTTCTCCAAATCCAAACTCACCGACGAAAGCGCCGCCTGGGTGCGTTTCGGTGTGTCGCAAGCCGATCAGGTCTTGGCCAGCCTCGGCCTTGAGCTGCCTGCCGAGACCGATAGTGTTGTGCGCAGCGACGAGTTGATCGCGATCCGCGTATCGCCGGGCCGTGCCGAGCTGTGGGCCCCTGCCGCCCAAGCCGATACCCTGCGCAGCCAACTCGCCGCGCAATTGAACGAAGATGAACTGAATCAATGGCTGCTGGGCCAGATCCGTGCGGGCATCGGCCAGGTCATGCCCCAGACCCGCGAACTGTTCATCCCGCAGATGCTCAACCTGCAAGCCGTCGGCGGCGTGAGCTTCAAGAAAGGCTGCTACACCGGCCAGGAAATCGTCGCGCGCATGCAGTACCTGGGCAAACTCAAGCGTCGCCTGTATCGCCTGAGCCTGAATGCCAGCGAACTGCCAGAGCCTGGCACCCCCTTGTTTTCCCCGACGCACAACAGCGCCATCGGCGAGGTGGTGATTGCCGCCCGGGCCGGCGAGGCGATTGAACTTCTAGCGGTGCTGCAAGCCGAAGCAGCAGAGAGTGGCGATGTGCATGTAGGTACGCTGGAAGGCCCGGGTCTTCAGCTGCTCGACCTGCCTTACCAGCTGGACCGTGATCGCGAGATCCAGCGCTGATCGTCGTACCTTTTTGCAACACCCTAGAGATCATGAATGAACAAGCTGGCGGAAAAAGTCCAACAGGCGTTGGTTGTGGCCATCGATAATGATGACCTGGTCCTGCCAACGCTACCGGAAGTGGCCCTGAAGATTCGTCAGGCCGCCGAAGACCCGGACATCAGCATCAGCCATCTGAGCAAAGTCATCGGCCGCGACACCGCCCTGTCGGCGCGGCTGATCAAAGTGGTCAACAGCCCGCTGCTGCGCGCCACTCAGGAAGTCACCGACCTGCACACCGCCATCACCCGGCTGGGCACCAACTACAGCAGCAACCTGGCGATCGGCCTGGTGATGGAACAGATCTTCCACGCCCGCTCCGAAGTGGTCGAACAGAAGATGCGTGATGTGTGGCGCCGCAGCCTGGAAGTGGCGGGCGTGAGCTATGCACTGTGCCGCAACCACAGCCAGCTGAAACCAGACCAGGCGGCCCTCGGCGGCCTGGTGCACCAGATTGGCGTGCTGCCGATCCTGACCTATGCCGAAGATCATTATGAGCTGCTGTCCGACCCGGTCAGCCTCAACCACGTGATTGAAAGCATCCACCCGTTGCTGGGCGCGAAGCTGCTGCGGCGCTGGGACTTCCCGGAAATGCTGGTGAACCTGCCGGCGCAGTACATGGACCTGGAGCGCGACTCCGAGCGCCTGGACTATATCGACCTGGTACAGGTCGCCGTGCTGTATTGCCATCGCAACACCGACCACCCGCTGGCCAGCGTGCCGGTATCGACGTTGCCTGCGATCCAGAAACTGCGGATCGACCCCTACAACGACACCTTGCGTGCCGAGCTGGACGAAGCACGGTCGATGTTTTATTGATTACCCCGCGATAAAACTGACCCGCACCTTCAACCCCGCCAACTCACCGTCATGCAAACTGATCTGCGCCAGATGCGCCCGGCAGATCTCGCCGACAATCGCCAGCCCCAAGCCTGAACCCAAGCCCTGCTGGCTGCGCCGATAGAAGCGCTCGAACACCCGGTCGCGCTCATCCAGCGGGATGCCCGGGCCGTCGTCCTCCACCTCAAGTACCGCCGGCGCCGTAACCCGCAGAATCACGTTGCCGCCCGGCGGCGTGTGGGCCAGGGCGTTGTCCACCAGGTTACTCAGCAACTCGTTCAACAAGGTCGGTTCGCCCCGCAGCCACACGGGCTCATCTGCCTCCAGCGCCAGGGCCACGCCCCGCGCATGGGCCAGCGGCGCCATGGCCATGCCCAGCTCGCGAGCCAGCTGGCTCAAGTCCAGCAGTTGCGCACCGCCTTCGGCAATCGCCCGGGCGCCGTTTTCGATGCGGGCAAGCGAGAGCAATTGATTGGCCAGGTGAGTCAGGCGATCCGTGCCCTGGGCGGCGGTTTCCAGGGTGGTGCGCCAGGTGGCCGGGTCTTCGGCGCGCAGGCCGAGTTCCAAGCGTGCCTTGAGCGCCGCTAGTGGTGTGCGGAGTTCATGGGCAGCATCGGCAATAAACTGCGCCTGACGCTCGAACTGCCCGCGCAGGCGTTCGGTGAAATGGTTGAGCGCCCGTACCAGCGGGCCCAACTCATGCTGCACTTCCACCAACGGCAACGGCCGCAGGTCATCCGGCTGACGCTCTTCCACGGCCGTGCGCAAGCGCTCCAATGGCCGCAGCGCCGCACTCACCGCGAAAAACACCAACAACAATGCACCAACGGCCAGCATGCCCAGGCGCAGCAAAGTATCGGCCATCAGGCTGCGGGCCATGGCGACGCGCGCCTCGTCGGTTTCGGCCACGCGAATTTCCGCCATGCCGTTCATGTTCGGCTCGGAGACCGCCTTGAGCAGGCTCACCACCCGCACGTTCTGGCCCTGATACTTGGCGTTATAAAACCGCGCCAGCGCCGGATAGTCATCGGTGCGCGGCGTACCCGGCGGCGGGCCGGGCAGGTTTTCGTAGCCGGAAATCAGCTTCTGGTGGATATCGTTGACCTGGTAGTAAATCCGCCCGGCGCTGTCGTAGGCGAACGTATCCAGGGCGACGTAGGGCACATCGGCGCTCAAGGTGCCGTCGCGGTGTGACAAGCCCGCCGCAATGGTCCGCGCCGAGGCCAGAAGCGTGCGGTCGTAAGCCGTGTCCGCCGCCTCGCGTCCGTTCCAGTAAGCGCTCAAGCCGCTGGCGATCATCAACACCACCAGCAACAGCGCCAGGTTCCACAGCAGGCGCCAGCGCAGGCTGCTGGGCTTATGCATCGCGGGCTTCCAGCAGGTACCCCAGGCCACGGAAGGTAACAATTGCAACAGGCTGCCCATCGAGCTTCTTGCGCAGGCGGTGCACGTAGATTTCGATGGCATCGGGGCTGGCTTCTTCATCCAGGCCGAACACCTGGGAGGCCAACTGCTCCTTGCTCATCACGCGGCCGGGACGTGCGATCAGCGCCTCAAGCACCGCCTGCTCGCGGGAGGTCAGGATCAGCAGTTCGCCGCCCAGGGTGAAGCGCCGTGTATCCAGGTCGTAAATCAGCACGCCACACGCCTGCTGCCGCTCACCGCCCAGCACGCTGCGGCGCAGCAGGGCCTTGACCCGTGCTTCCAGCTCCGTCAGCTCAAACGGCTTGGCCAGGTAGTCATCTGCGCCGAGGTTGAGGCCATGCACGCGGTCTTTCACGTCGCTGCGGGCAGTCAACATCAACACAGGCAGATTTTTCCCACGGGCCCGCAAGCGTGCCAACACCTCGAAACCGTCCATGCGCGGCAGGCCCACATCGAGGATCGCCACCGCGTATTCCTCGCTGCTCAAGGCCAGGTCCGCCGCCACGCCATCGTGCAGCACATCGACGGTCAAACCCGTGCTCTTGAGCGCCTGGGCGACACTTTCGGCTAGCTGCAAATGGTCTTCGACCAGAAGGACACGCATGGGTTTTTACCTCGTTCGGGGGTGGTCGGCGCCACGCTTTGCCGGGGAGTTTACAGGCGCCACCTTTGCTGTGAAGCCCGAAAACATTGAAAGGCGACTGAAAGGTTAGTGAAAGCTTCGCCCTTTAGCATCCAGCCACGGTGGGTTTCGCCTGCCGAGCTATTTCACCTGTAGCGCCCGAAAAACGCCTCGAAGCGTTTTCGTCAAAATAAGAACAATAACGGAGTACACCCACGATGCTGCGCACACAGCCGCCTGCTCGTTCTTCTCGTATCACCCAGACCGCCCTCGCCAGTGCCGCCGCCATTGCCGGCTTTTCGCCCGTAGGCCAAGCCGCCTTTATCGAGGACAGCACCGCCACCCTCGAAACCCGCAACATGTACTTCAATCGCGACTTTCGCGACGGTACCAGTGCACAGCAATCCAAGCGCGACGAATGGGCCCAGGGCTTCATGCTCAACCTGCAATCGGGCTACACCGACGGCACCGTCGGCTTTGGCGTGGATGCGCTGGGCATGCTTGGGGTCAAGCTCGACTCCAGCCCCGACCGCACCGGCACCGGCCTGCTGCCGACCCACGATGACGGCCGCGCAGCCAATGAATACTCCAAGCTCGGCCTGACCGGCAAAGTGAAGATCTCTGCCACCGAACTGAAAATCGGCGCGCTGATCCCCGAGCTGCCGATCCTCAAGCCCAACGACGGGCGCATCCTGCCGCAGACGTTTGAAGGTGGCCTGTTGAGTTCCAAGGAGTTCAAGAACCTGGTGTTCACCGGCGGGCGCCTGAACAAGGCCAAGGACCGCGACGACACCAACTACGAAGACATCGGCCTCAACAACAAGAACAGCCGCTTCCTCAGCGGCGCCACCGGCAAGCATTTCGACTTCGGTGGCGTGGACTACAAGTTCGCCGAAAAGATCACCGGCAGCTACCACTTCGCCCAACTCGACGACGTATACCGCCAGCACTTCCTCGGCCTGGTAGCCTCGCGCCCGATGGGCCCCGGCACCTTCGGCGCCGACCTGCGCCTGGCCGTCAGTGACGACACCGGTGCAGCCCGTGGCGGCAAGATCGACAACACGTCACTCAACGGCCTCTTCAGCTATGCCCTCAATGGCCATAAGCTCAGCGCCGGCTACCAGCACATGTCGGGCGACAGCGCCTTTCCCTACGTGGATGGCAGCGATCCTTACCTTGTCAACTTCGTGCAGATCAACGACTTTGCCGGCGCCGAAGAACGCTCCTGGCAAGCCCGCTACGACTACGACTTCGCCAAGCTGGGGATTCCCGGACTGAGCTTCATGAGCCGTTACCTGTCGGGTGACAACATCAAGCTCAAGAACGGCGAGACCGGCAAGGAGTGGGAACGCAACAGCGAGATCCGCTACGTGGTGCAAAGCGGCACCTTCAAGGATGTGGCCGTGCGCCTGCGCAATGCCACCTACCGTTCCAACTATTCGGCCCGTGATGCGGATGAAGTGCGCCTGCTGGTGAGCTACAGCGTCGCCCTTTGGTAGTAGCAACCTCATAACAACAATGATGGAGATGAACATGACCCTTTCACTGCGTAAATTTGCCCTGACGGCCAGTTGCATGCTGTTCGCCAGCCAACTGCTGGCCGCCGAACCCAAGCGCCCGGAATGCATCGCCCCGGCGTCCCCGGGCGGTGGTTTTGACCTGACCTGCAAACTGGCGCAGAGCGCGCTGGTCAACCAGAAGCTGTTGAGCAAGCCGATGCGCGTGACCTACATGCCCGGCGGCGTGGGCGCGGTGGCCTACAACGCCGTCGTGGCGCAGCGCCCGGCAGACGCCGGCACGCTGGTGGCGTGGTCCAGCGGCTCGCTGCTGAACCTGGCCCAGGGCAAGTTTGGCCGCTTCGATGAAAGCGCCGTGCGCTGGCTCGCGGCCGTCGGCACCAGCTACGGTGCCATCGCGGTGAAAAGCGATTCGCCCTACAAAAACCTCGACGATCTGGTCAAGGCCCTGAAGAAAGATCCGGGCAGCGTGGTGATCGGTTCCGGCGGCACCGTCGGCAGCCAGGACTGGATGCAAACCGCACTGATCGCCAAGGCCGCCGGGATAAACCCGCGCGACCTGCGTTACGTGGCACTGGAAGGCGGCGGTGAAATCGCCACCGCGCTGCTCGGCGGGCACATTCAGGTGGGCAGTACCGACATCTCCGACTCCATGCCGCACATCCTCAGCGGTGACATGCGCCTGCTGGCCGTGTTCTCCGACGAGCGCCTGGACGAGCCGGAAATGAAGAACATTCCCACCGCCAAGGAACAAGGCTACGACATCGTCTGGCCAGTGGTACGTGGCTTCTACCTCGGGCCAAAAGTCAGCGATGAAGACTACGCCTGGTGGAAAGACGCGTTCGACAAACTGCTGGCCTCCGAAGAGTTCGCCAAGCTGCGTGACCAGCGCGAGTTGTTCCCGTTCGCCATGACCGGCCCGGAGCTGGACACCTACGTGAAGAAACAGGTGGCTGACTACAAAGTGCTGGCCAAAGAGTTCGGCCTGATCCAGTAATCGCCCCTTGTTCGCGCGGCCACGCCCTTGCGCATCAGGGGTGTGGCCCAGGAGTTTTGCATGCTCTTACAACGCATTTTTGCCTCGTTCATGTTGCTGGTCTGCGCCGCCCTGGCGCTGATGGCCTGGCCGTATCAGGCATCGTTTTCCTATGAGCCGGTAGGACCTCGCGCCTACCCGCTGCTGATGCTCGGGCTGATGAGCCTGGGCCTGATCTACATGCTGTTTCGCCCGCAGCCCACCAGGCACACCGAGGAAGAACCGGCGCTGGACCGCGAAACCCTGGTCAAGATCGCTGTCTGCGTCACGCTGTTGATCATCTTCGCCGGCACCTTCGAACCCCTGGGTTTCATCCTCAGCAGCATCCTGATCGGCATTCCGATGGCGCGCCTGTATGGCGGCCGCTGGCTGCCCAGCGCGGTGATCGTGACCTTGATGAGCATCGGTCTTTATCTGTTGTTCGATAAGGCCATGGATGTACCGCTGCCGCTCGGCCTGCTTGAAGTTCTGGAGAACTGATATGGATACGTTCAGCTATTTGGGCCAGGGCTTCGGTGTTGCACTGACCCCTTACAACCTGATCACCGCGCTGTGCGGCACCTTGATCGGCACCGTAGTCGGCCTGTTGCCGGGCCTGGGCCCGATCAACGGCGTGGCGCTGTTGATCCCCATCGCGTTCGCCCTCGGGCTGCCGCCTGAGTCGGCGCTGATCCTGCTGGCCGCCGTGTACCTGGGTTGCGAATACGGCGGGCGTATCAGCTCGATCCTGTTGAACATCCCGGGCGAAGCGTCCACCGTGATGACCACCCTCGACGGCTACCCGATGGCCCGTAAAGGCCTGGCGGGCGTGGCGTTGTCGCTGTCGGCATGGAGTTCGTTCATCGGCGCGTTTATCGCCACCTGCGGCATGGTGCTGTTTGCCCCGCTGCTGGCCAAATGGGCGATTGCCTTCGGCCCGGCGGAATATTTCGTACTGATGGTGTTTGCCATCGTCTGCCTGGGCGGCATGGCCGGTGACAAACCGCTGAAGACCTTTGTCGCCGCGTTGATCGGCCTGTTTCTGTCAGCGGTGGGTATCGACGCCAACAGCGGCGTGTACCGTTTCACCGGCGATAACATCCACCTCACCGACGGCATTCAATTCGTGGTGCTGGTGCTGGGCCTGTTCTCCATCAGCGAGATCCTGTTGCTGCTGGAAAAAACCCACCGTGGCCAGGAAGCGGTGAAAGCCACCGGACGGATGATGTTCAACCTGAAGGAAGCTTCCGCCGTATTCGTGGTGAATATTCGCTGCGGCCTGTTGGGTTTCATCATGGGCGTATTGCCCGGCGCGGGTGCCACACTGGCCTCCGCCGTGGCCTACATGACCGAAAAGCGCCTGGCCGGTGCCAGCGGTAAATTCGGCCAGGGCGACATGCGCGGCCTGGCCGCGCCGGAAACCGCGATCGGCGCTTCCGCCTGCGGCGCCCTGGTGCCAATGCTCACCCTCGGCGTGCCCGGCTCGGGCACCACGGCCGTGATGATTGGCGCCCTGTCGCTGTACAACATCACCCCCGGCCCGCTGCTGTTCCAACAGCAACCGGACATCGTCTGGGGCCTGATCGCCTCGTTGTTCATCGCCAACATCATGCTGGTGATCCTCAACATCCCGATGATCCGCATCTTCACCCGCATCCTCGCCGTGCCGAACTGGGCACTGGTGCCGGTGATCGCCATCATCACCGCGATCGGTGTGTACGCGGTCCACGCCACCACCTTCGACCTGTTCCTGATGGTGGGCATCGGCATCTTCGGCTACATCCTGCGCAAGCTGGACTTCCCGCTGTCGCCCGTGCTGCTGGGCTTTATCCTCGGCGGCTTGATGGAGCAGAACCTGCGCCGGGCGCTGTCGATTTCCAACGGTGAATTGCAAATCCTCTGGTCCAGCCCGATCACCTTTGGTGTGTGGGTGCTGACCGCGTTGATGCTGCTGTTCCCGCTGGTGCGCATCTGGCGCAAGCGTTCCCTGCAGCGTCGTGCTGTGGCCGATGTCTGAGGCCACGTTCAGAAACTGGTGGGCGACACCGCTGGTCGGTCTGCTGGGCGGGTACCTCGCCAGCCAGATCGGCTGGCCACTGCCGTACATGGTCGGCTCGTTGCTGGCGATCATCCTCGTGCGCTGCCTCACCCCCTGGCAGCTGGCAGAAATCCCCGGCGGCCGCAAATGCGGCCAATGGGTGGTGGGCATCGGCATCGGCCTGCACTTCACCCCGGTGGTGATCGAGCAGGTGATGAGCCACTTCGGCCTGATCTTCTTCGGCGCGCTGGTCACCAGCCTCTCCAGCATTGTGGGGGTGTGGTTGATGCGCCGCAGCGGTGAAGACCGCGCCACGGCGTTTTTCTCCAGCATGCCGGGCGGTTCGGGGGAGATGGTTAACCTCGGCGCGCGCAATGGCGCGGTGCTCAGCCGTGTCGCGGCGGGCCAAAGTCTGCGGGTGCTGGTGGTGGTGCTGTGTGTGCCGGCGGCGTTCAAGTATTTGCTGGGGGAAGGCGCGCCGCAGTTTCATCCGGCGACCGTCGACTGGACCTGGCTGGCGGTGCTCTTCCCGATCGGCGCCTTGGTGGCCTGGGGTTGGCAGCGTTTACGCCAACCAAACCCTTGGCTGTTCGGGCCGCTGCTGGTCAGCGCCATCGTGAGTATCACCTGGGACCTGCACATCGGCCTGCCCGACGGTGGCAGCCAGATAGGCCAGTGGCTGATCGGCAGCGGCCTGGGTTGCCACTTCAACCGGCAATTCTTCCGGCGTGCGCCGTTGTTCATGGGCCGCACCTTGATCGGTACGGCGTTGACCATGTTGATCGCGACGCTGGCGGCGGTAGGCTTGAGTGCCCTGACACATCTGGATCTGCGCTCGTTGACGCTGGGCATGATGCCCGGTGGCATTGCCGAAATGAGCCTGACGGCGGAAACCCTGCAATTGTCAGTGCCGCTGGTGACCGCAATGCAGGTGATGCGTTTGTTGTTTGTGTTGTTTCTGGCGGAGCCATTGTTCCGGCACTGGAACCGACAGCCGTAATCTGCACTCCCGGAGTGACCCGCCCTGGGTCACTACCATTC